>CAWFLW010000005.1:0-334697 GCA_963816655.1 uncultured Alphaproteobacteria bacterium | reverse complement strand
CTGCCCCGCCGCCGGCACGGTGCACGGCGACAGCGCCATGCTGATCGAACGGGTGCGCCGGTTGATTTCATCGCCGAGCACCTTGAGAGCGGCCAACGGCATTCCATTCTCGGCCGCGGCACCGACCAACTTTTCCACGATCAGCGTACCCGCGACACCGCGGCGACCGGTCGTGTAGGTCGATTGCTCGACCGCGACGTCGTCGTTCGTCACCACGCTCGCCACTTCCCGCCCGGCCATCTCGGCGGCCATGGTGAAGTTCATCACATCGCCTTCGTAGTTCTTGACGACGAAAAGAACGCCTGCACCGGTATCGACGGCCTCCGCAGCTTCCATCATCTGGTCCGGTGTCGGCGAGGTGAAGACCTGGCCGGGGCAGGCGGCATCGAGCATACCGCTGCCGACAAAGCCCGCATGCAATGGCTCATGCCCCGAACCGCCGCCCGAAATCAGAGCGACCTTGCCCGATTTCAAGTTGCGGCGCGCACGAATTTGCGCTCAGGCCCAAGCAGCAGGATATCCGCGTGCGCGGCCGCAAAGCCGTCGAGACTTTCCTCGAGTACCGTATCGGCGCCGTTGATCAGCTTTTTCATAAACGCCCTCCCGTGGTTCATTTTGCGGCCAGATCAATCCATCAGCCGACGCTCTCGGCGTAACGCGCAATGGCGCCGCCAAATCGAAGACGAGTTGTTCGAGCGCACGATTTTCTCGTCGTCGCCGAGGTCGGGCACTGTCACCGCGATGGTACGCGTGCGCGCTTCGCGATGGGATGCGCGCAGCCGGCCTGGATGCGCACGTCCGTAGGCTTCCAGGAAGGCCGCGCGCTCGACGCCGGACAGATGGCAGACTTCGAAGATGATCGCGACGTGCTTGGCAGGGATCGGCACCAAATAGGCCGGATTTGTGATCCCGGGACACGAAGGAGCGATTCTCGCCCAGCGCCGCCGCAAGCTTGAGCCTTGTCCCCGACGGCCGGTTGTCGAGTACCCGTCGCAGGATGACCTTGTAGTCGGCGACATTGCTGTCGCCAGGCCCGCGGGTCTCTTCGCCTGTATCTTCCGTCATGAAGCAACCCTTGCGATCGCCGCCTTGAGCCGTGCAACGGCAAGCGGTGCCACTGAGAGGGTCGTCAGGCCGGTCCCGAGCAGTGCCGTCGTCAGGCGCGTGCGGCGGCAGCGTCGCCGCAGAGCGAAACCTCAACACCGCGCTTGCGCGCAGCCTCGGCGGTCCGGGCGATCAGCGCCAGCACCGCCGGATGGCCTGCATCGTTCAGATCGGCAACCGCGCCGATATCCCGCGCCGCCGCCATCGTATACTGGGTCAGGTCGTTCGATCCGATGGAGTAGAACGCGGCGTCGAAATCCTCGGCACGCAGCGCCGCTGCCGGAACCTCGACCATGATACCGAGCGGCGGACGGGCGCAAGCGATCCCTCCTGCCCTAAGTGCCTCGAACTCAGCGTCAAGAATGACAGCCACACGATCGAGTTCGGTGGGCAACGGCGATCATCGGCAGCATCACTTTCAATACCCCGTGCACAGCTGCACGCGACAGCGCCCCGGCAGTCGCACCCGAAATACTTCCGGCCGCGCCAGCGATAGGCGGATGCCGCGAAGGCCGAGGAACGGATTGCTCTCACCATCGATCGTCAGACCCTTGATTGGCTTGTCGCCGCCGGCATCGAGGGTGCGGATCGTCACCGGCCTGCCCGGGCCCAATCGAGGATGCGCCGATAAACTGAGTATTGCGTGTCCTCGTCCGGCAGGCCATGAGAAGCCTCGAACAGAAATTCGGTACGCACAAGACCGATGCCGTCGCAGATCGCGGGATCAAGGCCTGCAAGGTCTTCAGGGGCGGCGATGTTGAGCAGAACCGCGATCCGCCGGCCGTCGGCCGTATAGGCAGGCGCAAGGCTGGCGGCCTCGGCGGCGGCCAGCGCAGCGTTTGCAGCGGCCATGCGCTGCTCGAACAAGCGACGCGTCTCAGGCTCGGGATCGAAGATCACGCTCCCTGCGTCGCCATCGACCAGTGCCAACGCTGGTGGCTGCCCCTTCCACGACAGCGGACCGAGCCCGACGACCATGGGCGCCCCGCGCGCCCGTGCCAACATCGCAACATGCGAGGAAGGTGATCCTCCGGCCAGCGCGATGGCGCCGCCGTGCGACCAGTCGGCGGCAAGAAAGGTGGAAGGCGTGATGTCGTCAGCCGCAACGATCGAACCACCGGTGATCCTGGCGACCGTGTCCATACCGCTCAGATGCGCGAGCACGCGGTCGCGGATGTCGACGATATCCGCGGCACGGGCACGGAAATATTCATCTTCAGCATCGCGATAGCCCTCTATCTCTACGTCCAGTGCCATGCGCCAGGCATGGTCGGCAGCGATCCCCGCCGAGATGACTTCGTATGCCGGATCCGCCAGCGCATCATCTTCAAGCATGGCGACCTGGAATTCGAGAATGTCGGCCACATCGCCCTGAATCGTCTTGATCTGCTTGGCGATCTCTGCCCTCGCGCCTTCAATCGCCGCCCGCAGTGCCGCCGCCTCCTGCGCGGGATCTTCGCTCGCCGTTCGCCTGACCACTGCCGCAGTCAGCATGGTGACCGGTCCGACAGCGAGACCCGGCGAAGCGGCACGTCCGGTGAGATGGATCTCGGTCACCGCGTCAGACCTCGCCAAAACCGTCATGTACCAGCGCCAGCATGGCGGCGAGCGCCGCCTCGCCGTCGGGACCTTTGATGCGGAAATGCACCGTCGCTCCCTGCGGCGCTTTCATGCGCATCACCTTGACGGGGCTCTTCGCGTCCGTCCAGGGGCCGTCCGCCGCAAGCGCGAGTTCGATCTTCGCGACAAAGCCCTTCGCGAGTTGCGTGAGGTCGACCGATGGCCGCGCGTGAAGACCGACCGGATTGACGAGAAGCGCCGAGGCCGTCAGCGGCACAAAGGCGTTAGCCGCCCGGCTGGCGTTGACATCATGCATAGAATTCCTCCGCGCTACGTTTGACGGCAGCAAGCGACGAACCGCCCGAGGATTCGGTCGCTGCGAGCACGGCGCCCTCAACCACGGGGGCATTGCAGACCACGATTCTCGTGCGCCGATCTTCAGGCATCATCTCGACTGCCATCTCTGAATTGGTTTCCGCGCCGCCAAGATCGACCAGGACCGCCACGCCGGCCGGCGACCAGGCCGCCTCGATCGCTTCGATGATTCCGGCGACATTGGTGCCGAGCCCTCCATCGGTATCGCCGCCCGTCCAGGCCAGCGGCACGGCATTGCCGACCATCTGGCGCACCATGTCGGCCGCGCCCTCCGCGATCTTGGAGGAATGCGAAACGATGACGACGCCGACATTGCCGGTACTTGAATTGCTCATGGAGTTGCCTCGAATTCCAGTGCCGCAATTGCTGCACTGATCAACAGGGACACCGAGCGCGAGCCCGGGTCCATATGACCGATGGATCTTTCGCCGAGAAAGGATGCCCTGCCGCGGGTCGCAAGCATGGGCGTCGTGCGATCGGCAGCCTGCGCCGCCTCGGCCGCAATTGCCCTGCATCACCGCCGCCGGCAAATACGGCTTGCACCGGCACCAGAACATCGAGCAGGGTTTTCTGTCCCGCTTCCGAGCGCCCACGCGACTTGACCGCGTCGATCGCCTTGTCGGTAGCGGCGACGATCGGCGCGCGAGGGGTCTTCCGGAAGCGCCTTGCCGAGCTCCATGAAGAAGGTGCCGACGAGCGGTCCGGAGGCGCCACCGACCTTCATCACGAGCGTCATGCCGATCGCCTTGAGCATCTCAGGCGTCGATTTATCTGCAAGGGCCGGCAGGGTCGCCAGTACAGCCTCGAACCCACGCTTCATGTTCAGTCCGTGGTCGCCGTCGCCAATCGCCTGGTCCAGGCTGGTCAATTCTTCGGCGTGTTCGATCATCGACGCTGCAAGCGCCCGCACCAGCTTTTCCCTGGCTATCCGATCGAGACTTATGCCGCGACCCTCCCGCCAGCCGAATTCGAAGAACAGCGGCTTGTTGAGGCGAAGCCAAACGACATCCCCGGCGCCAAGCCTGGCTTCGGGGTCGGACAACGTCACGACGGGCTGGCCGCCGAGATCGAGGTGGAGGTGGCTCTGGTCCCCGAGATGCTCGATGCGGGTGACGGTCGCCGACACGTCGCCGCCGCCGCGGGCGATCGTCAGGTGCTCGGTACGTGCACCGATGGTTCTGGCCGCGGCCGGCGCGCCGGCAAACAGAGCGGCCGGCAACAGGTTGATCGCCGGCTGCCCAAGCCGCGCGGCAACATGGGCGTTGACCGGGTTCTCGTAGATCTCGCGCGGCGTACCGATCTGCAGCAGCCGCCCGCCCTCGATCACGCCGATGCGAGAGGCCATGGTCATCGCCTCGGTCTGATCGTGGGTGACATAGAGGATGGTCGCGCCGAGATCGGTCTGGATACGCTTGAGCTCAAGACGCATTTCGCCGCGCAGCTTGGCGTCCAGTGAGGAGAGCGGTTCGTCCATCAGATAGATAGCGGGTGAGCGCACGAGCGCCCGGCCGATCGCAACGCGCTGCATCTGCCCGCCCGATAACTGCGTCGCCTTGTTCTGGAGCTTGGTTTCGATGTGGAGCAGACGGGCAACCTCCTCGACCTTGGCCCGGATATCGGCCTCCGGCACCCGGCGGATCGGCGCGCGCAACGCAAATGCCATGTTCTCGAATACGCTCAGATGCGGATACAGCGAGTATTGCTGGAACACGAAAGCGACGTCGCGGTCGGCCGGCGCATCGCCGGTCACGTCGCGGCCGCCGATCCGGATCGAACCACGGTCCGGCATCTCCAGTCCGGCGATCAGGCGCAATGTCGTCGTCTTGCCGGCACCCGTCGGCCCGAGCAGCGCGACGAATTCGCCGTTCCCCACGGTCAGCGACAGGTCGACGACGGCCTGCGTCTTCTTGAATGCCTTGGAGACGGCCCTGATCTCGACCTCAGCCATGCGCGCCTCCCTCATGCAACGCGGTGCGGATCGCCCGGCCCGACGCCTTGTCGAAGATCGACAGCGTATCGGGCCGGAAATCGAGCCCGACAGTCTCTCCGGTCCGAAAGCTCACACTGGCGGGCGCGCGGGCCTTGAGCGCGCCGTAGCGGGTGGTCACCGTCACGATCTGCGTGGTGCCGAGATACTCCGCACCATAGACCTCGCCCCGCACCATGCCGCGATCGGTGAAGCGCACATGCTCGGGCCTGACACCGAGCACGAGATCGCTTTCCGGCAGCGCCTCGCGTGCGGCGGGAACGGAAATTTCACCATCGCCGAGCCGGATCGCCTGTGCGCCCGTTGCCACGCTGTCGCGGAAAGGCAGAAAGTTCATGGGCGGCGAACCGATGAAGTCGGCGACAAACAGCGAAGCCGGCCGGTCGTAAATGTCGCGCGGGCTCGCGACTTGGTCGACGACGCCATTGTTCATCACGGCGATGGTGTCGGCCATTGCCATGGCTTCGAGCTGGTCATGCGTGACGTAGACCGTCGTCGCACCGAGCCGGTCGTGCAGCGCCCGCAACTCGCGAATTATCGCCTCGCGCATTTCGGTGTCGAGTGCACCGAGTGGCTCGTCCATCAGGAAGCATTTCGGTTTGCGCACGATGGCCCGACCGAGTGCGACACGCTGCCGGTCGCCGCCGGCAAGGCCCGATACCGACTGGTCGAGCAGATGGGAGATACGCAGAATGCGCGCGGCCTCAACGACCCGCCGGTCGGTTTCCGCCGCGCCGATGCCCTCGCATTTCAGGGGGAAACCGATGTTTCGCCGCACGTTCATGTGCGGATAGAGCGCAAACAGCTGGAACACGAATGCGATGTCGCGCGCCGATGCGCGGTTCATCGTCACCTCTTCGCCATCGAGGGAAATCGTGCCGGCCGTCGGCAGTTCCAGCCCTGCGATCATTCGCAGCGTCGTCGTCTTGCCGCAGCCGGACGGACCCAGCAGACAGAGGAACTCGCCGTCCTCCACCGTGAAGCTGGCAGCCTTGACGGCGTGAAAATCCCCGAAGGATTTGTCGAGCGCTTCGACCTTGATCTGCGCCATCGACCTTACTCCCTGACTTTCGAGACGATGGTGAACATCACCGTGCCGAACAGCGTGGTCGCGAACGACCAGGAAAACAGCGTCAGAAAGAACGGCTGCATCAGCATGACGACACCTGCGGCGATGATCGTCGTCGCGATGGCTTCCAGCGGACCGCGTCGCAGAGTTCGGTCCGCGAAGCCGCGCCGCGGCGTGGAAGTGGTTGCATCGCTACTCATTTGCGAACGGCTCCAAAGGTAATGCCGCGCAGCAAATGCTTGCGAAGAAGCACTGTGAACACGACGATCGGCACCAGAAACAGCGTCGTGCCGGCGGCGACCGCGGGCCAGTCCTGCCCGCCCTCACCGATGATGATCGGAATGAACGGTGGCGCCGTCTGCGCATTGCCGGAGGTTAGGAGCACCGCGAAAGCATATTCGTTCCAGGCGAAGATCAGACAGAAGATCGCTGTTGCCGCTATGCCGGTGGTTGCCTGTGGCAACACCACCTTCACGAAGGCCTGAAAGCGCGTATAGCCGTCGATCATGGCCGCTTCCTCGTACTCGCGCGGGATCTCGTCGATGAAGCCCTTCAGGAGCCAGACGGCGAGCGAGACGTTGACGGAGGTGTAGAGCAGGATCATGCCGAGCCTCGTATCCGACAACCCGATGGTGCGGTACATCAGATAGATCGGAATCGCGACCGCGATCGGCGGCATCATCCGCGTCGACAGGATGAAGAACAGCAGATCGTCCTTCAGGGGCACCCGGAATCGCGAGAAACCGTACGCCGACAGCGTGCCGAGAGCGACCGCGAGCACTGTCGAGCCGAAGGCAATGATCAGCGAATTGATGAAACGCGGTACATAGTTCGACGGCCCGGCGACAACCATATTGCGACTGCGCGCAAGTTCATCGCAGATTCCCTGAGGTGGTCCAAGCGTGCGGATGAAATCCTGCGTCTGGCGCGAGCGCGTGGTGAAGAGATTGCAGAAGCCTTCGAGCGACGGCGTGAAGACGATTTTTGGCGGATAGGAGATCGCATCGTCCGGCGACTTGAACGAGGTGAGAACGATCCAGACCAATGGGATCATGGTGATCACGGCATAGAGCACCACGAGCGAACCCGCCAATCGCCTTGTATTGGGCGATGGTTCGACGACGGAATGGGCTGTGTTGGCGATGCTCATCGGCTCTTCACCCGGTTCAGCGCCTTCACATAGATGTTGGCGAGGCCAAACACCGTCACGAACAGGATGATGGCGAAGGCCGAGGAATAGCCGGTCCGCCAGCTCTCGAAGGCCGCGCGCTTGAGCGTGATCGAGGCAACCTCCGTGGTCGACCCCGGCCCACCTCCGGTGAGGAGGTTGACCATGTCGAACATCTTGAAGTTCTCGATGCCGCGGAACAGCACGGCGAGCATGATGAACGGCAGTGCCATCGGCAGCGTGATCGACCAGAACTGCCGCCATTTCGAGGCGCGGTCGACCTCCGCCGCCTCATAGATGTAGTCCGGGATCGATCGCAGGCCGGCCAGGCAGATCAGCATGACATAGGGCGTCCACATCCAGGCATCGACGATCACGATCGCCCAAGGACTGAGTGTCACATCGCCCAGCATCTGGAACGACGATGCGGGGCGGCCGGTGAGAAAGGCGACCACATAGTTGAAGAGGCCGATTTGCGGCTGGTAGAGGAACGTCCAGAAATTGCCCACGACGGCAGGCGAAAGCATCATCGGCAGCAGGATGATCGTGGTCCACACGCCGTGGCCGCGGAATTTCTTGTCGATCAGGAAGGCGAGGCCAAATCCAAGCACGGTCTCGATGACGACGGTCCAGAACACGAAATGCGCCGTCACCTGCATCGCCGCCCAGATGTCCGGATCGGTCAGGATGGTCTGGTACCAATCGATCCCCAGCCATCTCACCGGTGCATTGGACCGGTTGGCCCGATAGTTGGTGAACGACAGATAAATGGTCCAGACCAGCGGGAATATATTGATCGCGAGCAGCAGCACCATCGTCGGGGTGATGAAGAGCCATGCGAGAGCCGTGTCGGACAGGCCCCGGATGCGGCGCACCACGGCGGGCTGTACGGGCACAGCGCCGTAGGCGATCCGCGATGAGGCGCTCAGATCGTTCATGGCGTCCACTGGTCCTGATGTACTGCGATTGCCGGCTTCGGAAACGAGTCAACGTATGGCCGAAGGGGATGGCCTGGAGCGCTGACGAACCGCGCTCCAGGCCGCTATCCTAGAACTTCTTGCCCTCTTCCTTGAAGATGGCTTTCCAATCTTTCACCAGCCCGTCGAGCGCTTCCTGCGCGGTGCCCTTGTCGGCGACCACGTAGTCATGCACGCGCTTCTGTTCAGCTTGCAGGAGCTGGGCGTAGGAGGGCTCGGCCCAGAAGTCGACCACCATGCCCATGGACTTCAGGAACTCCTTGGCGAACGGGGCGCTGTCCGGGAAGCTCGGGTCGTTCAGCACGGACTTGGCGCAGGAATAGCCGCCCAGCGCCCACCACTTCTTCTGCACGTCGCCGCCGGAGAACCATTTGATGTATTGCAGCGCTTCGCCCTGGTTCTTGGAATAGGAAACGACCGAGATTCCCTGCCCACCGAGCTGGGTTGCCTGCGTGGTGGCGGCGGGATTGGAAAAGAAGCCGATCTTGTCGCCGCCGACATTCGGATCCTTGTAGAGGCCGGGGAAGAAGGCGAAGAAGTTCATCTGCAACGCCACCTGGCCGGATTTGAACGCATCGAGACCTTCCGACATGTAGGAGTTGGAGGCTCCGGGAGGCGTGCAGCATTTGTAGAGTTCCTTGTAGGCCTCCAGCCCCTTGACCGCGCCCGCCGAGTTGACGAAGCCGTCCATCGCGTACGGCTTGTTGGGGTCCTGATATTTGAAGCCGTAGTCGTAGAGATAGTTCGAAACGCCCATGGTGATGCCTTCCGAACCACGCTCGGTATAGATCGAGGCGCCATAGACCTTCTTGCCGTCGATATCGCGGCCCTGGAAGAACTGTGCGATGTCGCGGAGTTCATCGAGCGTCTTCGGCACGGCGAGATCACGGCCATATTTGGCCTTGAAATCCTTCTGCACATCCGGCCGTGCAAACCAGTCCTTGCGGTAGGTCCAGCCCACCGCGTCGCCCATCGCCGGCAGCGCCCAATAGTTCGGTGTGTTCTTCGGCCACTGCGAATAGCCGACCACGGTGGCCGGCATGTAGTCGTCCATGCTGATCCCTTCCTTCTTGAAGAAATCATTGAGCTTGACGTACTGGCCGTTTTCGGCGGCGCCGCCGATCCATTGTGAATCGCCGATGATGAGATCGCACAGCGACCCGCGCGAATTGAGTTCGTTCAGGAAGCGGTCGGCGTAATTGGGCCACGGCACGAATTCGAACTTCATGCTGATCCCGCTCTTGGCGGTGAAGTCCTTCGACAGTTCGACCAGCGCGTTGGCCGGGTCCCATGCGGCCCAGCATAGCGTGATCGTCTTGCCCTGCGCGTGGGCGGGCCCGGTCATCGCGCCGCTACCGAGCGCCGCGCCAAGGGCACCACCTGCAACAAGAAGCGCCTTCATAGTTTTCATGCGCATTTCCCTCCATGTGAGCCGGCCATTGACATGGCGCAGCGTTCCTGCCCGCTCGAATGCTTCGAGCAGTGCGATACAGTCCGTGACGGTTAATTCACTAAACGTGCGTTCCCTCGCGCTACCCGGATTTCTTAAGGACCGGCGAGCCCGATTTGTTTAGTAAACCATGATTTACTAAACATTGCAAGCGAACTCCCGCGGGCTCGTATTTCAAGCCAAACGAGTGCCCTCGTTGTGGTTTCCTCGCAAGCTTGTGGCGGTCGGTTAACTCACAAAAGAATCAGCGCGGACGCTATAACCACGGTATCAATTAGGCTCGTCCCGCTGGCGCTCCAATTGCAAAACCATGAGCTTTTCACGAAGTTCCGAAATCCAGGCACAGCGCCGTTCCTTGAAAGGCTCTGTCACGCACATCATTGAAAGAGAGCTGCGACTTCCACGGCTGTGGAGGCTCAGTTGACGTCAGCTTTGAACGGCAGCTTTGCGCCAGAAGCGGTCGTACCGCCAAGGACGCTCGGGTATTGGCCTAGCCCGACAGCAGCGCGACGTGCTTTGATGAGCTACGCTGAATTTCAGATTTTAGACGTTTTTTGACCGGAGCGCGGGCGGAACGGCGACTGGCGGCTATCGTCAGCAGTTGCAGTGTTCCTGAATGGCTCAACGCCGCTCAGAGGCCGAGCCCACGTCATGGGCTGGAAACGTAACGATTCATTGCAAGCACCTGAGGCACAGATGACAAAAATGATTGCTGAACTGATCGAACAACGATTTGGTCTTCCAAGCACGGCGGGACACGATACCCCCGCGGAGGGTGAGCTGACGGCGATCCTCAGCCACCGAACCCACCGCCGCTATACCGACATGCCGATTTCCGAAGACTTGATGCAGCAAGTACTCGCCGCCGGCTTGTCGGCGCCGGCAAAATCGGATCTGCAGCAAGTGGCTGTCCTTCGCGTAGAGAACCCCGGCATCCGCCGGGCGGTCGCCGAGTTGCTGCCGGCCATGCCGTGGGTCGCCCAGGCGGCGCGGTTTTTGGTGGTATGCGGCGATTCGCGCCGCATCCGGCGTGTCTGCGAACTGCGCGGCATCCCGTTCGCGAACGACCACCTCGATGCTTTCCTGAATGCCGCGAGCGACGCCGCCATGGTGCTGCAAAATCTGATCCGCGCGGCAAGCGCGGCAGGGCTTGGCGCATGTCCTATCAGCGTGATCCGCAATCATGCAACGCGCATTGCCGAACTGCTGGCGCTCCCCGATCACGTATTTCCGCTGGCGGGCCTTTGCCTCGGCTGGCCGTCACGCGAGGGATTTGTCAGCATGCGCCTGCCCATGGCGCTCACGGTGCATGTCGACCGCTACGACGATACCAACCTCGAAGCCGAGATCGATGGCTACGACCGCCGCCGCGATGCCCGCCACAGCATTCCCGAGAGCGACTGGCGCCAGGTCGAGCGTTTCGGCAAGCCATCGCTCTATGGCTGGTCGCAGGACAAGGCCCGGCAGGTCTCGGTGCCCGAACGGCAGGATTTTGGCGCCTTCGTTCGCCGTCAGGGATTCAAGCTGGATTAGCGCATGACGGAGTGACCGATGATCGGGTGGGGGATTGCTCCCCGCCGACCAATTATTTCATAATGCCGGAGAGCGGGAAGCAAACGCGGCAGACATGACGGAGGGAGCGAATGGCCTATACCCTTGAACAATTGAGCGCCGACATCCGCAAGACTCTTAAGTCGGATTCCGGGGTGACCGGTAAGCAGCAGGTGTGCAAACTCGTGTCGAAGGCGCTGCTCGACCAAGAATTCATCGCCAGGCACCTGACCGCCGAGCAGTGCCAACCGCGTAAGGTGTTGTACGAGGACCCGGAGCTCGGCTTCTGCGTTTGCGGGCATGTTTACGAGAAAGCCGCTCACGGCTCGCCGCACGATCACGGTTCCAGCTGGGCCATCTATGGCCTGGCGGTCGGCGATACCGAGATGACCGACTGGCGCGTTGTCAGGAAGGGCGAGGGTGACGAGCCGACCTTGGTCGAACCGGCCAAGACCTATGTCCTGAAGCCGGGCGACAGCCACTTCTATGACGTGGGTGTGATCCACTCACCGAGGCGAGATGGGCTCACCAAGCTGGTGCGTGTCGAGGGCAGGAATCTCGACCACGTGCAGCGCTCGAACATCAAGGCGGCCTGAGTGCCGGATAGCAAGATCAAACGGATCGATGCGCGGACCTTGAAGGCCCAACTTCACGACGGCGGCGAGTTGGCCCTGCTCGACGCGCGCGAGGAATGGCCGTTCGGCAAGCGCCACCTTCTGATGGCATCGTGCATTCCGCTCAGCCGGCTGGAGCTCATGGTCGACGATCTCGTGCCGCGGCGCGGTACACGCGTCGTCTGGTGCGATGACGGCGAGGGATTGGCGGCGCGCGCCGCGGAACGGATGTCCGCGCTCGGCTATGACGACGTCGCCTGGCTCGACGGCGGCATAGCCGTGTGGGAGGCGGCCGGCTTCCGCGTCTATAGCGGCGTGCACGTGCCCAGCAAGGCCTTTGCCGAAGTGGTCGAGCACGAGGCGGGTACGCCCTGGATCTCCGTTGAGGATCTGCAAGCGTTGATCGATCGCAAGGCCGATATCGCGATCTACGACAGCCGCTCGTTCGAGGAGTATCACAACAACAG
Source organism: uncultured Alphaproteobacteria bacterium (assembly GCA_963816655.1). GTDB lineage: Bacteria > Pseudomonadota > Alphaproteobacteria > Rhizobiales > Xanthobacteraceae > Bradyrhizobium. Next base: position 322,375 of record CAWFLW010000005.1, on the reverse strand, counting down.
CATTCCGACCGCGATCAACGTTCCCGGCGCGGAGCTGGTCTATCGCTTCGCCGATCTCATGCCATCGCTCGATACCACGGTCATCGTCAATTGCGGCGGTCGCACGCGCAGCATCATCGGGGCGCAATCGCTGATTAACGCCGGCGTGCGCAACAAAGTCGTTTCCCTGAAGGACGGCACCATGGCCTGGCACCTCGCGGGCCTCGAAGTGGTGCATGGGGCGACGCGAAAGCCGCCCGACGTCAGTGCGCACGGACTGCAGTCCGCAGGTGAGGCCGCTGTACGGGTTGCGGCGCGCTGCGGCATCGCGCGTATCGACAAGCGTACGCTCGAGTCATGGCGCGCCGAGGCAGCCCGGCGCAGCCTGTACGTCCTGGACGTGCGCTCGCCCGAGGAATACGAGGCCGGCCATTTGCGCGGTGCACGCTCGGCGCCTGGCGGCCAGCTTGTGCAGGAAACCGACTCGCATATGGCCATTTGGGGCGCCCGCGTCGTGCTTGTCGACGACAACGGCGTCCGCGCAACCATGACTGCGTCGTGGCTGAAACAAATGGGTTGGACGGACATTGCGGTTCTGGCCGCCGGCCCGGCCGATGGCGACTGGGAAACCGGACCGCATGTGCCGCGTGTTCTTGGTCTCGAAGCGGCCTCGGCGCCGCATATCGATGCGTTGGATTTGCGCGATCGATTGGCGGCAGGCAAGGGGACGGTGATTGATCTCAACCTGAGCACGCGCTACGCGCTGGGCCATATTCCGGGTGCCTGGTTTGCGATCCGGTCGCGCCTTGGCGCGGCACTGGCGACGCTCCCCTCCCGTCAGGCGATTGTGCTGACGTCGCCCGATGGCGCGCTTGCGGCCCTGGCGGCAGTTGAGTTGCAGGCCGTCGCCTCTGTACCGGTGATGACACTTGCTGGTGGCACGCAGGCCTGGGTTCGGGCGAGATTGCCTCTCGAGACGGGGACAACCCGAATGACGGACCAGGCCGACGATGTGTTCCTCTCACCACGCGAGCGCGGCCAGAACCGCGAGGACGCGATGCGCGAATACCTGACCTGGGAGATCAATCTGGTCAACGATATGGCAGAGGACGACGACCACCGCTTCCGCATCATCGCATGAACCGAAGCTGTCCCAGGCACTATCGCTAAACTCCGGCAAATTGAAAGCCCGGCATCGCCGGGCTTTTTTGTTGAATTTATTAGCAACTATTCCGCCGCCCCTTTTGCGTGGTTTTCGCGCGCCAGACGCTTCAGCAGCCCTTCGGAACTGCTGATCGTTTTGACTAACATCGGTATCAGGGGAAAAGATGGGGTAATCGGCCAGCCCAGCTGTGGATAGCTGAAGATTTTGGTGCTGCGCTTCAGGCTGATGGTGAAACGAGGTCCGTAGTCACGACCTCAAGCATCAGAAGGAGAAGCGCAGCATGGACCATTTTGGTGGATTGGACGTTTCGGTCAAGGAGACCAGCATCTGCATTGTGGATGACACGGGCAAGATCGTGAAGGAAGTGAAGGTAGCGAGCGAACCTGAGGCCCTGCTGAAGGTTCTGGGGAACCCCAGCTATCGCTTCAAGCGGATTGGACTGGAAGCCGGGCCCGTCGCAATGGCTGTTCAGCGCTCTCGCCGAAGCCGAGTTACCGGTGGTCTGTGTCGAGACGCGGCACATGCAGGCGGTGCTGAAGGCGCAGATCAACAAGACGGACCGCAATGATGCGCGCGGCATTGCCCAGATGATGAGGGTGGGGCTTTACCGCCCAGTGCATGTAAAGACGTTACGCAGTCAGAAACTGCGGATGCTGCTAACTCATCGTAAGCTGCTGCAGTCCAAGGCGATCGCCATAGATAACGACTTGCGCGGTACTTTGCGCAACTTCGGTCTCAAGGTCGGTATGGTTGGGGCGGTGAGATTCGAGGCCCGCATCAGGGCGCTAGTCGAGAACCAGTCCGATCTAGCTGCGCTGATCGAACCGCTGCTCATTGTTCGACGGACGCTTCGCGAACAGGTCGTCATCCTGCACCGCCGCTTGCCGGCCATCGTGCGAGACGATGAGGTTTGCCGGCGTTTGATGACGATCCCGGGTGTCGGCCCCGTGGTGTCGCTGACCTATCGCGCCACTGTTGACGTTCCAGCTCGCTTCCGCAAATCCAAGTCCGTCGGGGCGGTGTTTGGGTTGACGAGCTCCAAGTATCAATCGGGCGAGGTGGATTGGAGCGGCAAAATATCGCGGTGTGGCGACGAGATGATGCGGGTGATGCTCTACGAAGCAGCACAGAGCATGATGCATTCAAAAAAGTGGTCATGGCTCAAGGCTTGGGCCATGCAGATCGCCAGGCGCCGCGGGATGAAAAAGGCGACCGTGGCCCTGGCGCGCCGGCTGGCCGTGATCATGCACCGCATCTGGGTTGACGGCACCGAGTTCCGGTGGACCCGGGAGCAAGCCGTGGCAGCAGCATGAAAACCATTCAGGATCAAACCCGATAGGAGAAAAACACGAGATCCACCTAGCAGTGGAAGGATGTCCCTCGCGGGACGATGGATGAGGTGAGTTCGTACTTCCGCTTGGACCTGCCGTCACACTGACGGCAAGGCCGCGTAAAGATGTACCGCCTCGTCCTCGAATCCCATGATGGAAGGGCCCAGGTGCCAATTTCCGAAGAGAAGCGCGAGCCCGTGAGAGACATCGACACTGCAGTGGGGATATCTTCAAGGCGGCCTCTCAAAGCAACTCGTCGATCTCGTGTATCTGCGGGTTTCGCAGATCAACGGCTGTGCCTCTGTATCGATATGCACTCCCGCGACCTGCTCAAGTCTGGTGTCGCCGTAGACAAGCTGGTGCTGGTGCCTGTGTGGCGCGACGCGGGGCAAATCTTTAGTGAGCGCGAACGATCTGCGCTGGCCTGGACGGAAACCGTGACGCGAGTGGCCGAAACCGGCGTTTCCGATGCCGACTATGAGGCCGCGGCGCGCGAATTCAGTGACAAAGAGCTCGCTGACCTTACCTATGCCATCGGCTTGATGAATGCGTTCAACCGATTGGGAGTTTCGTTCCGGTCGACCCCCGCTGCCGTCGCCAAGGCTTAAGACCCCGTCAGCAAACATGTCGCACATGGGAATGTTCCGAGCGCGCGCTGCTTTTCCTCGCCACGCCCGCCGGCCGAGCCTCTGTGCGAGCTCATAAAACGGAGTTTTTCACATGGCATGGATAATACTGGCTGCCGCCGGCTTGCTGGAAATCGGCTTCGCGTTCGGCATGAAGTGGTCCGCAGGTTTCACGCGGCTGATACCGGGGCTGTTTACGGCGGCTACCGGGTTGTCGAGTGTCTTTCTTCTCTCGCTAGCGTTACGCACGCTTCCAGTGGGAACGGGTTACGCGGTCTGGACGGGTATCGGCGCTGCGGGCACGGCCATTCTAGGCATCACTGCGCTGGGCGACTCTGCGTCGCCTGCGCGGGTGCTCTGCATCGCTTTCATTGTGGCGGGCGTGATCGGGCTGAAGCTTGTCTCGGCGAACTGAGTATCGACAGGTTTACCGTCTCTTTAGAGAACCAGCATCGACGTTGAGGTATGCCGGCGCCTGATGACGACCCCGGGTGTCGGCCCCGTGGTGGCGCTCACCTATCGCGCTACCGTCGATGTGCCTGCCCGGTTCCGGAAATCCAAGTCAGTCGGGGCGGTGTTTGGGCTGACCTGCTCCAGGTATCAATCGGGCGAGATCGATTGGAGCGGAAAAATATCGCGCTGTGGCGATGAGATGATGCGGACGATGCTCTACGAAGCAGCACAGAGTATGATGCATTCAAAAAAATGGTCATGGCTCAAGGCCTGGGCCATGCAGATCGCCAGGCGCCGCGGGATGAAAAAGGCGATCGTGGCTCTGGCTCGCCGGCTGGCCGTGATCATGCACCGCATCTGGGTTGACGGCACCGAGTTCCGGTGGACCCGGGAGCAAGCCGCGGCAGCAGCATGAAAACCGTTCAGGATCAAACCCGATAGGAGAAAACTTCGAGCTCCACCGAGCGGTGGAAAGATGTCCCTTGCGGGACGATGGATGAGGTGAGTTCGTATGTCCGCTTGGACCTGCCGTCACACTGACGGCAAGGTCGTCCAAAAGATTGTTCCGCCTCGTCCTCGGATCCCATGGTGGAAGGGCCCAGGTGCCGATTCCGAAGAGAAGCAAGAGCCCGCGAGCGACATCGACACCGCATTGGTGGATAGTCTGAAAGTGCTTGACCCCAAAGGGCCGATTAGAGAAGCGGACATCGTCTGTCCCAATCGTAAGGTCCGGAAATCCCTTTCTAAGATCCCAGCTTGATTATCCTAAGCGCCATTCGAACGTTGGCATAATCGATCATCTTTCCATCCAAGGTAATCGCTCCTTTGCCGAGCGGCTCGGCTTCTTCCATCGCCTCGACCACTCTCCGCGCATGCGCTAGTTCGCTATCGGATGGTCGGAAGGCGTGTAGCGTAGGTTCGATCTGATTGGGATGAATCACCTGCTTCCCGTCGAAACCCATCGCGGCCGCCTTGAGTGCGGTGCTTTCAGTCAACCTCGCATCGCGGAATGCACCGCAGGGACCGTCGATCGCACGGAGACCGAACGCAAGGGCCGCTACCAGCACGCGCATCATAGGATAGGCGAAAAGATCCTTAATATTCATCGGATGTTTAACATCGGATGATTGCGCAAGTACCGGTATCGTGTATCTATTGAGCCAGCCAGCTGGCCAAAGAGCCGGCGGTCGGGAGCGAACAGTCTTGGTACCAAGCGCGCCAAATTCGCTGAAAAGCGTTCGAAGCCGGGCCGCATTCACGCGGTGCTGACAACACTCGGCCGCGAGATCGCTCAAGGAATCATACCGGCCGGCGCGGTACTGCCACCCGAACACGACCTCGAAATCCGCCTCGGCGTCGGCCGAGGCGTGGTTCGTGAGGCGATCAAAACGCTGTCGGGAAAAGGACTGGTGAGCGTCCGGCCGCGCCACGGAACCCGTGTTTTGCCGCGGAGCGATTGGAGCCTGCTCGATCGCGACGTGTTGAACTGGCTGGTCGGCCAGGACAAACCGGACCGCGAGTTACTGCTGGCCGTGCAGGAAGTCCGCTCGATCATTGAGCCGGCCGCTGCCTCGCTCGCTGCGATGCGCGCCACCAGGGAGGACCGGCTGCGGATCAATGCAGCCCTGGAAGCGATGGAAACCTCCGACAGTCAGGCCACCGCAACTGCCTCGGACAAGGCGTTTCACCTCGCTATTCTTGATGCCACGCACAATCCGGTGTTGCAGGGCTTTCGCGGCGCGATCGACACAATTCTAAGCGCAGTGTTTTTGGTCGCCGTCGACAGCGTCGGTGGCTGGTTCGATGGCAACCTTCCCAACCACGCCGCCATCGCTCGCGCCATCGAAGAAGGGGACGCCAAAAAAGCCCGCAACGCCATGGAGAAGGTCCTTGGCTACACCCAGTCAAGATTGTCCAATCTGAATTCCGGCGCCGGTCACCGGAATGGTCGACCAAGCGGCCCCCGCGATCGGAGGGGAACGTGATGCGGCACCGGCTCTCTTCGGCGCTTTGGTTCTGCTCTCCCTTTGCGGTCCTGCTCGTCCTCTGGGCGGTTCTCGTCCCCTACTTCGACGTCAACCCTCGTTTGTTTCCTCACCTCACCTCTGTCGTCCAGGCCGGGATCGAGGGAATACAGGACGGCACCCTTGTTCAACACATCGGTGCGAGCCTGCTGCGCGTCGCCGCGGGCACGGTGCTCGCACTGCTGGTCGCTATTCCGCTGGGCGTCGCCATGGGCGTCAGTCCGGTTGTCTCCAGCTTCCTGACCCCCCTGTTCAGGTTCTTTTCGGTGCTGGCTGGCATCGCATGGATTCCCATTGCGACGCTGTGGTTCGGCTATGGCTTCGGCGCTATCACCTTCGTGATCTTCAATGCCGTGTTCTTCATCGTGACGTACAACACGCTGCTCGGCGTCTCGACCATTCCCCTACACGTGCGAAATGCGGCCGCATCGCTTGGTGCGGGACGATGGGCGATGTTGACCGAGGTGCTGCTGCCGGGCGCGCTTCCCAACATCGTCACCGGCATACGCACCGGGCTGGGCTTTGCCTGGCGCGGGCTGATCGCAGCGGAGATGATCGCCACCAACGTCGGCCTTGGCTACATGCTGTTTGTGGCGCGCGATTTCTACAAGACCGAAGTGATCGTGCTCGGCATGATCGTGATCGGCGTGCTGTGGCTGCTGCTCGACCGCCTGCTGTTGGCACCGATCGAGCGCGCCACAATCGAGCGCTGGGGCATGGTGCAGCGCGCATGACGCCATTCTTTCTCAGGATCTGGAGCTACTGCGTGCGCCTGACGGTGCGCTGGCCGTCGATCGGTTCCATCGCCCCGTTCATTCCCGTGATCGCGGCCTGGTGGATCGTCACCGAGCTGCAGATATTTCCGCGCGCGTTCCTGCCGGGTCCCGTGGAGGTCGTGCGCTCGTTCGGTTCGCTGGTCTATACGGGCATCCTGCCGGAATACTTGCAGGACAGCATGGTGCGCCTCGCCGTCGGTGCGTTCTGGGGCATCGCGCTCGGCATTCCGCTCGGTATACTGGTGGGTCTCAGCCCGCGGGCGCGGACTGCGCTGTGGCCGCTGCTGCTGTTCTTTCAGGCCATCGGCGACATCGCCTGGCTGCCGATCCTGGTGATCTGGTTCGGCTACGGCCTCATCACCATGACGACCGTCATCGTTTACACGGTGATCTTCCCGGTGGTCCTGAACACGGTGCTGGGAGTCCGCTCGATCCCCATTGTCATGCATCGCGCCGCCTTGAGCCTCGGTGCCTCGCGGACTCGCATGCTCTGGGAAGTGGTATTGCCGGGTGCGCTCCCCAACATTGTGACCGGCCTGCGCAACGGGCTTGGCTACGGCTGGCGCGCGCTGATCGCAACCGAGATCATCGTCGGCACCAGCGGCATCGGCTTTCTCATGTTCGACGCGCGCCGCGCCGGCTCGGTTGTCGAGATCCTGCTCGGCATGATCATCCTGGGTTTTCTCTGGTACATCGTCGATAGCTGGATACTGGCGCCTATCGAGCGTGCCACCGGACAGCGCTGGGGGCTCGTGACGCGGTGAAGAATCTGACCATCCGCAATTTGTCGAAGACGTATTTCGACCCCTACGCCGGCACCAACGTCACCGCCGTGCACGATGTATCGCTGGACGTGCAGCAAGGCGAGTTCGTCTCCATCGTGGGGCCCTCGGGCTGCGGCAAGACCACCATCCTCAACATGATCGCAGGTTTCATTCCACACACCGGCGGCGAGATCCTGCTCGACGGCCGGCCGGTGAATGGTCCGGGACCCGACCGCGGCGTGGTGTTCCAATCGTTCGCGCTGTTTCCATGGAAGACCGTGCTGGAAAACGTCGCCTTCGGCCCAAAGATGCGCGGCGTCGGCAAAGCTGAGCGCGAGAAGATCGCGCATGAATATCTTTCGCTTGCCAAGCTCACCGAGGCGGCGGGGCGCTATCCCGCCGAGCTGTCGGGCGGCATGCAGCAGCGTGTCGGCGTGGTCCGCGCATTGGCGAACGAGCCGGACGTGCTGCTGATGGACGAGCCGTTTGCGAGCGTCGACGCCCAGACGCGCATGACGCTGCAGGAGGAACTGACCCGAATATGGGAGGACAAGCGGCCCACGGTCATCTTCATTACTCACGACGTTGCGGAAGCTGTTTTTCTGGCCAACCGGGTGGTGGCCCTGTCCAAGGGTCGGGTGCTGGAAGAGATTGCCGTGAACCTGCCGCGGCCTCGGGTATGGGACGATCTCAACGAGGACGACGGATTCAAGGCCCTGACCGGGCGCGTTCTTCAACTCGTGCGATCGGCCTGACCATGCTGGGCGATGCCCTGAGATCGCGAAAGACGCATATCCTGCTGGCGGTTGTGGGCTGCTACGTCGCCTGGGAGCTTTGGTTGACTATCGCCGCGCCGCAAAAGGTCGTGAACTTCGCGAGCGGCCCGGAAAAGGTGAACGTACTGATCACCCTGCCGTTCCCGCCGGAACGTTTCCACGTTCAAAGATTCCAGGCTTACGGCAGGGTGTCTGGAACACAAGACAACGCCGTTGAAGTTCGGGGAGTGAAACGAGCGGACCTGACGACCGTCGCCCGCCCTTACTGGGTTACGCGCGTCGAGCCGCTTCAACCAGGAGGTAACTAAATGCGACGAGTTGCGATGCTGCTTTGCGTCTTTCTATTGCTGCCGTCATTGGCACTTGCGCAGGCCAAGGATCCCGTAAAACTCAAGGTCGGCATGGTTGCCGCCGTCGACATGCTCGCGCTGCCGATTGCGGTAGAGCGCGGCTTCTTCGAGAAATACGGGCTCGACGTGACCATCGCGCGCCCCTACGCCACCGGCGTCGATGCGCTCAATGCCTTGCAGGCGGGCGAGACCGACATGGTGCAAGCCGGCGTGCCGTCCATCGGCGCCATCCTGCGCGGCATGGATCTGGTTTTCTTCGGCAACTTCAGCGGCAACGCCACCAAGCTCGGCTCGGATGCCACACTTGCCCTGATCGCCAACGGCGGCTCTGGAATCGTCAAGGGCGACCTCAAAAGCCTCAAGGGCAAGAAGATCGCGACCTCGTTCGGAACGATCAACCATCTCTACATTCTCGGCCTGCTCGAGAAGGCTGGCCTCGCGCCGACCGACGTAACGCTTGTCAACACACCCCCGCCTGAGATGAACGTCGCGCTGCTCGCAAAGGGCGTGGACGCTTTTGCGTGCTGGGACCCCGTGCCGGTGATTGGCATGAAAGACGTACCCGGCGCAATCGAGGTCATCCGTGGTGGCGATGTCATCTCCTATCTGGGCTTCAACGTCACGCTGCGTCCATGGATGGAGAAGAACGGCGAGACCATCGAGAAATTTCTCGCCGGCGTTTCCGAAGCCGACAAGTGGATGCGCAACAATCCCAAGCAGGCCGCCGCGATCGGCACGCGCTGGATTCCGGGATTGAAGCTCGACGTGGCTGAGACCGCAATGCAGTACAACATCCAGCAAGTGGATCGCCGCATCTCCGCGCATAACTATCGCGCGCTGTGGAAGGCGCAGGATACGCTGCAGCGCCTCGGCGTCCTGAAATCGACCTTCGACGTCAACAAGCACATCGAGCCCAAGTTCATTCTCAACGTGATGAAGACCTACCCCGATCTGTTTTCCGACCTGCAGCCCATTCCCGCGGACGTGGCGATTACGCCGGGCTTCGTGTTCAAGCCTTGAGCCCGAGTTGCCGCGCATCTGGAGCGTGATGCGCGGCAACTCCCGTTTGTTGGAATCGAGAAATTGCATCTCCTAACAAGGTTATGTTCGGTCTTGGACTTCATCCGCTGCTCCGCTGGTGGCGGACGGAGAACGAACAAGTCGGCGACCGCTAGGGAGCAAACGAATTTCGCCGCTAGTTTTCTGCTGCTGAACAACGCCAGAAATTGCTCGACAACACCTGCCTCCTCTACCGCGCAGTGGTGATCAAAATTGTCTCCGTTGAAGGTCTCCCTAAAACGGGAATTTTTCCGGTTTGGGCTGGAGACTTTCGGGAGATTCTCGCCAAGGTTGCCGATTTTGAGACCTTGGAGACTTTCCGAATATGCACAATTTCCCCGCAAATTGCAGGGCTTTCGCGCTAAAATTGACCACAATCCAAGGTCGAGTGACTGGCTGGCTGGGGCGGGAGGGATCGAACCTCCGAATGGCGGAATCAAAATCCGCTGCCTTACCGCTTGGCTACGCCTCAACTGGCCGTTCGCGCAATCACACCCCATTCATCATGTCATACGCCAGCAGCTCCGCGCCCGTCTCCGCCGCGTCCATGATCCGCTTGCCGATCAGATCGCGCAGCGTCTCGGTGGTGCCGCCGCCGAGCGTGCCGTAGCGCGCGCCGCGATAGAGACGCGATACCGCGAATTCGTCGGTGAAACCAAATCCGCCGTGCAACTGGATCGCCTCACTGGTGACCCGGTTGGACATCTCGTTGCAGGTGATCTTGGCCACCGCCGCCAACAGGGGATCGGGAAACGGATTGGCCGTGATACAGGCGCGATAGAGCATGCTGCGGGCCGTCTCGATCTCGCGGTACATTTCCGCAAGCTTCCACCGCACGCCCTGATAGTCCCCGATCGCCTTTCCGAATACCGTCCGGTCCCTGACATAGTTGCGGGCTTCTTCAAAAGCGCCTTCGGCGAGCCCCAGCGATATGCTCGGATTGAGGCAGCGCTGCGTGTTGAAAGCGTTCAAGAGCTTTCGAAAACCGTCATCGCGGATCACGAGATTTTCCAGCGGCAATTCGCAATTGTTGAACTGGATCTCGTGCAGGTTCTCGCCGCCCATGGTGTGGTAGGTGCCGGTGACCTCGAAACCCGGCGTGCCGGGCTCCAGCAGAACGCAGCCGATGCCCTCGCGGCCGGGCCTGCCGTCGATCCGGGTGAAGATGACGAACATGCCGGCCTCCCTGGCGCGGCTGATCAGCGTCTTGGTCCCGTTGAGAATGACGCGGTCACCCCTAATGACGGCGTTGGTGCGGTAGTTCGCTACATCAGTGCCGGCGTGCGGCTCGGTCATGCAGACGGCCAATATGCAATCGCCGGAGACAACTTTCGGAAGAATTTTCGCGCGGATGGCTGATGGCGCGTAGGCCGCGATGACACGGGTCTGGACACCGGCCTCGCCGAGGGTGGCCATCGCGGTCACGTAACAGGTTTTTGCGATCTCCTCGAGCACCAGCGCCGTGTCGAACACCGGCAAGCCAAGGCCGCCATATTCTTCCGGGACCGACATGCCGAGCACGCCGATATCGGCGAGCTTCTTCATGTTGTCCCAGGGAAACGTCCCGTCCATGTATTTTGGCGCGTTGGCCCTAAACTCGCCTTGCGCAAGGTCGCGCACCACAGCAACCATCCGCCGTTGCTGTTCCGTGAGCTGGAAGTCCATGAGTTGTCCTTGAGGTGAAAATATCGGTCGCGGGCGGAAGGATTATAGGTCATTTTCGCCTGCGCGCTGAGGATAACATCAGCGCCGGAGACGCCTGTCATGATCCGGGCCGGAGCATTGCTGATTGCTGCGCTTGTCCTCGCAGGCCCGGTAGCGCGTGCGCAAATCTATCCGTCCAGACAAATCACCCTGATCATTCCGTTCGCACCCGGCGGCTCCAACGACCTGGTCGGCCGCGCCATCTGCAAGAAGCTTTCGGAAGTGTGGGGGCAGCCGGTCGTGGTGGAAAACCGCGGCGGCGGCGGCGCGCTGATCGGCAGCGCTGCGGTGGCGAAGGCGGCGCCGGACGGCTACACGCTGCTGCTGGTGTCGCCGACGTTCACCGTCAACCCGGCGGTCAGGAAGACCATGCCTTTCGACACGGTGAGGGATTTCACGCCGATTGCCTTCATTGGCCGCGCGCCGCTTTTGGTCACCACATCGAACAAGCTGCCGGTCGCGTCCGCCAGCGAGCTTTTTGCTCTGGCGCGGAGCAAACCCGGCCAGATCACCTATGCTTCCGCTGGGCTCGGCAGCATCAACCAGATTTCGACCGAGATGATCGCCTCATCAGTGGGCGTCAAGCTGATGCATGTGCCCTACAAGGGCGGCGCGCCTGCGCTCAACGATCTCGTCGGCGGCCATGTCGACATGTTCGTCTCGAGCATTCCGCAGGCGCTGCAGCTGATCCGGGGCGGCCAGATCAAGACCCTGGCGGTGACGAGCAGCCGGCGAACGCCGCTGTTGCCTGATGTGCCGACGCTTGCGGAAGCGGGAGCACCGGGCGCTGATCTCGAGACCTGGTGGGGCATCTCGGGACCTGCCGGGATGCCGGCAGATATCGTCACTGCGCTCAACGCGGAGATCAACAGGATGCTGGCCTCACCCGAACTCGCCACGTTCTTCGCCAATGAGGGCGCCGAAGCCGAGGCCATGACGCCAAAGCAGTTCGGCGAGATGATGCGCGCGGAGACCGCGCGCTGGACCAGGGTGGCGCGGAAGGCCAATATTTCGATCGATTAGCCAACAAGGCGATGTCCCCATTCGCAATCGCTGTCCGGGAGGTGATACGTGGCAAACCATTTGATGGCAGCGGCGGTTTTTCTGACAGTAGCCGGAATCAATGGCGCACAGGCCCAAGAGTATCCCGCGAGAACGGCCACAATCATCGTTCCGTTCGCAGCCGGTGGGCCGGCCGATATCACAGCCAGAATCGTCGCCGACATCTTCAACCGTCATCTCGGCCAGAAATTCGTGGTGGAGAATGTCGTGGGTGCAGGTGGCACCATTGGCGCGCTTCGCGCCGCGCGCGCCCCGGCTGACGGATACACGATCCTGTCCGGACATTTGGGCACCAATGCGTTGGCATCGGCGTTCTATCCGAACCTGGGCTACAATCCGCAGAAGGATTTCGACTCGATCGGACTGAGCGTCGAATATCCGGAGTTGCTTGTCGTCCGCAAAGATTTTCCCGCCAACAATCTCAAGGAATTCATCGCCTATGCCAAATCCAATCCGGGCAAGCTCAATGTCGGGCACGCCGGGCTTGGCTCGGTCTCTTACATCGGCTGTCTGCTGCTCCATGCGGCGATCGGCATCAAGCCGACGATGATTCCGTTTACGGGCACAGCGCCCGTGTTGAACGCGATGCTATCAGGTGAAATCGACTATGAGTGCGATCCCGTGCTCGGCACGTTGGGCCAGGTACGGGCCGGCGCCGTCAAGGCGCTGGCAATCGCCGTCCAGAAAGCGCAGCCCGATGTTACCGGACGTGCCGACGTCCTACGAGCAGGGACTGCCTGAATTCGACTGCGCGCCGTTTTACGGGGTGTTCGTGCCAGTCGGCACGCCGCAGCCGGTGATCGAGAAGCTGGCGGAAGCCTTGAACAAGGGCTTGAGCGAAGAGCCGGTGCAAAAGCGCTTGCTGGAACTCGGCGCGGATATCGTCGAGCCGGGCCGTCGCGGACCAAAAGCGTTGACGGACCTGGTCAAAAGCGAAACCGACCGGTTGATGCCGATCCTGAGAGCTGCGGCCGAGAAATGAGCGCGCGTGGAGCTGCGCCCCGTCCCCCGCAGCGGGAGAGGTGCAGGCTCCATCTCGCTCTAGTGCCGCGAAAGATAATCCGCGCGAGCGGGCGCAGCGCCCGATGGCGGCACGTCAAGCCGCACTGCGATGCCCTCCAGTTGCGGGCTCGGAGCCGGATAAAGCTTCATCACCAGCGGATCATGCCCTGGAATGATATGGCTCTCGTCCGGCGCAAGGGCGAGTAGCCGCTCAAAACCCTCCAGCATGTCGCCGATATGGAAGGCCGTCGTGAACGGCCGGCTCGCTTGCCATGTTCTCGTAGAAATGCGTGACGTCGGAGGCGAGCACGACAAATCCGCGGGCAGTCCTGACCCGGACGAATTGAAGCCCCGCCGAATGACCGCCGACCGCGTGCACCGTCAAGCCAGGCGCGAGCTCCGCATCGCCGTCATAGAACATCACCCGCCCGGCATAATTCAGCCGCACCATCCCGCAGACGTCCTCGACCTCGAACGAGTGCGACAGCCGCGGGTAGCGCATATAGCGCCCGGTGGCATAGGCCAGTTCGCGCTCCTGCAGATGAAATCGCGCTTTCGGAAAGCGGTCGAAATTACCGACATGGTCGTAGTGCAGATGGGTGAGGATGACGTCTTCAACCGCATTGCCGTCCACGCCGAGCGCGGCGAGGGATTCCACCGGACAGCGCAAGAATGTGCGCTTGCGCCGTTCCGATACCTCCGCGTTAAAGCCGGTATCGATGACAAAGGTTCGGCCGCCGCCCTTTGCCACCCACACGAAGTAATCCATCGGCATCGGCCCGTCATGCGGATCGCCGCCGATAAAATGCGCGCTGCGTTGCGCCTCACGGGTGGCGTAACGGATGGCAAAGAGCTCGTATTCGATGTCGGACACGATGCCCCCCTACTTGGCGCGTTCCGCCGCCTGTTTCACCCGCTCCGGATCGGCCTCGATCTTGACGCCTGCGCGCTCCTGCTCGAGCAGCATCACGACGCGGGAGTCGCGCCCTTCCCAACCGCGATTGCACGCCTCCCGCATCTCGGCATAGGCAAGATTGCATATCCGCATGGGAACGCCGAGTTCGCGCCCCAAGTCAGTGGCGAGCTTGATGTCCTTGGTAGCAAGTTTGAGCGAGAAATTCGGCGGATCGTATTTGCCGGGCAGGAACTGCTCGAGCAGCCCGTCGAGCGTCAAGCGGCGGCCGGTAACGCCCTGACGCACGGCTTCCCAAAGCGCGACCGGCTCCATGCCGGCCTTAACACCCATGGTGAAGGTCTCGGCCAGCGCGCAGCTGATCGCATAGCTCGACATGTTGTGCACGAGCTTGGCGACCGTCGCACTGCCGATCGGCCCAATATAGGCCGCGCGATCGCCCATCGCGTCGAGGACGGGCTTGAACTTGTCGAATGCGGCCTTGTCGCCGCCGACCCAGATCGCCATCTTGCGCGACGCGGCACCCGACGGCCCCCCGCTCACGGGCGCATCGAGCATGTGAGCCCCCTTGGCGGCAAAGGCCTCGTTGATTTTCTTGACGACGCCTTGCGCATTCGTCGACAGGTCGAAATAGGCCGCACCCTTTTTGACGCCTTCGATCAGGCCATCGGCCCCGAGCGAAACGCGCTCGACATCGGCGGGCTCGGGCAGCGAGGTGAAGATCACGTCGGATTTCTCGGCAAGTGCACGCGGCGTATCCGCCCATTCGGCGCCCGCCTGCAAATGATGGCCCGCCGATTGCCGGTGCAAATCGTGCACCACGAGCTTGTATCCGGCCTTGAGAATGTTGGTGGCCATCTTGCCACCCATGGTGCCGAGCCCGATGAAGCCGACGACAATTTCATTTGCCATCGTCATTCTCCCTTGTTGCCTTCGACCAGCACCGTGTAGGCGACCTGCGCGGCCGACATCGCGGCAGGCCAGCCCGCATAGAACGCCATGTGGGTGATAACTTCGGTGATCTCTTCCTGCGTGACGCCATTGGAGATCGCGCGCGACAGATGCGACACCAGCTGCTCCGGCCGGTAGGTCGCGACCAGTGCGGCCACCGTGATTAGGCTGCGATCGCGCTTGGAGAGTGCCTTGCGCTCCCACAGGTCGCCGTAAATAACGTCGTTGGTGTAATCGACCAGTGCGGGCGTAAACGCCTTGATGCGGTCGCGTTTGGCGGAAGGCGGTGCCTTGGCCATGCTTCTCTCCCTTGGTTCTTTTTCGTTGCCGTTGAAGCGAAGTCCAAAGTTTCACTACCATCGCCGAACGGACGTGTCGATCAACGCAAATCCCTGAGCTGCCACGCGCGGATTGACGCGCCGTTCCAGCGACGCCGCCGGAAGCGTCCGATCAAAAATGATGGCTCGGCACGCCTTTGCGGACTACCCGGCCTGAGCTATGGTAACGCGCAGACGCCCCGCAGACGTCAACAAGCTTTGGGAGTGAATCAAGAAAATCAAGACAAGCTCAGGGAGGAAACGGAAATGGCAATCACTCGTCGTCAAGCGTTGGCATCCGCGGGTGCCGCAGCCCTTGCAAGCAGCTTAGCCAAACCCGCGATCGCAGCAAAGGAGCCGATCATTATCGGCTATCTGCCGGCGCTCACCGGTCCGTCATCCTCCACCGGGGTTGGCATCAACCGCGGAGTCCAGCTGGCAGTACAGGAGATCAACGCCGCCGGCGGCATCGACGGGCGGCAGATCGAACTGATCACCCGCGACACCCAAAGCGATCCGACCAAGGCCGTGAACGGAGCGGCCGAGCTGACGCGCGGGCAGAAGGTGAGCGTCGTGCTGGGTCCGATCAATTCCGGCGAGTCGCTCGCGGTGGTGCCGCTGCTGGCGCGCGCCAACACGCCGCAAATTCATCCCTGCTGGGTCGATACCCTGACCGACCCGAAGAAATATCCGATGTGCTTCCGCAACGCACCCACCAACCAGCAGATCGGCGGCGCTGCGAACCGCTACGTGGTCGAGGTGCTCAAGCGCAAAAAAGTCGCTGTGATCAGCGATACCACCGGCTATGGCACCGCTTCCGTCAACGCCTATGTGCCAATGCTCAAGGGCATGGGCGCCGATGTCGTTTATCAGGGCAACGTCGACGCCGCCAATCCGGACCTCAAGCCCGAGCTGTTGCGCATGCAGTCGGCGGGGGCCGAAGCGATCATGCCCTGGAGCGTCAACGCCGGCTTCCTGTCGCGCATCATCAATACGCGCGGTCAGATGGGATGGGACGTGCCGATCGTCGGCCAAACCACGCTCGGCTCCGGCCAGACCAAGGCCCTGCTGGAAAAACCCGATTACTGGGCGAAAGTGTACCCTAACAATTTCCGGCCGGTTTGCTACGCCGTGGGCGGCAAGCTCACGGATCGCACCAGCGCTTTCCTCGACCGTTTGAAGAGCGCCAAGATCGACATGGGCGACACGCTGTTGTGGTGGATCGCACTCGGCTATGACAGCCCACGGATGATCGCCGAGGCGATGAAGAACGGCGGCACCGAGCCGGAACAGGTCGTCAGCTATCTCAACAAGCTCAAGGAATATCCGGGCGTCTACGGCGACATGACCTTCACTGCCGACAAGCACGACGGCTATCCGGACAACCAGATCGTGATGGTCGAGGCCAATTCGCTCAAGGACGGCGCGTTCAATCTGGCTCCCGGCTACGGCGCCTGAGCCGATGGTCGCATCGATTGTCTCGACGGGGCTGGCGATCGGCTGCATCTACGCGCTGATCGCCATCACCTATAATGTGATGTTCTCCGCCTCGCGCGTGTTCAGCTTCACCGCCGGCACGCTCGGGATGCTCGGCGGCGTGCTCGGCTCGCTGTTCATCCTGCGGATGGGCATGCCGATGGCGGTCGGCTTTCTGCTGGCACTGGCCGGCGGCGCCGCGATCGGCATCGTCACCGAGATCGTTGCGGTGCGGCCGGTGCTCAAGAGCCTGGACCAGCATCTCTACGTGCTTTCCACCTTGGCGCTGGCGCTGATGATCCAGCAGTACACCGCGATCGAATGGAGCACAGAGCCGCAGCCGTTTCCGCGGCTGTTCGACATCGAACGCGGCGGCTTCGATCAGCAGTTCTGGCTGCCGATGCTGGCCTGCGCGGTCACGATCGTTGGGCTCGAGCTGCTGTATCGCCGCACCCTGATCGGCCATGCCTTTCTGGCGATCGCCGAAGACAATTTCGCCGCGCGCGCGCTCGGCCTGCCGGAACGACGCTTGCGCATGGCGAGCTTTGCGCTGGCCGGCGTGATCGGCGCGCTGGCAGGCTTTGCCGGCGGCCAGATGCTGCTGGCCTTCTTTGCCAACGCGCCGCTGCTGACCTTCTACGGTTTCGTACCCGTCGCGCTGGGCGGCATGGGTAACAATCGCGGCGCCGTCGTCGCCGGCCTCCTGCTCGGACTGTTTCAGCAAGCTGCCAATTTCCTGGTCGGCGGGATTTTTGCCTCGGTGGCGGTCTTCACCGTGTTCATCATCGTCCTGCTGGTGCGCCCCGAGGGGATCGCCGGCGCAAGCCTGCCACGACGCGTATGATGGATACGCAGGCAACATCATTGCGCCCGAACCGCACCGACGTGCTCGGCGCTGCAAGCGCATTCAACGCGGCGCTGCCCTTCCTGGTACTGCTCGTCGTCGGCATCGCTTTCCCGTTGTTCGGCGGCGGCTATTGGGGTGTGATCGCGACCCGGGCCTGCGTCTATTGGGTGCTGGTGTCGGGCCTCAACCTGGTCGTCGGCTTCGGCGGCCAGATCGCGATCGGCTGGGTGGCGCTGCTGACGCTCGGCGCCTACACCACCAGCGTTCTCGTAGCCGGCAATGTCGGGCCGCCGCTGCCGCCCTATCTGGCGCTGGCGGTCGCGGCCGTGGTCGGCGCCGTCTTCGGCCTGATCGTCGGCCTGCCGGCGCTGCGGCTGCGCACCTTCTATTTCGCCATCACGACGCTCGGCTTTGCCACCATCGTCACCCAGGTGGCGCTGGCCTGGCAGAGCGTCACAGGTGGCGGAGTAGGCGTTGCCGGGCCGGTGTTTCCCGAACCGTTCTCCTCGCAATGGGGTTTCTATTATTTCTGCTTCGGCCTCGCCGCGATCTGCACCTGGATGACGGCCAATATCGCGGCAAGCCGCTTCGGCCGCGCGCTGACCGCGGTCCGCGATGCCGAGGTCGCGGCGGAAGCGAGCGGCATCCTGAAATCCACTTTGCTCGGGCAAGTGTTCCTGTTCAGCGGTGCGGTTGCCGCAATTGCCGGCGGGCTGTTCGCTTCGCTGCAATCCTACATCACGCCGGACGCGTTCACGATCGACCTATCGGTCCTGTTCTTCATCGCCATATTGATCGGCGGGCGCGGCTCCATTCTCGGCCCGCTGCTCGGTACGATTCTGCTGACCGTGTTGCCGGAATTTGCCGCCCCGCTGGTGGCATGGTCGACATTTCTCTACGCGGTATTGCTACTCGTCATCGTGCTCGCAATCCCCGGCGGAATTGCCGAGATCCTCGATTTCAAAAATCGCCGCCCGCTCGAAAGCGACCGCGCGATCGTCCCAAAGCCCGACCTGCTCGCCCCCCTGCTTGGTGCTGCGCCCGACGCCGGCGCCCTGACGCTGGAGCAAGTGGCGCTGAATTTTGGAGGAGTGCAGGCCATCGACGGGCTGGACCTCGAGATCCGGCCCGGCGAGGTGCACGGACTGATCGGCCCCAATGGCAGTGGCAAGACCACGACACTGAACGTGATCTCGGGTTACTACGCGCCGAAGCGCGGCGAGATCAGGCTGAACGGCGTCGCCATGCCGGTGCACGGGCTGCACCGGCGCGCGCATATGCGGATTGCGCGAACTTTTCAGACCCCCCGCATTGTCGGCTCCGCCTCGGTGCTGGAGAATGTCATGATCGGCGGCACCATCGACGGCAAGGGCACGTTCGTCGAATCCCTGCTGTCGCTGCCGCGGCATCGCCGCGACGAAGCCATGTTGCGCGACACCGCCATGCTGGCGTTGGAGGCAGTCGGGCTGGAGCGGCTCGCCGCTGTCCGCGCCGACCGGCTGCAGCACAGCGAGTTGCGCTTCACCGAGATCGCGCGCGCCTTGATGCTGCGCCCGGCATTCCTGCTGCTCGACGAACCCGCGGCCGGACTCTCGGCCGAGGAGATCGATCGGCTCGGCGCGCTTATCCTGGCCATCGCACAGGCCGGCACCGGCGTGCTGGTGGTGGAACACCATCCCGATCTGATCTTCGACATCTGCCATCACGTCACCGTGCTCAATCTCGGCAAGATATTGGCGGCCGGAACGCCGGCCGAAATCCGCGCAGATCGGGAGGTGGTCAATGCCTATCTCGGCGCCTGATCCGTTACTGGACATCGCCGGCCTCTCCACCGGCTACGGCAAGATCAGCGTGCTGCGCGGCGTCGACATGACGGTCCGTGCGGGCGAGGTGGTGGCGCTGCTTGGCCCCAACGGCGCCGGCAAGACCACGCTGTTGCGGGCGGTATCGGGACTGCTGCCCTGGTCGGGACGCGTGCGTTTCGACGGGCGCGATCTCGCAGGCTGTAGTCCACGCGATACCGTCAAGGCGGGGCTTTCGCACGTCGTCGAGGGGCATCGGGTGTTCACGCAGCTTGGCGTGCTCGACAATCTCTTGCTGGCGGCCTACGACCTGCCGCGCGGCGAACGCGCTGCACGGGCCGAGGAAGTGTTCGCCCTCTTCCCCGAAATCGCCGCCAAGCGCCACGAGCGCGCGGCCGCGCTGTCCGGTGGCCAGCAGCAGATTTTGGCGGTGGCGCAGGGCCTGGTCCGGCGGCCTCGCCTGCTGATGCTCGACGAGCCCTCCGCCGGCCTGTCACCTGTCCTGGTCGATCGCGTGCTTGACGTGGTGCAGCGGCTGCGCGAGGCCGGCACCGCGGTGTTGCTGGTCGAGCAACTGATCGAGAAGGCACTCGCGCTCGCCGATCGTGTCTATGCGCTGGCGCGGGGATCAATTGTGCTGGAAGCGAAAACCGACGAAGCCGATCTGCCGCGCCGGCTGGAGCATGCCTACATGGCGACCGCCGGTCGCTAGAAGGAGACTCATTTTGTCCAGCGCAATTGAAATCGGCAACGTCAAGATCCATCGCATCGTCGAGCAGGAAGGCCCCTTCTTCGAGGCGATACATTTCTTCCCGACCATGACGAAGGAGCTTCTCGACGAGAACCGGGAATGGCTGCAGCCAAAATTCCTCGATGCCGACGACAGGCTGATGCTCTGCATCCAGAGCTACATTGTGAAGACACCTCATCACACCATCATGATCGACAGCTGCGTCGGCAACCACAAGCCGCGACCGACGCGGCCGTTCTGGAACATGATGAATTCCGATCGTTACGAGAAAATCTCGCAGCCAGCGGATTTTCCGTGAACGACATCGATTTCGTCATGTGTACGCATCTGCACACCGACCACGTCGGGTGGAACACTCGGCTGGAGAACGGCCGGTGGGTGCCGACCTTTCCGAAGGCGCGCTACGTCTTCGCCGACCGCGAATTGGCCCATTGGACCAAGCGCCACCAGAACGACCCCGCAGCCTGTCCCTGGATAACCGACTCCGTGCTGCCGATCGTGGCCGCCAACCGCGTCGATATCGTCAAGAGCGCGCACACCTTCAATGATCTCGTGACCCTGATCCCCACGCCCGGCCATACCTTCGATCATTATTCCGTGCAGGTCGGCAAATCAGGCACTGACGCCATCATTACCGGCGACATGATCCACTCGCCGCTGCAAGCGCGATATCCTGAACTCGGCATGATGGCGGATTACGACTCCGGGCAGGCGGGGCAATCGCGGCGGCAATTATTCGGTCGCTTCTGCGATACGCCTACGTTGATTTGCACCGCGCACTTTCCCTCGCCGTCCACCGGTCGCGTGGTGCGCTGGCGTGATGCGTTCGACATCGTTGATCGTTAGCCCGATCCGCGCCTCACGACTTGTCCACTACTCCGGCAACAACGCTTTACCCCCGGTATCGCCATGGCGTGCCGCCGGCGGCGCTGTCGTCGATGGTCCACTGCGGCAGCGCCAGCCCCGGCGCGACGTCCGTAAACACCATGCGCACGCGAGTGCCGATGCCGACCCGCTCGACTTCGGTCTTCGGCGCCAGCACGCCGTCCGGCCGCACCAGATTGCCGATCACGCGCAGTCCCTCTTCTTTGGTCGGCTTGCCGCTCTGGGTGTCCAGTTCGACCAGCAGCACGAGATAGGGCGTGAACGGCTTGAAGGCCGGTTGGATGGCATGGTGGACTTCGGTGTAGGAATGCACGGTGCCGCGACCCTCGACCGATACCCATTCCGATTTGGACTCAGCGCACCAGGGACACGCTGTTGTCGGGGGATAGCGCAGCAGCTTGCAGGAGGCGCAGCGCTGCAGGCGGAAATCATGCTTCGCACAAAAGGCGAAGTAGTCGAGATTCTCGTGGTCGAGATCATTGATCTCAAGCGGCATGCCGAGATACTGCGCGGAAATCATGTGCCCTACCCTCTCCGCATCACCATGGCCGATCCCGTGCCGGGCATCGCCCAACCGAGATTGGCCGAGACCTCGGCGTTCCTCACCTGGCGGCAACCGCCCTCGCGATAATCGAAGGTGTGCTGCCGTTTGCCGTCGGGCCCGATGGGGCAACTATCGTCCGCGTCGTGGCGGAGCTGGCGCACGTTCTCGATCACCATGGCGATGCCGTGGGTATAGCCTTCGCAGAGATGGCCGCCCGACGTGTTGTTCGGCCTTTTGCCGCCGAGCATGATGGTGCCGTCCGAGACGTAGTGGCCGCCCTCACCCTTGTTGCAGAAGCCGTAATCCTCGAGTTGCAGCATGGTGGTGAAGGTGAAGGCGTCATAGGAACCGGTGAGATCGACATCCTCGGGGCCCACGCCGGAGTTCGGCCAGAGGATGTCCCTGGCGTAGTGACCGGCAACGGTCGAGATCGGACCTGCCTGGTAGTGCATGTCGACCCGCGGCTTCGAGCAACGGCCGACGACGCCGCGGATCCGCACCAGCGGATGCTTGAGATCCTTCGCCCGCTCCGCCGTGGTCACGATGATGGCGTTAGCGTTGTCGGTCTCGACGCAGCAATCGAGCAGATGCAGCGGTTTGCAGATCATGCGGCTATTGACGACGTCCTGCGCCGTGACGCGCGCCTTGTAATAGGCTTTGGGATTGTTCGAGGCGTGATGGCTGTGGGCGACACGGACATGGGCGACCTGCTCGGCTGACGTGCCGAAGTCGTGCATGTGGCGCATGAAGGTGGGCGCGAACATTTGTCCGGCGCTCTGCCAGCCATAGGCGCGGCTGTGCAGCATGTCGCCCGAGACGGGCACTGCGGAGCGCACGCCAGTGCCGCCGATCCGCACCTGCGAAAAACCGTTCATCGAACGGAAGATCACCACCGTCTTGCACATGCCGGCCTCGATGACGCCGATCGCAATGCCGATCAACGCCTCGGTCGACGATCCCCCGCCGAACACGTCCATGTAGAAATTGAGGCGGATGCCGAGGTCGCCGGCGACGAATGGCGAGAACACCGAGTCGTTGAACTGATACGACAGCATGCCGTCGATCTCGGAAGGTTTCAGTCCGGCGTCGACCATGGCGTTGCGCACCGCGATCGATGCGAGCGCCCGCGTCGACTTGTCCGAGCCGCGCATGTAGCCGGTCTCGCCGACGCCGACAATGGCATATTTGTCGCGCAGGAATTTCGGCGTCGTGGCGTCGACATCTTCTCGAGGCAGCGGCATTCCTGAGCTCCCGGCCGAATTCTTCTGTGCTTCGGGTTTTGTTTTAGCTGCTTATTGTGCACGCTGCAAAGAGGTGGAACGGCGCCATCAAGCTGACGGGCGACACGACCGGCCACCAATGGCGCTACGCCGGGATCCGGTTGCTTGTCGTTTCTGGCTCGCTGTCCCGCCTTAAAGTGTTAGGGTTGCGACAGGGACGAGGCGTTTCCCCGGGGACTCATATGAGAAGGCGCGAATTCATCGCGGGGATCGGCGGTGTTGCGGCGGCATTGCCGCTGGCCGCGCGCGCTCAGCAACCGGCAGCACGGGTCTATCGGGTGGGGTACCTCGCAGGTGGCTCCCGGCAGAAGCAGCTTTATCTCATGAAAGCTCTCGATGAAGGCCTGCGAAGCCTTGGTTACCGTGTCGGCCAGAATATCGTCATCGAGTACCGCTTCGCCGACGGTGAGGTGCAACGATTACCGGCGCTTGCGGAAGAGCTGGTCCGGCTCGGCGTCGACGTCATCGTTTCCGGGAACACGCGAAGCACGCTTGCGGCCATGAACGCGACCACGACCATCCCGATTGTCATGACCAGCAGTGCCAATCCGGTCAGTGACAAACTTATCGCCAGTCTGGCGCGGCCGGGCGGGAACGTCACCGGGTTCAGCCTGGATCACGGAAACGAGGGCGAGATGCAGGGCAAGCGGCTTGCCTTGCTAAAGGAGGCACTGCCGAACCTGACGCGCGTGGGCATGTTGTGGAATCCGGACGGTGCGGCCAATCCTGCCCGGCTGGAGTTGACGAGGAAGGTGACGGAGCCGCTGGGTTTGCAGCTTTTCGCGGTCGAGGCACGCGGGCCGGATGCACTTGAACAAGCGTTCACGACAATGCTGCGCGAGCAAATGCAGGCATTCATCCTTGTGTCGGATACCGTGCTGTTCAACTATCGCCAACAGATCGGGGTGATGGCCCTCAAAAACCAGCTGCCCTCCACCTCCAGTTTGAAAGAATTCGCGGAGGCGGGATTGCTTATGAGTTACGGCCCTGATTTCGAGCCTCTCTATGGGGGCACCGCCGTTTTCATCGACAAGATTTTCAAGGGCGCCAAACCTGCCGACCTGCCGGTCGAGCAACCGACCAAGTTCGAACTGGTGATCAATTTGCAGACCGCAAAGGCGCTCGGCATCACGGTGCCGCCGACACTGCTCGCTCGCTGCGACGAGGTGATCGAATAGGCTGCTTCACTTCCGCCTTTGGCACTTTTCGGACATGCCCGGGCGAGCTGACCACGTCCGCTCCCGAGGCTTGAGCCGACAGTCTGCCTTGGTTTGAATGGATTTGTGAGGACACGCCCTAAATGACGCCACCCTGCCTCAGCGCCGCAATCGCCGCCTTGTCATAGCCGAGCTCCGCCAGCACGACATCGGTATGCTCACCGAGCGTCGGCGGGCGGGTCGCGATCTCGCCCGGGGTTTCCGACAGCCGGACCGCGGCGCGTGCGACCGGCGCCGGTCTCGGCAGGCCCGGATAATCGACGTCCTGCAGGAAGCCGGCGGCGCGGATATGCGGATGATCGAGCGCCTGCTGCGGGCTCAGCACGGGGCCGGCCGGAATCATCGCTTTGCCCAGCGTGTCGAGCGCCTCCTCCGTGGTGCGCTCGGCGCACCAGCGCGCCATCCGTGCGCTGATGACGGGTCCGTTTTCGCCGCGCTTGAGGTCGTCGGCAAAGCGGGGATCGGCCAGCCATTCCTTCTCCTCACCCATCAGTCTGGCCCAGCGAATGAACAGCGGATGCCCCGTCACCTGGCACAGCACCCAGCCGTCTTTGGTGCGGTAGATGTCGACGGGCGCGGCGGTTTGACCGAGGTTGCCGGTCGGGACGCGATTGGCTGATATGACGGCCTGCTCGATCAGGCCTGCGTTGGTGAAGGACAGCGCGGTTGCCAGCAACGCGCCTTCGACGATCTGCCCGCGCCCGGATTTGCCGCGCTCGATCAGCGCTGCGAGCGTGCCGAACGCGCAGTGCAGCGCGGTGCCGAAATCGACCCAGTTCACCGCGGCCCGGTACGGCGGATCGCCCTTCCCGGTCATGTACACCGAACCCGACATGGCCTGGCCGACGCCGTCGAAGCCGACGCGGTCGGACCATGGCCCCGGCCCGCCATAGGCGGTTGCCGTGGTCAGGATGATGTCCGGCTTGATCGCCTTCAACGAGTCATAGTCGAGCTTCATGGCACGCAGCGTCTGCGGCGGCAGGTTGGCGACGACGACGTCCGCGGTCAGAACCAGCCGGCGCATCACCTCCTGGCCTTCCGGTTTCATCGGATCGAGCGTGATGCACTTCTTGTTGCGGTTGATCTGCAGGAACAGCGCGCCTTCGCCGCCGTGACCTACCGGCGCGACAAAGCGATCCTCGCTGCCGTCGCGCTTTTCCACGCGAATGACCTCGGCGCCGAACTCGGCCAGCAATGTCGCGCAATACGGCCCCGCGATATAGCGCCCGAAATCGAGGACGCGTACGCCTGCCAGAACTCCCCCCATCAGTCTTGTTCCCCCTGTTCTCCGGCAGACTACAGGGGCTGGCTTTCAGCGCAAGGCGACCGATGCCGGCTCCCGATTGCGTCTTCTGAAATCAAGCGAAGCGCGGGGCTGGCAATCTTGTCCTTTCTGACTATATCCATCGCAGTTTCCAGCATCACCAAAGCCCGTTTCCTTGAGAAAACCCGTGATCATCTTCCTGCTGCTGGTGTTTGTGCCGATCGGGGTTTCGGCGGCGCGCTATTTCCTGTCGGAGGACGCGCGCGGCAATTGGCAAACCGCCGACCGCTCGAGCGCAGGGCTGCTGCCCGCCGCACGCAGTCATCCCGACGCGCTAGTGCGCGTTTACGCGGCGCGGACCGTGCGCTGGCGAAGCATCTTTGCGGTTCACAGCTGGATCGTGGTCAAGGAACAGGGCGCGGCCAACTACACACGATACGATTACACGGCATGGGGAGAGCCCATTCGCAGCAATGGCTTCGCCGCCGATGCACGCTGGTTTGGCTCAACTCCCGAGACCATCGTTGCCGTGGATGGCGACAAGGCCGGTCTGCTGATCCCGCGGATCCGGCAGGTCGTCGAGACCTACAGGTTTCGTGCCTATGGGGATTACAGCCCCTGGCCCGGACCGAATTCAAACACTTTTGTCCAGGCGGTCCTCAATGCCGTCCCGGAACTCAAGGCCGTGCTGCCCCCAACGGCCATCGGCAAGGATTTTCCATACGAGGGTTGGTGTGGGCTGACATCGTCGCGAACCGGCTTCACCATTTCGCTCGGAGGTTATCTCGGCGTCACCGTCGGCTGGGTCGAAGGCTTTGAAATAAATTTCTTCGGAGCCGTGCTCGGCTTCGACGTGCGTCGGCCGGCACTCAAACTTCCAGGCATTGGCCGCATCGGCATGATTGCGGGCGGCTGACGCGCACGCCGCGCGCAGCTTGCGGTAACCGCTAACGCTTGCCTTACCGCTTCTTCCCGCTCTTCTTCCCGCTCTTCTGGGCCTTGCCCTTCCATTTCGCCTTCCCTTTGGCCGGCTTGCTCCTCGCCGCGTCTGCCGCCGCCACCTCGGCGCGGGCGGCCAGGATCATGTGCTCGTGCGGCAAGGTCGCGCCCCAGATCGGGTCGCGAACAAAACTGTCGTCGAGCGCGGCGTTGAGCAGCGCGGTTGCGGAATCATACAGAGAAGGCTTTTGCAGCAGCGCCAGCGTCGCACCCGCAAGTAGTTGCGCGTCGTCGCCATGTGCGACGATGGATTGCTGGCCGAGTACGCGGGTCGCAATCGCCTGAGCTGCTGCCTCGTCGGCATCGTCCCAGGTTTCGATATCCTGGATGCAGTGGCCGTTCAGCTTGTCGAACTTGCCGCCCGCCAGCAATCCGCCGACCTTGCGCGCGGCCGCGGCCGCATCGGACAGTTTCATGTTGGTGTCGATCTCGACAGCGCCGATCGTCCCGCGCAGCCCGATCTCGGTGGCCCCGCCCGCGACAAGCTTTGCCACTTCCTCGATATCGGCGACATAGTCGCGGCGCTTCGCCACTGAGAGATCCTTCAGCGCGTCGACGGCGCCGGCGGCGACATAGAAGCGCAAGAGATCGATCGGGTGCTCCTCCATCCGTCCGTTCGGCAGCACGTTGCTGTCGATCGACACGTAGGGCTCGCCGGGATCGGTCTGGCCGCGCCGTTTTGCAGCGAATGCTGAAAGGAAGCCCGCGAGATTGATGGCAAAGGTCGGCCCCATGTTGAGCACGCCGTAGACGTCGGCCGCGGCCTCATCCATCCAGAGCGACCAGATCATGGCGTTCAGCGTCGCGGTGTCGGGATTGGCTTGCGGCGCGAAATTCGGCGCCAGCAGCGCGCGCGTCCTGGCCTGCATCTCCTCCACCAGTCCGACATCGGCGTGCACCACGTCGTGGCCGCCGACCTCGTGGCTGAGGCACGCCCACAGCACGGGATGATCGCGATAGGTCGCGGGCAGGCTGACCATCCCGATCGGCGTGCCGAATTTTTCCATCATCAGGTCCGCCTCGATGGTGAACGGCCCGCGGATCGGCGTCGACTGGAACATTGCCAGCGGCGGCGTCTCGGTCGACAGCGTCACGCCGGCGGCCGTGCGCTTGTTGGCGTCGACAAAGGAGCGGTACAAATTGGAGACGACGGCGAGAAAGCGCTTCAGTTGCGGATAGGCCTCGACACGGCTGACGCGGTGACCGTGCTGGTACACCGCGCCATAGACCGCCTCCAGCACCATCGCCATGTATTCGGGCGTGCGTTCGCCGCGCGCGACCTGCTGCTTGAGCTTGCTCATGACGTCAGGAAGGCGGGCGTCCACCTGCTCGAAATAGCTATGGTGGTAAAGCATGGGCAGGAACGGCGCACCCTTGGCGGTCGCCGCGCGAATGCTCGCAACGCTGGCGAGCGAGGGACATATGCCGGGAACGGAGCCGAAATAGTCGACATCGAACAGTTTCTGGTAGAGTTCGGAGAATTTCGCCAGATCGACGCGCATGCTGTCTAACCCCAGGAATTGCAAGAATTGAATGATCGAGCCCACTTATTGCACTGCGAAAAACGCCTGCCGATGCTACCTTCAATTGCGTCAGGCTCACAGCCAAATTTGCCTGATGCTGTATCAATTTAGCGCCGGATCGGGTAATAAGACTGTCATGTTTTCAATGGGCTCGCCGCTCCATCAGGCCAAACGATAAGCAAGCAACAAGCAGCCGGAAAAAATGACCTATATCGCCAAGCCGAAATTCCATCATCCGGGCCTGCCGAAGAACGAGCTCGGCTACACCCATCGCGACTATGAGGGCAAGATCTCGACGCTGTGCGCCGGCTGCGGCCACGACTCGATCACCGCCTCGATCATCGAAGCCTGCTACGAGCTGTCGATCGAACCGCACCGGGTGGCGAAGATTTCCGGCATCGGCTGCTCCTCGAAAACGCCGGACTATTTCCTCGGCAATTCGCACGGCTTCAACTCGGTGCACGGCCGCATGCCGTCGGTGCTGACCGGCGCCAACCTCGCCAACCGCGACCTGATCTATCTCGGCGTCTCCGGCGACGGCGATTCCGCCTCGATCGGCTTCGGCCAGTTCGCGCATTCGATCCGGCGCGGCGTCAACATGACTTACATCGTCGAGAACAACGGCGTGTACGGCCTGACCAAGGGCCAGTTCTCGGCGACCGCCGACCGCGGCTCGAAGTCCAAGAAGGGCGTGATGAACACCGACAACGCGATCGACCTGGTGGCGATCGCGCTGCAGCTCGGGGCGACCTTCGTCGCGCGCAGCTTCTCCGGCGACAAGACGCAGCTGGTGCCGTTGATCGCAGCCGCCATCCGCCACAAGGGCGCATCCTTCATCGACGTGATCAGCCCCTGCATCGCCTTCAACAACCACGCCGGCTCGACCAAGAGTTTCGATTACGTCCGCGAACACAATGACGCGGTCAACCGCCTCGACGTGCTGATCGGCCAGGAGCCGATCGCGGTCGACTACGCGCCGGGCACGGTGCAGGTGGTCGAGCAGCATGACGGATCAAGGCTTGCGCTGCGCAAGCTCGACGCCGATTACGATCCGCATGACAGGCTGGGCGCGCAGAATTTTCTGCAGAAGCACGCCGCCAAGGGCCAGATCGTCACCGGCCTATTGTACGTCGATCCCGAGGCCGATGATATGCACGCCCATCTCGACACCGTCGAGACGCCGCTCAATTCGCTCGATGCGAGCGCGCTGTGCCCGGGCTCGGCGGCGCTGGACAAGATCAACGCCAGTTTGCGCTAAAAGCCGTCAGCTCGCCGGCGTTCGCAATAGCCCCTGCCACTCCCGCTCAAGCCGCTCCAGAGCGTCGGAAAGCGGCACGGCCGAAAGGCTGCCGACGCTCTCGGCGACGAGGTCATATTCCTTCAATCGCCACAGCGCGCGGTCGACATTGAAATCGGCGGAGATGCCGATCATGCGCACCAATAGCTCCTCGATACGCGCATCGAGCACCTCGCGCGTCACCGGCTCTGATTCGATCAAGAGACCGTAATAGGCAAGCAGCACTTCCTTCCAGTCCTGATCCTCTGCCTCGCCGATCAGGTAGGTCAGGATGCCGGAATTATTGTTGATGTTGCGGTAGTAAATGTTGTCGGTGAGCAGCTTCTGATGGATCAGCGACTGGCGGTGGAAATTTCCCCATTGCCGCAACAGGAACGCGCCGAGCGCAAATAGTCCGATGAGCGCGGCCAGCGCCTGCTCCATGTCATTGTCCTGCAGTGTCCCGGAAAGGCCGAGGTAGAAGCCGGCGACCAGAAAAAGCACCGTCAGCGTCGATGCCAGCTTGATCAGGATCGGTACGCCGCCGAGAATTGCCGGCACGCCCAGCATGAGATGATCGAACAGGCTTCGCACCACCCGTACGTTGGGAAACAGCGCCTTGAGATCGGCACGGGCAATGTGCCGGAAATACTTGAACAGCACGGCGCCGCTGCGGACCTTTTGTCCGCCGCGCCTGGCGCTCGACAATGCCCGGCGGGTTTCGTCAGAATTCATTTCGTCCGGCTTGGTCGCCACCATCAGCACGACGTCGTCGTAGACCATGACCTGGAGCGGCCGCCGGCGCAGACCGAACCAGATGGGAATCTCGATCGTCTCGGTGTGGCTGCCGCGGCGAAACATGCGGACGTCGCGATAATCCTCGACCGGCGCCTTGATCTTCACCCGGACCCGGGCGCGCTCCGCAAAGGCTTTTGTGATCTCCTCATGCGAGACCTCGATGAAGTTGGCGTCGGTCAATACGCGGACGAATTCGTCGCTCAACTGACGGTAGGCCTCGCTCAGATCCTTGGCCGAACCGAACTCGTGCGGATCGATCTCGGGATCGAAGTAGAAATAGGTCTCGCGCAGCCGATCCAGTTCCTCGAGATATTGATAATGCAGGATGGCGCCGAGCATGCGGCCCAACTGCCTGAATTTTGCCTGACCTTCCCCGTCAAGACGGCCCTCGGCAACAAGGCCGTCGATGATATCCGACTTCCGCAGCGGGATGACACGGTCACGCTGCTGCCGCGCAGCGATCTCCCGCCCGGCGTCGACAGGCGCGTCCATCACGAAACGGCCCGCCAGCACGGAGGACGCTCTTCCTGCAAAGCAAATCCAGAATTCGATTGCGGCTCGCATCTTCACCGGCCCGATGGGTATCAATGCCATTGCGGGGCTCGATAGGTCACGGATGGCATTCCGCGTCAAGCCCGGCCATGACGGCGGAGTGCTCGCTTCACGCCGCGGAACCGCGCAGGTTTCATTCGATCACCTCGTCGGCGCGCAGCAGGAATGCCTCGGGTATGGTCAACCCGAGCGCCTTGGCTGTTTTCAGGTTGACGATGAGATCGAACTTCACGGGTTGCTGCACCGGCATGTCGGCCGGCTTTGCGCCGCGCAATATCTTGTCGACGAACTCGGCGGCGCGGCTGAACAGGTCGGGGAAATTTGCGCCGTAGGATATCAGCCCGCCTGCTTCGACGAATTCCCTGAAGCCGAAGATCGTCGGGATCCGTTCCTCCATGACCGCCTGCAAGTATCTGGACCTTGTTCGAATTCACCAGCGGCTCGCTCAGCACGTAAAGCGCGTCCGGACGCCCCTTAAGTCGCGCCAGCGCCGGCGCGATATCGTCGGCGGTGCGCAGCTCCAGGATATCGGCCTCGATACTCAGCGCGGCCGCCGCCGCCCTGATGCTTGCCGTCTCCTGCAGGAAGCCGGAGCCGGCGACATTGGCGAGCGCGGAAAGACGGCGCATGTTCGGAACGATTTCGTGCAACAGATCGATGCGTTTGCTGGCAAGATCGCTCGGCTGCACCGTCAGCCCCGTGACGTTGCCGCCCGGCTGCGCCAGGCTCTTGGCAAGGCCCGTGGCAACGGGATCGTTGAAGGCGGCGAACACGATCGGAATGCTCGACGTGGCCTTGCTCGCGATGTTCACCCCGTTGGCCGAACTGACGATGACATCGACCTTGCGCTGGACGAACTCGGCGGCGAACTCCGCCATGCGGTCGTTGTCACCTGCCGCCCAGCGGTATTCGATCGCGATGTTGCGGCCATCGGTCCAGCCGAGCTCGGACAGCCGCTTGGCGAATGCCGCGACCCACGCGCCATGCGAGGCCTGCGAGCCCGGCACGAGGAAGCCGATGACCGGAGATTTGGCGGGCTGGGCGTGCAGCGCAAGCGGCCACGCCGCCGCCGCGCCGCCGATCAGCCAAATGAATTCGCGCCGCTCCACCCGATACCCCGCCCGACCGAAACTGCTCCCCTATCGTAGCGCGCTGTGGCGCCAATGGAAGCGGGCTTGCCGGTGGCAAAGCGCATCAGGCGGCAGCTATGCCTGTGCCGGCTCGTGCTTGTGCTTTCTCAGCCGAAACGCCAGCGCGACAAAACTGATGCCGAACACGATCGAATAGGCGGCGATCGCCCATACCAACCCGAGGGCGCCCGCGCCCGGCGCAATCAGCACGAGCAGGCCGAACAGCACCGACACTACGCCTGAGAGGATCAGCATCCACTCATTGTCGATTTCCTTGCGCAGCTGGATCGCGCCGATGATCTCGAAAATGCCGTGCACCAGCGCCCAGCCGCCCATGAACAAGATCAGGAGGATCGCGGTGATCCCGGGCATGACAAAGGTGGCGATCCCGGCCCCTATGCCGAGCAGGCCGACCACGACCAGCCACCAGGTCGGCACCGGCTTGGCGCCGCCGGTGAAGGCCGCGACCAGCGCGATCACGCCGTCGACCAGCGCAAAGGCGCCGTAGAACAGCACCAGCGTCACCAGCGTCATGCCGGGCCAGGCAAAGGCGAGCACGCCGAACACGATGGCGGCGATGCCGCGCAGCAGCAGCAGCCACCAGCCCTTGGCGAGCGCATGCAGCATGGGACGGGGCGTCAGTGTCATGGAGGGCATGGACATGGCGATCACCTTTTGAAAAGCGAGCGCGGGGCCGGGAGAAGGCCTTGGGCGCTCCGAAGTCGCTTGGGGCTCAACGGCAAGTGACCGGCACAATAGCGGATTGATCCGGATCGGTCGACGGGCCGGAATGCCCCGAAAGCGGACTCGCTTCTGGACTTTGCAGACATGGCGCTCGGCGACCTGCTGCCGGGATTTTGGGTCGCCGACAAGGGTGGCGTGGTGCGCATCGCTGAATTGCAGGCGCAGGGGTATTTGTATCTGCGGCCGTGACGGGCTAGCGCAATTTTTCGTCATGCCCGGGCTTGACCCGGGCATCCACGTCTTTGTCTTCGAATTGCAAGAAGACGTGGATGGCCGGGTCAAGCCCGGCCATGACGGCGAGTGTTTCGGCAAGTCACAAAATTGCGCTTCCAGACACGCTACAAGCCGGGATCAACGTGATTTGACGGGCGTTATCCCCGCAAGTAGCGAGGGAACGGGCCGGTTTGCCGCCGCACCGGTTGACTTTCCCCCCTCCCGCCCGAAAGCTGGACGGTGAAAAGCCGCCCCGACGGCCCCCAAAATCAAGCAGAAACAGGCACCATGAACCCCGTCAAAGCACTCGAAACTCATGGCCAGGCGGTCTGGCTCGACTTTCTGGCCCGCGGCTTCGTCGCCAAGGGCGAACTGAAGAAACTGATCGATACCGACGGGGTGAAAGGCGTCACCTCCAACCCCGCGATCTTCGAAAAGGCGATCGGCAGTTCCGACGAATATGACGCCTCGATTGCCACGGCGCTGAAAAAAGGCGACCGCGCGGTGGCCGACCTGTTCGAGGCTGTCGCGGTCGAGGACATCCAGAATGCTGCGGACGTGCTGCGGGGTGTCTATGACGCGACCAAGGGCGGTGACGGCTTTGTCAGCCTGGAAGTGTCGCCGTATCTGGCCAACGATACCAAGGGCACCATCGTCGAAGCGAAACGGCTGTGGAAGGACGTGCGCCGCAAGAACTTGATGGTAAAGGTGCCGGCCACCGGCCGAAGGCCTGCCTGCCATCGAGGCGCTGACCGCCCAAGGCATTTCCATCAACATCACGCTCTTGTTCTCGCAAGCGGTCTATCGCGAGGTGGCGGAGGCCTACATCGCAGGGCCTGGAAAAATACGTCGCCAAGGGCGGCGATCCCTCGCATGTCGCGAGCGTGGCGAGCTTCTTCGTCAGCCGCATCGACAGTTCCGTCGACAAGCAGCTCGACGACAAGATCGCGAAAGCCAACGACCCCAGCGAGAAGGAACGCCTCACCGCGCTGAAGGGCAAGGTCGCGATCGCCAATGCCAAGATGGCGTACCAGGACTACAAGCGGCTGTTTGCGGGACCGCGCTGGGAGAAGCTCGCCGCCAAGGGCGCCAAGCCGCAGCGGCTGCTGTGGGCCTCCACCGGCACCAAGAACAAGGACTATTCCGACGTTCTCTATGTCGAGGAGTTGATCGGCCCCGACACCGTCAACACCGTGCCGCCGGCAACGCTGGATGCCTTCCGCGATCACGGCAAGGTGCGCGACAGCCTGGAAGAGAATGTCGAGGATGCCGCGCGCGTGCTGGAAGAGCTGGCGCGA
Organism: uncultured Alphaproteobacteria bacterium; assembly: GCA_963816655.1. GTDB lineage: Bacteria > Pseudomonadota > Alphaproteobacteria > Rhizobiales > Xanthobacteraceae > Bradyrhizobium. The sequence goes on along the minus strand of CAWFLW010000005.1, from coordinate 288,524 downwards.
TCCGGCATTTCGCTCGATGCGATCACCGCCGAACTCGTCATCGACGGCGTAAAACTGTTCGCCGATGCGGCCGACAAGCTCTATGGCGCGGTGGCGCACAAGCGCGCGACCTCGCTCGCCGGCGGCGTCGACGCGCAGACGCTTGCGCTTGGCGACGGGCTCGGCAAGGCCGTGGCGAAAAGCACGGAAGAATGGCGTGCCTCGGCGAAAATCCGCCGGCTGTGGCAGAAGGACAAGTCGGTGTGGACCGGCGATGACGAGAACAAATGGCTCGGCTGGCTCGACAGCGCAGGGAAAGCCGACATCGCCGACTACGAGGATTTTGCGAGCCGCGTGAAGGGGCAAAAATTCACCGATGCTGTCGTGCTCGGCATGGGCGGATCGAGCCTCGGGCCCGAAGTGCTGGCGGAAACTTTTCCGAGAAAGGCGGGCTTTCCGAAGCTGCACGTGCTCGATTCCACCGATCCGTCGCAGGTACGCTCGATGGAGAAGGCGGTCGATATCGCCAAGACGCTGTTCATCGTATCCAGCAAGTCCGGCGGCACCACCGAGCCGAATGCGATGAAGGATTATTTCTACGACCGCGTGGCAAAGGCGGTTGGCAAGGACAAGGCCGGCCACCGCTTCATCGCGGTGACCGATCCCGGCTCGTCGCTGGAGAAGGTGGCAACCAGGCAGGGCTTTGCCCGTACCTTCCATGGCGAGCCGACCATCGGCGGGCGCTACTCGGTGCTGTCGCCGTTCGGCCTGGTGCCGGCGGCTGCGGCCGGCATCGACGTGCGCGCGCTGGTGACCAATGCGCTGTCGATGGTGCGCTCCTGCGGCGCCGACGTGCCGCCGCATGAAAATCCGGGCGTGCAGCTTGGGCTCGCGATGGGCCTTGCCGGCCTCGAGGGCCGCGACAAGGTGACGATCTTCTCCTCGAAGAAGATCGCCGATTTCGGCGCCTGGGCCGAGCAGCTGATTGCCGAATCCACCGGCAAGGAAGGCAAGGGCCTGATCCCGATCGACGGTGAAACAATCGGCGACGCGTCATTGTATGGCAACGACCGATTCTTCATCGACCTGCGCACAGCGGACGAGGAAGATCGCGCGCATGAGGCAAAGCTCGCGGCGCTGGAAAAGGCCGGCCACCCCGTGGTGCGGATCGTGCTGCAATCAATCGACCATATCGGCCAGGAATTCTTCCGCTTCGAAATTGCGACCGCGGTTGCCGGCGCGATCCTCGGCATCAACCCGTTCAACCAGCCCGACGTGGAATCGGCAAAGATCAAGACACGGGAATTGACCGACGCCTTCGAGAAGACCGGCAAGCTGCCGGCGGAAACGCCTGTCGTGTCCTCGGCAGAGGCCGATCTCTACACCGACGCGCAGAACGCGGCAGAATTGCGCAAGGCCGGCGCCAATGGCGATCTCAACTCCTGGATCGCGGCGCATCTCGCGCGCTCCGGCCGCGGCGACTATGTCGCGCTGCTGGCCTATATCGAGCGCGACGGCGCGCATATCGACGCGCTGCAGAAGATGCGGCATGCGGTGCGTGACCAAAAGCATCTCGCTACCTGCGCCGAGTTCGGCCCGCGCTTCCTGCATTCGACCGGACAGGCCTACAAGGGCGGGCCCGACAACGGCGTGTTCCTGCAGATCACGGCCGACGAGAACAGGGATCTCAAGGTGCCCGGCCAGAAGGCGAGTTTCGGCGTCATCAAGGCGGCGCAAGCGCGCGGCGATTTCGACGTGCTGACCGAGCGCGGCCGCCGTGCGCTGCGCGTCCACCTGAAGGGCGATCTTGCCTCGGGGCTGAAGGCGCTCGATGCGGCGATTGCCGCAGCGCTGAACTAGGGCCGCGCCAATGCAACTCGGCATGATCGGGCTCGGCCGGATGGGCGGCAATATCGTCCGCCGGCTGATGCAACACGGGCATTCGACCGTCGTCTACGACAGGGATCAGAAGGCGGTCGCAGCCCTTGTCGCCGAGGGCGCGGAAGGCAGCGCGACGCTGGAAGAATTTGTCGCAAAACTGAAGCCGCCGCGCGCGGCGTGGGTGATGCTGCCGGCCGGCCAAGTCACCGAAGCCACGATCGACACCATCGCCGGGTTGATGGCGAAGGACGACATCATCATCGATGGCGGCAATTCGTTCTGGCAGGATGATATCCGCCGCGGCAAGGCATTGCGCGGAAAAGGCCTGCATTATCTCGACGTCGGCACGTCAGGCGGCGTGTGGGGGCTTGAGCGCGGCTACTGCATGATGATCGGCGGCGACAAGGCCGCGGTCGATCGGCTCGATCCGATCTTCGCAGCACTTTGCCCTGGCATCGGCGACATCCCGCGCACGCCGCATCGCGAGGGCCGCGACAAGCGCGTCGAGCAGGGCTACATCCACGCCGGCCCGGTCGGCGCCGGGCATTTCGTCAAGATGATCCACAACGGCATCGAGTACGGCCTGATGCAGGCCTATGCCGAGGGCTTCGACATCCTGAAGAATGCCAACATCGAGGCGTTGCCGGCGGAGCATCGTTTCGACTTCGACATCGCCGACATTGCCGAAGTGTGGCGGCGCGGCAGCGTGATCCCGTCATGGCTGCTCGACCTCACCTCCTCCGCACTCGCCGAGAACCAGACGCTCGACAATTACTCCGGCCATGTCGAGGATTCCGGCGAAGGCCGCTGGACGGTGAATGCGGCGGTGGACGAGGCCGTGCCTGCCGAGGTGCTGACGGCGGCGCTGTTCGCCCGCTTCCGCTCGCGCAAGGAACATACCTTTGCGGAAAAGATCCTCTCCGCGATGCGCGCCGGTTTCGGCGGCCACAAGGAACCGGGCAAGCCCAAGGCTTGATTGACAAGGCCTGATCAGTGAAGGCGTAACGCGCAATGACGGTGGCCAAAGCCAAGCAAAAGAAGCCGGACCCCTGCTCCTTCGTCATCTTTGGCGTCACCGGCGACCTCACTCACCGGCTGGTGATTCCTGCCCTCTATAATCTTGCCGCCGGCGATCTCCTGCCGGAGCAATTCTGCGTGGTCGGCATCGCGCGCAAGGGCGTCTCCTCCGGCGAACTGCGCAACAGCCTGATGGATGGCCTGCGCAAATTCGCAACACGCCCGGTGGACGAGGCAATCGCAATGCGGCTGCTCGCCTGCATTACCGCGGTCGAGGCCGACGTCAGGGACCCCGCCTCGTTCGACGCCATGCGCGATCAGCTCGACAAGCAGGAAGAAATTCGCGGCATCGGCGGCAACCGGCTGTTTTACCTCGCGACCCCGCCGGGCGCCTTCCTGCCGATTGCCCGCGAGCTCGCGCGCACCGGCATGCTGAAGGAAGACGGCAACTGGCGGCGGCTGGTGGTGGAAAAACCCTTCGGCACCGACCTTGCCTCGGCCCGCGCGCTGAACGCCGAACTCCTGAAGCTGCTCACCGAGCACCAGATCTACCGGATCGATCATTACCTCGGCAAGGAAACCGTGCAGAACATCCTGGTGCTGCGCTTTGCCAACGGCATGTTCGAGCCGATCTGGAATCGCAACCACATCGACCACATCCAGATCACCGTGGACGAGAAGATCGGCGTCGGCCACCGCGGCAGTTTTTACGATTCCACCGGCGCGCTGCGCGACATGGTGCCGAACCATTTGTTCCAGTTGTTGTCACTGGTGGCGATGGAGCCGCCGGTAAAATTCGACGCCCATTCGGTGCGCTCGGAAAAGGCCGAGGTGCTGTCAGCAATCCAGACCCAAAGCGAAGCCGAGGCGCTGAAGAATTCCGTGCGCGGGCAGTATCTGGCCGGAAAGGCCGGCGATACCGAAATCAGCGACTATCGCGGGACCGAAGAGGTTCGGCCGGATTCCACCACCGAGACCTATGCCGCGCTCAAGCTCACCATCGACAACTGGCGCTGGGCCGGCGTGCCGTTTTACTCTGCGCACCGGCAAGGCGCTGGCGGTGAAGCGCACCGAGATCGCGATCAAGTTCAAGCAGGCGCCGTTCGCGATGTTCCGTGACACGCCGGTGGACAAACTATCGCAGAACTTCATGATCATCGCGACCGAGCCCACCGAAGGCATCGAGCTGCAGTTCAACACAAAAGTGCCCGGCCCCGTCATCGACATCGACGGCGTCGAGATGAAGTTCCGCTACAAGGATTATTTCAAGGCCGAGCCTGCCACCGGCTATGAGACGCTTGATCTACGACTGCATGATCGGCGACAACATCCTGTTTCAACGCGCCGACAGCGTCGAAGCCGGCTGGCAAGCCGTGCAGCCCTTCATCGACGCCTGGAAGAAGGCGGGCGCCGAAGGTCTCGAAACCTATCGTGCCGGCAGCGAAGGTCCGGCGAAAGCCGACGAGTTGCTCGCGCGCGACGGCCGCAGCTGGCGGAAGTTCGGCTGACGATGGCAAACAGCCAGCCTTGCGCACTGATCGTGATGGGCGTCTCGGGTTCGGGCAAGAGCACGGTCGCCGAGGCGCTGGCCAAACGGCTCGGCTGGCGCTGCGAGGACGGCGACAAGTTTCATCCCGCAAGCAACGTCGCCAAGATGAGCGCCGGCCATCCGCTGACCGACGAGGACCGCTGGCCCTGGCTGAAAGCGATCGCGGCCGAGATCGCGCGGACCTGCGCGGCGAACCAGCATGCCGTCGTTGCCTGCTCGGCGTTGAAGCGCGCCTATCGCGATATCCTGGTCAATGGACGCAGTGACGTACGCCTCGTGTTCCTCGACGGCACCGAAACGCTGATCGCCTCCCGCCTCGCCGCGCGCAAGGGGCACTTCATGCCGGCGGGGCTGCTTGCAAGCCAGTTCAGGACGCTGGAGCCGCCCGGCGCGGACGAGCATCCGTTCAGGGTATCGATCGATGCGACGGTCGAGGCCATCGTCGATGACATCCTGCGTCAAGTAAAGCTGGCCCGCGCATGAGCGCGATCAAGCTCGTGGTGTCCGACGTCGACGGCACCTTGCTCACCAGGAGCAAGAGCGTGACCGACGCGCGCCCGCGCCGCCGTGCGAGCGGCTGCATGAGGCCGGCATTGCCTTTACCATCGTCTCCAGCCGGCCGACCGTCGGGATGGGATATCTGATCGAGCCGCTGTCGCTTTCGCTGCCGTTCGGCGCCTTCAACGGCAGCTCGATCGTCGATCCCTCGATGCGGCCGATCGAGCATCACACTCATCCCCGCGCTCCGTCGTGAAGCGCAGCATGGATGTGCTGGAACTGTTCGACACCGACATCTGGCTGTTCAGCCACGACCAGTGGCTGATCCGCGACCCCGACGGCGAGTATGTCGGGGTCGAGCAGCGCGCGATCCGCCATGCGCCGACCGTCGTGCCGGATTTTGCAGCCCATCTCGACGGTGTCTGCAAGATCGTCGGCGCGAGCTCGGATCCGGCCTTGCTGCAGCGTTGCGAGGACGCCATGCACGACGCCGTCGGCACGGAGGCCACCGCCGTTCGCTCGCAGACCTTTTATCTCGACATCACCCCGCCCGGCCACGACAAGGGCACCTTTGTCGAGGCGATGGCACGGCGGCTCGGCATCGCGACATCAGCGATCGCAACCATCGGCGACATGGAGAATGACCTGCCGATGTTTGCCAAGAGCGGGCGTTCATTCGCGATGGGCAACGCGGCGGATGAGATCAAGCGGCACGCCACGCACGTGACGCGATACCAATGAGGATGAGGGATTTGCCAAGGCCGTGGAGATGATTTTGGCGGCTGCGCTGCAAGCTAGCGCGGCAACCACCACTGTCGTCCCGGCGGACGCCGGGACCCATAACCACAGGGCAGCGTTGTGTGGCACGCTGTGGCTCCAACTTCTCGCCGCAACGAAATCCTGCGGTTATGGGTCCCGGGTCGCGCTTCGCTTGCCCGGGACGACAGCTGTATTTGCGGCAACACCTTACTTCGACCGCTGCACCGCCGGCTTCTCGGCGGCGCGCTTGGCGGCGCTGAGGTTGTGGGCGGTGTTGATCAGCGCGATATGCGTCAATGCCTGCGGAAAATTTCCGGTCTGACGCTTCGCCCTGGTATCGTATTCTTCCGCCAGCAGGCCGACATCGTTGGCGATCGCGACCACGCGATCAAACAGGACCTGCGCCTTGGCCGCATCACCGGCCAGCACATGGGCGTCCGCAAGCCACAAGGTGCAGGCCAGGAACGCGCCCTCGATGGGCTGCTCTTCGTCAATCACTTCCCGCGGATCGTGGCGCAGCACAAAGCCGTCGCGCATCAGATGGCGCTCGATCGCATGCAATGGTGCCGCGAATGCGCGGATCGTCCGGCGGCAGGAAGCCGACCGCAGGCAGCAGAAGGAGGCTCGCGTCGAGCATCGTCGAGCCATAGGATTCCACAAAGCTGTCGTGCTCGCGGTCAAAACCCCTGGCGCAGACGTCCGCGTGGATCATGTCGCGCAAGCTGCGCCATTTCTCCAATGGCGCCTTGAAGCCAAATTTCTCCACGCTCTTGATGCCGCGGTCGAAGGCGACCCAGGTCATGACTTTCGACAAGACATAGTGTTTGCCTTCGCCACGACGCTCCCAGATGCCGTGGTCGGGCCGATCCCAGATGCCGGCGAGATGCTCCAGCACCGTGCATTCCATCGACCAGCTCACGTCGTTCAGCTTGAGCTTGGCCATCCGCGCCTGATGCAGCGCATCGATCAACTCGCCGTAGACATCCAGTTGCAGCTGCGCATGGGCGGCGTTGCCGACGCGTACCGGCTTTGCGCCTTCATAGCCGTCGAGCCAGCCGGCCTCCCATTCCAGAGCCGCCGCTGACCCCAGATGCCGTACATGATCTGCATCAGCGCGGGCGAACCGGCCACGGCGCGCAAAAGCCAGTTGTGCCAGGCCAGCGCTTCCTCGGTATAGCCGGAGTTCATCAGCGCCAGCAGCGTGAAGGTAGCGTCGCGCAGCCAACAGAAGCGATAGTCCCAATTCCTGGAACCGCCGAGCTTTTCCGGCAACGAGGTCGTCGGCGCGGCGACGATGCCGCCGGTGGGCGCGAAGGTCAGCGCCTTCAGCGTGATCAGCGAGCGCAGCACGAGATCGCGTTGGTCGACGTCCTCGGAGCAACGACCCGACCATTCGGTCCAGAACGCCTCGGTCTCGCGCAGCGCCTGCGCGGCATCGATCGGTTCGGGCACCGGAAGATGCGACGGACCATAGGTGAGCACGAAGGGAATCGTTTCGCCCTCAGCCACTTCGAAATCGGCGACCGTCGTGAAATCCTCGCCGCGCGTTTCGACCGGCGTGCGCAGCACCGTCATGTCCTGCCCGCAGATCGCGAGCAGGGCCTTGCCGTCCTCGCTCTTCCTGACCCAGGGTATGTCGCTGCCGAAGCCGAAGCGGATGACGAGCTCCATCCGCATTTTCACGCGGCCATGGACGCCGCGAACCAGCCGCACGATGTCCGACGCCTTGCCGCGCGGCGGCATGAAATCGATGAGCTCGACGGCCCCCTCGGCTGTCTCGAACCGGGTCTGAAGGATCAGCGTGTTGTCCCAATAGCGCCGTGTCGTCCGCGTGATCTCATCGGCAGGCGCGATCAACCAGCGGCCGTTCTTGCGGTTGCCGAGCAGCGCGGCAAAGCAGGCATCGGAATCGAAGGCCGGCCAGCACAGCCAGTCGATCGAGCCATCGCGGCCGACAAGGGCGGCCGTCTCACAGTCGCCGATCAGGCCGTAATCTTCGATCCTGCAGGGCAATCCAGTTCACCGTTAAGCGCCCCTTGCACTCTTTTCCCGCGCCCGCTCACGGGTCGCAGCCTTCAGCCCGGCTATGTCCACGCTCCCTGCAATCTCGTCGATGCAGAGCGGCATGCGGCGCCGCCAGTTCGGATGCTCGTCGATGGTGCCGGGAACGTTGGGCTGTTCCTGCAGCCCCAGCAGATCCTCGAGCGCAACCGCCATCAGGCGCGACTTTGTGCGCGCCAGGAATTGCGCGATGGCGTTGAGGCCGTTGTCGTGAATGCCGTGCTGGCCCAGCACCTGATCGAGCATGGCCAGCGCATCCCAGCGGTCGTCATCGGTTTCGCCGGGATCAAAACCGAGCGAACGCTTCAGCTTGAGATCGCGGAAGTGACGCCAGCCGGCATAGGTGGCGAGGTCGTGGGTGTTGAAGGTAACGAGCGCGTTCGGCAGATAGCAGTCGATGTCGCGGAAAGCGCCGTGCTCGTCGCGCTCGAACATCATCACCAGATAAGACCAGATTCCCCAGTCGCGGGTGCGGTCGCGAAAGCCTTCCGGCACGGTGCCGAGGTCTTCACCGATAACGATGCAGCTGTTTTCAGCGCTCTCCAGCGCGGTGACCGCCAGCATCGCCTCGAACGGCATCGGCACGTAGACGCCCTCGCGCGGGCCAAAGCCGCGCGGCACCAGATAGAGCCGCTTCAGGCCCATGACATGGTCGAGCCGGATCGCGCCGGCATGGCGCATCGAGGCGCGCAGCATCTGGCGGAACGGCTCAAAGTCCTGCTGCTCGAGGCCGATGGCGTTGTAGCCGGCAAGCCCCCAGTCCTGGCCTGCGGGCGCCAGCGGATCGGGCGGGGCGCCGACGCCGAGCTGGCGCGAGATCGCGCCCTGCTCGTTCCAGGCATCGAAACCGTCGGACTGCACGCCGACGGCAACGTCGAGATAAAGCCCGACCTTCATACCGAGCCCGTCGGCCCGCGCTTTGCAGGCGGCGAGCTGCCGGTCGGCATTCCACTGCACGAATTCGACGAATTCGATTTCGCTGGCGTCCGCGCCCAATCGCAGCCGCGCGAGCGCGGCCTCATCCGGCGTCCGCCACTCCTCCGGCCATTCCCACCACGGCTTTTTGAACTTGTGCCGCAGCATCTCGAAGCAGGCGAAATGCGCCAGCAAGGCGCCCTGCTCGCTGCGGAATTTTTCGAAATCGGCTTTGCGCTCCGCGCCGGGATTGACCTTGAAGGCGGCAAAGGCCGCGCGCAGTGCCTGCCATTTCAATCCGGCCACCGCGACGTAGTCGACGTCATCGCTTTGCCGCAGCCGCGGCGTCAGCTCGGCGACATCAGGCGCGGCTTGAGCGGAAAACTCCGGCAGCGCGCCGGCGTCGATATAGAGCGCGTTGAGAAACAGCCGGCTGTTCGGTGAATAGGGACTGCAATCGCCGGGCTTGTCGTCGAACAGCGCATGCAGCGGATTGAGGCCGATGCCATCGGCGCCGAGCTGGTGGGCAAGGTCGATGAGATCGGCAAGGTCGGTGAAGTCGCCCATCCCCCAATTGCGCGTCGAGCGCACGCCATAGAGCTGGACGGCAAGCAGCCAACCGCGATCGAAATCGCCGCCAAACGCCCTTGCGGGCGCCGAAACCAGCGGCGCCTCCTCCGTGATGCCGCCCGCGTCCGTTAGTCGCAGCCGGTAAACGCCCAGCGGCAGGTTTTCCGGCCACGCGATGGCGCCGCTTAGCGTCTCGCCGGCAACAACACGCGTTTCGTCAGAAATCTCCCAGCGCACCGGAAAGCGCGCCTCTCGCAACAGCATGCTGTGCGCGGCATGCCCCTGGCGCACCACCACTGGCCCATCGAGCAGCGCTCGCGCGGCCTGCGGCGGCAGGGCTTCGAACACGACCTTCAGGGCATCAGCGGCCGTCACATGGGGGCGGCCCTGACCGTCGATGAATTCGGTCTGGATTCCGAGGTCGCGCGCTTTGACAAAAAGGTCCATTCGGCACGTTGTTTGCACGCGACTGTGACGCAGATGTCGCGAAATTGTCCAAATACGGGAAGGAGATAGGCCGTTATTAACGCCTGTGCCCGGAAACCGTTCCGAGGGAACCATTTCCCGTGCAAAGGCTTTTTATTGGGGTTGAGTGCGTCTCCTTTTTCAAGCGCAAAATGGGGGCGTCGTTCCCATGGCAATGGCATCACCGTGAACAAAAAAGCCCAAAACGTCGAGGACTCGCAGGCTGACGTCGTCCTCCGAGCCGAAAGCGGCTATCCGGCAATCGATGTCGGACGACTTTCCGCGCGCCGTGACGAAGCAGGGGAAATCCCATCGACTGAACCCGCCGACGAGCTCTGGTACAAGGACGCAATCATCTACCAGCTCCACGTCAAGGCGTTTTGTGACAGCAACAATGACGGCATCGGCGATTTCGCGGGGCTGACCGAGAAGCTCGACTATCTGCAGGAGCTCGGCGTCACTGCGCTGTGGCTGTTGCCGTTCTACCCCTCGCCCGGCCGCGACGACGGCTATGACATCGCCGACTACGGCGACATTAATCCCGATTTCGGAACCATGAAGGATTTCCGCCGCTTCATCCAGGAAGCCAGGAAGCGCGGCCTGCGTGTCATCACCGAGCTTGTCATCAACCACACCTCGGACCAGCACGCCTGGTTCAAGCGCGCCCGCCGTAGTGCAAAGGATTCCAGCGCACGCGACTGGTATGTCTGGAGCGACACCGACCAGAAATATCCTGATACCCGCATCATCTTCACCGACACCGAGAAATCGAACTGGACCTGGGACAGCGAGGCCGGCCAGTTCTACTGGCACCGCTTCTTCTCGCACCAGCCGGATCTGAATTTCGACAATCCTCGGGTGTTCAGCGCGCTGATCCAGGCGATGAAGCGCTGGCTCGATACCGGCGTCGACGGCTTCCGGCTCGACGCTATTCCCTATCTCTGCGAGCGCGACGGCACCAACAACGAGAATCTGCCCGAGACCCACGCCATCATCCGGAAATTCCGCGCCGAGCTCGACGCCTACGCCAAAGGCAAGGTGCTGCTGGCGGAAGCCAATCAATGGCCGGAGGACGTGCAGGAATATTTCGGCAACAGCGACGAATGCCACATGGCCTATCACTTCCCGCTGATGCCGCGCATCTACATGGCGATCGCGCAGGAAGATCGCTTTCCCATTGCCGACATCATGCGGCAGACACCGGATATTCCGGCCGACTGCCAATGGGCGCTGTTCTTGCGCAACCATGACGAACTGACGCTGGAGATGGTGACCGACGTCGAGCGCGACTATCTGTGGTCGACCTATGCCAACGATCCGCGGGCGCGGATCAATGTCGGCATCCGCCGCAGGCTGGCGCCGCTGATGGACAACGACCGGCGCAAGATCGAGTTGATGAATTCGCTTTTGATGTCGTTCCCGGGCACGCCGATCATCTATTACGGTGACGAGATCGGCATGGGCGACAACATCTATCTCGGCGACCGCAACGGCGTGCGCACGCCGATGCAATGGACCTCGGACCGCAATGGCGGCTTTTCCCGCGCCGATCCCGCGCGGCTCTACGCCCCGATGATCATGGATCCGGTCTACGGCTACGAGGCCGTCAATGTCGAGGCGCAGTCGCGCAGCCTCGGCTCGCTGCTCTCAGCCACCAAGAAACTGATCGCGGTACGCAAGTCCACCACCGCGTTCGGCCGCGGCAGCATGACCTTCATCCGCCCTGAGAACCGCTCGGTGCTGGCGTATGTCAGGGAATACCGCAACGAGATTATCCTCTGTGTCGCCAATCTGTCGCGCTCGGCGCAGGCGACCGAGCTCGATCTTTCGGCCTTCAATGGCCGCATTCCTCTGGAAATGCTGGGCCGCTCGCGCTTTCCGGCGATCGGCGAGCTGCCCTATATGATCACGCTGTCGCCTTACGGATTCTACTGGTTCGAGCTGCAGGAGCCGGACAAGTCGGAGCCGGTGCGGCCCCGCGCGGTGCCGGAATTCGAGACACTGGTGGTACCGGTCGGATCGACCTGGGTGTCGATGGCGCGCGAGCGCGGCATGTTCGAGCGCGACGTGTTGCCCGGCCATCTGGCGCGCAGTCGCTGGTATGCGGAGCGATCGCCGCGGGCGATCCACCCGAAGCTCGTATCGGCCACGCCCTTCTGCGACATCGGTGACAACCGGCCATATCTCGCTTTCTTTGAGGCGAAGCAGCGCGGCGAGACGGCGCGTTACGTGATACCGATGCAGATCGAATGGGTACGGTTCGATCGTGAGCACTACAACCCGAAGGCGCTGGCCGCCGTGCGCCAGGGCGCGCGCGAAGGTACGCTGCTCGATGTTGCGACCGATCCGATCTTCCTGGGATTGATGCTGCGGAATTTGCGGGAAAGGCTTGTCGTCGATGAAAGCGAACATGGACTGAAACTGGAATTCCGTCCGACCAGCAAGTTCGACGGCAGCGTCATCCGCGAGCCCGACCGCATCCGCGCCTTCGAGAATGAATTCCCTTCCAGCTCCGCACTGGTCGACCATAGTTACGCTGCAAAACTGTTCCGCAAGCTGGAGCCTGGTATTCATCCCGGCATCGAGATCGGCCATTTCCTGACCGAGGTGGCGGGTTTTGCCAATGCGCCCGCCCTGCTCGGCAGCGTCGAACTGATCGAACCCGACGGCAGCCGCAGCGCGATCGCCACCCTGCATGCCCAGATCCAGAACCAGGGCGACGCGTGGTTCGTGACGGCGGCCCATCTCGACCGGTTTGTCGAAGAGCAGAACTTGCTGCATGACGGCGAAGGCGAAGAGCAGGCGCCGCATCTGCGGCACCTGGCGCAGATCGGGAGGCGACTCGCCGAGTTGCATATGGCCCTTGCCACGGACGCGACGGGGCCGGCCTTCACACCTGAACCTGTCCCGGCAACGGAGCTGAAACGCTGGTCGCGCGAGATCGTCGCCTCGGCGGAGGCGGCACTCGACATCCTGAAAGCCCGGCGCGATGTCGTGAGGGAAATCAACCGGCCGCTGCTCGACCATCTGCTGGCACAGCGCGCGGCCTTGCCGAACATTCTGGAATCGTTGCTGCCTGATGATGGCGCGGTGACCGGAATCCGCCATCACGGCAACTTCCATCTCGAACAGGTGCTGATCGTCAAGGACGACGTCTTCATCACCGATTTCAACGGCGAGCCGCGCCGGACGCTGGCCGAACGGCGGCGCAAGGTGCCTGCCGTCCGTGACGTCGCCGGCATGATCCATTCCATCGATTGCGCGGCTGCCGCAGCGCTGGAGCGGGCCCGCAAGGTGACGCCCGACGAGCAGGGCAAACTGGCCGCGGCACTGGCGAAATGGCGCGAGCGTTCGGTCGAGATCTTCCTCGCCGCCTATCGCGAAACCATCTCCGATCGCCGGCTGTGGCCCGCCGACCCCTGGGCGGCGCAGCGGCTGATCGATTTCTTCCTGCTGGAAAAAGGCTTCCACGAGCTCGAATACGAGGCAGCCCACGAGGTTGACCGGCTGCGCTTCCCCTTGGCCAGTATCCTTCGTATTCTGTCGCGGCAACCCAACGTGAATGAATGACAAAGCTGTCCGCCGAGGCCTACGCGATCGTCGAAGGCCGCCATTCCGATCCCTTCCATTATCTCGGCCTCCACAAGGAGGGCGGCAAGCCCGTGGTGCGCGCCTTCCTGCCGGACGCCACGCAGGTCGATGCGATCGGCGCGCGGGGCGATGCTGCCAAGCTGAAGCGGATCCATGAGGCTGGCCTGTTCGCAGGCGCCGCCCCTGATGGCGCCGAGCGCTATCAGCTACGCGCGCATTTCGGCAAGAATATCGTCGAACTCGAGGACCCCTACCGCTTCCCGCCGGTGCTCTCCGACTTCGACCTCTATCTGCTCGGCGAAGGCACGCATCAGCGCATCTACGACAAGCTCGGCGCGCATCCGACCACGCTTGACGGCGTCGAGGGGGTCGCCTTCGTCGTGCTGGCGCCGAACGCGCGGCGCGTCAGCGTGGTCGGCGATTTCAACTACTGGAATCCGCGGCGTCACCCGATGCGGGTGCGCGGCGCCGGCTATTGGGAGCTGTTCATCCCGCGCGCCAGGTCCGGCGACCACTACAAGTTCGACATCATCGGCCCGCGCGGCCAGCATTTGCCGATGAAATCCGATCCCGGTCGCCTTTGCCGCCGAGGTTCGGCCGAAGACCGCCTCGATCGTGCTGGACACCACGACATTGCCGCAGCCGCGGCCGGCGCCAACAGGATATCAACTGCCCGCAGCGCGCCGATGTCGATCTACGAGGTGCATCTCGGTTCATGGCGGCGCAGCGGACGCAACGAATGGCTGAACTACCGCGAGATGGCCGAGCAACTGCCGGCCTATGTCGCGCGACATGGGCTTTACCCATATCGAATTCCTGCCGGTCAGCGAGCATCCGTTCGACGGCTCCTGGGGCTACCAGCCGACCGGGACTGTACGCGCCGACCAGCCGGTTCGGCTCTCCGGCTGATTTCGTCGCGCTCATCGACGCCTGCCACCGCGAAGGCATCGGCGTGCTGCTCGACTGGGTGCCCGGGCACTTTCCCGACGATCCGCACGGGCTCGGCCATTTCGACGGCACCGCGCTCTATGAGCATGCCAATCCCGAAGCAGGGCCGGCATCTCGGACTGGGGCACGCTGATCTACAATTACGGCCGCATCGAAGTGACCAATTTCCTGGTTTCCAACGCCTGTTCTGGCTGGAGCGCTACGGCATCGACGGCCTGCGCGTCGATGCGGTCGCCTCCATGCTGTATCTCGACTACTCGCGGCCGGCGGGCGAGTGGATTCCGAACCAGCATGGCGGGCGGGAAAATCTCGAAGCCATCGCGTTCCTGCGCCGACTTCAACGCCGAGCTCTACGCACGCTTTCCGCAGGCGATGACGGCGGCGGAGGAATCCACCGCCTGGCCGCAGGTGTCGCGCCCGATCGAGCATGGCGGGCTCGGCTTCGGCTACAAATGGAACATGGGCTGGATGCACGACACGCTGAAATATATCGGCAAGGATCCCGATCCACCGCAAACACCATCACGGCGACATCCTGTTCGGCCTGCACTACGCCTTCTCGGAGAATTTCATCCTGCCGCTGTCGCACGACGAAGTCGTGCACGGCAAGCGATCGATCCTCGGCCGCATGCCTGGCGATCGCATGGCAGCGCTTTGCGAATCTGCGCGCCTATTACAGCTTCATGTTCGGCCATCCCGGCAAGAAATTGCTGTTCATGGGTTGCGAGTTCGGCCAGGAGCGCGAGTGGAATCACGATCATTCGCTGGACTGGCATCTGCTCGAGAAAAAGGACCACGCCGGCGTGCAGGCGTTGATCCGCGACCTCAACACGCTGTACCGCACGACCCCGGCGCTGCACGAACAGGACTGCGAGGAGGCCGGATTCGAATGGCTCGTCACTGACGATGCCAACGGCAATGTGTTCGCCTGGCTGCGCAAGGGATTCGACCAGCGTTCGCGTTGCGTGGTGGTCGTGAATTTCTCTCCGAACGTCTACTACAATTACCGCGTGCGCGTGCCCTTTGGCGGCCGCTGGCGCGAGGCGCTCAATTCGGACGCTGCCCATTATGGCGGCAGCAATGTCGGCAATGCCGGCGGCGTCGCAGCGTTGCAAGGCGAGGCATGGGAACTTAATCTCACCATCCCGCCGCTGGCTGCGATCTTCCTCGTACCCGAAAGCTGACGCATGCGTCTTTCTGCCGGAACGCCGTCACGCCTCGGGGCGAGTTGGGACGGCCGGGGCACCAATTTTGCGCTGTTCTCGGCCAACGCGGAAAAGGTCGAGCTCTGCCTGTTCGACGGCCAGGGCCGCCGCGAGCTCGAGCGCATCGAACTGCCGGAGCGTTCGGAGGACATCTGGCACGGCTATCTCAACGACGTCTCGCCCGGGCAGCTCTACGGCTATCGCGTGCACGGCCCTTATGCGCCCGAGCAAGGCCATCGCTTCAATCCCAACAAGCTGCTGCTCGATCCCTATGCGCGGCGGCTCGCCGGGCGGCTGGTGTGGAGCGATGCGCATTTCGGCTTTCGCGTCGGTAGCGCGCGGGAGGACCTGTCGTTCGACCGCCGCGACAACGCGCGCGGCATGATCAAGGCCGTCGTGGTCGACGAGACCTTCAACTGGGGCCGTCGCGAGACCGCGACCCAATATTCCCTGGGAAGACACCATCATCTACGAGGCGCACGTCAAGGGCCTGACGCAGCTGCGCGAGGACATGCCGCCGCAATTGCGCGGCACCTATGGCGGGCTGTGCGCGCCTGCCATGATCGACCATCTCAAGCGGCTCGGCGTCACCACCATCGAGCTGTTGCCCATCCATGCGCTGATCGACGACCGCATGCTGGTGGAGAAAAAGCTCGTCAACTACTGGGGCTACAACACCATCGGCTTCTTCGCGCCGGAAGCGCGCTATGGGCAGGACAATGCGCTGGATTCCTTCCGCACCACGGTAGCGCGGCTGCATGACGCCGGCATCGAGGTGATGCTGGACGTCGTCTATAACCACACCGCCGAGGGCAATCATCTGGGTCCGACGCTGTCGTTCCGCGGCATCGACAACGCCTCCTATTACTGGCTGAATCCGGAGAACCCGCGCTTCTACGACGACTTCACCGGTTGCGGCAGCTCGGTCAACCTCACCCATCCGCGCGTTCTGCAGATGGTGATGGATTCGCTGCGCTACTGGGTCGAGGTCTGCCATGTCGACGGCTTTCGCTTCGATCTCGCCACCACGCTGGCGCGCGGGCCCGACGGCTACGACCGCCACTCGGGCTTTCTCACCGCGATCCGGCAGGACCCGGTGCTGGCTTCCGTCAAGCTGGTCGCCGAGCCCTGGGACGTCGGCATCGGCGGCTATCAGGTCGGCGGCTTCCCGTCGCAATGGTCGGAATGGAACGACCGCTACCGGATTTCCATGCGGCGCTACTGGAGCGGCGAAGGCAGCCTTGTCGGCGAAGTATCGCGCCGCATGACGGCGTCCGCCGACCTCTTCAACCATGAAGGCCGGTCACCGCGCGCCTCCGTCAACCACATCACGGTGCATGACGGTTTTACGCTGGCCGATCTGTTTTCCTACAATGCAAAGCGCAACCTCGCCAATGGCGAGGACAATCGCGACGGCAGCAGCGAAAACTTCAGCAATAATTGCGGCCATGAGGGACCGACCGATGACGCTGATATCATCGCGCTGCGGCGACGGTTGCGCCGCAACCAGCTGGCCTGCCTCCTGCTGGCGCAAGGCGCTGCCGTTGCTGCTAGCGGGCGACGAGGTCGGCAATTCGCAGCGGGGCAATAACAATGCCTATTGCCAGGACAATGAGACCGGCTGGGTGAACTGGGACAATCTCGGCCGCGACGGCGAGGACATGACCGATTTCATCGGCCACCTCACCGGATTGCGCCGGCGCTTTCCGCAAATTCGCAACCACCACTGGCTCGACGGACAAAAGGCCGATGGCACCTTCAGCGTGCTCTGGTTGACGCCTGCGGCCGACGAGATGACGGAGCAGGACTGGAAATTCCCCGACAGCCGGTTTCTCGCCTATGTACTGGCCCCGATCGAGCACGGCCAACCGCCGCTCTTCATTGTGCTCAATGCGGCGCCGGAGGAGATCGCATTTCACCTGCCGAAACTGCCGGAATACGGGGTCTGGCAGCAGGTGCTGAACACGACGGAGATCAGACAGACCTCCGCCGACTTCGTGTCCGGCGAAGCCACAAAGGCGCCGCCGCGCACCGTGCTGGCGTTTGCCGGCTCGCCGTGAAAGCTCCTCGTCATGGCCGGGCTTGTCCCGGCCATCCACGTCTTCTCTTCATCGTGGCCCCAAAGACGTGGATGCCCGGGTCAAGCCCGGGCATGACGGAGTAAAAATGCCGGGATCAGCGCTTGGTGAGCAGCAGCTTGCCGCGCTCGCGGATCACAGCTTGCGCCATCTCCGCAAAACGCTGCAGCAGGAACGGCAACGTCACCTCGACCCGCACATGATCCTCAGCGACATCGACGTTTCCGCTCGCGGCCTGGCCGAGCGCGCGGACGCGAAAGATCATGCGATTGGCTTCCCAGCGCTCCTCGTCGACCTTCAGCACCGGCACATGCGACGCCGCGCGTGACAGGCCGGTTTGGAGGCGGCGCATCGCCTCGTCGCGGCCGAGACTATGCGGAATGGAAACGACAAGCGGACCAGGCATCCAGGGGTTCTCCGTCATGTGATCTGCATGTAGTTCCGCGGGAGCCGAACGGAAGGGCTGCGATATGGCGCTGCAAAAAGGGAACTTTCAGGGTTCCCGCTGGTTTCCTCGGGCGAAGGCAGAGAAATGAGCCCTATGGGGGCTGAGGAGAACTGTTATGTCCATCGGCACAATCATCCTGATTATTCTGATCATTGCGCTACTTGGCGGATTTTCCGGCATCGGCGGCGGCCCGTTCTACGGCACCGGCTATTACGGCGGCGGCGGCCTTGGGCTGATCATCGTGATCCTGCTGATATTGCTGCTGCTGGGTAAGCTGTAAGACAGATATCGACCACAAAGCGCGACTGTCATCACCCGCGAAAGCGGGTGATCCAGTATTCCAGAGACCTGTGCTGGAGCCGAGAAGCCGCGGCGTACTGGATGCCCCGCATAAAGCGGGGCATGACGACTGTGCTTGTGGTTAAAGCTTGTCGGCCAGCTTCTTCATCGCCGGCTTGATCGGGCCTGCGGCATCGTCGTAACCGTCCCACGCCTTGCCCTTGGCAAGCAGCGCCGGCACGGTACGAACGGTGTAGCGCCTGGGATCGAGATCGCCGCGCACCTGGGCCCAGGTGACGGGCATCGAGACGGTGGCGCCAGACGCGCGCGCGCGGCGACAGCACCGATACCGCGGTCGCCATGCGATCGTTGCGCAGATAGTCGAGGAAGATCTTTCCCTTGCGTTTCTGCTTCGACATGTTGAGCAAATAGCGCTCGGGATTGTCATTCGCCATCCAGTGGCAGATGCCTTGCGCAAAGGCCTTTGCCTCCTTCCAGCCCACGCGATCTTTTGCGCCTGACAACAGCGGCGTCACCACATGAAGGCCCTTGCCGCCGGTGGTCTTGCAAAAACTTTCCAGCCCCACCGCCTTGAGGCGCTCGCGCATGTCCTTGGCGGCCTCGATCACGTCGGCAAATTCAACATCCGGCGCGGGATCGAGGTCGAACACCAGCCGTCCCGGCACATCAGGCGCATCCGGCGCGCAATTCCAAGGATGCAGTTCGAGCCCGCCGGACTGCGCCACCGCCGCAAGGCCTTCGATGCGGTCGATCTGCAGATAGGGCTTGCGGTCGCCCGAGACCTTTACGAGCTCCAGGAGCTTCGACGTTCCCGTCATGGCGTGGCGCTGGAAGAACGTCTCGCCGCCGATGCCGTCCGGCGCGCGCACCACCGAACAGGGCCGGCCCTTCAGATAGCCGATGATCCATTCGCCCACGGCCTCGAAGTAATTCGCGAGGTCGAGCTTGGTGACCGCCTTGCCGTCGCCGGCATCCGGCCACAGCGCCTTGTCCGGATTGGAGATGACGACGCCCATCACCTCGGCGCCCTTCTTCCCGGTCGACGATTTGATGATGATCGGCTTTGCGACCTTGACCATGGCCGGCTTCTCCGCCTCCACCTCGCGCGCCGGCTTGTCCTCGCGCAGGCCCTTGAAGGCGGCTTGCCTTATATTGCCACCGTCGGTCCAGCCAGCGAATTCAATCTCGGCGACGAGCTTTGGTTCCAGCCAGTGGACGTCACGCGTTTTGGGCGGCGCGTTGCCGCCGCTGAAGGGACTCTTGTCCGCCGCGTTGGCCTTCAGATGCGGCATCAGGCGGCGCACCTTGTCCGCGCCATAGCCGGTGCCGACCATGCCGACAAAGGCGAGATGCTTGCCGCGATAGACGCCGGCCATCAGCGAGGAGAATTTGCCATTGGTGGAGGTCCAGCCGCCGATCACCACCTCATGGCCAGCGCGCACCTTGGCCTTGGTCCAGTTGTCGGAGCGGCCGGAATGATAGCGCGCCTCGAGTTTCTTGGAGATGATGCCTTCCAGCGACAGCTCCTTCGCGGAATTCAGCACGGCCTCGCCGTCTTCCTCGAAGTGCTCGACATAGCGGATCAGCTTTGCCTTGCCCTTGCGCGCATCGAGCAAGGCTTTCAGCCGCTCCTTGCGCTCGCGCAGCGGCAGAGCGCGCAGATCCTCGCCATCTGCAAACAGCAGGTCGAAGGCAAAGTAGACGAGATTATTGGTCTTGCCGTCGGCGATCGCCGCCTGCAACGCGGAGAAGTCCGGCAGGCCTTTCTTGTCGACGGCGACGATCTCACCATCGATCAGCGCATCCGGCAGGTTTTGCGCTTCCTTTGCAATTGCAGGAAACTTGTCCGCCCAATCGAGCCCCTTGCGCGTGTTGAGCGCAACGTCGCCGGCGGCGACGCGCAGCTGCACGCGGTAGCCGTCGAACTTGATCTCGTGGCACCAGCCCGTTCCCCGTGGCGGGCGCTCGACCGAAGCGCAGAGCTGCGGCGGGACGAAGTCCGGCATCGCCGAGACCTTCTTCGCCTTGGCCGGAGCGCGCACGGCCTTGGTCTTCGCGCGCGCTTCCGCCGCCGAACCGCGATTGGAATTCCAGGTGGCGTCCGCCTTGGTCTTGCTGCCCTTTGCCAGCATGAACGGTTTCGGCGCCTTGCCCTTGCCGGCTGCGATCTGCTCCATCGAGCGACCGGAAGCTACCGAGCGGTCCTCGTCGAGGACGTCGTTGTCCTCGCCCTCGCGCACGAACTCGTCGCGGTGCTTGATCAGGAGCCAGTTGGTGCGCTTGCCGCCAAAGCGGTCGCCTTTCATCCGTACCAGCACCCAACTGCCCTGCAGCTTGTCGCCATACAGGTTGAATTTCAGGTCGCCCTTGGCAAATCCGCGCTCGGGGTCGTCAGAGTCCCAGAAGCCGCGGTCCCAGAGCTGCACGGTGCCGCCGCCATACTGGTCCTCGGGGATGGTGCCTTCGAAATCGCCGTAGTCGAGCGGGTGATCCTCGACCTCGACCGCGAGCCGCTTGTCTTGCGGGTCGAGCGATGGCCCGCGCGTCACCGCCCAGGACTTGAACACACCATCGAATTCGAGCCGCAAGTCGTAGTGCAGGCGAGTCGCATCGTGTTTCTGAATCACGAATCGGCGCTGCTTCGAGGGCGCCACCTTGACGTCGCCGGAAGGCTCCGAGGTGACCTCGAAATCGCGCTTTTTTCGGTAAGTCGTCAGGCTCTTGTGCACGGCAATCCTTGCAGGCGGCTAACTCCGGAACCAAAACGGCTGGCGTCTGTTCAAGTTCCTGAATCCCAATTCCGGAGATTGTAATGGCCCCCCGTGCCTATTGGAAAGGCTCCTTGAAGCTTTCGCTGGTGTCATGCCCGGTCGCGCTCTATCCGGCATCGACGGCGGCCGAGAAAACCCGCTTCCACATGATCAACCGGGAGACCGGCAACCGCCTGAAACAGCAGATGGTGGACGCCGAGACCGGCGACGTCGTCGAGGCCGAGCAGAAGGGGCGCGGCTATGAGCTGAAAAAGGGCCAGTATGTCGAGGTCGAAAAGGACGAGCTTGAAGCCGTCCAGATCGAGAGCAACCACGCCATCGACATCGACAGTTTCGTGCCGAGGGACGAGATCGACAAGCGTTATCTCAATCACCCCTATTACATCGTGCCGGACGGCAAGGTCGCCCTCGACGCCTTCGCCGTGATCCGGGACGCCATGAAGGACCAGGATCGCGTCGCGCTGGCGCGCATCGTGCTGACCAACCGCGAGCACATCATCGCCATCGAGCCGCTCGGCAAAGGCCTGCTCGGCACCACGCTGCGCTACCCCTATGAACTGCTCGACGAAGCCGACTATTTCGAGGACATCAAGAGCCCTAAAATATCGAAGGACATGGTCGAGCTTGCAGGCCACATCCTCAAGACCAAGGCCGCGCATTTCGATCCCAAGAAATTCAAGGACGAATATGAGAACGCGCTGAAGGCACTGGTCCGGCGCAAAGCCGCCGGAAAGCCCGTGAAGGTTACCGAACGCGAGGAGCGGACCGACAATGTGGTGAGCCTGATGGATGCGCTGAAACAGAGCCTCAAGGGCGGCAAAGGCGGGACAGGGGCAAAACGGCGCAGCCAGCCGACGGCTCGGCGTGGCGCAGCGCATCGCCGCCCCGCGCGGAAGGCGCATCGATCATCGGCCCGGCAGCGGCGGGCTGGTTGAAAAGACTCCCGTCATGCCCGGGCTCGACGCGGGCATCCACGTCTTCCTTTCTCGCAGCTCTAAGTCGTGGATGGCCGGGTCAAGCCCGGCCATGACGAGTGAGCGCGCCAGCGACCGGCCGTTCAGCTTGCATTGCCCCTCCACCAAAGGCATTTTGCATCCGAAAGACGCCGCCTCTCACAAGAGCGGCCTCGGGAGGACAAAATGGCTTTGACGATGTCGCACGTCGCAGGACCGACCACGCCGGCGGTGCGCGAGATGACGTTCGGCGACCTCCTGCGCAAGGCGGCCGAGTTCGGCACCCAACCGCCTGGCCCTGATCGCTGGCGTGCCCGATCCGACGCAGCGGCGGCAATGGACCTACGCTGAGTTGTACCGGCAGGCACAACGCACCGCCCGCGCGCTTTCCACCCGCTTCAAGAAGGGCGAGCGCATCGCAGTCTGGGCCCAGAATCTGCCGGAATGGGTGATGCTGGAATTCGGGGCCGGAATGGCAGGCATGGTGCTGGTCACCGTCAACCCCGCCTTCCGCGCCAACGAGGTGCAGTATGTGCTGAAACAGTCGCGCTCCGCCGGCGTGTTCGTCGTCAATAATTTTCGCGGCAATCCCATGCTGGAGACGGTGCAGGCGGTGAAAGCGAACTGCCCCGAGCTGCGCGAAATCATCTGTTTCGACGATTGGGACGCCTTCATCGCTGCAGGCGACGATGAGAGCATCAAGCTGCCCGCCGTCAGCCCCGACGACCCCGTGATGATCCAGTACACCTCGGGCACCACGGGCTTTCCCAAGGGTGCCCTGCTCCGCCATCGCGGCTTGCTCAACAACGGCGCCGACACCGCCGACCGGATGGGCTACGACGTCGGCGACGTCTTCGTCACGACCATGCCGCTGTTTCACACCGGCGGCTGCGTCTGCTGCGTGATCGGCTCGGTCTATAAGGCGGCGACCCAGGTGCTGATCGAGGCCTTCGATCCGGCCGTGGTGCTGGAGATGTTCGGCACCTATCGCGGCAATGCGATGGTCGGCGTGCCCACCATGCTGATTGCGATGCTGGAGCATCCGACATTCCCGACCACCGATCTCTCCAGCGTCAAGGCGATCTGCTCCGGCGGCTCCACCGTGCCGGCCCCGCTGGTGCGGCGGCTCGAGGAGAAGCTGGGCGCGCCTTTCACGATCGTGTTCGGCCAGACCGAATGCTCGCCGGTGGCGACCCAGACCTGCGCCGACGACAGCGTCGAGGACAAGGCCGGCACCATCGGGCTGCCGCTACCCAACACGGAAGCCAAAATCATCGATCCCAGTACCGGCGAGACGGTGCCGATCGGCACCATCGGCGAGTTCTGCACCCGCGGCTATCACGTCATGCTCGGCTATTTCGAGATGCCTGACGCGACGGCTGCCGCCATCGACAAGGACGGCTGGCTGCACACCGGCGATCTCTGCGCCATGGACAAGCGCGGCTTCTGCACGGTCGAGGGACGGCTAAAGGACATGATCATCCGCGGCGGCGAGAACATCTATCCGCGCGAGCTGGAAGAGCTTCTGTTCAAGCATCCCAAGGTCGGCGAAGTCGCCGTCATCGGCGTGCCGCACGAGCGATGGGGCGAAGAGGTGGCAGCGTTTGTCCGGCCCGCGCCGGGCGCTGCGATCGACAAGGACGAGCTGATCGCCTACATGCGCGAATCCCTCGCCCCGCACAAGACGCCGAAGCACTGGTTCGTGATGGAGGCGTTTCCGCTGACCGGCTCGGGCAAGATCCAGAAATTCAAACTGCGCGAAGCCTGGACCAAGGGCGAGCTGAAGGCGATCTAGGCGTGGCTGCCAGCCGGTTATACAGCTCAGTGAGCCATGGAGCTCGAACAGGTCAGGCCGGATCGAGCGCACTGATGCTGACGTAATATCCGTCGGGGTCGCGCAGCGAAAACTCCGTCGTTCCGGTGCTGGGGTTCACATGCGGCTCTTCCTCAAGCCGGCTGACCAGCGTGCGCGCCCTCGGCAAGGCCACATCAAAGTTGTCGACCCGGAAGAACAAGAGGAGGCCGTTACCGGGTGTGGCGTCGCGCGGGCTTGTCAACGATGGATGCCCATGGGCGCCCCATGCGTGAAGACAGAGCAACACCGTTCCATCGGCGTCCCGGATTTGCCCGAAGTCGTCGTGGGCAGGAGCGGTCTCCGGCAGGCCGAGCAGCGACAGATACCATTTAAAGCTCTGGGCCACGTCAGCTACGGCAATGATGGTCCACGTGCGCTTCATGGCTTCCTCCGCGGTCCAACAGAACCTTCTAGTCCGCCGCGCGCGTTGCGCGAGCCGAAGCGCGGTCTCTCATAAGCGGACATAAGGCCGCTGAATGGAGGCGGCGCCGCCGTATCTGGCGCTGGCGGAATTGCTCGCCTGACCATAACATGGAACGATGTTCGACCGGACTTATCGCCAACGCCTTGAAACCGACCTTGCGCGATGGGAGTCCGATGGCGTGGTCACGCCCGCGGCCGCCTCCGCGATACGCGCCGCGCTCCCGCCGCTCGCGCCCGGCGTCACCATCGCGGTGGTGATCGCCATTGTCGGCAGCCTCTTGATCGCGGCGGCTTTCCTCGCCTTCGTCGCCGCGCACTGGACGGAATTGGCGCGGCTGTTGCGTTTTGTCATGCTGCTGGCGGGCATCCTTGTTGCCCATGGCCTCGGCGCCTGGTTCGGCCGCGACGGCCGGCCGGTGTTCGCCGACCTCTGCGCCGCCGTTGGCGCGATCATCTTCGGCGCCGCGATCGCGCTGATCGGGCAGATGTATCATCTGGGTGGCGATTTCGCGGGCGGCATGCTGCTGTGGGCGATCGGCGCGTTCGCGTCCGCAGTGCTGACCGGTTCGCGCGGTGCGCTCGCTGTCGCGCTCAGCGCCGCCTGCATATGGACCTGCGCTCGTTCTCTCGAGACAGGCGACGTTCCGCATTTTCAGTTCGCCGTGGTCTGGCTCATCGCCGGCGGCCTTGCGCTCGCCTGGAATTCGCGCGTCGCAGCCCATCTCGTCGCCGCGGCCGCATTCCCCTGGTGGATCGCAACCGTGCTCCAGCTAAACCTGCAATCGGCATTCGTTCTCGCCGACGGCGCCGCTCTGTTGTTCGGCACCGGCCTTGCGTTTTCCGTGTCCCGCTGGCCACGCGCCTCCTCTGCAGGAGCGGTTCTTGCCGCCTATGGCGCGTTCGCGCTGGCCGCCGCCGCCGTGATCGAAGTGGCCACCGGCAATGAGAGCTTCTTCTTCGGCACGGGCAACGCCCATCCGTTGTGGGCGATTGCGTGCGGCCTGGCGGGAGCGGTTTTTGCCTTCGTCGCTGCGGCGACCTCGCGACGTGCGGGACCGGCCTTCGCCGGCGGCGCAATCGCCCTGATCCTGCTCGCCGGCTCAGTGTGGCCACCGCCGGACACAGGCGAGCCGTGGCTCTCCTATGCGCTCGAACTCTGCGCCATGCTCTGCCTCGTTGTTTCCGGCATGCTCGATGCCGCCCGCCCGCGGATCGTTGCCGGCTGGCTCGGGATCGCGGGCGTCATCGCCGGAATCACCTGGGCCGTGAAGGGCTCGTTGCTGCGCCGCTCCGTATTCCTCGCCGTGGCCGGGGGCGCCGCCGTCGTGCTCTCGACTGTCCTGGGCCGCCTGTTGCCGAGGACCGGGCATGACTAGTCCCTCCATCGCCGGGCTCGCCGAGCGCTTTGAACGCATCCCGAAGCTGGCGCTGTTCGGTGCCGCCGCACTCGTCCAGCTCGCGCTGCTTGCAGCGATGGTCGTCGACCGCGCAAACATTTTGCGTGAAGGCACAGAAGTGAGGTTGAATACCCAGCCCGTCGATCCACGCGATTTCCTGCGCGGCGACTATGTCGTCCTCGGCTACGACATTTCGCGATTGCCGGCCGGGCAATTCCTCTACAAGCGCGACGGCCCCCGAAATCCGACCGTGTTCGTCAAGCTCGCACCCGGTCCTGACGGGATCTACAACCCGGTTTCCGTTCACGCCGAGCCTGTTGCGGTCAGCAGCCCCGAAGTGCTGATCCGCGGTCGTGTCGCCTACGCCACGGATTGCGGGAACACCGGGCAATCCCTCTGTACCAAGCTGCAGATCCGCTACAATCTCGAGAGCTATTTCGTTCCCGAAGGCGAAGGCAAGAAGCTCGAAGACGCCCGCAACCAGCGCAAGCTGACCGTGGTTGCGGCGGTCCTCCCCTCGGGCCGCGCCGCCATCAAGCGACTGCTGCTCGATGGCCAGCCGGTCTACGAGGAGCCGTGGTTCTAAGCCCTACTCCGCCGCGACTTGCTGCTCGACCTTTTCGGCTTTCACCGCGCAGAACTTGAACTCGGGAATCTTGCCGAACGGATCGAGCGCGGGATTGGTGAGAAGGTTCGCCGCCGCCTCAGCGTAGCAGAACGGCATGAACACCATGTTTTCGGGCACGTCGCGGTCCGAGCGCACCTTGACCTCGACCGCACCGCGACGGGTCTGCAGCCGGACGACGTCGCCGGGCCACACGTGCAGCCGCCGCATGTCCTTGGGCGACATGAAGGCGACTGCCTCCGGCTCGATCTGGTCGAGCACGGCAGCGCGGCGGGTCATCGAGCCGGTGTGCCAATGCTCGAGCACGCGGCCGGTCGAAAGCACCATGGGGTATTCAGTGTCGGGCAGCTCGTCCGGCGGGATCACTTTCGCCGGCACGATCTTGCCGCGACCGCTCTCCGTCGGGAAGCCCGTGGTGAAGATGATCTCGTTGCCGGGCTTGTTCGGATCGTCAGCCGGATAGGTGACGGCGCCTTCCCGCACCAGCCGCTCCCAGCTGATGTTCTTCAATGACGGCATGAGCTGCGCCATCTCGGTGTAGACGTCGCCGGGGCCCGAATAATTCCACGGCAGGCCCATGCGCTTGCCGATCTCCTGGATGATCCAGAGATCCTGCCTGGCGTCGCCCGGCGGCTTCACCACCTCGCGTGCGAGCTGCACGCGGCGATCGGTGTTGGTGAAGGAGCCGTCCTTCTCCGCGAACGCCGAGGCCGGCAGGATGACGTCGGCGTGGAAGGCGGTCTCGGTGACGAAGAGATCCTGCACCACGAGATGGTCGAGCATGGCGAGCGCGTGGCGCGCATGCTGGAGATCGGGATCGGACATCGCGGGGTTTTCGCCCTCGATATACATGCCCTTGATCTCACCCTTGTGGATCGCGTTCATGATCTCGACGACGGTAAGCCCCCTTACCGGGTCAAGCTCCTGGCCCCACAGCTTCTCGAAATTGCCGCGCATATCGTCACGGCTAACTGGCTGATAGTCGGGGAGGAACATCGGGATCAGTCCAGCGTCGGAAGCGCCCTGCACGTTGTTCTGGCCGCGCAGGGGATGCAGGCCGGTGCCTGGACGGCCGACCTGGCCGGTGATCAGCGCAAGCGCAATCAGGCAGCGGGCGTTGTCGGTGCCGTGGATGTGCTGGCTGATACCCATGCCCCAGAAGATGATCGAGGATTTTGCGCGCGCATAGGTTCGCGCGACCTCGCGCAGCGTTTGCGCCGGGATGCCGCAAATCGGCTCCATCTTCTCCGGCGTGAACTCCTTGATCTTCTCTTTCAGATCCTCAAAGCCCTCGGTGTAACCCGCGATGTACTGGTCATCGGTCAGGCCTTCGGTGATGATCGTGTTGATCATCGCATTCAGCATGGCGACGTCGGAGCCCGCCTTAAACTGCAAATGCTCGGTCGCGTGACGCGACAGCGCCTGCCTGCGCGGGTCCATCACGAAGAGCTTTGCGCCGTTCTTCGCTGCGTTCTTGATGAAGGTCGCAGCAACCGGATGGTTTACCGTCGGGTTGGCACCGATCACCCAGATCACTTCGGCATCCTTAGCCGCCAAAAACGGCGCCGATACCGCGCCCGAACTCAGGCCTTCGAACAGCGCCGCCACCGACGAGGCGTGGCAGAGCCGCGTGCAGTGATCGACATTGTTGGAGCCGAAACCGGTGCGCACCAGCTTCTGGAACAGATAGGCCTCTTCGTTGGAGCCCTTGGCCGAGCCGAAACCGGCCAGCGCCTTGACGCCCTTTTCCTCACGAATCTTCAGCAACCCGCCGGCTGCGATATCCAGCGCCTCTTCCCACGACGCCTCGCGGAAATGCGTGAAGGGATTGGCCGGATCGACCTGGTCGTTGGCGTCCTTCTTCGCATTGGGCAGCCGCACCAGCGGCTTGGTGAGGCGATGCGGGTGATGGATGTAGTCAAAACCGAAGCGGCCCTTCACACAAAGACGGTTATGGTTGGCCGGGCCGTCGCGGCCCTCGGCATAGATCACCTTCTCGTCCTTGACCTGATAGGTGACCTGGCAGCCGACGCCGCAGAACGGACAGAGCGAATCCACTTTCCTGTCGGCATAGGTGACGCGGGTCTGCTTGTCGTCGAGCATGACCGCAGGCATCAGCGCGCCGGTCGGGCAAGCCTGCACGCACTCGCCGCAAGCCACGCAGGTCGATTCCCCCATCGGGTCGTCGAAGTCGAACACGATCTTGGCGTCGGCATTGCGATAGGCCATGCCGATGACGTCGTTGACCTGTACCTCGCGGCAGGCACGCACGCACAACCCGCACTGGATGCAGGAATCGAGATTGACGCGCATCGCCGGATGGCTGGCATCGCCTTCCCAGCGCTGGGCCGCGGGGAAGCGGCTGTCAGTGACGCCGACCGCATCGGCCTGGTGCCAGAACTTGGAGTCCGGATCGTGCGAGGTCTCACGCGCCGGCTGGTCGGCGACGAGGAGTTCCATCACCATCTTCTGCGCGGCGACGGCGCGCGCGCTTTCCGTCTTCACCTTCATGCCGACGGTCGGCGTACGCTTGCAGGAGGCCGCCAGCACGCGCTCACCCTCGATCTCGACCATGCAGGCGCGGCAATTGCCGTCGGGGCGATAGTCGGGCGCGGGCGAATAGCAGAGATGCGGGATGTCGCGGCCCTGGCCCTTTGCCACCTGCCAGATCGTTTCGCCGGGTTTGGCTTCGACCTGCTTGCCGTCGAGCTCGAATTGAATCTTCGTCATTCGGCCGCTTCCTTGAACTCGTCGGGAAAGTATTTGATCACTGAGGTCAGCGGATTGGCCGCCGCCTGACCGAGGCCGCAGATCGAGGCATCGCGCATCGCCTGGCTCAATTCATCGAGCAAGGCCCGGTTCCACACCGGCCGTTCCATCAACAGCGCCGCCTTCTGCGTGCCGACGCGGCACGGCGTGCACTGGCCGCAGCTCTCATCCTCGAAGAAGCGCATCAGGTTCAGCGCAGCCCCGCGCACGCTGTCCTTGTCGGACAGGATCACGACCGCAGCCGAGCCGATGAAGCAGCCGTATTTCTCCAGCGTGCCGAAATCGAGCGGGATATCGTCCATCGACGCCGGCAGGATGCCGCCGGATGCGCCGCCCGGAAGATAGGCGCGGAATTTGTGGCCGTCGGCCATGCCGCCGCAATATTCGTCGATCAGTTCACGCACCGTGATGCCGGCGGGCGCAAGCTTGACGCCGGGGTCCTTCACGCGTCCGGACACCGAGTAGCTACGCAGGCCATGGCGCCCGTTGCGACCTTGGCTTGTCCACCAGGTAGCGCCCTTCTCGACGAGATCGCGCACCCAGAACAATGTCTCGAGATTGTTGATCAGGGTGGGCATGCCGAACAGCCCGACCTGGAACGGATATGGCGGCTTATGCCGCGGCAGGCCACGTTTGCCTTCGAGACTTTCGAGCAGCGAGGATTCCTCGCCGCAAATATAGGCCCCGGCGCCGCGCCGCATGTGGATACGCGGACCGCCTGCCGGCAGCTTGGCGATCTCGATCGGCAACAGCTTGTGTGCCGCAGGATATTCGTCGCGGAGATAGATGTAGACGTCCTCGGCATCGATGATATGCGCGCGCGATCAGCGTGCCTTCAAGGAAGCGATGAACGTCGCGCAGCAGATAGAAGCGATCCTTGAAGGTTCCGGGTTCGCCTTCGTCGGCATTGACCGCCATCACCCGCGGGCCTGGTTCGCCGAGCACAGCGCGCCATTTGCGTCCAGTGGGGAACCCGGCGCCACCGAGGCCGCGCAGGCTGGAATCGTCGAGTACCTTGAGGATGTCTTCTTTGCTGACGCGCCCCGCACGCAGATCGCCGAGCAGCTTGTAGCCGCCGTCCTTCACGTAAGCTTCGTAGTCGACAAAGGCTGGGATGATCGGATGGACATCGCCCCGCGCCGCCGTGTCGAGCACTTCGGAGGCGCTGGCATTGAGGACGTAGCGATGTCCGACCTCCGCCACCGGCGCGCTGTCGCAGAACCCGACGCAGGGTGCGCGTACGACGCGAACGCCGGGACCGACGCCGTTCTGCAATTCCTCCAGCAATTGCTCCGCGCCCATCATCGCGCAAGTCAGCGAATCGCAGACGCGGATAGTGAGCGGCGCAATGTCCTGCTCGCCTTCCTTCACGATGTCGAAATGCGCGTAGAAAGTCGCGGTCTCGAACACCTCGGCAAAGCTGAGCTTCATCTCGTCGGCGAGTGCCGCAAGATGCGCGGCCGAGATCTGGTGATACTTGTCCTGGATCAGATGCAGATGCTCGATCAGAAGATCGCGCTGCCGCGAGCGGTCGCCGAGCAATACTTCGATTTCGTGCGCGGCCGTCGGATCGATCTGGCGTCCCTTCGGCGTCGACTTGGCGCGTTTGCGCCCTTGGCCGGGGTGGTCGAATTCGCGGACCTGGTGGACGTCATGAGCCATCGAAAAAGTCTCGTTTCCTCAGCCTTGCTTTCGAAGGACTTTAGGCTCTGGCATGCCAGATGCCAAGCAGATTATTTAGTTCCAATAAGGATTTAAGGAAATCCACATTTCGGAACGATCCCCCGAAAGGGAGCGACTTCGGACGGCCTGCGCGCCGCATGAAACAGGTTGAAATTGGCGATCGCGCCGCTTCGCCTTCATAACCCAAAGCTTTTCGTTGTCCGCTTCTCAGCGAAGTCTAACGGCTAGCGGCATCAAACCAAAACTCAATTCTGCGTCTGCGACGCACTATCGGTTTTGTCTATCGGGCGATTGATCTTCTCGATCAAGAACACGATGCGGCTTTCGCTGCGTTCGGTGATCTCGACCTTGTCGCCGGTCTCGCGGATGAGATTGGGGATGTCGATCACCGACAGCGGATCGGTGCAGAGCACCTCCAGCCTGTCGCCGGCGGCAAGCGACTTCAGCGCCTTCCGCGTCTTCAAGGCCGGCAACGGGCATTTCAGGCCGGCGAGATCGAGTTTTGTGGTCGTGGTCATGCGCTCAAGATGGCTAAGGGATTCGGCAACGTCAACGAGGATCAGTTGATCAGGCTGGCATAGGACAGGAAGCCGATCATGTCTCCGGGCGAGACCTGCGTGACCTCCTCGCCAAGTTCGGCAAGGCCATCGGTGTCAGTCAGCGACGACAACAGGCCTGCGCCCTCGCGCGGGAATTTTGTCGCCTCGAGCGCGCCGTCAGACGCCTTGCGCAAGGAGACGCGGACATATTCGCGGCGCGCGATCTTCTTCCTGTAGCTGAAGGCAGCGCGCACCGGCATCGGAGCAAGCCGCTCCTGCGTTGCGCCCGATAGCGCCAGGATGGTCGGCCGCACCACATGGACAAAGGTGACAAAGCTCGCCACGGGATTGCCGGGCAATCCGATGAACGGCGTGCCGCCGATGATGCCCATCGCCACGGGGCGGCCGGGCTTGATCGCCATCCGCCACAACACGAGCTTTCCGGCGCGCTCGACCGCCGCCTTGACGTGATCCTCCTCGCCGGTCGAGACACCGCCGGTGGTGAGCAGAAGGTCGTGGCGGCCGGCGACGTCCTGCAGCGCATTGGCAAGCGAGGCCTGCTCGTCGCCAAAGATGCCGAGATCGCTGACCTCGCAGCCGAGCCGGCGCAGCATCGCCATCAGCATGAAGCGATTGGAATCGTAGAGCTGCGGCGCGGCGCGTGCCTCACCCGGCGACACCAGTTCGTTGCCGGTCGAGAACACCGCGACGCGGATGCGCCTGACCACGTCGATCTCCGTCAGGCCGAACGCGGCGACGAGCGCGACATCCTGCGGGCGCAGCCGCTGGCCCGCTTTCAGCGCGGCATGGCCGAGCGGAATATCCTCACCGGCGGGCCGCACATTGGCGCCGGGCTTCAGCCCGGAAGGCAGCACGACCTTGCCATCCTCGAGGCGGACATCTTCCTGCATGAACACGGTGTCGGCGCCCGCGGGCATCGGTGCTCCCGTGAAGATGCGCACGGCGTGCCGCGGCTTGATCGCATCATCGCGCCGACAGCACCGGCCTGCACGCGGCCGATGCACCGGGAAAGCCTCTTCCGTCGCCCTTCGGCAGATCGCGGCTCGCAATCGCGTAGCCGTCGACCGCCGAATTGGTGAAGGGCGGCAACGGCAGCGGTGCGGCAATGTCATGGGCGAGGATGCGGCCGTCGGCGTCGCCAAGCGCAACGGTCTCGAACTCGTTGATCCGGGCGACGCGCGCAGCGATGAGACCGACGGCCTCATCCACCGACATCATCGGGCCGCCAAAAGCAAAGCAATCGTCGGACAGTTGCGCCATCTGCCTGTCAGCCCTCGGCGGTCGCTTCCGAAAACAGATCTTCGATCGAGACCGCGGACCGCTTGATCAGGGCGGTGACCGCATCGATATCGTCGAGATGAACGACCGGCAGCCTGGTCTCGACTTTGGCATCGGTCACGATCCCGACCACGCCGGGATCGTCGGGATAAAGCCAGGGCTTGCCGTTGGCGATGCGGTGCACCTCGATCTTGCGATGCGGCTCGCGCTTGAACCCCTCGACCAGCACGAGATCGACCCGCGCCATCTTGGCCAGCAGTTCCGGAAGCCGCGGCTCGGCGGCGCCGCGCAGCTCATGCATCAGCGCCCAGCGCCGCGTCGAGGACACCAGAACCTCCGACGCGCCGGACTGGCGGTGCACCCAGGAATCCTTGCCGGGCACGTCGACATCGAATTCATGATGGGCATGCTTGATCACGGAAACGCGAAGGCCTTCCTTGAGCAGATGCGGGATCGCGCGTGTCAGCAAGGTGGTCTTGCCGGCGCCGCTCCATCCCGCGAGGCCAATCACTTTCATCGCCGTCTCCAAAGGCCGGCCGGAACCGGGCTTAAACCTTGTCCATTGCTGCTTTATATAAGAGCGCAGGTAAAGTCATGCTAACCTCAGGGCTATGATGAAGATCGAAAAGGCCCCCATCCCCCTGATCGTGCCGAATCCGGATGATCCGCGGCTGACCGAGCGCGTCCGCGGCACCGACCAGACCGGGGCCGAGGTCGAGATCAAGGTGCCGGTCGAGCGCCCGCTGACGCTGTATCTGAATGCGCAGGAGATCGTCACCATGATGACGATCGGCGACTATCCGGAATATCTGGCGCTCGGCTATCTGCTCAACCAGAACATGCTCAAATATGACGACGTCGTCACCGAGGTCGAGTACCACGACGACCTGCAGGTCGTGGTGGTGCGCACCGAGCACAACACCAATTTCGAACAAAAATTGAAGAAGCGCACGCAGACCTCCGGCTGCGCGCAGGGCACCGCGTTCGGCGATCTGATGGAGGCGATCGAAAGCGTGGTGCTGGCGAAGGCGGAATTGCGTACCTCCTGGCTCTACCAGATGACGCAGGCGATCAACACCATGCCCTCGCTGTATCTGGAGGCCGGCGCGATCCATGGCTGCGTGCTGTGCAAGGAAGGCACGCCTGTCTGCTACACCGAGGACGTCGGCCGTCACAATGCGGTCGACAAGATCGCAGGCTGGATGTTTCGCCACAACGTCGATCCCGGCGACAAGATCATGTACACGACGGGGCGGCTGACCTCCGAGATGGTGATCAAGACGGTGCGGATGGGCATCCCCATTCTGGTCTCGCGCTCGGGCTTCACCGCCTGGGGTGTCGAGCTGGCGCGGCAGGTCGGGCTGACGCTGGTGGGGCGCGCGCGCGGAAAACGCTTCATTGCGCTGTCCGGGCAGGAGCGCATCGTGTTCGACCAGGACCTCGACTATGTCGAGGAGGAATCCGCGCGCCACAAGCGCAAGGGCGAAGCGCGTGACGACTGACGTTGCGCGCAAAGGCGCCGCGAAAATCCCCGGCGTTCTGCTCGCCGGCGGGCTGGCGCGCCGGATGGGCGGCGGCGACAAGCCGATGCGCGCAGATCGCCGGCCGCACCATCCTCGATCGCGTGATCGCGCGCCTTGCGCCGCAATGCGACGGACTGATCCTCAATGCCAATGGCGATCCCGCGCGCTTTGCCGCATTCGGCCTACCCGTCATCGCCGACGGCGTGGCGGATTTTCCGGGCCCGCTCGCCGGCATTCTGGCGGCACTGGACTGGGCCGCAGCGAACCGGCCCGACGTATCGCTGGTGCTGAGTGCCGCGGCGGACTGCCCGTTCCTGCCGCGCGATCTCGTGTCGCGCCTGCATCAGGCGCTGATCGCAGAAGAATGCGCAGCTCGCCGTTGCCGCATCTGACGGGCAATCACACCCGGTGATCGGGCTGTGGAGCGTCGCGTTGCGCGAAGAGCTTCGCCACGCGCTGGTGGTCGAAGATGTCAGGAAGATCGACCGCTGGACCGCGCGCTATCCGCTCGCGACGGTGACGTGGCCAACCAAGCCGCTTGATCCGTTCTTCAATGCCAACACGGCTGAAGATATCGCCGAAGCCGACCGATTGGCGGCGCTGGATGGCGGCTAGCTAGGCCGCCAGCGGCACGGTCCAGGCATCGTAGCCGTAGACCCAGTCGGCATCGGTCTTTCCACTCAGCCATGTGTTGGCGCGCGAGGTCTCCTGCACACGCGACGTGCGCTCCTTGCGCGTGGCCTCGAAGCGGCGGAAGGCGTCCGCGATGCCATCGCGGTCGACGCCGTCGAGGCAGCGTGACAGCACGGCGGCATCCTCGATCGCCATCGCCGCCCCTTGCGCCATGTAGGGTGTCATCGGATGGCAGGCATCGCCAAGCAGCGTCACCTTGCCTTGCGTCCATTGATCCAGCGATTGCCGATCGACGATCGCCCATTTGTGCACGTCGGGACATGCGGCGAGCACCTGTTCGACCTGCCGATCGAAGCCGGCAAAGGCCTTGCGCAATTCCGCTGACGTCGCCCTTGGCCGACCAGGACTCGATGCGGAATTCCGGCTCCGGCTGGCTGGTGACGAGATAGATCTCGCTGCGGTCGGGCTTCACATAATAGATGACGATGTGGCGGTCCTCGCCCCACCATTTCGTGCAATCATCGATCTTCTCGCCATTGAGCAGCGAGGCGGGATAGGTGGTGCGATAGGCGATGCGGCCGGTGAAATTCACCGGCGCCGTATCAAACAGGATATCGCGGACCACGGAATGGACGCCGTCGGCAGCAACAACGGCATCGGCGATTGCGGTCGAGCCGTCGGCAAAGGTTAGACGTACGCCATCAGCCGTCTCGTCAAGCCCGACGAGCTTGTGGTTCAGCCTGACATACTCCTCGGGCACAGCGCTTGCGAGCGCGGCATGCAGATCGCCGCGGTGGGCTAACAGATACGGCGCACCGAATTTCGCTTCGGCGCTCTCGCCAAAAATCATGTCGAACTTGATTTCGCCGGTGCGCCAGTCGCGGTTGTTCCAGGAGCGCGGATAGAAGGACTGGCTGCGCAGCCGCTGCTCCAGCCCCAGCCCGCGCAGCACCTTCATGGCGTTGCAGCCGATCTGGATGCCGGCGCCGAGCCGCGCGAATTGCCTGGCCTGCTCGTAGACGGTGACCTCGATGCCGACCCGCCGCAGCGCTGCGGCCGTGGCGAGGCCTCCCATTCCAGCGCCGATGATCGCAACGTTGAGCGGCCCCGTCATGTCGTCCTCGCTTCAAGCCGGCCGAAATCCCGCTCGTTCGAGCGCCGCGCGGCCCTCTTGCGACGCCAGCGCGTCGAGAAAAGCCTGCACCGCCGGCCGCTGCTTGCGCGCGCTCACCAGCGCAAAGTCATAATGCTCCTCGGCGTAGGGAATGAAACCCAGTCCCGCCGCATGCGCGACCGGCGCAATGGTCATGCCCCAGTCGGCGCGATGCTGGGCGACCGCAGCCGCCACCGCATTATGCGAGCGCGGCTGATTCCAGTAGCCGTCCGGCCGCGCGCCGCCGAGCAGGCGATCGATCAGGATGCGGGTGCCGGCGCCCTGGTTGCGGTTGACCATGATGCAGGCCTTGTCCGCCAGCGCAGCGCGCACGGCGGCTTCCGCGGAGAGCCCCTCGAAGCGCGCATCGCCCTTGCGAAACACGATGCCCTGCATGCGCCGCCAGCCCGGCGCGAGTTCGAGTCCTTCGGCAAGGAAGGGCGTGTTGTAGGTCTCGGTCTTCTCGTCGAACAGATGGATCGGCGCAAAATCGCATTCGCCGCGCTTGGCGGCCTGCAGCCCACCGAGGCTGCCGACCGCAATCGATCGCACAGTGAGGCCGGCATGCGCCAGCGGCGCGGTGACGAGATCGAGCCCGGTGCAGTGGCTGCCGATGATGACGAGATCGGGCACGCGCACATGCGGCGTG
The DNA here is from genome assembly GCA_963816655.1 of uncultured Alphaproteobacteria bacterium. Classification (GTDB taxonomy): domain Bacteria; phylum Pseudomonadota; class Alphaproteobacteria; order Rhizobiales; family Xanthobacteraceae; genus Bradyrhizobium. The sequence goes on along the minus strand of CAWFLW010000005.1, from coordinate 251,988 downwards.
AACAGCGTGACCTCGGCCTCGGCGTTGGCCGGCATCTGGTCGGCGAGCGCATCGATCTTGAGAAAGCCGTCGGCTTGGGCAAAGGACGTGATCGCGCCCGACCCCTTGCCAGTGGGATAGGCAATCAGGCCGTCGGTGCCCTCGACCAGCGACACCATGACGAATTCGGTGCGGCCGAGTTCGGAGGCGATGCGCACGGGCACGCGTGCGGAAACCTTTGCATCGTTGCGCGGCGGCAGGCCCGCCATCCTGCGCAACACAGGCACGATCATGTCGTGGAAGGTGAACATCGCCGAAGTCGGAAATCCCGGCAGGATGACCACCGGCTTGCCGTCGCACACCGCAAGGCACAGCGGCTTGCCCGGCTTCAGCGCCACGCCATGGGCGATGATGCCGGGCTTGCCGAGCCGCGCGATGATGCGATGCGAGACGTCGCCGGCGCCCTTCGACGTGCCACCGGAGAGCACCAGCATGTCGCTCTCGACGAGCGCGCGCCGCATCGCGGCTTCGAGCGCGGCCTCATCGTCGGGGATTGCGCCCAGGAAATTGGCCTCGCCGCCATTCTCGGAAATCGCGGCCGTGACGATCGCGCCGTTGGTGTCGTAGATCGCAGCGGGCGGAAGCGGCGTGCCCGGCTGCACCAGTTCGTCGCCGGTCGAGAGGATCGCAACGCGCGGACGCCGCGCGACCGACACCTCGGCAATGCCGCAGGCCGCGAGCATGCCGATCTCGCGAGAGCCGATCATCGTGCCGGCGCGCAGCAGCGCCTCGCCGCGTGCGATGTCGGAGCCGGCATAGGACACGAACTGTCCGGGTGAGAGCGCGTTCGGCGGATCTCGATGGCGCGATTGCCCGCGGGCTGGGTGTGCTCGACCATTACGATGGCGTCAGCCCCGCGCGGCACCGGCCCGCCGGTCGCGATCTGTGTCGCGGTACCCGACAGCACCGGCCGCGCCGGCGCGGTGCCGCAGGCGATCACCTCCTCGTTGAGGATCAGCCGCACGGGCGCGCCTTCGCCGGCAGTGGCGAGATCGGCGGAACGCACGGCAAAGCCGTCGACATTGGAGCGATCGAACGGCGGCACGTCGATGGGGGCGGCGACGTCTTCCGCCAGCGCACAGCCTAGCGCGTCGGCAAGCTTGCGGCGTTCGCTCGGCACGGCGCGCGGAAACAGCGCCGCCTCGAAGCGCAGAAGTGCGTCCTCGCGCGACAGGATGGTCAGGAACTGGTCCTGATCGATCCCGCCGTGATTGCAGACGGTCAATGGCGCCTTCACGTTACTCATGCGGCTGCTCTTATCATTCCCTGAGCATAAAGGCATCGACCGGCGTTCCCGCGGCAAATCCCTCGGCGCCGCCGGGAACCACGAGCCAGGCTTCAGCGCGCGCGATCGCCTGCAGCGACAACTCGCCGGCCGCAAGCGTGATCCAGGCGCCTTGATGGCGCTCCAGCAGCACGATCTCGGCAATGCCGACGGGGGATGCAATCTTGCGCGCCAGCGGCAGGCTGAGTGTTTTGCGCGGCCTGCGGCCCGACAGGCGATCCAGTGCGGCAAGCCCCAGCGTCCACCATGCGGCAAAAGCCTGGTCCGGCGCGCCGGGCAATACGACAACCGGCGTGGACGCCGATGCGCCCCACAGCCGAGGTGCGTCCGGGCTGCAGCGCGATACCATGCGCGATCACCTTGCCGCGATTGGCCAGCGCCAGCACCGTCGCATCGCTGCGGCCGACGCCGCTGCCGCCGATAGTGATGAGCAGGTCGCAGCCGGCAGCATCGAGCGCATCGGCGATCGACGCTGCATCGCGCGCTGCCGCTGTGCTTACGACGACATCTGCGCCGGCGTTGCGCGCGCTCTCGGCGATCAGCTCGGCGGTCAGCGTGCCGCCGGGAATATTGACGATGCGCAGGCGCGGCCGCCGCACGCGCAAGGTTGCAAGTCCCGCGGCGCGCGCCAGCAGCAGGTCGCGCGGCAGGATGCGCCGCCCCGCCGCCGCGACCGAGCTTCCCGCCGCGATGTCGCTGCCGGCGCGTCGCACGCCCTGCCCCGGCACGGCTTCCGCCATGACTTGCGCGATCGGACCGGACGGATCGAGCGCATCGGCATCGAGCACGCAATCGCAACCCTCGGGCATGACATCACCGGCCTCGACCCAACGCGGCATGGATGCGAGCTGCAACGGCGAATAGGACGATGCACCGACGAGATCGCGGGACGACAAGCGCAAAGCCGTCGGCAGCCGCAACGTCCCTTGCAGGCGAAGCGGCAAGCGGGGGCATCTCGGCTGCGATGCTGCGCAGTGCGTCCGCCAGCGGCAGATCGACCGGCGTCACCGGTTCCAGCCCTTCGATGAGGTGGCCGCGCGCCACATCGAGTGGCGTGAGCGAGGCCGGCAGGCGCTGGGTCGGGTTCATGGTCCGCCTATGCCCTGAATCGACTGCGAAATACAGGTCAAATGCCATTCGCCATCAACCCGTGCAGCGCAGGCCAGGGCCCGAACCCGCCGATGATGTCCCTCTTCGTGGGGACAGACAGGCCCGGCCCGTTGGGCTATCCAAATCTATGGTCCCGCGCGGCGGAATAAAATAGTTGCAAATGGGACCAATTGGCGATATCGAGCCGCCCAACAACAACAAGAACGGCCAAAGCGCCGATGCTCCAGGGAGGAAGCCGGATGTTTTCCAGGACTATTTCTGTGCTCGCGGCATGCGCGACCGCGCTGCTCGCATCAACGGCGGCGTACGCCCAGGTCACGGACGACGTCGTCAAGATCGGCGTGCTCACCGACATGAACGGTCCGGCCTCGACGCCGACCGGCCAGGGCTCGGTGACCGCGACGCAGATGGCGATCGACGATTTCGGCGGCAAGGTGCTTGGCAAGCCGATCACGGTTGTCGTCGGCGACCACCAGCTCAAGCCCGACATCGGCGGCGGCATCGCGCGGCGCTGGTACGACGTCGAACAGGTCGACCTGATCGTCGACGTGCCGGTGTCTGCGGTGGGCCTTGCCGTGCAAGGCATCGCCAATGAGAAGAAGAAGCTCTTCATCACCCATTCGACTCTCGCCGCGGACTTCCACGGCAAGTCCTGTTCGCCCTATACGATGCAATGGGTGATCGATACCCGTTCGCTCGCGGCAGGTACAGCGCAGGCGGTGACCAAGCGCGGCGGCGACAGCTGGTTCTTCATCACCGACGACTATGCCTTCGGGCACGCTCTGGAGCGCGACGCCACCGCCATGATCACCAAAGGCGGCGGCAAGGTGCTGGGCTCGGTGCGCCCGCCGCTGGCGACGCCGGATCTGTCGTCCTTCGTGCTGCAGGCGCAGGCCTCCAAGGCCAAGATCATCGGCATTGCTGCCGGCCCGCCCAACAACATGAACGAGATCAAGACCGCCGCCGAGTTCGGCGTGCTCAAGGGCGGCCAGCAGATGGCGGCGCTGCTCGCGCTGATCACCGACATTCATTCGCTGGGCCTGCCGGCGGCGCAGGGCCTGCTGCTGACCACCTCGTTCTACTGGGACATGGACGACAAGACGCGCGAATGGTCGAAGCGCTACTTCGCCAAGATGAACCGGATGCCGACGATGTGGCAGGCCGGCGTCTATTCCTCCGTGACGCACTATCTCAACGCCATCAAGGACGCCGGCACCGACGATCCGCTGAAGGTGGCGGCGAAGATGCGCGAGAAGCCGATCGAGGATTTCTTCTCGCGCAACGGCAAGCTGCGCGACGATAATCTGATGGTGCATGACCTCTGGCTCGTGCAGGTCAAGAAGCCGGACGAGTCGAAATATCCGTGGGACTATTACCAGATCCTCGCCAAGATTTCGGGCGAGGAAGCATTCGGACCGCCGAATCCGGAATGCTCGCTGGTGAAGAAGTAGGCTACCCAACGGCTGGTGTGTCGTCCCCGCGAAAGCGGGGACCCATAACCACCGGCCAAGGTTTTCGCGCATGGATGGAGCCCCCAGCCTTAGCAAAACTACTCCCTGTGGTTATGGGTCCCGGCTCGCGCTTCGCTTGGCCGGGACGACAGCTACTTCGCGACTCCAATCTCCTTCAAATATTTCAGCACGCCGGGATGGATCAATTCCGGTTTCGGCGCGGCGGCGAGCGTGTTCGCCGCCGTGGTCTCGCAGGCCTGCGCGAGCTTCTTGCAGAACTCGCCCTCGATGCCATGCAACGCGCGCGCGAGGCGATAGGCGACGTCGTCGGGCAGGTCGGCGCGCGTCAGGATAAAGCTCCAGGAGCCGACCGAGGCAATCGCTTGCGTCTGGTTCGGATAACTGCCGGCCGGCACCGTCAGCGGCTTCAGGAACGAATGCTTTGCGCGGATGCTTGCGATCTGGCCTGCGTCCGGCGCGATGAAGCGTGCGCCACCGGGACCTGAGGCCATCGTCGCGAAACCGGGCCAGCCGATGCCCGCGCCCCAAAGTGCGGCGGCGCGACCGTCCTGCACCATGGCGGGGCCATCGCCGGCGCGGTCGAGATAGATCGACTTGAAGTCCTCATCCTGTTTCAAGCCGATGCCGTCGAGCACGTAGCGCGACAGGATCGGCAGACCCGAGCCCTTGGCGCCGAACGCGACCGGCTGGCCGACGAGGTCGCGGATCGTCTTGTAGGGGCTGTCGGCGCGCACCACGAACATGCCGGGGCTCGAATACATCGCAGTGAGGATCTTCAACGGCGTGGCCGGCCGTCCGATTCCCATGAAGGCCTCATAGGCCGGCTCACCCGCGACCAGTGCGATATCGAGCTGGCCGCCTTCAAGCAGCGGAATGTTCTCGTTGCTGCCCTTGGTATTGCGCGGCGCGATCGAAAGTTGCGGATCGGCGGCGTTCATCGCCTCCGCAAAGGCGTTGCCATAGAGCGGAAAGCCGCCGCCCGGCGTTGCGGTTCCCAGACTGATCGTGATCTTCGAAATGGTCTTGCCTCCCTCTTGCGCTGCGGCATGGCCCGACCGCGAGCAGCACTCCCGCACAAATGATCCATGCGAGTTTCATGTTTTCGTTTCCTGCGCGCCAATGTGCCCCATCATTACGCAATCAGTCGCGTAGGCAAGCCCCGGCTTTTGTGGAAGCATGCCCGAAAGACCAACGAAAACGACATGAAACGGGGAGATTCCATGACCTGCCATTGGCCTCGTATTCTGGCGTTCGGCGCTGTTCCCGCTCGCCTCTGCGCTCGGCCTTGCTCTCGCGGCCTTTCGCCTTCGACCGCCGCCGAGTATCCGAACCGGCCGGTGCGTTTCCTGATCGGGCTTCACGGCCGGCGGCCCGGTCGATACCGTGGCGCGGATCATGGGTCAGTGGCTGTCGGATCGCTTTGGCCAGCAGATCGTGGTCGAGAACCGCACCGGTTCCGGCGGCAACATCGCGGCCGCAGCCGGCATCAGTTCGCCGCCGGACGGCTACACGCTGATCTTCGTGGCGCCCAACAACGCGATCAGCGCCTCGCTCTACAAGAAGCTTTCCTACGATTTCATCCGCGACACCGAGCCGGTGGCCAGCATCATGCAGCTCACCAACATGCTGGTGGTTGCCAACGACATGCCGGTGAAAACCGTCCAGGAGTTCATCGACTACTGCAAGGCCAATCCCGGCAAGATTTCCTATGCGTCCTCAGGCAACGGCACCTCCGTGCACATGTCGGCCGAGTTGTTCAAGGCGATGACCAAGTGCGACATGCATGCATGTGCCCTATCGCGGCTCGGCGGCGGCGATCCCCGACATCATCTCCAACAAGGTGCAGCTGATCTTCGACAATCTGCCGACCGCGCTGGAGCAGGTGCGCGGCGGCACGCTGCGCGGCCTCGGCGTTACCTCGCCAAAGCGCTGGCCGAGCGTGCCCGACATTCCCGCCATCGCCGAGACGCTGCCGGGATTCGAATCGGTCGGCTTCTACGGCATCTCGGTGCCGAAGGGCACGCCGCCGGAAATCATCGCGATCCTCAACAAGGCGGTCGGCGACGCGCTCAACGATCCCAAGCTGGTGGCGCGGCTCGCCGACGTCGGCGGCATTCCGAAGCCCATGACCCCGGCCGAGTTCGGCAAGCTCGTCGCCGATGAGACCGCGAAATGGCGCAAGGTGGTGGAATTTGCCGGGGTTTCAGTGGATTAGGCGGATTGCGGTCAGCTCGGCCGCCCTGTACATGGAGGCGGCACCGTTGCCGGCTCGCGAGAGCCGATCGCGGCGGGGCCTGTAGCTCAATGGTTAGAGCCGGCCGCTCATAACGGTCTGGTTCCTGGTTCGAGTCCAGGCGGGCCCACCACGCTTCGCCCTCTCGGGCTACGCGTGGCGCAGCCGCACGGAGAACGAGAGCGAAGCGGGGTGTCCGGCGTAGCTCGAACGAAATGAGAGCGAAGACGGACGACCCTCCACGAACGCGGCATTTCATCGTAGACATCGCCGAACATGAAAGAGAAGTGATCCTCCATGGCTGAAGCCGATCTCGACGTCGTCATCCGGCAAATCGCAAAGGCACAGAACAAGGGCCTGATGGCCGCGGTCAAGAAACGGCGCGACCAGATCATGGCGCGAGCGGCCAAGGCCAGGGACAAGGCAGCGCGCGATCAGTTGCGGCTGATCGCGAAGAGCACGATGGAGCTTGGCGCGGCGGCGGCCAAGCGGCTGCAGAACTCGGCGGAAAACACCGCCGACAGCTATGCAAGGGCGATCCGCTACGCCATCGAGGAAGCGGCGAAGGCGGCGGCGAAGCCTGCCGCGAAGAAGAAAGCCGCCAAGAAGGTTTCCGGGAAGAAGGCTGCGAAGGGCACGTAGGTCCCGGCCGCGCTGTCGCGGCTGGATTTCTGATTCAATTATTCAAACAGCCAAGTCCACAACTGTCATCACTCGCGAAAGCGGGTGATCCAGTACGCCGCGGCCCATCGGATCAAGCGCTGCTGTCTCTGGACTACTGGATCGCCCGGTCAAGCCGGGCGATGACAGCTGTAGCAATTCGATGGTTGCCGGACAGGCGGACCTGCGTCCTGTCAGGTGCCTCCTTGCGCCTTCCAGGGGATGATCCGTCTCTGCACCTGTTGCAGCAGCAATTGGAAGCCGTAGCCGAGGGCGGCGACCACGACCAGGCCGACATACATGTCGCGAACCTCGAACACCTGCCAGGACCGCCAGATCAGATAGCCGATCCCGACCTGGGTGCCGAAATTCTCCGCAATGATGACGACGATCAGCGCCATGCCGAGGCCGAGCTGCAGGCCGGTGAAGATGAAGGGAAGCGCGCCGGGCACCGCGATCGTCCGATAGGTCTGCCAGCGGCTCGCCTTGAAGTTGGAAGCGACGTCGAGATAGATCTTCTCGATGTTGACGACGCCGGCCAGCGTGCTGAAGAACATCTGGAAGAACACCGCAATGGCAACGATGATCCATTTCGAGGTTTCTCCGATGCCGAAGATCATCATGACCAGCGGAAACATCGCGATCTTCGGAATCGGATAGAGCGCATTGATCGCCGGCTGCACGAAGGCCCGCGCGATCGGCGACAGTCCGAGCAGCACGCCGAACACCAGCCCGGGGATTGCGCCAAGCAGCGTGCCGATCACGACGCGAAGAACGGTCCAGCCGATATCGACGAACAGCTGCCCGGACTGGATGAGATCGAACAGCGCAATAACGACCGAGCTTGGCGCCGGAAAGAACCTGCTATCGAGCAGTCCCACGCCGACCAGCAATTCCCAGGTCGCGAGGATCAGGACCGGCGATGCGATGGCGGCAAAGATCTCCGAGCGCACCAGCCGCAGCGCGAGTGAAGCTCGCTCCTTTCGTTCGGCGGTGATCCGGACCACACCCGCAGCTGTAACCGTCATGGCACGACCTCCTCGCGAAGCAACGTCCAGATCTTGCGGCTGAGCTGCCCGAACGCCGGATCGGCCTTCAGATCATAAACCCGCCGCGGACGGGGAAACTCCACCTTGAATTCAGCCTTCAGCGTGCCGGGCCGGCGCGACATCACGACGATACGATCCCCGAGCACGAGGGCTTCGTCGATCGAATGGGTGATGAAGACGACGGTCTTCCTCGTTTCGCTCCAGATTCGAAGCAGCTCTTCCTGCAGCAACGCCTTGTTCTGTTCGTCAAGGGCGGCGAACGGCTCGTCCATCAGCAGGATCTCCGGATCATTGGAGAAGGCGCGGGCCACGCTGGTGCGCTGCTTCATGCCGCCGGAGAGCTGGTGAGGGTAAGCATCCGCGAACCGCTCGAGGCCGGCAAGCCGGATGAAATGATCGACCGTGCGCGCGACCTGATCGTCCGCAACGTGCCGCAGTCTCAGGCCATAGGCGACGTTGTCGCGAACCGTCATCCAGGGAAAGATCGACGACTCCTGGAAGATCATCGAGGTGAGCGGCGCTGCCGGATCAGCGCGCGCAATGACGACCTCGCCGCGGCTCGGAACCTCGAGTTCGGCCAGAATGCGCAGCAAGGTGGTCTTGCCGCAGCCCGAAGGGCCGACGATGCAGATGAATTCGCCGGTGCGCACCTCGAGATTGACGTCGGTGATGGCATCGACCGTGCTGTGGCCCAGCGAAAAGACCTTGCCGAGATTGCTGATGCGTATCTTGACCCCGCGGTCTCCTGCGGGATCGGTTGTGGCACTTCCTTGCATGGGGCGGTCTCTTCGCGCTCACGGGCAGATCGGGATCGTACCGGCAGGCGCGGCTATTTGACCAGCGGGCATTCCCCCTGATCGATCGGGCGGAACGCTTCCTCCGCAGGGATGGTTCGAACCAGCTTGTAGTAATCATACCGCTGCTTCGATTCCTGCGGCGGCTTGACCTCGAACACGAACATGGTGTGGATCGCGCGCCCGTCCTTGCGGACCTTGATGGGGCCAAACAGCGGGTCGTCGATCTCCGCCGTTTGCAGCTGCGCAATCACCTTGTCGCCCTCGATGGTCTGCGCGGTCTGCACGGCGCGCAGATAGGCAATGGTGGCCGAATAGGTAGCCGCATGATTGATGGTCGGAACGCGCCCTTCCATCCGCTGGGCGAAGCGCGCGCTCCACGCACGTGTGCTGTCGTTCAGATCCCAGTAAAAGGCTTCGCTGAGCAGCAGGCCCTGCGCAGCCTTCAGCCCGAGCGCATCGATATCCACGATCTGCATGAACAAGGCCGCGAGTTTCTTGCCGCCGCTCAGGATATTGAACTCGGAAACCTGCTTGATGGCGTTGATGGCATCGGCACCGGTGTCGCCGAGCGCAATCACGTCGGCGCCGGAGGCCTGCGCCTGCAGCAGATACGAGCTGAAATCGGCTGTCCCCAACGGATGGGAGACCGAGCCAAGTATCTTGCCGCCCTGCTTCTGGACGGCCTCGGTCGTGTCGCGCTGCAACGCCTTGCCCAGCGCATAGTCGAAACTGACGAAGTACCACGACTTGCCGCCGCGCTCGGTGATGGCCCGCCCCATCGCATTGCCGAGCGCCCAGGTATCCAGCGCCCACTGCACGGTGGTCGGCTGGCAGAACTTTCCGGTCAGGTCCGAGGTCGCCGCACCCGACGCGAGCATGGTCCGGTTTTTCTCCTTCATGATGGTGTTGACCGCGAGCGCTACGCCTGAATTCGGCAGGTCGACGATGGCCACGACCTCTTCCTGATCAATCCAGCGCCGCGCGATCGACGCGCCGACGTCCGGCTTGTTCTGGTGGTCGGCGAAGATGATCTCGGCCTTGAGACCTTTCGATTCCCTGGCGAAATCCTCCGCCGCCATCTGGGCAGCGATGAACGAGCCCTTGCCGGCCTGATCGGAAAACGGACCGGAGAAGTCGCTCAATACCCCGATCTTGACCTTGTTGTTCGGAACCTGCGCCGAGGCGACGCCGCCGAAGGTCATGAGGGCCGTAAGGGACGCCGCCCCGATCAGATGTCGCATCGCACGCTCCCGTTGATTCGCCGGTCAGGGCGACCAGAAAATAAATATTACGATTTTTATGTTGAAGCACACATTGTATGATATTTATTCCCGTGTCAAACAGGCCCGCCGGCGCGGTTCCTTGCCGCGATCCGCGGTCAAGGGCGAACGTGAAAACGACGCTGAAAACTTGCATCGACCGGGTTTGCAATCGACAATCCGCTTCTCGCGCATCTGAGGCTTCTGCGAGCCATGTTCTGCCTGTGCTGCCGCCCTGCCCCCGGATTTTTTGCCGAAGCCGTTGTCGGCCCCGCGCACGACGTCGAGCGTGCGCTGAAGCGCCGCGCCGCCTATCAACGCAGACAGGGCTTTTCCCGTGCCACCGTCGCGCATCCGATCCAGGACGAATTCGTCATTCGCAACTGCTGCGCGGTGACAATGGATCCGCATATCGGCGACGTTGCCGGTGCGGACGTTCATGTTCGCGACGGCACTATTGCCAATATCGGCAAAGGGCTTGCGACGAAGGCGCCCGAAATCGACGGCGCCGGGCGGATCGCCCTACCCGGGTTCGTCATGGATCACCGGCATTTGTTCGACGAGGCGCTGGGTGGCTGGCGCAGAGGCCCGCTTCACGACGTCGAGCCCGCCGATCTCTATCGCCTGTTGCGGCTAGCCTTGCTTGACCTGTCGTCATCCGGCATCACCACGGTGCATTACTGCGCCGCGGATATCGCCGGCGACCATGCCGAGGCTGCCGTGCTGGCGCAGATCGACGCCGGCCTGCGCGGCCGCTTCAGCTATCCCATGCAGCGCAACGGTGAGACGGACGGCGATCCCGTTCGCGCGGTTCAGGATCTATACGAGACGTGGTTTGCGGAGCCGCCGGACCATCTACTCGATCTCGGCATTGCGACCGGGGCGGATCAGGACGTCGAACAGATCGTTGCGCCGCACCTGCTGCCTGTCGTGACCGTCCATGACGATCAACCGGCACGCGGCCAGTGCGCCGACCGCACCTTGGACGCCGCGCGACGGCTTGGTCTCGACCAGTGGATCGGATCACTGTCGCCGGGCAAACGTGCCGACCTGATCCTCGTATGCGGCCTTGCGCGCGAGGAGCCCATGACGCCGGCCCGCGCACGTCAAACCCTCGGCGAAATGACGGCCGACCGGGTAGAGTTCGTCTGTGTCGATGGCCGCATCAAGAAGCGCAACGGTGTCCTCACCGAACCGAATGAAGGCCTGATCCGCAGCGAGGCCCGCGACGCACTGACGCGCCTGATGGCTCTGCCTGTTGCAGGAAGTGCCTGAGCCCATGACAAGCACTGCGACAAGCATCGGGACAAGCATTGGCGATGCCATCGTACAGCCGGTCGAGGAAAGCGTGCAGCCGAGCTTTGTTCCGCAGCAATTGTTGCCGGAATGCAGCGAAGATGCAGTGACCAAACACCTGCACTGGATGGCGCCGCTGCACTACGACGTGGGCGCGGGAAAATTCCGCACCTCGGTCCGATCCTATCTGGTCAGGACCGGGCGGCACGTCGTGCTGATCGATTGCTGCGGCGGCAACCACAAGAACCGGCCGTATTTTCCGCGCTTCCACCGGCGCGAACATGATTGGCTGGATCGTCTGGCGGCAGCCGGCGTCACGCCCGAACAGGTCGACTATGTGATGTGCACCCATCTCCACGCCGATCATGTCGGCTGGAATACGGTGCTTCGCGACGGCCGCTGGGTGCCGACTTTTCCCAATGCGAAGTACATTGCGCATCGCGCCGAACTCAACCGCTGGAATCCGGCACACGCGGCACATTGTTTCTCCGCGCACAACGAATTCACCTGGGAAGATTCGATCCTGCCGGTGATCGAGGCGGGGCAGTCGGTCGCCGTCGAGGACGGCTACACGCTCGATGACACGCTGACGGTCGAGCCGACACCCGGGCATACACTCGCCCATGTCGCGATCCGCCTGCGTTCCAGGGGGCGACAGGCGGTTTTTTCCGGCGACGTGATGCATGTCCCGCTGCAGGTGCACTATCCCCGTTGGGGCACCAGCCTGGACGACGATCCCGCGCTTGGCGTGCGGTCCCGCCTTCGGCTACTGGAATCCTGCGCCGAGGACGGCTCGCTGGTGCTGCCGACGCACTTCGTCCCGGGCCATGGCTGCTTCATCCGCCGCACGCATGAGGGGTTTGCAATCGAATGGAATCGCAATCAGGCATAGAGGCAGGATCCGGCGGCGTGGTCCGGACGCGACGACTGCTGCAGCGGGCCAACTCGTCCATCGTCAGCGCCGACGCGACGCTGCAACATGACAACGGGACGATCCGCAGCGTGACCTTCGGCTCGGAAGCCGGCGCGGCCCGCGACCTGTTTCCCGACACGCTGATCGTGCCTGCGATGTCGAACGCGCATGATCATGGCCGCGGCCTGAAGACGACCGCCTACGGCGCCTTCGACACCGCGGTCGAGGCCTGGGTTCCCGCAACCTACACCATCCCGCGTCTCGACCCCTACATGATCGCCGCGCTGGCATTCGCACGGATGGCGCGCGCCGGCATCACTTCGATCGTGCATTGCCATCTGTCCGCCGATCAGGCTTCGCTGATTGCCGGCGCCAAGGCGGTCTCCCAGGCGGCCCGCGACGTCGGCGTGCGGGTCGCTTTCGTCGTCCCCTTGCGCGATCGCCACAGGCTGGGCTACGGCGCCGACGAGGCAATCCTCGCTCACATGGAAGCGGGCGATCTCGACGCGATCCGATCGCGCTGGCTGAAGCCGATTCCGACGATCGCAACCCAACTCGATACGGTGGAGGCGATCGCCCGGGACAGCGAACGGGACGGCTTCACTGTGCAATACGGGCCGGTCGGCATGGAATGGTGCAGTGATGCCTTGCTTGCCGAGATCACGCAGGCGGCTGGTGCGTCCGGCAGGCGCATCCACATGCACCTCCTGGAAAGCCGCTACCAGCGGCGCTGGACCGACCGGGAATATGCCGAGGGTCCGGTGGCGCGACTTGCCAAGCTCGGGCTGCTCTCGCCGCGCCTGACGGTGGCGCACGGCACCTGGCTGCGCCCGGAAGAGAGCCGCATACTGGCGAGCCACGGCGTCACCGTCTCGGTGAACACCAGTTCGAACCTGCGCCTGAAATCCGGCATTGCACCGCTGCCTGCGATGAAACATGCGGGCCTGCCCTACGCGATCGGTCTCGACGCATTGGCGCTCGACGATGACGACGACATCCTGCGCGAGATGCGGCTGGCTCACCTGCTGCACGCCGGCACCGGCTTCGACATCAACGTCACGCGCGAAGAGCTGTTTCATGCCGGCAGCGCGACCGGCGCGTGCGCGGTGTGCGGCGACCAGCGGTTCGGGCAGATCGCGGCCGGCGCGCCCGCCGACTTCATCGTGCTCGACTACAAGCGGCTCGCGGCCGATATTCCGCCAGACCTCGACGACCCGTTCCGCACGTTCTTCACGCGGGCGCGGACCGAGCACATCATGAGCGTGTTTGCCGCCGGCAAGGAGATCGTGCGCGACGGCAAGGTGGCCGGCATCGACGAGATCACGCTGCAGCGCGGGCTTTTCGACGACCTGCAACGGGCTTCCCCGGACATAACGGCGTTGCGCCCACTGCTCGAGCGCTTTCAGCAGGGCCTTGCACGCTTCTACGCAGCGAGCGACCATTCGTCACAGCCGTGATGCCGCGAGCCCGCGCACAAGTCGCGCGGAGACCGGAAGTCTTGCATTCTGCCCATTTACGGGCCGTGCTGACGTCATGAAACATCAGAATAATTTCTGACAAAATTGACAATCAGCTCGGCTCTCAATAAAAACAATCAATATTTATGAAACGAAATCGGAGCGCGAAACTTCGCGAATACGCGTCGTGGATGTCCAGGCCGCCGACACTATTCTGACGGGAAACGTGCTGGTGCTCGATCAGGCCAGCAGCACTGCCGAGGCCGTTGCAATCGCCGGCGGCCGCATCGTGCTGGCCGGAGGCCGTGACGCGGTGATGGCGCTGCGCGGACCGAAAACGCAGGTCCATGATTTCGGCGCACGCACCCTGATCCCCGGCTTCAACGACACGCATGCGCATTCCGACAGTCTTGGCCTGAAGACCATCCGTCCGTCGCTGGAAGACGCACGGTCGATCGCCGACGTGCTCGATCGTATCCGCAAGCTCGCCGCGCAGAAAAAGCCCGGGGAGTGGGTTGTCACGATGCCGATCGGCGACCCGCCATACTACTGGGAGGCCGACAAGGTTCTTGCCGAGCGCCGGCTGCCGAACCGGCATGAGCTGGACGCTGTGTCGCCCGACAACCCCGTCTATATCTCGAGCCCGAGCGGCTATTGGGGCGAACCGCCCTGCTTCATGATCCTCAACAGCCTCGCGCTGAAGCTCAACGGCATCGATCGCTCCACGAAGCCGCGCGTCGACGGCGTCGAGATCATGCATGACGATGCCGGCGAGCCGACCGGGATCATCATCGAGCGCAACTACACGCGGATGGCGGAGCCGGATCTGTTGCCGGCGGTGCCGCGCTTTTCGGTCGAGGAGCGCACCGAGGGGCTGCGCCGCTCGCTGCCGATGTATCACGAGAAGGGCACGACCAGCGCCTATGAAGGCCATGGCTGCGCACCGGACGTGGTCGCAAGCTTCCGCCAGCTCCACGAGCGCGGTGAACTGACGTTGCGCAGCGGGCTGGTCATGAGCCCGGCGTGGCTCGGCACCGCACAAGCCGATTATGCCATGCGGCACTGGCTGGCCTTCGCGCGCGGCAAGGGTTTCGGCGACGAGATGCTGAAGATGTCCGGCGTCTTCGTCGGCTATGGCGGCAACCCGCAATTCAACGACCTCCTGCGCAAGGACATGGGCGACGTCGGCTGGGGCGGTGGGCTGGCCAGCGTCAACACGCCATCGGACTTCGAGGAGCTGTGCATGCTCGCCGGCAAGCACAATCTTCGCCTGCATACGCTCGCCTCCGACAAGCTGCACGAAGTAGTGCCGATCCTCGAGCGTGTCGCCAGGCACTATCCGATCGGCGGCCGGCGCTGGGTGATCGAGCATATCAGCAAGGCCAATCCGCGTGACCTACAGGCCATCAAGGCCATGGGAGTCGCGGTGACGCTGATCCCCGCGCACTATTTGTGGAAGGTTGGCCACACCTTTGCGAGCCTTGACGAAGCGCAGCTCGACCTGCTGTCGCCGGCGCGCGCGCTTATCGAACTCGGCGTGCCGGTATCGGCCGCAACTGATGCCGTGCCGAACGATCCCTTGTTCTGCATGTGGGTCATGCTGGCGCGCAAGGACCGCCGCTCGGGCCGCATCATGGGCGGACGCGGCGTGCTGACCAATGAGGCCGCGCTGCGGCTGTTGACGGTGAACGGGGCCTGGTTGACCTTCGAGGAAGGCTGCAAGGGCCCGCTGCTACCGGGTTATTTTGCCGACATCGCCGTATTGTCGGGAAATCCGCTGACGGCGACGGCGGAGGGCCTGCTCGATATCCGCTGCGAGGCGACCATGGTCGGCGGCCGCTGGGTCTACGGCAATGTGCCTTAGCCTGTTTTGTCTTGTTGGATTTGGAGAGATCGGATGTCAGGAATGAAGAGCGCAAGGCTCGCCGCGGCCGTCGCCGTTTTCGGATTGCTGGCGTCCGGTCCGGCCGCCCAGGCCGCCGACAAGGTGCTGAAGATCGGCGCGCCACTGCCGTTGACCGGCGGCCTCGCGCCGGAGGGCCTTCGCATGAAGGCGGGTTATGATCTGTGGGCCAAGGCGCAGAACGACGCCGGCGGCATCAAGGCGGGCAGCGACACCTACAAGGTCGAGCTCAGCTATACCGACTACCAGTCCAATACGCCGCGCGCGGTGCAATCCGCCGAGCTGATGATCACCGAGGGCAAGGTCGATGCGATCTTCGCACCCTTCGGCTCCGGCGCGACCAAGGCGGTCAGCGCCATCACCGAAAAATACGGCGTGCCGATGATCGCGGCGCAAGCCGCATCCGCCCAGGTCTACGACCAGGGTTTCAAATATCTGTTCGGCATGTACACGCCCAACGATACGGTGACGCGTCCCCTGATCGACCTCTTGATCGCGAAAAATCCGAGCATCAAGCGCGTCGCCGTCCTCTCGCGCAACGATCTGTTCCCGCTCGCGATCGCCGACGAGTTGACCAAAGTACGCCAAGGAAAAGGGATTCGAGATCGTCGCCGAGCAGAAATTCCCGATCGGCACCGTCGATTTCAGCTCGGCGCTCACCCAAATCCGCTCCAGTAACCCGGACCTGATCTACGCCACCGGCTACGTCAACGACATGATGCTGATCCGCAAGCAGATGGAAGAGCTCGGCGTCCGTTCCCAGCTGACGGCGATGCTGGTCGGACCGACGACGCCGGAATTCATCGCCACCACCGGCAAGCTCGCCGAGAACGTGGTGACCGCGTCGTGGTGGGACGTCGCCGCCAAGTTCAAGGGCGACGATGTGTTCGGCTCGGCCGAGAACTTCGAGCAACTGTTCCGCAAGACCTACAACAACACCTATCCCGACTATTCGGTGGCGGCCTCCGCGGCCTGCGGCGTGGTGCTGGCGACCGCCGTCAGCAAGGCGGGAACGGCCGACAAGGCCAAGGTGCGCGATCAGCTCGCGGCGATGGATGCCAACACCTTCTTCGGCCGGGTCAAGTTCGGACCGACCGGCCAGATCAACTCGCTGAAGCCGCCGACCATGCAGATCCAGAACGGCAAGCCCGTCGTCGTCGATCCCCCCGAGATCGCGCAGGCGCCGATCCGGTTCGACAAGAAATAGCGGCACACTTCTACTACTCTCCCAAAAATCCCGGGCGAGCCGGCCTTCCGGCCAGCTCCCCCGCGGCAACCGACACGGGCAAGACAGGCGGATGATCTTTTTCCAGTATCTTGCCAATGGGTTGATCCTTGGCGGTCTCTACGCCTGCATCGCGGCCGGCTTCTCGCTGGTCTGGGGCGTGCTGAACATCATCAACCTGCTGCACGGCTCGTTCATCGTGCTCGGCTTCTACATCGCCTATTTCTCCTACACGCTGTACGACATTCATCCGTTCCTGTCGGTGATCACGTCGGGGCTCGTGGTCGGGGTGATCGGATATTACACCCAGCTCGGCATCATCAACCGCGTCGTCGCGGGTTCCGTGCTGGTCACGCTGATCCTGACCTTCGGCCTTGAATTGATGATCAACAACGCGATGCTGGTGTCGTTCTCGGCGGACTACCGCAAGGTCATGCTGCAGAATTCGCTCGGCATCGCGCAGTTCGGCAGTGTCTTTGTCCCGCTCGATCGTGCGCTGTCGACTGCGATCGCCTTTCTGCTGATCTTCCTGCTCTGGCTGCTGTTGCGGTTGACCTCGGTCGGCCGCGCCATCGTCGCGGTGCGGTTCGACCGCGAGGCGGCGCTCCTGATGGGCATCGACGTGAGCCGCACCTACGCGATCACGTTCGCGCTCGGCGCGGCGCTGGCCGCTGCGGCCGGCAGCCTGCTCAGCGTGTCGTTCCCCATCGCCCCGCTCTCCGGGCCGCTGTTCCTGAGCAAGGCGTTCGTCATCTGCGTGCTCGGCGGCATCGGCAGCGTGCCGGGCGCTGCCGTCGGCGGCCTTTGTTTCGGCCTGCTGGAAAGTTTTGGCGCGGTGCTGTTCGGATCGGAATATGCGCTGACATTGGCCTTCATCGTGCTGATCGTTCTGCTGCTGGTGCGGCCGCACGGCATCCTCGGCGTCAAGGGATACTGATGACAAAGCGACAAGGCATCGTGCTGGCGATCGTCGTGGCGGCACTCGTCCTGCTGCCGCTGGTCGGCAACAACTATATCCTGCGGCTTGCCACCATCACCTTCATGTACGCCACCCTCACCATGGCGTGGAACGTGATCGGTGGCTTTGCCGGCTATCCGCTGTTCGGCGATCGCCGCCTTCTTCGGGCTCGGCGCCTATTCGGGCGCAGTTCTGCAGGCGAGCGGAATTCCGATTGCCGCCGCCTGGGCCTTTGCGGTCATCGTCGGCACCGCGTTTGCGCTGCTGCTCGGCTTCGTGCTGCTGCGACTGCGCGGCCATGCCTTTGCGATCGCAACGCTTGTCGTCGCCGAGGTGCTGCGCGAACTCACCAACGGCTGGACCAGCCTGACCGGCGGCGGCATGGGCCTCAATTTGCCGTTCTTCGGCTGGTCGCCGACAGCGCTCGCGGTGTTTTTCTTCTACGTGATGTTCGCGCTCGCGGCCGTGGCCTTGATCGTGACCTACATCGTCGCCCATAACCGGCTCGGCTTTGCCCTGAACTGCATCCGCCAGAACGAAGATGCCGCCAATATCGTCGGCATCGACACCACGCGCTACAAGGTCATCGCGTTCACGCTATGCGGTGCGCTCGCCTCCGCCGCCGGCGCCGTCTATGCCTCGTGGACGGGCTATATCGAGCCATCCGACGTCTACGACGTGCTGTTCTCGATCAAGCCGATCATGATGGCCCTGCTTGGCGGCATGGGCACCGTGTTTGGGCCGGCGATCGGCGCGGTCGCCTTCCTCGCCCTCGACGAATTCGTCTGGCGCAACTTCCTCCAGCTCCATACCGGCGTGCTCGGCTTCCTCATTGTGGTGCTGATCCTGTTCCTGCCTTCGGGCCTCGCGTCGTTCGATCCCCGCAAATACTGGCGCAAGGCGGCCTCGGCATGACCGCACTGCTCGAGCTCAGGAATGTCTGCCGCTCCTTCGGCGGCGTCCGCGCCATCCACAATGTCTCGCTGAAACTCGAGCCGGGACAGATCGTCGGATTGATCGGCCCGAACGGCGCCGGCAAGAGTACGCTGGTCAACATCATCACCGGCGTCTTTCCGGCGAGCTCCGGCGAAATCCTGCACAAGGGCGAACCGATCCAGCACCTCAAGCCGTTTCAGATATCGGCGCGCGGCATCGCCCGCACCTTCCAGGTCGTGCAGCCGTTCCCTTCGATGACGGTCGCGGAAAACGTGATGGCGGGCGCGATGTTCGCCGCCGGCATCAGCATCCATGGAAGAAGCCCGCCGCATCGCCATGGAGCATCTCACCTTCACGGGGCTTGCCGCCTTCGCTGACCGTCCGGCCGAGCAATTGACGCTCGCTTACCGCAAGCGGCTCGAGCTTGCCAAGAGCCTGGCGATGAACCCGCATATCCTGCTGCTCGATGAGGTCAACGCCGGGCTGAATACGACGGAAATCGAACAGGCGCTCGACCTGATCCGCGCCATTGCCTCCCGCGGCATTTCCATCGTCATCATCGAGCACCTGCTCAAGGTCGTCACCGGCCTGTGCAGCCGCATCATCGTGCTGCATCATGGCGAGCTGATCGCCGACGATCCGGCCGACGAGGTCATCCGCGACCCCCGCGTCATCGAAGCCTATCTCGGCTCCCGCTTTGCCGAACGCCAGATGGAGCGCCGATGACGCAGCCGCTACTGAGCGTGAAGCACGTGACGTCGGGATATGGCGACGTCCAGGTGCTGTGGGGGATCGATCTCCAAGTGGAGGAAGGCGAGGCGGTTTGCCTGGTCGGCTCCAACGGTGCCGGCAAGAGTACGCTGTTGCGCACCATCTCCGGCCTGCTTCGCACCCGGTCCGGCGGGATCGAATTCCGCGGCGAGGACATCACCAATCGGACCCCGCGACAGATCCTGAGCCACGGCATCGTGCACGTGCCGGAAGGCCGTCGCCTGTTCGGCCCGATGAACGTGATCGACAACCTCCTGACCGGCGCCTATCTGCGCAGCGACCGGGCGGATATCCGCCGCGATCTCGACCGCATGCTGACGCTGTTTCCGATCCTCGCCGAGCGACGCTATCAGGCAGCGGGCACCCTCTCCGGTGGCGAGCAGCAGATGTGCGCGATCGCGCGCGGCATCATGAGCCGGCCGAAGCTTCTGATGATCGACGAGCTGTCGCTTGGCCTCGCGCCGAAGATCGTCGACCAGCTCAGCGCCACGCTGCGGCAGATCATGCACGAAGGCCTTTCGCTGCTGCTGGTGGAGCAGGATGTGGCGACCGCCTTCGAGCTGACGACGCGCGGCGTGGTGGTCGATTCCGGACGCGTCAGGATCAGCGGGCCGACGGATGAACTGGCCGTCAACCCGATGGTGCAGCAGGCCTACATGGGCATTGCCTGAACCACTGGCAGAAGGACCGGGTCCGACGGCCCGCGGTTCAGTCGAACATCGCCACGCAGTCGATCTCGACATTGACGCCCTTGCGATGCGGCGTGCCGCCGACGCAGGTGCGCGTGACGCGGTCGTTCTCGAAATAGGTCCGGAACACCTCGTTGAAGCGCGGGAAGTCGGCCACATCACGCAGGATCACGCGCATGTTGACGACGTTGGCAAGCGTGGCTCCTCCGGCCTCCAGCACGCTCAGCAGATTGTCGAGCGTGCGGCGGGTCTGCACCTCGATATCACCTTCGACCACGGTCCTGGTTGACGGGATCGAGCGGTCCCTGGCCCGACACGAACAGCATGTTGCCGAACCGGATGGCCTGCGCGATCGGCGGCGGCTTCTGCAGATCGGTGAAGCCGGTGGTCGGCGCGTTGGCCGAAGTGACGAATTGCTTGGGCACGTTGCGGTTCCTTTCGTCAAGACGCCTTGGGCGCCTGCGCCAGCGCGTTGGGCATCACCGTGCCGCATTTCTTGCACGTCCGCGCATCTTCGTTGTCGAAGAAGCGCTTGTAGGCCAGCGACACCGGGTCGGCCCGATAGTCGCTGACGACAAAGGTTTCCTCGTGCAGGAAATTGCCGCAGCTCTGGCAGTACCAGTGAAACTTGTCGATCTCGTCGGCATGGCGCTGTCGCTCGATGATGAGCGCAAAAGCGTCGGGCGGAAACCGCGGCGAGTGCGGCACGCCCGGCGGCATCCAGTTGGTCGAGCCTTCCGGAATCACGCAAATCTCTTCCTTGCCCTCCGGCGTCCGGTAATGCAGGTTCATCGTCCCCTTGATCATGTAGGTGACTTCGTCACTGCCGTTGATGTGGAATTCGCTGCGGTATTCGCGGCCGCGGGCCACGAAGGCGAGCGAGCCCGGCTCCTGCCACAGCACCTTGACGCGCTTGCCGCTCTCGGCGAGTTCCCTGGCGATCTCCTGAAGCTTTCACGACCGGAAGCTGTTGCATTGTCATCTCCTCATTCAAGAAGCGGTTTCGGCCGCGGCAAGCGGGCGAAAAAGCTGATACATCCCGATATTCAACATCGTATCGGCAATCGATGCCATCCCTTTCATGGCTTGCCTTTCATGGCTTACCTTTCATGGCTTGCGGAACGCTGCCGCCAGCGCATCGGTATTCTTCGCGAGCAACCCGATATCCGTGCCGACGGCGACGAAGCGATAGCCCCACTCGATGTAGCGGCGCGCATCCGCCTCAACTGCGGTGAGGATGCCGGACACCTTGCCGGCATCCCGGATCCGTTGCGCCGCCGTTTCGATCGCGCGCTGAACGTCCGGATGCAGCGGATTGCCGATATGCCCCATCGATGCACTGAGATCGGAGGGGCCGACGAACACCCCGTCGACACCCTCCACCGCCGCGATTTCCGGGATGCGGTCGATTGCGCCGAGCGTTTCCGCCTGCACCAGCACACAGACCTGCCGATCGGCCTCCTTCAGGTAGGAAGTGGCGCGGCCAAAACGGGCGGCGCGACCGCCGGTCGTGATGCCGCGGATGCCGGCCGGCGGGTAGCGGCAGGCAGCGACCGCCTGCCGCGCCTCTTCGGCATTCTGCACGAAGGGAATGAGCAAGGTCTGCGCCCCGATATCGAGCAGGCGCTTGATCAGCACGGCATCGTTCCAGGCCGGACGCACGACCACCTGTGCGGTGCCGACGGCGAATGCCTGAAGCTGGGCGAGGACATCCGGCGGCTCGTTCGGTGCGTGCTCGGTGTCCAGCAGCACCCAGTCGAACCCGGCATCGCCGATAATCTCGGCCGCGATATTGCTGCCCAGGCTGCACCAGAGACCGATCTGCAATTCGCCGGCCAGCAGCCGGCGCTTGAAGGCGTTCTGCGGCGTTTGCATCCGTCCTCTCTTACGTGAACTGCACGGCCACGGCGCCAAGCGGGCCGAAGTCGGCGTGCAGGGTATCGCCCTTGTCGGCCCAAACCGGCCGCGTGAACGAGCCCGACAGCATCACATGACCGGGCTCCAGCACCGTGCCGAAACGGCCGACCTTGTTGGCAAGCCAGGCAATGCCCATGGCGGGGTGGCCGAGCACGCCGGCGGCAAGACCGGTCTCCTCGATCTCGGAATTGCGATAGAAGATGGCGCCGACCCAGCGCAGATCGACCTCCGTGGCTTTCACCGGTCGACCGCCGAGGATGATGCCGGCCGCAGCGCCGTTGTCGGCAACGGTATCCATGATCTTGCGCGGGTTCTGCAACCGTGCGTCGATGATCTCGATCGCCGGCACGACATATTCCGTCGCCCGCAGCACGTCGAGCAGGCCAATGCCCGGCCCCTTCAGCGGACTGCCCAGCACGAACGCCAGTTCCGGCTCGACGCGCGGGACGCAGTAGTTGGCGTGCGGCACCTTGGCGCCATCAGGCAGCATCATGTCGTCAAGCAGATGGCCATAGTCCGGCTCGTCAATCTGCGATGAGGCCTGCATCGCCTTCGAGGTGAGGCCGACCTTGTGGCCGATCAGGCGTCGCCCCTGTGCGATTTTTCGCCGCGTCACCTCGCTCTGGATCGCATAGGAATCCTCTACTTCGATATTCGCGAAGGTCTTGGAAAGCTGCAAGGCGGGTTTGCGGGTCCGCTCGGCTTCCATCAGGATATCGGCGGCCTGGGAACGTTCTTTTTCCGTCAACATGGTGGTTACAACCTTCTCTGTAGGATCTGATCAAAGCTTGACGCAAACGTTGCGCAGCTCGGTGTAGAATTCCATGGAATGAACCCCGCCCTCGCGCCCGATGCCGGATTGCTTGGATCCGCCGAACGGCGTTCTGAGGTCGCGCAGGAACCAGGAATTCACCCAGGTGATGCCGACCTCGATTTCCGCGGCGACGCGATGTGCCCGGGCAAGATTTTCGGTCCAGATCGAGGTCGCAAGGCCATAGCGGCTGTCGTTGGCACGTGCTGACTGCTTCCTCCTCGCTGTCGAACGGCGCGATGTGGCAGCAAGGGCCGAAAATTTCGTCGCGAACCACTGACGAGGTCTCCGGCAGGCCGGTCCAGATGGTTGGCTCGATGAATGATCCTTCGCTGAAAGCGCCCTCGAGTTTCGGTACGCCGCCGCCGAGCACCAGTTCGGCGCCATCAGCCTTGGCCTTTTCGTAGAAGGACAGCACCTTGCGGCGATGCTCCTGGCTGATCAACGGCCCCATCGTAGTCGCTTTGTCGAAGGGATCGCCCAGCTTGAGCTTCGTTGCCGCCGCCTTCAGCCGCGCGACAAAGGCATCGAAGATGGGGCGCTCGACATAGACGCGTTCGGTGCCGAGGCACACCTGGCCGCAATTGGCGAATACCGAGCGCATCGTGCCTTCAATGGCCTTGTCGAGATTGCAATCGGCGAATACGACGGCGGCATTCTTGCCGCCAAGCTCGAACGAGACCGGCCGCACATACTCAGCTGCCGCCTTCATAATCGCGCTGCCGGTTGCGGTTTCGCCGGTGAAGGTAATGCCATCAACGCCGGGGTGGCGGGTCAGGAATTCGCCGGTACTGCCGGGCCCGAAACCATGGACGACGTTGTAGACGCCCGGCGGAATGCCCGCCTCGTTCATCACTTCGCCGAGCAGCGTCGCGGTGGTTGGCGTCTCCTCCGACGGCTTCACGACGACGGTATTGCCGCAAGCCAGCGCCGGCGCCACCTTCCAGGTCATCAGCAGCAGCGGCAGGTTCCACGGGCAGACGACCGCGATGACGCCGCGCGGCACGCGGATCGCATAGTTGAGCGCGCCGGCGCCGTCGGGTGTCGCCATGCGGAATGTCTCGGTCGACAGCGTCAGAACCTGATCGGCAAAGATGTTGAAGTTGGCCGCGCCGCGCGGAATGTCGATGTGCGAGGCGAGCGAGGCCGGCTTGCCGGTGTCACGGACTTCGGCGGCGACAAACTCGTCGAAGCGGCGCATGATGCCGTCCGCAACCTTGCGCAGCAGCGCCGCCCGCTCCTGCTCGCTCATCCTTCCCCACGGCCCTTTCAGCGCGCGGCGCGCCGCCGTCACCGCCTGATCGACCGCAGAGGCATCGGCCTCGCCGACAAGATTGACCAACTCGCCATTGACCGGATTGCGATTCTCGAAGGTGCGCCCGCCCGCTTCGACAAAGCGCCCATCGATGAAATTGGACAGCAGCGGATGTGCGGTTCCTGTGTTTGAGAGGGCTTGGTTCATGCTTCCGGCTCCGTGGTCGCGCAAGGCGGCTGCAACCTAGCCAAATCGTCTCATAAAATCCATTGATTTCATAAATCCTATCTGTTTAATAAAGAAAAATCGTACCGCCTGGGCGCGTTTCGCGGCCGTGGCCTTCATTCAGCGGGCCATGACGTCCCCATGATCCATCCCGATAAAATCCTGCATAACGGCCGCATCTATACCGTGGACGGACAGGATTCCGTCGCCGAAGCGGTGGCCATCCGCGGCGACAGCATTCTCGCCGTCGGTTCCTCCAGGGACGTCCTTGAACTGGCCGGCCCGGGCACGCGCAAGATCGACCTCGAAGGCCACGCCGCGGTACCCGGCTTCTTCGACGGCCACCCGCATATGGACGGCGTCGGCATCCGTTTCCTCAAACCGTCGTTCGACGGCGCAAAGTCGATCGACGACATCCTGGCGGTGATCAAGCGCGAGGTGGCAACGCGTAAACCCGGCGAGTGGATCGTCTGCAATCCCGTCGCGAGCGAGCCGGAGGCCTTTGCCTTTCCGGCCGCGTTGCGCGAAGGCCGCTGGCCCAATCGAAACGACCTCGACAAGGTCTCGCCCGACAATCCCGTCTATATCGAGCCGCCGGGACTGATCGCGCCCGGCTTTGCCATCGCGAATTCCGCCGCGATCCGGCTTGCGGGTATCACCGCATCGACCGAGGCGCCGGCCGGCGTCGAGATCGACACCGACAAAAACGGCAAGCCAACCGGCATCTTCCGCGACTTCAATTTTCCGAAACTGATGCCCGACACCTACGGCACCATCCGCGGCAAGCGCGCGCTGTTCCCGATGATCCCACCCATGGATCAGGCCTACATGAACCGCGCGGTGGAAGCCGGCATGCACGCCTTCAACCGCGCCGGCGTCACCGCAATCTATGAGGGCCACGGCATCCCCAAGCCGCAGCAGATCGCCTATGCCGATCTGTGGCGGCGACGGCAATTGTCGGTGCGGACCTATTTCGTCATTTCCTGGCCGCAGCCGTTTTTTCTCGACACCGAGAAAGGGCAGAAGCTGATCGACGAAACCGCGCTTTACGCCGCGGGCGATGGCTTCGGCGATGACCTGCTGCGCTACGGCGGGCTCGGCTATTCCTTCGACAGCGCGACTGCGATCGGCGCCTGCCTGATGCGTGAGCCCTATGTCGGCGCGCGCGGTTATGCCTGGACCGGCGTGCAGCACACGCCGGACGAAGCGTTTCTCGACGGCCTGTTCCGCGCCGCGCGGGCCAATTTGCGGGTCCAGGTGCAATGCGCCGGCGGCGGGGCGATCGACAAGGTGCTGTCGATGTTCGAAACCATCAACAAGGAGATCCCGATCCTCGGCAAGCGCTGGGTGATCGAACACTGCCAGTTCCCGACGGCAGAGAACATGGCGATCTGCCGCCGCCTCGGCGTGGTCGCAACGACCACCACCAATTTCCTGTGGAACTACGACAGCATTTACCTGCGCTGCTTCGGCGAAGAGATGGCGGCCGACGCCGTTCCGCTGCGCGACTGGATCGACGGCGGCGTCATGATCTCGCAGTCGACCGACGGGCGGCCATACGACCCGATTTTCACATTTTGGCAGAGCCTCGCGCGCAAGGGCGGGGTGACCGGCCGGGCCTTCGGCCTGCCGCGCCAGAAGATCACCCGCAACGAGGCGCTGCGCATGGCAACCTACAATGCGGCCTATGCTGCGTTCTGGGAGCATCGCATCGGTTCGATCGAGCCTGGCAAACTCGCCGATATCGCGATCCTGTCGCAAGATATCATGACTGTTGACGAGGACCGCATCCCCGACACCAAGGTGCTCACCACCCTGCTCGGCGGCAAGCCGGTTCACGACACCGGACTGTTTTGAGGCAATGGCGGATTGCGGCGGCGAGGAACGCGAGACGACATGAGCGATTGGAGCATCTGGACGTTTCAGTTCGCCGAAGGGCGGTTGCCGCTGGACTTCGTTCGCGGCACGCCGGTCGCCAGCAACCAGGGCACGACCGCAGTCCCCATGATCTTCTCGCTGCTGCAATCGGCGGCCGGTGAACGCATTCTGGTCGATACCGGCTTTGCCTCGGCCGCCTCCATGACCGGCCCCGGCTTCAAGGACTTCGTGCGCAGCGACGAAATCCTTGCGCGCCACGGCGTCGCAGCCGGCGAGATCGACACGTTGGTGCTGACCCATCTGCATTTCGACCATGCCGGCAATCTCGACGCCTTCCCGAACGCACGCATCTTCGTGCAACGCCATGAATACGAGAGTTGGAAGAGCGTCCTCGCCCGCTACGGAAGCGGCGGGGTCACCAAGGATCGCTGGGTGTTCTCGTCGCTCGACGAGAACAATTTTCGCGCACTCGAGGCCGCCATCGCGCAAGGCCGCGTGACGTTCCTCGATGGCGACCACCGGCTGCGCGACGGCGTCACCTGCCGGCTCGCCCGCGACACCCATAGTTTCGGCATCCAGTGGCTGGAAGTCGAGACATCGGCCGGCCCGTTCGCGCTCGCAGGTGACGTCTGCTACTCTTATTTCTGCGCCGAGCGGATGTGGCCTCCCGGCTATCTACAAGGCAATCCCTGGAACATGCTGGCGGAAATCGAACGCATCCGGGCCGTCGCCGGCGATGACCTCGCGCGGATGTTGCCCGGCCACGACATGGAAATCTTTGCGCGTCATCGCTCCGCCACCTCGCATGGCGTCAAAGCTGCCGAACTTCATCTCGCACCCGGTCACAGGAGTCTTCTGCGATGAAAGGGACTGCCGCATTCGCGCCGGAACGAATCGTCTACGACTATGTCTTGCCCGCCAAGACCGGCTGCATCGCCTTTGTCGCGGCAGGCGAAACCTTGCGGATCACCGACCTCGCGGGATTGCAGGTCGTCGACATGGCCGTGTTCAACCGCGCCAACCCGCGCGACAAGCTGTCGACCTCCTATTCGCGCACCCGCTACAAGCCCACGCCAGGTCAGAAGTTCGTGCCGCGCGACAAGCTCGTGCCCGGCGACATACTGCTATCGACCATCTGCACGCCGTTGATGCAGATCACGGCCGACCACGCCGAGCGCGTCGGCGTTCACGACGTGCATCACCGGATGTGCAACCGCGAGCTCTATGAATATTACGGCCATCCCGGCCGACGCGGCTGCCACGAGGTGATAGCCGACCTGATGGCACCGTTCGGGCTGCTGCCTGAAGACATCCCGGACACCATGGATCTCTTCATGAACTACCATCACGATTGCGGCAAAGGTCACTGGATCATCGAGCCCGGCGTCACCAAGCCCGGCGATTTTATCGAGTTCGAGGCGATCTGCGACTGCATCGTCGCGCTGTCGAACTGTCCGATGGATGTGATCGCGCCCGTCAACGGATCGAGCTGCAGTCCGGTCCACGTCCAGGTTGCGGAGCGCTGAGAAATGAAGCGCACCGCCTTGAAACCTGCCGCATCGTTTGCCAGCGCACCCACGCTGGCGAGGCCGAAGCGGAGCAGCGATCGGCTGCTGGTCTGGGCCTGGCGCAAGGGCAGCGAAACCGGCGGTGCGGCCTTCATCGAAGCTTGCGTATCGGAAGGCTGGAACGTGCTGGAGACCGGCTGCAATATCGCCGTCAATGAGACGACGGCGGCCGACATCGCCGATGCCGTGAAGCAGTGCGCCATCTCCGGTGCGACCATATTCCTCGCCGATCGGGATCTGGCGCCGGCAGTTTGCCGGGCCGTCCTCGATCTCTGCCGGAGCGGTTCGATCGCGGGCGCCGTCGGACTGATCACGGTCGATGCGTTTGCCGACGATGCGTTACAGCCCGTTGCCGATGCGCTGGCCGAATTCGACGTCGTTGCCACGATTTGGGCGGCGCGCCGCAACAATGCGGACGTCAGGCGAAAGACGCTGGCTCACCACACGGGGCTACAGGCGCGGAACAGGGAAACCCACTTCGTGGTGCTACCCGACGAAGCGCGCTCGCTGGTCCAGCATCTTGCCGATCCCCGTGATCCGCTGGGGCGCGAAATGCGCTGGCTGCTCGATCCCGTGCACAGCCGTTCACCCTGAGCGGCCGGCCCCCCGCCTCACTCCTTGAGCGCTTGCCACTTGCCGCCCTTTGCCACCAGCACCGTCGGCAGCAACTGGGCGTCGCCATCGGCATTGAAAGACATCGGGCCGGCGATGCCCGGAACATTCTTGGCTTGCGTCAGGCAATCCTTGATGCGCTCACGATCCGCGGCGAGGTCGTCCGGTTTGTTGGTGACGCCGGATTTCTCGATGCAGCCCTTGGTCAGCATGATGGTGTCGTACATCAATGCAGCCGTATTGCCCGGCGCCACCTTGGCGCGTTTCTCATACTCGACGACCCAGGCGTGAACCTTCGGGTCGGGGTCATCCGGCCAGAACGGATTGACTACCGTGGTGCCGTCGGCCGCCGGCCCCGCGATGTCGAGGAAGCGCGGCTCCGACATGCCGAGCGCGCCGACGATCGGCTGCTTCATGCCCTGCTTGCGAATTTCCCGGACCACGTTGCCGCCCTCGTTATAAAGACCGGCAACGACGATGCCTTCGGGATTGAGCCCCTTGGCCTTGGTGACCTGCGCCGAGTAATCGATGTCACCGGTCTGGTAGGAGATATTGTCGAGCACCTGCACGTTCTTTTGCTTGAGCTCGGTCGGGAAGACGACGGTGCCGTCGACCTTGGTGAAGGCGTCCTTGACGTCGGTCAGGATGACCACCGACTTGACCGGGTTTCGCTTCAGCCAGACATCGAGCAGGTAGCCGTTCATCTGGTCCGACGACAGCGCGTTGCGGAACGCCCACGGCCGGTTCTTGGCCGCGATGCCCGGCTTGGCGGAGGACGCCGTCACGATCGGCGTCTTGTTCTGCACGGCGATCGGGAACGCGACCTCGCATTCCGCGCTGAAGAACGGTCCAATGATCGCCAGAACCTTGTCGTTGAAAATCAGCTTGCGGGTGAGATTGATCGCCTCGGCGTTTTCGCCGCGGGTGTCATAGACGACGGTTTCGATCTTCTCGCCCTTGACCGCCTTCTTGAGCTCTTCCAGCGCCATCTGCATGGCAATTTCCTGGTGCTGGCCGTACGACGCACCTTTGCCGGAGAGGGGCATCAGGATGCCGATCTTGTAATCGGCCAAGGCGGGCCCGGCGGCCAGGCTGCTGCCGAACAGAACGACGCCGAACAGGGCGGCACCCTGCATCCAGACGCGCGCGAACGATGCTGCAGACGCGTTGCGCATCAAATCCCTCCATATCGAATGTCCAGAAGTATATTATTCGACGTATAATTTATTACAATCAGCTTTTTTAATTAAGCAGGGGTCAGCGGCAACGGGACGCGCCCGACCGCGCTGCGCCAGCGGGCGCCGTCGATGAGACCGGAATCAAACAGGGGTTGTCAGGCGACGCGGACGCGCGTCCGCTTGGCCGCGGGCTTTTCCTTGGCGCGCACCGCCGCCTTTTCCTTTTTGGCCGGCTGCACGGCCTTGCCGCCCTCGACCTTCTCCATCATGCCGCCGATCACGCGCGCGGCATGCTCGAAATGCTGCTTCAACACCTTGCAGGCGTTGAGGTCGCGGGCGAGCGCCAGTTCCTTGATCTTCTTGTGCTCCTCGGCGATCGTCGGGTCGATGTCGGTGTAGACGACGAAGCGGCGGCGATAGCGCTCGAGCTGATCGTAGAGAATGTCGCAGAAGTGCAGCAGCCAGGGCGAGCCGCAGCCGGATTCGAGTGCCTGATGGAAGGCGCGATTGCGGCGCTCCCATTCATCGTGAAACGTGTGCGGTTCGCGATGGGCCTGATTTTCCAGCTTGTTGAGCTGATAGTAGGTCGTGACGACCGCGTTCTCCCATTCGTCGCCGCCATGGCGGATCGACCGCTCCAGCGACAGCACCGAAAAATTGATGCGCAGGTCGGCGATATCAAGCAGCTCTTCGCGAGTAGCCGGCGCCACGAAGAAGCCGCGCTGTCCTTCAGCGACCGCCAGTCCCTCAAGCGCAACGCGCGACAGCGCTTCGCGCACCGGGCTGAGGCCGATATCGTAGCGCTCGCGCAGCGCATCCGGCTGCAGCTTGTCGTTGGGTGCGAACTCACCGCGAATGATGTCGTCGTGGATGCGCTGATAGGCCTCGTCGGCCAGCGTCTTCGGCGCGTCAATCTGGCGGCGGGGAGCCGGTCCCCAGAGCAAGCTCGTCTTGGTCATCATGTCATCTGTTCTCGGCCCGAAAGCCCGGTTTCATCCGATATCTGGTGCCAATAGATATAGCAGCCCCTGATTCTTGTCGCCTTCAATCTAAACGGAAGGCCCTGAAATACACCACCTTTTCGGCTTTCATGGCCTGCCCGCGCGAGACCTTCACGATGCTCTCGCCTCCAGCGCCCGCGACCAGGCATGCCTGATTGCAGCGCGATCAAGCACATCGCCAAACAGGAATTGTACGTTCTTCAGTGTCGCCTCATGGAGCGGCGCGGTGTGGGAGGCGACGCAATCGCCGGCGAGCACGGCATGGAAGTTTCGGCAGACCGCGTCGCGCAGGCTGCTCTCGACACAGACATTGGTCTGGACGCCCGCAAAGACCAGCGTGCGGATGCCGCGATCGCGCAGCCGCTTCTCGACATCAGTGCCGACGAAGGCGCTGTAGCAATTCTTCTCGATGACCGCCTCGCCCGGCGCCGCCGTCACGCCATAGAATTCGCCGCCCCAGCTTCCGCTGCCGCAGCAGATTTCACTGCTCTTCTCGCGCTGCTTGGCCAGCATTCCCTCGGGCAAGCGCTCCGGATCGTAGTTCGCCTTGATCCAGAATACCGGCACCTGCCGTTCGCGCGCGGCCGCGACCAGATCCATGATCGCCGGCACCACGGCGCGACAGGCCGAGGTTTCCTTGCCGACCACCCGTTCGACATATCCTTGCTCGGCGCAGAAATCGTTCTGCATGTCGATCACCATGACCGCCGTATGGGCGGGGTCGAGCCGCTTCTCCGCCGTGTCAAGCAGTCGCTTCGCCATTGTCGCCTCCACCAACTTGTTGCGGTCCTATTCAAACAGTCCGGTGTCATGAACCACCTTGCCGCCGAGCAAGGTGGCCAGCACGCGCGCCTTGCGGATGTCGTCTTCCGGCATGGTCATGATGTCGTCCGAAAGCACCACGAGATCGGCGAGCTTGCCGGCTTCAAGCGAGCCGATGCGATGCTCCCAGAACGCCGCGCGTGCCGCGTTATGGGTGTAAAGCCGCAGCGCCTCGTGGCGCGTCAGTTTCTGTCCGGGCAGTCCAAACACATGTCCGGTGACGCCGTCGCGCCGCGCCAGCATCTGCCAGAACGAGAAGATCGGATCATAGGGACGACCGTCGGTGGATTGCGCCACCGGCACGCCGGCATCGAGCCAGCTGCGGAACGGTATCGCATCGGCCGCCAGCTTCTCGCCGAAGCTGCGCAGATAGACCGAGCCGTAGTTCCACAGGAAATTGGTGGTGCTGGTCGGGATCACGCCGAGTTCGCGGCATAACGCCATGTTCTCCGCGCTCGGAAACTGGCAGTGCTCGATGACGAAGCGGCGATCGCGGATCGGCATCTCGCGGGCGATCTCCTGGAATATCCCGAGTACCTTGTCGATCGCGCCACCGCCGGCGCATTGCACCTGCAGCCGCAAGCCGGCGCGCGCGGCGCGGAACAGTATGTCGCGAAAATTGTCGTCGCTGGTGAGCTGAATCCCGGTCCAGGGATGGCCGCGCGCGCCGAGATAAGGCTGGCGCATCAGCGAGGCCCCGATCGCGGTGGCGCTGTCGAACGAAAAGCCGAGCCCGCCGAATTTCAAGAGATCATCGCCAAAGCCGTCGCCGCCGGCATACAGCGCCGTCTCTTCGATCAGCCGGTCGCGCGCGGCCGGGTCGTTGTAGATCGCGACCGGATAGGAGATCACGAAATAGGTCCGCACCGTCAGCTCCTTGCGCGTCCACAGGTCGAGATAGGCGCGCTGCGGACCCTTGGGAATTCCGTGTCCCTCGTAGATCGCGGTGATGCCGGCCTGGTTGAACGCGCGCATCGCCGCCTCGATGCCGCGCTGGACGGTCTCCTGGGTGATCGAGGGGATCATCGGAAAAAACGCGCGACCGGGATGGAAGCCGCCGAACGTATCGGGCATCATTTTCGGGAAGTTGTAGTCGAGAAATACGCCGGTCAGCTCGCCTGCATCATCCTTGCCGATCACGACGCCATCGGGGCCTGCGACGTTGCGATCGAGCCCTGCCGCCCGTAGCGCTGCCGAATTGGCCACCGCCGCGCCCGGCGCCAACATCAATTGCGGCTGGATGTAGACGGGATTATTCGGCGAGACTTTGTCGAGATCGTGCCGCGTCGGCCAGCCACCCTCGCCGAACACCTTGGGATAGGAGAACGCTTCGGGCTCGCCCGCGAGCGGGTTGAACACGATCCATTCGCCCGGCTTGCGCCTTGCGACTTCGGCGCGAACGACGGCAAGGACTTCATCGATCGATTTCGGATTGTCAAAGGACGGCAGCACCATCCGCAATCCGACGTCGTCGAGATGAGGATGGCCGTCGACGAAGCCCGGCACAACGGCGCGGCCCTTGAGGTCGACGACCTCTGTCTCCTTGCCGCGCATCGCGACAATATCGCTGGAGCGGCCGACGGCGAGGATTTCGCCGTCGCGGATCGCCAGTGCTTCGGCCGTGCTGTCGGCGGCATCCACGGTATGGACGCGGCCGTTGCAGAGAATGAGGTCGGGGTTGTTGGTACTCATGGCTCGGACCCGAGCTTGTCCGCAATCGCCGCCGCCACGAGCTCGGCATGAGCGGCCATCAGCGCTTCGCCGAAGCCGCGGTCCGATGCCGCGGGATCGCCGAGATAGCCCGCCGGCGTCTTGCGCAGCGCGTGCTCGCCGCCCTTGCGCCATTCGGCGATATCAGCGAGCTCGAAATCGGTCGACTTCAACGACGGCAGCAGCTCGTCCTTTACGAGCTGGGGATAGCTCGCCCACATGGACGATGTTTCAAATCGCCCGGCGTGAACGTCGAAATATTTGCCGGGTCGCTCCACCTCGCCACTGGTCGGCAGGAGGCAGGGATCGCCGGCCTCGAGCCCAATCCGCTTGAAGAATGACGGCGCGCCGACGAACCAGGCCTTGACGCCGGATTTGTCCGCGCCGCGCTTGATGCCGGCATGGACCGTGCGGTTATGCAGCGCGTCGCCGTGACCCGACACGCAGAACAGTTTTGCGAAGCTGTCCTTCTTCAGGCTCTTGATCAGGTCGACCATCAATTCGATCATGATTTCGGGGCGAACCACGAAACTGCCCGGAAACAGCCCGCTGACCTGGTTCACGCCCCAATAGAACGGCGGCATGATCACGCTGTTGACGCCTCTTGCGGCGAGCAGTTTGCGCACGCGCCGCAGCAATTCCTGTGGCATATAGACATCCGTGGCGAGCGGCAGATGCGGCCCGTGCTGCTCGATGACGCCCAGTCCCCAGAGCACGACCGCGCGACCAGCCGCAGCCTGTGCCAGTTCGGGAAACGTCATGTCCGCCATGGTCTCCCTGAAGATGGAATAACCGCCGTCTGCGGAACGTTGATCTACGCTCATGGGTCACACTCCGAGATACGCCTCGCGCACGCGAGGATCGTTGCCAAGGTCCCTGCCCTGCAAAGCAATGGCGCCGTTCTCCATGACGTAGGCGCGATCGGCGAGCTGAAGGGCCTGATTGGCGTTCTGCTCGACCAGCAGCACCGTCACCCCGTCAATGGACCTCAATTCTTGGATCAGTTCGAAGATCCTGGCGGTGACGAGCGGTGCGAGCCCGAGCGAGGGTTCGTCCAGCATCAACAGCCGCGGCCGCGACATCAGCGCCCGTGCGATAACCAGCATCTGCTGCTCGCCGCCCGACAGCGTGCCGGCGCGCTGCTTGAGGCGATCGCGCAGCGCCGGGAAGCGCGTCAGCATCTGGTCCATGTCCTTGGCAATGAGCGCGTGATCGTGGCGGGCGTAAGCGCCGAGCACGAGGTTTTCGCGCACCGTCATCTGCTTGAGCGTCGAACGGCCTTCCAGCACGAGCCCCAGTCCGAGCCGCATCACCTCGGCAGCCGGACGGTTCGCGATGTCGCGGGCTTCAAAGGCCACGGCGCCACGCTGGACCGGCAACAGCCCGGCGATCGCCTTGAGCAGCGTGCTCTTGCCGGCCCCGTTTGGCCGAATCAACGCGACGATCTCGCCACGGCCGATCTCGATCGACACGCCCCTGACCGCGGCAATCTTGCCGTAGCTCACATGGATGTCGGTCGCAGACAACATCATGCGGTGGCGTCCGTTCCGAGATAGGCGGTCAGCACCTCCGGATTGCGCCTGACCTCGTCCGGTGTGCCTTCGGCAATCTTGCGCCCGTAATTCATCACCGTGATCTTGTCGGAGATCGCCATCACCAGGCTCATGTGATGCTCGGTGATCAGGATGGTGGTCCCTTCCCGGCACAGCGACTTGAACAGCTCGCCAGCCTCATGCACTTCGACCGGGTTCATTCCCGCGACGGGCTCGTCGAGCAGCAACAGTTGCGGCTCGGCGGCCAGGGCCCGGGCGATCTCGAGCCGGCGCTGATCGGCCAGCGCCAGTTCGCTGGCGAGCATGTCGCGTTGATCGGCGAGACCAACACGATCCAGTAATTCTTCCGCGCGCTTGCGCGTCGCAGCCTCGGTCCCCGACACCACTCCGGGAATACGCGCCAACGCCGTCAGAAAACCACCGCGCGTGCGGCAGAACCGGCCGACCTCGACATTCTCAAGCGCGGTCATGGTCGGAAACAAGCGAACGCCCTGGAACGTCCGCACCACGCCACGCCGTGCGATGCGATCCGGCCGCGCGCCGGAAACGTCGACGCCTTCGATCAGGACCTCGCCTTCGCTTGGCGGCAGGACGCCGGTAATGACGTTGAACAGCGTGGTCTTGCCGGCGCCATTCGGCCCAATCAGCGCGTGAATCGTGCCCCGCGTAACGGCAAGGTGCACGTCTGCGACGGCCGCATAGCCACCGAAGCGCCGGGTCAGCCCGCGCGTCTGCAACAGCGGCGCGTCGGTCGCCGTCATCGCCTGGCTCCGAGCAGGCCCCACGGCCGGACAATCATGATCGCGATCAACAGCGCGCCGAACACGGTCATGCGCCATTCCTGCGCGTTGCCGAGCCGCAGCAACTCGGGAAGGATCGTCACCACGACCGCCCCCAGCGCCGCACCCATGAAGTTGCCCATGCCGCCGAGCAGCACCATGATGAAGATCTCGGCCGACCGGTGGAATGCGAACTGAGCGGGATCGACGAACGTGGCGTAATGCGCGAACAATCCGCCGCCGATACCGGCCACGAAGGCGCCGAGGCCGAACACCGCGACCTTGATCCGCGTCAGATTGATACCGACGACCTCGGCCGCCAGTTCGTCCTCGCGCACCGCCTCGATGGCGCGACCGATCCGGGAGTTCGCGGATCTGGAAGCATAGCAGCAGGGCCAGCGCGGCGACGATGATCACGACCGGCAGGGTGGTGTAATGCGGGATTCCGCCGAGGCCGGAGGCAGCGCCTGTCGGCTCGAAGTTCAGAAAGAAGACGCGAACGATCTCGCCGAAACCCATCGTCATGATGACGAGATAGACGCCCTTGATCCGAAGCGATGGAAGACCAACCAGGAAGCCGACGGCGCCGGCAGCGAGGCCTCCGATCAGCAACGCCAAGGCGAACGGCCAGCGCAGCTCCGTGGTAAGATAGGCCGATGCATAGGCGCCGATCGCCATGAAGCCGCCCTGCCCGAGCGACAGCAAGCCGGCCGAGATCGGCAAATAGAGGCTCAGCGCCAGCACGATGTTGATCCCGGTGAATATCAGGATCGACTCGATATAGGGGTCGAGCATCCCTAAGCCTCCACGTGATCGGTGGAGCCGAAGATGCCGCGCGGCCGAGCAGCAGCACCGCGATGATCACGAGGAAGGCAAAGGCATCGCGATAGGATGAGGCGAGGTAGGCAACGCTGATCACCTCGACCACGCCGATCACGAGTCCGCCAATCATGGCGCCATAGACGTTGCCGAGGCCGCCGAGCAGCATCGCGGCGAGCCCCTTGATGCCCATGTCGACGCCCATATAGGGCGAGATCGAATTGAACGACATTCCGACCAGCACGCCTGCGACCCCCGCCAGGGCCGAGGCGATCGCAAAGGTCAGGATGATGATGCGCTCGCTGCGGATGCCGAGCGTATGCGAGATGGTCATGCTTTCCGCGGTGGCGCGCATCGCCATCCCGACACGCGTCATCGTCACGAACAGGTGCAGGGCCAGCATCAGGCCGAGCGACACCAGGAGAATGACGATTTGAACCGAGGTCAGCGTGACCCCGCCGAAATGCCAGATCTGGCTGTCCATTTGCACGGGGAAGCCGACCTGCTCCCCGCCGAATGTCCGGGTCGCCAGCTCCTGCAGCACGACCCCTGCGCCGATGGTGCTGATCATCGGCGCGAGAAAATGGCCCTTGCGCGCTCGGATCGGCTTGATGGCAACGAGATAGATCGCAATCCCTGCCGCCGCGCCCGACAGCGCCGAAGCGGCAATCGCGGCCGTCACGCCGCCGCCGGCCAGCAGCACGACCTGGAGACCGATAAAGGCCCCGATCATGAAGACTTCGCCGTGGGCGAGGTGAACGAGGTGCAGGACCCCGAATACCAGCGTGTAACCGATCGCGATCAGGGAATAGGTGCTGCCGAGCATTACTCCATTGACGATCTGCTGGATCAGCACCATGAAGAACCTCCGGCCTGCGGCTTAAGAGTTTCACAAGAATTTATACAGTTATGACGATTGCATAATCTTGGTCAATGTATATAAAACAATCCTGTTATCTCAGGAGGCTGCATGGCACAAATCGTTTTCGCCGCAGGTGCGCCCCACGCACCGGCGATTGTCGGGCTGTTCGACAAGGCGCCGGAAGAATCGCGAAAGGTCGTCACGGACACCTATGCCGCGATCACGCAAGAGTTGCGCGCGGCCAAACCCGATGTCCTGATCGTGTTCGCCAATGATCACCTCGCCAACAGCCGCATCACATTCTACCCGGACTTTCTGATCGGGACTGCGCCCGAGCACAGCGGACCGCATGAGTGGTTCCAGGAGTGGATCGGCTGCCGCAACTATACCGCGAAAGGCAATCCAGCGGTGGCCAAGGCGCTGTTTCAGGGCATGACGCGCCGCGGCGTGCGCATGTCGGTACGCGATGAAAACCTCAAATTCGACGACAACATCTCGGTCCCGGTGACGATGACCGATCTGGACAAGAGCGACATCACGCTGGTGCCGGTGCTGCAGAACTGCACGGTGCCGCCGTTCCCGGACGCGGAGCGTTGCTTCGAGATCGGTCACGCGC
The DNA here is from genome assembly GCA_963816655.1 of uncultured Alphaproteobacteria bacterium. Taxonomy (GTDB): domain Bacteria; phylum Pseudomonadota; class Alphaproteobacteria; order Rhizobiales; family Xanthobacteraceae; genus Bradyrhizobium. The sequence goes on along the minus strand of CAWFLW010000005.1, from coordinate 214,330 downwards.
TGCGCGACTTCATTCAAAACGACCTGCCGGCCGGCATGCGTGTCGGCCTGTTCGGTTCGGGTGGGCTCAGCCACGAGCCCGGTGGCGTCAAATACTACAAGATCGACGAGGAGTTTGACCGCCGCTTTCTCGAACTGTGCGCCGGCGGCGATCACAAGGCGCTGCTCAAGGAGATCACCGTGGATCGCATGGAAGAAGCCGGGACCGGCGGCACCGCCGAGGTGCTGTCATGGTTTCCGGTGATGGCGGCGATCGGCGAACGGCGCGGCCGGTCGTTCGGCTATACCGGATGGCCGAGCTTCCGCTGTGGCGTCGGCGGCGTGATCTGGGACCTCAACACCAAGCATTGAGGGCAGCATGGCCTGGGAAAAATTCAATCCGAATCTCGCCGCGCACGATCTCGTTCAGGACATGAAATGGGATCCAAAGCTGCGCCAGCAGTTCAAGGACAACGAGGCGGCGGTGCTCGACCGCTATCCGCTGCTCCCGGAGGAGCGCAAGGCGATCGAAGAGCGCGACTTCCGCACGCTGTACGATCTTGGCATGCATCCTTATCTCGGCGGGCAGCTTTCGCGCTTCATCTGGGGCAACGATGCCGGCAAAGGCGCGGTGGAGGCCTCGAACAACCTGGTTGCGTCACTGCAGGGTCACAGCCGTGATATTCCCAAGACCTGACCTTCGTTGCGGCTCGGATCTGGGCCAAGTTCTTTCACCGAAACCGACCTACACCAAATCTACCTGCACCAAAATCGACCTGCACTGAACTCGGACGATTCGATTCATCCACCTGATTTTCCGGCCCGGACTTTTCATCCTCATGGCAGCCCACCGCATCGACGTCCACCACCACATTCTGCCCCCGGACTACGTCCGGGCGGTTGGGGACGACCGTATCGGTCCGCTACTCGTCGCCGGCAAGACGCCGCAATGGACGCCGCAGCATTCGATCGAGGCGATGGACCGCAACGGCATCGAGAAATCGATCACCTCGATTTCGGCGCCCGGACTTTGGTTCGGCGATGTCGGGATCACGCGGCGCCTGACGCGCGAGTGCAACGACTATGCCGCGATGCGGCAGGACCATCCCGGCCGGTTCGGCCTGTTCGCCAGCCTGCCGCTGCCCGACGTCGAGGGCAGCCTCTCCGAAATCGCCTATGCGCTCGACGAATTGAAAGCCGACGGCGTCGGCCTGCTCACCAACTATGACGGCAAGTATCCCGGCGATCCGGCATTCGCCCCCGTATTCGACGAACTCAACCGCCGCAAGGCGGTGGTCTATTTCCATCCCACCGAGGCGCCCTGCTGCGTGGCGCATGGTCTGAACCTGCCCGCCGCGACGCTCGACTTCCCGTTTGACACGACCAAGGCCGTCACCAGCCTGCTGTTCGGCGGCACCTTCGCGCGCTGTCGTCACATCCGCTTCGTCTTCTCGCATGCCGGCGGGACGATCCCGTTTCTGGCCGAACGCATCGTACGCCTCGAGGTGCGGCCAGAGTTTCGCGCCAGCGTGCCTGACGGCGTAATGTTCGAGCTGAAGCGGCTGTTCTTCGACACCGCGCTGTCGGCCAACCATCTCGCATTCAGCGCGCTCTTGAAGCTGGTCGCGCCCGAGCAGGTGCTGTTCGGCAGCGACTATCCGTTTGCGCCGGAAACTACGATGACGGCGACCGTCAAGGGATTGTCGGAGTTGGGCCTGCCGGCCGACGTGCTGCACGCGATCGAGCGCACCAACGCGTTACGGCTGCTCGCCCGCTAGAGCTCGCATTGCAACTATACCGGCGGCTCGAAATGCACGGCAAAGCCGTTTGCCGCGCCGGCAATGCGTGCGACATGCGGTGCGGCGAAATGCGTCGGAAACAGCAGCGCACCATGTTCGGCGCAATGTTCCAGCGCCTTGTGCCGGGTGGCGCGAGCCTGCTCCGGTATTTCACAGAAGCGGGTGTTCCAGTCCGGCTCATGAACCTGGAGCGGATGATGGCAGACGTCGCCGCAAAATAGCGCCCGTCTCCCGCCATCCGCCAGATGCAGCACGACATGCCCGGGCGTGTGACCCGGCGCCGGCTGCACGAAAAGTCGATCGTCGATCGCATGCTCGCCATCGAGCAGCACGGACTGCCCGCTCTCGATGACCGGCAGCACACTGTCGTCATACATCTCCGCCCGGCCGGGCTGTTGAGCGCGGCGATCGCCGACGCTGGGATCAAAATGCTGCTGATCGATCCGGGAAAACAGATAGCGCGCGCGCGGAAAGGTCGGAACCCAGCGTCCGTTCTCGAGCCGGGTGTTCCAGCCTACGTGATCGGCATGCAGGTGCGTGCACAGCACGATGTCGATGTCTTCCGGCGCGGCACCGGCGGCGCGAAGCCGCTCCAGGAACGGCACATTGAGATTGTGGAAGCGCGGCAGCCATGGCCGGTTCTTGTGGTTGCCCGCGCAGCTGTCGAGCAGGATAGTGTGCCGATCGGTCCGGATCAGCCAGGAATGATTGCTGGTGATCAGCTTGTCCGCCGCCGGATCGTAGTGGACCGGTACCAGCCAGGGCAGATGCGGCAAGAGCCGTTCGCGGGACAAATCCGGCAGGAACATGGCCGCAGGCATGTCATTCGGCCCGACCTGTTCTTCGATGCGGGTAACCGAGGTGTTGCCTATCATCCAGGTCTGCATGGTGTCCTCGATCGATCAGCCCTGCGACATCCGCGCGCGCCATTCGTCCTTGCGGTCCAGCAGGCCGTAGAGCGTGGACACCAGCGGCAGGAACCAGGCACTGCCCCGATAGAGCGGCAAGGTCGGGAAGATCGGCTGGTCGAAAACGCTGGCTTGACCGGTGCGTTCAATCATCTTGCGTGCCAGCCGGTAGCCCAGATAGTTCATCATCGCAACGCCGTTGCCGTTGCAGCCCATGATGTAATGTGAGCCCGTCGATCTCGCCCAAATGCGGTAGGCCATCGAAGGTGAAACCAACCTTGCAGCCCCAGGCGTGGCGGATGCGAACGCCATCGAGTGACGGGAAGGTCGCAATCATCCGCCGATACAGCACGGCGGCCGCGCGTTCCGGCGAGACGTCGAACGGCGACGCGCGGCTGCCATAGAGGAAGCGGCGGCCGTCGGGGGTGCGGCGGAAATAGGCGAGCAGACGCCGTCCATCCGAGCCGGTTCGCCGGTTCGGCAGCAGCGCGCTCGCCATCGCTTCGGGCAATTGCTCGGTCACGATGATGTGGCTGGCGACCGGAACGACGCGGCTTGCGAGCCCGGCGGACGACAACCGCGCGGCCTGCGCGTTGACCGCCACGACGACGGTATCGGCCTGCAGGTTGCCGCGCACTGTTGCCAACGCGTAAATCCGCTGGCGCGCCGCTCGATTGCCGTGACCAGCGTATCGCTGAACAGATGCGCCCCACTCTGCCGGCACAGCCCGACCAGCGCTTTGACCAGCTTGGCCGGATTGAGCTGGCCTGAACGCTTGACCACCATTAGGCCATGGAAGCGATCGGAGCCGATCTCCGACTGCTGCTCGGCCCGAGGAACCATGTGAGCGTCGGCGTCGAACAGCCTGTTCAGCGGGTCGAGCCGGCGCGACAACGCCTCGTACTGAGCTGGACCGGGCGCACAGGAGAGCCGGCCCCGGCGATGATAGTCGCAGTCGATCGCCTGCTCGGCGATGAACTTCTCCAGGAACGTGACGGACTTCTGCGGCGCCGCGCGCCAGTTCCGCCACCGGCGGCGCCGTGCCGCCGGACCAGCGGTGCCAGCCTGCCGCCTTGTTCGGGTCGAGCCGCAAAACTGATGCCGCCGCTGTTGCGGCGCGCTGGCATTGAAGCCGAACGCGTCGGCCTCCAGCACCACGACGCGGCTTCCGTTGCGTGCCAGTTCGAGCGCGGTCGACAGGCCGGCGAAACCACCGCCGATCACCGCGACATCGCATTGGCCCGGCAGGGTCTCATCATCACTACGAAATGGCGGGTCCTCGTCCCACCAAAGCGGCTGGCTCTTGAAATCATGATCAGGAGCCGTCCATTGCGTTGCATTACGGCGTCACTCCCCAGCCTTCGGCGCGCTCAATCGTGCTTTGCCGCGATCACTTCGACCTCGAGGCGAAGCGTGGGATGCGCAAGCTGGGAGATGCCCAACAGCGTCATCGCCGGCCGCGCGCTGCCCAGATACGGCGCGCGTGCCTTGGCATAGGCCGGCTGATCCGCCACGTCGAACAGATAGCTGACGATCTTGACGACGTGGCTCATGTCCATGTCGGCCTCGCGCAGCAGGATGGCGATATTCTCGAAGATGCGCACGGCCTGGGCTTCGATGCCGGCCTCCATGGTGCCGTCCTGGCGTACGCCGACGAGCCCGCAGGTGAAAAGGTAGCGCGCGCCGGGCCTGACCTCGATCGCGTTGCTCCACGGTCCGGGGGGCGTCCGCAACAACGGTGACGTGATCGGGCGGTGCAAGACCTCAGGCATTGACGTTTCCCCAATTATTGCCGGCTGCCCGATGCAGCCGTCCGTCGATCACTTCGCGGCGTCCAGCGCCTTGACGGCCTCGGCGGCATAGGACGCGTCGACCAGCTTCTCGACCGGAACCGTTTGCTTCATGCGGCCGGAAGCGACCCACCATTCGACATCCGCCTTCATGCCGGCGACATTGAGCCGGCCGTCGCGGTCGAGGCCGGGAAAGACCATGTCGCGATAGACCTCCGGATTCTTGACAGAGGTGTTCTTGACCAGAATTGAAACGAGTTCGTCGCGTGATGCCTTGCCCGCAAGGGCATCATTGTAGAAGCGGACGGCCTTGAGGTAAGCCACCATGAAGCGCTTCGCGACGTCGGGGCGCTTCATGATTCCGGGCCCATACATCAGCGCGCCATACTGCTGATTGGGATAGACCGTATCAACGCGCTTCCATACCACCGCGATTTCCTTGTTCACGACCTGGCTGACCAGCGGCTCGATCAGCACGCCAATGTCGACCTTGCCTGTGCCGAGTGCTGCGGCGATATCGGCAAACTGCATGTTGACCTGGTTGATCTCGCTTTCCTTGATGCCGCCGGATTCCAACAGCTTGTGGATCGTGACCTCGCTCGGGGCACCAGCGCCGTAGCCGGTGACGGCAAGCAGCCTGCCGCGCATGTCGGCCGGCTCCTTGATCTTGTCGGCTAGCTCCTTGCGCACGACGAAGGCAAAATAGCCGTGGCCGGGAAGCGAGCTGCCCTTGTCGGCGACGATTTTCAGCTCGATGCCCTGCCGCACCGCATTGTACAGCCCCGCTCCCGGCGCGCCGCCTGAGGCGTCGAGGTCACCGTTGGCGAGCTGCGAAGTCATCTCGGTGCCGGTGTTGACCTGCGCGATCTCGACGTTGATGCCCTGCTCGGCGAAATACCCCTTGTCTTTCGCAATGTAGAGACCGGCGTCGGAGATCGAGGCGTAGGCGCCGACGCGCACCTTGTCGCCCTGCGCATGCGCAGCCGAAATCGACCCCGCCAAGAGCAGCGCCATGGCGATGGCTCTAACATGCGGAGCGCCAAATTTCATGTCTTGATCTTCATTTTCGAAATTATGATTATTTAATAAAGCATGCACACGAGACCTGCGGCTGTCAACGCAGCGATCGGCGGGTACGCCGATCGGCCCGGCGTGCCCCATTTTCAAAACAGCCGAAGGCATTCTCACGGCGCGATTTCGCCTGAGCTGTGCAATCTCATTGTCCCTCTCTTGATGAAAGGGCGCAGGGAAATCCGGGTAGCCACCACGATGGCCACTCACCGGGACGGACTCGAAACGGTCTACTGAGATAGTCCCGCAAGACCAACGATCTGGTCCATTGATTCTTCAAACAAAATTTGGGTTCGTTCTGCAAAGATCACGCTTTCCCCAGTCCGTCGCCGTGAGCTTTTGCAAAGCTCATTTGCGGTTGGGCTTCTTCAACCGCACGCCGGGTCCGCCACCGTTCTCGTTGATGAACTCCACCCCCGCGCCTTCGAGGGCCCGTTCCAATTTCAACCGACTTTCCTGAGTAACGGCAGGACCGAAATCACCTTCGACTCGCTTCACGGTAGGAAGAGATAGACCCGCACGCGATGCAAGTTCGGTTTGGGACCAACCCAGAAGGGCACGAGCTGCCCGAAGTTGAGCCACTGTCGCCAAAGGTCCTCTTGATCCTTTTTGGATCATTCGTTATGATCCCTTTTGGATCATCAGCCTTGCGGAACATTCCGTGGCGGTGATTACGCTAAACGGGAGAACACGTAATGGCCAAACTCATCGAAAAGACTAAAAATCTTGTGGACCGCCGCTCCTTCATCGGCGGCTCTGATGCCCGGATCATCATGGGAGAGGACGAGGCGGCCCTGCTCCGGCTGTGGCGAGAGAAGCGCGGCGAGGTCGAGCCTGAGGATCTCTCCGGTAATCTCGTGGTCCAGCTCGGCACCGTGACCGAGCACCTCAACCGGCACTGGTACGAAACGCACACCGGCCAGGAGGTGATCGAGGTGCAGCGGCAGGTGTTTCACCCGGTGCACCGCTGGATGGCGGCAACCCTCGACGGCCGGTCGAGGCCACCGGCGCGGTGTTCGAGGCCAAGTTCATGCTGCCGTGGTCGTTCTCCGAAGAAGGGGCGGCGGAAAAGCATATGGCCCAGCTGCAGCACAACATGTGGGTCACCGCCTCCCGCACGGCGGTGCTCTCGATCATCACCGGCGGCGGCAAATGGGTCGAGATGACCATCCCGGCCGACCCGCTGTACCAGCACCTCTTGCTCACCGCAGAGAAGAAGTTCTGGCGCTGTGTCGAGAGCGGCGAGACCCCTGCCCTGTTCGGTGTCGAGCCGCCGCGGCCCAAGGTCGAGGCGGTGCGGGTGGTCGACATGAGCACCTCAAACGCCTGGGCGGAATTTGCCGGCCTGTTCCGGCAGACCCGGGAGGCGGCCCTTGCTCACGATCGGTCGAAGGGCGAACTGAAGGCGCTGGTGCCCGAGGATGCCAAGGAGGCGATCGGGCACGGCGTGCGGGCCAAGCGCTCGAAGTCGGGCGCGATCAGCCTTGATCTCGCGAGCTAGGAGACCCGGTCATGCAGCGCTCCAGCACCAAGATCGGCGCACTCGCAACGGCCCTTGCCAAGGCGCAGTGCGAGCTTGCCAACCCCGAGAAGTCGCTGACTGCAACCCTTCCCTCCGCCGTACCGGGCGGATCAGACAAGAGCTTCCGCTACGCCTCGCTCGCCAGCGGCCTTGATCTCGTCCGCAAGTGTCTTGGCCAGCATGAGATCGCAACCGTCCAGGCGACGGCCATCGACCGCGACAGCGGCCTGATCCGGCTGACCACCACGCTAGTGCACGCCTCAGGCGAATGGATGTCCTCGGACTGGCCGGTCTGCCCGGTTACCGAGACCGCTGCGCCGCATCGAATGGGCGCTGCGCTGACCTATGCCCGGCGCTACGCGCTATTCACCCTGGTCGGGATTGCCGGCGAGGACGATCTCGATGCACCGGACCTTGCTCCGGCGATCAGCCCCTTCAGTAGCCCTACCGGAGCATCCGACCGCCTCGGCCGCTTCGTATCCTCGGCCAGCCGGCAGCAACAGCAAGGCGCCGACCAGGACTACTGGCTCTGCGGACCAGCAAGACCCGCCCTGCTTGTCGCCCGAGGCTTCGGCTCACATGCGGGATCAGCTGCTCGCTGAGCTCGCCGCGCAAACCGATATCCGGCTGCTGACCTCCTGGGCCCACAAGGCCCTGCCCCGCAAGAACGAGCTTCGCAACGCGGACGCCCAGACCGTCGAGGCCGCCTTTGCGGTGAGGCTCTGCGTAGCTCGGCGAAGGCCGACCTGCGGTCACGACGCCCGACCCAGACTCAAGTAACGGACCAAATGGCGATATCCCCACAACCCCGGACGGCGGCGCGGTCGCTCCCAAGGTTGTTACCGTCCTTACCAAACCTGTGCGCGAGCGAGACCGGGGGCATCTGAAGTTCGTGGCCGGCCAACCTTGTCTCGTCTGTGGTCGCACCCCGTCCGATCCCCATCACATCAAGTTTGCGGAAAACTGGACGGTGGGGCGCAAGGTCAGCGACCGCTTCACCGTGCCGCTTTGCCGACTGCACCACCATGAGCTGCACCGGCGCGGCAACGAGCGGCTCTGGTGGCAGCAGAAGGACATCGATCCACTGGAGGTCGCCAAGACGCTGTGGGACAAGACCCATGCAGCCGCACCTGACGAGATCGCGGACAATCCCGACCATCCAAACAATGGCAGCGGTCTTGTGGGTCCGGCTGACCCTGCCCGGCTGCCTCAAAATCACGAAACGAAGCCAATTGCCTGGACCGGAGGCACGATGACCTCACCCCGACAGATCGACGCCAACCGGCGCAATGCACGTCTCAGCACTGGTCCTGTGACGGCAGAAGGCAAGCAGCGCTCGCGGCGCAATGCGCTGCGCCATGGGCTCACAGCCGAGACCATTATCGATGCGCTGGAAGATGCCGAAGACTACGCCGCTTTCGAAATGGCTGTGACAGCCGACTTCGAGGTCACATCAGCGGTCGAACGCGAACTGGTGCTACGGCTGGCAAGCCTCCTGTGGCGGCTACGTCGCGCCACCGCCATCGAGAGCGGCCTGTTCGAAATTCAGGCCCGGCACCTGCTGCAGTTCCGGCAAACCAGGAAAGCATTTCAGGAGCGACAGAAGATCATCGAAAACCTCCATAGGACCGCGGTCGCGACGACCGAGCCCCCGGAAAGGGAGATGACCGAGGCTAAGCCGGACGGCAGTCATGACCACAATGCGGAATCACCAACGGACGAGGTCGGTCGCTTCGAGGACCTCACGCGCTCCTTTATCCGTCTGGCCAACCTACCGGCGTGCCCGCTCGACCGGCTCAGCCGCTACGAAGCAACCCTTTGGCGCCAGGCGTGCCAAATGCTGTTTGCGCTGCAGTTTTTAGGCCGAGACAGACCGTCGGCAAGTTTGCGATGGCGCGGTCGGTGAATTTCAGACCGAGGCAGATTCACTGGGGTGGAGCGGTCACGCCCGCTCCTTGGGTTTCACGAGGCGTCCCAGATGCCCTCCGAGCGATGGCGGCAACGCGACAAGACTTGAGTTCGATCAGATTGCGCGTCCGATAGTTGGTCTTGCTGCAGGGTATCGGCTGACGGGGGCTCCGGCGCGCAGTCGTCTTTGTTGCGGCAGAGACCGCCGGGCGATCGGGCTGGCATCCACGTCGCATAGAAGTGCTCGAGGCTGTGGTCGGGTGGTTCGGTGCTGACCCGAATGCGGACAACACCCACGCCGTTGCGCCGACGAAGCATGGGCACCCTACGTTTTTCGTTCCTGGGCGGATCAACTTTGGCGGAGGAAGCTGGTTCGAGTTCGGATCGTTCTCGGGTGCGACATGGCCGCGTGCTGCTACAGGATTTACTTCTTTTTCAGAGCCAGCATCGGCGCTCAGTTCTTTGATCGGGGTCTGCTCGCGGCCGACGGTCAACTGGCGACTACGCACGGGTAGGACTTATGTACTGGATTGCGGCCTCCTCGCCTTCGGAAAATAAAATGCGGATACCATGGGCCCGCACTCCCGGGAATCAGTCCCCTTGCCTTGACGGCCTCAGGCAACTGAGAAAATCTGTCCCTTCCTCCGAGGGAAGGACCCAGCATGATCCGCGTATTTCTCGACCGCCTCTACCTCTATTCCGGCTATCTCGCCGGGCTCTTCCTCATCGCGATTTTCGTGCTGATGATGGTGTTGTCGGCCGGCCGGCCGCTTGGCATCAACATCCCGGCAGGAGATGACTTCATCTCCTGGTGCATGGCGGCGACCGCCTTCCTCGGCCTCGCGCACACGTTCAGGCATGGCGAGATGATCCGCGTTGGCCTGCTGATCGACCGCCTCGGTGGCAACGTCCGCCATTATGTGGAGATCGCAGCGCTCATCGTCGGCGCCGGATTCATCGGCTTTTTCGCCTGGCACGCTTCCGTCATGACCTGGCAGTCGTTCAAATTTCACGACATCTCGCAGGGCGTCATCGCCGTGCCGCTGTGGATTCCGCAGCTCGGCTACAGCGGCGGGCTGGTGATCCTCTTCATCGCCTTTATCGACGAGCTGATCCATGTGCTGCGCGGTAACCCGCCGCGCTATGAATTGCCGCCGCCGACCAGCGCCGAGGAAATCGTCGAACGCGCCATGCAGAGCGGGGTCTGACATGGAGCTGCTCTCCATTGCCGCGCTCTTGCTCGGCTTTCTCGCGCTGCTGCTCGGCGCCGGCGTCTGGATCGCGGTTGCGCTGATGGCGACGGGATGGGCCGGCATGCAATTCGCCGCCGGCGGCATTCCGGCCGGCAGCGTGCTGGCGACGACAGTGTGGGGCAACAGCGCGTCGTGGTCGCTGGCGGCCTTGCCGCTTTTCATCTGGATGGGCGAAATTCTGTTCCGCACGCGGCTGTCGGAGGAAATGTTCCGCGGCTTTGCTCCGTGGCTGAACTGGCTGCCGGGCCGGCTGATGCACGTCAACGTGCTCGCCTGTGGCGTGTTCGGTTCGGTGTCGGGATCATCGGCCGCGACCTGCGCCACGGTCGCCAAGATCGCGCTGCCCGAATTGAAGAAGCGCGGCTATGACGAAAACATGAGCCTCGGCTCGCTCGCAGGCGCCGGCACGCTCGGCATCCTGATTCCGCCGTCGATCACCATGGTGGTCTACGCCGTGCAGGCCAACGTCTCCATCATCCAGGTCTTCCTCGCCGGCTTCCTGCCGGGCTTTTTGGTGATGGCGCTCTATTCCGGCTACATCGCGATCTGGTCGGTTGCCAATCCCAGCCGCACGCCGCCGGCCGATCCGCCGATGAGCTTTCGCAAGAAGGTCTCCGAATCGCTCAATCTCATTCCCTGCCTGCTCTTGATCATCTTCGTCTTCCTGTCGCTCCTGATGGGCTGGGCGACCGCGACGGAATGCGCAGCCTGGGGCGTCCTGGGATCGCTTGCGATCGCATGGTGGCAGGGCTCGCTGAGCCGGGAGTCGTTCTGGGCGAGCGTGATGGGCGCGACCCGGGTCAATTGCATGATCCTTTTGATCCTCGCCGGCGCCTCTTATATGGGCACGTCGATGGCCTATACCGGCATTCCGCTGGCGCTTGCGACCTGGGTCAACAGCCTGCAGCTCAGCCCCTATGCGCTGATCGCCGCCCTCACCGTGATGTACATCGTGCTCGGCACTGCACTCGACGGCATTTCCATGATCGTGCTGACCACGGCAATCGTCATTCCGATGGTGAAGCAGGCCGGTTTCGACCTGGTCTGGTTCGGCATTTTCCTGGTGCTGGTGGTGGAAATGGCGGAAGTCTCGCCGCCCGTCGGCTTCAATCTGTTCGTCCTGCAGACCATGAGCGGGAAGGATTCCAATACCGTGGCCAAGGCAGCCTTGCCATTCTTCTTTTTGCTGGTAGCGGCGGTTGCCATCATCACGGTGTTTCCTGATATTGTGATGGTACTGCCGCGGATGGCGTTCCCTGGCTAGAGAGAGGTATTCATGTTCCGACTTATGAAAACGTGCGTCATGGCCGCCTGCGTCGCAGCGCTTGCTAGTCCGGCAATGGCGCAGACGAAATGGAATCTTCCGGCGGCCTATCCGGCGGACAATCCGCATTCGGTCAACCTGCTCGCGTTTGCCAAAGACGTTTCCGATGCGACAGGCGGCAAGCTGCAGATCACGGTGCATGCCGCCGCTTCGCTGTTCAAGGCGCCCGAAATCAAGCGGGCGGTCGCAACCGGCCAGGCGCAGGCCGGCGAGGTCCTGATCTCGCTGCACGAGAACGAGGATCCGCTGTTCGGCATCGACGTCGTTCCGTTCTTGGCCACGAGCTACCCGGCCGCCAAGAAGCTGTGGCTCGCCTCAAAGCCCGCGATCGAAAAGAAACTCGCCGCGCAGGGCATGCTGCTACTGTTCGCGGTGCCGTGGGGCCCGCAGGGCATCTATGCCAAGAAGGACATCAACTCGCTTGAGGACATGAAGGGCTTGAAGTGGCGCGCCTATAATGTCGGCACCTCGCGCATCGCCGAAATCGTCGGCGCGCAGCCCGTCACCATCCAGGCGGCGGAATTGCCGCAGGCGCTAGCGACCGGCGTCGTCAATGCGTTCATGACCTCGGGCTCGACCGGCTACGACAGCAAGGCCTGGGAAAGCATGACGCACTTCTATGACACGCAGGCCTGGATTCCGAAGAACATCACCTTCGTGAACAAGGCGGCGTTCGACGCGCTCGACAAGCCGACGCAGGAGGCGGTGCTCAAGGCGGCGGTTGTCGCCGAGGAGCGCGGCTGGAAGCTCGCGGAAGAAAAGGCGAAGTGGTACCTCGACCAGCTCAAGGCCAACAAGATGCAGGTGCTGCCGCCGCCGCCGGCGCTCAAGTCGGGCCTCGAGAAAGTCGGCGAGCAGTTGACGGCCGACTGGACCAAGAAGGCCGGCGCTGAAGGTGAGGCCGTGATCGCCGCCTACAAGAAGTAAAGTGGCACGACCGCTGTCGCGCTCAGTCAGGGTCCGGCATTCGCTCGCCGGACCGCATTCGGGATCGCGGTGCGAGACCAAATTGGCCTCGCCTTGCCCGGCGACTTCAGATTTCGACGACGTCGTCTGCCGCGGCCTTGAGGCGAGGCGCAAAGAAGTCGCGGTCGATGATCGCGCACAGGATCGGCGCGGGGACAGGATCAGACGGCCGGATCAGGCTGTTGGCTTGCCGCCTGAACCATTTCTTCAGCTCTTCTGCATGCCCACCGGGCGCCAATCGCGCTGGTAAAGGCGTACTAAACGGGATAGCTATTTTGGGCCCCATACGTGAAAGCTGGCCCATGATCGACGACCAATCCCCCGGAGGGCGCCTGCGGGGCTTTTCGATGTCGCTGCCGATGTCTTTGCTTCGCGCCCGCGAAGCCGCGATGCAGCATTTCCGGCCAATGCTGAGATCGCACGGCATGACCGAGCAGCAATGGCGCGTGATGCGCGCGCTGTCCTCCAAACGGACGGTGGAATTCTCCGAGCTGGTCGACATGACCTTCCTGCTCGCCCCCAGCATGTCGCGCATCCTGAAAGAACTCGAAAACCGCAAGCTGATCACGCGGGAAGCCACCGACGAAGACGCGCGCAAGGTCAATGTATCGATCACCGCTGCGGGGCTCAGGCTGATCGAGAAGGTCGCGCCGCATTCGGAATTCATCTATGCACAGATCTCTTCTCGCTACGGGCAGAAGAAACTGGCGACGCTGCAGGCGATGCTGAAGGATTTGGAAGAATCGTTGTCGGGCGAGTTGATCGAGCTGTCGCCGCGGGGCGAAACCAAGACGCCGACCCGCCTGCGCGCAGGCTCGCGCTAGAATCCTCTCCTAAAACTGCTGCACATTTTTCCGGATCATGCGTTGAGGTCGCCGACGCAGAAATTTGATCTCCAAATAGTCATCGATGCCGTAGCGCGACTAAATTCCTAGCCTGTCACGCACGCGTCCGGTCAGCACCGCGCTTCTCACGGCGAGCGGCCAGAATGCGTGCATTGCGATCGGCTTGATGCCGGATATCGGCATGTCCATGTCCGCCTTGGTGTCGATCAGCCGCCGTGCAAGCTGCGCACCCATCGCGGTCGACAAAGCGACACCACGGCCGTTGCAGCCGAGCGAGATCAGCAGGTTCTGCGCCGGCTCATGCACATGCGGATAATGATCGGGAGTGATGGCAAGCCGGCTGTTCCACGCGTGTGTCCAGGCTGCGCCCTTCAATTGCGGCCACAGCCGTTCCGCGTAACGCGTGAGATAGGCAATGTCGGCAGGCTTATCGATCCATTGCATCGGCCCGCGACCACCCATCAGCAGGCGGTTTTGCTGATCGATACGGTAATAGACCGTGATGTGGCCACTCTCATAGAGCACAGAACGGGTCGGCATGATGTCGCGCGCCACCGCATCCGACAGCGGCGCCGTGGCAGCGATCGAGGAAAACATCGGCACAATGGTGCGACGCAGTCCGGGCCATAGATCGTCCGTGAAGCCATTGGTGGCGAGCAGGACTTTCTCCGCGGTGACGGTCGCGCGCGGCGTCTCGATCCGCCAGCGGCTGCCCTCGCGCTTCAGAGCGAGCGCCGGCGTTGCCCCATGCACCGCCGCGCCGGCGGAAATTGCGGCGCGCGCCAGGCCGCGCGCGTAGCTCAGCGGATGCAGGTCGCCGCCGCGGCTGTCGAGCATGGCGCAGAGGTAGCGGTCTGTCCCAGTCATCTCGCGCAGTTTCGCGCGATCGAGCAACGTCACCGGCATGCCGCGCGCGATGCATTGCCGCGCGGTGGTCTCAATTCCCGCGACGCTCGCCTCGTTATAGGCCGCACGCAAGGTTCCGTTCTGTCGCGCCTCACAGGGGATCTGGTAGCGACGGATCAGATCGAAGGTGAAATTGGTCGTGCCGTACGAAAACGCGATCATGCGACGGCCGAGATCAGCGCCGAAATCGGTTTCGATCTGGTCGGGATCGTGCTTGAGGCCGGGATTGACCTGTCCGCCATTATTCCCGGACGCGCCCCATCCGGGCTCGCGCGCTTCCAGCACCAGAACGTCGATTCCCTGCTCGGCCAGATGCAGCGCGGTGGAGAGGCCGGTAAAGCCGCCGCCAATGATTGCCACCGGTACGCTCCGGTCAGCATCGAGCGCGGGCGTCGGAACCGGTAGCACGGCTGTATCGGCATAAAGACTGGGCGGAAGACTTTCGGGAGCACGCATCAAGAATTCCTGAACGCTCAGAGCGGGTGCAGCACGCGATGCAGAAAGTCCTGCGTGCGCGGATGTTGCGGATTATTGAGCACGGATTTGGCCGGGCCCTGTTCGACAATGATGCCGCCATCGATGAACAGCACGCGATCAGCGACGTCCTTGGCGAAGGCCATCTCATGGGTGACGACGACCATGGTCATGCCGTCATCGGCGAGCTTGCGCATCACGCCGAGCACGTCGCCGACCAGTTCGGGATCAAGCGCCGAGGTCGGCTCGTCGAACAGGATCGCCTTTGGCTGCATGGCGAGCGCACGCGCGATCGCGACGCGTTGCTGCTGACCTCCGGAAAGCTGCGGCGGATAGGCATCGGCCTTTTCGCCGAGCCCGACCTGTTCAAGCAGTGCGCGGCCGCGCTCGCGTGCTTCCGCACGCGGCTCCTTCTTCACGAACACCGGCCCTTCGATGACGTTCTCGACCGCTGTGCGATGCGGGAACAGGTTGAAGCGTTGAAACACCATCGAGACCTGGCCGCGTATTGCGACAATCGACTTCGCATTTCGCTCGACCCTGGCGCCCTCGACGCGGATGTCACCGGCATCGTAGCTCTCGAGCCCGTTGATACAGCGCAGGATGGTCGACTTGCCGGAGCCCGACGGGCCGATGATGCAAACCACCTCGCCCTTCTGCACCGACGCGGTGATGCCTTTAAGCACCTCGACGGGGCCGAAGCTCTTGTGCACGTCAATCAGATCGATCATCGCTTGCCCGCCCGCTTCTCGAAGTGGCGAACCAAAAGGATGAGCGGGATGCTCATGGTCAGGTACATCAGCGCCACCAACGTGAACACGCTGGTGTTCTTGAAGGTCGACGAGGCGATCAGCTTGCCCTGCAGCGCGAGCTCGGCGACCGTGATGGTCGAGGCCTGCGAGGAATCCTTCAGCATCATGATCATGATGTTGCCGTAGGGCGGCAGCACGATGCGCACCGCCTGCGGCAGCACCACGCGCCGCATGGTCAGCCACCAGCTCATGCCGATCGCCTGCGCCGCCTCGATCTGCCCCTTGTCGATCGCCTCGATGCCGGCGCGGAAATTCTCCGCCTGATACGCCGAATAGGCGATGCCGAGCCCGAGGATTGCGGCCTGCAGCGCCGACAGCGTGAGGCCGAACTCGGGCATGACGAAATAGAGATAGAACAACAGCACGATGATCGGAATGCCGCGGATCACGTTGATGAGACTTGCCGAGAAGCCCGACAGGAAGCCTATGCCGGAGACCCGCATCAAGGCCCAGACCATCCCAAGCACAGTCGACAGCAGCAGGGATCCCAGCGTGACGATGATCGTCAGCGCCACGCCGTTCATCAGAATCGGCAGGAACTCGATCGTGTCACGCCAGAACTTTTCCATTACGCGCCCAATTACAAGCCTTGTTACGAGCCTTGTTACGAGCCTTGTTACGAGCCTTGCGCCTTGAGGCCCCATTTATCGAGGATCTTGCTCACGGTGCCGTTGGCCTTCAATTTCGCAAGCGAGGTGTTGATCTTGTTCAGCAGCTCCTGATCGCCCTTGCGCACGCCGATGCCGACGGAGCCGACCGTGGCGGGCTTGTAGCTCTCGACGATGCGCACCTCGGGGAAGCCGCCGAGCTTCAGATTGTAGGCAAGGATCGGATAGTCGGCGAAGCCGGCCTTCAGGCGGCCGGCATTGACGTCACGCAAAATGTCGGGAATGGCGTCGTAGGCCTTCACCTCGGAAAACAGGCCCGTCTTCTTCAAGGCATCGACGAAGGCGGTGCCGACCTGCGCGCCGACCACCTCGCCCTTGAGGTCTTCCTGATTGGTGTAATTCTTGCTGTCGGCCTTCGGCACCACGAGGCCTTCGCCATAGGAGTAGAACGGTTCGGAGAAATCGATCACTTCCTTGCGCGCCGCAGTGACGAACATCGCCGCCGAGATGATGTCGATCTTGCTCGAGGTGAGCGAGGCGATCAGGGTGGAGAACTGCATCGGCTCGATCTGCACCTGGAAGCCGGCATCCTTGCCGATTTCGGTGATGAGATCGACCATGATGCCCTGGATACTGTTGGTCTTGGTGTCGAGGAAGGTGAAGGGCACCCCGGTCGGGGTCGAGCCCACTTTCAGCACCTGCTGCGCGGAAGCCGGCAAGGCTGCGAGAATGAGCACCGCGGCCGCGGCCTGAACGAAACGTTTGACGAGCATCGAAACACCTCCCAGCTTGGTTTTTTTGACAGGTCACGAGCCGCGCTTGCGGGACGGAGAAAGGCGGGATCGGCCTGATTGGTCGATTTTTCACACGTATGGGATTTTGGTCATATCCAGCAACGTATTGCAACGCCGACGCCGGGACGGATGACATGCGGCGCCGATGCTATTCCAGCGCGCGCCTGCGATTGTCGCCGAGATAGCCATCGCGGGTCTGCGGCAGCTTGCGATCGAGGATGCGGCTGGCCACCACCGTTCGCAGGATTTGCGCGGTCCCGCCGCCGATCGTGAACATGCGCGCGTCGCGCACCATGCGCTCCAGCGGGCGGTTGCGCGAGTAGCCGGCGGCGCCGAAAACCTGCAGCGCGTCGTTGGTGACCTTGATCGCCGCCTCCGAGGCAAAGATCTTTGCCTGCGCGGCAAGCAAGGCATCCGGAAACGGAGCCGCCGATCGCGCAGCCTTGTAGATCAGTTCGCGGGAGGCGGCGATTTGCACCGACATGTCGGCCAGCATCCATTGCAGGCCCTGGAATTCGGCGATCGGCCTGCCGAATTGCTCGCGCGATTTTGCGTAGTCGAGCGCCAACTGATAGGCGCCGTCGGCGAGGCCGAGCGCCACCGTTGCCGCGCCCACGCGCTGGGAATTATAAGCGTTCATCAGCTCGGCAAAGCCGCGGCGAAAGCCTGACGGCGGCAACACCACCATGTCGTCGGCGATTTCCATGTCCTGAAACAGGATTTGCGTTTCCGGAATGCCGCGCAGCCCCATCGTCGGCTCGCGCGCTCCGATGACGAGACCCTTGGTCTGGTCACGGATGGCGAGAAACCCGCCGATCCCCTCCTCCTTGCCGGCTTCGTCGAACACGCGCGCAAAGACGAGGTGCAGCCGCGACACACCGCCGCCGGTGATCCAGTGCTTGGCGCCGTTGACGATGTAGCGGTCACCCTTGCGCTCGGCGCGGGTCGTCATTTCGCTTGCGGCGGAGCCCGCCTCCGGCTCGGTGATGCAGATCGCAGGCTTGTCTCCGCCCAGCACCAGATCGGCCGCGAGCTTCTTCTGCGTCTGCGTGCCGTAGTGCATGACCGCGGAAATCGCGCCCATGTTTGCTTCGACCGCGATCCGTCCCGTGACGCCGCAAACCTGCGCCATCTCGTCGACCACGAGCGAGGCCTCCAGAAAACCCAGTCCCGGGCCGCCATATTGCTTCGGAATGGTCATTCCAAAGAAGCCGGCATTGGTGAGCGCCTTGACGTTCGCCCACGGATACTGCTCGGTCCGGTCGGTTTCGGCGGCATGGGGCGCGATGACCTCGCGCGCCAGCGCGCGGGCTCGCATTTGCAGGTCTTGTTGCGCGACACTCAGCGACATGCAGGCCCCCATCACTCACGACGGGGCCTGTTGTGGTTCTCTGGCAGCCGTCAGGGCCGGATTCTAGTGGACGATCGCCCTGCTCGCCAGAGCCGCGAGCGCGCGACGCGACGGCAGTGGCCGCCGCCCCGAAGCAAACAACCTCGCCAGAAGCTTCAGCCCGCCTAATGCTTGGCGGCTTCCTCCAGGCAATGGGTGAGATAGGCGGTGCGATCCCGCGGCATGACCTTGTCCTCGTCCGCCTTCTTGGCGCAATCGCGCTGCCGAATCTGCTCCGCCCTGCGCTTTTCCGCCGCCTCGCGAAACTCGGGCGCCACCTTGCTGGGATCGACCAGCGGCTGCGCCCTGGCCGGGATCGACAGCAGAACGGCCGCCATCCCAATTACGACTATCGTTCTCAAATCAGCCTCCATAAAGGGCTGATCCTAACGCCGATCTCGATACCCACAAACAACCGCTGGGTGCACTCCAGCGGGCGGAACCGACGCTAGATCACCTTGCGCGCGGCGGCCGTAGCCGCGTCGCCGGTGTTGGGCGTGCCGGTCGGCTCGATCAAAAGCAGATGCACCTCTTCACGTGCGACCGGCCGGTGCTCGACACCTTTCGGAACGACATACATCTCGCCCGGGCCGAGCGTCACCGTGTGGTCGCGCAGCTCGATATCGAGCACGCCGCGCAGGACGAGGAAGAAGTCGTCGGTGTCATCGTGCTTGTGCCAGGTGAACTCGCCCTTCACCTTGACCACCATGACGTCGCAATCATTGAAGGTCGCAACCGTTCGCGGCGACCAATGATCGCCGAAGGTCGCGAGCTTGTCGGCCAGCGATATCTTGCCGGTCATTGCCTGTCCTCCCTATCGTCGCCCAGCAGCGCGATCAGCGCGCCGCGGTCTCCAGCCATTCCGCGATCGCAGATCGGCCATTGCGCTCAACGTCGGGAAGGTACTGGCGCAAACCTTCACGCAGGGCAGCCACATCGAGCCCGGCGATGCCGAGCTCGCAGGTGTGACCGATCAGCCAGCGCTCGATCTTCCGACTTTCTGCCTCGATGTGGAACTGCAGGCCGAGCACCTTGTTGCCGCGTGCAAAGGCCTGGTTGGGCGTCATTGCCGTCGAGGCAAGGCGCACGGCGCCATCGGGCAGATCGAAGGTGTCGCCGTGCCAATGGAAAACCCGATAGCCCGGTGCAAGATGCTTCAGACAGGAGACCTGCCCCTCGGGCGTCAGCTCGACCGGCGCGATGCCGATTTCGCGCCCCGGCCCCGGATAGACCCGCGCACCGAGCGCGCGTGCCAGGAGCTGCGCGCCAAGACAGATGCCGAGTACGGGGATCTGCTGCTTCAAGGCGCGTTCGATCAGGCGAAGCTCTTCGGTGAGAAATGGATAGCGATCATCCTCGTAGGCGCCGATCGGGCCGCCCAGCACGATCAGCGCATCGTCCGGTTCAAGACGCGGGGAAAGATCGTCTACGCCGGCATCGAGATAGACCACGCCGCAGCCACGCGCCTCGTGAAGCGCTGCGATGCTGCCGAGATCCTCGAACGCAAGATGCCTGACAGCGAATACACGCTTCATCCCCTTGCCTCCCGCGTTCAGCGCTTTTCCCGGATTCGCGCCACCAGCGCATCGACCTGTGCGGGCGACGCGCCCGCGATGCGGGCATTCGGGCGCGTGCCGCCGAGGAAGGCGACCACCAGCAACACCTCGTCCGGGCGCGGCGCGTCGGCGACCGAGACCGTCATGGTGTCCATGGCGTCGTAGTCCCAGGAATCCTCGATGCCACCGAAGATCACATCGACCGGCGTTCCGGGGCCGCCGACCTTGCCGTTGCCCGGGATCAGCGCTGGCCCGCCGCCCGCTCCCTCGCGCATCGCAAGTCCGATGCGGACGTGGATCATGCTGGCGCCGTGTTCGAGATCGCCGGCAGTGCCGACAATAACCGCCTTGCCGTAGCCGCGAGGCTTAAGCGTGCCGAGCGCTTCGAGCGCCCGCGCGGTAAGAACGTGGCCGGCTTCGACCGAAAGATCGACAAGCTCGGAGAAATCGTCGACCGGAGGGCGTCCGGCAAAAGGGTTATGCAGGACGCCGCAGGCGGCGACCCTTCTGCAGGGCGTCGCCAGTTCGCGCCCGCCCTCGCTGAGGACGTCCTGGCTGATGACGGTGATCTGTCGCAGCTTCATTGCAATCACGCTCCGGTGGTCTCGTTACGATGCGGTCCGCAAGATCTTTTCCTGGATGAAGCCGCGCACATCGATCTCGACTTGCGGGCCCTGGAACGGCGGCAGGCCATAATGCCAGCGAATGCCCTTCTGACCACTGCCGCCGACGCGGGGCAGCACCACTTTCTCCCAGCTATCGCCGAGCGGACGCGCGACATAGAGCTCGACCTGCGTGGCGTCGGCCCAACTGACGCCAAGATGCTCGAGGCGTTTGCCTGTGATATCGAGGATGAATTCGAGACGCCGTCGTGTGTTGGCTTCGCCGAGATCGGCATCGGCGGGCGCATCCGCCGTCCGGGTCAGCGCTTCGCCGGCGGCGATCTGCTTGAAGGTGTCCGGGCCGTAGACCAGTATCCCGTCATTGATGCCGGCGGTGACGAACGTCTTGTAGGAGACAGCGGCCGGGACTGTGTACGAGAAACCGTAAAGGCTCGGACCTGCCGCCTTGTCGACGGTCAGCGCCAGGTTGCAGCGCGGCACCGGATTGACGCCGTTGACGAACAGCTTCCACTTGTCGCGCAGGACGGCGATATAGCCGGCATTCAGGGCGCGAAACTCCGCAACGGTATAGGGCCGCGCGATGCGAAGCTCCATCCCGCACAGCGCCTGCATCGGACGTCCCGCCGATTGCAACTCGCGTTCGACCAGCGCGTAGGAATCCTCCAGCGGCACCAGCCGATCGAAGCGGACATGCACGACGGCAAAGCCCGGCATCGCCACCGCGCCTTCGGAGAACGCCGGAATTCCCGCGATGAAGCGGTATCCGCCCGCAGCATTGTCCACGATTGCCTCCGCAGTAGCCGCGCCAAGCGCGGTGGCCGGCAGGGCTGAAGCTGCAAGCGCACCGGTGACTGCGAGCAATTTGCGGCGATCGATTTCAGTCGCTGTCATTGGCTCCTCCCCTGTTTTCGGCATTTTGCCGTCGCCCGTCTCTCTACGAATAGAGAATTTTTCTCGTTATAGAGAATATTGATGCAGAAGTCAAGCGGCCGGGCGGTGTGTGCCGGCTACGGACGGCTTAGCGCAGCCGGGAGCTGTCGATGACGATGAAATACTCGCAGGGACTGTTTGAGAGATTTCGAAACTGTGGCTGAGATCGCCACGGTAGAACAGGAAGTCGCCGGTCTCGAGCGTGTACTCGGCGCCATCGAGGGTGACCTTGAGCCGGCCCTTGGTTACATAAAGATGCTCCTCGACGCCCTCGCGATGCGACGGAAAGGGGCCGGTTTTGGCTTTCGGCGGCAGGCGGTTCAGCACAAAATCGATGCCGCGCCCAAAATACATCGGCGAGAGCGAGCGCCGTTCGAACCCGCTCTCCTGCTCGGTAAACGAAGGCTGCTGGCTGCGCGGGATATGCAGCACCGGCTCGCTGCGCTTGCCCCCGACCAGTTGCGAAATGCTGAGGTCGAGCGCCTCGGCGAGCTTGCCCAGCACCGGCGTCGACGCCCCGCTGTCGCCGCGTTCGATCTTGGAGATCGCGGCGCGGCTAACGCCGCTTTTGGTGGAGAGCTGCTCCAGCGTCAGGTGTTTTTCCTGACGACGCCGCTTCAGCGCCTCGCCCAGCCTCGATGGATCAGCCACGGTGATTCCCGGTCCATTATCCCTCGACCAGAATCCACGTTCATAACCGGGATGCAAGACATTCGGCCACTCGGGCGCGACGAAACCGCGGTCGGATATCTCACCCGAAGCGGTGATCGTAGCGGCTCACGGTTAGCTCGCTCACATCGATGTCGGGCTTGCGTCCCGACAGGAGATCGGCGAGCACACGCCCCGAGCCGCAGGCCATGGTCCAGCCAAGCGTGCCGTGGCCAGTGTTGAGATGCAGATTGGCGTAACGGGTGGCGCCGATGATCGGCGGGCCGTCCGGCGTCATCGGGCGCAGGCCGCACCAGAATTTCACATCGGAAAGATCGCCGCCGCGCGGAAACAGGTCGGTCAGCGAATGATCGAGCGTGGCGCGCCGCGCCGGATTCAGACTTGAGGAATAGCCCGAAACTTCGGCCGTGCCGCCGACGCGAATACGCGTTCCCAGCCGCGTGATCGCGACCTTGTAGCTCTCGTCCATCACGGTTGAGACCGGCGCGCCGGCTTCTTCTGCGACGGGCACGGTGATGGAATAACCCTTCACGGCGTAGACCGGAATGGAAACGCCGACCGGCCGCAACAACTGCTGGGACCAACTGCCGAGCGCAACCACATAGCTGTCGGCCTGCAACAGGCCTGCGCTGGTCGCAACACCAGTGATGCGCGCGCCATCGGTGACGAGCCTGTTGATGCCAACGTTGAACTTGAACTGCACGCCGAGCTTTGCCGCTTCCACGGCCAGCGCCGCGGTGAACATCTGGCAATCGCCGGTCTCGTCCTGCGGCAGGCGCAGGCCGCCTGCGATCTTGTCCTTCACGCCGGCCAGCGCCGGCTCGGCCGCGATGCAGCCGTCGCGATCCAGCACTTCATAGGGTACGCCATATTGTTCGAGCACTGCGATATCGTCCGCGGTCCCGTCGAGCTGCGCCTGCTTGCGGAACAGCTGCAGCGTGCCCTGGCTGCGCTCGTCGTAGCGGATGCCGATTTCGGTACGCAAGCTCCGCAGGCAGTCGCGGCTGTATTCGGCGATCGGGATCATCCGGCTCTTGTTCACGGCGTAACGATCAGCGGTGCAGTTGCGCAGCATCTTGACGAGCCACCACCACATCACCGGATCCGGATTGGGGCGGATCACCAGCGGGCCGTGCTTCATCAGAAGCCACTTGATCGCCTTGACGGGAACGCCGGGTCCGGCCCAGGGCGAGGCATAGCCCGGCGACACCTCGCCGGCATTGGCAAAGCTCGTCTCGAGCGCAGGCGCGCCCTGGCGATCGACCACCGTCACGTCGTGGCCGGCGCGCGCAAGATACCAGGCCGAGGTGACGCCGATGACGCCACTGCCGAGGATCAGGATCTTCACGCTTCGTTATGCTCCCGCGGCGCCGTGCCGCTCAAAAACATTAGGCCCGTGCAACGGCGGGAGCAATCATCAGGCGACGCGTTTGATGACGTCGGACAGGATCGACACGATGTCGTCGATATGGCTGCGCTCGACGATCAGGGGCGGCGACATGGCGAGCGAGTCTGCGCTGTTGCGGAGATAGAGGCCGCGGTTGAAGCATTCGACCATGACTTCAAAGCCGCGTGCACCGACCGCGTCCTTGCGGGATGCGAGCTCGACGGCGCCCATCAGGCCGACATTGCGGATGTCGATCACGTTGGGCAGGCCCTTGAGCGCATGCAGGGCATCGCGCCAGTAATCGGAAAGCTGCGCGGCGCGGGTCAAAAGCCCCTCGTCCTTGTAGATGTCGAGCGTGGCGATGCCGGCCGCGCAGGCCACCGGATGCGCCGAATAGGTGTAGCCGTGAAACAGCTCGACCTGGCTTTCCGGGCCGGTCATCAACCCGTCATGCACCTTGCGGCTGGCGAACACCGCGCCGCAGGGCACGGTGCCGTTGGTGATACCCTTGGCCGTGGTCATCAGGTCCGGCGTAACGCCGAAGAAATCAGCGGCGAACGGTTTTCCGAGCCGGCCGAAGCCGGTGATGACTTCATCGAAAATCAAGAGGATGCCGTGCTTGTCGCAGGCCTGGCGCAGCCGCTGCAGATAGTTTTGCGGCGGCGGCAGCACCGCGGTCGAACCCGGGACCGGCTCGATGATGACGGCGGCGATGGTGTCGGCGCCGTGCAGCGCCACCAGGCGTTCGACATCGTCGGCGAGTTCAGCGCCGTGCGCCGGCATGTCCTTCGAGAATGCGTTGCGCTCGAGATCGTAGGTATGGCGGATGTGATCGACGCCGGGCAGATGGGTGGCAAAGGCGCGGCGGTTGTTGACCATGCCACCGACCGACATGCCGCCGAAGCCGACGCCGTGATAGCCGCGCTCGCGGCCGATCAGGCGCGTACGCGTCGGCTGCCCCGCAGCGCGATGATAGGCGAGCGCGATCTTCAACGCGGTATCGACCGAACTCGGAACCGGAGTTGGTGAAGAAGATACGGTCGAGCCCCTTCGGTGCGATCTCGGCGAGGCGCTTGGCGAAATCGAAGGCGATGGGATGACCCATCTGGAACGACGGCGCGAAATCGAGGTTCATCAGCTGGCGCTCGACGGCGGCCGCGATTTGTTTGCGGCCGTGGCCGGCGTTGACGCACCAAAGGCCGGCGGAGCTGTCGATCACCTTGCGGCCGTCGATGCTCGTGTAATACATGCCCTCTGCCGAGGCGATGAGGCGCGGCGTTTCCTTGAACTGCCGGTTCGCGGTGAACGGCATCCAGAAGGCTTCGAGGTCGAGGGTGTTGGGGATCTGGTGGACCGTCACGGCGCGCCTCCTCGATGCAGGGAATCGGTATTTTGGGCTTGTATTAGGACAGGCGTCCCATGCTCGGGAACGGGCAACAAGTCCTTTTCTGGTGCCACTTAAGCCATTGATTTTACTAGATCGATAAAGGCATATTTGCTCGATCCGAAACACCTGCAACACGGGAATGCCCATGAGCGTGGATATCGGCGGGCGACTCCGCTTCGTTCGCACCCATCACAAGCTGTCGCAGCGGGAGCTGGCCAAACGTTCCGGCGTCACCAATTCGACGATCTCGCTGATCGAGTTCGAACCAGATGAATCCTTCCGTCGGCGCGCTGAAGCGCATCCTCGACGGCATCCCGATGGGGCTTGCGGAATTCTTCGCCATCGAACCGGAGCGCCCGCGCAAGGCGTTCTATCGCGCCGATGAACTGACCGAGATCGGCAAGAAGCCGATCTCGTACCTGCAGATCGGCGACACCATGTTCGGTCGCGCACTGCAGATCCTGCGCGAGCAGTATGGCCCCGGCGGCGACACCGGACGCGTGCCGCTGGTGCACGACGGCGAGGAAGGTGGCATCGTGATCTCCGGCCGGCTCGAGGTGACGGTCGACGGCGAGCGGCGTATCCTCGGGCCTGGTGATGCCTACTATTTCGAGAGCCGCAGGCCGCACCGCTTCCGCTGCATCGGCAACAAGCCGTGCGAGGTGATCAGCGCCTGCACGCCGCCGACGTTTTGAACTTGAAAGTCGTGGAGCCTAAAGTCGTGGAGCCTAAAGTCGTGGAGCCTAAAGTCTTGGAGCCTAAAGTCTTGGAGCTTGAAAGTCTTGGAGAATGCCGTGAGCGTCTACATCATCGCCCAGTTGAAATTCAATCAGCGCGAAATCTACGACCGCTACCAGTCGCGCTTCTTCGACGTATTCAAGAATTTCAACGGCAAGCTTCTTGTCGCCGACGAGCATCCGGTGCTGCTGGAAGGCGAATGGCCGCGCGACAAGGTCGTGATCATGGAGTTTCCCGACGCGGAATCCGCGATGCGATTCCATGAGTCGCCGGAGTACCAGGCGATCGCGGTGGACCGCAAGGCCGGCGCGGATACGATCGTGCTGACGGTGCGGGGATTGAAGATGGTCTAGCGTCCGCTGAACTGCGCCTTGCGCTTCTCGACAAACGCGGCGCGTCCCTCCAATGCATCGGCGCTCGTTCGTATCTCCGACTGCGTCTCGATCTCGCGGCGGAACTGCGCGGCATAGGCCGCGTGCTCGCTCTCCTCCAGCAGCATGCGGGTGGCAACCAGCGCGCGCGTCGGGCCTTGCGCCAGGCGTTGCGCGAGGCTGACGGCTGTCTCCATCAGCTTGTCGTCGTCGACGACCTCGCGCACCAGTCCCCATTCCCTGGCGCGTTCGGCTGACAGCGGCTCGTTGAACAGCATCAGTTCGAGCGCGCGCTGGCGACCGACCAGCCGCGGCAATAGCCAGGTCGAGCCGAGGTCAGGCACCAGCGCGATGCGGCTGAACACCTGGATGAAGCTCGCCGAGCGCGCGGCGACGATCATGTCGCCGGCCATCGCGAGCGAGAAGCCGCCGCCGGCCGCAACACCGTTGACCGCAATCACGACCGGCACGCGGCATTCGCGTAGCGCCTTGAAGGCCGGCCAATAGAATTTCATCACGCCGGCAACGATGTCCTGACCGAGCGCCTCGGAGGCTTTCAAATTCTGGCCCGAGCAGAAGCCGCGCCCCTCGCCGGTCAGCACCAGTGAGCGAATCGTGGGGTCGGCGGTCAACTCGCCGATCGCCGTCGCGAGACCACCAAGCAAATCCGGCGTCATCGCATTCAGGCTGGCGGGCTCGTTCAGAATTAGGATTCCGACTGCACCATCCCTGCTTTGCTTCACTCCGGGCATAGCCTTCTCCTTCTCGCATTTCCACGACATTGCCATTCCCCGCGCGCAAGCGCCAATGCGCACGCCTGAAGCGGCCTTTACTTCACTTGCCGCCGTATTACTGTTTGTTAAAACAGAGCACGGCGCTCGTGCCATTACGACAAAAGATTTGGCGACAAACGATTTGGGAGGAGTCTTGCGTTGGCGCTGAGCAAAGGCGACGACTATCCGATCCATCAGACGCCGGAACCGGTTGCCTATGCAGGCACCGACCGCAATTTCTACGATCGCTATTTCTTCAACGGCTACTCGCCCCTATCAGGCAACACCTCCTTTTTTGCGGCCGCTTTCGGCGTCTATCCGCACCTCAACATCGCCGACGCCGCCTTCACGGTGGTCCGGGGCGGCGTCGAGACCGCGCTGCATGCTTCGCGCTGCCTCAACATGGAGCGCATGGATATTTCCGCCGGGCCGATCAGGATCGAGGTGATCGAGCCGCTGCGGAAATTGCGCGTGGTCGTCGATGATGCTGAACGCGGAATTGCCGCCGATCTTGTGTTTACTGGGCGTAGCGCGCCGGTCGAGGAGCCGCAATTCATCCGCCGCATAGGCCCGCGCACCCTGATGGACTACACGCGGCTGACGCAAAACGGCCGCTATCAAGGCTGGATCGAACTCGATGGACTGCGCGAGCCGGTCGACGGCTTTGTCGGGACGCGCGACCGCTCCTGGGGCGTGCGCCCGGTGGGGATGCGCGATCCGCAGGCGATGGCGCCGCCGGTCCCGCCGCAATTTTTCTGGTTGTGGGCGCCGACAAATTTCGACGATGCGAGCCTGTTCTTTCATAGCAATGACGACGCGGCGGGATTGCCGTGGAACCGGCGCGCGGTGTGGGCACCTGACAATGGAGCCGCGCGCGAGTTCGACAGTGCCAATGCGCAGGTGATCTGGAAAACCGGCACGCGGCATGCCGACTCCTCCATCGTCATGCTCGGCGAAGGCAGTGAGCAACTCACGGTGACGTTCACGCCGCTGCAGAATTTTTTCATGCTCGGGCTCGGCTACGGCCATCCGAAATGGGCGCATGGTCTCAACCATGGCGAACTCGCGGTCGAACGCGAGGATATCGTGCTGGAGGACGTCGACGTGCGCCAGCCGCATCATTTGCATGTACAGGCGCTGTGCGAGGTCACCTGTTTCGATGGGAGTAAAGAGCACCGCGGCCGCGGTGTGCTGGAACAGCTCGTGATGGGGCCGCACGCGCCGTCCGGATTCAAGTCGACGCTGGATTTCGCGCCATGAATCCAGGTGTTGCTGCCGACGCTCTCGGGACGCGGCTGGAGCAGCATCTTGCGAAGTTGTGGAACAAGGAAGTCCGGGTGCACGATCTCGCTCGCGTTCCGGGTGGCGCAAGCCGAGAGACCTATCGCTTCGATGCCGAGATCGACGGCAAGAATCGCGGCATGATCCTGCGCCGCGATCCCGTGGGCAGCCTGATCGATACCGACCGGCACATCGAATTCCTCGCCTACAAATCCTTTCACGGCATCGTGCCGGCGCCCGAGCCGCTTGTTCTCGCCACCAATGGCGGCGCGCTGGACCGACCGTTCTTCATCATGAGCCGTATCGACGGCGGGCTGGTGCCATCGGTGATGAACCTCGATCCGTACGGCATGCATGCCCGTGCGATCGGCGAGCAACTGTTTTCGATCCTCGGCCGCATCGCGCGGCAGGATCCCGCAGGCCTGCCGCTAAGCGATCGTCTCAAGGCGCCCACACCGAAGGACTGCTGGCGCGCGGCGCTCGACGAATGGCAGGCCGTGTTCGAACGCGATGAGCGCCACCCGCAGCCGATCGTGCGCGCGGCGATCCGAAGGCTGCGCCGCAATCCGCCAAAACCGGCGCAAAGAATCTCGGTGGTGCATGGCGACTACCGCTCCGGCAATTTCATGCATGACGGGCACGGTAAAATCCTCGCGGTGCTGGACTGGGAGATGGTGCATCTCGGCGACGCCGTCGAGGACCTCGCCTGGTGCTTTGACCCGCTGTGGAATCATTTTGACAATGCCCGCGTCGCAGCGACGATTGGCGAGACTGAGGCGATCGCGATCTGGGAACGCGAAAGCGGGCTTGTCGTTGATCCCGCCACGCTGAAATGGTGGAAGCTGTTTTCCGCGGTGAAGGGCTGCGCGATCTGGACCACGTCGGCCAAGGAGTTCGTCGAAGGCGGCCATGACCTCGTGCTCGGCTTTGCCGGCACCTACACCGCGCGCCGGCACGACCGCATCATGGCCGACCTGCTGGAGCGCCTTGTCGAGGATGGCTGGTCATGACGCCGACTGCGCAGGACTTGCTCAATGCCGCCA
This sequence comes from uncultured Alphaproteobacteria bacterium, assembly GCA_963816655.1. Lineage (GTDB taxonomy): Bacteria > Pseudomonadota > Alphaproteobacteria > Rhizobiales > Xanthobacteraceae > Bradyrhizobium. The sequence continues at coordinate 185,224 of CAWFLW010000005.1, read as the reverse complement.
AAAAAGCGCTGGCAACGCCGACGCGACCGGAAGACGCCGGTGTGTTCGCGGCCGCCCGCGCGAGGCTCGTGGCATTAGCCAATCATTTGGTGGAGCTGGAAAATGAGGACGCCACCAACGTTCGGATGCGTGAAAACGCCGCGTTGCGTGAGGTTATTGCGGCGGCCGGGCCCGCGCATGGCATTGCGGCCAAGGACGCGCACGCCATCAGCGACGGCGATTATTCGGTCGCTGCGCTCGACGCCGCGAATGCGGGCCTGCGCCGCCTCTTGATCCGCCTGCATGAGGCGGTTGAACGCGAACATCATGTCGCGCTCGACCGGAAAATACTAAAACTCTATCGTGACATGGCACGATGGCGCGAGCTCGACCTGCCACCCGTGAAATCCGTGCCCTGACAGGAGCCATCCATGTTTCTGCTGAGTGAAAACCTGCCCGCCCCGCCGCCGCCCGGCCCCGCTTTTCCGAAAATCTATCCTGAACTCGACCAGGACATTCTCACGAAGTCGGAGAAGTTCACGCAAGGCCAGCCCTACAATCTGTTTGCGCGAATGCGCGCGCAGGCGCCGGTGTCGTGGCAGCGCGAGAGCCATAACGGTTCCGGCTTCTGGGCGCTGACGCGCTACGAGGACGTCATGCGGGTGGACGGCGATCCCAAGACCTTCTCCTCGCAGAAGGGCGGCATTCTGATGGCCTACGGCACGCCGGAAACTCGGCACCCGCTGCTGTTCCGCGCCTCGGTCGATGCCATGATCAACATGGATGCGCCGTGGCATCTGCAGTTGCGCAAGGAGCATATGCCTTACTTCACGCCGGCCTATCTCACCGTGCTGAAGGAAAAGGTCGCCGCGGAAACCACGCGGCTGATCGATGCCATGGCTGATCGGGGCGAATGCGACCTCGTCGACAAACTCTCGGCGCAGCTCCCGCTGTTCACGCTCTGCGAAATCCTCGGCGTGCCGCAATCCGACCGGCCGAAGTTCATTAACTGGATGCACTATCTGGAAGTCGCGAGCAACACCGCGGTCAAACAGCGCGACGAGGCGCAGCCGACGCCAGAGTTCATGAAGTTCGTCCAGGCCTTCAACGAAAATGTCGCGGAGATGTTCGAGTATGGCCAGCACATGCTGCAGAAACGCCGTGCCGATCCGAAGCCGGACCTGATGAGCGCGATCGCGCGCGCCACCGTCGACGGCGAACTGTTGCGCAACGAATATCTCGACGGTTCCTGGCTACTGATCGTGTTTGCCGGCAACGACACCACGCGCAACACTATCTCGGGCTCGATGAAGCTCCTGACCGAATTCCCCGACCAGAAGCGCGCGCTGCAGGCCGATCTGTCGCTGCTGCCGAATGCGGTGGACGAGCTGATCCGCATGGTGAGCCCGGTGATCTACATGCGGCGCACCGCTACAGAGGACACCGAGGTCGGCGGCCAGAAGATCGCGGAGGGCGAGAAGGTGATCATGTATTTTTCCGCGGCCAACCGCGATCCCTCCGTGTTCCCCGACCCTGACAAGCTCGACATCCGCCGCGCCAATGCGGGCAAGAACATCGCCTTCGGCTTCGGCCCGCATGTCTGCATCGGCAAGCGCGTGGCGCAATTGCAGCTTGAAGAGGTCTACCGGCAATTGCTGACGCGGCTTCCCGACATCGAATATGCCGGGGTATCGACGTCGCGCCGAACAATTTCGTGCATGCCATCCGCAAGCTGCCGGTGCGGTTCACGCCGGAGCGGCGGGCGGGCTGAGGGGGTTTTTGTCCATGACGTACGAACAGATCGCCTGCGAGCGCGACGGCGCGCTGATGATCGTCACCCTCAACCGGCCGGACAAGCTCAACGCCTATACCGGACAGATGGGCGCGGAGATCACCGATGCGTTCGAGCGCGCCGACCGCGACGACGATATCCGCGCGATCATCGTCACCGGCGCTGGCCGGGCGTTCTGCGCCGGCGCCGACGTCTCCGGCGGCGCCAAGAGTTTTGACACCTCCGGCAGCCACGGCGCGGGCGTGTTCGCCAGTTCGGGCACACGCAGCGGCCGATTCGTGGAGGCAATCTTCAACTGCCGCAAACCCTCGATCGCCGCCATCAATGGACCCGCGGTCGGCGTCGGCATCACCATGACCTTGCCGATGGACGTGCGCATCGCAGCCAAGGGCGCCAAGATCGGCTTTATCTTCGCGCGCCGCGGCCTCGTGCCGGAAGCCGGCAGCGCCTGGTTCCTGCCGAAGCTCGTCGGGTTGCCACAGGCGTTGCGCTGGTGCCTGTCGGGTCGCGTCTTCGAGGCCGATGAGGCGCACAAGGGTGGGCTCGTCAGCGAGGTGGTCGAGCCCGCGGAACTGCTCAATCGAGCAAAAGAGATCGCGCGCGAAATGACGGCGGAAACTTCCGCGGTCTCGATTGCGCTGACGCGGCAGATGCTGTGGCGCTTTGCCGGCGCGCCTGGTCCGTTCGAGTTGCTCGATATCGACAAGCCGATGTCGGTCGAGCGCGGCGGCCATGCCGACGTGCGCGAAGGCGTCCAGGCGTTTATCGAGAAGCGCCCGCCTGCCTTTCCGGGTAAGGTATCCAAGGACATGCCGAGCCAGTATCCCTGGTGGAACAGCCCACAGAAGTAGCCGCCCGCAAGAACAACAACACGACAAGGAAACCCCATGCGCGACCAGTTCTCCAACGCCCAGCAGATCCGAAAAGCGGCGACGACATCGAAGGGCGGCATCGTCGCGGCGCAATCGCGGCGCGCGGCCGAGGTCGGCGCCGCGGTGCTCGCCGACGGCGGCGACTGCATCGATGCCGTGATCGCCACCACCTTCGCGCTCGGAGCGCTGGAGCCCTGGATGAGCGGTGTCGGCGGTGGCGGTGCGATGGTGCTCTACCGTGCGCGCGAAAACCGCTACGAAGTGATCGACTACGGCATGCGCGCGCCGAACAGCCTGCGCGTCGAGGATTATCCGCTGACCGGGGGTGCTGCCTCCGACATCTTCCCCTGGCCGCGCGTCAAAGACGACCGCAACCTGCACGGCCCCGGTTCGATCGCGGTCCCCGGCGTGGTCGCCGGCATGGAGGAGGCGCATCGCCGCCACGCCAGAATGCCGTGGAAAGAGTTGTTGGCGCCGGGCATCGCCTTTGCCGCTCAAGGCTTGATGGTGGACTGGTGGACCACGCTGATGATCACCAGCTCCGCGGTTGACCTCAGGCGCTATCCGGCAAGCGCTGCCGCCTACCTGCAGGACGGCCTGCCGCCGAACGCGCAATGGGGCATCAAGTCCAAGGTGGTGATGCCGCAGGGCACGCTGAAGACGACGCTGGAGCAGCTTGCCGCCAAAGGCCCGCGCGATTTCTACGAGGGCGAACTGGCGCACAGCATCGCCGCCGACATCGCCGAAGCCGGCGGCGCGCTGTCGGTGGAGGACTTGGCCTCCTTCCGCGCGCATCTGCGCGAGCCGCTCGCCATCCCCTATCGCGGCGGCAAGGTGTTTGCGACACCGGAACTGACCTGCGGCCCGACGCTGTCGCATACGCTGCGGCTGCTGCAGCAAAAGCTGTCGCCGGGCCGCGGCGGGCCGGATGCCGCCGCCTACACCGAATATGCGCTGGCGCTGCAATCGGCCTATCGCGAGCGGCTGTCCGACATGGGCGACGCCGACGGCCGCCGCGCGCTCGGCGCCGAGCATCTGGCGCCCGCCTGCACCACGCATTTCTCGGTGGTCGACCGCGACGGCAACATGGCCGCGGTGACGCAGACGCTGCTCTCGAACTTCGGTTCGAAATTCGTGACGCCGAAGACCGGCATCACCATGAACAACGGCATCATGTGGTTCGACCCGACGCCAGGCGTGCCGAACTCGCTCGCGCCGGGCAAACGCTGCCTGACCAACTACACGCCGGTGGTGGCGGAAACCTCCGACGGACGGCGCCTTGCGGTCGGCGCCTCCGGCGGCCGGCGCATCATGCCGGCGGTGACGCAGCTGCTGTCGTTCGTGATGGATTTCGGCATGGACCTCGACAACGCGATCCATCAGCCGCGCATCGACGCCAGCGAAGGCGCCATCGTGATCGGCGATATCAACCTGCCCGCGCCCGTGCACGCGGCGCTCGATTCACGCTTCGACTATGAACAGGCGCGCATCCAGACCTTTCCGATGAAGTTCGCCTGCCCCAGCGTCGTGATGCGCCAGGGCGCGACCAATTCCGGCGCGACCGAAACCGCGCAGCCCTGGGGCGACGCGGTCGCGGAGGCGTAGGGCTCAAGCACTCGCCGCGAGCGGCCTCGTCAGGGGCCGCCCGTTTGAGGAGATTTCGATCTCCTCATAGCCCCGTGCGACAACATCGTTGATGATCCCGACATATTTCGGCGTGCCGCCATTATAGACGAAGTAGCGCACCTTGCCGGCTTCGTGGCCATCGATGTTGGAATTGTAGCCGGTGAACCAGCCCTTGGCTTTGCGCATCAGCATGATCTCGTACATCTTGGCGACATGCGCGGCCCAGCGCTCCTCCGCCGCGCGCGTCACATCGGCGCGGGTGGCGCCGCGCGCCCACATATAGCGCATCAGTTCCGTGCACCAGTTGACGCCGGTCTCGATGCCGCGCGGAAAGTTCGTCGTGGCTGACGCGCCCTGCGGCCCCGTCGGCATCAACAGGTTCGGGAAGCCGTGGGTGAGCATGCCGAGGAAGGTCGACGGGCCGTCCTTCCACTTGTCGTACAGTTTTGCGCCACCGAGGCCGCGAATGTCGATCTGGTCATAAGCGCCGGTGATGGCGTCGAAACCGGTGGCATAGACGATGATGTCGAATTCGTAGTCGCGTGCGCTGGTGCGCAGCCCCTGCTCGGTGATGCGCTCGATCGGCGTCTTGCTGATGTCGACGAGATGCACGTTGTCGCGGTTATAGGCCTCGAGATAGTTGGTCTCGAGCGGCACGCGCTGCACGCCAAAGCCGTGATCGCGCGGGATCAGCGTCTCCGCGACTTCGGGATCGCTGACGCGCTTGCGCATGCGGTCGGCGATGTAGGCGGAGAACTCGGCGTTGGCCGCCTCGTCCATGAAGATCTCGCGGAAGTTGGAAAGCCAGATGCCGAAGCCCGGCTCTTCATAGAGCTTGTCCCAAAGCGCAAGCCGTTCCTCGCGGGTGACTTCGTAGAAGCCGCTGCGATCCGGTTCGTGCTCGAAGCCGCCGGGCGTGCGGGCACAGGCGGCAAAGATCTCGTCGTAGCGGGCGCGGATGTCGGCCATTTCCGCGTCCGAGATCGGGCTGTTGTGGAGCGGCGCGCTCCAGTTCGGCCGGCGCTGGAACACGGTGAGGTCGCCGACCTTGTCGGCGATCTCGCCGATGATCTGGATCGCGGTCGCGCCGGTGCCGATCACGGCGACCTTCTTGCCCTTGATATCGACCGGCTCGTGCGGCCAGTAGTAGGTGTGGAACGCGCGGCCCTTGAAACTGTCGAGGCCGGGCAGGCGCGGCAGCGTCGGCGCCGACAGCAGGCCGACCGCGAGCACGACGAAGCGGCAGGTCAGTTCGCGCCCGTCGCCGAGCTTCAGCCGCCACAGATCGGCCGCCGCGTCGAAATGCGCCGCCTCGACCGCGCAATTGAACTGCATGTGCTTGCGCAGGTCGAACTTGTCGGCGACGTGATTGAGATAGCGCAGGTTCTCCGGCTGGCCGGAGAAGCGCTCCTTCCAGTGCCATTCGTCGAGCAATTCCCGCGAGAAGGAATAGCCGTAGGTGTAGCTCTCGGAATCGAAGCGGCAGCCGGGATAGCGGTTCCAGTACCAGGTGCCGCCGAGGTCGGGCGCGGAGTCCAGCACGGTCGCGTCGATCCCGAGATCGACCAGGCGCTTGATCTGGTAGATGCCGGCGACGCCGGCGCCGACCACGATCACCTCGTAATGCGACTTGTCATGCGCTTTGGCTCTTATCCGTCATGCGCCATTCTCCGCATCTGTTCTGCGTCAGCATAGCAACATCAGGCGCCTGGCGTCACGCGGCCGCCGGATCGCGCGACATCGTGACAGCATCGTCACATTGATCCGGCTAGACTAGGCCAAGGGTCAAGACAAAGGGAGGCATTCCATGACCGCAATCGGGTACGTGACAATCGGCGCCCTCGACGGCCCGAAATCGGGCGAATTCTACGACGCGGTATTTGGCGCGCTGGGCAGCGAGCGGAAAGTCAACGATGGCGGCTGGCTCGGTTATGGCAAGGTCGGTCCCGGCAAGACCATCATGGATTGCCACACGGCAATCTGCCCGCCCTTCGACGGCAAGCCGGCGCGCGGCGGCAATGGCATCATGATCGCCTATCATGGCAAATCGCCCGACGAGGTGAAGGCGGCCTACGCTGGCGGCATGAAGAATGGCGGCAGCGACGAAGGCGCGCCGGGGTTTCGCCCGCCGGAAGCCGAGAAGGGTTTTTACGCCGCCTATTTGCGCGATCCTACCGGCAACAAGCTCTGCCTGTTCTGCGTCGTCTGATAAGGCCTATCCGGTGCTCGTCGGGTGCGGACCAGCCCGACACGCTGGCCCCGCCCTTGCTGAAATTCTGGGAGGAATGGTCGAAACCGTGATGTGATCGCCGCTTGTCCGGCCGGGCGGCGGCGATAGAATGGCGCAAGACTGATCAAAAAAGACAGGGAGCGCGCCATGGCGACCGCGGCAGAGCAGGCTTCCGAGCAAGCTTCTCCTTGGCTCAAGGGCAGAAGCTTTGAATCCTGGCGCGAGGAATTCGACCGCCGCGGCTATCTGATTTTCGAGCGCGTGCTTTCGACGGAACAGGTTGCGGCCATCCGCGCCGCGCTCGCCCCGCATCTGGCGCGCGATCTCAAGGGCCGCAACGATTTCGAGGGCGAGAGGACCAATCGCGTCTATGCGTTGATGGCGAAGTCGCCGGTGTTTGCCGAACTCGCGATCCATCCGCTGGCGCTGGCCTTTGCCGAAGCAGAGCTCGGAGCGAGCTGCCTGCTCTCGGCACTGCTCGCGATCAATCTGCATCCCGGCGAAACCGTGCAGCCCTGGCACACCGACGATGGTGGCGCGAGGATTCCGCGGCCGCGGCCCGCGCTCGGCATCAGCACGTTCTGGGCGATCGACGACACCACCGAACAGAACGGCGCCACCGAAATCATTCCCGGCAGCCATCTGTGGGACGATCTGCGCATCGAGGGTGCGGTGTCGCCGTCCGACTTCGGACGCAAAAACGCCGATCGCGACACCGGCGAACGCACCGATGCGATCAGGATGACGATGCCGTCGGGGTCGCTGGGCATCACCAAGGGCACGCTGTGGCATCGCGGCGGCGCCAACCGCTCCGACCGCCCTCGCCTCATCATCACGCCGCAATATTGCGCCGGCTGGGTGCGCCAGCTCGAGAACATGGCGCTCGCCGTTCCCGCAGAGATCGCCGACAAGCTGCCGGAGCGGGCGCGCGAGCTGATCGGCTATTCGATCCATCCGCCCTTCATGGGCCATGTCGACGGCCGCCATCCCGGAAAGTTGCTGCGCTCGCAAGCGATTTAGCCAGCCTCGGCGGATCGATCCGATAGCGCCCCCTGCGATTCGATTAGGCATGCCGGAAACCGGCGGACGGTGTAAAACGTAACTACAGGTGTCCGCAACCGGAGCAAATCCATGCGCGCCGTCGTCCTGCTTGTCGCCCTCCTCGTTTCGTTCGCGGCTCCTGCCCGCGCCGCCGACGTCGCCGCCGCGCAGAACGTGATCCGCGCCCAGGAGCAGGCGTTTGCGCGTTCCGACGCGGCCGCCGCCTATTCCCATGCGGCGCCGGCGATCCGGGAGATTTTTCCGCATGCGGAGATCTTCATGCAGATGGTGCAGCAGGGTTACCCGCCGGTCTACCGCCACCAGAGCTTTGAGTTCGGCGAGGCCAAGGTGGCGGACGGCCATGTGGCGCAGCGCGTCCACATCGTCGATGAGAAGGGCGAGGCGTGGGAAGCGCTCTACACGCTGGAGCAACAGCCCGACGGCAGCCTTAAGATCACGGGCTGTTCGCTGTTGAAGACGGGGCAAGCGGCATAGCGTTTCCAGCGAAGTGGGAACCGGTTCGCGTCAAGAAAATGCGTCAAATAAAAAAGCGGCTCACGCCATCGCCAGTCGCCGCCGGCCGCGCAGCAACAAAATCAGCACGATCCCGATGTTGAGCAGGTTCCAGACAAAGCCGTTGGCGAAGGCCGCAGCATAGGAACCTGTGTAGTCGAAGATGACGCCGGACATCCAGCCGCCCAGCGACATGCCGACGACAGAGGCGAAGATGACGATGCCGACACGGGTTGCGGCTTCATTTGCCGGCATCGACTCGCGGACGATGATGGCATAGCTCGGCACGATGCCGCCCTGGAACAGACCGAACATCACCGAGATCAGATAGAGCGACGGCAGGCTGGTGAAGAAGAGATAGAAGAACAAGGCCACGGCCTGCGCCACCGACCCGATCATCAGCGTGACGATACCGCCGAACCGGTCCGCCACGAATCCCGAACCAATGCGGCTGACGATGCCGAATGCCATCATCAGCGACAGCATTTCCGCGCCGCGCGCCGCGCCGTAGCCGAGATCACCGCAATAAGCGACGATATGGACCTGCGGCATCGACATCGCCACGCAGCAGGCGATCGCGGCGATGCTGAGCACCGCCGTCAGCGCGTTGTCGGAAAGGCCGAGATCGACCTGTGGAGGCGGCGCATTGGTGTGGTCGCGCGCCGCGCTGCCACCCATCCGTTGCCGCAACGCAAGCAACAGGACGGTCATCGCCAGTCCGGCGAAGATCGCGATTGCGAAGTGAGTGGTGCGCCAGCCATAGGTCTCTGCGCCCCAGTTGATCAGCGGCGGCCACACCGCGCCGGCGACATAGTTGCCGCTGGCGACGATGGTGACTGCGAGGCCGCGATAACGCTCGAACCAGTGGGAAGCTTCCGCCATCAGCGGCGCGAACGTGACGGATGCGCCGAGCCCAGTCAGGAAGGAGATGAGGACGAACTGCCACAGTGCGCTCGATAACCCGGCCAGCACAAAGGCGCTCACGAGAAGGACGATGCTGATGGCAATCGCCGTCACGATGCCGAGGCGATCGGTGACCTTGCCGATGATGACGCCACCGAGGCCGAAGCCGAAGAAGATCATGGTCGCGGCAAGCGAGACCGCACCGCGGGTTGCGGCAAATTCGGCCTGGATGATCGGCATCACCACCATGACCGACCACATGCCGACTGCGCCCACCGACGCAATCGCCAGCGCAAGGCCAAGCCGGACCCACGCTTGCGCGGAGTCGGGGACGAACTGATCGGAATCTCGGGGGAATTCAGAAGAAACTGCCACGGCGCGCGCAACTTGCGCGCGCAGCCGCCGCCGGTCAACCCACATTGCCGCGATATTGGGCATGCAGATGCCGCGGGACGCGCGCCTCAACGTTGCGCCTGCTCAGAGCAATCAGTGCAATAGACTGCAAGCCGCGACGCGGTTGATATCCGTCAGCCGACGATCCGCGCCGGCCGCGAGATCAAGGCTCGCAACCAGTTCCAGAAGGCGGCCATAGGCACGATCGGCGACCGCCACCGGCAGCGGCTCCTCATCGAACGCCTCGACGTAGCGGCCGACGAGATTGCTCAGCAACGCGTACAGCGCCTGTTGCGCGGGGTCGCGCCTGCTCAAGGTCTCGAGTTTTTGCTGGAAGTTTCTGAACGTCCGCAGGCCGTGATGCTGCTGCGAAAGCCAAATATGCAATTCGTTCATGTCTGCCTCTTCGAATGATTGAAGAAGCTACCGGTTTATACAGAAATCCGAGGTGTCGCGCCACGGCGCTTCTTGCATTCCGGCCCTGTCCTATTGAATGCCGTTTCCGGACGCCAGCAAACCGGTCGCGCCCGATGGTCCGCGGCCAAGAAGTGCGCCCCGGAATGACGAAAGCTTCCGCCTCATCGGTCGCGCCAGATGGTCCTCGGACCAGAGTGCGCCCGGAATGACGAAAATTAACCCTTTGCTAACCATACACCGGGCAAAATTTGCCGAGTGAGTCGAGTGTCGTCGATCGCGTTGATTGCGGGAGGATAACCCCGTGGACGCAGCAGCGGTGCCTCACTTTCGAAACGGTGGTCCTGCGGCCGCCGCGCAGACGTTTGGCGCCCGTGGGCGCCATTCTCGGGGGGACGCGGCTACCATGGTCGATGTGACGGCAGGCGCGGCGGCGAGCAGCGGTTTTCCCAGCCTCGGTGAAATCGGCAAGGCCCTGAAGCGCGGCGATCTCGCGCTGGCGTTCGGCATCCTCACCATCCTGGTGGTGCTGATCCTGCCACTGCCCCCGATCGTGCTTGACCTGTTCCTGGCGATCTCGATCACGCTTTCGATCCTGATCCTGATGACGTCGCTGTTCATCCAGACGCCGCTGGAATTCTCCGCCTTCCCGACCATCCTGCTGATCTCGACCATGCTGCGGCTGTCGCTCAACCTGGCCTCGACCCGGTTGATCCTGGCGCGCGGGCACGAAGGCACGGCAGCCGCCGGCCACGTCATCGAGGCCTTCGGCAACTTCGTGATGGGCGGCAATTTCGTCATCGGCATCATCGTGTTCGCGATCCTGGTCATCGTGAACTTCGTGGTCATCACCAAGGGTTCGGGCCGCATCGCCGAAGTCGCGGCGCGCTTCCATTTGGACGCGATGCCCGGCAAGCAGATGGCGATCGACGCCGATCTGTCCGCCGGCCTGATCGACGAGAAGACCGCCAAGGAGCGCCGCAAGGCGCTGGAGGACGAAAGCGGCTTCTTCGGCGCCATGGACGGCGCCTCGAAGTTCGTGCGCGGCGACGCGGTGGCGGGCCTGCTCGTCGTCTTCATCAACATCATCGGCGGCATCATCATCGGCGTGGCGCAACAGGGCATGGGCTTTGGCGATGCCGCGCGCACCTACACCATCCTCACCGTCGGTGACGGCCTCGTCACCCAGGTGCCGGCGCTGATCGTCTCGACCGCCGCCGGCCTTCTGGTGTCCAAGGCCGGCGTGACGGGCGCAGCCGACAAGGCGCTGATGAAGCAACTCTCCGGCTATCCGCAGGCGCTCGGCATGTCCGCCGGCGTCATGATCGTGCTGGCGCTGTTGCCGGGCATTCCGATGATCCCGTTCCTGGCGCTCGGCGGCGGCGCGGCCGCGCTCGCCTGGAACGCGCGCAAGCATCAGCGCACCGAGAAGGCGGCGGCAGCTGCGGCAGCCGCAGCCCCTGCCCTTGCCGCAGCCGCAGGTGCTGCCGCCGCGGAGGAGCCGATCTCCACCGCGCTGAAGATCGACGACCTGAAGATCGAGCTCGGCTATGCGCTACTGCCGCTGGTCAACGGGCCCGACGGCACCGACCGCCTGACCGAACAGATCAAGGCGCTGCGTCGCTCGCTTGCCATCGAAATGGGCTTTGTGATGCCGGCGGTGCGCATCCTCGACAACGTCCAGCTCGAGGCCAACACCTACATTATCAAGATCAAGGAGGTCGACGCCGGCACCGGCAAGATCTGGCCGAACCAGTTCATGGTGATGGACCCCGCCGGCAACCAGGTCGCCGTGCCCGGCATCCATACCGTGGAGCCGACCTTCGGATTGCCGGCGACCTGGGTCGATGCCGCACTGAAGGAAGAGGCCTCGCTGAAGGGCTATACGGTGGTCGACGCCGCGACCGTGCTGTCGACCCACCTCACCGAGCTGCTCAAGAACAACATGAGCGACCTGCTTTCCTATGGCGAGGTGCAGAAGCTGCTCAAGGACCTGCCGAAGGAGCAGGGCGAACTGGTCAAGGATATCGTGCCGAGCCAGGTCACCGTCTCCGGCATCCAGCGCGTCCTCCAATTGTTGCTTGCCGAGCGCATCTCGATCCGCGACCTCTCCACCATCCTGGAAGGCATTGCCGATGCGCTGGCCTTCTCGCGCAGCCCGGCCACCATGGTCGAGCACGTCCGCGCGCGGCTGGCCCGCCAGATCTGCGCCCAGAACACGTCCTACAACGGCTACCTGCCCCTGATCGCGCTGTCGGCGCGCTGGGAGCAGGCGTTTGCCGAGTTGATCGTGGGCCAGGGCGAGGAACGCAATCTCGCCATGCAGCCTTCAAAGCTCTCCGAGTTCATGACCGGCGTGCGCAACGCCTTCGAGCAGGCCGCCCGCGAGGGCGAGGCGCCGGTGCTGGTAACCTCGGCTGCGATCCGCCCCTTCGTCCGCTCGCTTGTGGAGCGCTTCCGCTCACAGACGACGGTCTTGTCGCAGGCGGAGATCCATCCGCGGGCGCGGCTGAAGACGGTGGGTAGCGTTTGAGGGGCGCATGATCCCAAAACCTGGGGACCGGTTTTGAGGAAGATGCTCAAGCAGTTCGATGCGCAAATCAGCGGTCAGGGGCGTGAGCTTTTTCGCCACAGGCAACTGATTTGTATGGATTTAGCTCGGTGGAGCTCTTTGGCGGCCGGCCGCATCGTTCCAGGCGGCACTTGATCTAAGTCAATGTGGTAGCTTGCGAATTTGTAATTCTTGGCGTTGGAAGCCGAATTTCCAATCGCGAGAGTTCAAGTCTTATCACTGCCTTGTGATCGCATCTTGGGAACGGAAGATCGAATTCCCACGTTCCTGGCACGTGACGACGTTGAACCGGCCAGCCGATGGGTCTGACAAACCATTACTGGCAGGAAGGCGGCAGGAGACTTCCATGAACCATTCGATCTATAGCGCTGACCGGTCGACCCATCTCAAGATCGTGGTCATGGCGCTTGTCGCGGGTATCCTGGTTGCCGGCTTCACCATCTCGACGCGCAACACGGCGTCGGACGACGGGATTCAGACGGCGCGTGTGATGAAGGCCGGCAAGCCGGTGGCCATCACGAGCTCCGGCAACTCGCTCGTCCGCTAACAGAGGAATTTACGGAATTCACGTAGCTCTTTACCAGCCCCCCAAAGTCGCTGCGTGGATATTGAAGACCCCAACTACCCCCAAGTTGACGACCGGAAAACGCCCGCTCCCCACGGGCGTTTTCCATTTTTGGGGTTGGGAAAATCTAGCGCGCTAGGCGCTGGCGCGGCCGGCGGCACCGTCTCGATCAGCTTGCCCGTATACACGACCGGTCCGGTCGGCGCGCCGCTGGGCGATCCGCCCTCGGGCTCGAGGCTGACCGCATAGGTCGCCTTGTTGACGAGGTCGGCGTCGTAATCTGACAGCACCGGACGTGCCGTGAAATCATTGCCGCCGATCAGCGCCGAGCGAGCGCGGTCGCTGCAGCTTGTCGGAAACGATCCACAGTTCGTAGCTCTTGCCGGCTTCCGGCTGGGCGCCGACCTTGCGCACGGTGAAATTCCGGGTCGCTGCATCCACCGTGAGGATGAAGGCCGGCGAGCCTGCGTCGCGCTGCAGCAGCGCCACAAATTGCGCCGAGCCCGGCGGCGGCGGCGCCTTGACCTCGACCACCTGGGTGCGCGGCTTCGGTCGGATGCCGTCCGGCAACAGATCGGGCTGATAGACCTGCATCGAGATCATCACCAGCAGTGCTGCGGCAAGCGCCGTCATCGCGCTCGCAACGTTGCGCCAGCGCCTGACGCGGCTGCTCAACTGAACGACGTTCGACGACTCGATGGGCGCCGCGGTGCTGCTGCAGTTGCGGCGCAGCACGCTGCTGCCATTTCCTCACTGATTGATCGGCGCGGCGACCACCGGCGGCGGAGCATCGGGCAATACCAGCGGCGCCTGCGGCGGCGCCATGGCCGATCGCGGCGCGGATGTTGTCCCACACCATCGGCCGCGGCTCGACCGAGCCGACCATCTGGTTCAATACGCCGAGGCGAAATTCCCACGCCTGCACGATCGCCGCGTATTCCTTGTCGACGGCCATCATGGTCTCGACCTGCGAGCGCTCGTCGGCATCCAGAGTGCCGAGAGCGTATTCCGCGGCGAGCGCGATATGGTCTTCGCTATAAGCCATCACTTAGAGTCCAAGACACTCCCTGATATCCATCATGCTGCGGCGAAGCCACGTCTTCACCGTATTCACCGGCGTATCGAACTTCGCAGCCAGCTGCTCGCGGCTCCAGCCGTTGTAGTAGGCGAGAAGCACGAGCTTCTGGCGATCGGGTTCGAGACGGCCGACGCATTCGAGCAGCCGCTTCAACTCTTCCGTCATCTCCCGCCGCGCCAGCGGATCGGGAGAGTTGGCCGCCACTTCCATGGCCGAGGGCTCTTCCTCAATGGAAGTTTCGCTGCGCTTGCGCACCACATCGATGGCACGGTTGCGCGCGATCGAAGCCATCCAGGTGATCGGGGATGACAACGCCGGATTGAATTGCCCGGCGCTGTTCCAGATCTTGACGTAAGCCTCCTGGATGACCTCCTCGGCTAAATCCTGTCGCCGCAAGATACGGAGGACGACGCCGAAGAGTTTCGCGCGCGTGGCCGCGTAAAGCCGCTCGAAAGCAGCTTCATCACCCTTCGCAACCGCGGCAATCAGCCAGACAAGCTCTGCCGGCGTCAGCATTCAGCCTCCCCAAAATCGCGACCCCCATCGCTTTCGAATACCGGGAGGCGATCACAATCCCTCGTAGCATATCCTGCGGCAAACCAGCCTCCAAGTCGCCGCTTTGCCAACAATTTCAACGAAAAACCCGGGCCTTGCGGCCCGGGCTTGTCTTGACTTCTAGACTTAAGGTGAAGGGATCAGGCGATGGCGCCGAGACGGGCGCGCATCAGAGCCGATCGAATCCATGTCGGCCTGTTCGCGGGCGCTCTCCTCGGCGCGCTCACGCGCCTGGTCGCGCTCGTCGAGCAGTTCGACCTTCTTCAGCTCCTCGAAGGCTTCGGCCAGCAGCGCCTTGGCGTCTTCGAGCTGGATGCGCAGCTCGTCGGCGGAACGGGTCAGGTTCTCGCGCCGCTGGATCGCAGCCTTGGCATAGGTGGGATAGGCGAAGTGCGAGGGATCGTTGATCCCGGCGCGCTCCTGCTCGGTCTGGATTTCCCGCTCGAGCTCGACCGACATGCGCTGGAAGTCGGCAATCATGCCTTCGATCTGGGAAACCCTGCGGCGCTTTTCATCGACCTGAAATTTCTTCAGGCGGATCAGCGTTTCTCGTGACTTCATCGACTCATACTCCCCAGAAGTCCCCATTTGAACGCGGGACAAGACCGGCTCCCCCTCGGGGCCCCGCCGGCTTCACTAAAACAGTGCTGGGGATGATGGCCTGACAAAGTTAGCGTTCCGTTTCCAAGCGGCCGAGGATTTGCTCGAGTTGGGCGTATCCCTCGGCCAGCGAGGCCTTTTCGTCCTTGGCCTGGCGCAGGAAGGCCTCCAGCGGCTCGTGCAGACGGATGGACTCGTCGACCTCCGGGCTGGAACCGGACCGATAGGCCCCGAGCCGGATCAGTTCCTCCATGTCGGCGTAGGTCGCCATGACCTGGCGGGCCCGCGTGATGACCGGCAGGTAGGCCTGATCGGCCGATTTCGGCATGGTGCGGGACACCGATCTCAGCACGTTGATGGCCGGATAGCGGCCGCGCTCGGCGATCGAGCGCTGCATCACCACGTGGCCATCGAGGATGCCGCGCACGGCGTCCGCAATCGGCTCGTTATGATCGTCGCCATCGACCAGCACCGTGAAGATGCCGGTGATGGTGCCGTTGCCCATGCCGGGCCCTGCCCGCTCCAGCAGCTTCGGCAACTCCGTGAACACCGTCGGCGTATAGCCCTTGGCGGTCGGCGGCTCGCCGGCGGAGAGGCCGATCTCGCGCTGGGCCATGGCAAAGCGCGTCACCGAATCCATCAGGCACAGCACATCGTGGTCTTCGTCGCGGAAATATTCGGCGATGGCGAGCGTGAGGTAGGCGGCCTGCCGGCGCATCAGCGCAGGCTCGTCCGACGTCGCGACCACCACCACCGAGCGCGCAAGGCCCTCCTCGCCGAGGTCGTCCTGCAAGAATTCCTGCACCTCGCGGCCGCGTTCGCCGACCAGGCCGATCACGGAAATATCGGCATCGACGTTGCGCGCCAGCATCGACAGCAGCACGGATTTGCCGACGCCGGAGCCGGCGAAGATGCCGAGCCGCTGGCCGCGGCAGCAGGTGAGGAACGTGTTGAGCGCGCGCACGCCGAGATCGAGCGGCGGGCCGACGCGCTGGCGCGAATGCGCCGGCGGCGGCGCGTTGCGGTAGGGCATCGGCGAGGGCCCTTGCGTCAGCGGCCCCTTGCCGTCGATCGGTTCCCCCATCGCATTGAGCACCCGGCCGAGCCATGAAAGTGACGGCCGCACCTGGCTGGCGGCATTGGCGATCACGGCGCGGCAACCGCGGCGCACGCCCTCGAGCCCTGCAAACGGCATCACCACCGCATTGTTGCCGGAGAACCCGATCACCTCGGCCGGGATGAACCGGTTCCCACTGGTCTCGATCACGATGCGGGCGCCGACCGACATCGCGTGAATGGGACCCGCGATCTCCACCATCAGCCCGCGCACGCCCACGACACGGCCATAGATGTTGACGCCGTCGATATCGTTGATCTGCTCTGCGAGGGCTTTCAAGATTTGGCCTTCAAGATTTTGCCTTCATGCGGCGACCTTCATTGCGAAACCCTTAAGTTTTCACGGATTTGGCTCAACCTCTTAACCTCGTGTTTACCCGCATCGTTAATCATTACGTCACTGTCTTTGGTGACTGAGAGAGCACTTGCCCCTCAGAAGAAGGGTAAGTCGCGGGAGTCTGTTAGGCCAAACTCTTAATGTGGAACTTGAATGCGAAGGGTACCGAAAAGCTGCTTGTCCGCAATATCTTAGGGCAATTCGACAAAAATTGCACGGATAGAGCTTGCGTTACAGAATCAGTTTTTGATACCCATGAGCCTGTCAGGATCCGAATCAGTTGTTCAAAGGCGTTTTGTGTGCCGCAAGTGCGGCCGACCTGACGCCCGGAGCGGCGACTAAAGGGGACTGGCATGCGCGTTCTGCTGATTGAAGATGACAGCGCCGTCGCGCAGTCGATCGAGCTGATGCTCAAATCCGAGAGTTTCAACGTCTATACGACCGATCTCGGAGAAGAGGGCGTCGACCTCGGCAAGCTCTACGACTACGACATTATCCTTCTCGACCTCAACCTGCCCGACATGTCCGGATACGACGTGCTGAAGCAGCTTCGGGTCTCCAAGATCAAGACACCCATTTTGATCCTCTCCGGCCTCGCCGGCATCGAGGACAAGGTCAAGGGTCTCGGCGTCGGCGCCGACGACTACATGACGAAGCCCTTCCACAAGGACGAACTGGTCGCCCGCATCCACGCGATCGTGCGCCGTTCCAAGGGCCACGCCCAGTCGGTGATCCAGACCGGCGACCTCGTGGTCAACCTCGACACCAAGACGGTCGAGGTCGGTGGCCAGCGCGTGCATCTGACCGGCAAGGAATATCAGATGCTGGAGCTGCTCTCGCTCCGCAAGGGCACCACGCTGACCAAGGAAATGTTCCTCAACCACCTCTATGGCGGCATGGACGAGCCCGAACTGAAGATCATCGACGTCTTCATCTGCAAGCTGCGCAAGAAGCTTGCGAACGCTTCCGAAGGCCGCAACTTCATCGAGACCGTGTGGGGCCGCGGCTATGTGCTGCGCGAGCCGCACGAGGTCGAAGAGCGCATCCCGGCCTGACCAGGGTTTTACGGCGAGCTAGTTAGCTCACTCCTCCCGACTGGACCCCGCCGCAAATGGCGGGGTTTTTGTTTGTCATATTGCGGCCTGCCCCTGTGCGGGCGCACCCGGCCCGCGGACGTAACAAAAGCCCCACTCCCAACGAATTTGCCCTCAGCGGGTCGAAACCCGATACGGTCTGTCCCGTATTTGGCAGATGGTCTGAACCAGGGGGAGTGAAATCATGAAAAGCATCAGGCTGGTAGCCGCGGTCGCGCTCGGATCGGCGTCGGGCGCGCTGATCGGCTATTCGGCGCTCGCCGGCGGCGACAAGGTCGCCTTTCCGGAGAATTTCGCCAAGGACACGCTGTACGCCACGGTCGACCGCTACGACAACAAGCAGTATCGCGAGCTGTACTCGACGCCGGCTGCGGTTGACGCAGTGCGCAAGGGGCAGCCGATCCCGAGCGGCACGGTGCTGACGCTGGTCCAGTACAAGGCGCAGCTCGACGCGGCCGGCAACCCGCTCAAGGACGCTCAGGGCCGCTTCCAGAAAGGCGATCTCGTCGCCTACACCGTCATGGAGAAGCGTGACGGCTGGGGCACCGAATACAAGGACGACATTCGCAACGGCGAATGGGAGTACCAGGTGTTCGGCCCGGACAAGAAGGTCAACGACAAGGCCAACCTGACGACCTGCTTCACCTGCCACAAGCCGCATGCCGGCCAGGACTTTGTGATCTCGCTGGCGGGATTGAAGGGCACGCCCGAAGGCGCCATGGCAAAACCCGCAGCCGGTCCCGGCGTGGTCGCGATCTCCGACTTCAAGTTCGGGCCGGAGACGGTCGTCGTCAAGAAGGGCCAGACCATCACCTGGCACAACACCGATTCCTCGCCGCACCAGGTGACGATCACCGGCGCCAAGGCGCAGCGTTCGTCGATCGCGCTGAAGGGCCAGGCCACCCAGCTGACGCTCGCCGATGCCGGGGTCTACGATTACATCTGCGGCCTGCACCCTGCGATGAAGGGCAAGATCGAAGTCACGGAATAGCCGGCTCCGCCAAGGCCTTCATGCTTGCGAGCCCCGCCAGTTGGCGGGGTTTTCGTTTGGAAACCGCAAACGGTGCTAGTCTGAACGCGGCAGACAGCGCGGGATTTGCGGCCCATGTCTAACCTCGATCTCGGACTTTCGATTGCGCTCGGCATCGGACTTGCCGCCGCCACCGGTTTTCGCCTGTTCCTGCCGCTGCTCATCCTCAGCGTCGCCGCCTGGACCGGGCATGTGAACCTCAGCGACAGTTTTGCCTGGCTCGCCACCCCGGCCGCGGTCATCATGCTCGGCACAGCGGCAATCGTGGAGATCGCCGCCTTCTACATTCCCGGCGTCGACAATCTCCTGGATACGGTGGCAACGCCGGGTGCGGTCGTTGCGGGGACGATTGCGTCTGCCGCCGTCATGACCGACGTGCCGCCGATGCTGAAGTGGACCGCGGCCGTGATCGCCGGCGGCGGCGTGGCCGGCGTCACGCAAGGCCTGACGGCGATGCTGCGGGCAAAATCCACGGTCTTCACCGGCGGGCTCGGCAATTCAGTGGTGGCGACCGCCGAACTCGGCGGCGCGTCCCTGATCGCCGTTCTGGCGCTGGCAGCCCCGGTCGCCGCACTCGTGCTGGTCGCACTGTTCTTCTGGCTGGCGTTCCGCCTGGTCAGGAGTCTTGCCCGCGGAACCCCGCAAAGAGAGAAGGCGCCCTGAGCTTCGCCGGCCTGCGCGGTTTTGCTTTGGATTGAACCCGCCCTCGCCTCGCCCCGACGAATGGTCCGTGCAAGTCTGCAAGCCAACTTGCAGATTCGGGGTGACGTGATGGTGCTGCAATCCCTTGCCGGGCTGCCGGCCTTCCTGGTGTATTTCTGCACCGCGATCATGGCCGTGCTCGCCTATCTCCTCGTCTATACCCGCATCACGCCGCACAACGAGTTCGAGCTGATCCGCAACAACAATCCGGCGGCAGCGATTGCGCTCGGCCTCTCCCTGCTCGGCTTCTCGCTGCCGCTGATCAGCGCGATCGCCCATTCCGCCAACGTCTGGGACTGCATGATCTGGAGCGTGGTTGCGCTGATCGTGCAGATCATCGTCTTCTTCATCGTCAGGATCCCGGTGCCGAACCTGCCGCAACGGATCGCCGACGGCGAGCTCGCGCCCGCGATCTGGCTCGGGCTCGCCTCGCTCGCCTTCGGCGCCATCAACGCCGCCTGCATGATCTACTGACCATGGCCGACAAACCGCCCTCCCAGTTCGAGCGGCGAAGCCAGCATGCCGCGGTGCCATCGAGCCGGTTGCAGCCGCCCGGCAAACGCTCCAACCATGTCGCGCTCTTGGTGATGGGCACGCTCGCCGTCGGCGGCACGGCCTATGCGCTGATGCCGCGCGAATGCACGCCGGCGGCACCGGGAACGACACCCGGCCTTTCCACAGCGGCGGAATGTCCGCCGCGCGGCTCTTCCTCGAGCAGTCACGGCGGCTCGGGCGGTTCGCGCTACGGCTACTCTTCCGCAGGCTCGTCCGGCTCGACGCCGGCGGCCACCACGGATGCCGGCTCCGGCGGCGTCAAACGCGGCGGCTTTGGTGCCTTCGCCCACAGCTTCTCGTCACACTTCTCCGTTCGGCGGCTGATCCATGTTGTGGTGAGGCATTAGCTTTCACTTGCCACGGGGCACGGCTTGACGAAAACTGTCACCGCTCCACATCACTGCAGTCAGGATCGTCCCATGAAACGCTCGCGCCGCGTCGTGCTGACAATGATGGGAAGTGCGGCGGCCGGCGCGGTCTCGACGGGATGGGTGGGCGCGCCCAATTGCGGACGTAACGAAGATGCTGATGACGGGCCCCGACGGCGGCCGTCCCTTTTGCCGCGTCAGAAGCGGCTTCGGCGTCACCTCGCAAACGATTTACCGACCAGGCCCCCGTCCCGTCCATGGCGGGCACGTCCATCACGGCCACGTCCATCGGGGCGGTGGCGGCGTCATCCATGTTGGCGGCTAACAGCTCGATGCAGCGCATCGTCTGTTCCGAGCGGGATGACTGGCGCGCCACCGCTGAGGCCGCCGGGTTCGACTTCCACACCATCGACGGCGAGCGCTATTGGGACGAGCGCGCCTACTACGCCTTCACGCTTGACGAGATCGAGCGCCAGATCGAGACGCCGACCGGCGAGATCGACGCGATGTGCCTCGAACTCGTCGGCAAGGCCGTCGCTGACGAAGAATATCTGCGCCGCCTGAAAATCCCCGAAAGCTACTGGCCGCTGATCGCCGACAGCTGGCACGACGACCAGCTCAGCCTCTATGGCCGCATCGATCTCTCCTTTGGCGGACAGCAGCCGGCGAAACTGCTCGAATACAACGCCGACACCCCGACATCGATCTTCGAGGCGGCGGTGTTTCAATGGACCTGGCTCGAACAGGCGATCGAACGCAACATCGTCCCCAAGCGTGCCGACCAGTTCAATTCGATCCATGAGCAGCTGATCGAGGCGTGGAAGAAGCTCGGCGCAACGCAGCATCTGCATCTCGCCGGCATGCTGGAGAGCTCCGAGGATTCCGGCACCCTCGCCTATCTCGAGGACACCGCGCGGCAAGCGGGGCTTGCCACCACGCTGCTCGACATCCAGGACATCGGGCTCTCCGACGACGAACGCTTCGTCGATCTCGGCAACCGACCAATCGAACTCGCCTTCAAGCTCTATCCCTGGGAATGGATGTTCCACGACGCGTTCGGCGCGCGAGATCGCAAAGGCGCCGACGCGCTGGATCGAGCCGCCATGGAAGGCGATCCTCTCCAACAAGGGCGCGCTGCCGCTGCTGTGGGAAATGTTTCCGGGACACCCGAACCTGCTGCCGGCCTTTTTCGAGGACGACCCGAAAGCCGCCCAACTCGGCACGTCCTTCGTTCGCAAGCCGCTCTATTCGCGCGAGGGCGCCAACGTGACGCTGGTCAGCGCCGGCACAACCCTGATCGAGCAGGAAGGCCCCTACGGCGCGGAAGGATTCATCCGCCAGGCGCTGGCGCCGCTGCCGAATTTTTCCGGACAGTACCCGGTGATCGGCAGCTGGCTGGTCGATCACACGCCGTGCGGCCTATCGATCCGCGAGGACGAGAATCCGATCACCGGCAATACGTCGCGGTTTGTGCCGCACGCGATTCTTTGAAAAGTCCGCGCGATCGTTCGGAAAACCACGGCACACTTTTCCGGATCATGCTTCAGCGCGCCGAGGCCACCGCCTTCAGCGGCATCGATGAAGATGTAGCAACCCGCAACCCGCGCGCAGCGTTCGGGGCGTACATGCCGCGCCGCTCCGGATAAGGCTTGAAGGCGTCGGTGATGCCAACGACAGATTCGGCAGCACCCAGCGCCAGCACGCCGTCGGCTTCGATTTGCTTCGACAGCCGCTCGAAGATCGAGGCCTTGGTGTCCTGGTCGAAATAGATCAGCACGTTGCGGCAGAAGATCACGTCGAAGGTGCCGAGATGCGAGAAATCCTGCAGCAGGTTGAGCGGGCGGTGCTGCACCATGGCGCGGATGTCGGCATTGAGTTGCCAGAGTTCGCCGTTCTGCTTGAAGTGCTTCACCAGCATCTGGATCGGCAGGCCGCGCTGCACCTCGAACTGGCTGAACACGCCGGCCTTGGATTTCTCCAGTACGGCCTGCGACAGATCGGTGGCGACGATCTCGGTGCGCCAGCCGGACAGCGCCGGCGTTTCCTTCAAGAGCATCGCGATCGAATAAGGCTCCTGGCCCGTGGAAGAGGCCGCGCACCAGATGCGCAAGGACCGCCGCGCCGCGCGCGCCTGGACCAGCGCAGGCAGTATCGCTTCCTTGAGGTGATCGAACGGGATCTTGTCGCGGAAGAAGAAGGTCTCGTTGGTGGTCATCGCCTCCACCACTTCCGACGTCAGCGCCTCGGCGCCGCCCTTCATCTTCTGCACCAGTTCCGGAATGCCGGCGAGACCTGACCTGCGCGCCAGCGGCGCGAGCCGGCTTTCGACCAGATATTGCTTGTCGGCAGACAGGTCGAGACCGGAGCGCTCCTTCAGAAGCTTGCGCAGATACTCATAGTCTGAAGGCGTCACGGACGAACTCCGGAAAACAACTGAACAAGCTTCGGCGCGATCTGGTTGAGCGGCAGCACCGCGGCGCAGATCCCGGCATTGGCTGCCGCGCCGGGCATGCCCCACACCACCGATGTCGCCTCGTCCTGCGCGATCACGCTGCCGCCGGCGGCGACGATGTCCTTGCCGCCGCGCATGCCGTCGGAGCCCATGCCGGTGAGGACCAGCGCAAGGCAGCCGCCCTGCCAGACGTCGATTGCCGAAGTGAACAGCGGATCGACCGCGGGCTTGCAGAAGTTCACCGGCGGACCGTCATCGAGCGCGATCGCAGCCTCGGCACCGTGGCGCACCACCTTCATGTGGCGGCCGCCCGGCGCGAGATAGATGCGGCCAGGCTTGATGATCTCGCCGTCGACGGCTTCATGCGCAGGCCGGCGGCTGGTGCGCGCCAGATGCTCGGCCAGAATGGTGGTGAAGGTCGGCGGCATGTGCTGGGTGATCAGCACCGGAAAGCGGTCGATCACGGGACCGATCTCGGTGACCAGCGACATCAGCGCCTGCGGGCCGCCGGTCGAGGAGCCGATCAGGAGCGCGCGCGGCGCCACCATGCCGAAGGCGCGGCGCGTGATCGCCTGAGGCGCAGCCACTGCAGGCTTGGCGATCGGCTGCGCGCCCCAGCGTCGGCGCCAGCGGCGGGCTTGCGACCGCCACGCGGCGGACTTTTGCGCCGAGATGGCGGATCTTCTGGATCAGGTCGTGGTGGAAGATGTCGGCGGCCGCGGCCTCGCGCGTGCTCTCCGGTTTCGGAATGTAGTCGGACGCGCCGAGCGACAGCGCCTTGAAGCTGATCTCCGCGTTACGGCGGGTCAGTGTCGAGGCCATGATGATGATGAGGTCGCGCTTCTTGGCCAGCAGTCTCGGCAGCGCGGAAATGCCGTCGAGGTCCGGCATTTCGATATCGAGCACGGCGACGTCGGGGTTGACGCGTTCAAGCTGGTTGACCGCGTCGAGCCCGGTGCGCAGTGACGCCGCGACCTTCATGTCGGGCTCGGCATCGATCCAGCGCGAAATCATCCCGCGGATGACGACGGAATCGTCGACCACCATGACACGGATCGGTTCGTGCCGGGTCATGCTCGGGGCCGCAGAATTAATCAACGCAGTACTCATTACTCTACACCACTACGGCACAACCGAACACAACAAAACGCCGGCGGCCGCGGGGCCGCCGGATACAGGATCAGATCAGTCCGACTTCCTGGAACTTGGCCGTGACGATTTCCTTGTCGAACGGCTTCATGATGTACTCGTTGGCGCCGGCATGCAGCGCGCGCGCGATGTGCGCGACGTCGTTCTCGGTGGTGCAGAACACCACCTTCGGCACATCGCCGCCGGGCATGCGGCGCAGATTGCCGAGGAACTCGTACCCGTCCATCACGGGCATGTTCCAGTCGAGCAGCACGGCGTCGGGCAACTGACGCTTGCACACCTCGAGGGCTTTCTCGCCGTCCTCGGCTTCGATGATCTGGAAATCCAGACCTTCCAGAATCCGCCGCGCGACCTTGCGAATGACGCTTGAATCATCAACGACCAGACAAGTTCTCATGTTAAGCCCCTTGCTTCTTCCAGTTCCCTGACGGACGTCTCCGTTCAGGGGAGAAATTCTACGCCTGCGGCCTGCTTACGCCGCCATCAAGTCGGGTGTGATCTCCAGCACGCGATCGATATCGAGGACGACCATGAGCTGGCCGTCGAGTCTGTGGACGCCGCCGGCGAGCTTTGCCATGCGGGGATCGAGGTTGACGGGGTTTTCCTCGCGGCTGGTTTCGGAGAGCCTGAGAACCTCCCCGATGGTGTCGATCATGAGGCCGTAGGATTCGCCACGCAGGTCGACGCCGACGGCCATCGGCGTCTTGCCGTCGTCGTTTTTGGGCAGGCCCAGCCGCGCGCGCATGTCGACCACGGTGACGATGCGGCCGCGCAGATTGAGCACGCCTGCGATCTCGCTGGAGGCCAGCGGCACCCGGGTCAGCCGCTCCGGCATGAACACGTCCTGGACGCGGGAGATCGGCAGCCCGAACAATTGTCCGCCGATCACGGCGGTGACGTATTCGGCCGCGCCCTTCGATGGTCTCGGTCTTGCTGGTCATGGCTGGTCTATTCCCTACGCGGTCCGGCTAAACTTGTTTATGCCGCGTGCTTGACGTCGGCGGTCTGTTCCTTGAGCGCCGCGATCAGGCCGGGGCGGTCGAACTTGGCGACATAGTCGTGGAAGCCGGCCTGCCGGCCGCGCTCGATGGCCGCCGGCGAGACCATCGCCGACAGCGCGATGATCGGCATGCGGCCAAGGTTGTTGTCGGAACGGATGTGTTCTGCGAACTCAAAGCCGTTCATGTCGGGCATCTCGATGTCGGTCAGAACGACGTCGAAGGCTTGGCCGGAGCGCAGCGCCGCGAGGCCTTCCTGGGCGTTGGGGGCGGTTCGCACCTTGTAGCCGGCGGCCTTGAGCACCGGGGCCAGCATGTTGCGGAAGAAGGCTGAATCATCGACCAGCAGCACGGACTGCGCGCTCGAGGAGGGGCGCATCTCCTTGCGGGAGAACCAGTCGGCAAAGGCCATCGGCAGGAAGTGGCCGACGTCGATCACTTCGGTGGCCTGGCCCTTGATCACGGCCGAGCCCAGAATGCCGTCTTGCGAGCCTGCGACCTCGATATTGAGGCGTTCCTCGACGATGTCGATGATCTCGTCGACCACAAGGCCCATGGAGCGGCCGTCGTCGGCGAACACCAGGATGGGCTGGGAGCCCGAGCTCTGGACGGTGACGCCCGCCATCTGCACCAGCGGCATCAGCTGCTCGCGGTACTGCACCATGTAGCGGCCGTTCGAGAGCTCGATCTTGTCGACGGCGATCTCTTCCAGGCGGGTGACGAGGCCGAGGGGGACCGCCTTGGGCTGGGCGGTGCCGGCGCGGAACACCAGAAGCGAGGTCATCTGCTCGGCCGTGGAGACGCGCGCGGCATGCTCGTCGGCCATCTCATGGGCGGCATTGCCGGCCGCACCCAGCGCTTTGGCGATGCCATTGGGGTCGATGATCATGATGACGGCGCCATCGCCCAGGATGGTGTTGCCGGAGAACATGTCGATGTGGCGCAGTTTGGTCGACATCGGCTTGACCACGATCTCTTCGGTGTGGAACACGCCGTCGACCACGATGCCGAAGGTCTGGCTTCCGACCTGGGTCACCACGATGAACCCGTTCTCGGGGTCGCTTGTGGAGCCGTCGTCGATCTTCAAGAGCTTCTTGAGGTGGATCAGCGGCAGCAGCTTGTTGCGCAGCCGCAGGACCGCGGTGTCCTTGATGCGCTCGATGCGGTGTTCGGAGTTGGCGCGCGCCCGCACCAGCTCGACGACCGCGAGCTGGGGAATGGCAAAACGGTCGCCGGCGGCTTCCACGATCAGGGCGGAGACGATGGCCAAGGTCAGCGGGATCTTGATGGTGACCGAGCTTCCCTCGCCGGCCACGCTCTTGATGTCGATGGTGCCGCCGATCTGGTCGATATTGGTGCGCACCACGTCCATGCCGACGCCGCGGCCGGAGACCGAGGTGACGGCGGCAGCCGTTGAGAAGCCCGGCGCAAAGATGAACTTGTGGATCTGGGCTTCGGTCAGCTTCTCCAGCTCAGTCTCGGTGACGAGACCGGAAGAGATTGCCTTGGCCTTGATCTTCTCGGTGTTGAGCCCTCTGCCGTTGTCGGCAATGCAGATGATGATGTGGCCGCCCTCGTGATAGGCGGACAGGCGAATGGTGCCCTGCTCCGCCTTTGCCGGAAGCCGCGCGCTCGGCGGGGGTCTCCAGGCCATGGTCGGCGGAGTTGCGCACCATGTGGGTGAGCGGGTCCTTGATGAGGTCGAGCACCTGGCGGTCGAGCTCGGTGTCGGCGCCGTGCATCTCAAGCTCGATCTGCTTGCCGAGTTCGCCCGAGAGGTCGCGCACGATGCGGGGCAGCTTTTGCCAGGCGTTGCCGATCGGCTGCATGCGCGTCTTCATGACGCCTTCCTGCAGCTCGGCGGTGACGTTGGAGAGCCGCTGCAGCGGCACCTTGAACTCGGTGTCCTCGTTGCGGCGGGAGATCTCCAACAGCTGGTTGCGGGTCAAGACCAGCTCGGAGACCATGGTCATCAGATGTTCCAGCGTGTCCACGTTGACGCGGATCGACTGGTTGGCGACCTTGTCGGCTTCGGCCATGTCGCCTTCGGCAACGACGGGGCGCTTTGCCGCCTTCTTCGGCGCCTCGGCCTCGACGGCGGCGGCCGGCTTGGCGGCGACCACGACGGGTGCGGCCTCGGTGGCGGTCTCGCGGAAGGCGCGCTCGAGTTCATCGAGCGAGACTTCGCCGGGACGCAGCGGGCGCTCCAGCGTCTGGTCGATCAGCGTGCCCTGGGTAAGCTTGGGTTCGGCGGGAGCAGCGGGTTGGGTCGGCGGTGAAGCCACGATCGCGGCGGCACGGCCGCGGCTCCAGCAGCCGCGATCGGCAAAGCCGACGCTGACGGCATCGGCAAAGCCGAGCCTGACATTGCCGCCATGCCGCGCTCGACCATGGCTTCGAGTTGATCGATCAGGTCGCGGTCGTTGCCTTCGGGCTCGGCTTCGGTCGCTTCAAGGCCAGCGAGAATCTCCTTGATGCGGTCGATCGAGGACAGGATCAGCGTGACAGCTTCCGCCGTCACCGGCATGCCGTCGCGGAACTTGCCCATCAACGTCTCGCCGGCGTGGGCCAAAGCTTCCAGCCGCGGCAGACCGAGGAAGCCGCAGGTGCCCTTGATGGTGTGAACCAGACGGAAGATGTTATCCAGGATCTTGGCGTTGTTCGGCTCCTGCTCGAACTTCACCAGCTGATTGTCGACCGTGTCCAGGCTTTCGCCGGTCTCGGTCAAGAACTCCCGCAACAAATCATCCATGAAACTGGCCTTCGAACGCACAGGCGCGCGACATCGACGCGCCCTTCCGGGTTCCGCCAGCTTCTCCGCAAAGCGTTTAATATTGGTTGAGCATTCGGAAAAGAACGGGCTCAACAAAGAGATAATAGCCTCGCAAGCAATCGCGACGCAGCCGTAAACGGTTGGTTAATTCTGCATGCGCGCGAAACGCTGCCGCTCAAGCCGCGGCAATCAACACGTTCTCACCCTCGGGCGTGATCGAGACCTTCAGGCCACAAGCCTGCGCCAGGAGACGCGTGTAGTAAGGCTGCACCCCATGCGCGTCGGCCGCGGGCGGTGTGGCAAGCGAACTCAGAACCTCGGCGATGTTCTGCGGCACACGGGCATTGAGACCGGCCGAGGTAACACGAAAGCTCATCGCCTCTCCCTCGCCGACCGGATCGATGGTCAGTGTGCCGCCGCGCGGTATGGTCTGCTGCGCGATGACGAGCATGTTGAGCAGAAGCTTGACACGGTTCTTGGGCAACAACAGACGCGGCAAATTCCAGGTCAGCGTGATCTTGCCGTCCTCGATGTGGCCGCGCGCCATGGTCTGGGCATCGCCGAGATCGATCTGTGCGCCGGCGGAGCCGGCCGCGCCGAATGCCAGCCGACAGAACTGCAGCCGGGCCGACGCCGTCCTGGCGCTCTTGCGGATCAGATCGAGCGCGAAATCGCGATCCTCCGGCTTCGGATTGTCGTCGAGCACCTCAAGCCCATTGACGATCGCGCCGACCGGGCTGATGAGATCGTGGCAGACGCGCGAACACAACAACGCTGCAAGCTCGAGGGCATCGGGGGCGGGACCGGGAGATGAAGTGCCAGACATCGGATATTCCTGGAGAGCTGCACGGCGCATTACAGCGAATCACACATGCTTGCGGGTTTGATACACTGCGGAAGCCCGTGCTGCCAGCGCAGGGCCGGACACAACGGGGAAGACGAACAACAATGAGGCCTGTCCATTTCTTGAGACCCGCCCATTTCTTGAATGCAGATCCGCCAATGTCTGAGATCGGCGGCGAGGCGGCCGCAGCATTGATCGGGCCATTGACCGACCTCGTGATTCGCGCAGGCGCGGCAATCCTTGACGTGAACCGTGGCGCGATGAAGGTCGACGGCAAGAGCGACGGCTCCCCCGTGACGGAAGCCGATCTCGCGGCCGACCGCATCATCGCCGACGGCTTGGCGCGCATCGCGCCGCAAATCCCCTCGCTCTCCGAAGAGCGCCTGCATCAGGCGACGCCACCCTATCGCGGCTGCTTCTTCCTGATCGATCCGCTCGACGGCACCAAGGAGTTCGTCGCCGGCCGCAACGAGTTCACGGTCAACCTCGCATTGGTGAGCGGCGGCAAGCCGCTGCTGGGTCTCGTCGGCGCGCCGGCGCTGGGCCTGATCTGGCGCGGGCTGGTCGGGCGTGGCGCCGAACGGGTGACGGTGGCAGGCGGCGCGATCACCGCCATCGAGCCGATCCGCACCAGGCCTTGCCCGCCACGCGGCCAGCCCTGGACGGTGGCGGTCAGCCGCTCCCATGGCGACAGCAGGACCGAGGGCTTCATCGCCGGACGGCCGGGCGCGGTACGGGCTGAGCTCGGCTCGGCCGTCAAGTTCGGCCGGGTCGCAGAGGGTCGCGTCGACGTCTACCCCCGCCTCGGCCCCACCTCCGAATGGGACGTCGCGGCGGGACATGCCGTGGTCACGGCGGCAGGCGGCAAGGTGACGGATTCAAAGGGGGCCGAACTGGCTTTCGGGCTCGGGGCGGCGAATTTCATCGTGCCGGAGTTCATCGCCTGGGGCGATCCTGCGGCGGCATCCGACCTTTAGGCCTATTGCGCCAGGGTCTGCTGCAAGCCGGGCCAGCGCGACATGGCCTCCTTCAGGAAGCGCGCGGGATCGGCGGCAAAGGCGATGCGGTTCTCCTCGCGGCCAAACAGATAGAGCCGCTGCCCGCTCACCATCCAGAACCGGGGATTGCCGGCATAGGTCACGCCCGCGCGCCAGGTCGATCGGGTCGTAGCCGCCGAACTGGGGGCCGTAGATTTCGGGGTGAGCAACGAAGGCGGCGCGGTTGCTCTCATTGCGGAAGCGCCACACCGCGCCTGCCTGCGGCTACCTCGTAATCCGGCATGCCACGGACCGGCCGGGCGTCGGCGAAATAGGCCACGGGGTCAAATCCCTCGATCGCAACGCCGGAATAGCGGTTGACCACCACCCGCTCGGTCGTGGAGCCCAAGGCCGTTTCCAGGCCCATAATGGCGGGTCAGGCCCGCAGAGCAGGGCAATCAAGGCCATTCCGGGGCGCCGGCGGTAACTTTCCTGCCGTTGTGCGGTCATAGTTGGTATCAATAACAATCGAGTCGAGGGGACACTGGGCGCAACCTAAAGCCGGGGATGTTGGCGTCAGGTTAAGGCGGCGGCCGGAATTTGATACCAGGGGTCTTTTCATGATTGTCGCTCCACGCCTAGCCGCAGCGGCGCTCGCCGCGCTGGTGTGCTGCATTGCGCCTGCGTTGGCCCAAGTCCAATTCGCGCAGGTCCAATTCGCGCAGGCCCAATTCGCGCCAGTCCAGCAAGGCCAGCCGCTGCCACCGCCGCAGGCCCAGCCGCTGCCGCCGCCGCAGGCTCAACCGGCACCGTCACCGCCGGGTCAGCAATACCCGCCGCCGCAGCGCCAGCCCGGCCCCGCCAATTACGGGCCGGATGAGCTGGTCGGCGCCGGTCACAAGTTCTTCGGCAATGTCTCGCGCGGGCTTGCCTCCATCATCGAGCGCGCCGTCAGCCAGTGGGGCCTGCCCAACGGCTATGTGCTCGGCGAGGAAGGTTCTGGCGCGTTCGTCGCCGGCCTGCGCTATGGCGAGGGCACGCTCTACACCAAGAACGCCGGCGACCTGCGCGTGTACTGGCAGGGTCCGTCGGTCGGCTTCGACTGGGGCGGCGACGGGGCGCGCACCATGACGCTGGTCTACAACCTGCCCTCGACGCAAGCGATCTATCAGCGCTTCGTCGGCATCGACGGCTCGGCCTATATCGTCGGCGGCTTCGGCATGACCGCGCTGACCAACAACAATATCGTGCTGGTGCCGATCCGCTCCGGCATTGGACTGCGGCTCGGCGCCAATATCGGCTATCTCAAATTCACGCCGCGCGCGACCTGGAACCCGTTCTGATCGCGCGGCTTCTGCCCCCATTTCACCTCCCTTTTTCTGGGGTTACGGATTCACGTTAACGCGCCAATGGGCTGGCCTTTCCCCCGCCCGCCATGGCATTGTCGTTTGGTAAATTTCTGAGGTGGTGGGGAGTATCTTCATGATCGAACCGATCATGTATCTTGCGATCGGTTTTCTGGTCTCGATGCTGTTTGGTCTGATGATCGTGCCGCTGGTGCATAACCGCGCGGTGCGGCTGACGACCCGGCGCATGGAAGCGGCGACGCCGTTGTCGATGGCCGAAATCCAGGCCGACAAGGATCAGCTCCGCGCGGAATTCGCCATGTCGGCGCGCCGGCTCGAGATGAACGTCGAGCAGCTCAAGAACAAGACCACCAGCCAGCTCGCCGAACTCGGCAAGAAGAGCGATGCGATCAACCGCATGAAGGTCGAACTCGGCGAGAAGAACGCCACGATCTTTTCGCTGGAAGCGCGCGAGAAGGCGGTCAAGGAACAGCTTCGCGCCACCGAAGAAGAATTCGCCGCCAAGACCGAGTCGTTGCGCAACGCCGAGCAGGCGCTCGCCGACAAGCAGTCCGAGCTTGGCAAGCTCAACACCGATCTCAACGACCGCTCGGTGGTCGCCGAAACCCGCCAGGTCGAACTGGTTGCGGTGCGCACCCAGATCGAGGAACTGAAGGGCCGGGTCACCGAGGCCGAGAAGGAATTTTCCACGACGCAGGCCAAGCTGACGAAGGAGCAGACCGAATCCGAGACCGCCACGCGCGAGCTCGGCGAGGCGCGCAGCCAGGTCGAAGGTCTGAGCCAGCGTGTCACCGATCTCGACCGCCAGCTGATCGCCCAGGTCAAGGAAGCCGAGATGCTCGGCACCCGCGTCAACGATCTGGAGGGCCGGCTGTCGACGCAGGGCAAGCTGTTGGCCGAACGCGAATTCGAGAACAACCAGCTGAAGCAGACCGCCGAAATCGCCGAGCGCACCATCAAGGAATCTGCGCATCGAGGTCGCAGCGCTCAACGAAGGCGGCCGCATGCCGGGCTTCGAGAAGCTGCGCGCCGAGAAGGCCGCGATGGAGGAACAGCTGCGCGTCACGCGCGACGAGCGCTCCAAGCTGCAGCGCGACATCAACGCGATCCAGCAGCAGGCCGAGAGTTCCTGGGCCACCGAGCGCATGGAGAACGCGCTGCTGCGCGAGCGCATCAACGATATCGCCGCCGAAGTCGCCAAGCTTGCGATGCAGCTCGAAGGGCCGAATTCGGCGATCGAGGCCATGCTCGCGGCCGATCCCGCAATCCCGCCGATGACGGCGCCGCGTCCGGCCAATGACGCGACCGCAGGCTCTGCCGCCTCCGACGCCGGCGGCGGGACCCTCGCCGAGCGCATCCGCGCGCTGCAGGCCCATGCCTCCCGCGCCCGCCAGCAGGGAGCGTGAGCTCGCCGCGTGAGCATTGCCGGTTTGGCTTGACACCGCGCCCCCTCACTTCGTAAATCGCGGGCGCTGGCGACAGCTTTTCGACCCGACCG
The DNA here is from genome assembly GCA_963816655.1 of uncultured Alphaproteobacteria bacterium. Taxonomy (GTDB): domain Bacteria; phylum Pseudomonadota; class Alphaproteobacteria; order Rhizobiales; family Xanthobacteraceae; genus Bradyrhizobium. The sequence goes on along the minus strand of CAWFLW010000005.1, from coordinate 152,831 downwards.
GCGCCTGGCCGCCCCTGATTTGGCCGGCAAATTTCTTAAGGACGCATAGCTCAGCGGGAGAGCGTTCCCTTCACACGGGAGAGGTCCAAGGTTCGATCCCTTGTGCGTCCACCATCAATCCCGCTGATTTCCTGCTATTTTTGGCCGACAACATTCACAAGGTCGCGGCTAAAGGCGGAACGAACCATCAATCGGATCGTCCCTTCATATAACGGTGAACCAAGAGAGGGGCAAAAAGGCCCGCCGCAAGACCTAGGGTGCACAGTCCGCCTGAAATCAGGATGGTCTCGATACCTGGCCAGGGCGTGGAAGGTTTACGGACAACAAGATAGTCAAAGGCGTTCACGCCGAGCCCAAGCAGCGGAATAGTCGCGCCAATTGCCGCGTGTAATTTCGCTGAGGCGGCAGACCGATAACCCCCCTTGATGGCGATGACTACCGTCAGGACAAGATTGAGCGCGACCCAGGGCACAACCAAAACGAAGGCATAAAGGCCGGAGAATGTGCCCGTTGGATCAGAAGCAAGAACCGGTGTCGATTTCAGAACGGCGGCGCCAGCCGTGCCGAGGGTCAAGATAGACCGCACACGATGCGTGCTACGCCAGGGAGCGCATCTGAGCATAGGTATCACTCATGCGAGGTGTTCTGAATCTTGAAGCCATTAGGAATATACCTCAAAGCATAAAACGTCAGGCAGATTGGTCATCAGGGATCGCGGCTGATCTCAGTCTCGAAATTCGCGCGTCAGACGGCCCTGTAATTCCAGCGCTTCCGTGACAAAGTTCAGAATCGTCTTCCGCTCGCCGGGCGAGGCGCGCGCATAGAAGCGCAACTACCTCGCGATGAATGTGGTAAATACACGCTTAAGGCGGGAGAGCATTCCCTTCACACGGGAGAGGTCCAAGGTTCGATCCCTTGTGCGTCCACCATCGGCCTCAAGTCCCCCCATTAACGATCGTCCCATTCTGGCCGTTTGCCGCCTTGCCGAAATTGCGATGATGCTTCCGTTTCCAACTGTACTCCGGTAGTTTGTTCCCCGCGTGGATCCTCAGGGGGCGCTTCATGCGCGTGGGTACCGAGTACATTCTCCGGCTAAGGCCGTGGTCGCCGCCCGCGTTCATGGCTGCAACGGCGATCCTGGCGTTGGCGGCGAGCATCCAGGAGATGCTCGTGATATTCGGAACGCCTTTGTATTTCGCCGCCTTCTTTCCCGCGATCCTGCTCGCGAGCCTTGTGGCCGGCGCGCCGGCCGGCATCTTCGCGATGGTGCTCACAATACCGATCGTGTGGTGGGCGTTCATGCCGCCCTATTTTGAGTTCAGCCCGCTTACCACCGAGGAATACGACAGGATCGTGATGTTCCTGCTCGGCAGTTCGCTCGTGATCTCATTTGCCAATCTGTGCCGGGAAGCGCTGTTGCTGCTGCGGAAGTAGGCCAGGCATGTCGCCGCAGAAAATCGCCATCTGGATCATGAGCGGCATCGGCGGGGCGATCGGCCTGTTCGCACCGGTCGGCATCGTCAAATGGCTACTGCAGACCGAGCCCGAAGACGCCGGCATCCTCACTTTCTTCTTCCTGCCGATATGGTGCTTCCTCGTCGTCGCGGGCCTGCTTGTCGGGCGGCGGCTTGGAATGATGGTCGGCGGCAAGCGCGCGCTGCCGAGATAAGGCGACCGCACGCCATCGCAAGCGCCGCTGGCGCTATTGCGCCGACAGCAGCAATCTTTCGTCGGCGGGCGCGAGCGGACTGTCGTCGTCATCGATGATCGTCACGTCCCAGCCTTCACTTGCCCAGACACGCGCCTTGGCAATCGCCATGATCGAGCTCGTCCTGCGCATTCTCACGGTCTCATTGTCGCGTTCTGCAACAATATTGTAGGCCATTGAGTACTCCCCTCTGCTACTGCCTGATGGGGAATGTTTGAATTTGGCTTTGGCCGGAATCCGCAGACATCATGTCCATTTGGCGGCATTGCGCGCGGCGATCTGGGCAAACTTCGTTCCGCCCGAACTACTTCGCCGCGGGCCGCACCGCGAGCGCTGGCTTCGTCACCCCGTCGAGCCCGCTCAGCATCAGCACGGTGAGCAGCGCGCTCTGCGGCCCCATCCAGGCATCGACCGGCTTGTACCATTCGTTGCGCGAGTGCCAGTTGCCGCCCTCGCCGCCGCCGCCGATGGTCACGGCGGGGATGCCGAGCGACATCGCGATGTTGGAATCGGTAGAGGCGCCGCCAAAGCTGGCGGGCCGGCCGCGCGCGATGGTCGAGACCGCGCGCTGCGTCGCTAGCACGATCGGCGAGTCCATTGCGACGATGCCGGCAGGCCGGTCACCGATCAGCTTGATCTCGACCGTCATCTTGTCGGTGTTCCAGCGCGCGTTCTCGTCCGCGACCGCCTGCTTGACGAGATCGAGCAACTGCGCCTCGAGCTTCAACAGCTCGTCGGTCGAGTTCGAGCGCATGTCGACCGCCATCCTGGCTTCCGCCGCGATGGCATTGACCGAGGTGCCGCCGCGCACGGTGCCGACGGTGAAGGTGGTCTTCGGGTTGTCCGGCGGCTTGAGCTCGGAGATTTTGGCGATCGCCCGCCCCATGGCGTGGATGGCGCTCGGCAGGCCGAACTCCTGGAAAGAGTGGCCGCCGGGGCCTGTAAAAATCATCTCGTAGCGGTGGCTGCCGGTCGACTGGTTGACGGCGCGGCTGATGCCAAGACCGTCGATCGAGATGAAGCCGTCGATATCCTTGTGATCCCGGAACAGCGCCTTGACGCCGCGCAAATTGCCGAGCTCTTCCTCGCCGACGGTGCCGACAACAAGCACGTCGCCGACGGTGGCAATGCCGTACTCGTTCATCGCCTTGACCAGCGACAGCAGCGCTGCGAGCCCGCGCGAATCATCGCCGATCCCCGGCGCAATGATGGCGCCGTCCTTTTCCTTCACGGTGACGTCGGTGCCCTCGGGGAACACCGTGTCGAGATGAGCCGACAGCACCAGTTTGGGCCGGCCACCGGCGCTGCCCTTGCGCAGTGCAATGACGTTGCCCTCGGCATCGATCGCGGCATCCTTGAAGCCGAGCTCCTGCATCCGCTTCAGGTAATATTCGGCGCGGACCTTTTCCTTGAAGGGCGGCGCCGGAATTTCGGTGATACGCTTCTGCTCCTCCAGCGCGCGGGCATCGTCAGCCTTGATGGCTTCGAGCGTCTTGACGACTTTTGGATCGGCCAACAGCGACTGCAGGGCGGCGTCCATCGTCGACGACGGCGCCTGCGCGAAAGCGGGCGCGGCGAACAGCAACAGCGCCGTGACGATCGAGAGCCTCATGTCAGCCTCCAGGTCCCGCCGCCAAACCTACTTCCCGCAACCGGCCGGCGAACCAGTCCGACAGCGCCCGGTCGATCATGCCGCCGAGATAGACGTCGGACGACTTGACCTGCCCCTTGCCGAGTACCAGCAGGACGCCGATGCGGTAGGCGAACCACAGATGCGGGTCGGTTAGTCCCCGCAGCTTGTGATGATCGTGCTCGATTGGCTGGTGGTTGGTGGCCTTGCGCACCTCAATGGCCAGCAGGTTTTCCGGCACGGCGCGGCGATGCACCACGATGTCCGGAAAGATCGATTTGCCGAGTTCGTCATCGGTCGAAACGATGCTGCCGTGCGGCAGCCGCATCAGCCGCTCGCCGAGCCGGTTGTAGTCGCAATCGACCTCCCAGCCGTCGAACTGCTTCTCCATGTGCACCGCGAGCCGATGCGTCAGCGTGCGCTCGCCGAGGTCCTTGTCGAACAGCACGCCTTCGCGCGCGTAGAATTCACCGAGCGCGCCGATAACCTTGCCCAAATCCGCCTGCATTCACCTTCCCCAACGTCGTGCAGGCGCGAGCGGCCACCCGTTACATCTGCACCTCGATCAGCCGCGGCCCCGGTTCGGCGATGGCTTCCGCCAGCGCCTTGTTGAACTCGTCCGCCGTGGTCACCGCCCTGCCCGGCACGCCCATACCCTTGGCGAGCGAGACGAAGTCGATGGTCGGGCGATCGATCTTCAGCATGTCGAGCGCGCGCTGCCCGGGTTCGCCGGCGCCGACGCCGTCGAATTCCCCGCGCAGGATCTGATAGATGCGATTTGCAAACACAATCGTGACCACGTTGAGGCCTTCGCGGGCCTGGGTCCACAAAGCCTGGATCGTGTACATCGCGGAACCGTCGCCGACCATGCAGATCACCTTGCGGTCGGGGCAAGCAACGGCCGCGCCAGTCGCAACCGGCGGCGAGAAGCCGATCGAGCCGCCCATGTTCTGCAGCCAGTCGTGCGGGTTGGCCGCCGCCGTCGGCGGGAAGAACTGCCGGCCCGTGGTGACGGATTCGTCGACCACGATGGCGTTCTCCGGGATCGCCATCGCGATTGCCTGCGCGATCGAGGCGTGGTTCAGCGCACCCGTCGGTTTTGCGATATCCATCGGCTTCTGCGGCACGATGTCGGCGGGTTTTGCGCCGAGCGCGCCGGCCAGCGCTTCGAGTGCGGCGACGGAGTTTTCGCCAAGATTGGTAACGCGGTGCACCTCGCAGCCTTCGGGCTTGAGCATGCTCGGCTTGTTCGGATAGGCAAAGAAGGCGACGGGGTCGTTGGCCTCGATCAGCAGGATATTCTTGAAGTCCTTCAGGATCGGCAGCGCCTGCTCGATCACATAGGGGATGCGGTCGATGGCGTAGCGGCCGCGGCCGCGCGCCATCCTCGGGTTATAGGTCTGGCCCATCACCTTGCAGCCGGTTTGGCCAGCGATCTGCTGCGCCAGCGCCAGCCCTTTTTCGGTGAGCGCGCTGCCGGTCAGCAGCAACAGGTTTTGGGAACCGCCCTCGCGCAAAATTTTGGCCGCGCGGTCGACGGCCTGCGAGGAATAATTGGCGCGCTGGCTTTCGCCGTTCGCCACCGCAATCCCGTCGGCCTCGTTCCAGGCGGTGTCGGCGGGCAGGATCAGGGTTGCGATCTGCGGCGGCGAGCTTTTGGCCGCGGCAATGGCGGCGGCGCCATCGGCCGCAACCGACTTGGCGTCCGGCGAGGTGCGCACCCAGGCCGACATCGGCCGCGCCAGGCCCTCGATGTCGGACGTCAGCGGCGCGTTGTAGCCGATGTGATAGGTGGCGTGCTGGCCGACGATGTTGACGATGCCGGAATTCGCCTTCTTGGCGTTGTGCAGATTGGCAAGACCATTGGCGAGGCCGGGGCCGAGATGCAGCAGCGTCGAGGCCGGCGTGCCCTTCATGCGGAAGTAGCCGTCGGCAGCGCCCGTCACCACACCCTCGAACAGGCCGAGCACGCAACGCATGCCCTCGACCCGGTCAAGGGCTGCGACAAAGTGCATTTCCGAGGTACCGGGATTGCTGAAGCAGACGTCGACGCCGCCTGCGACCAATGTCCGCACCAGACTTTCCGCGCCGTTCATCGTTCGCTCCCCCTGCCGCGCCTTGTTCTTGAAGTCTCCAGATCAACCATTGTTCACACGTTTCGTCAAAGGTTTAGCCGGGCATTGCAGGTATCGCGCAGCGCATGTTGTGTTTTTTAACCGCGGAGGCCGAAAATGGCGCAGTCACAGGCTCGTTGCTTGCGAAACCGGCCCCGGTATGGCCTGTCTCGTCAGGCACCTTTTTGATTTCATGAGGAAGAATAATGACCCGGGTTCTGGCTTGGCTCTGTGCGGCAATGACGATCCTGGCGGCAGGCCAGGCGCAGGCCGAGAGTGATGACTCGCGCGACGTCATGGGCGGCGGGCCGAACTTCCGCGGCGGTGGGTATGGCTATGGCGGTGGCAGCCCGGTCGCGCGCTCCACCGTGATGCTGCAGACCAACTACTCGCCCGGAACCATCCTCATCAATACCAGCGAGCGGCGGCTCTATCTCGTGACCGGGAACGGCCAGGCGCTGCGCTATGGCATCGGTGTCGGCCGCGACGGTTTCCGCTGGAGCGGAACCCACCGCATCACCGCCAAGAAGGAATGGCCGGCCTGGACCCCACCGTCGCAGATGCTGGCGCGCCGCCCCGACCTGCCGCGCCATATGCCCGGCGGAGTCGACAATCCGCTCGGCGCGCGCGCCATGTATCTGGGATCGACGCTCTACCGCATCCACGGTTCCAACGAACCGGAGACGATCGGCCAGGCGGTCTCGTCCGGCTGCTTCCGCATGACCAATGAGGACGTCGTCGATCTCTATAGCCGCGTTTCCGTCGGCGCGACCGTCATCGTGAAGAACTGAACGTCGCCAGCCGGAACCCGGCATCATCACAGCTGCGGACGCGCACAAGGCTTGACGCGCACAAGCCTTGACACCACAAGCCTTGCGCCCGCATTCCGATTGCGGCAGCGTCGCAACAATGAGCAGACATCGCCGACGCAGGGCTTGCCACCTCCTCGCCGCAGCACTCGCGGCGATTACACTCCAGAGCGCCCTGCCCTCGCATGCCTCGGCCGAACTGCCGGCGGTTGCCGCGCGTCAGCTCCACGAGAAGAAGACTTTCACCGACAGCGAGATCGTCGAAGGGTTTTTGAAGATCGCGTTCGGCGCCGAATATCATCTCGCCGGCCATGTCGACCGCATCCGCAAATACGAGACGCCGGTGCGCGTCTATGCCGACGGCGCTCGCGCCGACCGCAAGGCGCAGCTTGCCAAGATCGTCGCCGACATCGCTTCCCGCGTACAGCATCTCGACATCGCGATGACCGACAGCAACGAAGCCGCCAACGTGATGGTGAAGCTGGTGCGCGACCGCGACCTCTATCGCACCATCGCCACCTTCTATGGCGGCGAGCGGGCCAAGGAGATCAAGAGTTCGCTCGACCCGCAATGCCTGTCCGGCTTTCGCAAGAACGAGCGGTTCGAGATCGAGCGCTCCGACGTCATCCTCACCGTCGACAATGGCGACTTCGTTTTCCTCGACTGCGCCTATGAGGAACTGCTGCAATCGCTTGGGCCGATCAACGACACCACGAGCGTGCCGTGGACCATGTTCAACGACAATGTGTCGATGGGCTATTTCGACGTCTACGATCAATATCTCCTCAATCTGCTCTACGACCCCCGCATCAAGGCCGGCATGACAGTGCAGGAAGTCAAGGCCGTGCTGCCCGCCGTGCTCGCCGATGTCAGGACGTGGGTGAGGAAGGTGAATGGATTGGCGGAGTGAGGCTGCGCGCCCTCGCCCCGCTCTACGCGGGAGGGGCAAGAATTCCCGTCATTGCGAGACAGTCGTATTCATTCCCGCGGCGCGTTTTCGCCCGAGCTTTGCAATCTCGTTGTCCCTCTCCGAAGAAAGGGCGCAGGGAAAGCCGGGCGCTAACCGCACCCGCAGCCTGGGGGCAACAAAAAACAAGCCCACCAGTTAGTCCACCACGAGTTCAGCCAGTCACACCGGCTTTCCCCGCGCAATGGTTTGACGGTTTCCTTCGTGCTCTCCCCGGTGAGCGGCGTTGATTGTCACCGTTGTCTGCGGGATACCTCCCGGCAAAATAGACGCCACGGTCGCGGCGCCAGGACCACACGACTTCGCCGTACGCAGCTTTGCTGTCGTCGCGCGCAAGAAGCAGCGCCGCATCGCTGCGTCCATCGCATTCCGGCCCGACGTACGTGACGATCGCGCGATACGTCCCCTTTTGACGGACCGGAACGGGTCAGCATATGCCACTGATTTGGGTATTCTGGAAAGCGGAATATTTTTTATTCCGGGGCTTGACACGCCTTACGAAAACCGGAATTGGTGATTTGCCCGTCGTGCCAATTTGTCGCGGATGGTCGCTGGACGGCAGTTCAGGGGCTGGCGGGCACGTTGAATTTCGCGGGCAATTCCGCAATCACGAGCTCTGGAAATACCAGACCGCCAGCAGCAACACCGCACTCAGGGCCAGCGCGCCCGCAATCATCCGTTGCGCGGTCGACGAGCCCGTTATCGCAAACATCAAGGCTACCAGAGCAGCGATTGCCCCCGCCACGATAAACGCCATGATCGGTCTCCCTCCTGCCCAAGGGCCGATGGCGCGCGTCAGCGAGCGGCCCGCCCACCAGACAGGCCATCGAACTCCGGGGCCAGACACTTGATCCAGATCAAACCCGCGGCCGGGAGTTGCGCGGTATCTGCAAATTCAGGATTGAAAACCATCACTCCGGATGAAAGCTCTCGTGTCCCACAAGCGCAACCTTCTGCGGTCGATCACCGCGATTGCAGCATCGACGTCTGCCTTCGTCATTGCACACACGGGCGAAGTCGACGCCAAGGTGCTTCGCAGCAAAGACAGCGCTGCCGCCATCCTGATCTTCAAGGGCGCGGATGAACTTCGTCGCTTCGACAAGATTGCGAACAAGCCGGGCGGCGCCGACACCATTGAATCGCTCCTCGCTTGCAGGGTACCGCAAGGAACCAGCATCGAAGTGCTTGGAAGCGGCCATCGAACCGCTTTCGTCAAGGTTATCGATGGCCCTGCCTCCGGTTGCCAGGGAACGGTGCCGAAGGTTCGCGTGCAAGAACAGTGATTGCGTTCCGTTGATCTACATCAACCTGCCCTGCCGGAAGCGCCGCAGTGTGCCGCGCTGGGGATTTCGTCCATAGGAGGGACGCGCCATGCTTCGTAGTATTCTCGCCGCGCTGGCGGCACTCGTTCTGGTCACCGTAACCCTGATCCCCGATGATGCCGAGGCCCGCGGCGGTCGCGGCGGCGGCGGTCGTGGAGGAGGCGGGTATCACGGCGGCGGCGGCTTCCGCGGCGGCGGTGGCATGCATGCCGGACGCATCCATGGCGGCGGTCGCTATGGGGGACGCATCGCGCACCCATCTCATCCGATCGCCGGCCGCGGCCGCGTGATCGCGGGGCGTCCCGGTTATGGTTATGGTGGCGGCGGCTATTATCGCCGGGGCCTCGGTTACGGCGCAGTCGGCGCTGCAGCGGCGGTCGGCGCTTATGGCGCGTATGGCGCTTACGGCAACTCCGGCTGCTATCAGGACGAAAACGGCCTAGTGGTCTGCCCGCAGCAGTATCCGTATCGGTACCAGTATCGTTATTGATGCGACCGCACTTCAGCGGGCGGCGGCCTGTTGCCGCCGTCTGCAGCGATCGATCGCAAAGCCCTACCCCAAACGTCCATTCAAGATGCGTCGGTTGAAAATGCGTCCATTCAAAACGATTTGCTTACTGACCCTCGTCAGTGCGCTGCACCTCGGTCATCCCGCGCTCGCTCAGACCAGCGATCCGAATGCGCCGCCTCCCCCCGCGGCGGCGGCGCCGGCGATTCCGGCGGCGGAGCTACTCAAGCCAGCCGAACTGGATGGGCTGGTGGCGCCGATCGCGCTTTATCCCGACACGCTTTTGGCCAACGTCCTGATGGCCGCGAGCTATCCGCTCGAGGTGGTCCGCGCCGAGCGATGGCTGAACGACAGAAGCAAGCTGAAAGAAGACGCGCTCAAGGCGGCAGCCGAGCTGCAGAACTGGGATGCAAGCGTGAAGGCGCTGGTTGCCGCGCCTTCCGTGCTGGAAATGATGAGCGAGCGAATTGACTGGACGCAGAAGCTGGGTGAGGCCTTCCTGGCCCAGCAACAGGACGTGATGGATGCCGTGCAGCGGCTGCGCACCAAGGCCTATGACCGAAAGAAGCTTGCCACCACCCCGCAACAGGTCGTGACGGTGCGGCAGGAGCAGAACAGGCCGACCATCTTCATCGAGCCTGCGGTACCCGATACGCTTTACGTTCCCTATTATGAGCCGCCGGTCATGTTCGGCGACTGGCCCTACGCGGATTATCCGGCATATCCCTATTACTGGGGTTACCCCGGCTATATCGCTGCGGGCGTCATAGCTACCGGCATCGCATTTGGCGCAGGCTATGCGCTCGGCCGCTGGGGGAGAGGCGGATACTGGGGCGGCGGCGGCTATTGGGGCGGCAGCGGCATCAACTGGGGCGGCGGCGCCATCAACATCAACCGCGGCGCCCGCGTCGAGCATTGGCAACACAATCCGGCGCACCGCCAGGGCGCGCGCTACAACAATTCGAACCTGCAGCAGAAGTTCGGCAATGCCGGCCGGGGTCCCGGCGGCGGCCAAGGCCTCGGTGCGGGCGCGAACCGGCCGAATGTCGGTGATCGCGGCCGACGGCTGGGAGCCGGCGCTGCGGTCGGCGCCGCGGTCGGCACTCGGCAAGCGATCGGCCGAAACCGCGCGACTGCGGGACGCAACCTCGGAGCGGGCCGCGTTGCGGCGCGACCTGCTTCACGGGCCGGACATTTCAGGCCGTCGGCAGGCGGGCGTTACGGCGGGGCTGGACGCGCTCCGCCATTCACGGCAGGAGCGGCTTTCGCGGCGGCGGCGGGGCGGTAGCTTCCGTGGCGGCGGCGGTGGCGGATTCCGCGGCGGCGGAGGCGGACGTGGCGGCGGGCGCCGTTCGGACATCGCGCTCAAGCACGATATCGTGCTGCTCGGTCATCTGCAGAACGGCTTGGGTTACTACCGCTTCGCCTATCACGGCAGCGAGAAAGCCTATGTCGGCGTGATGGCGCAGGAGGTCAATGCGGTGCGGCCCGATGCGGTCGACCGCGGCCGCGACGGATATCTTCGCGTCCACTACGACCGGCTCGGCTTGCAATTCCGCACTTACGACGATTGGGCCGCATCCGGAGCAAGGATACCGGGCGTCAGATGACGGGTGAGCCGCGCGAGCCGCAATACCGCGGCATCCTGATCGGGCGTTAGCGCATCGGTCGCGCGTTCGCGAGGAATGGTCGAAATGCGATTGGCCGGGATCACAGTGATCATTTCTCTCATCACCATGCCATGCGCCGGCATGGAAATTTCACGCGTGACAGGCTGCGCCGGCGGTGACGTGCTGAAGCTGCGCGGAGATATCGTGGCCGGCGACTATGTGAAGTTTCGATCCTATTTCGGCGAACACCGGCGAATTGCCGGACTGGATCTCGATTCCGACGGAGGCTCGCTTCACGAGGGCGTTCGGATCGCGAACCTGACCCGGCACAAGCGACTTTCGACCTTCGTATCAGGGGAATGCGATTCCGCCTGCGCGTACATTTTTCTGCTCGGCAGCAAGCGATACGTTTCCAAGCAAGCGAAGATCGGCGTCCATGCCGTCGGCAACGAGCACGGCGGCGAGGACAGATACACCCTCCGGGACACGATCCACTTCGCCAGGTTGTCTGCGAAATTGGGCATTCCAAGCGCAACCATTGGAAAGATGGTGACGACGCCGCCCGGCAAGATCACGTTTCTGGATCAGACCGATCTATCGGCATTGCGGGTCATCGTGCGCGATCCCTTCGTGCGCGCGTCGTCCGGCGACGACGGTTCCTTGAATTGCGATACCGACAAGGAAACTCCGGGCGAGTTCGCAAGCAAGGGCACGCCCGTTGCCGCCGTGAAAACGTCGCTCAAGGCAGGCCACCGGGCCAACAAGCATCCGGGCGCTGAGCAACCTCGGTCTCGTCAGTAGAAAACCCGGAACGAACTTCAAAGCTTGGGTTTGCTTGATCTAGGTCAACACTACTGCCGCCTGTTCAGTGTGCGCTCAAGGCTCAACAGGAGGCCGTGATGAACGAGAAGATGAAATCGGAAGTAATTTCGCGTCGATCGGTTCTTACGCTGTTCGGGCTCGGGATTGCGACGAGCCTTGCAGCGCCGGCGGCGCTGATGGTGACTGCAACGGAGGCCGAGGCGCGCGTTGGCCAACCACTCTCCCCCGTGAGCGTTGCCGGCGCGGCGCGGCGTGCTGACCGGCGCGGCTACAAGAAGAAGAAGAAGAAAAAGAAGGCGACGCCGGAATAGCCCAAGCAGCAGTAATCCTGCGAAGATGATCGGCGGATCGCGCGATGGGCCACCCGGGGTGGCCCATTGCGTATCGGCCATCCTCGGCCATTGCCGCTTCGGGCGCGGTCACCGCACGTTATCGAAAATTCGGAGAGCCATCCGCCATGGCTGCGAAAATACCCATGAAGGTACTTGCAGCACTCTTGATCGCGGTTGGCGCGGGCCTGAATTCAGATACTGCAGCAGCAGCCGGGAAATCCGCCGGTTTGCAGGCGGACCGGATTCAAATTTCCTATGTGCCGCCCAAGAACCCGGCCCATGAGCCGATACTTAAATTGCTGAGGGAGCGGCAGGTCCTCGAAAAATTCAAAGGGCTCCTGAGCCCATTACGTCTGCCGCGTCCGCTGATGTTGCGGGTTGAGGGATGCGACGGGGAATCCAACGCGTGGTATGAGGATGACGCCGTCACCGTTTGCTACGAATACCTTGACGACATCCTGCTGACCGCCCCCAAGGAAACGACGCCTGCGGGCGTTACCCGAACGGACGCCATCATGGGGCCGACACTCGAAGTGTTCCTGCATGAGGTCGGCCACGCGGTGTTCGATTATCTCTCCGTGCCGATCCTGGGGCGCGAAGAAGACGCGGCCGATCAGTTTGCCGCATACGTGCTGTTGCAGTTTGCCGAGAGCGATGCGCGGAGACTGATCTACGGCGTCGCCTACACCTACAACGTCGACGCTTCCAAGCCGAGCACCAAGAAGAACCCCTTCGCCGACGAGCACGGCCTTCCAGCGCAGCGCTTCTACAACGTGCTGTGCATGGCCTACGGGGCGGATTCCAAGGTGTTTGCCGATGTCGTCAGCAAGGGATATCTGCCCACCGAGAGAGCCGAAGGCTGTGCCGACGAATACGACCAGGTCATCAGGGCGCTGAACAAGCTGATCGGGCCCTATATCGATCAGGCGCGGGCCAAGCAGGTGCGAGCCAAGCAATGGCTAAAGTTTGATGTACAGTGATTGTCTGCGGCCCTGTGTTTTTCGCACTGCCTGCAATTGATGCATCCATATCCCGGTACTGACGTAAGCGGAAACTGGACCCCCGGAGTACGTAAAAGTACGGTGTCGGGATTGCATGGCTCATGGCTCAAATGGTCACGATGGGTCAGCAATCCTTCCACTATCTTGCGACCGTGCGGGATCGTTGGTTTGCAGTGACGGTGGTTTGCCTGGGCGCCCTGACGGTAGGGCTGGTCGCGGCTGTCTTGTTCACGCATTGAAATCGGGCAGGCCACGGCTGCACCGAATTGGCGGCGTTTTTCATTGTACGCCACCTCGCAAGTCGCCTGTTGGCACGAAGCTGACACCCGAGACACAACGCATTAAGCTGGAAACGATCGTGCCAAGCTGAAATTTCGGTCCGTTTCGATTGAGCCTGACCATGCTGAAAGCGGTCACGTTATCGATTTGTGTGGCGCTGCTTTTGCGCGCGCCGTGTCACGCGGCGGAATTGGCCGAAGATGCAGTTCGCGCCGCGCCAGCTCCGAATTTCGAGGCACTGCGGGTCAAGGGGCTCAACATCGCGCTGCCCGGGCCGAACGATACCATCGACCCTGATGTGGCGGGCGTTCGATCGGGCCTTGCCGCGCTCGGGATCGGATATATCGGCCACACCAGCAACAGCTATTGGGGCAACATGCTGCCGGCGGAAAAGACCACGTTCGGCCAGCAGGTCTATGCCGGTCAGAAGCCGACCGTCCTCACCAACAATGTGATGCACCTGACCTACGACCTCGGCCGATATGGAATTCCCGACGGGCAGATCGCGGTTGGCGGAATCTACAATTATGACACCTGGGAGCCCGGCGGACCGAACGCATTTAGCCTTGCAACGCTGAGCTATTACCAGACCTTCCTGAACAAGCAGGTAGAATTGAAGGTTGGATATCTGGCCAATGTCGTCGAGTATTGGGGGCCGTTTCTGGCGGGCAATCTGTCGTCCAGCATCTTTGGACCCAGCGGAGCAATTCCGGTCGCAGCCGGCCTCAGCGCCTGGGCCTGGACGAAACCGGGGATCAACATCAAGCTCAATGGACCTGGCGGGTTCTACAACAAATTCGGCGTGCAGGTCGCGAGCAGTCCGGACGGTCCTTTCGCCGAGAAGATGGCCAACCCAACCGGCCTCGACTGGTCAACACCGAACAGCGGGGTTCTCGTCATCAACGAGTTTGGTTATCGCAAGGAGGCAGCTCCCGGCCAGCTCGCGACCTGGCTGCGCGCCGCGCCGATCATCAACACCAGCCGGTTCGTCGACTTCGAATTTGGCGGGCGAAGGTCGGGGAACTACGCAGCCTATGCTTTGGCCGATCAGCAATTTGTCCAACTGGCGCCGGTCGAGGGCCAGGCCGCACGAGGCTGGTACGCCGGCGTCAGCGCCATGTATGCGCCGCCGGAACTCAATCGCTTCAGCCAGTATTACGAACTGCGCCTCTACGGGATAGGACTTCTGCCGTCCCGGCCGCGAGACATGGTGTCCGTGGTTGCCTCCCGAAATGTCTTCAGCAACTTTGTGGTCGATGCCGCCTTGCAGCGCGGCCAGCTTGCTCATACCGGCAATTATTCGATCACCGCCGCCTATAATGCTGCCATTGCGCCCGGAATTCGCGCTGGCATCGGGCTCGGCTACACGGATAATCCCACGCCAGTGGTCTTTACACCGCAGACCGGGAGTGCCCTCAATCTGTTGGCCAACGTAGTGGTGTACTGGTGAGGCGCCCGTCGCAATGACATTGATAGCTGCCTCGCGCACCTCACGGCTGAAGTGGCTCTTCTGCGCGTGGTCCGCAGCCGCTTTCGTTTTTGTCGCCTCGATTGGTGAGGCTGCCGCGCAGCCAAAGTCCGGCGAGACCGTCGCTCAGCCGAAGAGAGTCTTGTTCCTTCATACGTTTGGCCCGAATTTCGAGCAGGGAGCTGCATGGAGGAGGGAGATCCAGAAAGAGCTGAACCTGCAGTCGCCGTGGCCACTGAACATTCAAGAACAATCTCTTGTCACGGCTCTGGATGGCGACGACGCTGCTGAGGCCAAATTCGTTGAATATCTCGGGGCGCTCTACGCGCAACTGGCGCCCGATTTGATTGTCGCTTTCGGGGCGCCCGCAGCCAACTTCGTGCAGGAACGCAGGACAAAACTGTTTCCGACAACGCCGATGCTGCTTGCGGCAGTGGAAGTACGCCGGGTCGTACAGGCCATGTTGTCCGAACAAGACGCCGTGGCCGGCGTGCGATACGATCAGGTTGCCGCCATCGAAAATATTCTGCGGCTGTTGCCGGAAACGAAGGCCATCGCGATCATTATCGGAAACTCACCCGGTGAGCGATTTTGGGCCGGCGAGCACCGACGGATACTGGGCCCACTGCTGAAGGACAAGGTTGAACTGATCTTTTACGGCGAACAGCCGCTCCAGCAGATCCTGAAGGAAGTTGCGGCTTTGCCGCCCCACACTGCAATCTTCTATCAGCAGCTCGCCGTCGACGGCGCGGGAGCCGTCTACGGAGACAAGGCGCCGTTGAGCCGTATCCATGCGGTCGCCAACGCCCCCATATTTTCGTTCGACGAGACTTATTTTAACGGTCAGATCGTCGGCGGCCCGATGTTTTCCCCCGCCGAAGGTGCCCGACCAATGGCTGCTGCCGCCCTGCGGATGCTGGGAGGGGAGAAGGGAGTTGACATCAAGGTTGCTCCCGCCGAGTTCGCAGCACCGAAATACGATTGGCGACAGCTTCAACGCTGGAACATCAGTGAAAGTCGCCTGCCGCCGGGAAGCGAAATCCTGTTTCGGGAGCCGACGACGTGGGAAAAGTATGGTTGGCAAATAGCGCTGGTCACTGCGGTAATCTTGATACAGGCGGGGCTTATCCTGGTCCTGCTGCATGAGCATCGCCGGCGTCGACTTGCCGAAGTGCAGTCGCGGCAGCGCATGGCGGAACTGGCCCGCGTCATGCGCTTCTCGACGGCCGGCCAACTGACCGCCTCCATCGCTCACGAAATCAACCAGCCGCTGGGCGCCATTCTGGCAAACGCCGAAACCCTCGACGCGATGCTGAAATCGCCGACGCCCGACATGGCTGAACTCAAGGATATCGTGAAGGACATCCTGCACGATGACCGGCGCGCCGGCGAAGTCATCCGGCGGATACGCAGTCTGCTGAAGAAAACGCCCTTCGAACCGAAAAACTTCGACCTGAATGATCTCGTTCGCGAAACGCTTGCCGTTGTTTCGGCTCTTGCCGCGGGACGAAAGGTCGAGCTGACCAGTTCGATCACGCAGAATGAGCTTCCGATTCTCGGCGATCTCGTTCAGCTTCAGCAGGTCATCCTGAACCTTGTCGTGAACGGGATCGATGCGATGGGCGACAGGGTTGCCGAAAACCGCGTGATCCGCATTCGGACCGCGCGCGCCGAGAAGTTTGCCGAGCTGTCGGTGTCGGACCGCGGGCCCGGCATTCCCGAAGACAAACTGGAAGCGATTTTCGAGCCCTTCTACACCAGCAAGGCGGAAGGCATGGGCATGGGACTGTCCATCGCGCGCACCATCATCGAGGCGCATGGCGGGCAGATATCGGCAAGCAACCGGATTCACGGCGGCGCGTCGTTCCGGGTCAGGCTCCCGCTTGTCCGACGGTCGTTGACGCCCAGAGAGGCGAACGCCGCTGCCGCCTCCGGCGCCTTGCAGCGTTTGGGCGAAGCCTGATCTGCACAGGGAATGCGAGCCAGGCGGATATCGGCCGGCCCCACGCGGCGTGGGCTACTTCGCGCTTCCCGTCGTCGAGAAGGCGGTTTCGAACACGTCGCCGATCGACTGCCATGTGCGGCCATCGAACTGTATCAGTCGCAGTTGCTTGATCGGCCGGAAATCCGAGGGGCCGGTGCTGATCTTGATTCCCGGCAGCACGACTGAGGCCTGATACTCCTTGAGTGCCGCCGCCTGCTTCATCACGTTTTCGCGCGACAAGTCATTGCCGCATTGGCGCAGCACCTGAGCCAGTGTCTCTGCGGCCGCGTAGCCGTAGGCGGCGGCGCCGTCATCCTTGCCGCCGGCCTTGGTGTATTTGTCGATGAACTTGCTCCAGTCCTTGAGGAACGGCTCGTCCTTCCAGGCTGGATCGCTGGCATCCTTCAGGAAGCCGGCCGTGATGAGGCCGATGGCATTCTCGAGCCCGGCAGGTTTCAGCGCCGTCCCGATCGATGACGCCATCTGGTTCAGGATGAACACCGGCCGCCAATTGTGCTCGCCCGCAATCCTGATGACCTTCGCAGCATTTTCCGGCAAGCCCGCAAATACAAAAATCTCGGCGCCTGATCGTTTCAGGATCGATACGTGCCCATCCAGATGCTGATCGGCGACATCGTAGGCGACGTCGACCCTGATCATCCGGGCGACGTCACCCAATCCCTCTTCCAGCCCCTTGAAAAGTTCGCGGCCGAAATTGTCGTTCTGCCAGAGAACGACAATTTTCTTTCCGGGATAGTGCGCCTGGATGTAGTTGGCGTAGATCCGCCCCTCTTCCCGAAACGACGGCTGCCAACCCATGGTCCAGGGAAACAGCGACGGCTCGCCCAAATGCTGATCACCCGAGGCGACGAAGAGTTGCGGGATCTTCTTGTCATTCAGGTACTGCCGGACGGCCAGATTGCCTGATGTTCCGTATGAACCGAACATCAGGAGCACATTGTCGATCTCGACGAGAATGCGCGTGAGATCGAGCGCATTCGCAGGATCGGAAAGGTCGTCATAGGAGATGAGGCGTATCTTGCGCCCGTTGACCCCGCCGCGTTCGTTGATCATATCGAAATACGCGGCCTGGGCTTTCCCGATCTGCCCGAAGATTTCCTGAGATCCGCTTTGCGGCATGAAATTGCCGATACGAATTTCCGTGTCGGTCACAGCCGGTTCACGCACCTGTCCAGTCATTGCACTTATCGACGTAAGTGCAACAACGATTGCCAGGAGGGTTCGAGCGAACTCGTTCATCGCAGAACTCCACAAGGGAGACGTAGCAACGCGCACAGATTTTCCGGTCTGCCGGGTTCCTGGTTGATCTAGGTCAACGACCGGGAAATTCGCCGCGCCGAACGGTCTGCATGACCCATCGTGCACCCACGATCCGTCAGTTGGATTGCCCGATTGCTGTACCTTAGATCAATTGTCCGAACGCAGCGCTCTGGACTTCGATGCGGTGGCGACCGCAGCTTGCCGCGACCAGCCGACAAGCTTGGTTGCGCTGCCGGCGAGGCCGCCCTCACTCAGCCCCCCAACCCCCGGGCGGTCTTGCCGGCAGGCTGTGCAAACTGTGCCAGATGGAGGCACCTTCCTTGGCGAACGGCGTACCGGTTTGTCAGAGATGCGGACGCAAGATGATTCTGGCCACGCCGCCTGACGGCAGCGTGATCCTGGCCGCGCCGCCCGACGGCAGCGGGCTCGCGATCTGGCAATGCCTCGGCTGCGACGAACCGGATCCGCTGAAGTCCGGGCGTGTCGAGGGCTGGATCAAAAGTCCGCTGCGGCCGCCGACGTAATCGTTCTGCAGGGCACAGCACATCATGCGGCACTGTTGACCTAGGTCAATGTTGCCCATCCCGGGTGGTCCACGCTTTCGACAGGCCGCACCCAGGCCGAACCGCGACGTTACGAACAAACTGCGCCTTGATGAACGCGCCAACAGGAGGAATGACCATGCGGCAGAATCGCCATCTTGTCAGATCAACGACCCTTGCAGGCCTGGCAGTCAGTGCCCTGCTGGGATTTGCAGGCCTCACGCTTACGACCGCCCCTGCCAGTGCCGTGATCTACTGCACGTATGTCGGCTATCCCGCCAATTGCGTCGCAAGGGCCGGCGTCGTGCTGCGGCCCCGCCCGGTCGCGCGCGCGGCGGTGCGCAACAACGCGGTGGGCTCACCGAATGTCGGCGGCGGCATCAATCGCGTCGGGGTTCGCTAGAGCCGTACCCGCGGGGTTGGGTGCAACCAGCGGGCTCAACCCCGGCATGATAAACTAGAGCGGTTTCGACATCGGAGAAGGTTGCGCCTGACGAGAGATGATCTCGATGTCTCGCAGGCGCGACACTTGACGGAAGGCGTCGCAGACCCGGCCCAGGTAAAGTTGGGGGGCGCGGAGCGACAAAATGCCTCTGGCGGCCTATTTCCGCAACGTTGGCGCGGTGTTGCTCGCGCTGTTGTTCGTTGCGTACTTCACCCTGCCCGCGCCCCCGGTCGTTGCGCAGACAGAAGTGTATCCCCCGGCGATACGGATCCACTCTGATCGAAAATGGCCGGAGCGGGTGATATTCGACACGACGACGGTGATCGCATCTGCGACACCAGCCGCAGCGTTTGCGGAGATCGCAGCGTCACCTGAGGCCCGTGATGCGCCGGCAAGCCCGACCAATGCCACTGTCGTAAGCGAGGCATTTGCGATGTTGCCGCGCCCGGATTTGTCTCATGCGCGGCCGGTCGATCAGGACAAGAGACACCTGAAGCAAAGGCATGCCGCAAAGCCTGCGAGAAAGCATGCCAGGCCACAGATCGTCATGGTCGCGCGTCAGAGGCAGTTCGGCTGGTTCGATTCCAGATACTGGTGATCCGAAGGCCGACGTGGCTGGCCTGAATATCCGCTGACGTCGCCGGCCACCCCGAACAATCAAGACCCTTGATTCAAGTCAAACCGCGCCCGCCGGGAAAGCGGCACGGTTCAGGCGGGGACTAACCCTGGAGGAAGAGACATGAAGACGACCTTGAGCACCCTGGCAATTGCTGCTTCGACCTTCGCATGTGCACTTTCATTTTCACCGAGCTGGTCCGAGCAGGCCGGCCTGTCGCTGACGACCAGCACGGCCGAGGCAGCCACGCGGGTCTATATCAGGACCGGTTACGCCGCGAGCTCAAACTATTACACCGCAACCGGCCTGCCCTGGTACGCGGTGCGGGCCTATTACTTCAACGGCCCCTGGAGCGGCAACGGCTACAGCTATACCGGCTGGGCCGACTACGCCGGTCGCAACGGCATCGGTTGCGTTCCCGGCACCGCGATCAAGGGCGGCGACGGCATCATGTATAATTGCCAGTAGAACTGGCGCATCGAAGATATCGGGCGGCGGATTTGCCGCCTGATATCATCGACTGATGCACCGCTTCGCTCATGCACCTTAAGGCACGTCGCCCCTTCGCGGCGGTCCGCCGATCGAGTGCGGCTTGTTCAGGAAATACTCGCGGTTTCCGGTCGCGGCTTCCGCATACTGATCGATCGCGACAATGATCGCGTGGACATGCCAGTAGCACCAGCCCTCCCGGGTCGCCATTTGACGCACCTGGTTCAGGCCTTTCAGGAACGGTGAAAGGTCGGGCTCATCGCTGAAGTACTTCGCCGGTCCTCTGTTCATGCTGCCTTCCCATCGCATCTTCCAACTGGGCGCGCTTTCGCCTGAGCAAAAGCTCTGCCGCGGCGCTATCGAGTCCGGCATGCTGGAGCCGGCGCACTGTCGAATGGAGTTCGAGGAGTTGCGCCCGCAGCTCGATGATCTCCAGCTCGTCAGGCACGTTGGCGCGAGGGGACCAGGTGGCGCTTGACGGGGCGAGCGATGACCGGTTGCGAAGCGGGCGTCCGCCGCCGCGGCAAGATCTCGTTGACGACAATGGGCTCCCGATCCCCCAGTTCGGCCCGCTCGGCGACGAGGCGGCTCATGACGGCGCGCATCTTGAGCATTTCCCCTGCCACGAACGCGCAGTCCTCGTCCCGCCTGATCTGCTCGCGCATGACGGCCTCAGCCTCAAGCATGCTGACCCTCAATGCCCTGATTTGCTTGCGAATTTCGTTGATGCGATTGTTCATGCCGGTCTCCCTTCAGAGGATGACAGCATAAGAACAAATCATGAACAATCAGTCAATGCCTTCTTTGCCGCGCTCGAAACAGAACGCCGGCCACGAACTTCCGCAACGCCGCCGGGTCATCGCATTGCAGCGTCACGGCAAAGGGGACGATCGCCTGCGCCCAGTCCGGCAATCCTTCCGGACCGCGCAGCCGCGCCAGATCCTTTTCCGTCGTCACCAGGGTCAGGGCTTCGCGCCTGGCTTCAAACAGCAGCTGTTCGATCTCGCGCGGCGACAGCGGATGATGATCGGCGAAAATTTTGACGGCGGCGACATCGACGCCATTGCCGCGCAATGTCCTGACAAAGCGCTCGGGGTCGCCGATCCCGGCGAAGGCGAGCACGCGTCTGTCGCGCAACGCAGCCAGCGAAGCTTCGCCCGGGACGAAATGGGCATGCAGCACCGGTTTGCCTGCGGCCGTGACGCGATCGGCCACATCATCCGCAGCAGCGCCGTCGCCGATCACGATCAGCGCATCGGTGCGCTCGATCTGCACTGCAAGTGGCGCACGCAAGGGGCCTGCGGGCATCACCTTGCCGTTGCCGATGCCCTTGATGCTGTCGATCACGATCAGCGAGGCATCCTTGAGCACGGCGGGATTCTGGAAGCCGTCGTCCATCAGGATCACGGTAGCGCCCTGCGCCTTGGCGAGCGCCACGCCGTCGGCGCGGTCGCGCGCCACCACGACGGGCACGTCGCCCGGCCAACATCAGCGGTTCGTCGCCGACATCGGCCGCGCTGTGCCGCGACGCATCGACGCGCACCGGCCCGCGCAACCTGCCGCGATAGCCGCGGCTGAGCACGACCGGCGTCTCGCCGAGCTCGCGCAAGAGCGTTGCCAGCGCCAGCACGGTAGGCGTCTTGCCGGCGCCGCCGCCGTGATAATTGCCGACACAAAGCACGGGGATGCCGGCGTCGAGTCCGTTGCGCTGCAGCCGCCGCGCGGCGATCGCGCCATAGAGCGCGCCGAGCGGCCTCAACAAATGCGATTTCCACGACGCAGGCCGGTACCAGAAGGCCGGCTCACGCATTGGCCGCTCCCATCTCGATGCGCAACTGCATCAGATAAGGCTCGAGCGCCGCAAGCGTGCGCTCCAGCGCGCCGCCGAGCTGTTCGACGACCTGCTCCGACGCCGCGACCTGGGCGTCGCGCGTCGCGGGATTGGCAAGCAACTGGCCGAGCTGCTTGACCAGCGTTTCCTGGCTGTCCGCCCGGCGCGCGCCACCGGCCTCGTCCAGCGCCGCAAAGACTTCGGAGAAATTGAACACATGCGGGCCGTGCACGATCGCAGCACCCAGCTTGACCGCCTCGATCGGATTCTGTCCGCCGTGCTCGACCAGCGAGCCGCCCATGAACACGATCCCCGCGAGGCGATAGAACAAGCCGAGCTCGCCAAGCGTGTCGGCGATGTAGATGTCGGTGGAGGCAGCCGGCAGTTCCTCGCGCGAGCGCTGCTTGAAGCGCAAGCCCGCGCCGGCCACGATCGCCGCCACCGCATTGCCGCGATCGGGATGGCGCGGCACGATCACGGTCAGAAGGCCCGGAAAGAATCCGGCAAGCGTGCGATGTGTTTCGATCAGTATCTCTTCTTCGCCCGGATGGGTGGAGGCCGCGACGATCACGGGGCGGCCGCGCGTCATCGACATCAGCTTCTCGAGTTTTGCCTGGTCGGCCGGCGGCGCCGGCACGTCGAGCTTGAGATTGCCCGTGACCAGCACGTTGCGCGCCCCGAGCGTCGCGAAACGATCGGCATCGGTCTCCGATTGCGCCAGGCAAACCTCGAATGTTTCGAGCAGCGCGGAAATGGTGTTGCTGACGCGGCGCCAGCGCGGAAACGAACGCGGCGACATCCGCCCGTTGATCAACACCATCGGCAGCCGCCGCGCCGCGCTCGACAGGATCAAGTTCGGCCACAGATCGGACTCGATGAACAGCGCCAGCGACGGCTGCCAGTGATCGAGGAAGCGCGCGACATAGCGCGGCGAATCGTAGGGCACATATTGATGGATGATGTCGGCCGGAAAGCGCTTTGCGACGATCGCCGCCGAGGTGACGGTGCCCGAGGTGAGCAGGATGCGCAGGTTGAGCGCGCGCAGCCGCTCGATCAGGGCGGCTGCCGCCAGCACCTCGCCGACGCTGGCGCCGTGGATCCACACCAACGGGCCATGCGGCCTTGTGTCGAGCGACAGCCCGCGCCGCTCGCCGACGCGGGCCGGATCTTCCTTGCCCTGCTTCAAGCGGCGCTTGATCAGCGCAGGCGCCAGCGGCACCATCGCAAAGGACAGCTTCCGGTAGACCCGCAGCGTCATCGGCAGTGAATTAGCCAAGGCCGCCCTCCGGACGGCCGACCTTCGCATAGGCGAGGCGGGTCGCTTCGTTGAGGTAGGTCTCGACCTGCAGGCGGAGCTTTTCCATGGTCTCGGCGTCGGCGTCCGGCGGCACTTCAACAGCGTCAATACCTACCACGGCACCGCGCCCGAAAGGCAAATTGATGGTGGTGGAGTCCCAATTTTTCAACCGGATGTAACGGCTGGTCACCATGGCAAAGGGCAGGATCGGCCGCCCGCTGTCCCGCGCCAGCATGATGACGCCGAGGCCCGCGACACGCGCGCGCTTCGGCACGTCGGCGGTGGTCGCGATATTCCAGCCTTCCTCGAGCGCCTGCACCATTTCCCGGAACGCGCCGACCCCGCCCTTGCGGTGGAAGGCGCCGCCATGGTCGCCGGAGCCCCTGATGGTGGCGATACCGAGCCGTTCGGCGGCGATCGCGTTGAACTCGCCATCGCGATGTCTCGAGATCAGCACCTTGGCGCGATATTCCTTCTTGTTCTTGATGAAGGGCGTCAGGAAATGCTGGCCGTGCCAGAACGCGAAGATCAGCGGCTGGTGCGGTATCGCCCGCTCATAGACGTCGGGCGGGTCGAAGGTGAATCGCGTGGTCAGCCAGACAAAGCGCAGATACTCGGCGGCGAGCACGCCGAGTACGCGCTGAACCAACTGGCTGCGCAGGAGATCGCGGAATAATCGTTTCAACGGGAACGCTTTGCTTCTTGATCCGGATCGAGCAGCCGGTGCAGGTGGACGATGAAGTAGCGCATTTGCGCGTTGTCGACGGTCTGCTGCGCCTTGGCCTTCCAGGCGGCATAGGCGGTAGCGTAGTTGGGATAGACGCCGACGATGTCGACCTGATCGAGATTCTTGAAGGTGACGTGTTCGAGGTCGATCAGTTCGCCGCCGATCACGAGATGAAGCAGCTGCTGTGGCTGGGCACTATCTGGCATGGTGAGACTTTCTGGAAACGAGGTGCCCGGCAAAGTTTTCGGATGTTTGCAGCGTGCGAGGCGATGGATCAGGGCAAGGGACTGTTTCTGAAATGCCCGACTATGCGCGCATGACGATCGCGTCCCGCTGCCACCAGCACCCCGTGCACCACATCCCGGCGATTATACGCTATCGCATCCCCCGAGAGCGCGGTCATTCTACCATCCGCTTGCTGCACGATCAAATTGGCGGCGGCAAGGTCCCAGTCGCGGCTCTGGCCGCCGGCAAAAGCGGCATCGAGACTGCCCTGCGCCACCCGGCATAGCCGCAGCGCAAGCGAACCGATGCGCGGATGCAGCTCGATTTCATCCGGCGAAACGCTGAGCCGCTGCACCAGCGGCTTTGGGCCGGCCATGCGGGAGAAATCGTAGTCGTCGCCCGTGGTGGAATGCAGCTTCTTGTCGTTGCGGGTGGCGCCTTGCCCGCGCGCCGCGAAAAAGAATTCGTCGCTTGCGGGCGCAAACACCGCAGCGAGCACGGGCGACGCGTCCTGCACCAGCGCCACGCTGACACACCAGTCATCGCGGCCGGCGAGATAGGCGCGCGTGCCGTCGATGGGATCGACGATCCAGACGAGCTTCTTGCCGAGCCGCGCCTCATCGTCGACGCTCTCTTCCGACAGCCAGCCGTAATCCGGCGTCGCCGTGCGCAGGCGCTGCTCCAATAGATCGTTGACGGCGATGTCGGCTTCCGAGACCGGCGAGGACTTGCCCTTGATCCAGTTCTTCAGCTCGGTGCGGAACAGCGACTTGGCAAGCGCGCCCGCCTCGCGCACCGCCGCGGTCAGCAGCTGTGCGTCGCGCGCCAGCACATCGTCGCTCGCATCAACGGCCGCCAAGCGTCAGGCCCTCGATGCGCAAGGTCGGCGCGTTGACGCCGTAGCGGAATTCCAGATCGTTGGCCGGAACCAGCGACTTGAAGATGTCGAACAGGTGGCCGGCGATGGTCACCTCGCTCACGGCATAGGTGATTTCGCCGTTCTCGATCCAGAAGCCGGACGCGCCGCGGCTATAGTCGCCGGTGACGCCGTTGACGCCGGAGCCGATCAGGTCGGTGACGTAAAAGCCCTGCTTGATGTCGGAGATCAGCTCTTTCGGCGTCACGCGGCCTGCCTCGAGATGCAGATTGTAGGCGCCGGGCGACGGCGAAGACGACACGCCGCGATGGGCATGGCCGGTCGTCGTCATGCCGAGCTCGCGCGCGGTGGCGCAGTCGAGCAGCCACGTGGTCAGCACGCCCTGATCGATCAGCGCGTGCTGCTTGACCCTGACGCCCTCGGCATCGAAGGCCTGCGAGCGCAGGCCGCGCACGCGCAAGGGATCGTCGATGATGCGGACGTTGGACGCAAACAACTGCTGGCCGAGCTTGTCCTTCAGGAAACTGGTCTTGCGCGCAATGGAGGCGCCATTGATGGCGCCGACGAGATGGCCGACCAGCGAGCCCGACACGCGCGGGTCGTACACCACGGGAACCTTGCAGGTCTCGACCTTGCGCGGATTGACGCGTGCGACTGCGCGCTCGCCGGCCTTCTTGCCGACGCTTGTCGGCGAATCGAGATCCTCGGCATGCGGCGCGGAGGAGAAATCATAGTCGCGCTCCATCCCGGTACCCTCGCCCGAGATCGCCGTCATCGAAAAACCCTGGCTCGAGCGCAGATAAGTGCCGTGGAAGCCGGTCGAGGTGACGAGCACCATGCCGCCGATGCCTGCCGAGGCCGACGCGCCGCCCGACTTGCTGACGCCCTTGACGCCGAGGCCCGCGATTTCGGCTTCCTGGGCGCGCCGCTCCAGCTCCGCAGTCGAGGGAATTTTGGGATCGAGCAGGTCGAGTTCCGGAAAATCTCGCGCCAAAAGCGCGGGGTCGGCGAGCCCGACATATTTGTCTTCGGGCGCAACGCGCGCCATTGCCACCGCGCGTTCGGCGAGCTGCGCGATGCCGTCGCCGGAGACGTCGTTGGTGGAGACCACGGCCTGGCGCTGCCCGACCAGCACGCGCAAGCCGACATCGTCGCCTTCGGAGCGTTCGGATTCCTCGACGCGACCGTCGCGCACCTCGACGCCCTGCGAGACGCCGCGAACCGCAACCGCATCGGCGGCGTCAGCGCCGGCGCGTTTGGCGGCCTCGACCAGGCGCTGTGCGAGGTTCGACAGCACCGATTGATCGAACAAACCGGTTGCCGCAGCCTCGGGCGAAAGCGGCGAAGCTGTGGATGGTGAAGAGATCACGAACAAATTTCCCGGGATTTGAGAGAGCCAGCGCGCGGAATCGCTGACACATCAGATGTGCCTGATTCACAGGGACTTCAAGCACTTTAAGGCTGGCAAAGCCACCAATTTTCGTCTGCTTCGCAAGGTCTCGTCAATCATGCAAGCCAAGGTGTTGTCAATCATGCAGGCAGAAGCCGGGCGGGTCAGAACCTCTTAACCAGCCTTTTTAAGCTGAAACGGCGCGCGCTGTGGCAAGGTCTCTCGCATCGACCGGGAACATAATCCCGGCGGGGAGACTAAAGCCGTGAGGCGTCAAACACAAACAAGCGGGATCAATCCCGCCGGGTCGAGCCGCGCGATGCGGCTCGACCCTCTTTCCTTGCCCCAGGCCTTCGATGCGCATGATGTGCGCGCCGACGGCAATGTGCGCCGGATCGAAATTCATCGCGAACGCGTCGTGCTTCGTCGTGCCATCCATGGCATGCGGATGGCCGTCAATGTTCGCGTCTCCGATTTCCTTGGCCTCGCATTGCGCGGCCTCGATGGCGATACGCAGGTGCTGGTGCTTGCGCATCGCGATCCCTCGCTGACCATTCCGCTCGCCGTCAGCGCCGACCGCGCCGAACTGGAAGCGGCATCCGCAATGTGGAGCGAGATCTTCTCGTTGCCGCAACTGCCGGAAGAGAAGCACCGCGCGCCCGCGCCGCGCCGTCGCCGTCGCAATGCGATCCGCGATCGTCGCCCGAAATTCCTGGTGCGCCGCCGCGCCGGCGATGTCTCTCGCGAACTCTCCATGCATCGCGGCGAGCGCGAGATCATCGCGCGGAATTAAGCCGCGCGCAGCACCGCGTCGATGACGAGGCTCGCGAACAGCAACAGCCCGGCATCGCGGTTCGATTTGAACAGCTTCAGGCACAGCGCGGGGTTGCCGATTTCCAGCCGCCCGATCTGCCAGACCAGATGCGCGGCAAAGACGGCAAGCCCGACAAAGGCCGGCCAGCCGCTGCCGGCCAATTTCAGCGCGACACCGATCAACACCACCGCGATGCCGTAGAACACCGCAAGCGCCGGCTTGGTGTTTTCGCCGAACAGCCGCGCGGTCGACTTGATGCCGATCAGCGCGTCGTCCTCGACGTCCTGATGCGCATAGATGGTGTCATAGCCGATCACCCAGGCGATCGAGCCGGCATAGAGCACGAGCGCGGTGGCATCGATCCGGCCGAACGCCGCCGCAAATCCCATCAGCGCACCCCAGGAGAAGGCGAGCCCCAGCACGACCTGCGGCCAATACGTGATGCGTTTCATGAAGGGATAGACCGCAACGATCAGCAGCGAAGCGATGCCGGTTGCAATCGCAAAGCGGTTGAACTGCACGAGCACGGCGAGCCCGACCAGCGCCTGCAGCACCAGGAACACAAAGGCCTTGATGACCGAGACCTGGCCCGCCGGGATCGGCCGCGAGCGCGTGCGCTCCACTTTGGCGTCGAGATCGCGATCGGTGATGTCGTTCCAGGTGCAACCCGCCCCGCGCATCGCGAACGCGCCGATGAAGAACAAGACAACCGTGAGCGGCAGCGACCGCAACTGGCCCGACACGCCGGCGGCAAGTGCGGCCGACCACCAGCACGGCATCAGCAGCAGCCATGACCCGATCGGGCGGTCGAGCCGTGAAAGTCTCAGATAAGGCCGCGACCAGGACGGTGCGTGCGTATCGACCCAGTTGCCGGTTGCGTCCGCAACACGGGCCGTGAGGTCGCTCATCGCGACAGCACGTTGCCGTTCAGCGTGTCAAAGGTGCTGCCGCCCTTTTTGGACGACGTCGCCTCCGGCATCGCGCCGGAGCCCAGCACTTCACTGAGGCTGGGAGCTGAGGACGCCTTCTGCTGCGCCATCTGCTGGGCCACACCGCAGACCTTTTGCTGCATGGCTTCGGTGTTCTTGTGGCCGTTCTTCATCTGCTCGCTGACCTGCGGCGGGACTCCGCATTTGGTGGCGTTGGCCTCGATATATTTGAGCATCTTGACTTCGGCCTGGCTGAAATTGCCGATCAGCTTGCAGGCCTCCTCGGGACTAGCCTTGCGGTCGCTCGCCGCCTTGATCAGCTTGCCGCGCTTCTCGGCTTCCTCGCGCAGCGGCATAAAAGCCTTCATGCATGCTTCGGAGCCGCCCGAGGTGGCCGGCGCCGGGCCACCGCCAAATCCGCCGCCGGAAATCGGCGCAGCGCCGGTTGCGGGAAACGGGCTTGCTCCCGACGGGGGCGCCGAGGGCGGACCGGGGAACGGCGAGGCGTTGGCCGGCGGAGCGGGTGCGGCGGCCTGGCCGGGCAACGGGGCCGGGAACGAGCCTTGTGCAGCGGCCGCACCGGCATGGAGAGCGGCAACGGCCACGGCTAGCGGCACAATCAGGCGAGCGATGATCACGGGTGTTTCTCCGGCAAGGCAGCCTTATCCTGTTTGAACATGATCTTTTCCGAAAACCGGTTCCCGCTCTCCGGGATCATGCTCGAAGCAATTCCGATTATAGGGCTTTTTACGATTCCTGCCGCGCCTTAACAACCCGCCGATTGGGGCAACAGCGCGGCGTAGGGCCGCGCGGTCCCCTTAATTTAGGCCCCGGAATCACATCCTTTCGGCTAAAAGCAGCCAGCCCCGCACCGTTAAGCCCATGCCCCAGCACGATTTCAAGAGCCCCCGCCTGTTTGTCGACGCCCCGCTGGCCAAAGGGGAAAATGTCGCGCTCGACCGCAACCAGAGCAATTATCTCGGCAATGTGCTGCGGCTCGGCAGCGGCGCGGCCGTGCTCGTCTTCAACGGCCGCGATGGCGAATGGCAGGCCGAGATTGCCGGCCGCAAGCGGGCCGACAGCCTGACCCTGGTCAGCCAGACCCGGCCGCAGGACAGCCTCCCCGACATCACCTTTGTCTTCGCGCTGTTGAAGCACGCACGGCTCGACTACGTCGTGCAGAAGGCGGTCGAAATGGGCGCTTCACGGCTGCAGCCGGTGACGACGCGCTTTACCCAGGTGTCGCGGGTCAACCTGGAAAGGATGAGCGCAAACGTCATCGAGGCCGCCGAGCAATGCGGCATCCTCAGTCTCGCTTCCGTCACTGCACCGATTGCGCTCGCCCGCTATCTGGAGGCGCGCGAGGCCCGACGGCTCTTGGTGTTTTGCGATGAGGCCGCCGATATCGAAGACCCGCTTGCGGCGCTGAAGGCGGCCCGGCCGGAGGGCGGCGGCATCGACGTCCTGATCGGTCCCGAAGGCGGCTTTGCCGAGGAGGAGCGCGCGGCGCTGATCGGGCAGCCGCACACGCTGCGGCTTTGTCTCGGCCCCCGGATCCTGCGGGCGGATACGGCTGGGGTGGCGGCCATGGCGCTGGTCCAGGCCGCGCTCGGCGATTGGGCCGGTTAACGGCGGCGCCCCGGCCCCATATCTCATTAAGCGACTTGGCTAATCCCTGTCGTAAGGCGGGGCTGGCCATGCTAAGGCCACCCCCGCAAAACCCCCTTTTGGAACCCGTTTTTCAGGCCCCCTGGACCGACTTCGATGAACGTCACCGCGCCCCCCTCCGCCGCCTGGGCGGATACCCTGCTGCAATCCTTTGCGCAGGCCGGCTACGTTCATGCGGAGCCGGCGATCCTGCAGCCGGCCGACCCCTTCCTCGACCTCTCCGGCGAGGACATCCGCAAGAGCCTGTACCTGACGACGGATGCGACCGGCGAGGAATTGTGCCTGCGGCCGGACCTCACCATTCCGGTGGCGCGGGACTATCTCGCCTCGCCCCGCGCGGGGCAGCCGGCCGGCTTCTCCTATCTCGGCCCGGTGTTTCGCTATCGCGGTGACAAGCCGAGCGAGTTTTTGCAGGCCGGCATCGAATCCTTCGGCCGGCAGGATCGGCCTGCGGCTGACGCGGAAATGCTGGCGCTTGCGATGGCGGCAGCCCACGCCTTCGGCATCAAGGACGTCGAGATCCGCACCGGCGACGTTGCGCTGTTCAACGCGCTGATCGACGCGCTTGATCTCTTTCCGGTGTGGAAGCGCCGCCTGATCAAGGATTTCAACCGCAAGGTCAGCCTGACTGACGACATCGAGCGGCTGACGCTAACGCCAAGCCGCAACGAATATGAGGGCGTGCTGGCCGCACTTGCCGGCTCCGACCGCAAGGCGGCGCTCGCGCTCGTCACCGACCTGATGTCGATCGCCGGCACCACCAATGTCGGCGGCCGCACGGTAGCCGAAATCGCCGACCGCTTCCTCGAACAGGCGACCTTGAAGGCCGGCGCGTTGCCGCGCGACGCGCTCGCCACCATCAAGCGTTTCCTTGCGATCGCGGGCGATCCCAACGATGCGATCGCGCAGCTGCGCGCGCTTGCCAAGGACGCCAAACTCAATATCGGTGCGGCGATCGACCAGTTCGAGGCGCGTGTGAAATTCATGGCCGCGCGCGGCATCGACGTCGGCAAGACGCGCTTTGCCACTGCCTTCGGCCGCGGGCTCGATTACTACACCGGCTTCGAGTTCGAGCTGCACAACAAGGGCAATGGCGCTGAACCTTTGGTGGCGGGCGGGCGCTATGACGGGCTGATGACGCAGCTCGGCTCGGCTGTGCCGATCCCCGCCGTCGGCTTCTCGATCTGGGTCGACGCGCTGGTCAAGGCCGGCGCCAAGGGCGGGAGCGCGGCATGACCAACCCGTTCGTTCTCGCGGTCCCTTCGAAAGGCCGCCTGCAGGAAAACGCCGAAGGGTTTTTCACCCGCGCAGGCCTTACGCTCGCCAAGCCGGGCGGCGTGCGCGACTATCGCGGCACCATTGCCGGCCTCGACAATGTCGAGATCGCCTACCTCTCGGCGAGCGAGATCGCCGCCAACCTCGCGCGCGGCGCGGTGCATCTCGGCGTCACCGGCGAAGATTTGGTGCGCGAAAGCATCCCCGATGCCGACAAGCGCGTGCTGCTGATCGACAGCCTCGGATTCGGCGCCGCCAATGTCGTGGTCGCAGTCCCGCAGGCCTGGATCGACGTACGCACGATGGCCGACCTCGACGACGTCACGACCGGTTTTCGCGGCCAACATAATCGCCGTATGAGGGTCGCGACCAAATACATCAA
This sequence comes from uncultured Alphaproteobacteria bacterium, assembly GCA_963816655.1. Classification (GTDB taxonomy): domain Bacteria; phylum Pseudomonadota; class Alphaproteobacteria; order Rhizobiales; family Xanthobacteraceae; genus Bradyrhizobium. Next base: position 121,489 of record CAWFLW010000005.1, on the reverse strand, counting down.
CCTGACACGCAGCTTCTTTGCCGCGCACGGCATCGTCGACTACCGCATCGTCGAAAGCGCCGGCGCCACCGAAGGCGCGCCCGCGGTCGGCACGGCGGAAATGATTGTCGACATCACGACGACCGGCGCGACGCTCGCGGCCAACGGGCTGAAGGTGCTCGACGACGGCGTGATCCTGCGCAGCCAGGCCAATCTCGTCGCCTCGCGCGAGGCGGACTGGAACGAGGCCACCCGCGAGACCGCGCGCGTCATCCTCGATCACATCGCGGCAAGAGCGCGCGCCAACAAATACCGCGAGGTGCGTACGCGCTTTGCCGGCTGCAATGACAAGCTGCTCACTGAAGCGCACACCCGCTTTGGTGTTGTGGCGCCGTTCGGCGGACCGACCTCGTCAGGCATGCTTACCCTGCACTGCCCGCCGGCGCAGCTTTACGCACTTGGCAGTTTCCTGCGCGACCACGGCGCCGACACGGTCTCGATCGGCTCGCTGGACTACGTGCTGGACCGGGAAAACCCGCTGTTTGCCCGGCTGCAGGCTTTTTTGGCCAAGTGAGCCTGGAGGGAGGCGCAATTGCGTCGTTCATCGTAGCGACAGCTTGCGGCAGGTATCATATGCTGTTTGGCCAGTGTTTTCGGAATCTGATCGATGAAGCTCGGTAGCGATGTCTCCGGATTGTCCACCACCGCGGCCAATGCCGCGGCGAAGGGACTGTCGGTGGTCGTCCCCGTCTACAACGAGGCGGCGGGCCTCCGCGGCTTGCATGAGCGCCTGACCGGGCTCGCCCGGACGCTGCGCCAGCGCTATGGGCTTGCCACCGAAGTGATCTATGTCGACGACGGCAGCCAGGATTCCACGCTGTCGATCGCGCGAGCGCTTACCGCCGACGCGCTCGACGTGCAGGTGGTGTCGCTGTCGCGCAATTTCGGCAAGGAGGCGGCGCTGATGGCCGGCCTCGACCACACCCGCCGCGGCGCCGTGCTGTTCATGGACGGCGACGGCCAGCATTCGCCGGCGCTGGTGGAAAAGCTGGTCGGCTACTGGATCGATGAGGGCTATGACGTCGTCTACACCGCGAAAGCGCATCGCGACAACGAGTTGTTCATGCGCCGCCTGGCGGTGCACAGCTTCTACGCGCTGATCAACTGGGGCTCCCGGCACAAGATTCCCGAAGACGCCGGCGATTTCCGCCTGCTGTCGCCACGCGCTGCCGCGGCGCTGAAGCAGCTCCCCGAGCGTAACCGCTTCTTCAAGGGGCTCGCGAGCTGGATCGGTTTCCGCCAGATCCGCGTCGACTACGAGCCGGCGCCGCGCGCGCATGGCGTCACCACGTTCAGCCCCGGCAGGCTGATCGGCCTCTCGGTCGAAGGATTGACCTCGTTCTCGGTGGCGCCGCTGCGCCTGGCGGGCCTGCTCGGCGTCGTGCTGGCCGGCGGCGCCTTCCTGTTCGGATTGTCGATCGTGTGGGAGGTCTTGACCACCGGCAAGCAAGTGCCCGGCTATCCCTCGCTGGTCGTCGGCCTGATGACGATCGGCGGCGTGCAGCTCATCATGATCGGCGTGCTCGGCGAATATATCGGCAAGATCCTGTCCGAGCTGAAGGCCCGTCCGATCTATTTCGTCGCCGAACACAGCGAAAAGCGCGCGGACGCCAAGGACGACGACCACGCGACGCGGACCGCCGCCGAATGAACGAGGCTTCGCCGTCGCGCCGCATCTGGCTGTGCGCCGACGATTACGGGATCAGTCCCGGTGTCAACCGCGCCATCCGCCATTTGATCAAGCGCGGTCGGCTCAATGCCACCTCGGTGATGGTGGTGGGACCTGCGATCGACCGCGATGAGGTCGCAAAACTTCAGGACACGGTTGCCGAGCGCCACGCCTGGGGCAATCGCTGCGCGATCGGCCTTCATATGACGCTGACGGCGCCGTTTCGACCGCTCACCATGCATTTCAGGCCGGCCGATGGCGACATGTTCTTGCCGCTGCCAAAGATGTTGCAGCGCGGCCTGGCGCGACGGCTGGACCGCGAGATCATCCAGTCGGAGATTTCAGTGCAGCTCGCCGCCTTCACGGAGCTGTTCGGCCGCGCGCCCGAATTCGCCGACGGCCACCAGCATGCGCAACTTTTCCCGGTCGTGCGCGATGCTTTTCTCGCCGCGGTTTCCGAGCACGCGCCGGACGCCTGGGTGCGCCAGGGTGGACGCAACCTGCCGCTCTTGAAACGGCTGAATGCGCCAAAGGCCTTGCTGCTCGACACGCTCAGCGCCCAATTCCGCAAGCGCGCCGCGCGCGCCAACATCGCTTTCAATACGGCCTTTGCCGGCGCCTACGATTTTTCACGCCAGCCCGACTTCGGCGCGTTGATGCAGCAGTTCCTCGACGGTCTGCCCGATGGGGGACTCGTGATGTGCCATCCCGGATTTGTCGACGAAACGCTTGTTAGCCTCGACCCGCTGACCCATCAGCGCGAACAGGAACACGCGTTTCTGGCGAGCGAGCATTTTCCGGCGTTGCTCGCCGCGAACAAAGTTACACTCGAATGATATCGCTGGAGGAATCCGGCGGGCATCTTGTCGCATACCAAAATTTAATCTGCGGTTCCCACTACTGACGCCGCAAACCTCCCCCTACATGTTGGGCGCTTCGGCCCCGAAGCGGAGGAGACACGCCATGACACCGCAGGAACGCCAACTGATCGACGATCTGTTCGACCGGCTTTCGAAGCTGGAGGGCTCGCCGCGCGATGCAGGCGCCGAAGCCGCAATCATCAACGGCCTGCGGCGCGCGCCCAATGCGGCCTATGCGTTGGTGCAGACGGTGCTGGTGCAGGACGAGGCGCTGAAGCGCGCCAATACCCGCATCCAGGAACTCGAGGGCCATGCGCCTGAGCCGCAGCAGTCCGGCAGCTTCCTTGATTCCATGCGCGATGCCGTTTTTGGGCAGGGCCAGCCGCCGCGCGGCTCGGTGCCGAACGTGCGTGCGCCCGATGTCGCCAGCGGCCGGCCGGCGTGGAATACCGGGCAGGCGATGCCTCCCGGTTATGGCCAGGCGCCCGGTTACGGACAACCTTATGGCGGCCCGCCGCCTGTTCCGGGCGGTGGTGGCGGTGGTGGGTCTTTCCTTGGCACCGCCGCGGCAGCCGCGGCCGGCGTGGTCGGCGGCTCGCTTTTACTCGGCAGCATCCGCTCCATGATGGGCGGCGGCAGTCATCAGTCCTTTGGCGATGCCGGCGGGCTCGGCGGCTCCGGCGGCGGCAAGCCGTGGAGCGACCAGTCGGGCTCGACGCTCGCGCATGATGCAGGGGTCGACGACATCGGTTCGTCATCGTCCCGCGGCGGCGGCAACGACTCCGGCGCGCGTCAGGGCATGTTCGAGCAGGCCTCGAACGAGAGCGACGATGATGACGATGATGTCGACCACGATTCCGACGGTTTTGACGGCGACGGCGACAGCGATTACGCGTAAGCGTTGCGTACGCGAAAGTTGCGTTGCGTAGAAACGGAACGGCCGCCCCAATCGGGCGGCCGTTTTCGTTTCTCTCAGAGCGAAGAGCTCACATCACCACGACCCGGGTGCCGACGCCGACGCGGCCGTAGAGGTCGATGACGTCCTCGTTGCGCATGCGGATGCAGCCCGAGGAGACGTTGGTGCCGATGGTCCAGGGCTCGTTGGAGCCGTGGATGCGGTAGAGCGAGGAGCCGAGATACATTGCGCGCGCACCGAGCGGATTTTCGGCTCCGCCTTCCATGTGCCGCGGTAAATCAGGGCGGCGCGCCAGCATTTCCGGCGGCGGCGTCCAGGCCGGCCATTCCTTCTTGGCCGAGATCGTCTTGGTGCCCGACCAGGTGAAGCCGGGACGGCCGACGCCGACGCCGTAGCGCAGCGCCTTGCCGTCACCCTGCACGAGGTAGAGGAATTTGTTCGGCGTATCGATCACGACGGTGCCGGCGCCTTCCTTGCCGTGATAGTCGACCATCTGCTTGTTGTAACGGGGATCGAAGCTACGCTGGCTGTACTCGGCACCTTGCGGATCGGCCTGCGGCATGCGGCGGCCATCAAAGCCGACGTCAGGCTGCTGCTGGTACATATCCTGTTGTTGGTAACGGCCGCCCTGCGGCGCATCGCCGAACAGGAACTGGATGAAGCCACCGCCCATGTTGGACGCCATCCGCACCGGCTGACCGGATTGCGCGGCGGCTGAATCGAAGGTGGCACAAAGGATGGAGGCGCTCGCAAGGAGCGCAGCTGCGAATTTTTTCGACATCGACGTACTCTGTACTAATCGTCACTGGACGCGTGGGACGCGCGCCCTTCACACGCGATTCATTACGAATGAAAACCTAATCGTTTTGGTAAACGGAAACGGCGTTTCGAGTAACCACACCGGCGTTTCGCCGCGTTTTGCCGGGTAGCGTTTATTTTCAATGAACGCGCGGGCTTCATGGTTAATCGCTCGGTTTTCAACGCGCCCGCGCCGCACGGCGTCCGCAGCAGAGCGGGGTTCCGCGTGAACCTCGCGTTAAATCGCATCAGTCTACAAAGATGAGTGGAGTTAAGGGGTGGGAAGAACAACCATGTCGGTTAGCCGCAAACGTTTCCGTGTCGAACAGGCCATTCTCGGCGATGTCGCCGATGGCCATACCTGAGGTCGGCGATGTCGACGCCGGCCCGATGCATCGGGAGATCATGAGCGAGCTTCGCGCGATCCGCGGGCAGATGGCGGCCGCAATCGCCCGCAGGTCTTCCGAGACGCCCGAGCAGGCCGTTGCGCGCGAAGTCGCCGAAACGCAGGCACTGCTGGACACCTATCGCGCCCAGATCGAACAGTGCGAGAAGCTCAAGGTCGAACTCGACCTGATTGCCGATGCGATCAGCCGCACCAAGCGCGAGATCGCGGTGCTGCACGGCAAGAGCTTCAACGGCGAGGAAATGGCCAAGGTCAACGGCGAACTCGGCGCCGTCGTCGGCGGCACCGAACAGGCCACCCAGCAGATCCTCGAAGCCGGCGGAGGCCATCGACCAGGCCGCCAGCGCCATGGCCAAGATCACCTCGCCCGACCAGCAGCGGGCGCTCAGCGAGGAAATCCAGGAGCGCGTCGTCTCGATCTTCGAGGCCTGCAACTTCCAGGACCTCACCGGCCAGCGCATCTCCAAGGTGATGGGCACGATGAAGTTCATCGAGCAGCACATCAACGAGATGATGAACATCTGGGGCGGCGTCGACGCCATCAAGGCGCACGCACCTCCGATCGTCGACACCCGCGAAGGCGACGACAAGCTGCTCAACGGCCCAAAGCTCGACGGCGACGTCGGCCACGCCTCGCAGGACGACATCGACGCGATGTTCAACTGATCGCATCGTCCGACCGGACAAACAAAAACGCCGGCCTTCGGGTCGGCGTTTTTTGTTTGGCCTCTTGCCTTCTCCCTTTGTGGGAGAAGGTGGCGAAGCGACCCTCTCCACGAGGGGAGAAGTAAGAAAACAAAACGCCGGCCCTCAGGACCGGCGCTTTTTGCATCAAAGGTTAACCGGAATTTACGCCCGCGGCGCGCAGCGGATATAGACCATGTTGCCGTAGCGGACGCCGGCGTCCTTGTCGACGAAGCGGGTGATCATGACGCGGCCGTCGAAGGAGACGATCTCGCGATCCTGCTCGCCGGGGGTCGGGCCGGCGGGACCGATATAGTTCTTGCCGCTCGGCGAGCCCTTGAGCCGCAATTCCTGCGGCGTGGCCTGGTCGGCCAGATGCATGATGACCCCGCCGGACGAGCCGGCGGTGATGGTATAGGGCTGCTTGCACTGCGAACGCGCCATCGCCTCGGTACGGGCGCGGTCCTTGGGATCCTGGTAGGAGGCAAGCCCCCAGCGGCCGACGATCTCGTCGGAGCGGATGGTCGCCGGCATTTCCGGACCGCCGCCCACCCCGGGCTCCGGCGCCGGCTGCGACGACGAACCGAAGTTGAAGCTCGTGGTTTCGCAACCCGCCAACACGATCGTCAGCGCGGATATGATGGCAAGGCTCGCAACCGGACGCGCGCTACCTGACCTCTTCATGGCATCCCCCGAACACAATAACATGGCCGCTCCCGTCCGCAGCCAAGCGCAAAACACCAACCGGAGCAATGACCTCCAACGAACTACGCCGCAGGTCTCGGTTTGGTTTCCGATACACCATCCTATATTGCCCTCACCAAGGCCTTAACCACCTTGCTTGACAGAGCCTTCACCAAGCCATATTTCCCGGCCCATCTTAGCACTCCGATACGGCGATTGCTAAAGGTGTTGTCGGACGTTCCGCCCCTGCTCGCGCGAACAGCCGGCATTCCACACCGTTTTCGATGAACCAGAGCTGAAAAGCCTTCCAAGAGGGAACGTCATGGCCAAGTCCAAATTCCGCCCATTGCATGACCGCGTCGTGGTCAAGCGCATCGATGCCGAGGAAAAGACCAAGGGCGGCATCATCATTCCGGATACCGCCAAGGAAAAGCCGTCGCAGGGCGAAGTGACCGCGATCGGCCCCGGCGGGCGCGACGAGGCCGGCAAGCTGATCCCGATCGACGTCAAGGTCGGCGACCGCGTCCTGTTCGGCAAATGGTCGGGCACCGAGGTCAAGCTCGACGGCGAGGAACTCCTGATCATGAAGGAGTTCGACATCATGGGCGTGCTGGTCTAAGGCACGCTCCCTCACCTTACTCGTCGCTGCTCTTCCCGTCTCCCCTTGTGGGCGAAGTGGCCCGGCATCGACAGATGCGGCCGGATGAGAGGTCTCCATCCGCGGAGACAGACCCCTCACCCGTGTCAATCGCGCCTCGCGCGATTGATCCGCCCTCTCCCACAGGGAGAGGGAAGCGAAGCGCGGCACCGATCCTATTCATTCATCAGGAGTAAGTTCCAATGGCAGCCAAGGAAGTCAAATTTTCCGGAGACGCCCGCGAGCGCATGCTGCGCGGCGTCGACATTCTCGCCAATGCGGTGAGGGTCACGCTCGGTCCGAAGGGCCGCAACGTCGTGCTCGACAAGTCGTTCGGCGCCCCGCGCATCACCAAGGACGGCGTCACCGTCGCCAAGGAGATCGAGCTCGAGGACAAGTTCGAGAACATGGGTGCGCAGATGCTGCGCGAGGTCGCCTCCAAGACCAACGACACCGCCGGTGACGGCACCACCACGGCAACCGTGCTGGCGCAGGCCATCGTCCGCGAAGGCGGCAAGGCGGTTGCCGCCGGCATGAACCCGATGGATCTCAAGCGCGGCATCGATATCGCGGTCCTCGCCGTGGTCAAGGATATCGAGAAGCGCGCCAAGCCGGTGGCGTCATCCTCGGAAGTGGCCCAGGTCGGCACCATCTCGGCCAATGGCGACCACGCCATCGGCAAGATGATCGCGCAGGCGATGCAGAAGGTCGGCAATGAGGGCGTCATCACCGTCGAGGAGAACAAGTCGCTCGAGACCGACGTCGACATCGTCGAGGGCATGAAGTTCGACCGCGGCTATCTGTCGCCCTACTTCATCACCAATGCCGAGAAGATGACGGCCGAGCTCGAGGACGTCTACGTGCTGCTGCACGAGAAGAAGCTGTCGGGCCTGCAGGCGATGCTGCCGGTGCTGGAAGCCGTGGTGCAGTCCGGCCGTCCGCTGCTTGATCATCGCCGAGGACGTCGAGGGCGAGGCGCTCGCGACGCTGGTGGTCAACCGCCTGCGCGGCGGCTTGAAGGTCGCCGCCGTCAAGGCGCCGGGCTTCGGCGACCGCCGCAAGGCCATGCTGGAGGACATCGCGATCCTGACCGGCGGCCAGCTGATCTCCGACGAGCTCGGCATGAAACTGGAAAGCGTCACGGTGAACATGCTCGGCCGTGCCGGCAAGGTCGTGATCGACAAGGAGAACACCACGATCGTCAAGGGCGGCGGCAAGAAAAAGGACATCGAGGCCCGGGTCGGCCAGATCAAGGCGCAGATCGAGGAAACCACCTCGGACTATGACCGCGAGAAGCTGCAGGAGCGGCTGGCCAAGCTCGCCGGCGGCGTCGCGATCATCCGCGTCGGCGGCGCGACCGAAATCGAGGTCAAGGAGAAGAAGGACCGCGTCGAGGACGCGCTGAATGCGACCCGCGCCGCGGTGCAGGAAGGCATCGTGCCCGGCGGCGGCGTGGCGCTGCTGCGCGCCAAGAAGGCGGTCGGACGCCTGTCCAACGACAATTCCGACGTCCAGGCCGGCATCAACATCGTGCTGAAGGCGCTGGAAGCCCCGGTGCGGCAGATCTCGGAGAATGCCGGCGTCGAAGGCTCGATCGTGGTCGGCAAGATCCTCGAGAACAAGTCGGAGACCTTTGGCTTCGACGCCCAGACCGAGGAATATGTCGACATGGTCGACAAGGGCATCATCGACCCGGCCAAGGTGGTGCGCACCGCGCTGCAGGACGCCGCCTCCGTGGCGGGACTGCTCGTGACCACCGAAGCGATGGTTGCCGAACTGCCGAAGGAGCCGGCGCCCGGCGATGCCGGGCGGTGGCGGCGGCGGCATGGGCGGAATGGGCGGCATGGGTTTCTGAGGCCCTCGCCTGGAAACAAACGATGGAAGGCCGCCTCCGGGCGGCCTTCTTTTTGGCCGATGACGCCAGAGGTTTGCTAGTGTTAGAGACCGCCCGACCTCCCCGATTCTGCTGTTGAAGGAATTTTCAGATGCGCCCGCTCCTGCTCTGCCTGATTGGCCTTGCGGCCCTTTCGCCTGAACTCGCTTTTGCGCAAGCCAAGCAGCAGCCCAAGGCGGCAGCGCCGGCTGGCAACGAAGTCCGCTACTTCACCGCGATCGACGGACTGCTGGACGGCAATGCCGACGTGATCCTGAAGGAGACGCGGCAGGGCAAGACGCTCACCGCGGCGAGCCTCGACGTCTGCTATCCCGTCGACGAAGGGCTCCGAGCGCAAGGACCGCTTTGTCGCCAACCTCACGATCGCCGGCCAAAGCCTGACCGGCACGACGCAAAGCCTCGCCGACAAGCAGCCCGTCGCGGTGAAGCTCACGCGCAAGCCGACCGGCGATACCTTCGAATTCCGCGGTCAGATCACGATCGGCCAGAAAGTCAGCGAGGTGGTCTCGACCGACAATTCCGACCTCAGCGAAAAGGAATTCCTGGAGGGCCAGACCCGCGACGACGGCATCACGGCGGCGCCAAAGGATTTCACCGACATCTCGCCGGAATCGATCGGCGTGCGGGTGAAGCTGGAATGCGGTGCTCGATTTCATCAAGAGCCTGAAGGGCGAGGCGCTCGAAGTCTCCGTCAACAGCCTGTCGGTGTCCTGCGACGAGTTGCGCAGCGGCGAACAGACCATCAACCTCACCGTCGATCCCGAGCGCGCCGCCGCCGCTGATTGCCAAGGCCAAGGCCACGCCGGGCGTGACGCAGGTGGGCTGGACCAGCGGCATTGTCGAGATGGACCGCGCCATCCGCTTTCCCGCCGCCGAATGGCGCGACGGCGACAAGGTCAACAAGGAGAAGCTCGCCGCCGCCGTCTCCGGCGTGCTGAGCAAGACGCTTGCCGCCAAGCCGGCCGTCGTCGGTGCTGGAACGCCAACACCGGCAAGCTGACGCTGACGCTGAAGCGCCCGAGCCAGATCTATCCCGAACTCGGCCTCACCGAGACCGTCGAGGTCACGGGGCTGGTGTCGTCGGACAAGCCGGGCACGTCGGACAGACTGATGCTGTGGGTGTCGAGCCCGGTGACGACAACGGCGGACGAAGGTGCGGGGCCCAAACTCAACCTCGCCGAGGATTCAAATTCCGCCGACGACGAAGGCGCCGAACCCGAGGACGACAACGGCTCGATCGAGGCGCTGGTGAAGGAATTGAAGGGCCAGCGCTGGAACGCCGACAAGTCAGTGTGGAAATAGCCGCGGGCCACGCTAGTTGGTGTTGATGCGGAAGCGCAGCTGCTTCGAACCGATCAAGGTGATGAAATCGCCCTGACGCCGCCAGGTCGCGGCATCCGACAGCGCTGCGATCAAATCGTCGTCGGCCTGCACGCGATCCGGCGGACAGGAGCGGGTCTCCATGGCGCCGGGGACGAAGACGATGGTGTTGCCGGCCACCGAAAACTGTCCCTGGCCGCCCTTGCACCACAGCTCGAGCACGACCTCACCATTGTCGCCGATCTCAAGCGAGGGGATGCGCTTCGAACCCGGCATGCGCGCAGCCTCGAGCGTCATCTCGAGGCCGAACGGGAATTCCTGGGCCTGCGCCGGAACGGCGGCCGCGGCAAGCAACCACACTGCGGCAGCGCAGGTAAGAATGCGTGTGAAGATACGCCTGATCAAAACCATGCAACCCCCTCGAAGTGCTCTCGGCGTCGAACGCCGCGCCGTTCTATGGGAGGAATGCGACCTTGGCCAGACCGTGCGCGATGCCGGCGTGAACGAACCGGTGCGGCGGTTCCGGGTCCTTGCGATGCGCGCGACGACCTGCCAAAGCTGTTCGTTCATCAACAGAAGCGTTGCGGTCGGCGTCCCTCGCCGGCAGCCCATGCTAGGATTGAATGGGAGCCTGCGACAAGACTCCGCTGAGGCTGCCGCTTAAAGATCTCCTCTGTTAACCGCTGATTTTCCAAGCTTTCTCAGGGCCTTGCGCCCCACCTCCGGAGACGATGATCTGTGAAAAACATCCGCGCGACACTCGCGATTGTATGGCGGATCGCCTCGCCCTATTTCCGTTCCGAAGACAAATGGGCTGCCCGCGGCCTGCTCGCCGCCGTGATCGCGCTCGAGCTGTCGTCCGTTGCGGTCGACGTCCTGATCAACCAGTGGAACAACCGCTTCTACAACGCGCTTCAGGACAAGGACTGGGACCGTTTCGTCTGGGAGCTCGGCATATTCTGTCTGATCGTCACCCCCGCCGTCGTGCTCTCGGTCTATCAGCTCTACCTCAATCAATGGCTGCAGATCCGCTGGCGCAACTGGATGACCCACCATTATCTCGGTGAGTGGCTGGAGGGTCCCAACCATTACCGTATGCAGTTGCAGGGCGATGCCGCCGACAACCCCGACCAGCGGATGACCGAAGACGTCAAGCTGTTCATCGATCGCACGATGGACATCGGCCTCGGGCTGTTGAACGCGATCGTGTCACTGCTGTCCTTCGTGGTGATCCTGTGGGGCCTGTCGGCGGCGGCACCGCTGCATCTGTTCGGCAACGAATTTGCGATCCCCGGCTACCTCGTATGGGGCGCGCTGATCTATGCGATCTTCGGTACCGTGCTGACCCAGTGGATCGGCTCGCCGCTGGTCAATCTCGACTTCGAGCAGCAGCAGCGCGAAGCAGATTTCCGCTTCAATCTGGTGCGGGTGCGGGAAAATTCCGAGCAGATCGCACTGATGCAAGGCGAACCTGCCGAGCGTGAGCGGCTTACGGGCCGCTTCAGACGTGTCATCGAAAACTGGTACGGCATCATGAGCCGTACCAAGCGGCTGACCTTCTTCACGCAAAGCTATGCCCAGGCGGCCGTCGTATTTCCCTACATCCTGGTGGCGCCGGCCTATTTCGCCGGCAAGGTGCAGCTCGGCGGCATGATGCAGACCGCTTCCGCCTTCGACAGCGTCTACAAGTCGCTGTCGTTCTTCGTCGGGGTCTACCGCAAGCTCGCCGAATGGCGCGCCGTGGTGGCGCGGCTCGACGGTTTCGAAATGTCGATCGCCAGCTCGCGGCATCTGGCGGCAAGCCCCGCTTCGGTGCGGGTGACACCGGACGCCGGCAGCGCGGTTACGCTCACCAAGCTGCTGGTGCGATTGCCTCAGGGCACGCCCATCGTCTCGGCCGATGCCATCAGCTTCACGCCAGGCGAGCGCACGCTGATCACCGGCCCTTCCGGCGCGGGGAAATCGACGCTGCTGCGCGCGATTGCCGGCGTCTGGCCGTTCGGCGACGGTGTCGTGACCATTCCGGCCAAGGCCTCGCTGATGATGCTGCCGCAGCGCCCGTATTTTCCGATAGGCTCGTTGCATGCCGCGATCACCTATCCAGCCGAAGCCTCCGCCTATAGCGCCGACAAGGTGCGCGAGGTGCTCGCTGCAGTCGGCCTCGCCGCACTGGCCCCGCGGCTCGGCGAGGAGGCGCACTGGAACCGGATGCTCTCGCTCGGCGAGCAGGAGCGGCTCGGCCTTGCGCGGGCTTTGTTGCACGCGCCGGCGTTCCTGTTTCTCGACGAGGCGACCGCTTCGCTCGACGAGCCGGCGGAGGCCGCGCTCTACGGCCTGCTCACGGAACGGCTGCCGGACACCACCATCGTCTCGATCGGCCATCGCGCGACGCTGGATGCCTTCCATGACCGCAAGCTCGCGGTGGTGCGCGATGGTGACCGCTTTGCATTGCGCGAGAACGCTGACGCGACCGGGACGTAGCGGAGCTAAAGCCAGCGTTGCGGCCAGTCTTCCCGCCGCACCCAGCGGTGCCAGACAAAGGCAAAACCGGTCAGAAGCAGCGCGCCGCACAGCACCGGCACGAACAGGAACGTCCACGGCAGATTGTTGGAGACGACCAGCAGCGGGTTGATGCCGGCCGGTGGATGGAAGGTGCCGGTCAGGTACATCGCGAGCACTGCGAGGCCGACGCCGGCGGCAGCAGCCCAGGCGTTTGGCCCGGTCAGCTTCAGAACGATCAGGCCGACCAGCGTCGAGACCAGGTGCCCGCCGATCAGGGCGCGTGGTTGCGCCGGCACGACATCATGCGAACCGATCACCAGCACGATCGAGGTGGCGAAGGGGATGATGGCAAGCGGATAGCGCGAGGTGAGCGAGAACCACTCCATGGCGCCGATCGCAATCGCAGCGCCGACCCCGGCCACGAGACCGGCTGCGAATGTTTGGCGGTCGAGCTTCGGCCCGACGGGCGTCTTGTCAGGCTCTGCCGTCATTGCTTCTTCGCACACAAAAGCAAGGGGCGGCAGATCGCTCTGCCGCCCCCAATATTCCAGACCAAGCCGCCTTACTTCAGGTTGGTCATCGCCGTCAGGTCGGCCGAGAACTTGACGATGCCAGCCGCGCCGCACCAGTTGGAGCCGAAGCCGCCCGGGTTGATCGCAGTGATATTGTTCACGCTGAAGTTGGTGGTGCTGTAGTCGCTGGTGAAGGCGTTGCAGTTACCCTTGGAGAGGTTCGTATCCGAGTAGCGGAAATCCAGGGTGAAGACCTTGTAGGTGAAGCCGACGCCGACATTCCAGGTGTTGTAGCTCGGCTCCGGAATACCGTTCGGGAAAGGACCGCCGAAGGCTGTGGGAACCGTGGTGCCGTAGAACGCGTCCGACGTGCCCAGCCACTGCCGGCCGAATTCGCCGGAGATGTACATGCCAACGCCGCTCGCGCCGAAGGTGGTCGACGGCGCCGTCCACTTGCCGGTGATCGAGGCATAGTTGCCCCAAGCGCCGAGGTTGAGGAAGTTCGGCGAGTAGTATTCGTTGAGGCCGACCGAGAACTGGTCGTTGAGGGTGATGTTCACCTTGCCGAAGACTTCGTAGAAGCTCGCGCTCTTCTTGGCGAAGTTGCCGTTGATCGGCAGACCGCCAACGAGAGGCACGCCGAAATCGATACCCTGGTTGAAGGAGGCGCAATTGTTGGTCGGTGCGGCAACCGTACCCTGCGCACCGAAGCACTGCCCGCCCGGATAGATGTAGCCCCAGATGCCGAAGTCGAAGGCGAACATGCCGACGGTCGGGCGGATACCGGCATAGAGGTCGATTTCGGCCGCAGCGCGGTTCGGGAAGGAAATGCTCGCGCCGGCAGCGCCGACATAGAGCTGCAGGTCCTTGTTGACGTTGTAGCGCGGCTCGAAATAGGCGCCGACCGACGGCTTGTGGTTGGACTGGGTGATGCCGCGGAAGATGTAATCGTTCATCAGCGCGCTGCCGAAGGCGAAATCCCAGGGGCTGACCACGACACGGGCGGCGGAGCCTTGTACTTGACGGCCATATCGGCGGCGAATGCAGAGCCAGTGGTCATTGCCACGGTGGCGGCGGCGAGAACAATTTTCTTCATGACGATCCCCATGTTTTCAACAGTCGGGCCTCGTTGCCCCAAGGACCGGTGAAACCAAATCCGTCAACCAATCTGAAACGCGCCTCCCTTTGCGGAAAGCAAAAAAGTCAAGCATTTGCCGCCTTTTTGGGCGATTCTCCCGAGGTTGTTGTTGGGTGTTGCATTCGCACAACAAAATCGCACGATTATGCTGTTGCTCGGCGTGCATGGCAGCTGCTGCGGCGCCAAAAACACACTCTCTCCGCGCATCTGGAACCGAATCAAATCCCCCGTTGGTAAGAATCCGGATTATCCGTAGAAATACGGACAAGTTCTTGAGTGAAGAAAACGAAATATCCGTTGGTATCGCTGCGTATTTTCGGCCGAGGTCTCGAAAGCGCCCGCTCGCTTCATGCTCCGGCGAGCGCCAGAACTCCCGGAGAAAAATCACAAAGGCCGCAGCGTCACCGCTGCGGCCTTTGCAAGATCTGGCAGTCCCCGGATCACCCGGGACGCGGGGCTAGTTGCTGTCGCCGCCGGACGAGCCGCCGGAGCTCCACGAAGGCGTTGCCGCGGGAGCGGGCGTTGCCCAGCTCGGCGCAGGTTCAGGAGCCGCAGCGGGCTCAGGCGCCGGCTTCGGCGCTGCGGGCCTGGCGGCTCTCTTCTTCGGCGCGCTCTTTTTCTTGGCAGCCTTCTTCGCCGCTTTCTTCGGCGCAGCCTTCTTGGCCTTCGAAGACTTCTTGGCGGATTTCTTCGCCGCCTTCTTCGCGCTCTTCTTCGCGCTCTTCTTGGCCGACTTCTTCTTTTTCGCCGCTACGACCTTTTTGCCCTTTTTGGCCTTCTTCGCCTTTTTCGACTTCTTGGCTTTCTTCGCCATCGTGATCATCCTCCTGTTGCCGCCGATCCTTGACTATCGGACGTCGCGGTCACCGTTGCCTGCTGGCCAGTCGATCAATTCAATCCTGGCCGCGGACCTCCCGTCGCCCAATCGAGAAGCTCAATCGTATGCACCACAGGAACTGACGTGCCACCGGCTATCTGCACCATGCAGCCGATATTGCCTGCAGCAATCACATCCGGCTCGACACTTGCGATATTGGCGACCTTGCGATCGCGCAATCTGCCCGCAAGCTCGGGCTGGAGAATGTTGTAGGTCCCCGCCGAACCGCAACACAAATGGCTCTCGGGTACATCTTTCACCACGAATCCATTCTTGGAAAGCAATTCTTTCGGAGCGGTCGTGATTTTCTGTCCGTGCTGCAGCGAACAGGCCGCGTGATAGGCGACCTTGATGTCGCCCTTCTGGCTCGATGGCTTCAGCTCGATATCAGCGAGATATTCGGTGATGTCCCTTGCCAGCGCCGAGATCTGCGCTGCTGACGCGGCGTAGTCGCGATCCTCGCGCAGCATGTAGCCGTAGTCCTTGATGACGGTGCCACAACCGGAAGTCGTCACCAGGATGGCGTCGAGCCCGCCCTGTTCCGCCTCTCTTTGCCAGACCACGATATTGGCACGCGCCCGCGCGAGCGCGTCGCCATCCCGCCCCAAATGATGGGTCAGCGCGCCGCAGCATTGCTCGTCCTTGACCAGCACGACCTCGATGCCGTGACGGGTCAGGACATTGATGGCGGCCTGGTTGATGCGTGGCGCGAGCACTTGCTGGGCGCAGCCCTGCAGCAGGGCGACCCGTCCACGCCGGGTTCCCGACGCCGCAAACACACTGCCCGGCGCCGGCCCGGGCGAAGGCAGGCGGTCCGGCGACAGCGCAAGCATCGCCTTGATCCGGCTCAGTAAAGTCGGTGAAACGGCTCCCGGCTGGACTGCCGGAAACAGCGATGCAAACGGCCGGCCAAGCCGCGCCAGCCTCATGCTCCAGCGAAACAGATCCGGCCGCGGCAGCACAAAGGCAAGCACCGCACGCAGGGCCCGCTCGATCAACGGCCGCGAATAATCGCGCTCGATGCGGACCCGCGCCTGGTCGACGAGGTGCATGTAGTTCACGCCCGAAGGACAGGTGGTCATGCAGGCAAGGCAGGAGAGACAGCGGTCGATATGCTTGACCACCTCGGCGGTCGGCTTCTCGTCCTTCTCCAACATCTGCTTGATCAGATAGATCCGGCCGCGCGGGCTATCGAGTTCGTCGCCGAGCAGCACGTAGGTCGGACAGGTCGCCGTGCAGAAGCCGCAATGCACGCAGGCGCGCAGGATGCTTGTCGGCTTCCTTGATGTCGGGATCGGCCAGTTGGGCCAGTGAGAACTCGGTCTTCATGCGACATGTCCCCGCGCCATGCGGCCGCGGTTGAGAATGCTCCTGGGATCGAAGCTTTGCCGCACGCGTTCAGCCAGCGCGGCAAGGCCGGCCGGCTGCGGATGGAACACGTCGACCTGGCGCCTCACTTCGTCTGCGCCGCGGATCAGCGTGGCGTGACCGCCGGCAGCATCGACGCGCTGGCGCACGACGGAAGCCCGCGCGTCAGGCTTGGGCGGCACCGCAGCCCAGATCAATCCGCCGCCCCAGTCGTAGATGACGTCGCCGCCGGTTTCGCGCGCCAGCGCCTGGCCCAGCGCGCCGCCAGAGGCCGGCGGACAGACGATCCGCCAGACCGGCCAGGCGCCGAGCGCGCCTTCAGCGGCAAAGGGCAGCACGTCGCGGACCGCGGTCCATGCCGCGAGCGAGGCGATATCCTCGATCGTCTCCACGGCTCCGAACGGCGCCAACAGCTTCGCCAGCGACACCGCGCGGCTTGCCGCCGAGGCCGCGATGCCCTCGAGCCGCACCAGTGTGACCGCCTGACCCTCATGCCCGAGCCCGGAAAGACCGCCGGCGGCCTGCCGGAACACGGAGTTGGGCAGGTGGGCTGCGCCCGACACATCGAAGGGCGAACCCAGCGCCGCCGTCATGGCGCGGTTGGCGGTGACGTCGTCGAGGCCGCGCAGGATGAGAGTGCGCTCGCTTTCGGGCCGCGGCATCACCTTCAACGTCACCTCGGTCATGACCGCAAGCGTACCCCAGGAACCCGCGAGCAGCTTGCAGAGATCGTAGCCGGTGACGTTCTTCACCACCTTGCCGCCGGTCTTGAAACTGTCGCCGAAGCCGGAGACCGCATGCGCGCCCAACAGATGATCGCGCGCGCCACCGGCCTTGATGCGGCGAGGACCGGCGAGGCCCGCGCCGATCATGCCGCCGATGGTGCCGATTTTGGCGGTACCGAGCAGCGGCGCGGTGTCCATGGGGTCGAAGGCGAATTGCTGGTTCTTCGAGTCGATCAGCGCGATCACGTCGGCGAGCGGCGCACCGGCCTCAACCGTGACGATCAGCTCGTTCGGCTCGTAGGACGTGACGGCGTTCAGGGCAGACAGATCGAGCACCGCATTGGTCGCCATCGGCTGGCCGATGTGGCGTTTGGAGCCATGGCCGATGATCTCCAGCGGCTGGTCACCCGCGATCGCCGCGCGCACCACCTGCTCGACGTCTTTGGCGTCACGTACTTTGAGCGTTTCCACAACGTTCCGCCTGTCCTCGTCGCTTGCGGTGGGCGCATTTTGTCTGGCCGCCACGTCTCTCCCTTCTAAAGCGATGCGCGGCGGAGACAAGGGCGCTGGCCTGTCGGCAACATTTCGATCCAGATCGAAGCATTTTCGAGCACTGTTCGTCCGCTATCGAACTGTCCCAGCAACTGCCGGCGTAGACAGGTGCTCTCTGGAACGACCCGCAACTCGAAGGGAGCATCAATCATGGCGAACTATGCAATGGACAGGAAGGTCGGCGACGCCGTCGCACGCGGCGGATTGTTGGTCGTCGCGCAATGGGAAGCCAAGGAAGGCGAGGCCGATCGCATCGCCGAAATCCTCGCCCGTTTCCTTCCCGAGGCGCAGCGCGAACAAGGCGCGCAACTGTTCCTGATCTCACGCGCGAAGGAAAATCCGGCGCAGTTCCTGTTCTATGAACTGTTCCGCGACGAGGCGGCCTTCAAGGCGCATCAGGAGAGTGAACACTTCAAGACCTACGTTGCCGGCCAGGCGCTGCCGTTGCTCGCCAAGCGTGAGCGCACGCAATACGCGCTGATCTGAGGAAACGCGGCAAAGGCTCCACCGTGCGGGCCTTTGCCGCTATCGCGCTAGAACCGCGGAATGTCGGGAAATGCCAGCTTGCCGGCATGCACATGCACGCGGCCGAGTTCGGCGCAGCGGTGCAGCGTCGGAAACACCTTTCCCGGATTGAGCAGGCCATCGGCATCGAAGGCGCATTTCAGCCGCTGCTGCTGGTTGAGGTCGATCTCGGTGAACATCTCGCCCATCAGGTCACGCTTCTCGATGCCCACGCCGTGCTCGCCGGTCAAGACGCCGCCGAGCTCGACGCAGCAGCGCAGGATGTCGGCGCCGAACGCCTCGGCGCGTTCCATCTCGCCGGGCTTGTTGGCGTCGTAAAGAATCAGCGGATGCAGATTGCCGTCGCCGGCATGGAAGACATTGGCGACGCCAAGGCCATACTTCTCAGAGAGTTCGCGAATACGGGTCAGCGCCTTCGGCAGCGCGCCGCGCGGGATGGTGCCGTCCATGCAGAGATAGTCGGGCGAGATGCGGCCGACCGCGGGAAACGCCGCCTTGCGTCCGGCCCAGAACAGATTGCGCTCGGCCTCGCTATTGGAAATCTGCAAGGTCACCGAGCCGCAGTCCAGCGCGATCGTCTCGACGCGCTTGATCAGTTCATCGACCTCGACGGAGGGGCCATCGAGCTCGATGATCAGGAGCGCCTCGACATCGAGCGGATAGCCGGCATGGACGAAAGCTTCCGCGGCGTGGATCGCGGGCTTGTCCATCATCTCCATGCCGCCGGGAATGATGCCAGCGCCGATGATGCGGGCCACGCATTCGCCGGCCGCCTCCACCTGCGCAAAGCCGACCATCAGCGCACGCGCCGTCTCCGGCTTCTGCAGGATGCGCACCGTGACTTCGGTGATGACGCCGAGCAGACCTTCGGAGCCCGTGATGATGCCCATCAAATCGTACCCGGAGTTTTCGCACCCTTTGCCGCCGATGCGGATGATCTCGCCACTCATCAGCACGATTTCGCAGCCCAGCACGTTGTTGGTGGTCATGCCGTATTTAAGGCAGTGCACGCCGCCGGAATTTTCGGCGACATTGCCGCCGATCGAGCAGGCGATCTGCGACGACGGATCGGGCGCGTAATAGAAGCCGGCATGCTCCACCGCTTGCGAGATCGCGAGGTTGGTCACGCCCGGCTCCGTGACGACAACGCGGTTGTCGAAATCGATCTCGCGGATGCGCTTGAACTTCCCGAGCCCTAGCAGCACCGCGTCGGCGAGCGGCAGCGCGCCGCCCGACAGCGAGGTGCCGGAGCCGCGCGGCACCACCTTGATGCCCTGCTCCTGGCAATACTTGAGAATTCTCGAGACCTGTTCGGTGGTGTCGGGCAGCACCACCACCATCGGCGGCTGGCGGTAGGCGGTCAGCCCGTCCGATTCATAAGGGATCATCTCGGCGGCACTGTCGATGACGCCCTCGCCCGGCACGATGGTGCGCAAGGCCGCCACGATGGCGTCGCGGCGAGCGAGCACCGCTTCGTCCGCCGCCGGCATCATGATGGCCATTTACTTCCTCCGCGCTTCCCGGCGATTTATCATGGCAAATCAAGCACGTCCGGCGTGCTTTGGGTAGGCGGTCAACGCAAAAGGCACAGCTGGCGTTCGTTCAAAAGCGCATGACAGCATGAAACCCGTCATACTTTCGTGGCTTGTCCCTTTCGAGCCTGCCATGCCACAACCGGCGGGCCATCATCCGGGAAGAATGAGCACCACATGAAGACACCGACCTTGGGCGCCCTGATTGTCATCGCCTCAACCGCCGTTACCTCCAGCGCGCTGGCGCAGGACGCCGATGCCGGCAAGACCTCCTTCAACAAGTGCCTTGCCTGCCACGCCGTCGGCGAAGGCGCCAAGAACAAGGTCGGCCCCGTGCTGAACGGGCTCGACGGCCGTAAGTCGGGCACGATCGAGGGCTATTCCTATTCCGACGCCAACAAGAGTTCCGGCATCACCTGGAGCAAGGACGTCTTCCTCGACTACATCAAGGACCCGAAGGCCAAGATCCCCGGCACCAAGATGGTGTTCGCCGGTATCAAGAACGAGAAAGAGGCAGGCGACCTCTGGGCCTACCTCGCGCAGTTCGACAAGGACGGCAAGACGAAGTGATCAGGCGGCGCCTGCGGCGGATATCCTCGATGCTGCCGACAAAAATGCCCAGCCTCAAAGGAAAAAGCCCCGGACATTCGGCCGGGGGCTTTGGCACAATCGCGTGGGCTACCTAGTGCGCGCCGTCCTGGCGCACCAGGCGCGGCCAGCGCAGCCAGACGGGCATGGACTGCCATGAGAACAGCCAGGCCAGGACGTAAAAGGCGATCGCCAGCAGATAAAGGAAGGCGAAGCCGAAATACATCGAGTTGTATTCCATCAACCCACCGAACAGCGCGCCCATCAGGTTATAGGCGAGCGCGGTCGAGATGTTGATCTCGGCCTTGCCGATCAGGGTCGAGAACACGAAACCCGAGAAGAACAGCGGCACCGTCAGCAGCACGCAGCTCACGGCAAGGCTCAAGGCCGGGGATGCGAAGGCGAACAGCGCGTGGTTCCGGGCGTAGGCGTAGCCGACCAGCAAGCTGACGAACAGGCCGAGATAAGCAAGGCCCATGCGCGGCACCAGCTTGCGCTGCACCATCAGGTTGGCGAGGAACGCCATCAACAGCACCATGACGATGGTGGCGGCGATCACGAACCAGGTGCCGCCGAGATGCAGGCCGAGCTCGGTGATGGCCTTGGTCTCCACCAGCATGAAGCCGGCGCCGAGGAAGAAGAACGGCAAATAGCTGCGCTCGATCGGATCGGTGAAGCCGATGGTCTTGCGCACGAACATGTAGCTCAGCAGCAGCACCATGCCGAGCGCGATCATGTAGCTCATCGGATAGGTGCGCGAGATCATGTAGAAGAATGGCCAGTCGTCCGTCGGGATGCTGGCTTCCGGATAGGGCTGCGCGAAGTGATCCGACACGTTGGTGAAGCCAATCGCCTCGTAGGCCCTGGTGTCGGGCATCGCCACGCCGCCGCCCTTGCGGGTGACAAAGGCGGTGGTCGAATTCGAATCATAGAGGACGCGGACGGCGAGCGGCTTGCCCGCGCCCGGCATGCCCTGCAGGATATGCGAAAGCTTGAAGCCCAGCGACTCGTTGGGCAGCGCGAAGGCGATCGACATCACGCCGTCGGGCTTCAGCAGGTTGAATGCCTCGGTGATCCCCTCGCGCGTATACACGTACGAATCGACGCGCAGGTTGGAGGCGTGGCTGATTGCGGTATGAGAGTCGAGTACGCCGTAGATGATCAGGTCGTATTGTTGCCGCGCCGTGCGGAAGAAATTTCGCGCGTCGTTGATGTGCAGCGTGACGCGGGGGTCGTCATAGGGATGCTCGGGATGGGCATGCTTGCCCATGAAGACGATCGCGGGATCGATCTCGATCGCATCGATATGCGAAGCGCCCATGCGCAGCGCGGCGGCAACGTCGTTGCCGCTGCCGGCGCCGACAATCGCGACCCGCTCGGGCTTTTTCTTGAAGTTGAACGGAAATTCGTAATAGGCGCGGACGTAACTGTCTTCCCGGTTCTCGTGCCCGCGATTGGCGTCCGAGAGATCAAAGACCTTCTGGTAGTACGCGCCGCCGGACAGGATGTTCGTCAGCCCGCTGGCCCGGGTGATCCGCTCCAGCAGCTGATACGGCGAGTAGACGCGCTGAATTTCCGTCTGCACCGGCCAGGACAGGATCGTCAGCAACAGACAGAAGCTGGCGACGCCGAACGCCATGCGGTTGTCCTTTGACAGCACGAAGAACAAGAGGACGCCGGCGACCGCCGTGAACCAGATGGCCGGAGGCAGCCAGAACAGGCTCATCACGAACAGCACCAGAACGCCCAGCATGCTGCCGACGAGATTGAGGCCGTAGGCCTTCAGCGAGTCGGTGCTCTGCAGCAGCTTGCCGCAGAGCTGGCCGACTGGGTAGCAGATGCAGGCGCACAGCACGAAGCTCATGCCGAGCAGCAGATAGAGCGGCACGCTTTGCTGGAACATCGCCCACAGATTGAACCTGTCCATCCAGATGTGGATGGCGGTCTGCTCGCTCATCGGCAGGCCCGCGAACAATGCGCTGGCGCCGCCGAGATCGTAGCGCAGCAGCGTGATGATGCCGACGAACAGCGCGAGCATCGGCAGCACCAGTGCCGGTGCGCAGGGCTGCTTCTCCGCGACCGCATACCCGGCGCCAAGGCCGAGGAAGCAGGCGAGCAAGGTGAAGTTCTTGAAGAAGGCGAACACCGGGAACACCGAAGCCAGCCAGCGGATCATCACGAGTTCGAGCAGCAGGCTGACCATGGTGACCAGCACGATGAGGCGGATCCTCTCCTGCGTGCTCGACTGCGCAAAGCCGTCTTCGAACAGCGTACCCATCGATCCGATCTGGCGCTCCAGCGGACGGGCGATCCACGGCGGGTAGAAGATGATCAGCAGCGCCACGACGCCGAGCGCAACGCGCAGCACCGTCAGTGCGAATTCGACGATCTCGAAGGTCGGGCTGTCAAGGAATACGCGGAGCGAAATCAGGGAATAGACCAGCACCAGACTGCCGAGGCAGATGCTGAAGAAGCGCACGAGCCGGCGATTGGCGTCATCGCCGCCCTGCTCCATGCCGATGGAAGGTGTGCCCATGTGTCCTGACCGTTTCCTGGGATTGGTTCGGAGACGGCCAACATGCGGCGGCTTCGATTAAGAAATTGACAAATGCCCGGCGTTGTCAGCGGCTTCCAGCCGATCTTTCGGCCGGCAATCGGGCTTACCAAATCCCTAATTTGCGACCGCAGTTGTGCTCGGCGAGCCGTGGCCCGTCATCGCCTCGACCTCCGATATCACGAGATCCGGCGCCGCATACTGGATCATGTGGCCGACGCCGGGCAGCACGGTCAGCCTGGCGTTCTTTGCGGTCCGCGCCAGCGGCTGCGAATGAATATGGGTCGACACCGTCTTGTCGGCATCGCCAGCGATGATCGAGATCGGCACGGAAAGCGTGGCGTAACGCGGCGCCTGTTCGGCCATTGCCTGCCTTAAGCTCACCAGGTCCCAGGCGTTGGCGATGAATTCGCGCGGGCGCAGCAACAGACGCGTAGCGCTGTCCTTTACAAAACTCTCCGCCATCGCCTGTGGCGCGAACACGCCACGCGTGCCGGGCTCGGCAAGCATCAGCCCGAGCGGCAGCGTGACGGTGTAGGCGAGCAGCGGACCGACCACGGGCGTGGTCACGACGTAGTTGTACTGGCTGACGCCGCCCGGCCAGGGGTAGGCGGCCGGCGCCAGCATCACGAGGCCGCCGACGCGATCGGGGTGATCGAGCGCGATGCGCAACGCCAGCGCGCCGGCCCAGGAATGGGCGACGAACACCGCTGGTCCAATGTCGAGCTGTTGCAGTGCCTGCGCGATCATGCGTGCCTGCGGCTGCGGCGTGGAATCCGAAAAGCTCGCGCGCGTGCTCCAGCCGTGGCCGGGACGGTCGATCAGGATGACGCGATGGGTCCTTGCCAGCCGCTCGCCGAGCGGGCGCATCACTTCGAGGTTCGAGCTCGCGCCATGCAGCATGACGACCGCGGGGCCTGAGGCCTGGCGCGGCCCGAGATCGACGACATGCAGTCTCGCGCCGTCGACCGCGATCATCTGTCCCTGCGGGGGGTGCGCTCGTTCGATCAGCACGGCGCCCACTTGGGTGACCAGAGCCAGAACCAGCGCTGAGGCGATCAGCGCCGCGCCTGACATCAACACGATCATTATGGGAATCCGGACTGAATGGGGCACAGCAAAACTACGAGCATGACGTGTTCCAGTTTCGCCTCGTAGGGCTAAGTTTTCCACAGGCAGCCTGCCCTGTGGATAGCGGGTTCACACGCGCGTCATTAGCTATTTCTTAGATTGCCCACCGGCAATTTCGCCATGAGGCGGCCCCACCCCGGAAACGTCTGTCGTCACACCGGCCGATCCCCGCAATTCACAGGAACGGAACGGGCGGCAGAGCGTATACGGCCAATAACCGGAGGGATTTCAAATGCGTACCCTGAGCGAAGCAACCATCGACAAGATCGTGGCGACCTGTGGCGGCGACCTGCGGGGGGCGCTGATGGCACTTCTGTTGGTCAACGAGCAGCTGGAAGCGGAACTGGCGCAACTCTACGCGGTGGTGTCGCCGGGCGGGCTGGCCCAGCGCGGCAATCAAGCCCTGCACTAGGGAGGCGCGGCCGCGCAGGCGGCGTTATTTCTGGTCGCTGGCCGAAGGCGGCTCCGGCGGACATGCGTTGATCGTGGAGCGCGCAAGCTTCGCATCGTCGATTGACCGGTAGGGTCCGTCGCTGAACGAGACGTTGTACTGGCTGCCGCCGTCGGCATAGGCGGGCAGGTTATAGGCAACCGGATTTGACGTGACGATGTCGCATTTGCCGGTGCCGCGGTTGCCGACCACCCAGAACTGATCCGCGTAACAGGCGGTCCCGAACGCAGCAGTCATGATGCCTGCCAACAGCAAGGTTCTCATGGTCAGCCTCCTGCACACAACGCTCCCTCCCCACACATAGGTCGCGCGCCGGGCGGGAACATTCCAGCCCGCAAAATGCCCTTTGCTTGT
This sequence comes from uncultured Alphaproteobacteria bacterium, assembly GCA_963816655.1. Taxonomy (GTDB): domain Bacteria; phylum Pseudomonadota; class Alphaproteobacteria; order Rhizobiales; family Xanthobacteraceae; genus Bradyrhizobium. The sequence goes on along the minus strand of CAWFLW010000005.1, from coordinate 96,773 downwards.
CGTGGTTAACCGACGGCAAAGCGCGAGCATGATCATTGTCGGAAAAACCGGCACATGACTTTTCGGTCGTGCTTCAGATATCGCGGCCTTCGACCTTCTCGGTCAGCGACTTCACGAGGTCCGGCAGCTTTTCCAGATACGGATTGACGGCCAGCGCCTTGCGGAACGCCTCGAGCGCGCGTTTGTCGTCGCCGACTTCCTGCATGATCATGCCGAGCCCTGCGAGCGCGCCGAAGTGCCGGGGTTCGCGGATCAAGACCTGCTGAATGTCCTGCATCGAATGGATGTAGTCGTTCTGCAGGTAGTAGACCGTGGCACGCCGGTTCCAGGCCTCCGTGTAATCCGGGCGGAGCTTGACCAGGGAATCCAGCAGCTTGAGCGCAACGTCGAATTTCTTGGCGTCCACTGCCGCCTTGGCCCGCGACATCAGAAGCGCCGCCGTATCGCTCGGCGTCTGCAGCCACATCGCCCAGATCCGCGCCTCGACATGCTTGGCGCTGGCCTGATCGGGCGCAGCCTTCAGCGCGCCGAACAGGAAATCGAGTCCCTTGGTGCGGTCGGCGCCGACCTTCGGCAGCTTGGCGGGCGCCTCCGGCAAATTCTTCTTGGAATCCTTTGGGGGAACGATCCTGGGATCGGCTTTCCTGGATCGGTTTGGGCAAGCGCCGCAGACGGCAACGCGGTTGCGAGCGCGGCGATGATGATCGCCGATCGAACGTTCCTGAGATCAGGGAATCCAAAACCCATAACCGAAGTCTAGACGCGAAAAAACGCGCTGCAAAGCAGCGCGATCTCAAACCGGTGTGAAAGGAAGCGATAAGGCGGCAATCAGCCTTGGGGACGATAGCCCCGGCGGATCAGCCTCTGGATCAGCCTCTGGATCAGCCTTGGCGGGCCTTGAAGCGGCGCTGCACCTTGTTGATCACGTAGACCCGGCCCTTGCGGCGGACCAGACGGTTGGCGCGATGGCGACCGCGCAGCGATTTCAGCGAGTTACGGACCTTCATGGGACAATCCTGCAGTAACTTGAAAGGCCGTGGCTCGCGCCCGAACCTGATGAGCTGCCAAACTTGGCGAAATGGGATTTACCCGGTGGCCGAGCCGGTCCGGGAACGGGGCGGTTTCTAAGGCATCTCAGCCAAATGTCAACCGAAACGGGCCGTTTTCGGCCCCTTTTTGGCTGCCGAGAACGCCATGAACACCGCGGTTTCCAATTGAAATCACTGGCAAAACAGGTCCAGCGGGAACTCGACCATGGCTTCCCCGGTGGCGACCTTCTCGCCCTTCTGGTTCTTCACCACCACGTCGATCAGCACCCAGCGAGATTTTTCGGTGGCCTGCTTGGCCTTGATGATTCCCGAAGGCTGGATGGTGTCGCCCGGCTTGACCGGCTTGACCCAGCGCGTCTCCAGCCGGCGGTGAATGGCGCCGGCTGGATAGGCCCAGTCGGTGATCATGCGGGAGATCAGGCCGAAATTGTTCATGCCGTGCATGATCACGCCGCCGAAATGGGTCTTGCCGAAATTGCCCTTCATGTAGTCGTCGTCGAGATGCAGCGGGTTGTAGTCGAGCGAAGCATCGCAAAACAGCCGGATCGATTCCCGCGATACCGCGAATGACGGTCCGTCGATCATGTCGCCGGCGGAAAGGTCGTCGAACGTCGTCGTCATTGCGCGCTCCCCTTCCTCACATCGGCCGAATCGTCCAGCCGCGGCCGGAACAGATTACGTCGCCCTGCTGGTTGAAGAAGACGTTGTCGTGCACGACGAACAACCTTTCGCGCTTGATGAACTTGTCGAGTGCGCGGGCCTGCAGGGTGATCACGTCATTCGGCCGGGCCGGGATGTTGTAACTCCACGACTGCCCCGCATTGACGGTACCGGGCGAGCGCATCCAGTCGTCGGCCGGCGTACAGGAGAACATCAGCAGGATATGGATCGAGGGCGGCGCGATCAGCCCGCCATGGCGGGTGGTCCTGGCATAGGCCTCGTCGAAATAGATCGGGTGCGTTTCGCCGACCGAGCGGCAGTAGAGTTCGATCGCCTCTCTGGTCAGCGTGTAGGGGATGGTCTTGCGCGGCGCGCCGGGGACGATCTCGTCCCAGACCTTGCGCAGATTGGCGTCTTTCCAGAAATCGGTCTCGAAGGCCTGCGCCTGCCCCATGCCGTCCTCCCGTTTTCGCGGGCTTATGCCGCCTTGCGAAATTTGTTATATAGTATAATCAATTTTTCGAGCGCCAAAAGCAAGCCATCCGCGCGAGACCTGAGGGAACCATGGCCAAGCTGAAACTGCCCGACATCGAGAAGGTCACAGCGATCGACATTCACACCCATGCCGAAGAGCCCTGCGGGCTGCATGGTGACGACGGCTATGACGACTTCCAGGAGCGGATGGCGGAATATTTCAAATCGCCCAACAAGCATCCGCCGACGGTGCCGGAGACGGCCGCCTACTACCGGTCGAAGAACATCGCGGCCGTGATCTTTCCCGTGGACGCCGAGCGCGAGACCGGATTCCGCCGCTACAACAATTACGAGATGATCGAGGTCGCCTCCGATCATCTCGACGTCCTGATCCCCTTTGTCTCGATCGACCCGCACAAGGGCAAACTCGGCGTGCGCGAGGCGAGGAAGCTGATCGAGGAATACGGCGTGCGCGGTTTCAAATTCCATCCGACCATGCAGGGTTTTTACGCCAACGACCGCATGGCCTATCCGCTCTACGAGGCGATCAACGAGGGCGGCGCGATCGCGTTGTTCCACACCGGGCAGACCGGCGTCGGTTCGGGCATGCCCGGCGGCATGGGGATGCGGCTGAAATATTCCAACCCGATGTACATGGACGACGTCGCCGCCGACTTCCCGGACCTCAAGATCATCCTCGCCCATCCCTCCTTCCCCTGGCAGGAGGAGGCGCTGTCGGTCGCGACCCACAAGCCGAACGTCTATATCGACCTCTCCGGCTGGTCGCCGAAATACTTCCCGCCGATCCTGGTGCGCTATATCAACTCGATCCTGCAGGATAAGATGCTGTTCGGCTCGGACTGGCCGGTGATCACGCCGGACCGCTGGCTGGCGGATTTCGCCAAGCTCGACATCCGCGAGGAGATCCGGCCGAAGGTGATGAAGGCCAACGCGCGCAAGATTTTGGGTATATAAGGCTACCAACCGAGGGGCGGAGAGCGTTCCCGCTGGGTGGTGGCCTGTGACGAACTCTCGTCAAGATCGTTGTCCTCGCTGGCGCATTCCTGATCGGACATTCGATCGAATGCCTTCCGGCTGAATTTCCGTCCGAGTGGCACCTACGTCGAACTCGAAACGCCGTTGGCAAGCTCGCATCCGCTTGGGGGCTATCTCCGGCGTCCAAATCGCGCGGACCCCTCCCCCGCCGTGGTCCTCCTGCACAATTGCACGGGCAATTGGCGGTACACCGACGAACGGTGGGGCAAGCGCATCGCGTCCTGGGGCTACGTGGCCCTCTCGGTGGACAGCTTCGCGGCGCGCGGCATCAAGGGCAGTTGCACGGAAAGGACGTCGAGCAATTTCGCTTCTGACGCCTATCGCGCTCTTGCCTTTCTGGCACAGCATCCGGCCGTCGATCCGGCACGCGTGGCCGCGATCGGATTCTCGGTGGGCGGCCTGTTCGTACTCGCGTCTGTCGAACGCGGTGCGTTCGAGCAAGCATCGTCAAACAAGTTCCGCGCCGCGGTCGCGTTCTACCCACCCTGTGTGATCTTGAAAGGGGACATGACCGTTCCCACGCTGATCCTGATCGGCGAACGCGACGACTTGAATTCGGCCGATGATTGCCGCGACATGGCTGGCCGGGCGCGATAGCATGGGTATCTCCCGTGACAAGAACCGGGGAATCCCGATCCAGCTCGTTGTCTATCCCGACGCCTACCACGCCTTCGACGTGCCCAATCTAAAGCGCCCGGCGGAAATATTGGGGCATCATCTCGAATTCAACCAGGCTGCGACCGATCAGTCGATCGCAGCGCTTCGCGAATTCCTCAACGCGACGATCGGCGATAAGGAAAAGGCCAAGTGACGATCAAAGCCGTCGTGTTCGATGCCTATGGCACGCTGTATGATGTCCAGTCGGTCGCCGACATCACCGAGGAAACCTTTCCCGGCTACGGCGGGATCATCACCCAGGTCTGGCGCATCAAGCAGCTCGAATACACCTGGCTGCGCTCGCTGATGCGGCGCTACGAGGATTTTTCGGCCGTCACGGCCTCCTCCCTCACCTACACGCTGAAATGCCTTGGGCTCGACTATGACGATGCGGCCTTTGCCCGCATCATGGACAAGTACCTGCATCTTGATCTCTATTCCGACGCGCTGCCGGCGCTTGAAGCGATGCGTGACAAGAAGCTCGCCATCCTCTCCAACGGCAGCTCCGACATGCTGAATGCGCTGGTGCGAAACACCGGGCTCGATCGCATGCTTGACGCCACCATCAGCGTCGATGCAAAGAAGACCTTCAAGCCGAGCCCCGAAGCCTATACGCTGATCGAATCCACCCTCAACATTGCCCCTGCCGACGTGCTGTTCATCTCCTCCAATCCCTGGGACGCCTGCGGCGCCAAATCGTTCGGGCTCAATGTCGCCTGGATCGAACGCGTGACGCCGGAAGCGATGGCGCTGGCGTGTCTGGAGAGCGACATGCTGCCGCCGCTGACCATGTTCAAGGCGATCCGCACCCAGATGGACGAACTCGGCTTTCGAGCCCGATTATCGCATCCACGCGCTGGCGGAACTTCCTGCGCTGGTTTCCCAGAGGTCCTGACACATCATGAGCATCGAATCGGTCCGCGCCTTCTTCGCGGAGAAGGCGCCTGATATCTCCGTGATCGAATCCGGAACCAGTTCGGCGACGGTGACACTGGCCGCAGAGGCCTATGGCGTCGAGCCAGGGCGGATCGCCAAGACACTGTCGCTTCGCGTCGGCGATCGCGTGGTGCTGATCGTGGCGAGCGGCACCGCGCGCATGGACAACAAGAAGGTGAAAGCCGCCTTCGGCGGCAAGCCAAAGATGCTCGGGCTCGAGGAAGTCGCAGATATCACCGGCCACGAGGTCGGTGGCGTCTGCCCGTTCGGCCTGAAGACGCCGCTGCCGGTCTATTGCGACGTCTCGCTGAAGGCGTTCGACGTGGTGGTGCCGGCGGCCGGCTCCACGCACAGCGCGGTGCGCATCGCCCGAGCGGATGGCCGAACTCACCAATGCGGAATGGGTCGACGTCTGCCAGAGCGCGGCGGACGCGCAAGCTCAGTCTTCGTCATAAGGCGGCCGGGGTGGCAACGGCGGCGGCTGCACCGCCTGCGGTCGTACCGGCTGCGCGGCACGCGCGCGCGGCGGGACTTGCGGGGCGGCACGTGCCGTGTCGGTAGGCGGCGCAGCAGCGTTCATTCAAACACCGCCCGGCAACCGTTGGAAAGCTGCGGCGTGTTTTGCCGCAAGCATGTCACGATCCGGTTCACATCCGGAATCTGGTCGCTGCACAGCCGCCACACATCGGGCGTGCAGGCCATCTGCTGTTCCAGGGTTCCGCGATACTCTTGCGACCAGGCGGCGCCGTGGCGGCAGTGGAAAGCACGCAGGTGAGGACAATCCGCCGCATTCGCATGCCGGGGTCCTTTCTTCAGGGTTTGCGTTTGTTTTTGCGTTGACCGGAACGCGCGAGTTCCAGCGCGCATCCGGCCTGAAGCCTGCCCAATGAATGCGGCTGGGCAAGGTTTCGCGCGCACAACAAAATGTGAAGCGGCTTATCGGATCATGATCTTGTCGGAAAACCGGCTGCGCACTTTTCCGGATCATGCTCACTCGACCTTGCCGATCTTCTTCACCGCCGCGATCAGCCGCGCGCTGTCCTCGGCGACGAACTTTGCAAACTCCGGCGCATCGAGATAGGCGACCGGGCTGCCTGCGGTCTCAAACGTCTTCACCACCTCCGGCGCCTTCACCGCGTCCGCCATCGCCTTGCGCAATTGCGTCATGATCGGCGCGGGCAGCGCGCTCTGCGCGAACAGGCCGGCCCAGATGTAGAACTCGACGTCCTTGTAGCCGAGTTCCTTGAAGGTCGGCAGGTCGGGAAAGCTTGCGATGCGTTCAGCGCCCCAGTTGGCAAGCACGCGCATCTTGCCGTCGTCGACCTGCTGCTTCAGCGTGCCCGGCGCCGATGCCATCGCCTGCACGGTGCCGCTGAGCAGCGCAGTCAGCGCGGGCCCGGCGCCGCGGAACGGCACATGCAACAGCTTGATGCCGGCGCTTGCCGCGAACATTTCCATCGCAACATGCAGCGTGCCGTAGGGACCGGACGAGCCGTAGGGAATTTGCCCGGGCCGCGCCTTGGCGTCGTCGACAAAATCCTTGAGCGTCTTCCAGGGCGCAGAGGCCGGCACCGCGAGCAGCGTCGGATCGGCCAGCACGCGTGCCACCGGGGCGAATTGCGACACTTCGTACGCGACCGGGCGGTCGAACAGCCGGTCGGCCTCCGGCAGCACCGCAAGCGAGGACAGCGTCATCAACAGCGTATAGCCGTCGGGTTCGGCGCGCGCAGCCGCCGCATTGCCGACCGAGCCGCCGCCACCGCCGGCGCGATTGTCGACGATCACGGGCTTGCCGAGAATTTTTTCCAACGCCAGCGCCACGGGGCGGGCCGCCAGATCAGCCTGGCCGCCGGCCGGAAACGGCACGATCATGGTGATGTTGCGCGAGGGATAGGGACTGCCTTGCGCGAACGCCTGGCCGGCGAGCGCGCCCTGCGCCAACGGCAGCGCGGCAGCAGCCTTCAACAGTTCGCGACGGTTCATCGGCGGTCTCTCCCTTTGGCTCTTCTTTGCTTTGGAGCCTAGCCTAAACCAAAAGCGAACCGCGCGCAAAGCGTCGCATGCGTCCCGTCAAATCACCACCGGCGTATCCGGCAGTTCGTTGCTGCCGCCGGGTTTGGCCGGGAAATGCTGCGCCATCAGCCGCGAGACTTCCTGGATGCCCTTGATGACGCCGTGCTCGAACAGGCCGGCGCGGAATTCCTTTTCCATGGCGCCGCAAACCTTCTCCCAGCCGGCCGCACCGACTTTTGCGTCGATACCACGGTCGGCGACGATCTCGACGTCACGGTCGGCCAGCAGCAGATAGATCAGGACGCCGTTGTTGTGCGCGGTGTCCCAGATGCGCAGCCGCGAGAAGACATCGAGCGCGCGCTCGCGCGCCGGCTGGTTGCGGAACAGCGGCGCGCCGTCGAGCGCGCCCTCCACCACGAAGCGGATCTGGCCGGAATGCGTCGCCTCGCCCGCCTTGATCGCCTGTTCGATGCGGGCGAGCACCTTGGGCGTGAAGATGCGCCGCTCGCGCCAGCGGTGATGCAGGAGGTGCCTGCCGATACGCCTGATGCCCATGCTACCAGCTCCCCGATGCGCCGCCGCCGCCAAAGCTGCCACCGCCGCCGCTGAAACTGCCGCTGTCGCTCGAACTGGAGCCGCTGCTCCAGCCGCTGCCGCTGCTACTGCTGCCGCTGCTCGACGAGCCGCTGCCGCTACTCAACGGCAAGAGATCGACGACCATGGAAATGACGAAAGCCACCACACCGACGACGAGAGCGATTGTAAGATTGCCGACAGTGAACCACATCAGCGCCGCGAGGGCGCCACCGGTCACGATCGAGCCGACCAGGCGTCCGAGCGTCGCGCGCAATGGGCCGCCGAGGAGGAATGGCAGGATGAACAGCCAGAACGGATTGATTTCCTCGAAAGCGGTGTCCCAGTGCGCGGGCTCCGGCGCCGGCAGCTTCTCGCCGTTGATGAGCGCAATCATCTTGCCGATGCCGGCAGAGATGCCGCCGGCGAAATCGCCGTTCTTGAATTTCGGCGTGATCACCTCGTCGATGATGCGCTTGGTGGTGACGTCGGTCAGCGCGCCTTCGAGGCCGTAACCGACCTCGATGCGCAAATGACGGTCGTTCTTGGCGACGACGAGCAGCGCGCCGTCGTCGATCTTCTTGCGGCCGATCCTCCAGGCTTCGGCCACGCGGAGCGAAAACTGCTCCATCGCCTCGCCGTCGGTGGTCGGCACGATCAGGATGGCGATCTGGCTGCCCTTGCGCCGCTCGAGATCGGCAAGGGTTTGCGTCAGCGAGGCGATATCGCCGCTCGACAGCGTGAAGGTCTGGTCGACCACGCGGCCGGTGAGCTGCGGCACCGCGACGAGCGCGAAAGCCGGCAGCACCCAGCCCAGCAGCAGTGCCAGCAGAACCGCCCGTGCAGCCTTCATCGCTGATCCGCCGCTCTCCGCACCTATTTCGCCGGCGCTGGGGTCGGCGTCGGGTTGAAATCCACCTTCGGCGCGACCGAGATTTCCTTCTCGTTGGCAACCGCGAAGTTCGGCTTCTCCTTGTAGCCGAACATCATGGCGGTCAGATTGTTCGGGAAGGTGCGGATGCCGACATTATAGTCCTGCACCGCCTTGATGTAGCGGTTGCGCGCCACCGTGATGCGGTTCTCGGTGCCCTCGAGCTGCGCCATCAGGTCCTTGAACAGCGAATCCGATTTGAGCTGCGGGTAGTTTTCGGTCACCACCAGCAACCGCGACAGCGCGCTGGAGAGCTCGCCTTGCGCTTGCGTGAATTTCTGGAACGCGGCGGGATCGTTCAGCACCTCGGGCGTCGCCTGGATGCTGCCGACCTTGGCGCGCGCATTGGTGACGCCGAGCAGCACGTCCTTTTCCTGCTGGGCAAAACCCTTCACGGAGTTGACGAGGTTCGGCACCAGATCGGCGCGGCGCTGGTACTGGTTGACCACCTCCGACCAGCCCGATTTGACCTGCTCGTCATTGGTCTGGATGGCGTTGTAGCCGCAATTGGTCAGGCTCAGGCACGACAGCGCCGCCAGAACGGTCAAAAACTTGCGCATTACAATCTCCCGGTATGATTTGTCGCAGGGTAGCAGAACAGGTTCACCATCGCTGCACGTTTCCGTCCGTTATGCCAGAGCCGGCAACGCATTCGGGAATGAGGACGCCACCGATTTGCATTACTCCGCACTTGCCTATCATTTGCCGAGATAACAACATGCGCCAACAAAAGTTCAGGGAAATGCGAGGGCGCCATGCAGTTCGAGACCATTTTGGTGGAGCGGCCCGACCCGCGCATTGCGCGGATCGTGATGAACCGGCCCGAGGCGCGCAACGCGCAAAACCTGCAGATGACCTACGATCTCAACGCCGCCTTCGACCAGGCGGTGCAGGACGATGCGGTCAAGGTCATCATCCTGGCCGGCAACGGCCCCCACTTCTCCTCGGGCCACGATCTGCGCCCGGGCGGCAAGAACACCGCCGGCGTGGATTTTCCACCGGTCGGAAATTGGGGCGGCTTTGCCGAACCCAACGCCCATGGCCGCTTCGCGCGCGAGCAGGAAATCTACCTGCAGATCACACGGCGCTGGCGCAATCTGGCAAAGCCGACGATCGCCGAGGTGCACGGCAAATGCATTGCCGGCGGGTTGATGCTGGCCTGGGCCTGCGACCTCATCGTCGCCAGCGGTGACGCCGAGTTCTGCGATCCCGTCGTCACCATGGGCGTCTGCGGCGTCGAATGGTTCGTGCATCCCTGGGAACTCGGCCCGCGCAAGGCCAAGGAACTGCTGTTCACCGCCGATTTCTGGACGGCCGACGAAGCGCACCGGCTCGGCATGGTCAATCACGTCGTGCCGCGGCCCGAGCTCTCGTCGTTCGTGCTGGCGCTCGCGCAAAAGATCGCCGCAAAACCCGCCTTCGCGCTGAAGCTGACGAAGGAAGCCGTCAACCGCTCGGTCGACGTGATGGGCCAGCCGGCCGCCATCGAGCAGGCCTTTGTGCTGCATCAGCTCTGTCACGCCCATAACCTGCAGGAATTCGGCATGGCGGTGGACCCTTCGGGCCTGCATCCTTCCGTGCGCAAACCGGCCACAGTGAAGTAACGAGATGGACCTCACCCTCAGCGACGAGCAACGCCTGCTGCGCGAAAGCGCCGACCGCTTTGTCGGCGAGACCTATAATGCCGAGCATCGTCGCAAGTCGGCGGCCGAACCGCTCGGCTTCTCGCCCGCGATCTGGAAGCAATTCGCCGATCTCGGCTGGCTGGCGCTGCCGATTGCCGAAGAGCATGGCGGGCTCGGCGGTGGCGCGATCGAGACCGGCATTTTGATGGAGGCGTTCGGACGCGGGCTTGTTGCCGAACCTTATCTCGCAACCGTCGTGCTCGGCGCAGGCCTGATCGGGACCGGCGGCAGCGCGGCGCAGAAGCAAGCGTGGCTGCCCAAGGTCGCCGACGGATCGCTTTATCTGGCCTTCGCGCATGCCGAGCGGCCAGCGCGCTTCGACCTCGCCAAGGTCGAGACGACGGCAGCGAAAACGCCGGGCGGCTGGCGCCTCAACGGGCACAAGATCGCGGTGCTCGACGGCAATGCCGCGCACCAGATCATCGTCTCCGCGCGCCTCGTCAGCGCCAATGGCGCCGGCGGAGAGCTCTGCCTGTTCCTGGTGCCGGCCGAGACATCAGGCATGACCTTGCGCGACTATCCCCGCCTCGGCGGCGGGCGCGCCTGCAGCCTCGACCTGCGCGATGTCGAGTTGCCGGTCGATGCGCTGCTCGGCGACGGCAGCGACGCACTTCCCGCCATCGAGGCCGCGGTCGACCGCGCCATGGCAGCGCTCGGCTCGGAAGCCGTCGGCATCATGCAGACGCTGCTCGACACCACGCTGGAATACACCAAGATCAGGAAGCAGTTCGGCCGGCCGCTGTCCGCCAACCAGGTGATCCGGCATCGCCTCGCCGACATGGCGATGCAATGCGACGAGGCGCGCTCGATGGCGCTGCGTGCCGCGCTGATGGCCGACGCCGAGCCGGTGGCGCGCGGCCGTGCCGCATCCGGCGCGAAAGCGAAGATCGGCAAATGCGCGCGCTTCGTCGCCGAACAGTCGGTGCAACTGCATGGCGCCATGGGCGTCACGGAAGAACTCGACATCGGTCTCTATTTCAAGCGCCTGCTCGCCTTCGACACGCTGTTCGGCGGCAGCGCCCATCATTATCGCCGGCACGCCGCACTCGGCGGGCGGACTCAGGCCTAGAGGAGACGGATCATGGACCTCAGCTTCAGTGCGGAAGAGCGCGCCTTCGAGAAGGAAGTCCGCGACTTCATCGCGGCCAACCTGACGCCGGAAATCAAGCGCGCGACCGCGCTGACCCCATCGGTGTTTTCCGATCCCGATATCGGCATGGCCTGGCAGCGCGCGCTTCACAGGAAGGGCTGGGGTGCGCCGGGCTGGCCGGTGGAACATGGCGGGCCGGACTGGACGCCGGCGCAGCGCTGGATCTTTGAGGCCGAATGCGCGCGGGCCGGCGTGCCCAATGTCAACGTGATGGGCGTGAAGATGGTCGGCCCCGTCATCATCGGTTTCGGCTCGCCGGAGCAGAAGAATTTCTATCTGCCCAAAATTCTCTCCGGCGAGGACTATTGGTGTCAGGGCTATTCCGAGCCCGGCTCGGGCTCCGACCTCGCCTCGTTGAAGACGCGCGCCGTGCGCGACGGCGACGACTACATCATCAACGGCACGAAAATCTGGACCACGCATGCCCATCACGCCAACCGCATGTTCGCGCTGGTGCGCACCAATGACGGCGAGCGGCAGCAGGACGGCATCAGCTTCATCCTGATCGACATGAAGACGCCGGGCATCACGACGCGGCCGATCCTCACCATCGGCGGCGACCATGAGGTCAACCAGGTGTTCTTCGACGACGTCCGCGTGCCGGTCGCCAACCGCGTCGGCGAGGAAGGCAAGGGCTGGACCTACGGCAAGTATCTGCTGGAGTTCGAGCGCGGCGCCGGCATTGCCTCGGCAAAACTGCGCGCGGCGCTGCAGACGATCTCCGACCTTGCGGAATCCGACGTGACCGGCCGCGCCATCGACGATCCCGACATAGCGCTTGCGCATGTCGGAGGTCGAAGTCGATATCGATGCGCTTGAGATGACCGAGTTGCGCGTGCTCTCGGCGCTGCAGACCGGGCAAAATCCCGGCGCGGTGTCGTCGATCCTGAAGCTGCGCAACAGCGAAATCCGCCAGGCGGTGACGCGGCTCGGCGTCGACGTGATCGGCCATGACGGCCTCGCCGTCGAGCCGATGCGGCCGCTCTACCGCCTCAACCACGAACCGCCGGTGCCGGAGGAGATGCTGACGGTGGTGCCGGAATATCTCAACGGCCGCGCCTACACGATCTTCGGCGGCTCATCGGAGATCCAGCGCGAGATCATCGCCAAGATGGTGCTGGGGATTTGAGCCGCGGGCCTTGGCACCTGGCGGTAGCCAGTTTCTGAAAGCCGGCTCCCTGGTGATCATCTAGGGGATATTGCCGCGCGAGCCTGCGGCTCGGCCGCCAGGGAGCCCAAAAATGCAATATGTCGTATCTGCTTCACTGCTGGTCGTTGCAGTGATTCACCTGATTCCGCTCCAGGGCGTGCTGGGAAGCGACAGGCTCGCTTCGCTTTACGGCGCCTTGCCGTTCGATGAGCCGAATCTCGCCATTCTCATGCGCCATCGCGCCGTGCTGTTTGGCCTGTTGGGCCTCTTCCTGGTGTTCGCGGCGTTCCGGCCCGCCCTTCAGACCCTCGCGTTCATCGCCGGTTTTGTCAGTGTTATTTCCTATTTGTGGCTGGCGTTGTCAGTTGGCAGCTACAACGCGTATCTCGCCCGGGTCGTCATAGCCGACGTGGTCGCCTTGATCTGCCTTGCCGCAGGCGCGGCGGCGCACGCCTACCAGCAGTTCCAAGACTGATCGAAGGCGCGCAAGCGTTATCGCTTACACCGCCGCGGCCGCCCTCGCGTCCCGGATCGCCTGCCAAATCTTGGCAGGCGTCAGCGGCGTATTGAGCTGCTTGATGCCAAGCTCGGACAGCGCGTCCATCACACCGTTGGTGATGCAGGGTGGCCCACCGATGGCGCCGGATTCGCCGCAGCCCTTGGCGCCGAGCGGATTGGTCTTGCAGGGCGCGGAGGCATCGAGCGTGACGTCGATCGGCGGAATGTCGTCGGCGCGCGGCAGGCAATAGTCCTGGTAGCTTGCAGTGAGGAGCTGGCCCTCCTCGCTGTAGGCCACGCCTTCATACAGCGCCTGGCCGATGCCCTGCGCCACGCCGCCGTGGACCTGGCCCGTCACCAGCATCGGATTGACGGCGACGCCGACGTCATCGACCGTGGTGTAGCGCACCACTTTGGTGACACCCGTTTCCGGATCGATCTCGACCTCGCAGATATGCGCGCCGTTCGGCCAGCTCGGCCCGTCGACCTCGCCTTCGCTGTCGACCGAGAGCTTTCCGCTGCCTTCCTTCTTTGCGATCTCGAACAGGCTGACGCGGCGATCGGTGCCGACAACGGTGAGCCAGCCGTCGCGATATTCGATATCCGCAACAGAGGCCTCCAGCATGTTCGCAGCTTTCTCGCGCGCCTTGCTGATCATGTCGTTGGACGAGACCGCCACCGCGGTGCCGCCGACGAACAGCGAGCGCGAGCCGACGCTGCCGAAACCGGTCGCGAGATCCGTGTCGCCCTGCACGACGTCGATCCTGTCCATGGGAATGCCGAGCGAGTCCGAGATCATCTGGGTGTAGGTGGTCTGCAGCCCCTGCCCCATCGCCATGGTGCCGGAATGCAGGATGACGCGGCCCTCGCCGGTTGCGTGCAGGCTGACCTTTTCATTGTGCACGGGCCGCCGGTCCATTCGATGTAGGAGGTGAGCCCGCGGCCATAGAGCATGCCGCGCTTCTTCGCCGCCCGCTTGCGCACCGCAAAGCCGTCCCAGTCGGCCAAGCTCGGAGGCGCGCGTCAGCATGTGGGCGAAGGTGCCGGAATCGTACACCTGGCCGACGGCGTTGGTGTAGGGCAGTCTGCGCCGGCTTGACGTAGTTCACCTTGCGGATGGTGCGCGGGTCGATGCCGATCTGGCGCGCGGCCGCATCCATCAGCCGCTCGACGATGAACACGCCTTCCGGCCGCCCCGCGCCGCGATAGGCGCCGACCGGTGCGGTGTGGGTCATGACCGTCTTGATCTCGTAATGCACCAGCGGAAGATCGTAGACGCCGGTCTGCACGAACGGGCCGAGCACCAGCGGGATGATGTTGGCCGTGCCGGAACGAATAGGCGCCGGTCGCGCCGATCGAGCGGACGCGATAGGCCTGCACGCGGCCCTTCTCGTCGAGCGCGAACTCGCCGGTCGAGGTGAGATCGCGGCCATGGGTGCCGCCGACGAATTCGTCGGTGCGGTCGCCGCGCCAGCGGATCTTCTTGTTCAGCTTTGTCGCGGCGTAGGCGACGATGCCGTCTTCCGGATAAAGGCTGGTCTTCTGGCCAAAGCCGCCGCCGATATCGCCGACCAGCACGCGCACGCTGTCGATCGGCCGCTTCAGCACGGCGCCTGCCAGCACGTCGCGGGTCGAGGCCGGCGTCTGCGACTGCACATGCAGCAGCAGCCGGCCGGTCTTCTTCTCGACCTCGGCGATGGTCGAGCGCGGCTCCATCGCCGACGGCACCAGCCGCTGGCTGACGAGATCGAGCGAGACGACGTGCTTTGCCTTTGAAAATGCTTCCTCGACCTTTTTGGCATCGCCATAGCTCATCGCCGCCACGATGTTGTCCGGCGCGGCCGGCCACACCACGGGCGCGCCGGGCTTGATCGCCTCCAGGGGATCGACGACCGACGGCAGCACCTCGTAATCCACCACGATCGCTTCCGCCGCGGTCTGCGCTTCCACGCGCGAGCTCGCCACCACGGCGGCGACCGCCTCGCCGGCGTAACGCACCACTTCATGCGCGAGCAGACGCCGCGGCGGCACCGTCATCGGCGAACCGTCCGGGCGCTTGAAAATGTCCAGTGTCGGAATGTGGCCGATATTGTCCTTCACCAGATCGGCGCCGGTGTAGATCGCCTGCACGCCGGGCATCGCGCTTGCTGCTCCGGTGTCGATCGCAACCATCCTGGCATGGGCGTGCGGCGAGCGCAGCAGATAGAGCCACAGCGCGCCGTCATCCGGCTTGTCGTCGATGAAGTGCCCCTTCCCGGTCAGCAGCCGCTGGTCCTCAAGACGCTTGACCGGCTGGCCTGCACCGAAACGTAGATTGCCGGGAAGAATGTTCATTCGCTTGTCCTTCAGGTCTGTCACAGTCCAGAGATCGTCATGCCCGGCCTTGTGCCGGGCATCCACGTCTCCTGCCAATGCTTGCATCAAGACGTGGATGGCCGGGACATCTAGCGCGAAGACGCGCTTCGCGCTTCTGCCCGGCCATGACGGGAGTTAATGGTGCATGACCTCGTTGTTCAACCCAAATCGCGCAGCACGGCCTCGACGACCTTGCGCTGCTCGGCCGTCAGCGGCGCCTGTGGCGGGACGGGATCGCCGACGTCGTAGCCCTGGATCGCTAGCCCCGCCTTGATGCAGGCAGCAAGATTGAAGCGCGCGAAGGCCTCGTTGACCCGCCACAATTTTCGCTGCAGCACCATCGCCTCGTCCCAGCGTTTTGCGCGGCAGAGCTCGTAGAGCGCAACGCTCTGGCGCGGGATGATGCAGGCCGGGCCCGCCATCCACCCGAGGCCGCCGATCATCATGACCGCGGCAGGAATATGGGCCGAGGCGGAGAACACTTTGATGTTGTCGCCGCAGCGGTTGATGATCGAGAGCAGCCGGCCGGTGTTGGTGGAGGCGTCCTTGATGTAGCCGATGCGTGGATGCGCGGCGAGACGCTCGATGACGTCGAGCGTCAGGTCCGAGCGCTGGAATTGCGGATTGGTGTAGATTACGACCGGAATGTCGACCGCATCGGCAATGGCGCGGAAATAGGATTCCACGCCGGTATCGCCAAGCGGGAAATACGCCTCGAGGATCGCAAGAATGCCGTCGGCACCGAGTTTCTGATAGGCCTTGGCTTGCGCCACCGCATCCGCCGTCGAGGTCGAGACCACGCCGGCGATCACGGGCACGCGGCGCTTCGCCGCTGCGATCGTGGTTTCGACCACCGCCGTGCGCTGCGCGGCATCGAGATAGGCGAATTCTCCGGTCGAGCCGAGTGGCGTCAGGCCGTGCACACCGGCGGTAATGAGATCGTCGCAAAGCCTGCCCAGCACTTCCGTGCGAACCCGGCCAGACGCATCGATGGGGGAAACGAGGTAGGGAAAGACGCCGTGGAAATCAGTCATGATGACCGACTTTAGAGGGTCGTCGACGCGCCGGTCAAACGCGCATCAAGAGAGATGGCCCGGAGCCAGGAACTCCGGGCCATCGTGGGCTTCACCAGCCATAACGAACGGCCGGATAGCCGTAGTAAGCGGGGCCGCCGTAATAGACGACGCCGGGATGATAATAGTAGCCGCCGTTGTAATAGGCGTCGGCTGCAATCGCAGCCGCGGTGGCCGCAGCGACAGCGGCAACCGGACGGACGATGCGCACGGCGCGCGCTTCAGCCGGAGCAGAGACGGCAGCCGCGAGCGTCGCGGCAGTGACAAGCATCAAGGCAATCTTCTTCATTGGAGGCCCCTTTGTTCAGGTGTGCCCATAGACGGGTATGGGAGTTGGGAAGTTGGTCGTTCGATCCGCCTGACAGCGAACCTAAACGGACCCGCCGCCGGGTTATGTGGAAAAGGTCACACAGGCCCGGCGCCAACGTAAGCCATTGAAGATAAGCTATTAAATCTTGATAAGCCGCACCCGCGTACCCCAGGGATCCCCGACCTCGATACCACCGGGCACTGCGGCAATTTGCGCACCGGCCTTGCGCAGCCGCTCCTCCTGAGCCGCAAACAGATCCGGCTTCTCGATCTCCAGCGAGAACCAGGCAAGTCCTGTTGCCGCATCATCGCGGCGGCCGGCGCCGGCGCTCTGCCAGACGTTGAGGCCGAGATGGTGATGATAACGGCCTGACGAGAGGAACGCCGCGCCCTGCCGCTCGCGCGTCGGATCGAAGCCGATGGTAGCGCGATAGAAGCCGTTGGCCTCGCCGAGATCGCCGACGCGCAGATGCATGTGACCGATCCGCATTCCATCAGGCGCTTTCGGCGTAGTCGCTGACGCGGGTGTTGGTGAGCGAGACGAGATCATCGATGTCGAGCTGGTCGGTGCCCATGGTCACCGTGCCGGCGCTCCATTGCCAGAGCGCGGGATCGCGATCGGCATAGATCTCGATGCCGTTACCCTCGGGGTCGTCGAGATAGATGGATTCGCTGACGCGATGATCGGCAAAGCCCGACAACGGCACCTTGTTGATCGCGGCATGCACCAGCCAACGCGCCAGATCCTTGCGCGTCGGCATCAGCAACGCGGTGTGATAAAGGCCGGCAGCGCGTTTGGATTCCTCCGCAGCGTCAGGCTTGGCCTCCAGCACCAGGAGCTTGACGCCGCCGGCGCCGAGCGTGGCCGAGGTCGCGCTGCGTTCCATCACGGCAAGACCGATCGCGTCGCGATAGAAATCGGCGACGACATCGAGCTTGCGCACCCGCAAGCTCACCATGCCGACCCGCATCGGCGTGCGGTTGGCGAAGGTCGGCCCGCCGCCGCCCACCGCGTTGCCTTCGGCCTGTGCTGCCGCTGAAGCCGCGGCGGCAAAGGAGGAGGCGCCGGCAAGATGCAGGAGCGTACGGCGGGTGAGGTCGAGGTTCATCATGGATTCTCTCGCGTCGATTTCGGGTCAAATCTAGCACGTTTTGGGCCGCATCCATCCCGCGCCGCCGATCACATATGCGTCGGGCTCAGAGCGGCGTTTCTTGCCGGGCGCTGCGAAGGCGGCTTAAATGCGCCGGCCCATTCAGTGCCGAGTGAGCGGGGAGATGGTGAAACCGCAGAGTCTGCCGATCATCGCCTGCCTCATCCTGTCCTCTTCCGCGCCGGCACGGGAGATGCAGCGGCTCGCGCCGGCGCGGCTTTCGCTGATGGTGGCGAGCGATCCGGCCGACGAGCAATGCCGCCGTATCGATGCATCCAACACGTTGTTGACCACAGTATCGCTGCACCAGACGTTTCACGACGATTTCGACGACCATCCGCTGTCGAAGGGCAAATGGGTGCCGCATTATGCCGGCGGCGCCGCCTGGCCGGAGGCGCGCTACTGGGGCGGCGCGGGAAGCGACTTCAAGCGCAAGACGACCTATAACGGCGAGCAGCAGATCTATGTCGATCCGCGCTACTCCGGCCGCGGCACCACGCCGCTCGGGCTCGATCCGTTCAGCGTCGAGGACGGCGTGCTCTCGATCACGGCGCGGCGCACGCCGGAGGACTTGCGCGAGGTGCTGTTCAATAACGAGTACATCTCCGGCATCCTGACCACACAAGGTTCGTTCGCGCAAAAATATGGCTACTTCGAAATCCGTTCCAAAATCCCGGTCGGCGTCGCGGTGTGGCCGGCGTTCTGGATGCTCGCCGACGATGGCGGCTGGCCGCCGGAGATCGACGTGCTGGAAGGCCGCGGCCAGCGTCCGGGCGACATGGTGATGACCACGCATTGGCGCATTCCCGCCACCCAGGCAATCCAGTACTGCGGCTTCGATTTCCTCGTGCCGGATGCGGCGACCGGCTTCCACGATTACGGTGTCTTGTGGCAGCGCGACCGCATCACCTACTTCATCGACCGCAAGCCGGTCAGCGACATCAAGGTGCCGGTCGGCTTCATCGATCCCATGTATATGATCGTCAATCTGGCAATGGGCTCGAAATTCTTTGTCGGAGTTGGTTTCGTCGCCGCCGAGTCACCCGATACGGTCGCTTTCGAGATCGACCGCATTTCCGCCTACCAGATCGACCCCTGAGGCTTGAGGCAGAGCGATGGTTTCCAGGTTCTCGCGCCGGCAATTTGTAGAGCTCGCCGGGCTTTCCGCGCTCGGCTTGGCGGCGGGGCCGGCCGAGGCGGCGAGCAAGGCGAAGCAGGGCTCGAGCGCGAATGTGCCCGCGCCTTTTCCAAAAGGTTTTGTCTGGGGCACGGCGACATCGGCCTACCAGATCGAGGGCGCCGTCAACGAGGACGGCCGCGGCCCATCGATCTGGGACACGTTCTCGCACACGGCGGGCAGGATCGGCGACAACAGCAATGGCGACCGCGCCAACGAACATTATCATCGCTACAAGGAGGATGTGCAGCTGATCAAGGCGCTCGGCGTCAAGGCGTATCGCTTCTCCATCGCCTGGCCGCGCGTCTTCCCCGACGGCGTCGGCGCGCCCAATCCGAAAGGACTCGATTTCTACAACCGTCTGATCGATGAGCTCTTGAAAAACGGCATCGAGCCCTATGCGACGCTTTATCATTGGGACCTGCCGCAGACGCTACAGGACCGCCTCAGTGGCTGGCAATCGAGCGACACATCAAAGGCATTCGGCGACTATGCGGGCCATGTCGCAGGCCGCATCAGCGACCGGGTCAAGAAAATCTTCACACTCAACGAAGCGGGACGTTTCCTGAATTTCGGCTATGGCTGGGGCCTCGATGCGCCCGGCTTGAAGCTGCCGACGGGTGAACTGAATCAGGCCCGGCACAACGTCGTGCTCGGCCATGGGCTGGCCGTGCAGGCGATCCGCGCCAGCGCACGCACCGGCACCAAGGTGGGCATGGCCGAGAACATCGCGGCCTGTGTGCCCGCCTTTGCAACGGCGGAACACATCCGCGCCACCGAGGTGGCGACACGCGAACTCAATGCCGGCTTCCTCGGCGTGATCCTGGAAGGCAAATACACCGACGGCTTCCTCGAATATGCCGGCAAGGACGCGCCAAAGTTCACCGCGGACGAGCTGAAGATCATCTCCGCGAAGAATGATTTCGTCGGCCTCAACATCTACGCGCCGCAGTTCTATATCGCAGCTTCCGACAAGAAGCCGGGCTGGGATGTGCTGCCCTTCCCCACCTCCTTCCCGCACATGAACTCGGAATGGCTGCGCATCGGGCCCGAGGTGATGTACTGGGCGCCGAAGATCGCCGCAAAAATCTGGGACATCGACACCATCTATATCAGCGAGAACGGCACCTCATCGGAGGACAGGCTGCACGACAACGGCCAGTATCTACGATCTCGACCGCATCAGTTTTCTGCGCAACTACCTCACCCAATTGCAGCGCGCGGTCGCCGAAGGCGTGCCGGTCAAGGGCTATTTCCTCTGGAGCCTGATGGACAATTTCGAATGGATCTTCGGCTATGAAAAGCGCTTTGGCATCTATCACGTCGATTTCCAGACGCAGAAGCGCACCCCGAAGCTGAGCGCGGCGTTCTATCGCGACGTGGTGGCGAGAAACGCGATCGGGCCGTAAAGCGCTAGCGCGGGCCGGCGATCAGCAACACCACCACCGGAAGCGTTGCCGCCGCGAGGATGGTCGCCAGCGCGACGGCGCCCGAAACCGGGTTCACCAGCCGCTGGTATTGCGCGGCAAAGATGTAGGCGTTGGCCCCGGTCGGCATGGCCGCAAACAATACGACCACGCCCGTCGCCATCGGCGGCAGCTTCAAGAGATGCGCGAGCAGCCATGCAAGCGCCGGCATCAGCAGAAGTTTCAACGCGCACATCATGGCAATCGAGAGCTTTTCACCCTTGATCTCGAAGCGCACCAGATTGATGCCGAGCGCGATCAGCGCGGTCGGCGAGCCCGCCTGCGCCAGCAGTTCGACGGTTTTGTCGACGATGGGGGTGAGGCCGAACCCGGTGAAGCGCCAGACGAGACCAAGCCCGATCGCGAGCATGATCGGATTGCGGGCGAGGTCGAGCAGGATCGTAAGGATCAATGAAGCAGCCGATCCCGGCTCCTTGCGCTCCGTCCAGGCCATTTGCAGCGTGCCGAACAGCCAGAGCAGCGGCGTGTTCACCGACAGGATCAATGCCATGGGACCTGCGGCCTGATTGCCCAGCGCCGACAGCGTCAGCGGAATGCCGAGCATCACGATGTTGCCGTAGACTGCGCCGATCGCAAAGACGACGCCATCTTCGCGCTTCTGCCGAAGCAACGACGACAACAGCAGCGCCGCAATCCAGGTCAGCGCCAGTGCGCCGTAGAAGGCGCCCCACACCTCGAAGGCGCTGACCGCGGGGAATTCCGATATCACGACGGTGCGGAACAACAACGCCGGGATAGCGATCGAAAAGGCGAACTCGGAGATGCCCTTGTTGGCACTCTCCGACACGAAGCCGGCGCGCACCGCCACGTAGCCGAGCGCAATCAACGCGAACACAGGAGCAACGATCAGGACAGTCGCCATGCCAAGCTCAGGCCTGCCGCACCGCGCGGCAAATGCCGCGCTCGAACGCCCGGTAGACCTTCAGCGCCTGGTGATCGGCAAACGGCAGGATCTGCATCATGATCACGCCGGCGACGCGTGTGGCGGGATCAATCCAGTAATAGGTGTTGTAGAGCCCGGCCCAGGTGAGGCTGCCGGCCCTGCGGCCGTCAGGCACGCCGTCAGCGTTGATCATATGACCGAGGCCCCAGCGCAGCTGCGTGCCGGGAAAGAAATCGACGTTGTTCGACAATGCCGGATTCGTCGTCTTCATGATGCCGGCTTCGAGATTGCCGATCTGGTTCATCCCCATCAGCCGCACGCTCTCGGGCGTGAGGATTTTTGCGCCATCAAGGCTGCCGCCGTTGAGCAGCGCCTGCAGCAGCCTGAGGTAATCCGGCGCCGTCGAATAGATGCCGCCGCCACCGGAAAATGTTGTCGGCGTCTCCAGCTTCTCGAACGGCTGCGTCACCGGCCTGCCGTCGGCGCCGCGCCGATGCAGCCGTGCCTGCCGCGCGCGCTGCTTTACGGTGATGGTAAAGCCGGTGTCGCTCATGCCGAGCGGACCGGTGATGTTGTCGCGGAAATATTTGTCGATGCCTTGCCCGCTTGCGATCTCCACCATGCGGCTGACGCGATCGATACTGCCGCCATAGGCCCATTTCGCGCCTGGCTCGAACATCAGCGGCATGCGCGGAAAATCCTTCTTGCCGCGCGCAAACTGGACGTAGCGCAGCACGTTGGTGTCCCACAGCGAATAGGAAAAGCCGGACGTGTGGGTCAGAAGATTGCGTAGCGTAAGGAATTCCCGCGCCTCACCAAGCTGCGGCACGCCTCTGGCATCGAAGCCGGTGAGAACGCGCGGCGCCGCCAGCACGGGATCAATATTTCCGGCGGGCTCGTCAAGCTTCAGCCTGCCGCGCTCGACGAGCTGCATTGCTGCCACCGATGTGAGCAGCTTCACCATCGAGGCGATGCGGAAGACGGTATCGGTTGACATCCGTGCGTCGGCGCCCGCGCCGCGCAGGCCGATCGCGCTTTCGTAGAGCACCGCGTCCGCGGTCGCAGCCATCGCCACGACACCGGGGATTTCGTGGGCCGAAACGGCGGCGTGGAAGGCCTTGTCGATGTCGTTGGTGCGCGCCGGTCTTGTCGGATGCGCCGCGAGCGCAGGCACGGCCGGGATCAAGCCCGCCGATGCAAGTACCGCGGTTTGCAGGAGGGCATCTCGCCGCGTGATGAATCCAGTCATTCGCGCCTTGAAGGTGAGACCACGGCTACGACAAGGCTCGAAGCAATAGCACGAACAGTGACAGGTTTGGAGAGACTTGCTGCGCCGTTAACGAGCGCCCCTGCTCCGCACGCTCGCGCACTGGCCGACTATTCAGACGCGCCCGGCTTTGCGGCCAGATGGAACCCGTCGAATGCGGTCGTCGGTGGCCGTTGCGGCAAGGGATAGCTGTATTTCACATTGGGCACTGCGCCGTCGATGCGGATGCAAGAGCCGGAGATGAATGAAGCGGCCGGCGACAGCAGGAAGGTGATCGCGGCGGACACTTCAGACTCCGTCCCGAGCCGGCCGAGCGGCACTTTTCGCGGCAACGTCTTGAACCGTTCGCGCATTTCGGGCGGATACTGATCGAGCCCCGACGAAGCGATCCAGCCGGGCGCGACCGCATTGACGCGCACCGGCGCCCATTCGAGCGCGGCTGTTTCGGTGAAGTTCAGCATGCCTGCGCGCGCCGCGCCCGAGTGGCCCAGCAATGGCATGCCGCTCCACATGTCCGCGATCATGTTCACGATCGCACCGCCGTTCGCCTTCATCCACTGCACATAGGTTTCGCGCGCCATCAGGAACCCGCCGTTCAGGTTGGTCCTCACGACCGTGTCCCAGCCCTTCGCGGAAATCGCCTCCAGCGGCGAAAAAAATTGCCCGCCGGCGTTGTTGACGAGGAAATCCAGCCGGCCGAAATCACCGAGCGCCGCGCGGACCACCTCACGGACGCGCTCCTCTTCGCGGATGTCAGCCGCATAGACGCGCGCGCTGCCGCCGGCATCGGCAATCTCGCGTGCGACCGCTTCGAGCTTCTCCACCTTGCGGCCGACGAGCGCGACGCGAGCGCCGAGCGCTGCCAGCTCATGTGCGGTGCAACGTCCGATGCCGCTGCCCGCCCCGGTGACGATCCCGGCCTGGCCGGCCAGCAGCCCGTCGCGAAACACCGATTGAAACTTGGCAGTCATGGCCCCTTGCCCCCACGGTTGTTGATCGTCACAAACATTTGGCTTGCCGTCGGCCGACAACCTATGATGGCACCGAGATCACTTGCAAGAGCAGCCGCAGACATGACGACACCCCGCGCCGAAAACCGCAAGCCGCGAGGCCGCGATCTTGGCTTGCCGTTCAACGGCAAGACCGGCCCGCATAACGCGATCACCGACGTGGCCGGCATCGGCGTCGGCTTTCGTACCATCATCGAAAGCGAACCGAGGCCTGGCCGCAAGCGCCTGGTGCGCACCGGCGTCACCGCGATCCTGCCGCACATGAAATCTAAAACGCCGGTGCCGACCTACGCAGGGATACACCGGTTCAACGGCAATGGTGAAATGACCGGAAGTCACTGGATCGAAGACGGCGGCTATTTCCTGGGGCCGATCGTCATCACCAACACCCACGGTGTCGGCATGGCGCACCACGCCACCGTGAAGTGGATGATTGAACGCTACGCCTCGACCTACCAGAGTGATCATCACCTCTGGATCATGCCCGTGATCGCCGAGACCTATGACGGCGTGCTCAGCGACATCAATGCGCTGCCGCTTGCCGAGAACGATGTGCGCGCGGCGCTCGACGCGGTCGCGACGGGTCCTGTGCAGGAAGGCAATTGTGGCGGCGGCACCGGCATGATCAGCTATGGCTTCAAGGGCGGCACCGGAACATCCTCCCGGCAGGTTGCGCTTGATGGAAAGACCTTCACGATCGGGACGTTGGTGCAGGCCAATCACGGCCAGCGCGACTGGCTGACGGTCGCGGGCGTGCCGGTCGGAAAGCTCATGAAGGACGACACACCTCCGGCGCGTCGCCGCGAGCGCGGGTCGATCATCGTCGTCGTTGCGACCGACCTGCCGCTGATGCCGCACCAGCTCAAGCGCCTAGCCCGCCGGGCAGCAATCGGGATCGGCAGGAACGGAACGCCCGGCGGCAACAGCTCGGGCGACATCTTCCTGGCTTTTTCGACGGCGAACAGGCACGAGATGGCGCATCGCCTGGGCGATCGCATCCAGGTTGAAATGACCAACGATGAGGCGCTCGACCCGGTCTACATGGCGGCGGTGGAGAGCGTGGAAGAAGCCGTCATCAATGCAATGCTGGCCGCCGAGGACATGGGCGGCAGCCGATATGACCGCCTTCTGATCAAGGCAATCAATCACGCCGAGCTGTGTCGGCATCTGCGGGCACACGGCCGGCTGGAAGCGCGATGAGGGCGCGCGAGGCTGAGAGCTTCGACCGCAAGTCCCGAAATAAGCTGCCGCTCCCGAAATTGCACTTGGTGCAATATAGAAATTGACTTCTCCATCCAATCGAATATTGCGTGGATCTTCCATCCCTACCGATTCCGATACCACAAGAGTTTTTCAAACCGTGCCGGACCGTCACCGCAATTGCCAACCGGCGGCGTCGATAAAGGTCCTTGAAGGAGCTTCAGATGGACCGAACGGCGAGCGGATGGGTCAATGGATTCATCGGGGTTGTCATCTTCAGCGGATCCCTCCCGGCCACGCGCGTGGCGGTGGCGCAGTTCGATCCGGTCTTTCTCACTGTCGCGCGGGCTGCGATCGCGGGCGTGCTGGCGCTCGTCCTGTTGTTTGCGTTCAGGGAACGGCGCCCCTCGCGCAATGATATTCGCTCGCTCGTGATCGTCGCCGTCGGCGTTGTAGTCGGCTTTCCCCTGTTGACGGCACTGGCGCTGCAATACATCACCTCGGCGCACTCGATCGTCTTTATTGGACTGCTTCCCTTGTCGACGGCGATCTTTGCCGTGCTGCGCGGCGGGGAGCGCCCGAAGCCCGCATTCTGGATGTTCTCCGTGCTTGGCAGCGCAATGGTGGCCGGCTTTGCCCTCATGCAGGGGCTCACGGCTTCGCCTGTCGGCGATCTATTGATGCTCGCCGCCATCATCATTTGCGGGCTCGGCTATGCCGAGGGCGCAAAACTGTCCCGCACACTTGGCGGCTGGCAGGTGATCTGTTGGGCACTTGTCCTGTCGCTTCCGGTGATGGTCGCGCTGTCGATTGCGTGCATGCCGCCCACCTTCTCCGCCATCGCGTTACCGACCTGGCTCAGCCTCGCCTATGTGTCCCTCTTCAGCATGCTGATGGGTTTCGTTTTCTGGTATCGTGGGCTCGCGCAAGGCGGCATCGCCGCCGTAGGCCAGCTGCAATTGCTGCAACCTTTCTTCGGTCTGGCCCTCGCGGCAACGCTGCTGAACGAGCCTGTGACCTGGATGATGCTGGTGGTCACCATCGCTGTCATCCTGTGCGTGGTCGGTGCACGGAAGTACGCCCGTTAGCCGAGGCGCAGCTGGGCCGGCACTTTCGCGCGTATGGCCGGCTGGAAGAGCGATGAGGGAGGCCGCTCACGGAAAGATGACGTTGCCCCCGTCGTTCGGCGCGTCTTGTGTGAACGGCTTCACAGCCAGCCGCGAGGTTTTGCGGCAGAACAGTGATGCACAGCCACCCCGGAGTCGCGAAATGGCCCTCACTCGCTTGCGTGTGCTGCCGGCTCTCGCCGTCGCAATCGCCTTAGCCCTCGTTGCCCTCGCCGCGAACCGCCTCGGTGCAACATCAAGGGACGCAAGGCCGCAGACGGCTTTACAAGCCACGGTCGGAACCGCTTCGGGAACATCGGCGACACTCCCGAAGGAACGGATCAGATATCAGGCGACAATCGAGAACTGGCGGCGTTATCGTTCGGCAACCACGGCCGAGGCCCGTTGAGACGAAACGCGGGCCTCGCTGCCAGCCGCTGCAACGGACGGGCATTGTGACGCCATTTTGCTTGGCGGGTCCAGCGTCTCTGGTCTAAAACGCCGACATGTCTGAAATCTCGCCGTACGATGGGCAGCCGCTGCCGTTCGAAAGGCTGGCGGAAACGATTGCGGAACGCCGGTCGCTTTATGGTCGCGCCAGCGGGCTGCGGATTGATCGTGCCGATCGCGGCGAAGCCTGGTCCAGCTTGCCCTATCAATCGGTCTTCGCTGGCGACACGAAGTCCGGCGTGATCCATGGCGGCGTGGTCACGGCCATGCTCGACGAAAGCTGCGGCATGGCCGTGCAGCTCGCGCTCGATGGCAGCCGCGCCATCGCAACGCTCGACCTGCGCATCGATTATCAAAAGCCTGCAAAGCCCGGCCTCGACATCAAGGCGCATTCGGTCTGCTATCACGTTACGCGTTCCATCGCCTTCGTGCGCGCGACCGCCTATCAGGAGACCGAGCAGGATCCGATCGCGACCGCCGCCGCCTGTTTCATGGTCGGCGCCAATCGCACCAACATGTTGAGGGACTGGGACGCGCACGAGGTGCCGACGCTCGACGCGCCTGACGACAATTCCGGCCTTTTCACCAACAGCCCGTTCGCGCGCTGCCTCGGCATCCGCATTGCCGCAGACGGCGTGTTGCACATGCCCTTCTCGACGAAGATCATCGGCAATCCCATCCTGCCCGCCATCCACGGCGGCATCACCGGCGCCTTCCTGGAGACGACGGCAATAGTTGGTGTGGCGCGCGAACTTGGCGTGTCAACGCCGCCAAAGCCGATCGGACTGACCTTCAACTATCTGCGCTCGGGACGTGCGATCGACAGTTTCGCCAATGTCTCCATCGTCAGGCAGGGCCAGCGCATCGTCGCCTTCCAGGCGCAGGCGTGGCAGGAAGACGCGGCGAAACCCATCGCGACGGCGTTTGGGCATTTCAAGCTGCGGCGAGGGGCGGACTAGCCGGCCTGCTACAGCACCGCGACACTGACGCGGAACGGCAGCATCTCGATCCGCATCGGCAGCTTTCCGAGATTCTCGCCATCGACATCGGCAAGCACGAAGTCGTCGCTATCGATTGCAAGGCGGGAAGCCTTCCTGCGCGTTGTCTTCGGGTTGTTCAGGTAGCTGCCATCGGCAAGCTTGAGCGCAATCTGCGTCAGCGCTTCCCAGCGACCGACATCGCCGACGGTGATGACGTCAAGGTGGCCGTCGGCCGAGTCGGCGCCGGGCGCCAGTGCTAGTCCCTCTCCTGCACCGTCGAAGCTGCACGCCAATACCGACCACAGTTTCAGTTTGGTTGCGGCCTCGTCGTCGAAAGCGATCCGGTACGTGCGTGGCACGTAGGTGAATGTGGTGATAACAGTCATGATGACGTAGCTGAGCGGACCGAGGCGCTTCAAGAGCGGCGCGCGCTGCGCACGCCATGAAATGGTGGCAGCGGCGCCAGCGATGGCAAGCACGAACCCGTAACGCGTTGCCGGCAGCCCCGAATGTGTTCTGGCCTCGACGCGGAAGACGTCCATAGGGCGCACGTTGCGAGAAACCGCCGCCCGGCAAGCATCGGCAAGCGGCAAATGGCCGAACGAGCGCGACAGTTCGTTGGATGTCCCGCCCGGAACCTGTGCCAGCACGAGGCCGGGAGCAATCGGGCGATTGTCGACGATCAGTCCGTTCAGGACCTCGTTCAATGTGCCGTCGCCGCCAACCGATATGATCCTTTCGCAACCATTTGAGGCGGCTTCCCGTGCCAGTTCCGAAGCGTGGTTCGGCGCGCTGGTCATGACGACATCGGCCTGCGACAGCGAACCCATGTTCTTTTCGAGCTCGGCCTTGATCTGTGGCCATCTGCGCGCGCAGTTGCCCTTGTTGGCCTGAGGGTTGACGATAACCCTTGCTTTCATTGGCGATCCCCCCGCTGTGTTTTTTGCCAGAGCGTATCCCGACCGCTCAGGCCTGTCTCGGGGAGATTCGCAAGGCGATAGCGGCACAGCCAGGGATCACTTTGCCTGGGATACGACACACGCTTGCATGATCCCATCGATCTCGGCGGCCGAGAGAACGCCAAGCTCGGCAATGAACACGATGCGTGTCCGCGGTGTCCCGGCCGCAGGCAGCCCGCCCTGTGCCAACGTCGCGCGCCCGCCGGCGAGTTGAAACACGGTCAGACGCCCGGGCTGCTCCACCGTTTCGAACAACCCTTTCGCACGGGCGAGCTTTGGCGCCAGCCGGCCGATCGCCTGCTGCAACCGCGGCAGCGATACGGGTTGCTCCGATGTCCAGCTCAGCGTCTCGAACCGATCGACCGCGGGCCGTCGTGGCCCCGGGTCGCGCGGCACCGGCACGCGGTCCACATCAACAGGAAACAGCAGCGCTGCCGGAACTTCGCCATGCGGCGCATCGACCATCACGGCAGCCGGGCGCAGCGCGCGAACGGTATCGCGCAGCTGCGTGCTATCAGCCGCGTCCGCCAGGTCGATCTTGCTCAAGGCAACCACGTCGGCGGCCCGCAGCTGCGCGCGCAACAGCGCGTCATTCAGCATCTCGGCCGATATCGTCGCGTCGACCACGCACAACACCGCTTCCAGCGGCGCCTCGCGCCAGATCATCGGATCCATCAGGTTGCGGACGATATCGGCGGGATCGGCGATCCCGCTGGTCTCGATGACGATGAATTCGGGCCGCGGATCACGCCGCAGCAGATTGGCAAGCGTGCGCAGGAGATCGCCTTCCAGGGAACAACAGATGCAGCCGTTGGCGAGGCTGACCACGCCGTCGCTGGCGCCGGCGATCAGCTCGGCATCGATATTGATCGCGCCGAAATCGTTGACCACGGCGGCGATCCGTCGTCCTTCCGCATGCGTCAGCAGGTGGTTCACGACCGTCGTCTTGCCCGCGCCGAGAAACCCGGTCACCAGCAGGATCGGGACCGGCACGATCAACTCGTAATGACGGGCCGGCGCACCGGCCGGCCGGGCCGCGCCGCGACATCCAGCACGCCACCGCTGATCAGCGGAACGCCGCTGACCACGAGATGCCGCACGCCCTCCGACGGACGGTTCATTGCTGTGAACGTCGCCTTATCGGTCAGCGCCTCGAAATCGAACACGACGATGTCGGCATCGGCGCCCGGCTGCAATCTTCCCTTGTTTCGCATCGCGGGCGTGCTCGCGGAAAGAATCTCCGCGGGAATCAGCGCGCATTTGCGGATGCCCTCAAGCAGCGAAAGCGCCCGGCGCTCGCGCACCCACTCGCGGATGAATTTTGTAAAGCAGCCCGCCGAGCGCGGATGCGAAGTGGCGTCATCCGGTAACGGCCAGGCGTCGCCGGTGTAAGCTTTGCCGTCCGAGCGCGTCCACGGCATCGCGTCGGATGCGATCGCTCCGCCGGGATAGAGCACCGCCATGTCGAGGAGATCGCGATGATGCGGATTGTTTTCGATATCCAGCACATGCCACAGCACCAGCGTCGACGGCTCTTGTTTCTGTGCCGCCAGCAGTTCCTCGCGATCACGGAAGCGCCGGCCGTCCGTTACCCGCTGCACGGAATCGTAGCCAAGGCCGTTGCGTACCTCGAACTCGGGATCGCTGAAGAAGGCCGCCGCCAGCACGGTCGAGCCGGTGCCGTACGGATAGGCCTCCACCGTGATCGGCAGGCCCTGCGCCTGCGCCTTTTTGATCAGCGCCGTGCAGCGCGCGATGTCGGTCTTGCTCGACGAATTGAAATGGCAGATGTGCATATGCGCGCCGGTGGCGCCGGCATATCCGATCAGGCGGATATAGGCCTCGGCCGCGCTCTCGGGGTCGATGCGCGACATGTAGGCGACATGGGTGAAGGTGGGCACGTTGTGCGCGGCGGCGAGCTGGCACACCGCGGTCAGTTCCTGCACACCGGCGCCCGGGGCGTAGGCGTTGAGGATGCCGATGCCGACGCCGCCCTCGTTCAGCCCGTGCGCGAGGCGGTCGAGGATAGTAGCCACTTCTCCGTCATCAGCTACGTTGTCGATCCAGCGCCGATCGCGCATCGCACTGCCGAACGCCTCCAGCGAGCTTTCCGCGTTGGACCCGGTCATTGCGCCGATGCGCGCAAACGCCCAGTTGGCGGCCGCGCCATAGTTCAGCACGCGCCCCTTGTCGGCCTGCCGCCGATACCAGGAGGCGACCGGCAACACCCCCGCCTCGAGGTCGAGCGTCGTGGTCACCCCGTCGAACGCCTGCATGCGGTCCGCCGGGATCGACTGGCCGTGCGCGTGCAGGTCGATGAAGCCCGGCGCCACCACGAGCCCGGTCGCGTCGATCACGCGCTCGGCGCTGCCGAGTCCGGTGCCGACGGCGGCGATGCGGCCGTCCATGAGCGCCACGTCGCCGATGGCGTCCATCCCGCTTGCGGGGTCCACCACTCGGCCGCCGGTGATTACGATGCCGCCCATGTCGTCACTCCCGCTCATAAAAGCAGACCGCCGGCAGTTCCTATGCCACATAGGCCGCGGACGGGCCTCTCAACTCCAATAGAGACAGATTTTCGGACACACAACCACCTCCGCCGACGCTGACGCATCATGCGTATTGCTCGGCAGAAGCCATTTTAATAGCTTATGAATGCAGCCTTGGCGAAAGCGATCCGCGCCAAAGCGTCTCTTCAGCCCAGGGCTACAGCATTCCCAATGACCCACTTTCCCGTCACGGGCTTGCGCAGCGTCGACCTCGATACGCCTGACATTGCGCGGTCGGAGCACTTCTATATGTCCGTCTGGGGGCTTGATCTCGTGACGCGCCACGAGGGCGTCACGTATCTGCGGGCCAGCGGCAGCGATCATCATGTGGTTGCCTTGCGGCAGGCAGATCGCCCTGCGCTCAAGGCCATGACGTTTCGCCTGCATTCGGATGCGAAATTCGAGTCGATCGCCGCCGCCTCCCGGCAGCACGGCGCAACCCTGCTCTCCGGCCCCGTCCAAAATCCCGAGCCCGATGGCGGGACGGTCTTGAAAATTCGCGGCCCAAACGGCGGCGTGCTGCGGTTTGTGCACGGGGACGTGCGGCACGCCGCATATTCTGCTTGTGCGGACCGGCCGGTCAGGCTCGCGCATGTCAATGTCAACAGTACCGATGTCGATGGCTCGGCTGCGTTCTATCAGCGGGCGCTCGGATTTCGCCTGACGGACCGTACGAAAGCCATGGCATTCGTACGCTGCAACAGCGACCACCATGCGATCGTCATTGCGGACGCCCCCGTCAACGGACTTAATCACGTGGCCTTCATGATGCCGAACCTCGAATCGGTGATGCGGGGCTCGGGCCGCATGATCGACGCAGGATTTCCGATCGCCTGGGGCGTCGGCCGCCACGGCCCGGGCGACAACGTCTTTGCCTACTTCATCGATCCGCTCGGGATCGTCATCGAATACACGGCCGAAGTTCTGCAAGTCGACGACAATTATGTGGTGCGCGGGCCGTCGGAATGGGTCTGGCCGCCAGGCAGGACAGATCAGTGGGGCATCGCCCCTCCCAAGGCAGATCACGTCAAGGCGGCTCAGACGGCGGTGCCCTACGCCGATGCTTAATCGCGCGATCTGTCGTACTGTCAAATCCCAAGCGGAGTCCTGAGTGACGCTTTCATCAGACCGGCAAAGGAGCGATTACAGGGTCGTCGTCGTCGGTCACGGCCCATCGGGAGCTGTCGCGGCGAGCCTGCTCGGGGACAGGAATATCAGGACATTGGCAGTTGACCGTCAGCGCGACGTCTACGACAAGCCCCGCGCGATCGCGATCGACCATGAGATCTTTCGACTGCTGGATAACCTCGGCGCGGCCGAACGCATACAGCCATACGTCGCGCCGTTTCCGGCCTCCCAGCATTTTGGCGCGAAGGGCCAACTGATACGTCGGATCGATATGGTTCCGGAGCCGTATCCGCTTGGCTACACCCCCAGCATGGTCTTCACGCAGCCACCGGTCGAGGCCGCCTTACGCGCGCACGCTGCGGCCTATGACAGCGTCGAGGTCGAACTCGGAACGGAACTGCTCGGTTTCGATCAGGCGCCTGATCATGTGACGTTGCATTTGCGTAACGATAAGGGAGCAGCGCGCTCCGTCACCGCGGATTACGTCATCGCCTGCGACGGCGCCTCGAGCGCAACGCGGCAAGCGCTTGGCATCGCCTTCGAAGATCTCATCTTCGATGAGCCCTGGCTTGTGGTCGATCTCAGGGTTAACGATGCCGCGCTCGGAAAACTGCCGAAAACTGCGGCGCAGTTTTGCGATCCATCCCGGCCGACGACTTTCATCATTGGCCCCGGCAATCATCGCCGCTTCGAGATCATGTTGCTGCCGGGCGAAGATCCGCGCGAGATGGAAGAGCCGGCGCAGGTGTGGCGGCTTCTCAAAAGATGGATCGGGCCTGATGACGCCACGCTGTGGCGGGCCGCGAGCTATCGGTTTCATGCGCTGGTCGCCGAGCAATGGCGGCGGGGCCGGATATTCCTCGCCGGCGATGCCGCACACCAGCAGCCGCCGTTCATCGGCCAGGGGATGTGCCAGGGCATTCGCGATGTCGGAAATCTGGTCTGGAAACTTGATCGGGTCCTCAAGGGACAGTCCGGCACAGCACTGCTCGACACCTATGGCGAGGAACGCGGCGAGCATGTTCGCCAGCTAACCTCCCGGATCAAGGCGATCGGCCACCTCATCTGCGAGCGCGATCCGATCGCGGCCGAGGCTCGCGATATCAGCATCCTTGCAGAAGGGGGCGGCCAGCCGCGCACCATCACCCGCCAGGAGATTGTCCCGCCGCTGCAGAAAGGTCTTTTGGCGTTTCCGCTCCACCCGGCGCACGGCACGCTGTTTCCGCAGCCATGGATCAGAACTGCGGCGGGACGGCGCCTGCTCGACGTCGCTGTGGGAATCGGGTGGCGGCTCGTGCTGGACGAGCGAAACGCGCTCGCTCTCAGCACCAATGTGCGTGCGGACCTGACCCGATTGGGCGTACGGTTGATCCGCATCCGCGCCGCCGAGATGGCCGATCACGCCGATCGCGACGCCGCGGTCGAGGAAGACGGCGTGCTCGCAGCCTGGTTCGACCGTCACGGCTGCCGGGCCGCGATTGTCCGACCGGACCACTACGTCTTCGGTGTCGCCAACGACGAAGGTGCACTCGAAAAATTGCTCACCGAGCTTGCGGAACGACTTCAATGACCGGGCGCCAAGTCCAGGAGGACCACCATGCCAAAACTATCCCGCCGAATGCTGCTGACCGGCGCTGCCCTTTGCCTTTCCTTTCCCGCGTTTGCACAATCCTGGCCGCAAAAGCCCGTGACGATCGTGGTGCCGCAGGCCGCAGGCAACAGCCCGGATGTGCTGTGTCGCATTATCGCCGAGAAGCTTTCCAAAGCTCTCGGGCAACAGTTCGTGGTCGAGAACCGTCCGGGCGCCGCGAACCTCGTTGGCACCCAGGCGGCCGCCCGCGCGGCGCCCGATGGCTACACGTTCCTGTTTGCCACTTCTGCCGCGCTGGTCACCAACCCCTATACGTTCAAGAAGCTCCCCTACGATCCTGTGAAGGATTTCACCCCGGTCGCGATGGTGAGCCGCAGCAACCACGTCCTCATGGTCAACCCCGATGTGAAGGCAAAGACGCTGGCGGAATTGATCGCCCTTGAAAAATCGGCACCTGGCACCATGAGCATGGCCGTCGACGGCCCGCGCAGCCTCGCGGGCCTGATCGCGCAATCCATCAACAAGCAGGCCGGCACCGGCTTCGTCCTGATCCCGTACAACGCGACGACCAACGCGATGCAGGACAGCATTACGGGTCGCACCCAGGTCACGATCCAGGCCGCATCGATCAGCGAGGCCTTCATCAAGGCGGGGACGCTGCGACCGATTGCGGTTGCCGGCAGCAAACGCATCGACGCCTTGCCGGACGTGCCCGCGATCGCGGAAACGCTTGGGAGCGTCGACCTGCAAGGCTGGTTCATGGTGATGGCGCCGGTCGGCACGCCGCCTGATATCATCGACAAGCTCAGCGCCGAGATTGCGCGCGCCCTGGAGGCACCGGATGTGCGGGAGCGAGCCCCCGTACTCGGCTTTGATGTCCGTGTCGGCGATGCGGTGACGCCGGCGGGCGCGAAGCAGTTCTTCGAGGCGCAGCTCAAGTCCTCGGGCAAGGCCATTCAGGAGCTCGGGATTGAGCCTGAATAGCGGACGACCCAAAAATATCCAAAACAACCCCATGCAAAGTAGCAGGTGGCTGCGGGCGTTCGAAAAGGCAGCTTGACACGTCGGGCAAATCAGTGGCTTTATTCCATTATTCCGAAATGCTGTAACCGCCGCCGTCCCGCAACAGCGGGCGCGCGCCGGGTTTGCGGCTCGGAACCTTCACCCCACACTTGAAAATGTACCGGCTCGCTGCGGCGAGGCCACCGTCATTGCGAGCGAAGCGAAGCTCCAGCTTCTTCGCGCGACGAGAAAGCTGGATTGCTTCGTCGCTTCGCTCCTCGCAATGACGGAGCCCATTTCGCCCGACGAAGGCAAATTCAGGCGCTGTTGGGGGATACTCGGAAACTGCTGGACGAGATGAAGTGATTGGCTTTTGGCTGACATGGCTTGGCAGATTCCCCTCAATCATGCACAAATCACATGCGCTACTTGAGGAATTTGTCATGGCGTCGACATCGAAGCCGCACCTCATCAAGAGCCTTTGTCTCGTCGGCACAATTGCCGTTTGGGGAACGGCTGCATCCCTTGCGGCGGAGCAGCCGTCCGACGTTCCGGCCTGGCTGCGGAGCCACATCGGCGAAGGCGAGGGCCAGATCGCCCAGGTGGTGTTGCAGCGGGCGCGCGCGCTTTATCTGAAAAAGGTGGCCGCAGGCGTCGTCAAGAATCCCTGCTATTTTTCCATGGACGCGACGCGTCCCCACGGTGGCAGATTGGGGAAGAGGTTTTACACGATCTGCGAAGCCGACCGGACGTTTCGCGCAGCCGGCACGGGTCACGGCAGTGGCCGCAACGTCAAGGGTGTCGCGAATTTCGGGAACGGAAAGGAATGCGCGAAGAATTTCGGCAACGCGCTGGATTCCTATCTGACGACCGGCGGCGCCTACCTGACGGCCGAGACGAGAACCCTGTTCAAGGGCTATTATCGGGCCGCCGCAAAACAGGATGCCGTGCTGGTGCGCTCGTTCGTTCAGTTCGACGGCGAGGGAGAGACCGCCAATGCGAGGGAGCGCGACATCGGCGGACATCCGGCCGTTTTGCTGAGGCAGATACGTTATCGATGGATGCCTCGCAGTCCCTACGCGAATGAAAACGGCTGTGTTCCGGTCGGCACGCTCGAGGACTACGCCAGCGGACGCAGCAACGGGTGCACAAGCTGGTCGCGCTCCGACGCAGACCAAATCATTCCATTGCTTAGGGATCCGTC
This sequence comes from uncultured Alphaproteobacteria bacterium, assembly GCA_963816655.1. Lineage (GTDB taxonomy): Bacteria > Pseudomonadota > Alphaproteobacteria > Rhizobiales > Xanthobacteraceae > Bradyrhizobium. The sequence continues at coordinate 61,060 of CAWFLW010000005.1, read as the reverse complement.
GACGCTCTACATCTACCCGGAGTCAGAGGACATCAAGGCGGTTGCGCAAGCCGTCTCGGCGCGCCGGCCGCATTCGTCCAACGGCCATTACTGGAACGCCGTCTGCCTGAAGCAAATCGGCGCGCCGAAATTCTGGTCGAGGGAGCAGCTCGGGCCGCTCCTCGCGCGATTCCACAAGGAGCCGGACCCGGGGCCCAGCCGTCCGGCGACGTGCAAGCGGTAGATTTTCCTGATCTGTCACTTCGCGCCGGCGCGTGACGCCGCCATAGCGCGCTCCGGTAACACTGGGATCAGGCGACAAAGGTCAGGATATGAGAAACCGCCGCCGGATCAGACGCTATGCTGCGATGACCCAGTCCCGTCATCATGATTAGTCTCGCGTTCGGCCACAGGCTGGAGAGCCTCTCCGAGTTCGAGAAGGGCGTGTGCATATCGTCCATGGAATGCAGGAACAGCGCTTTGCCGTTCATTTTCACCACGACAGCTTCGATATCAAATGCTTCCGCCGAAATTCCTGTACGAGCCTCGTACAAGCGATAAGCCCGGTCGATCGTCTCGCGCGAAACACCTCGCTCGATTGCCTGCACCCACTTGCCATGAAGCCCGGGGATTGGTGGCGCCAGGAGCACGGTGCGGCTGCAGGTGAGACCAGCTTGAATGACGTGAACCGCAACCGAGCAACCGAACGAATGGGCTACCAGGCTATCGATCGGGCCGAGCGCTGCGACGGCCTGGGCAAGTGCGCTGGAGGCCTCGGGAACCGTGGTTTGTCGTGACGGGTTTATTCCGTGCCCAGGCAGGTCATTCTTCAAGGGGATGGGTCCCCTTATGGCGTTCTAGAAGTTGATAGCCGTTCCGAAGGAGAATTTTCAATAAGGGACATTGCGTTTTTGCAAGGAGCGGCAAACCTCTTAGGAATGGCAATCGAACGTCAACGCATCGAGCAAAGTTTGCGGGCGGCTGTCGAACGCAATCAACTTCTTCTGAAAGAAGTGAACCACCGTGTAAATAACAGCTTGGCGTTGGTAGCGAGTATGCTCCACTTGAAATCCTCTACAGTGAGCGATGAAGTCAAATCGCATCTTGATGAGGCTTCCAGTCGGATCACGGCCATCGCCCGGGCTCACCAACGACTTTACAAAACGGAGATGTTCGAAAAGATTGATCTCGGGCCTTACTTGGAGGACCTCTGCCAAAGCTTCGCTGAATCCCTGCCTGATTGCGCTCTCCATGTCACTGTTGAAGGGGGCATAGAAATCCCGATCGATCAAGCAATACCGGCCGCCCTTTTTGTAAACGAAGTAGTCACGAACTCCGCAAAATATGCTCACGAGAATTCAAAGTGCGAGGCATGGATTGACGTCACTCAATCAAACTCAAGAATTTCAATTTCTGTTCGAGATGAAGGGATAGGACTGCCCGCTGATTTCGAAACAACATCTCGGAGGGGGCTGGGAATGAGGCTGATAAACGCATTCTCTGCACAGCTGGGCGGTGACCTCGAGATTCGTCGTCATGCTCCGGGCGTCGAATTCATCTTGGTATTCCCAAAACTACGATAGTCACTGCAGCCGTCGTTCCATTCGATAGCTTTTGCAAGCTATCAGGGACGTGGGCCTGAGACCAAATGCTCAACTCGTGGCGCCTTCGGAGGTGAGCGATCTTCACGTTCTACCCCTTCGTGCATTTCCCCACCACCGGGCTGGATAGTGAAAAGTATTTACCAACGTTTTGCACGCATCAAAAACCACTCTTACTAAGTCGGGCGAAAGAAATTCCTGCCAACCTGCGTCCAAAGAAGCAAGAGGCAGCCAATGTCCCTCGTTATTCGAATCGTCTTTGTCGTCCTGTGTGCCTATGCGGGAACTGTTGTGGGAGGCACCCAATTTTCAGACCTCCAGGACCCTTCCCAACTTCGTAGTGAGATCAACAATTAGCTATGAAAAAGCCGACGCAGCTTATTGAATAACCGCAGCCCCGAAATATCCAGCGCGCCGATATTGCACCTGCCAACGGCTACGCAATGGTCGTTGATGGGCGCTTCAGACACAATTTGAGGAGAAAGCTGCGGCTCAGAAGGCCGCAACGGAACTCCTTGCAAAGTTTCCAATGCTGCAGATCGAGATTTACGATGCGTCGTCGAGAAAGCGAACGCTGGTGAAATAGTCATTTTCACGCATTGCGGCAGCTAATAACCATGTTTCTTGTTTTAATCCGTCATTAGGACTCTCCCAAGAATCGTGGGCTTAACTTGTCGTCTCAAGGTGAGGCGGTCAGATGCCCCTGATGAAATATGTTGCTTTCGTCGGCAGCGCTCTCGTTCTGTTGCTGTTGGCGATGAATTGGCTTCTGCCCGAGCCCTCAGCCGAACCTGTTTACAGCAGCATCGAGAGGCCCGTCATCAGGGTCAGTTCAATCGTAACACCGCCCGAAAGAGTGGTTTTCGATACCAGTGTGCCGTATACGACGCCGGCTCCAAGCGTTATGCACGGTGCGGCAGCGCCGCTACAATCAGCGTTTACACAGATAGCGCCAAGCTCATTGGCAACACAGCCGATCTTAGCCCAAGCCGCTCCCAAGAAGCCGATCACCGCAAAACATGACCCCGCAAAAAAAGTGGTCACTAACCGTGTCGCACCGCAGCCGCCCATCGCAGTTGTGAAGAACTCCCTCGTGCGGGAACCCGAGCAGGATACCAAACCGCCCGTCAAGACGACGTTTCTCGACGATATCGCTGGACGCTTTGGGCAAATGTTCAAGGCGAATTAAGACCTCAATTTCGATCGCTTCCCGGCAATTCGATCGTTCGTAAATGCCCTGCGTGCCCTTGCCCGCGCATCGCATGTAAGCAGGTCGCCAGCATCGGGTGCCGTTGTCTGAACGCGCCGCCGCCAACCTCGTTGCCACCTCGCGACTCCCAGTACGAAAGTATTCCGTAGTACTGGTGAGTGCGTGTTCCCCAGTCTCGATCCTGCCACGAGTCATCACTGAACTCAGTCACGTCCCTCAACTGTTGCTCGGTGATATTTGTTAGGAACCCACCGAGCGGGACTTATCTTAATACGTTAGGCCACATCTGAACGCCGCGAACGGGTTAGTTGTCGGCGCTTACCGATGCGTTGATGGCGCGGGCGGCATCGGCACAGGGCTCGGCCGGTAGTGCGGGGCAGCACCGAGTGCCCGCCCTGCTCTCACTCAGAATCGGCTGCCCATAGCGCTGGAACATCGCGACCTCATCAATAGAACTTTTTACGTCCGGTTCTCAAATCCCGATACCAAGCAATCTTCTTCGAGAGGCGCGTGGGCTTAGGTGGCTCGTTTACAATTGGCACGCGCTCTTTGGTGCCGTCAGCGTATACCTTAAGCAGGAATCGCTCGTCACCTTCCTCTACAATTTCAATGCTGACGGGCTTCGTAGCCATGCACGAGCTGAACGACATAAGAGCCGCGAGTTCCCTTAGTCTTGCACCCTGACACGGGCGCGATGCCACTCGGGCGACTTCGAAGCGCAGCCACTTGCAGAAGCCGCTGACGTCGTCGCAGCGAACAGGAACCTAAGTTTGTCAACCTGCGTTATTTTATTTATGTCTCAGCAGGATATGACGGGGTGCGAAGCACATCAGCTCCACTGAAGATGACCACCACAAAGGCCAAGAAGATGTAACGACGAACGACCTGCTTTCTATTTTTCTCTGCTAGCTGCCGTCAGCCTCGCAATCTGTATGATTTGCTCAGTCCCGCCAGGCCATTGTCGGCGACCTCTCTGCAAGATTTACTCGCTCCCTCAAACTGCTCTTAAATTATGGCTCACACGATTGCCAGCTTAGCCTTAAGGGGCACCGTTGTCGCTGTCGCGTCAAACGCAAGGCACGAATTCAGTAAATCTAGCCAAGAAACCATAACGCTAATTGAGGACTATGGCGTGGAAGGCGATGCTCACGCAGGTCGTTTCGTCCAACATAGATTTCTCGCGAAAAAGATGCCGGCGGTACCCAATAATAGGCAAGTGCACTTGATGGCTTCCGAACTCTCTCATCGAGCGGATTTAACGTAGCGCCCGGCAACCTCGGCGAAAACCTGACTACCGCAGGCTTGGATCTTATAAAATTCCCACTCGGTACCCTCTTGCTAATAGGGAATACAGCGGTAGTCGAGCTCACCGGGTTAAGGACTCCGTGTGGCTTGATCGATAAGTTTCAAAAAGGACTGAAGCGAGCGATGATCACGAAGCACGAACTTCCTAGGTTTCGATGCGGCGTGCTGGCTGTGGTAAAGACGACGGGGTGTATTGCGCCTGCCGACCCTATCAGTGTTGAACTCCCCTCTTCCCCCTGGCAGGACCTGCCGGCATTGTAGCGTAAGCTCATAGGCGTCGGGCACTGTTGCCCCTGAAAGTCACGCATCGGGAGAGCCTCGTGGCAAAGATTTACAAACTCAAACCATCCCAGAAACAAGTAGAAGAGGCCGTTCGAACGCTCATGGCTTGGGCTGGCGACGACCCGGACCGCCAGGGTCTTAAGGATACGCCTTCCCGGGTCGCCCGCGCCTATAAGGAATGGTTCAAAGGTTACGGGGAAGATCCGGAAGCAATGCTGAAGCGCACCTTCGACGAGACGGCCGGCTACGACGAGGTCATCACCCTTCGCGACATCCCGTTTCAATCATTTTGCGAGCATCATCTGGCGCCGATTACGGGTTTTGCCCATATTGGATATCTGCCGAAAGGCAGGGTTGTTGGCATATCCAAACTGGCACGAGTGGTGGACGCGTTCGCACGCCGACTACAAATTCAGGAACGGCTCACTGCTCAGATCGCCGATACCATACAGAAGGTACTGCAGCCGGAGGGGGTTGGTGTCGTCCTAAAGGCGACGCACGGATGCATGACCACTCGTGGAGTTCACAAACACGGTGCCGGCATGGTCACGAGCAGGATGTTAGGATGCTTTCGCGAAAATCCAGCCACGCGCCATGAATTCATGGCCGGACTGAATATTTAATTTCAGATCCATCTGCCCGTGAGCAACTCGAAGCACTGCAAAACCTTTTCCTGAAGACCGGCGAGGTGAACCGCTTTTAATGAAGCGACTGAAACGACGTTTCAGCAACGACCGCCGATGCCTCGCTACTTACTGCGACGCACTTTCCAAATGGACTTTTCGCGGCAGCCGTCGATAAAAGCCCTGCTAAAGGAACTCTCGAGCTGTCCGGGCAAAAGTCCGGGTGACCGACCGACCTTTAGATGTACGGGAAACGTAGCATACGGATTTTAGCTAAGCAGACCCTTTTTCCAGTAAATCTACGGACAGCGAATGTCGGTGGGAAGCTCCAGTCGTCTTGGGACAATTCGAAGCTGGACCCTTGCCCGCAAAGTTCGCGACAAGTTTCGGTGGGGAACCTTTCCTACTGGCAGCCATTGAGTGGCTGAGCTCGCACTATCGGAATGGCTCGCATCGGTAATTAGTGGTGTTTGTCCCAGCCAGTAACGCATTTTCCAATTTCCTGGTGGGCGCCGTCATTGTCGCCGCCCTCTATTTCACGCGCGAACTCCTCGTCCCGATTGCATTAGCCGTTCTGTTAAGTTTTGTTTTGGCGCCACTGGTGAGAGCCCTCCAGCGCTGTCATCTGCCGCGGTCAATCGCCGTGCTTGGTGCAGTTAGCGTCGCAATGGCTATCGCGCTCAGCCTTGCTGCGATGGTCATGATCGAGATCAACCAGCTTGCGAACGACCTTCCGCGTTATCAATCGACGCTCAGTGAAAAAGTCCAAAAACTACGAGATCAAGTAGGCAGTATTGGCTTGCTGAAGAACGCCTCTAGTCTGCTGGAAAATCTCGACAAGGAGTTAAAATCACCGGCTAGCCCAACGCCCCAAACATCATTGACAGAGAGACCGGCAAAAGCGCCGATCCCGGTCGAAGTCCATCAGCCCTCTCCGGGGGCGTCGGAAGCACTGGTCGGAATGTTGCGATCGCTCGCTGCACCCTTTACCACGACCGGAATCGTCGTGATCTTCCTCATCTTCTTCCTGTTCCAGCGGGAAGACCTGCGCGATCGATTCATCCGATTGCTTGGTAGCGAAGATCTGGAGCGCACCACAGCAGCTCTCGACGACGCTGGGCAGCGGCTGGGGAAGCTATTTCTGACGCAACTCATTTTAAATGGGACGTTTGGAGCCGTCATCGGACTGGGCTTGGCCCTCATCGGCGTGCCGAGTTCACCTCTTTGGGGGCTGTTGGCGATGATCCTTCGGTTCGTACCTTACATCGGCGCAATCCTGGCCGCCGGCTTGCCGATCGCGCTGGCTGCTGCGGTGGGAAACGACTGGACCATGACGTTGTGGACGGTAGCTTTGTTCGCTGTGGTAGAGCCGCTGACCGGAAACGTTGTTGAGCCGTTTGTTTGTGGGCGAAGCGCCGGCCTATCGCCCGTAGCGGTCCTTGTTGCGGCATCATTCTGGACGTGGCTGTGGGGACCCTTGGGCCTTTTGCTCTCAACTCCGCTCACCCTATGTCTCGTCGTCTTTGCCAGGCACGTCGACCGGCTAAAGTTCATCGACGTTATGCTGGGAGACCAGCCGGCTCTGACGCCGCAGCAATCCGCATACCAACGCTTGCTGACCGGAGATCCAATCGAGGCGATCGAACAGGCACGGTCGTTTCTGAAGGAGGGGACGATTGCGACCTATTACGAGGAAATTTTGCTGGGCGCCCTGAGATTGGCCGAGGCCGACGCCGCGCTAGGTCGGCTGGACGATACACAGCTCGAGAATATCCACGAGACAGTTTCTGAGATTATTGAGGATATCGCGTCCCACGATACCGCAAAAAAGAAGGACGCCGGTGAGGGGCGGACCGAGACCAGGAAGATCGTCGATATCGATGCGCGCAAACTCGGCAAGGCGGTCTTCTGCATACCGGGGCTGGGGCGATTGGATGATTGCGCGGCGATGATCGTCGCCGATGCACTCAAACGCGAAGGATACAGCGCCCGAGTTTCCGACGGCGATACGGAAATTGAAGCCGGCAACGCGGCAACTGTCTGCGTCTGCTTTGTCGAGAGGGTTTCGCAGGCCAGAGCTGCTTTTACGGTCCGAAAGCTGTCTCGGAAGACGGCTGCAACTAACGTGATCGTTTGCAAGTTCGGAAACCTCCGAGAAGACGAGCAAGACCAAGGGATCGAGGACACTGAGCCGCGGTCGCTCGCGAGCGTCATCGTCGCGGTAAGCAAATGCGGCAGGCAGAAGGCGTCGGGAGCAGTTGTTTAAATGGCCCGTGCGTCACGCACGGCGCTGGCGGGGAGCGTGGCATGCCCTTCAACCTCAATTCGCCCCCGATAGCAGACTGATTGTGGCGTGCGGTGAGGTACGAAGAAGCAATCCGAGCGCACACTTACAGCGTGGATTGCTGCGCCACGAATCCGAATACAGCCCGCCGATTCTGCACACCGCGATCCGCTAGACGTTCCGGAACTTTGAGCTGACTCAAAGATTGGCTCACTAGAGGAACCGCAGTGGCCGTCTTTCAACTGAAGCTCATTCGCAATCCCCCGAAGGGCGATCCAATTCACTGGAATTACGATCGAGCGGAATTAATAGCGGACGGTGTGGTCCACGTCTTAGGAGTTAGCCTCGGCATAGTTGCAATCGCGCTTTGTATAATTGAATTCGCTACAGGCACCGATCGCTACGACGTCGCAGTCTATACGGTCGTTTTGCTCACGATGTTTGGATTGTCGGCCACGTACAATTTATGGCCGGTGTCTCCAAGCAAGTGGGTGCTTCGCAGGTTTGACCACGCCTTCATTTATCTGCTGATTGCCGCCACTTATACGCCGTTCATATCGGAGGTTCGCGAGCGGGATTTTGCCACAGTCTTCCTAGTAGGGGTCTGGAGCACGGCACTGGCAGGCGCCATCCTCAAGTTAGCTTTTCCTGGCCGCTTCGACAGACTTTCCATCGGATTATATCTCGCGCTGGGATGGAGCGGGATTATCGCATACGACAAGGCGGTTGCAGCTCTTCCATTATCGACCCTGGTATTGATTGCCGCCGGGGGCACTTTGTATACGTTCGGCGTCATTTTCCATTCCTGGGAGCGATTGCGCTTTCAGAACGCTATTTGGCACAGCTTTGTGCTGCTGGCTGCTGGATGCCATTTCGCGGCCGTGGTCGGCCTTGAAACCGCTTGAGCCCCGGTCTCCTCAGAAACTCGTGAGTTTATTTGCGCTCCGACGACCAGGGGAAATTGATGTACTGGTCACGCGTATCGTAGCAGATATTTCCGTACATCCTGAGATATGCGTTCCGCCGCTCGCCGTCGCGGTAAACCGAAGCCGGATCGGCGGCATCGGCTTCGTATTGCGTAATATTCTGCAGCGTCAGAGCCTTCGGAAGTATGTCCATCGCTTGCGGAACGTTCTTCCCTTCCAGCCAGTCAGCGCCATGCTGTCCCATCGCGTATCCGAAGATCGGGGACGCCAGGCTGACGCTTGCCTTGTAGGGCCCGCCTTTCTTGATTTCATCAACTGCTGCGGGTTCGCCGTCGATTCCGCCGAGAAACTGGTTGTCGCGCGCCTTGCCGGCTTCGCGGAGCGCGGCCAGCGCACCGAGCACCACAGTATCCGCACCCAGCACAACATCTATATCGGGATTGGCGAGCAGTATCGTCCGCATCATCGCCTTCCCGCCGGCTTCGTCCACGGTCAAGGGCGAGATATCGGCCACGATGACGGCGCCCGGCAAGCTCCGCAAGGCGTCGCGCATCGCGGTGAACCGCGGCGCCAGGAACTGCAAACTGTCGTGCGTCAGGAGAACGACCTTGGCCTTGCCGTTGAGGCGCGTGCTGATGTATTTCGCGGCTTCGTCGCCCAGCACTTTCCCCGTCAAGTATTGCGGCGCATTGAGCAAGGATGTTGCCGGCGGCGGCACGACGGTGCCGACATAGGCGCCGGACCAGATCACCTTCTGCAGCGCCGGCGCGAGCGAGGGAGCGTCCACGGGCGCCGCAACGAGCGCCCCCATCCTTGCGTCTCGAAACGCTTCGACTTGTTCGATCATTTTGCCGGCATCATTGCCGGCCTGCGCGATCCGATATGCAAGCCCGCGATCCTTGGCCGCAAGTTCAAGGCCGCGTGCGACGCCCTGCATGAATTTGCGTTCGTTGTCCTGGGCGAAAGCAAGCACCTTGTTGAGGTCTGGCGGGGCGACGCAGCGTGGCCTGGAGGGGTCGAACGGAGGCAGAATGACCGGTCGCGTCAGGCCGGGCGGGCCTTGCTGCGCGTCGGGACTGCCGATGCCGCCCAACAGCAGCAAAACAGCCAAAATAGAGATACGGTACATCGTTCCTAGCCTTCAAGAGCATAAGAAAAGGCCAGGCGAGCAACCGTACCGCTTCCTGCCGCAACATACTCGACGTCACCGCCGATCGACTTCGCCATGGCGTTGACGATGCGCGTGCCGAGGCCGGTACCCTTGGACGGACCGTCGGCACGGCCGACTCCGTCATCCTCGACCGACAGCTCGGCCTTGTCGCCGGCCAGCCGCTTCAAGCGCACGCGGACCTCTCCGGGTTTGTCGGGATAGGCATATTTGAACGCGTTGGTCACCCATTCGTTGACGATCACGCCGAGATTGATGCTGGAGTCGGTCTTGAGCTTGAGTGGTTCCAGATCGCAGCGCAGCGATGCCACGTGCCCTTGGCCGCGCATCGAGGCCTCCACACTCTCAAGCACGCTGGAGAGGTACTCCTGCAGATCGACATACTTCGCGTCATCGCCGCTGTACAATCGCTTGTGAACGGAGGCGACGGCTAGAATTCTCGCCTCCGTCTCCTTCAGCGCATCCTTAGACGCCTTGTCAGTGATCACATTCGATTGCAGTCGGACGAGGGAGGCGACGAGCGAAAGGCTGTTCGCAACGCGATGATTGACCTCAGCCACCAGCAGCTCGGCGCGGTCCCTTGCCTCCGCCAATTGTGCCGTGCGGATGTTGACGCGATCCTCAAGTGACAGATTGAGCGCGTTAAGTTGGTTGCGCGCCGCGGAGATCTCGGAAGCGTACCGGAATACGGTGAACATGGTGGCTCCGACAACCACCGCGATCACAAGGCCGCCGATGATGGTGGCCAGGCGCAAAAGCAACGCATTCTGCCGCTGGTCATTCATACCGATCGCCAGACGTTCGTCCACAACGCGGATGATGCTGGAAAGAAATAAGCTTGCCTCATCCATCAGCGCTTTGCCGCGATTGCTGCGGAAGATCGTCGCCGCCGGTGCGTCCTGGAGATCGGTCTTGAGCGCGATCGTCTGGTCCATCTCGGCGACCTTGTCCGCGATAATCGCGGACAGGCGATCCATCATCTGCCGGTTCTGCGGCGACGGTGGTAGCAGCTCTTTCAACCGGTCAAATTGACCAAGTGTCTGCGTCTTGGCAGCATCATAGGGCGCGAGATAGATCTCGTTGCCGGAAACCAGATAGCCGCGCTGACTGGACTCCGCGCCTTGCAAGGCATTGCGAAGCTCAATCGCCGCAACGCGCAACGCGCGCGAGCGGTTACTTTCTTCGAAATAGGAGTTGGATTTCTCGCTGAGCCAGGCCGTGGAGCCGACAATGCCCAGCAGGGTCAGAAAGCCGATCGCAAGCAGGATGATCGTCGAACTTATGACAAACCGGCTTGAAATGGGCATTTGGGGTCAAGAAACCTCGCGAACAGACGCGAGACCGTACACGGAACGGGAAAAGGGGGATAGGCCCGTCCCAGCGCGCTAACCAGAGGCCATTGAGGATCACGTCAACCGCACCCTAAAATGGTTGCACTCACGTAAAGGCGGCGTTCGTCCGATCGGAATTGATTCGAAGATCGACGCCTCCAGCAGCTTTGTCCACTTCTGCACAGAACGCCGAAAAGATTCGCACTTCTATGAAGGGACCTTGGCAACCAATCGGAAGGAAGCACATTAGCCAATATATACAAGGAGTTGTCTATGTCCAAATTTATGGCGCTCTTGGTGGAAGATGACGTTCTACAGCGGGAAGCTCTCGCCAACATTTTGATGGCGGACGGATTTGAAGTTCTGGAATGCGCAACAGCTGAAGCCGCTGAATTGATCATCGCGACATCGGGTGCGGAGTTCCGCGCGGTCGTTACGGATCAAAACCTTGAAGGGCCCATGCTTGGATCGGAGCTCGCGGCATTCGCCCGCACAATCTTTCCGCGGCTGAATGTCGTGCTGATTTCCGGCAGCGATCCGCCTCGCAACCGGGGCAACGCTCGATTTTTGCGAAAACCCTTCTCCTCGGAAGCCCTATTGGAGGCGGTCCGAGCTGGCTGAGAGTCGCCAGCCCCGGTGCCGGTCGCCGGGGTGTTGTTCGCCCAGTAAAGGCGCGTCTCAATCGTTTGGGGATGTATGCTGGCGTGGCAATGCGAGCATATCTGCGAAAACTACTCCCTCAATGGTAGCCAGTCGAAAAGGTCCCCAGCGAAAGTGTAGGGTGCTGAACTTCCATTATTATAGGTTCGAATGGTCTAAAAACGACTGAGGTCCGTGAATTCCAGTAAGCTGCATCCGCCCGATTGCTGGTACAAATCCTTGCAGCCAACCTTTGGCCGGGCCAAGGCTCGAACGCTCTCTGAAACTTGCATATGAAAGGAGTTTCCATGGTTGACGAGCATCAAACAAATGTAGTCATCGCCACCGAGATAATAGAAAGCTTTAAAGACCATCCTGATTATAAGCTGGATCCGGAAGAAGCAAAAATAGTGGCGAAGCGTATCCTTGTAGCACTTGAAGATGCTGGTTTTCAGATCACACTGATCGATCAAGAATGATCGCCAAACTTCATGTCGCTTTTCGGATTTTGGATCTCTCAGTGCTCAATTTGATGCAGCTCGGATCGATCAGTTGCCCTAAGACGCTCCGCAACGCCGAACGCAACGATTGCGCTCACCCGACGCTGAACCAGATCGCCAGCGCGGCCGATCCACACGGCCTCGTCCGATTTAATATCGGCGAAATATCGGCCCGAGGCGACTGCACGATCATTCTAAAATAGACCGGCTGAAGCGTGCTCTCCGCGTATGAAGCCGACATCAACAGTGCTGTCCGCGACGCTTTCAATTAGGCGTTGGCGCATGGGGATCGAGCAGCTTTTCGCGCTTGAGTTCGCCCCAAAGCTCCACCGGAATTACAGCCGATAGGCGCGCGATGTTCTGCCTCACTTCGACGGCGCTCAGTGCTCCCGGAATTACCGAGCACACAGCCGGATGAAAGAGCGGGAACTGCATTGCGGCCGCGCCGAGCTCGACGCCATGACGTTGGCAGACCGCTTCGATCTTCTGCGCTTTCTCGATCAGATGTATTGGCGCAGCAACATAATCGTGCGTGGCGCCGGGTTTGACGCCACCGGTGAGGATACCGGAATTGTAGGGTCCGCCCAGGATCACGGATACGCTCCGCTTCACGCATTCTGGCAGGAATGCATCAAGACCGCCTTGCTCAAGCAGCGTATAGCGGCCGGCCAGCAGCATACAGTCGAAATTGCCGGCCTGGATGAAGCGCAGGCTCGTGTCCGACTCGTTGATCCCGACACCGATGGCCCCGATAACGCCGGCCCTCCGACATTCGTCGAGCGCCTTGAAGCCCGAATCCATCACCGTCTTGAAACGCTCCTCGAGGATGGTGCGATCCTTGATGGTCCAGAAATCGACGTCATGGATCAGCGCTATGTCGATACGAGCTAGCCCAAGTCTCATATGTGAATGCTCAAGCGAGCGCATGACGCCGTCGTAAGTGTAGTCAAACACCGGCGCGAAGCCCGGCAGGCCGTTCTGGCGAAATTCTGCCGGCTTTCCCTCGCCAGGCCTCATCGGGTGCAGGATGCGGCCGACCTTGGTTGAGAGCACGTACTCATGGCGCGGCCTCTGGCGCAGCGCAGTGCCCATGCGCAGCTCGCTGCGACCATAGCCGTAGAACGGGGACGTATCAAAATAGCGCACGCCACCTTCATATGCCGCATCTGATAGCATCGTGGCTTCAGCGTCGGAGATGGTCGCCCGGAAGCCACCCATCGGCGCGCCGCCGAGGCCAAGTTCCGTTACTTCGAGGTTCGTCTTGCCGATCTTGCGTCGTTTCAGCGTCATCATTGGCCTCTCGTGACGTAAAGCTGGATAGAAAACGGACCTCAATCAAACAGCGTCGCCAGGCGCTTCTTGATGTTGTCGGCGATGTAAAGCGCAAGCGCTTGAATGGTGGACGTCGGGTTTACGCCACCAGAGGTGACCCAGATGCTGCCGTCGACGATAAACAGATTCCTGACGTCGTGACAGCGTCCCCATTCGTTGACTACGGAGCGCTCGGGGTCGAGGCCCATGCGTGCGGTACCCAACAGGTGGCCTGGGCTGTTCAGGAGCGTCCGCGAGCATCCGATGTTCTTGGCGCCGGCGGCAGCGAGAATCTCCGACGCTCGCGCGATGCCGTGCTCCATCATGCGCCGCGTGTTCTCACCCATCGCATAGTCAATTTTGGGAGCTGGAATGCCGTGAGCGTCCTTTAGCACCGGATCCAGAGTCACACGGTTGTGTTCTTCCGGGAGGTCCTCGCACGCGACGCCGATCTGCAGGCGACGATAGACGAGCGTGCGATAGACCCGGTGATGGTCTTTGCCCCAGGGGAGGCGGCCTGCGATCATGCTGGTTATTGCTTCATTCACGGGGCCGGTCCCGCGATTGAACTGAAGTGTATAGCCTCGGACAAAATCCCGCGAAGGATCGCTCTCGTAGAACTGCTTGCTCCACATCACAGTCTGCGGGCCACGATCGCCGTCGAGTTCTTCCTCGACATAGCCGGCCACCTGCGGCCAGGGATGCAGCATCAGGTTCTTGCCGACGAGCCCTGAGCCATTGGCAAGGCCGTCAGGAAAACGCGGCGACGCCGAGTTCAGGAGCAGCCGAGGTGTCCCGATGCCATTTGCAGCCAGTATCACCATTTCCGCGGGCTGGAACCGCTCAACCCCCCTGGAATCATAGTAGATCACGCCGGACGCCATGCCGTGTTCGTTGGTGGTGATTTCACGGACACGGCAACGCGTGCGCAACTCCACGCGAGCGCGAAGCGCAAGCGGCCAGTAGGTGATATCGACGCTCGCCTTCGCCCCTTGCGCGCATCCTGGCGTGCAATGGCCGAGATTGATGCACTTGGCGCGACCGTTGTATTCAGTGGTGGCGATTGAGATGTCCGATGGCCACCAATGCCAACCCAGTTGGTTCATTGCTCGTGCATAGCGCGTACCGCTCTTTCCTAGCGGTACCGGCGGCATGGTCGGCTCGTGCAGCGGATAGGCGGGGTCGCCAGCCAACCCGGCCACACCGGTAACGAGGTCATTCTCTGCAAAATAGGGCTCGAGCGTCCAGTAATCGATCGGCCAGTCCTCCGCCACGCCGTCCAGCGTGCGCACGCGAAAGTCAGACGGGTGCATGCGGGGATAGTGCGCCGTAAACAGGATGGTACTGCCGCCAACACCGTTAAAGTTGGCAACCTTCATGATTGAGTTGTCGTCGTTCACCGGATAGTCGGCGTCGCGCATGCGGCGATTGGGGCTGATATCAAAATCCCCATAACGGCGAGCTTCCCAGTCACGGCCGTGCGCTGGGAACTCGTTCGAGTTGATCCAGTCGCCTTGCTCGAGACAAAGGATTTTCATCCGCGTCTCGGCTAGGCTTGCGGCCATTACGGCGCCAGAGGCCCCGGCGCCAATGATGAGAACGTCGACCATATCGTCGATCGGCCGTCCCATGTTCGGTTCCGCAGACGCAGTCATGTCGAGCTGCTCTTCGCCCGATCGTCACGCCACATCTGCGGTCGTCCGCGCACAGCGTCGAGCAGAGACCAGTCACCCTGTTCCAGCAAGCGGCCCTTGGGAAAAGGCGCCACCGGTTCGATGCCGAGGCTACGCACCACGCGGTCGTCGCGATAGTAACATTGCAGCACGGCGCGCCCGAGCGCCTTCACGACCGCATCATCGCGGCCGAGCAGTGCCATCGCAGTCGCCTCCGCCTTCTCTGCAGCCATGCCGTGAAAATCTTCGCCGGCAATCTCCCGCAACACCGCCAGGGCCGAGCCGACAGCCCGGGTGTCGCGACCGAGAGAACGGACGATATCCTTGAAGATGATCTCGTCGTTGGCACCTGGAAGGCCGTACCCGTCGTCGGCCGGTATCATCAATCCGGCGAGCCGCCTGAGATTGCGCAATTCCCCCGTCGTCAGTTCCGCGTCGGGAATTATGCTTCCGCTCATCGCGCAGCTCCTACGGAGAGATATCGAATCATGTACTTCTGCACCAGCAGCCTCAAGTTCGGTCACGACCACAGCAGCAATGCATCAGCGCCAGCTTGTTCCATAGCAGCTGTTCACAGGAAATGAACTGCAGTGTACCGACCGTCGCGGGGAACCTCTTGCAGCGCTGGCGTGTTACCGATGATGCTAACTCGCTAGGATGGCATTTTAATCAGTAGCGCCATCGCAACGCGGCACTGGTTGTATTAATCGAAAGTCGCTGGGAATTGCGCTGAAGCCTGTCGCTTTGCAATGCCCAATTGGCTTGACGCGATTAATTCGCACTGTCACGTTTGATGCGTGAAATGCACGAGGCGCGAGTGACATTCTGTTCTGACTTTTCAACACTTCCTCTTGGCTCAAGGCCGTGACGGCGTTGACTGAAGGTTTGCGGAAGGTCGTTGTTGCCCGGACACGCACTTCATCGTTCTGGCGTCGCGAACCGATCACGTCGGTCAGCATTGCGATCGGAATAGGATCCTGCCTCTGCTTCATAGTGATCTGGGGCTGGCTCACGCGCGCTGGCGGTCCGATCCCGGAATTGCTGCTACCTTCCCCGCAAGCTTTCATGGATGCTTTCTGGCGGCTTCTCAAACGGCCCTATCTGGGCAGTTCGCTTTTCACGCACATCCTGTCAAGCTTGGGCGTCGTCCTCGGAGGTTGGATGCTCGCCGCGCTCGTTGGCATGCCACTTGGGATTGCGATGGCCTGGTGGCGGCGTCTCCGCTGGACGGTGTTTCCGATCTTTCAGATCGTCCGGCCAGTGCCACCGCTTGCATGGATACCCCTCGCCATCATCTGGCTCGGAATCGGCGTCGGTGCGCGCATGTCCGTGGTGTTCGTGGCAGCGCTTGTGCCATGGGTGATGAACTCTATGCAGGCGGTGGCCTCCGTGGACCCCGTTCTGGTCCAAGCGGCGCGAACGCTCGGTGCCGATGACCGCACCATCCTCTTCCGGGTCATCGCACGCACCGCATTGCCGACGCTGATGGCGGGAGCGCGCATCGCGCTCGGAAACGCCTGGACGACGCTGATCGCAGCCGAGCTTCTTGCCGCATCATCCGGGCTTGGCTATGTCGCGCTGAATGCCTCGCGCACCCTCGATACCGACATTCTGCTGGTGGCCATGGCGATCATTGGCGTTCTCGGCGCCTTTCTCTCGTTTAGCATGCAGGTCATCGCGCGAAACCTTGCGCCCTGGTCGCGCGCGGGGACCAGGTGATGACCTCCTCCGTGCCCGGAACGTTCACAAAACAGGGTTTTGCCTTCATCTGGGGTGGCGCTTCGCTGGGCTTGTTGATCGTGGTCTGGTTTGTCCTGACCAGTGGAACTGAATGGATCGCTGCCCGCCTCTTGCCGTCACCAGCGATCTTGTTCGAGCGCTTCGCAACGCTTGCCGTCAGTCCGTTTGGCGGAAACGATCTTCTCGGCCATGCCGCCGCATCGCTGCAGCGCTGGACTTATGGTGTCCTCGCCGCGATCGGCTTTGGGCTACCACTCGGTGTGCTGTTTGCCTGGTTGCCTCCATTCCGTTCAGCGCTCATGCCGGTGTTCGAGCTGCTACGTTACATCCCCCCCTTTGCCTGGGTCCCGATCGCGATCCTTTGGTTTGGCGCCTCGACCATGACCCAGGCGCTTGTGGTTTTCATCGCGGCGTTTCCGGCGTGTGTTATCAACACACAGCTCGGCGTCAGCCAGGTGGATAATGTCCTGGTACAAGCCGCGCGCACGCTAGGTGCAGGCTCCTGGACGACCTTGCGTGTGGTGGTCCTGCCTGTCGCGGCCTACGATGCCTTCACGGGTATTCGCATTGCGGTGAGCAACGGTTGGATGGCGCTGGTCGGCGCCGAACTCGTTGTGGGCAAAGTCGGTCTCGGCTTCCTGATCTCCCAGGGACAAGCCAATGACTCCGTGGCAACCGTCTTTGTCGGCATCATCACGATCGGCGCGCTGGGTGTGCTCATCGACCTTGCAGTACGTCGTCTGCAACGCTGGCTGTTGCGGTGGCGCCCACTCGATCTGAACAGGACGTGATTTCGTGCGCATAGCTGACCATAAGGCGGCAATGCAAGCCGCGGCCCAATCAGAGCCGCCGAAGATGGAGTTACGCTCCATATCGAAGAAATTCGCCACGCGACGTGGAGAGGTCGTGGCTCTGGCCGAATGCGATCTGGCCATAGAACGAGCGGAATTCGTGACTGTCGTGGGCCCTTCCGGTTGCGGCAAGTCGACTTTGCTGATGATCGCTGCGGGTCTGACTGAACCGACGACCGGCGCGATTTTCGTCGACGGACGCGCTGCCGGGCCGCCAGGCCCGCAGCGTAGCGTCGTCTTCCAGCGCTTTGCGTTGTTTCCGTCGGAGACGGCGGCCCAGAATATCGAGTTCGGGTTGCGCGTCGCCGGAGTCGCAAAGGCGGAGCGTGAAGCACGCGTGGCCGAGCAGCTCGCGTTGATGGGCCTAGAGCAATTCAGGGACGCCTATCCGAGCGAATTGTCCGGAGGAATGCAACAGCGTGTCGCGATCGCGCGCGCGCTGGTCGTCGGCCCGGAAATACTGCTGATGGACGAACCCTTCGGAGCGCTCGATGCTCAGACCCGAACGGTGCTGCAGGAAGAGGTATCACGGCTTCGACGCCAGATGCACTACACAGTTCTCTTCATCACGCACAGTGTAGAAGAAGCCGTCTATCTCGGCGACCGCGTGGTGGTGATGTCGCGGCGCCCGGGCCGCATCAAGACTGAGATCAACATCCCACGCGATGCGCCCTGGCGCGGAAACCAGATCGAAGACGCGGGCAATCATCGTGACTTCAACGACTTCCGCCGACAAATCTGGGAACTGGTGCGAAGCGAGTTAGTACGCGAATAACAAACAAAGGGAGGTAACCAATGAATCGATCATGGAAACGTCAAGCCGGTCTTTCAATTCTGTTGTTAGCAGGTTTTGCGCCGGCAACGGGCACGGCCCAGGCGCAGGACAACAAGGCCGCCTCCATCGTTCTGTCCAGTCAGCCGAACGAAGCGGGCTTTCCGATGTGGCTTGCCAATAAGCTCGGTTATTATTCGGAGCGAGGTCTCACCGTTAAAATCCAATACTTCCCCAACGGTGGCGCGGCCCTCGCATCGGGTGCAGCGGGCGACTGGCAGGCCGGCTGGACCGGATCTCCCCCGGCTATCACCGGATGGGCGAAATTCGGTCTGACATCGGTTGGAACGATGATGAAGGAGGACCGCAACATTAAGCTAGTGATGCGCAAGGATGCACTGAAAGGGTCAAGCCCGGCGGAGGTGCTGAAATCGAAGCCGATAGGGACGGTGCCGAACAGCACTTGGAGTCAGGTGCTGTTCGCTTGTGCGCGCCATTTCAACGTCGATCCCGGTCAAATGAAGATTGTTCCACTCGACCCACCCGTTACCCGGCAGGCACTACAATCCGGTCAGGTCGGCTCCGGCACGACAAACTCCTCACCTGATTTTGATATTGTGAACGACAAGGAAAATTTCGAGGTCGTTTGCGACGGCGCGATCGCAAAGACGTCGGTGATTGATCCGTACATCGTCACAAAGAAGTTCGCGTCCGAACAGCCCGAGGTCGCAGCCCGGTTCGTCGAAGCCTCTTATCGCGCCAACGAATTCATCATGGCCAATCGCGATCAAGCCGTGAAATATCTGCTCGAGTACTACAAGGAAGCTGGCATCGACGGAAACGAGGCCAAGGCTCGCTACACGTTAGGCTTGCGCGATTTCCAGACGATGGACCAAGCGCTATCTGACATGTCGGACGGTACAACGGCCAAAACGTTGACGAATACGGCTGAAGTCTTTGTTGCGGGAGGCGCTTATGACAAAGTCCCGGACCTTGAAGCCGACATCAAGGCAGGATTGCCCATTTTGAAGGCCGCGGCTGCACTTAGGAAGAAATGAGCACCTCGATTGCTCCGCCCGCTTACAGGCTCCGGTGGCAAAGCCCGGAGCCTGCTTTAATATCTGCGTTGACTGAGGGGGACATAGCGGACGGCGTGCGATTCGCAAACTAAATGTTACGGAATAGGGCCATTAGCTGAGCCAGCGATCGAGCGCGAGGGGCAGTTTTCAAGCACTAGAGCATTTCACTCGAAGCCCCGAGCTCTCTCCTCTTCCCTCAGAAACAATGCGGACTGCATGGCCTCGAGCCACAGCCGAGGCCAAGGGTCGATCGGCGAGTAACGGACCCCGCATCGACGTGGCGGCGCGGATGCGCGGAATGTGGCGATAATTCGCACGGACTCCCACACGCACCTCCGCGATGCCGGAAAGCCGCCGGTAAAAACTCGACAACGGCCCCGTCCTTTGCAACTCTGACTGTGATCAAAAAGATCACGGCAATGAGGCCAAGCGCTCCCTTCTGAATGAGCGCGGCGGCGGCCGCAAGAAAAAGCAACCGCTTGGGCGGTCGTATCAGGGAGACCAAAGGCTAATGTCCAAAAATCATCAGTTCACGCGCCGTACCCTTTTGAAGACCGCGGGTGGTATCGCACTGGCGTCCGGAATTTCCACACCCGCAATTTTGCGCGCCCAGAGCGCCGACGTCATTCGCATCGGTCATCTAACTCCCCGCACGGGCTTTCTCGGACCACTTGGCGAATATGCCGTAATGGCGATCGATCTCGCGGTAGAAGAAATCAATGCCTCCGGCGGCATGATGGGCAAGAAAGTTGAATTGCTCAAGGAAGATTCGGTCAATCCTCAAACCGCCTCGACAAAGGCCGAGCGCATGATCGAGCGCGACAAGGTCGCCTGCATTATTGGAGAAATTTCCTCGGCCTCCTGCCTGACGATCGCGCAGGTTGCTTCGCGCAACAAGACGCTGTTCATCAACACCGGCGGCAATTCCGACGCCCTACGCGGCAAGGATTGCCAACGCTACATGTTCCACGTTGAGTCGCAGAACTCGATGTATGTTAAGACTGTTGGCCGTTCATTTCTGCGCGACGGTCTGGTCAAGGGCAAGAAGTGGTATTCTCTGACGGCGGACTATGCCTTCGGTCATGATCTACTGAAGGTTTCCAAACGCTTCATGGAGGCCAACGGCGGCAATTTCGCCGGCGATGACTTAGTCCCGACAGACGCAACTGATTTCTCGGCCTATCTGCTGAAGATCCGCGAGGCCAAACCCGACCTTGTCGTGATCAACCTTGCCGGCAACCAGATCACCAACTTTCTCAAGCAGTATGCCGAGTTTGGCTTAACCTTCCCGGTCGGCGGTTTCGGTTTCGATACCGCGCTGGCCTGGGCCGCCGGCAAGGGTAACTTCGTCGGCACCTGGCCCGTGGTCTGGCATCACCTGATCGACACGCCCGGCACCAAGGCATTCGTGGGCGCCTTCACTAAGAAATACAACAAGCCACCGGAGAACCAAGCCTGGGGCGACTACATCGCCACTAAGATCGTGGCGCAAACCATCAACGAGCTCAAATCCGCAAAATCGCCCAAGATCATCGAACACTTCGAGAAAGGCGCGAAGTTCGATGTTCTCAAGACGCGACAGGGCTACTTCCGCGGCTCAGACCATCAGCTGATGCACGAGATGTACGCGGTGACGGCATTGCCTGCCGACAAGATTAAGAACCAGTGGGATATCTTCGCCTCGAGCCCGGCGGTACCAGGTCCGAACGAGGATCTTGAAGTGATTGCGGCTACCAAGGAAGAAAATAGCTGCACGTTCCCGAGCTGACCGACTGAAGTTTGCGTCTCTCCGCCCCCGGAGAGACGCGCCACTTTTCGCCATCATTCAAGACGCCGTGCCGGCGTGGTGACCGCGCGCGGTCCAGCAGCGGGACCAAAACATGTCTGCCATGTTGATAGCCCAACAAGTCCTCAATGGCTTGCTGGATGGTGTCTACTATCTCCTGATCGCGCTTGGCCTGTCCCTAATTTTCTCACTCGGAGGCATCGTCAATCTGGCGCACGGCGCGTTCTATGCGATCGGAGCCTATCTCACGTTAGTGCTGTCGCCCTATATCGGGTTCGGCGGATCGTTCATCGCGGCGCCGGTCGCTGTTGCAATGCTCGGCATGGTGATCGAACGCACGCTGTTCCGCCGCTTCTACCGCGCCGATCCCATCCTTTCGCTGCTGATGACATTCGGCCTGGCGATGGTCGCCGAGCAGGCCCTTCGCATGATCTTCGGTGCCCCGCCATTATCCTACTCGATACCGTCGTGGCTCCGTGGGCAGGTTGCAGTCGGCAGTTTCATTTATTCGTTCTATCGAGTGGTGCTGATCGGCATTGCTGCGACCTGCGTCGCCGCTCTTTGGCTGTTACTTCAGAAAACATCGTTTGGACGCGTCGTGCGCGCGGGGGTCCAGAATCCCGACATGGTCGGCGCGCTTGGCATCTCGTTGCAGCCCTATATGTCTGCCGTGGCGGCGCTCGGTATCGGGCTTGCCGGTCTCGCCGGCGTGCTGCTGGCCCCGATATACTCAATTCATCCCGCGATGGGACAAGAGATCATCACTCCAGCCTTCGTCGTGGTGGTGATCGGCGGTCTTGGCTCGTTCTGGGGCGTCGTGGCGGCTGCCTTGCTCGTGGGCTTGGTCAAAGGTGCCATGATCGGCATGGGCTATTCGGCCGCCTCCACCGCCGCGATCTATCTGCTTATGCTGCTAGTGTTGCTGTTCCGGCCGCGCGGCCTGTTCGGCGAACGCATCACCCGCTTCGAGTGAGGCGCGAGCGATGAGGAAGTTCCTACCCATTCCCTTGCTGATCGCGGCCGTCGGACTGCTGGTGCTACCCTACTTGCTGCTGGCGCTCGGGCTGACCATGACGTCGGCCTCCGAAGTCGTGATCTATGCCGTCGCCTGCATGGCGCTCAATATTCTAGTCGGCTACACGGGGCTGGTATCGTTCGGCCACGGCGCCTGGTTTGGCCTCGCCGCCTATGCGGCGGCAATCCTGCAACGAAACTGGATTCACAACTCGTTTTTTGGTCCAGCGATCACAGGTGTTGTGATCGTGACTATCATTGCCGCCGCATTCGGATTTTTGATCTTGCGACGGCGCGGAGTGTATTTCTCGCTGTTAACGTTGGCGCTGTCCGCGATGCTATACGCGGTATCGTTCCGATGGACCGACGTCACCGGTGGCGAGAACGGCCTCGGCGGCATCACTCGGCCAACGCTAGTCGGTTTGAACCTTGAAATCCTCGGCCAACTATTACTGGTTTGTCGCTGCGATCGCATTTATGATCCTGATCTTGCTGTGGCGATTTCACAATTCGACGGTCGGCAGCGTTCTGGTTGCCATTCGTGAGAACGAACAGCGCGCACGCTTCCTCGGCTATCCTATCAATCGCTACAAGCTCGCCGCGTTCGTCTTGTCGGCTGCTATCACCGGCCTCGCCGGCATCCTGCTGCTGTTCCAGAATCGCATGACTTCGGCCGATCCGATCTCGGTGGCGTTCTCCGGCGATCTGCTGGCGATGGTTGTGATTGGCGGTATGCGCAGCTTTTTGGGGCCCGCGTTGGGTGCGCTCTTCTTCATCCTGTTTCGCGAATTCTTGGGAATCTACACCGAGAACTGGTTGTTCTGGTTTGGCCTCGTGTTCGTCGCTTTCATCGTATTTTCTCCGACCGGCCTGGTCGGCTTCGGTGAGCGTCTGATCGCACCCTTCCGCAAAACGGTGATCGAAGACGCTGCAATGTCAGCGCGCCGCATCGAAGTGCTGCCGCTGCCGGATTTCTTGCGGCCGACCTCGCATGTCGAAGGGACCGTCCTTGCTGCGCGTCACATGGTCAAGAGCTTTGGGGGTATCAAGGCAGTCCAGGGCGTTGATATCTCGATCGCTGACCGCACGCTACACGCATTAATTGGGCCGAACGGGGCCGGCAAGACTACTGCATTCAATCTTTTGTCTGGCATGTACGCGCCTGATCAGGGCACCGTGTCATTGCTCGATCGGCCAATTGCCGGCCATACGCCGGAAGAAATAGCTAGCGCGGGCATCGGTCGCTCGTTCCAGATTACGAACCTGTTTCCGGCGCTGACTGTGGGCGAAAACATCCGTCTCGCCGTGCAGGCGCGTCATCCTCGCCGCTTCGATCCGTTTACCAATGCGCTGTCGATTGAAGCGATCAACAGCGAGACCGACGCTGTTATCCGCTATTTAGGCCTCGCAGGCATCGAAAAGGCCGAGGCCGGCATGTTATCCTATGGCGGTCAGCGCCTGCTCGACATGGGTGTAGCGCTAGCCACAGCGCCGCGAATCCTGTTGTTGGACGAGCCGCTCGCAGGCCTCGCCGCCGCCGAGCGCGAGCGCATCGGTGCTATCATCAAGCGAATCTCATCCGATTTGCCGGTACTCCTGGTCGAGCACGACATCGACAGGGTGTTTCAACTCGCCGACCATGTCACCGTCATGAACGAAGGCCGCGTGCTGCTCGACGGTACTGTGGAAGATGCCCGTACTAGCTCAAAGGTCCAGGAAGTTTATATCGGTTCCGGCGCCGCCGCGGTCGCCGCTCGCCCCCGCGAAACCGCTGCTGGCGCCAAGCCAGTGTTAACCGTTGGCAACGTCGATACCTTCTACGGCAAAAGCCACATCCTCAACGACGTAAATTTCACGCTGCACGAGAACGAGATCATCGCTTTGCTCGGCCGTAACGGCGCCGGTAAATCAACGCTACTCAAGACACTTGTGGGGATTGCGCCGGCCTCAAACGGATCGATCAAGCTGGCGGGCACGGAACTAGTCGGCAAATCAGCGGCTTTAACTGCCCGCCTCGGCATCGGATATGTGCCGCAGGGCCGCGGACTGTTTGCGGGCATGAGTGTCGAACACAATCTGGAACTTGGCGGCTTGAAGCGGCAGACCGGCAACGGCATTCATTGGACACGCGAGCGCATCTACGAATATTTCCCGCGTATTCGCGAACGTCTCAATAGTCCGGCAGACTATCTTTCCGGTGGAGAACAGCAGATGTTGGCCGTGGCACGCGCGCTATCCGGCGATGTCCGAGTTCTCCTGCTCGACGAGCCGTTCGAGGGCCTTGCGCCAGCAGTCGTAGAACAGCTCTTCGAAACTTTCGACCGGTTGCGGAAAGAAATCGCGATTGTCATCGTGGATCACCATCTCGATCTCGCACTGGCTTTATCCGATAACACGGTAGCGCTAGAGCGAGGCCGAGTGGTTCATGATGGGCCATCGAGAGATTTACGGGACGATCTCGACCTGCGGCGAAAGGTCCTCTGGCTGTAACTACGAGGCGGGGCTCTCGCAAAATGACTCGCAACTAGACGTTACGGAATAAGCAGGCCATTGACCGATCCGAGCCTGCTCCTCCGCAGCGGCAGCCTTCCACTAAACCCGCTTATTTGCGCATCGCGGTGCCGAACGGCAAGCTAATGCCAAGTAACATCTTCTTCGACAACGACCGCTCTCATTTCTGAATGAGCTGAGTCATTACACTCGCATGGCATGCCGTCCCCGCATGTGCAGCCGAAATCCTCGTCCCAAGTGATTTGCGGATGGTTTTCACAAACCCAGCCACTACCAAGACAGTTTGGGCAGCTTCTTATCTTCATAGCGTGTCCGGCGTTCGCATGGGATTTGACTTATCTTCGTTCAGCAATTGTTGAATCGCCGCGTGCCAAAATTCCTCGTCCTTGCCTTCTGGTCGGCCATTCTCTTCCCAAAGCTTATAGGCACGAGCCGCAATTTCCTTGTCCGTGGGTTTTGTCATCCGTTTCTCCAATAAGCACGGCCCCGCCCTAGAGTTTGGGGGGCAGAGAGGCGGCGACCGTGCAGGCCAGAGAATTGAGCAGAGACGCTGGCCCGAAAGGATAAAGCCAGCAGATATAAAGCGTTCCTATGCCCTCTGCGACGAGCTTTCTGTTTTTCGATTTGCCCGCAAGAACTGCAACCCTTGAACGGCAAGTTGTTGGTCACTGCCGCCACGAGTTTTCAGGAATAGCTCCAATCGCTCACGGACCGCTGTTCTTGCTCTGCCGTCAGATTCACCATCATTCCGTACGCTTGCATTACGCGTTCAATCGGTGTCTGCGTACGGGGATCAATGATGCCCATGACCAAAGTCTCACGCCGCGCGCTGCTCGCCGGAATCGCCGCCGCGCCGTTTGTCCGCGGCGCCGGCGCGCAAAGCGCGGCGTGGCCGACCCGTCCGGTGCAGGTGATGGTGCCTTATCCGCCCGCCGTTTGTCGGTGCTCCACACTAATCGTGTGAAAACGCCGCAGATGAGGTAGGGTTCCAATTCCGGAACATACCCATTTTTCCCGCGCCCTTGAAGAAAGTGGCAGAAGCCTCGCCAAAGACATCGACGGCCGCTTTGATCACGTTCTCTTCCGTCTACAATCATCGATCCTGCTTGCGCAGGGGCATAACGGTAGTCGGCGATGTGCCCATTCGATCTACTCCTTCCGCGCCGCGACCGTGCACAATATCCTGGACTTTCCCGGCCAGTTTTCGCCGCCCGCGAGCATCATTACGCTTGATGGCAACTATCGTTCGACTCAGGCGGTCCTGGCGGCGGCATTTGCATCAGGCGACTTCCGTCCAAGAGCGGTCGGTCGAACACGGTAAGTATGGCCTCATCAGCGTGGGGGGAACCTTTGTTACTGGGGCTTGTTCAAATTCAGGGCATGCTTTTGGAGGAGACGAGAATGCGCAACGACGATTTGAACCGGACTGACGATCTGGACCGCCGCACTGGAATAAGCGGCGGGATGATGGCACTCATTGCTGCGGTTGCTGTGCTTGCGGTTATGTTTATGTGGGCGCCCTGGAGCGGTCCGAGGGTTGCTGACAACACCGCGCCTGGCACAACGGTCGGTTCGTCGACGCGCCCGGTTACACCTGCTGCGCCAGTTGCGCGGGAACCGGCAATTCCCCCGGCACCTTCCACCACTCGATGATGTCACAAGGGACCGCTGGTGATGCCAGCGGTTCCCTTTCCGTTACTTCACTTCCGATAGGACGCGCCTTTCGACGGCGCACGGCTAAACAACAGTCATGACCGAGCTTGTGTTACGTTTTGAACATATGGTGGGGCGGGCGGCACTGAAGCTCTGGCCGATCCTTCCACGTGAACTTCAGGAGCAGCTGTTCGAAGACGCCGTGGGAGGCGACGAGTCCCTTCGCCAACAACTCGCAGTCTATTTGCACGATCATCACCCCCGAACCGCACACCCCCCAAAGCCCACCGCTCTCGCTTAGTTCAATAAGCTCGGAGGAAGCTCGTCGTGAGCGTTGTGGAAGCCCAGCTATATCGAAACGGCGAGAGAGTAAAAGCCGTTACGCTGGACGAGCCGATCGACTGCAAGGGTAAGTCTGAATTTATCTGGATCGGATTGTTAGAGCCTTCGGAAAAAGAGCTTAAGCAACTTGAGAAAAATTTCGGACTTCATCCCCTTGCGATTGAAGATGCATTCAAGGCCAACCAATTACCGAAGGTGGACGTTTACGGCGATCAGCTGTTTGTGATGACGCGCACCGCTCATCTTGATGACGATCACATCGTCTATGGCGAGACCGCAGTTTTTGTCGGGCGAAATTTTATTATCACAGTTAGACACGGCTCTGCACGGGTGCATAGTGAACTCCGCGCGCAACTTGAAGCGGCGCCCAGCCTGCTGGAGCATGGCCCGGATTATGTTTTACACGCCGTGCTTGACTTCATCGTTGATGGCTACCTGCCCGTGGTCGAAACAATCGAAGAGCACGTTCTACAGATGGAGCAAAGCGCTCTCGACAACTTCCTCAGCCGCATAGAGGTTAAACGACTATTCGGTCTGCGCCAGGAGCTGATCCGATTTCAGCGCATTATCGGTCCCATGACCGAGGTTTGTAGCCGGCTTGTGCACCTTGAAACTCCGTGCCTCGATGCCAACTCTCGCCCTTATTTTCAGGATGTCCTCGACCACGTGCGGCGCGTCGAAGCGATGGTTCATTCCCTGCGAGACGTACTGACTTCCGTGTTCGAAGTGAGCAACTTATTGGAGCAGCAGCGTCAGGGTACGATCACGCGGCAGTTGGCCGCTTGGGCTGCGATATTAGCCGTGCCCACTGCAATCGCCGGGATTTACGGGATGAATTTCGAAAACATGCCGGAGTTAAAGACGCAATACGGATATTACGTCGTCGTTGGCGTTATTATCTTGCTTTGCACCGTGCTGTACTTCCGATTCAAGCGCTCTAATTGGCTTTGACTTATTTGGGTCACCTCTCTGCTAAATTGGACGGTCGGCGGCCAATGGATCATTATCGCCTTCTTGCTCGACCTAGTTTCGTAAATAGAAACATCCCCCTATTCGGAACGATGCTGTCCAGCAGCACTTGTTTTGCGTGCGTTTCCGTCGCAGGAGCGCACGGAGGCTAATCAATCCCTAGCCGGACCGGCCCCAGTTTGGTCATTCCTCTCTGGGGCCGTTTCTTTGGTCGGTCTCAAGGCTCCGACGCACCATGGCAGTGAAGAAGCGCTGTCAGTTATGAACTCAATGAACGACCTCGACCAAGAAAGGAAGAAGGGAGGTCACTTCATCGGCCGTGAGCCCGTTGGCAGGTGCGGGGATTCCCGCGCCGCACCGCCAGCCTAGGTTCTCTTCCTTGGCCCGCAATGGATGGTTTTCACAAACTCAGGCGAGGCCGAAACAGTCCGAACAAGTTGGATCGATCATGAAACAAGCTGAAGGCTTGATCGGGTCTGGCGGTAAGCCGGACATTCCGCGCTCACCATGACCCAGCGCTACATCGACTCAGATGCTGCGGCTCAGCAGAAGATCGTTCAGTTGGTATAGCGGCTCATTTCGGCACTTTTCGTGTGGTCCCCGCAAATATCGCCATTTGACAGACTTAGCTCGTGAGCGCAGCTTGCTGACTTAACTACTCACGGTGATCAAATGCGTTGGATGGTGTTTCGCTACGTCGCCGTTGCTGCACTGGTATGTGGAAGGCGGCCATGGGCGTAGGCGGACTAGAACAGGGAATGGCTATCGTCACAAAACCGTTTGCGATGGACGGGCTGGCTGCACGGATAAAAGAACTTCTGCTTAGTTGATTTACCGGGACCCCGACCACTTTCTGATTGCGCTCGTTAAGGTCGGATAGCCGATATCATATTATTGTGGTGACCGAGCCGGCTTGGATGACCAGTCTGGCCCGTCGTTGGGCTACTTGACTCGTAGCCTGAGACTAACACTCGTTAGCCTTGATTGACCTACACGCCGGCTGGTCATACCTCTCACTGCTATCACGCCGTCTCGTTTGACGTGATGGCAGTGCGGGCGAGATAGACCGTTTGCGTAAATGGCCGATCCTGCAGCGGATTGTGGAAGGTCACCGGTTCGGCCCAAGCCTCGGCGAAGAGGCCCGATAACCTGTCAGTGAAAGCGCGGTCAGGCTTTTCATTTGACCATAGCCCAAAAATGCCGCCCGGCTTGATATGGGCCGAAAGTGCGCGGAGACCTGCGGGCTGATAAAAGCTGATGCTTCGATCATCAAGGAGAGCATCGGGCGAATGGTCGATATCGACAAGAACTGCGTCGAAGCGGCGTTGGGGCGCGTCAGGATCGAACCCGGCTTCGCCTCTAGCCATGGCAAAGAAGTCGCCTTGAACTAGTCGACAGCGCTTTTCAGCAACCAGTGAGGGGCCAAGCGGCAGCAGGCCAGTTTGATGCCAGTCGATCACCGCATCCAGCATCTCCACGACGATGAGCGAGCCGACCGCCTCATGTTCCAGCACGGCCTGAGCCGTGTAGCCCAGGCCAAGCCCGCCGACGATGACCTCGAGATTGACGCCCTCAAGTGCTGCAAGACCGAGGCGAGCCAGTGCGATCTCTGACGCGGTGAAGAGGCTCGACATCAAATACTCATCGCCGAGCTTGATTTCGAAAACATCGACGCCGAGCGACAACTCTCGGCGCCTGCGCAGGCTCAGCGCACCAATCGGCGTGGGTCGATAATCCAATTCCTCGAACAACTTGCTCATGAGACACCAAACCTCGTAGACTCGGCCAGTGGTCAGACTAACAGACGATGCGGCATAGCGCCCAATCGACGTTTAGGCTGACAAGCAATGATCTTCGGTCAGGTACTTGTTGTTGCGGCATGCGCCAGGGAGTCTCGCCGCCATCCACCGCACAGCCTCCTGGCCACAGCCGGCGTTCCATAACCAATCCATTAGGCGAGTCATGTTCAAGCTGCCACGCGTCGGTTCCTCAGAGGTCTATTCGCATGCGGCGTCGTGCGCGTTGCTGCAATCAAGGCATCTGCAAGCCCGTGGAATCTCTGTATAACCGGCCGCCAACAGGGAGAGGTAGGCGCAGCCAATGCGCATTAAAGGCAGCCAGGATCTGGCAACGGCGATTCTGTTCGTCGCAGTGGGATTGAGCGCGTTCTTCATCGGCGCCGATTATCCCATGGGCACACCGCAGCGGTTGGGGACTGGGGTTCTGCCGCGCATCCTCGCCTGGTGCTTGATGGGAACGGGCATCTTGCTGCTGATCAAGGCGATCCTGGCCGAAGGCGCCTCGCTCACCGGCTGGGCCTGGCGGCCGATGGTCATGGTGACCCTGGCCGTGGCGGCCTTTGCGCTGCTTGTCGACCGCGCCGGGCTGATGGTCGCGATGCTGGTCTCGATGACGCTGGTGGCGCTCGGCACGCCCGAAACCCGGTGGCGCGAGTTTGCCGCTTTTTCCGTTCTGATGCTCTTTGTCGGCGCCGGTGTCTTCGTCTGGGGTCTCGGCATGCCGATCTCCATCCTGCCCAAGGGTTTTGCATGGAACTGAGCCAGCTCGCAGCCAATCTGGCGCTCGGTCTCTCGGTCGCCGGCACACTGCAGAACCTGTGCTGGTGCCTGGTCGGCGCGCTGGTAGGGACCGCGGTGGGTGTGCTCCCGGGCGTAGGACCGGTCGCAACCATGGCGCTGCTTTTGCCTGCCACCTTCTTGCTGCCGCCGGAAGGTGCCCTGATCATGTTGGCGGGCATCTATTACGGTGCCCAATATGGCGGTTCGACCACGGCCATTCTGATCAATCTGCCGGGCGAATCGAGTTCGGTGGTGACTGCGCTGGACGGCTACCAGATGGCGCGTCAGGGACGCGCCGGTCCTGCCTTGGCGGTCGCGGCACTTGGGTCGTTCTTCGCCGGCACCGTCGCCACCATCCTGATCGCGCTGGCAGCACCGCCGTTGACCGCGCTGGCCCAACAGTTCGCGCCGGCCGATTACTTCTCCCTGATGACGCTTGGTCTGGTCTTCGCCATCGTGCTCGCCAGCGGATCGGTCATCAAGGCGATCGGCATGATCTTCCTCGGCATGCTGCTCGGACTGGTCGGCACCGACGTCAACACCGGCAATACGCGTTTTACCTTCGGTATCGACGACCTATTCGACGGTATCGGCTTCGTGCCGCTTGCAATGGGCGTCTTCGGCATCGCCGAGATCATCTCCAACCTCACCAATACCCAACGCCGCGATCTCGTCAGTTCGAAAGTATCAAACCTGTGGCCGAGCGCAGAGGATTTCCGGCGCTCGATCGGACCGGTGCTGCGCGGCACCGTCCTTGGCAGCTTGCTCGGCATCCTGCCCGGTGGTGGTGCGGTGCTGGCGTCGTTCTCCGCGTATACGATGGAGAAGAAATTTTCCAAGACGCCCGAGAAATTCGGCACCGGCATGATCGAGGGCGTGGCAGGACCGGAAAGCGCCAACAACGCTGCGGCCCAAACCTCCTTCATCCCGATGCTGACCCTCGGCATCCCGTCGAACGCCGTGATGGCGATGATGATCGGCGGCATGATGATCCACGGGATCATACCCGGACCGCAGGTGATGGAACAGAAACCCGGCCTGTTCTGGGGCATGATTGTCAGCATGTGGTTCGGCAACCTGATGCTGGTGGTGCTGAACCTGCCCTTGATCGGCATATGGGTTTGGATGCTGCGGGTGCCTTACCGGCTGCTTTCTATTGCGATCCTGTTTTTCTGCTGCATCGGCGTCTACAGCTTGAACAATTCCGGCAGCGAGGTACTATTCATCGCCTTCTTCGGCATCTTCGGCTATCTGTTGATGAAGCTAGGTTGCGAGCCGGCACCGCTGCTGCTCGGCTTCCTGTTGGGCCCGATGATGGAGACGTACCTTCGGCGCGCCATGCTGCTGTCGCGCGGCGATCCCTGGATTTTCCTGCAGCGACCACTGTCCCTGTCATTTCTGCTTCTGGCGGTGATCCTGCTTGCCTTCGTCATCGCGCCGAATGTCCGAAAGGCGCGCGAGCTCGCCTTCAAGGAATAGCTATCAACATCAAAGTCGAGGGAGGTTCTGATGCATCGGCGTCGTTTTCTCGGATTGACCGGCGGTGTTCTGGCCGCCGGTCTCGCACCCGGCATCGCGCGCGCCGCGGCCTGGCCGGAAAAGCCGGTGAAGCTAATCCTGCCCTACGCGCCGGGCGGCGCCACCGACCTGGTCGGCAGGCCCTGGGCGGAGAAGCTGACCCAGGCCTTCGGCCAGCAATTCATCATCGAAAATCGCGGCGGTGCCAGTGGGGCCATCGGTATGGAAGCGGCTGCCAAGTCGGCGCCAGACGGCTACACGTTCGTGCTGACACCCAATGCGCCGCTGACCGTGCTGCCCACTCTACGCGCCGTGTCCTATGACGTGGAAAAGCAGTTCACACCGGTCAGCCGTGCGGGTGACCTTCTGTGCGGATTCGTGATCCATCCGGCCGTCGGCCCGAAGACATTCCAGGAAATGGTCGAATACGCCAGGAAGAACGCCGGCAAGCTCGCCTACGGGTCGGCGGGCCTCGGGACTTCGACCCATCTGCGCATCGAGATGCTGAAATACCGGCTGGGACTCGACATTCTGCATGTGCCCTATCGCGGCAGCGCCGACGCCTTGAACGACCTCCTGCCGAACACCGTGCAGATGATGAACGAGATCAATCCTATCCCGCATGTGAAGGCGGGCAAGCTGATCCTGCTCAACATCAACAGCGGCTCGCGGCATCCAGACTTTCCCAGTATCCCGACCTTGACTGAACTGGGCGTCAAGAATGCCGATGTACCGATCTGGTATTCCATCTGGGCCCCCGCCGGCACGCCGAAGGAGATCATCGCCACCTTGAATGCCAAGATGGTCGAGATAGCTCAGACCGATGACATGAAGGCGAAGATGCTCGGGATCAGCGTCATGGTCCCGGCCCATTCGCCGAGCGAAATAGCTGACTTCCGCAAGAAGGACCTCGCGATCAATGCCGAGGTGATTAAGACTGCCAATATCAAGCTGGAATAGGATCTGGCCGCCGACCTGAGCAGCGCCAAGCCGAGCTCGCCGGTTCGAAAGAGACCGTGAACGTCGAAAGTTTCAGTATCGTCTTGGGTTCGCGAATTGCCAAGGAATAGCGCAGTGCCGCCTCGCAGTATCTTGCCCTCCTGGTACGTGATAGAGCCGCATCCATCGCCGGATCGACAATTCGGATCAGCGGCGGACGTTGGCTCGTCGTAGTCGATGTCCGCTTCGGGTCCCCTCCCTAGCGGCGGACATACGGCGGAGAGGTCGGAAATACCCCCGAAAGCGGCCATTCCATATCGATCATTACACGAACGTCAGCCCCTGTCCTCGACTGATAAGCTTTGTCGATTTTCCTTATCAGTCAGCCAGCTGACTCCATTTGTAAGATTTGTTTATCGAGTCGAACTCATATCAGACGACAACCTACCTTTCCGTTTTGCTTATTGGTCGACCAACTTTTCTAAGACACTCCGCCGGCGCCAATTGGATTTATCGCCCACAACCACCGGCAAGAATTCGGCCTACTCATCGCGGCACTCGTATCGAGGCAGCAAAGTTACACTGTTAAGCCGTCCGAGTTAAACTCGCCTGTTTCACACTACGCGCTAAAGCAGACCCCGGTAGATCAACGGATTGGGATCCGAAAACGCCAGGAACGATATCAAGAACACGCCCATCGCTGCAAAGAACGCGATCACTCTTACATCTATGAACATTATCTCTCTCTGCCAAAGGAGCATCATTCTTGCCTATCGCTCGGCGCGCAACGTGGTGCAGCGCACATCTTCTTAACGATCGACATCAGCAACCCCCGAGTTGTAAACAAATCTGCCCCCAACTGCTGTCGCGAAAACTCGGGTCGCCGGAAGCTCATCGAGCGGACACGACGTGGGATCACGGTCTGCAATAATGAAGTCCGCTTTTTTTCCGTTGCCTAGAGTGCCGATGTCGCTTCTGCCGATCACGATTCCAGCGTCTTGGGTCCAAGTTCGAAGCGACTGGTCGCGGCTAATCACGTGATCCGGCGTATCATTATGATGGCCACTGCCACAGAATTCATGCGTTTCGGCGAGCTTGATATGCTCCCAAGGATTTTTCGGCCCCCAGTCAGAGCCGCATCCAACCGTCAGGCCTGCTTTTAGAAGCCGAGCGAGCGGCACCTGGTCTCGCCAGACGTGTTCACCCACGCGTTCACCGTAGACGTCCCCCTTGCCCCAAGAGAATGACATCGACGTTGTCAGTTGGAATCCAAGGTCGGCCAGGGTGGTGGCCTGCTTTTCCGTTATTACTAGCGCATGCTGGACTAGCCACTTGCGCTCCCGAAGCCCTATACTGTCGGCGATTCCAACTAGTCCATCGATTACGTCGTCCGTATCGCGATAGCCTGCGACGACGAAATTTCCCCGGAGATTGTGCTTTACGCAGAAATCGACGAACGCATCCTGCTTCTCGCGAGAGAGGAACGTGATGCCCCTGGTCATCTCCCCGAAGGGCCCCTTGTATGGCTCGTGCATTCTGATGGCGCCCGGGCCCAAAGGACCGCCCGGTGAAAAGCTTGCGCCAGTGACGCGGAGCATTTCGTCCTCGAATTCCATAAGAGGAAGCCCGGCTTTGAGATCAGAAAGGAACACTTCGAGAGGTAGAGCCTCGAACGGTGGGTAAGCATAACTCTCAGATTCTAAAGCCGCGGAAACCCGTAACGTGAGGCGCCCGGCGGCATGGAGATCCTTGTAGGCCCGGATGTGGTTGGCACGCATATTGTGTGCCTCGTAGATCGCTGTGACGCCCTTTGCGTTATACTCGGCCATTGCAGCAGCAGTGCTGTCGTGCAAATTCCAGCTTGCGGGGCCAGGCAATTTCGATTGGATCTGCGACCAGAAGGGATCGAAGCTGTAATAGTTGTTGACTGCCCCCCGCAGAAGTCCCGTCGGACGGTTCTTATCGTCCTTGTCGATCCATACTTGGCACACCTGGTCCGGGATATAGCTCGTTATGCCGATCCGCTTGAGGCCGGTAGAGTTAAAGGCACATACGTTGGGCGTCGTGGGCCCCCACGCTTCGATGAAGATCGGGTGATCCGTACTTGCTCGGTCGAGCGTCCAACGGTCGGGAAGTCTGCGCTCGGCCAGGTCCCGCCAGTTGCGGCGAATGAAATAGTGCGGCTCCCCCACCGGCGTCGCAACAATCCACTCGCCCGGTTTGGTCAATTCTGCACGTTTGCGCAAACGCGCAACGATGTCATCGTGGTCACGCGCATCAGACAAATCTACCAAAGCGTATGCTCTGGCTGCAAAATGCAGCAGATGAGGATGTGTATCGATAAGACCCGGCATCACAGTCTGCCCGTCTACATCGATGATTTGAGCGTCCTTGCCGGCGAGGCGGAGCATGTCGTCACGACTTCCCGAGCCGATCACCAGGCCACCGCGAACCGCCAGCGCGTCCTGAGCGGCTTTTTGCCCGTCCAGGATATGAACACGACCACCAACATATACTTGTGCTCGATCAGTCGACATTCTCTTACTCCGATCTAGATTGCGGCTCTCACGTTATCTTCGCTCTTGGGCCTATGGCCATTTCCATTAAGCTTGGTCAATCCGTTGTTGATGCTGGCTGAAGGTGCTCGCCGAAGTACGCATCATGCAGCCGCGCATCGCTCCTAAGCACATCGGATTCGCCGGAAAGGACAACATGCCCCTCACCTAAAACGTAACCACGATCGACGAAGGTAAGTGCTTCCTGCACAGCCTGTTCGACCAAAACGATCGTTAACCCGGCTTTATTCAAGGACTGGATGGCATCCAATATCTTGTCGAAAATCAGCGGGGCGAGGCCGAATGATGGCTCATCAAGCAGCAACAGCTTCGGTTTGGACATTAGGCCCCTCCCGATCGCCACCATTTGTTGCTCGCCACCGCTTAGAGAGCCCGCTCGACGTCGCAAAAGGTTCTTAAGTGGCGGAAATAGTTCGAGAACCCGTTCATGAGCCGCGCGTCGATCCGGACGAGCGTGTGCTGGAAAGGCCCCAAGTTCGAGGTTTTCCTCGACTGAAAGGAAAGGGAAGATGCCCCGACCTTCAGGAACATGCACAATACCATGCGCGACGCGAACATGAGGCTGCAGCGCGTCGATGGATTTGCCATTGAAGCGTATTGACCCCGAGGTTGAAACCACCCCAGAAATCGCGCGAAGTAGTGTGGTCTTGCCTGCCCCGTTGGTGCCGAGGATTGCTACGATTTCTCCTTCAAGCACCTCCATGTCAACACCACGCAACACCTCGAGATCTCCGTAGCGAGCGTGCAAGCTGCCAATTTCGAGGAGCTTGGTCATGCCGAAGGTCCCGCGCGACGCCCCAAATAGACTTCGACGACATTTGCCTGCTTGACTACCTCGCTTGGTGTTCCATCCGCGATGACCTCACCGTGATGCATTACGATCAATCGATCACATACAGCCATCACGGCATGCAGGAGATGCTCGGTCATTAGCACGGAAACGCCGGCCTTTCTGACCTCATGCACGATCGCGAGCATGGCCTTGACCTCAGCGGGATTCAATCCTGCCATTACCTCATCAAGAAGAAGCAAGCGCGGCTGCGTCGCCAACGCGCGCGCTATCTCGAGCCTCTTGCGACTACCCAGTGCGAGCTCGCCCGCCTTGCGGTAGCGATCTGGAGCAAGTCCGGTCGTCTCCATTGCCCAGTTTGCAAGTGCCTTCGCCTCGTCGCCCTTTTTGCGCATCAATGCAGCGGCCTCTACGTTCTCTTCTACACTAAGATTAGAGAAGGGACGCACGAGCTGGAACGTCCGTGCTATGCCAAGTTGCGCCGAACTGTGCGATGAACGTCGCACCGGCAATCGCTTGTTCAAGAACGAAATAGTCCCATGGCTCGGCATAAGCGCGCCGGCGAGAAGATTAAAGAGCGTACTCTTTCCAGCACCGTTGGGACCAATGACACCCAGCACCTCACCATGGCCGATAGAAAAGTCGACGTCCTTGACCGCGAATACTCCACCGAACCGCTTTGAAAGTCCGCTCGCGCTCATGAGCGGGCCGATGCTTGGAGCGGAAGGCGCAGTCATTGTCCCAGGATCAACGTCAGCCTTCCAATCAGATAATTGGTTTCGTCGCTCGAAAAGCCGAATCAAACCTCGTGGTGCGAGGATGACGATCGACATCAGGCCCGCGCCGTAGACGACGCCGTAAATTCCTTGATAGGCGCCGCCGAGGTAGCTTCGAACAAGTTCTTGAAAGGGCACAAGAACAATTGAACCCAGCAATGGTCCCAAGGGATGACCGACGCCCCCCACGATGGCTACCATCGCCGCTTGGATTGACAAGTTGATCGAAAATACGAAGTCCGGATCGACGAAAAAAAGATACTGGGCATAAAACGTGCCGCAGATCGCGGTGAACGCAGCGCTGACCATGAGGGCGAGGACCTTAACTTTAGCTGCGTTGATGCCAATGGCTTCTGCGGCATCTTCGTCTTCGCGAACGGCTTTCAATCGCAGTCCCAATTGCGAGCTAGAGAGCCACGTCATCGCCCCAAAAGTCACGAGCGTAGCCGCGATGGCAATCCATACATAGGAAGATCGATGCTGAAAGACGAGATTTTGCCAAGCAGGCGTGGTTGGCACAAACAGGCCGTGCGATCCGTTCGTTAGCCCAGTCCAAGCGGTTGACGTCAAGCGCAAGACCTCAGCCACCGCGAGCGTGGCCAGCCCAAAGAACGGTCCGCGTAGGCGAAGGCCTGGCCAGCCGATAAGACCGCCAAAGAGAGCCGCAAGTACCGCCCCGGCCCACATTCCCACAATTGCCGGCACTTGCAATTTGAGGAGCAGTAATGTCGAGACATACGCGCCAATACCAAAGAAAGCCGCCTGCCCTAACAACAGTTGCCCGGTAAAGCCACCCAAGAGATTCCAGGCTGCACCCATGATGGCGTACAGGCAAATCCAGATCAATACATTTTGGTAGACCGGCTGAACGATCAGCAGCGGCAGCGCCAGAGCCAGAGCCAGAGTCGCCCAATACCCCATGGAACGCGACTTCATCGAAGTCCCACTTCCTCGGAGCCCAGGATGCCAAAGAGCCCCGACGGCCGGACCAGCAAGATCCCTAGAAATATAATGTAGTAGACGACCTCTTTGACCGTAGGCGCGATGAAATAGCCGCTGAGAGCTTCGACGAGGCCGACGATAAGCCCTCCCAGCACCGCTCCAGATACGCTCCCCATGCCGCCCAGAACCACGACCACAAAGGCCGTCAGTACGAAGTTCAAACCGATACTCGGATATATTTGAAAGATCGGCACCAAGATCGAACCCGCAGCGCCCACACAGGCGATCCCGAGAGCGAACGCGATTGCATACGTGCGATTAACCGGGATGCCTATCAGAACGGCAGCCTGCTTGTTTTGCACCATTGCACGCATCGCCTTGCCCATAAACGTATAGTGCAGGAAGGCCAGCAAGGCACCGCTGAGAAGCATCGAGGCCGCGAACGCCACGACTTCTCACAACACTGACGGTCACTTCACCAATTTCGAAATAGCTCTGGCTATACGTCGTACGCACCGATCGCAAATCGGCACCCCACGCAAGGAGCGCCGCATTCTGCAAAAACACCGAAAGGCCGATGGTGCAGAAGAATTGCGCTAGCGCTGCAGCTGATAGGACCGGTCGTATCAAACTGTAATAGATTGCCAGCCCAAGCGCGAAGAACACCGGTAAGATGAGGAGCGCTGTGAGATTGGGGTCCACACCAACGAGCCGATAAGCCCAAAAGCCGGCGAACATGCCAAGCATCAGCAGTTCGCCGTGGGCAAAGTTAACGATCCTCAGCACACCAAAGACCAGCGTCAAGCCGACGCTGATCAACCCGTAAACCCCGCCAATCAACAGACCATTGACGATGAGTTGTAGGAGAATGTCCATCCAGACTTACTTCCCGCCCGGCGGACCAAAGTTCGGACTGCGCGTTGCCAAGGGTGCGGGCCATACGATCGAGGGCACTCCGCCCTGCCATTGCCAAGCGACATTGTGACTGCGCTGGTTCTGCCCGTCAGGACCGAACTTTATGCCAAAGCCATATGCCGTCTGGCTGCCCTGGATGTCGACACTGAGCGCCGCTTCCCTCAACGCATCGGCATCGAGCGACTTCGCCTTTGCGATAATGTCGTTATAGAGCGCTGACGCTCCCGCGAACGCAGCTGCAGCAAACTGAGGAACGCGATCGACCTTGAAGCGTGACTTGAAGCGTTCTGAGAACGCCCGATAGTCTTCGCGGGGGCCAGCCGCCAACTTGTCCAGTTCGACACCGCCGGCCGGCCAAGAGATGCAATACAGGTTGTTGACGTCCTCACCGAGGGCGTCGCGGATTACTGGATCGTTAAATACACCGTAGGTAAAGATGGCTTTCGGCCGCAAGCCGACCTGCTTGGCTTGCTGCAGTAAGAGAGTTCCGTCTGGAATGTACGAGGCTAAGAAAATGACGTCCGGCCGGGCAGCCTTGGCTCTAAGGACCACCGACGAGAGATCGTTGGAAGAACGATTGTAGCTGACCGACTCGACAATCGGCACTCCAGCGGCCTTGGCGTACTGATCAATCGCCTTGGCTGCGGTCGAACCGAAAATGGAATCCTCATGAAGGATCGCAAGACGGAGTTTGCTTGGCTCTAGTCCCAAGTTGCGCGCAAGATCCCCCTTTATGAAGTCGATCCCAACCTCACCAACATTGGAACCTTTGATGCTTGGCCTGAAGGTATAGCGGAACCCGCGCTCGGTTATGGCGTCAGCGACAGAGTTCACTTCCCAGTAAAACGTGCGCTCGCGTTCGGCTACTTCAGTTGCCGCAAAAGCGATAGCACTGACGTACGTACCCATGATGATCTTGACGCCTTGGCTTTGAATCAGACGCTCGGCTTCGCTGCGCCCAGTCTTGACGTCAACGGCATCAGCCATGATCAACTTTATGGTGTCGCCCTTGATGCCTCCCTTCTCGTTCTGCATTTCAGTGGCTATTTCAAAACCACGCTGCATATCGCGGCCGCCATCGGAGGACGGGCCCGTCAGAGGCAAAAGCACGCCGATTTTGATTTCTTCTGCGAAGCAGGCCTGAAACGAAGCTGTCGCAAGGCCAAAGGCCAGTAGCAGTGTCCTGAACATGGTAATTCCCCCTTCTTTTGCCTGACGTTTGTTGGCTGTGCACCCTTTGAGCCGCCGGATGATCCCGAATGCGCCGTCGCCTTACCACTGATGAACCGGGTGAACAGCGCAGAACTCTCGATTGAAATGAACAAGCGGCATCCCGCTCGGCTTCAGCCTCGCGTTTTTGACCTCGCAGAAAAACACGGAATGCTGGCCGACTGCCATCTCTCGAATGACCTCGCAATCGAGAACGGCCAATGCATCGACGAGCGCGGGAACACCACTTGCCATCTTGACCCACCGTTCGTCGTCGAACCTCTTCGGGCCTTTTACCTTCGGAGACGAAAACAACTCGGCCAGATCCGCATGTTCGTGAGACAGGACATTTACGCTCATATGCTTCGTTGCACTCACTATGCCATGTGCCCCAGCATCGCGGTTCACACAGGCGATGAGTGAGGGCGGATCCATGGTCAGCGAACATACCGCTGTCATAGTGAGACCGTGCCACTCCCCGTTACTGTTTGTCGCCACAATGCACACACCTCCGGCGAGCAGCCGCATGCTTTGCTTGAACACATCGGGCGAAACCGGTCTTTCGGTGATCACGTCGCTACCTTTCGAGCGGCTCGAGAACCGTGAACTGGTCGAAATGACTGCGCTATCGGTGCCCGCATCTTGAAGGCCCATCAACAGAACGGCGCTGCGCGCGGATTCTCTCCCAAGTCGCCGGTCAACTTGAATTGACCCATCATGCTGGACACCGTGTCAAAATCGACAACCGCATGGTGGCAGGCCGTGTTGATATCCCGATAGGCTCGAAGCACCGGATTGCCTTCGTAGAGACCGTGCGCCCCCGATGCAGCGAAGAGACGGTCGATGGCCCGGCGACTCAGCTCGACGACATACGCCGCGTCCCATCGCATCTGGATGCGGTCTTGAGGCGCCATCGGAGGCTGATCGATTGCCATCAGGACATCGAAGCGGTTGCACATATCATCGAGAAGGCGTCGCGCCGCGGTGACTTCCGCCGTGGACTCTGCCACGCGCCTTTGCATGACCTGATTCTTTGCCTTCACTACGCCGTAAGGATTTGTGCGCAC
This sequence comes from uncultured Alphaproteobacteria bacterium, assembly GCA_963816655.1. Taxonomy (GTDB): domain Bacteria; phylum Pseudomonadota; class Alphaproteobacteria; order Rhizobiales; family Xanthobacteraceae; genus Bradyrhizobium. The sequence continues at coordinate 20,200 of CAWFLW010000005.1, read as the reverse complement.
AGCGGTAGCTTCCACGAAGGCCTTTAGGCCGGCTTCCGCTATACCGAGGACAGAGCCAGAGAGCATGGCCGGAAGACCGGAATAGACCGAAAGGCGGTAGGTAGGCGCCTTTGCATGTGGACTTAGACCAAGGAAGGTCGGGAACGTTGGCACCGTTCGATGCTCCGGTATGAACGCATCGGTCACCACAAGATCCTTAGACCCCGTTCCACGCATCCCTAGGGTGTACCAGGTGTCATCGAGCACGACATCAGTGCGCGGCACCATGACGTGACGGATGAGATTGTCGTCAGGTCCGGGATTGGCGACCTTGCTCCCAACGATGAACCAGGGTGAGTGATCGCATCCACTACCGAATTGCCACCGCCCGGTCAGACGCCACCCCCCGGCGACGCGATCGAGCGTGCCTTGAGGCGCCAAAGACCCCGCAACTAGGTTGTCTGCATCGCCCTCGTAAACTTCCCGTTGGCACTCTTCCGGAAACCTGCCGATGATGTAGTCGTGAGCCACACAGACCATCAGCACCCAGCTCGCTGCAGAACAGACATTTGCGATCTCAGCACAAGCCCAGATGTGTGCACTTGGTGAGAGCTCGTATCCGCCGAACTGCCTCGGCGTGATCATGCGCGCCAAACCGGATTCCCTGAGAGCACTTGCGGCATCGTCGCTTAGACGACGCAACTTGTCGCTCTCGTCCGTGGTAGCGGCAAGACGAGGAAGGATGGACCTTACCGCGCTCTTGTAATCGAAGTCAGAAACGATCGCGCTTTCAGAGTGAGCTGCGCCTCGTGCGATGGAACTGTTCATTCCACTACTCCCTGTGGCCGCCGTGATTCTAATTAAACTCGGACTCGTGACTGGCACAGTTGCTATCGATCGACGCAGCTTCCTGAAGGAAGGGACATCCCCAGTCAGCCGGCGACAGAAAGCTTCTCCAAGTCTACGAGCCCAAGCCGGGCTCCTTCATTGACGAGCGTAACCACCGCAACGATGTGGCCACGCTTGAGCTAAGTCAAATTCATAGTTATAATTCGTTGTATGAGCCAAGTTGATAGCCATTTTGACCTCAACCTGCTGCGCGTCTTTTTTGCTATCTGGGACCTGCGCAACCTGACGGCCGCGGGCGACCGGCTTGGCCTGACCCAGCCAGCCATTAGTCATGCGCTACGGCGATTGCGGGAGCGCTTTGGCGATCCGCTATTCGTCAGGGTAGCAAACCGCATGCTGCCGACGGACGCAGCCGTTCGATTGCACGAGCCTCTCGATCAGGCGTTCGAGCTTCTCAATCGTACCTTGCAAAGCGGCGTCGCCTTCAATCCACACGTGACCGAGCGCACCTTTAGGGTGGCCATGTCAGATATAGCTGAGGTCTACATCCTTCCGCGGCTTATACACGAGCTGTCGCGCATCTCGCCGTTTGTCCGCGTCGATGTCCTACCCCTGCTTCCAGAGAGCGTCGTGAGCTCGATGCGCTCAGGTGAGATCGACCTTGCAATCGGCGCAGTCAGTGTCTCTGACAAGGACCTGATCAGCATCGATACGTTTGTGGATCGATATATTTGCCTGGTGCGCGCAAATCATCCAATCGTAAAGTCGAAACTTACACGTTCCAGTTTTGCAAAGCTACGATTCTGCTACGCGCGAACGGCGTCTTTGATTTATCAATCAGCCGAGAAATGGCTAGCGGGCGAAAACGCTCGGCCGCGGATTGCAGTGCGCGGACACTTCACCACTGCGCCTGAGATTGTCCGCCATTCAGACCTGGCTGCGATTTTTCCGAGGCGATTGGCGCTGGACCTGCATCGCGCCCGGGATTTCCGGCTATTGGAGATCCCGTTTGATCTGCCCCCCATGGAAGTCAAGGTCCATAGCCACGCCCGCTTTGCCAACGATACCGGTATCAAGTGGATGAGTCAGTTGTGCGCAACCCTCATGAGCAAGAGCTTCGAGAACGTGAAGGGCAAGAAGACATTGCGGTGAATTTCCACAGCCACAGCCGCTCCGACGTGGAAACCTTTACTTTCGAGGATCGAAACGGGTCGAGAAGGCACTGGCAGGTACCGTGTCGAGATAGCCGGCGCCCATTACTTCGTTTGCCATCCCAGCGAAACGCCGAAGCGATTCGATGGCGGCCTCGTTCCACGTCGTCGTATAGTCCGCGAGCACGCGCTCGCGCAGGAGCGCAATGGCGGCCGGTTCAAGTCCATACTTCTTGCCGTAAGCTTCGAAGACTTCCGGATGAGTTCTTCACGTACTCGATCGCTTCTAGCCATGCGCGCGTGAAATTCGTCAGCGCTTCTGGCTCGGCCAGCATAAAATCGTCATTCGTCGAGTAGCCGATCCAGAGAAAATCGTCGCCGGTGCCGGCCTTGTAAGCGTCGGCGAGATTGCCGATGGAGCGATACTTGCCCGAGCCCTCGAGCTTGGCCGCTAGCGGATCAAACATGACAGCAGCATCAATCTCGCCCTTGTCGAGCAACGTGGGCAGAAGTCCCGGCCCGGCAAATTGCAACTCGCCGGTCTTACCAGGATCGAACCCGTTGAACTTTGACGTGATCACCCGAAATAATACGGTCGCTGTGCCGGCCGCGCCGGCGAAGGAGCCGACTTTCTTGCCTTTGAGATCGGCAATACTCTTGATCGGCGACGCGGCTGGAACGATGACATCTACCGTCACCCCGCGCCCGACCGGGAATATCGTCGTGACCGGAAAACCCTTGCTCCGAAACTGAGCGATGGCGGTCCAGCCTGCGAAGCCGACATCGACCTCTTTGCCGCGGATGGCCGTGAAGAGACCGTCGAGAGTCGGATAGGCCTTGTACTCGGCCGCAATGCCATATTTTCGGTCTATCCCCTGGTCGATCATGGTGCGCGACCCGATCTCGTTGAGGGACTGCGCGAGATCGCCGATCCGTACCTTGACTTGAGCAGTGGCAGCACCGCATGTGGCGAGCATGACGGCGGCGAAGATACCGAGACGGAACAGCATACTTCCCTCCTAAATGTTCAATGGGTCAGATGTTCATTCGGGCGGCGGCGTGCCGGTCAAGATCATCGACTAGGCCCGGCTCAACTGGATAGCAGACGGCGACAGGTTCGCGGCCGATTCCCTCGCCGAAAGCCTTAATAACATCGCGGCTGAGCTCGAAGATGGCTAGATCGTCGTAGCTTCGCGGCCGGGGGATCGGGACGCGCTTTTCCTGCCGGAACGCGCCGTCTAACATCACCAGAATCCGGTCGGCCAGAAAGCAGGCCTCGTAGGCGTTGTGCGTGACGAAAACGATCGTCTTGCGCGTCTCCTCCCAGATAGACAGAAGATCGGAACGGAGGCGGCGCGCCGTGATCTCATCGAGCCCCGAGAAGGGCTCGTCCATCAGGAGAATGGCGGGCTCCACGCACAAAGCCCGCACGAGGGCGAGGCGCTGAGCCATGCCTCCTGAGATCTGGTGAGGATAGTAGTCGCGATATTCTGATAGGCCTGTCATAGCGAGATAGCAGGATTTCAGCTCACTCCAGCGCGAGGTCGGCACCCGGCAACTGGCGAGTGCAAAATCGAGATTCTCATCCGCCGTTAGCCATGGGAGCAGGCGCGGCTCTTGAAACAAATAGCCGACGCGGCCGCCACTTACGGAAGCTCGCCCCTCATAGACCTTGTCCAGCCCGGCGAGGATGTTGAGCAAAGTGGATTTGCCGCAGCCCGACGGTCCAAGGATGCACAGAAATTCTCCCGCGTTGACCGCCAGATCGAGAGCCTTCAGTACGGCACGAGACGTACCGTCGCGGCCCTTGAACGTCTTCCGAAGCGAGGCGACCTCAATAACTGAATTCATAACGCCACCTGTGGGCGCCATGCGAAGATGCGTCGCTCGATCGGTTTCAAGATGAGCAGCTCGATGAGGAGCATGATGATGGTAAAGAGGAGCGTCCAGGCGAGGACTTGGCGCATATCAGCAAGCTGATACCAGTAGAAGAGCTTGAACCCGACACCGTTCGGACGGCCAATCAGTTCGACCAGGACCGTGATCTTCCAGATGATGCCGAGCCCAAAGCGGGCGGAAGCCATCACATAGGGGAATATCTGCGGCATGAGCACGCGGCGCACGATGGCCGGGCGCGTGGCCTCGAACACTCGGGCCATCGCGACGAGCTTGGTGTCGACGTTCTTTACGCCCTCCCAGATGTTGATCGTGATCGAGGGAGCGGCGGTGACGGCGATGGCGATGATAGTGGCTCCCTCGTTCAGTCCAAACCACATGAAGGCCATGATGGCGTAGCAAAGACTCGGGACCGTCAGTCCGATCATCACCCACAAGTCGAGCACGGCCTCGGCGCGCCGATTAAGTCCCATCAGGACGCCGACCGGAACGCCCAGTATCAGCGCGAGCAGGAGGCCTGCCACAACGCGCAACATCGTCATAGCGAGATCGGTCCACACTTCTCCGCCTGCAATATCGCCCCACAGGGTGCGCGCGGTCTCGATGGGACCGGGGAAGATTTCGGGTGGCAGCGTGAGGGACACGCACCCCCCAGACAATCACCGCCGCCACCATTGAGGCCAGCTTAAGCATGGCTTTGAACCTGCATCACCTGCGCTGCCGGGAGGGCGATGCCCGCACGAGCCGCGCAGCGGCGCGCCACCTCCTCGGCCTTTACGAGAAGGGCATTCTCATCAACCGTCAGAACCTTGCGATCCCGCATGACGACACGCCCATCGATCACGGCATCCCGGACGTCGCCGCCGCGCGCGCTGTAGACGAGTGCCTTCTCCGGATCGAAGAGCGGTGCGAGATGGGGCTGCCTTGTCTCCACCGTGATCAGGTCGGCCCGCTTTCCGACCTCGATCGATCCCGTCTCAGGCTGCCCGATTGCGCGCGCGCCCTCTACCGTCGCCATTCGGAGCGCGCGCGCGGCGGTGAGCGCGCGCGGATCGTTCGCAGCAGTCTTGGCGGTCGCGCAGGCGTATTTCATGCTCTCAAAAACGTCCTGCCCGCAATTGGCAGCGGCGCCATTGGTTGCGAGGCCACAGGTCACGCCCGCCGTCAGGAAATCCCTGATCGGCGGAAACCCGGTACCCCAGAAAAGACGTGTCGGAGGGTCGAAAAGGACAGCGGTGCCGCTCGCGGCCAGGAGCTCGATTTCGCGGGCCGAGACGTCCGAGCAGGCTACGGCCTGCACATCCGGCCCCAGGCAGCCGACCTCCTCAAGCAGCTCGACTTGCCGAATGTTGCGACCGAAATGGCGAGCGATCATCAGGTTGAACTCGGGCGACTCGGCCACGTGCATGTGCAGTGCAAGGCCGTTATCGCGCGCAATCCGGCGCGTTTCACGAAACTCGCGCTCGTCCAAGACCCAGGGCAGAAGCGGACCGATGGACAAACGCAGGCGACCGCCCTCCGAACCGTGCCAGCGTCCGGCGAGGCGTCCGACCCGCTCCGCCTGCTCTCCCGAGGTCTCGCAGAACCGCGGATCGAAAAGACGCGCCTCGGTGGCGCGTGCGACGGTGCCTCGAATGCCGCTGTCACGAAGAGCGCGGAACGCTGCGTCCTCGGGATCTGCCGCAGCGTGGGGTGGCATGAAGATGTTTTCAACCAGGCTCGTGTTGCCGTTCTTGATGTTCTCGACGCAACCCAGCAGTTCCGCGACGTAGAGCGCCTCGTCGTCCATCGCAGCCATCATTGGCATCAGGAGATCGAGCCACTCGAGGAGGCGCCGCTCCGGACCGATCGTGCGGCCGAACACCATGCAGAGATGCGTATGGGCATTGACAAGCCCTGGGAGCACAATCCTGCCGGTGGCGTCGATGACGAGATCGCAATTCGCTACGGGATCAGCGTTACAAGGCTCAACGGCAATGATGTCGCGCCCATCGACCACGACGCGCCCATCGTCGATGACAAGGCCCATTCGGTCCATTGTAAGCACGAGCCCGTGCTCAATTGCGATGCGCGTCATCGGAACACCTGAGACTAAAGTCACAGCCTCGACGTTGATGAACTCGTCGAACGTCGATCCAAGCGATGCGTTTAGAGACGCCTTCGCCTCTGATCCGCGCGCGCAGAGTACCTGCTACTCAATCGGACGAGCAGCCCCGAAGATTGACCCTCCTCGATGCCTAAGTCAAATTGATGATAGTTATTCTTTGCATGAATCTTGTTCATTACCGCTGGTCGTTTGTCGACCGCTTCCCGCGTGACCTCTTCCTTCGTCTACTGAAGGTAAGGCCACCAGATTTCTGATCGGCAGACCACCACCAGTCCATATCCGCTCATTACGCGAGCGGAGGCCCCTGCCCTCAACTGATAAGCTTTGTGCAATTTTCTTATCAGTCGAGCAACTGACCGCCTCGATTTGCGCGGGTTCTTTGTAGTCTCAACTCATTCACAAAAAAGGCCCGCGACGCGATGCATCGCGGACTGCATTGGAGACAACGCGCGATTGATCGCGCATTGCCGCTACGTGATCGTCTTCAAATAAAGGCTCGGATCGAAATATTTGCTCGCGGGTGTGAAGTCCTTGATACCGGCATTGGCCATGAAGAAATCCGTCGACTGCTGCAGCCAGTTGGTGACGGTCCCGTCTTGATAATACTTCTTCCATTCATTGGCCGTGAACATCTTCTGCGCCTTGAAGGACTCGTTGATGTCGGCGAGGGGCGTCTGACTGTAGTGGTTCTTCTGCAGCTTCTCCATCGATTCGACTGGATTGGCGACGATGTAGTCGTTTGCATCTGCCCAGCCGCGAATCAGCTTTGTCAACGTCTCTTGGTTGGGCTCGTAGTAACTGTTTGCGGCTGCCCAACCACCAATAATCGCGGCCTGCGGATAATAGGCTGAGGCGTCGGCGAGTTTCACAGCGCCGGGGACCTTATCCCGCGCCGTAACGTTGAAAGGCACCCATAGGGCCACGGCCGGCACCGCACCTGATACGAACGCTGTCACCGCCGCCGGCATGGTCTGGTTGACCAATTCGACTTCCTTTGGATCGATGTTGTTGGCGCGCAGCGCCTTATCGAGAAAGACATGCGCAGTGGTGCCGGTAGCAGTGGCAATCCGCTTGCCTTTTAAGTCCTCGAACGACTTGATGCCCTGGTCGGAGCGCACCCATAGTTGTGCGGTCGCGACCTCGATGTCGTTGATCAGAAAGACCTTGCCCTGCCCGCGCGCCGGGAAGTTGGAGAGCACGGCGCCGGTGGCGAGCACGTCAAGGCTGCCACCGATCAAAGCTTGGAAGATTTCGAGGCCGGTGTTGAACTGGCGAAGCTCCAGATCGAGGCCCTGTTTGTCAAAACTGCCACGGTCCATGCCTGTCCAGATCTGGCCGTCGACGGCAACCGTATGCAGATAGCCGACACGAACCTTGGTTTTGGCCTGCGCAATCGCGGGCGCGGCGGCGGTGAAGGCGCCGAGTGAGGCACCAGCGGTGGTTGTCAGAAATTGTCGTCTGTCCATAGCGTTTCTCCTCCGTCCTTGCTTGTTATTCTGAAAATGAAGCGGGGCGTATCTGTGCCTGCTGTGCGCGGTACTCGCTCATCACGAGCTCGCGGATATAGCTGCGCAGCTCGCCGAACTCCTTGCGCTCCTGGATCGATTCGTCGCGCGGATAGGCAAAGGGCACCTCGATGATCTCCTTGATCCGCGCCGGCCGCGCGGTCACTACCACGATGCGCGAGGCGAGGTAGATCGCTTCCTCTACCGAATGGGTGATCAGCATGACCGTCTTGCCTTCGGTGGCGAGCACGCGGAGCAGCAAATTCTGCATGTTGGCGCGGGTCTGTGCGTCCAGTGCGCCGAACGGCTCGTCCATAAGCAAAAACTGCGGCTTCACCGCGTAGGCCCGCGCAATCGCCAACCGCTGCCGCATGCCGCCAGAAAGATGCTTTGGATAGGAATTGGCGAAATCAGCCAATCCCATCAGCTCGAGATAGTGGTCGCAGATCGCTTCACGTTCCTCGCGCGGCACCCGGTTGGCCTTGAGGGTAAGGCCGAAAGCAATGTTCTGCTTCACCGTCAGCCACGGGAACACGCCATATTCCTGGAAAATGACACCACGCTCCGGACCTGGTCCCGCGACCGGCGCGCCGTCGAACACTACCTTGCCGGTCGTCGGCTTCTGGAAGCCCGCGAGCATGCTCATCATCGTGGTCTTGCCGCAGCCGGACGGTCCGATCACGGCAATGAAGTCGCCGTCACTGATGCCGTAGCTGACATTTTCGACGACGTTGAGCTTGCCTTTTGGTGTGTCAAAGGCGAGCGACACGTTATCAAACTCGGCACGCTTGACGCTTGCGGTGCTCATGCGACGGCACGCTCCTGCCAGACGAGCAAGCGCGCACTGACCTTGCGCAGAATCATGTCCATGATCAGCGCAATGCAGCCGATGCAGATAATGCCGACATAGATGACGTCGAGCAGGAAATACGTCGACGCATTCTGGATCATCGCTCCGAGGCCACGCTGAGCCGCGATCAGTTCCGAGGCAACCAGCGTTGCCCAGGCAACCCCCAGCGCGACGCGTAACGCGGTTAGGATATGCGGTACCGTGAGAGGAATGATCACTCTACGAAATATCTCGAACTCGCCGGCGCCCAGCGTCTGCGCCACTCGGATATAGAGCGGCGTGATCTGCGAGACGCCCTCATACATTACGATGACGCCGGAGAAGAACGACGCATAGAACAAGATGACGAGCTTCGCCACCTCGTCCACGCCGAAATAAACGATAACCAGCGGGATCAGCGCGATCGGCGGCAGCGCGCGGAAGAAATTGATCATGGGATCGGCGAGCGTACGCGCTGGCCGGTACCAACCAAGCAGAAAGCCGACGGGAACTGCGGCCGTAATGCCGAGGATGACGCCGAAGAACACGCGCCGCGTCGAGGCGTAGACGTCGAGCAGCAGGCCTTCCTTGAATAGCAGTTCAACGAACTTCTTCGCCACCTGGTGTGGCGCAGGGATCAGTGACTCGTTGACGAACCCGCTCCAGCGCACCGCATACCACAGCAGCACTGCGCCGACCCACGGCAAAAGCCCCAATAAAAAGCGTCTCGCGACACTTTCGCTCATTCGACGTTTCCGGCGGCGACCGCAGTTGATGTTGACAAGGTCATATTATAAATAGGAGGACCATACAAGAGATGCCCTTGTCGCGCTCGGACCAGAATCCAATGACCTCCGCGCCTTTCAAAATCCGCAAGCTCCAGGCCTTCTGCTATCGCTACCCCCTGACGACGCCGGTCGTCACGTCCTTTGGCAGGATGACGAGCCGTCCCGCGGTTTTCGTCCGCGTCGCGGACGACGACGGTTTCGTCGGCTGGGGTGAAGCCTGGTGCAACTTTCCTTCCACCGGCGCCGAACACCGCGCGCGGCTGATAAACGAAGTCCTGGCTCCTAATACAATCAACGTTGAGGCGAGCGAACCATCGGAGATTTTTGGGAAGCAGACAAAAGACACTTCCGTGCTGGCGCTGCAATCCGGCGAGTCAGGCCCATTCGCGCAATCGATCGCCGGAATCGATCTTGCGCTATGGGACCTCCACGCGAAGCGAAACAATGCTCCGCTTTGGAAGCTGCTCGGCGGCAGCCGCGGTACAATCAAGGCTTACGCCAGCGGCATCAACCCGACGGACTCGCAGCTGATGGCGGAAGCCGCGATGCAAAGGGGCCACCGTGCGCTCAAGCTCAAGATTGGGTTCGATCCCGCGACGGATCGCGCCAACCTCAAGGCACTCCGCCAGCTTGTCGGAAACGGCATGCTGGCTGCCGACGTCAATCAGGGATGGACCGTTGAGCGGGCGATCGATCTTGTTCCTTCGCTAGCCGAATACGATCTCACATGGCTTGAGGAACCGATCCGGGCCGATCGACCGTGGCAAGAATGGCAACTCCTCCGCGCGCGAGCGCAGACACCGCTTGCGGCCGGCGAGAACATTGCCACCCGTGCCGGCTTTGCGCAGGCCGTGAGCGACGATGTCCTGCGCGTCGTTCAGCCTGATATTGCGAAGTGGGGCGGCATGAGCGAATGCGTTGGTATCGCCGGAGATATCATCAAGTCGGGCAAGATATTCTGCCCGCATTATCTCGGCGGCGGGATCGGTCTGCTTGCGTCGGCGCATTTGCTTGCCGGGGTCGGCGGCGATGGCCTGCTGGAAGTTGACATCAACGACAATCCGTTGCGCGACCAACTCTGCGGAGCGGTCGCGGACGTCACCGATGGCTCGATCACACTTGGTGATGCACTTGGCCTCGGCATCGAGCCCGATCTGGCGGCCATCGAGCAATACCGGACGGCATGAAATGGTGGCGCAAGGCTACGACTACATCATCGTCGGCGCGGGATCTGCGGGTTGCATCGTTGCGAACCGCCTCTCCGCCGATCCCGCCTGCCGCGTACTGCTGCTGGAGGCCGGCGGCTCCGACCGGAATTTCTGGTTGAAGCTCCCGGTCGGCTATTATCGGACCATCTACAATGAACGCTTCTCGCGTCTGTTCAAAACCGAACCCAGCGAGGGGAGCGGCGGCCGCGCCATCATCTGGCCGCGCGGCCGGGTGATCGGCGGCTCGTCGTCGATCAACGGCCTGATCTTCATACGCGGCCAGCACGAGGATTTTGACGATTGGGAGCGCGCGGGCGCAACCGGTTGGAGTTACCGGGAGCTGCTCCCCTATTTCCGCCGCTACGAGCGCTTTCGCGGCGGAGACAGTCAGTATCACGGTGGCTTTGGCGAATTTGAGGTTTCCGAGCTGCGCAATGACAATCCCGCTTCCCGCGCCTGGGTCGAGGCGGGTGTCGAATACGGCCTGCCGCGCAATCCGGATTTCAATGGCGAAACGACATTCGGCGTGGGCTTTTACCAGCTCGGCATTGGCAAGCACTGGCGCACCAGTTCAGCATCCGCCTTTCTCAAGCCGGTGACAAGCCGTGCAAACCTGACCGTGATCACGCACGCGCAGGTCAGCAGGGTAGTCTTTCGAGGTAAAGTTGCGAGTGGCGTGGAGTGGATCAGGAATGGGCGGGTCCATTCAGCGATTGCGGACCGCGAGGTCATCCTGTCAGCAGGTGCGCTACAGTCGCCGCAAATCCTGCAAATGTCGGGCATTGGACCCGCAAACCTGCTACGCAGCCTGGACATTCCCGTCGTAGCCGATGCTCTAGAAGTTGGGCGCAACCTGCAGGACCACTATCAGGCCCGCCTGATCGTACGGCTCAAGCAGCCGATCTCCCTTAATGACCAGGTCCGGAACCCTGTCGAGCTCGTGAAGATGGGGCTACAATGGATGATTGCGGGCCGCGGCCCCCTCACCGTCGGCGCTGGTCAAGTTGGCGGCGCGGCTTGCACTGAATACGCGGTCGGCGGTCGGCCCGACGTGCAATTCAACGTGATGCCGCTCTCAGTCGATAAACCCGGCGATCCCTTGCACTCATATTCCGGTTTCACCGCCTCGACCTGGCAATGCCATAGCAAGTCGCGAGGACAGCTGGCGATCCGCTCGGCCGATCCATTCGAGCAACCGCGCATCGAACCCAACTATTTTGTCGAGGAGATCGACCGCAAAACGATCGTAGCTGGATTGAAGATCCTGCGTGAGATCTATCAACAGAAGCCCTTCCGCGATCTCTGGGATATCGAGATGGTGCCGGGCGAGGCCGCCGGTGACGATACTGGCCTCTCGAATTTCGCCCGCAACACCGGCGGTACGGTCTTCCACTGCGTCGGTACCTGTCGAATGGGCAGTGACGAGGCATCGGTGCTCGATCCGCAGTTGCGCGTGCGCGGTGTCGAGCGCCTGCGCGTCATCGATGCGTCGGTCATGCCCCAGATCACTTCGGCCAACACCAATGCGACCAGTCTAATGATTGGAGAACGGGGCGCGGCCCTCGTGATGGGATAGCGTCAAGCCGGAGAACGCGCAATGGATCTGATTTCCGACAGTCACGTTCCCAAATACGCGCAGATCGCCGATATCTTCCGGCAGCGGATCGCCCGTGGCGTGTGGGCCAAGGGCGCGCGCTTGCCCGCGAACGAAGAACTCGCCGCCGAGTTCGGCGTCTCCCGTGTCACCGTCCGCCAGGCTGTTGACCTACTGGCCCGCGACGGCGTTATCGAGGCGCAGCAAGGCCGCGGCACCTTCGTCACCGGCGCCGTCACCCAAAATCGCTGGCTCAAGGTCGAAACAACACTTACCGACCTCGCCGAGGTTTATCGCGACACGTCGCCGGAGATCATCAACATCTCCGAAAGCCGCACGAACGCGCCACTATTTCCGGAAGACGGCAAGCCCGCCGCCAAATACGTCTTCATGCGGCGCGTGCATTCGCGCAACAAGCGGCCGTATTGCGTGATCTCGATCTATCTCGACGAAAAAGTGTTTCGCCTGTCGCCGAAGCGTTTTCGAAACGAAACCGTTATCCCTATCCTGCACGACCTTCGCGACCCTGCGATCGAGAGTGCACGGCAGACGCTGACCATCGGTACGGCCGATCTCGAGGTCGCGAAATTGCTGCATGTGCCTCTGAACTCGCCGGTCGCCGAGGTACGGCGCGTCTTCACCGCTACAGACGGCACGGTAATCTATCTCGGCGAAGTCACCTATCGTGGCGACTTTGTTCGGATCGACATGGACCTACGTCCGTGAGAAGCCGATAGTCCTTGCCATATTTCCTCATCAGTCAGCCAATTGACTCCATTTGCACAAAAACCCTATCAGTCGACAGACTGGTTCCACTTGTCCGACTTTCTAGCGGTCGGCGAACTGACGGCAAAGCCGACCATGAGTAAGCAACAAGCTTCAGCCTTTCCGGACGTGGCCACACAAACAGTCGATCTGTTGGTCATCGGCGCCGGCGCGGCGGGCATGGCCGCGGCTCTCTTCGCAAAACTCAAAGGCCTTGATGTCCTCTTAATTGAAAAGTCCAACAAAATCGGCGGCACTACCGCAACGTCTGCTGGCACTCTTTGGATTCCCGGCAACACCCAAGGCAAGGAGGCCGGTGACGAGGATAGCGTTTCTGAAGCCGCTCTCTATCTCGATGGTCTCATCACCAGTCACACACCCCGCACTCGACGTCAGCGCGCCGCCTACCTTGCCACGGGCGTGGAGGCGATCGATTACTTGCAAGCCAACACCGAGGTCAAGTTCCTGCCCTGCGGTCTCCATCCGGACTATCGCCGGAAATCTGGTGCCGCGAAGCGGGGTCGCGCGATTGTACCAGCTCCATTTGACGGTCGTGTCCTCGGAGCGAATTTTGAGCGCCTGCGGCCACCGATTCCGGAGTTCATGATCTTCGGCGGGATGATGGTTGGTAAGGTGGATATCCCGCGCCTCATCGGTCGCTTTCAGTCACCAGCCAACTTCATCTATTCGGCGGGCCTCTTCCTACGCTATCTCACGGACCGTTTGCGCTATTCACGCGGAACCCGATTGATGATGGGTAACGCTCTGGTTGGCCGCATGTATTATTCGCTGCTGAAGCTTGGCCTGAGACCGCAGTTTGATACGCGGCTCGACGAACTAGTGATGCCTGCTGGCGTCGTAACCGGGGCCAGAATCACCGGACCATCTGGCTCAGGTTTGGTCACAACCCGAAAGGGCGTAATCCTTGCGACCGGGGGATTTGCGCATAACGACGCCTATCGGCAACGTCTCATGCCTAATCCGAGCCCCACGTACTCGCTTGCAAGCGAAACCAATCACGGCGATGGCGTCGCCGCAGCGGAGGCCCTGGGTGCGCGTGTCAGCTTGGGCGAAAATGGCAAAGGTGGGTTTTGGTCTCCGGTATCGGTCACACGACGAAAAGACGGCACGCGTGGCCTATTTCCTCATCTGTTGCTTGATCGGGGCAAACCGGGTCTGATCGCGGTTAATCGTGCTGGCCGCCGCTTTTGTAACGAGGCCAACTCCTATCACGATTTTGTCGAAGCCATGTACAAGTCGAACGACCGGGATAGTTCCATCCCCTCTTGGCTGATTTGCGATGGCGCGTTCATTCGCAAGTACGGCTTCGGTCACATCTATCCCGGCACGCGCGACCTCGGCGCCCATGTCGCAAGCGGGTATGTCGTCCATGGCAAGAGTCCTGAGCAACTTGCAGCCAAGCTGGGCATCGATCCTGCCGGGTTCAAGACAACGCTTGAGCGGTACAATGAACAAGCGAGGCGTGGCGTTGATGAAGACTTCAACAAAGGGCATTCTGAACTGAACCGCTTCAACGGTGATCCGGCGGTCAAACCCAATCCATGTATCGGTCCGGTCGGCATTGGTGATCTGTACGCAATGGAGGTCTGGCCGGCCGAGATAGCCTGCAGCGCGGGGCTCTCGACCGATGAAGACGCGCGCGTCGTCGATCAACAGGAGCGACCCATTTTGGGGCTGTTTGCGTGTGGTAATGATATGGCTTCCGTCATGGCGGATTCGTATCCGGGTCCGGGAACGACGCTTGGTCCTGCCGTGGTATTCGCCTATCGAGCTGTCAATGCGGCCTTGAGAGGCAGCTAGCCGCCGGGCTCTTCGTCATGGCCTTGGTGGAAATCTACCAGTCACTCCTCCAACAACTCAAGGAAGTCGCTTATACGTTCGAACGGCGTCGCGTTGCGATTGCCCATATAGACCACGCGATCGCCATTGCGCTCCAGCGACTTTGCTCTCGACTTGCGAAGCCGACCAGGGAGGAACGTCGCCGCAACAGCCTCCGGGCCGACGTCGAGCCTCATAACGCCGCGCCGCTTGCAATCCAGCCTGAGCCTCGCCGCCGCGAAAAACTCGCGCGCAGCAGGCGGCAGCCTGCCGAAACGACGCGCGGTTTCGTCCTCCAAATCGTCCAGATCATCCTCGGTGCGGCATCTGGCAATACGGCCATAGATTTCCAGACGAACAGCGTCCGATTGTACGTAGCCCGTGGGCAGCATATCGGCGATCGGCAGGTTCAGATCAGGCACCCACAGATCGGCGCCACCGTCAGCGCCCTTCTCCGACGCCCGCTTGAGAAGATGGCTATAGAGCATTGGCCCGAATACCTGCAGATGGCCAGACTGCTGTTCGGAGAAGAGGTCTCCAGCGCCGCGGAGATCGAGATCTCGCTCGCTGATGGCAAAGCCGGCGCCGGGCTTGCTGAACTCTTCCAGCACGGCCAAACGCTTCTCGGATTGTTCGGAGTTCGAACTCGTTCAACAAGTACGCGAAGGCACGCGTGCCGCCTCGTCCGACGCGCCCCCTTAGCTGATGTAGCTGCGATAGACCAAACTTCTCCGGCCAGCAGACCACGATGGTGTTCGCCCGGGGAATATCGAGGCCGCTTTCCACGATATTGGTCGCGAGGAGCACATCCGCCTCACCTTCGACGAAGCTCATCATTCGATCGTCGATATCCTCGGCAGGCAACCGGCCATGGAGACATACGATGCGGAGGTCTGGCGCCGTCGACTTCACCCTTGCCAGCATCGGCTCCAGATCCTGGATACGGGGGCAGATCAGAAAGCTCTGCCCGTGGCGTCGCTGCTCGCGCAGCAAAGCCGCGGCGATCGCGGCGTCCGACAGCGGAGCAACCTTGGTGACGATCGGCAGCCGATGCACCGGCGGCGTGGCAATAACGCTGAGGTCCCGGAATCCCGCAAGACCCGCCGCCAGCGTGCGCGGGATCGGCGTGGCGCTCATCCACAGGGTATGAACGCCCTTGGCAAGGCCTGAAAGCTTCGCCTTCTCCGCCGCACCAAAATGCTGCTCCTCATCGATGATGACAAGGCCGAGGTCGGCAAACCTCACGTCCGTCGAAGCGAGAGCTTGTGTGCCAATAACGACTTTCAGTTTGGCGCTACGGAGTTTTTCTTTCGTATCTCTTATCTCCGCTGCCGATGAAGCCCGCGACAAATTCGCCACTTCGATCCCGAGCGGGTCGAACCGCTTGCGAAACGTCTCGACATGCTGTCTGGCCAGGACGGTGGTCGGAACCGCAACAGCGACCTGTTTTCCTGACAGCGCGACAGCCGCCGCCGCCCGCAAGGCGACCTCAGTCTTGCCGAAGCCGACATCACCGCAGACCACCCGGTCCATCGGGTGACCAGCCGCCAGATCGTCTAGCACGTCCCGGATCGCCTTGGCCTGATCAACCGTCGTGAAATAGGGAAAGCGCGCGACGAATCTTTCGTAGGCCGCCCCCGGAGCGACCAACTTGGGAGCACGCCGGCGCCGTCGTTGGGCGATATGTTTCGCAAGCTGCCTGGCCGCTGCTTCGATTTCCTGCTCAGCCTCGCCTCGCCTGTTCCACCAGGTGCTGCCATCGGCCTTGTCTAACGTGAGCTTGCCGGGCTCTGCAGCGTAGGGCCAGATCAAGGCGAGATCGGCAGGGGGAACAAGCGCAGCATCATCCCCGGCGAATTCGAGCCTGATCATCTCGCGGTTTGTACCGTTCCCCATGTCGATGGTCTGCAAACGATCAAGCAAAGCCAAGCCACGCTGGAGATGAACGACGGCCGCGCCGCGCTCGGGGATATCCGGGTGATTGAAGGCGACTGTCCAGGCTTTGGCCATCGGTTGCGGATGATGGGCACGGCTACCGAGCACGTCAGACGCGGTCACAACCAAGGTCGGCTTTTTGCCGGGAGCGAAAAAGCCAGCGTCGAAGTCGGCCAGCAGCGCGCCCTCGCGTCTTCTGGCCTCCGCCGCTTCGTCCCAGTTGGCGAAACGCTCCGCCCTGACCCCACTCATGCGCTCCATCGCGCGCAGATCGTCTTCGACCGCGGCGACGAAGAGCAAACGAGATCCGGCGCGTTCCGCCTTGGCCACGAACGCGCGAAGCGCTTTCCTCGGCGCCGCAACCTTCGAGAAGTCCGGCGTGGCCACAAACGCCGCCTTGGCAGGAAGCACACTCACGCGCTTCTTCAGCTTCTTCCAGTCCGCTCGCCCCAGATACTCGCGTTCCGAATCCCTGCGGCCGGCCGCCTCCTCGATCGTACTCAGCCAGCTGTCAGCGTGGGCCGGAACTTTTGCATCCACGATCCATCGTGCGCGATCGCAATAGTCCGGGAAGGTAGCCCGCTGCGCCCGGTCACCGCTCAGGGCGAGGCGTTCCGACATCGGATCGATAATCAATTCCTTGAAATCGGATATGACGTCATGCTCATTCGGGTCGACGGCAACAATCCGCCGGATTGCATCGCCGGAATGTTCGATCCGGTACGGCCCGAGAGCACCGGCCGGGAAGATCTCGAACGTCTTGCCGTGAAAGAGCGCGGTGCCCGGATATTCTGCCTCTTCGTCGAGATCGTATCCCAATCCCTCCAAGCGGTTCTGCAGGTCCTCCTCGCCATACGGTGCTTGCACCTTGAGACTTAGGCTGATGCGCGACCAACTCGCCGGCAAAGGCAGCCGCTCCATGATCGCCTCTGCCGTCGAGACGAGCAAATCGGCTTCCTTCTTCTGGCGAGACGGCGCAAGACCGAACTCCGCCTGCCGGCGATCTCGCGCGACGGTTCCAGCCCATCGAACGGCAACGTATTCAATCTGGGGAATACAAGAACATCGAGCGATGGATCGAGTGCATGGACGATGCCGCCGAGCCGCTCGGCCCGGTTCTCGTCTTCAGCGAGAAACACCAACCCATCGCGATCGGACTTTTTCCACTGCTCGCGAAGATGGAGCGCCAACATGCCGAGGGGCGAGGACGTCGAGATCGCGGAGTCCGCGGCTTTTCGGCCTTTCTTGGTCGCGCTTTTGCCGATCGCACCGTGGGCACTGACCTTCTTTCGCATTTTCACGAGACGTCCATCGTGGTTAGAGAAATCAAGCTCGGCGAATCGCCAAAAACAACAAACTATCCCATTCGTGGGCGGCTGAATGGCAAACGCAACGAAATCAAGATCCGCGCGACTCTGCTGGACCTGCTATGACTTGTGCATCTGAACCAGAACAGCGAGATGAGCATGGCGACGGTAAAGCTACTTTCTGACAATGAACTTTCACAGGAGGCGCGCATCGTCTTCGATGACATTCGCAAGACGCGCCAGTCCGATTTCGTCAATAACTTCTGGCGCGCGCTAGCTCATGACCCCAAAACCCTTGTTCGGACCTGGGAAAGCGTCAAACAGGTGATGGCGCCGGGCGCGCTTGAGCCCAAAGTCAAGGAAATGCTCTACGTCGCAGTTTCGATCGCCCACGGTTGTACTTACTGCATTCACTCTCATACCTCCAGCGCTCGCGCGAAGGGCATGACCGACCAGGAATACGCTGAATTGATCGCCATTGTAGGCATGGCTGCGGAGACAAATCGCCTTGTCACCGCTTTGGGCGTCGCCGTTGATGATGCCTTTCTTGTAGGACCTACAGAGGGTAATGCCAACTCTTGACGACCTGACGACCGCACACCAGGACTCTGAAATGGGCCACCGCCGGATAAGGGAGCCAATGCAGGCTGTTGCTCTAAAACGGCGAGCTGCTCGGCACGGTTCAGAGAGCAGCGCGCGGCGGGCGTAGTTGGCGTCGCGCGAGGCGGCGCACCTGAAATGCAATAAGAGTGTCTGATCCCGCCACGCTGGTTGGAGCCTCGACGAGGTCGCCGAAGAAAATGAGCCATATGCGCGACGGCTTCGGCACTGTGGTAGTCGCCGAATTCTGCGGTGGCTTCCTTGCCGGCGTACATGCGGGCGATAGCCGGATCAGCGGCCCCACCTGGACGCCTCCGCTGGTGCCGATGCCTAAGTCTGCTAAGAGCCAACAGTGGCCGCGCTCATTCCATCAACTCATCGGCGCGAGAAATCAGTGTGGGTGGAACGCCGGTCGAGCGCCTTCGCAGTCTTCAGGTTGATAGCCAACTCAATCTTTGTCGGTTGCTCCACCGGGAGTTCACCCAGCGTAGACCATCCAGAATTCGTTCACGAATTATGCCGCCCGGATAAACATCCGTAGGCTATCGGGACACATCGCAGCAGATTGCTATTCATCGGATGTTTAACATCGGATGATTGCACCCGCGAGCCTTGTCTGGACCAACGGCCCACCGCTCGTCCCGACTACAGATCGCCCGCAGCACGAACACCGCGTGAAGAAGCGACCTAGCTTAACGACGCCGGGGCGCTTGAGGGCAAAGTCCAGTAGGAAAGGCCCCGAACATCATTCGGGGCCTTTCCTGCGTTGTTTGGGGTTATATCCGCTCCTATGCAGCAGAAGCCTTCTTGTTTACGCCCTTACGAAGCGCGACGCTATTGAGCTTGTTATTAGCCGCCTTCTCTTCGTTCAGGTTGGTCGTCAAGAGCCTGACGACGTCATCATGACCCAGTTCCTCTGCCCAAGCTATCAGGGTGCCGTAGCGAGAAATCTCGTAGTGCTCTACTGCCTGGGAATTGGCCACGATGGCCGCATCCAAGACGGCCTTGTCTTCGATTTCGCCCGCGGTTGCATTGGCCTCCTTGATCAGGCCGTCGATCGCCGGGCAGTCCGTCCCTTTGGGCTGCTGACCGAGCTTGGCGAAGACCTTGTCGAGACGCTCGATCTGGTTCTGCGTGTCGATCACGTGTGACTTGAGGCCAGCCTTCAGGTCGGCATTGGTCGCCATCTCTGCCATCTTTGGAATGGCCTTCGTGAGCTGCTGTTCCGCGTAGTAGATGTCCTCCAACTGGTGCAGGAACAGATCTTCCATCGTTTTGATGTCTTTCGTGAAAATGCCCATCGTCCTAATCCTCCATGAATGGACTCCAAAAACAGCAAAACCACATCTTTGTTCCTATCCGATGCGACGGGTCATTCTAATCCGGATACTCGTCTGATCCTTGTACCCACAAAAACGACTGCAGATCGATCATGTCCCGTGGACGCATGTCGGCGATCTCCAGCCGGACTTTCCTCACCGAATCCAAGAGCGCCTTATAGACCGGCCAGGAGGGCCGTGATGCGTAACCTAATGGAAGGCCGCACCGCAGTAACGCCGCGCGCGTTACGGTGGGTTTAAAGAAGAAATGCTCTTTGGGCTCGGCCATGAACCCAAACACGGTGGCGAGCGGCCAAGTCAGGACCCGCGTCTGGCGGCGGGGGAGACGGTCAAGCGCGGCGATCCAACTGGCGAAGCGTATATCAATCGCATCTGCCCCATGCAGAAATTCGAGAAGCGCCGAGGCAAATACTTGCGCGCCCGCCGGTGATCGCACGGCGTCGCGTAGGGCCATTTTCTCGAAAGAGAAAAGAAGATTTGTACGGGACTCAATGGCGCTTGCGCGACG
>CAWFLW010000004.1:0-87511 GCA_963816655.1 uncultured Alphaproteobacteria bacterium | reverse complement strand
CAAGCCGCGGCTGTAATACGGTCTAGCCCCGCCCATCGCGACGCCGTTGCGGCAGTGTAGAGTGAGGCGCATCTCCGGCGTGAAACCGGCTTAGCGGGACACCGTCCGTGCTAGCTCGCGCCGACAAGGTGATCGAATAATCCTGCCGTTGCGGGCGCGCATATGTGCCCGCTGTTGGCACTTAGCGGACATTAATCCGGTGATCGGTGACGTCCGCTATCGAGGGTGAAGCGGATTTCCCGTCAACTCTTATATTCGCTGAATTTCTTGTAGATCCAATGTCGGCCATCATGACGGCGCCAAACCTGACCCCTCACCAGGCGCCCGGTGATTGATCGTTTGGGCAAGATTACACGCCACAGGTGCCAGACTTCAGCCCACGCGGGTTTCGGGCTCATGCCCAACAATTGAAATCGTGGAAGTTCAGCAAGTAGGCGCATCGATCTTACTCCGACTGAGCCGTCGCCGGAGTATGATCGCCGACGGCTCAGGTTGGTGTAGGCCCGCGCTTGGGTAATTGCTCGGTGAGAGATTGATAGCTGATTTAGTGTGAGCCGCAACAAGGCGCCTCCGTTAAGCTTGATGTTGAAGTAGCGCGTTAATTCTGGAACCTCGTCCGCCACGCTGACAGACCAAGATTGCGTTCCATGCCGGAGCGACATGCCGGCTACTTTGCATGGGGTTGTTTTCGAGATTCTTGGTCGGCGCCGTGACCACCCGTGCGGCAGTGAGATCCTGCCTGAGCGCGCACGGCCGACCAGACCTTCGCCGCAACGAAGTGGCGCGCCCACCTTGGACGACCTCAGAGCGGCAATTCCGGCTCGCGGCGGGCATTGCGGCGGGCATTGGTCTGGGCCGCCGACGTCGAGGAGCGGACAAAGCTCCAGCGGATCGAGGCGGCGTGGCGATAATCCTGGCGGATCACGATCTGGGCGGTGCGGCGCGGGCCGTCATTGCCGGCCAGGAACACGCTGTCCTCGAGGTCGACCTTGTCGTCGAGGGCTTCAAACGTCCAGACATCGCGGTTGGGCAGCACCAGCATCACGCCGCGCGCGTCCGACAGGCGGCTCGCCTTCACCGATGGATGCAGATGGAAGCGCAGCGCATAGTCGGACTCGTTGCCCTTGATCTTGCCGCCCGGCGCCGGCGTCAGCGAGTCCTCGCCGTCGAGCCGCGCGCCATCCTGCGATGCCATCAGCACCCGGCGATGCACCACGCCGAAGCGGTGCAGATAGCCGTCATGCGAGCTGGTAAGCAGTTCGCCATTGGGCACGGCCTCGCGGTAGCTCTCGACATTGGAGGGGCCCGCGGTGACCGGCGCGCCCTGCAGCAATCGCTTCATCGCCGACAATTCGACGAACTGACAGGACGAGGTGTCGTGATAGGTCAACGTCGAATGCGCCGCCGTGCCGCGCGCAAAGGCGCGCCAGTTGTCGCGGCCGGTGGTCGGCATGCCGCAATTGATCACGATGCGGCTCGGCCCGGCCGACAGTTCGAATGAAAGACATCCGGCGTGCGCGTCGTGGCTGACGCTCGGCTGTGGCGGCGGGCCGGTGTCGATGATCACGGTCATCGCGGCGGCGTCGATGCGCTGGAAGCCGGTATGCGGCATGTTCGCCATCGGCGCACCGTGGGTGTCGTCATAGGCAAGCAGCGTCGCCACCAGGTCGTTCGGCGCGCTGCTCATGCCGTTGAACAACGAAAAGCTTCCATCGCCATGGCGGAAGAAACGCAGCATCGGCATCATGCGGTCGATGGCGTTGAGCAACGCCGGCGGCGGCGCGATGTTTCGGGCCGCAAAGGTCTGGCGCAGCGGCAGCAGGTCGCTGAGCAGTTCGACCAGCGCGCCGGGATTGCGCGAGATGTGGCCGCCGTCGGGCAGGATCTGCCGCAGCAATTCGTCGGACAATTTGCGCGAGGCGCTGCGGATGTGGCGCGCCTGGTTGGCGAGGCACAGCGAGGCGTAGCACAGCGCGATCAGCACCTGCAGCCGCGGCACGCCGTCGGGAAGGTCGAGCATCGCGTAGCGAAGGAAACGGATCTCGCGCGTCAGCCCGCGCAGATAGCGCCGGTAGAATTTGCCGTCGGTGTCGCTGAGCACCAGCGGCGCCTGCGACAACAGCGAGATCACGCGGCGCGCCAAGACGTCGGCGCGGCGCTCCAGCGGCCGCTTGCGCGTCGGGTTCGACATCCAGTCGTCGACCAGCGAGCGGGCGTTGGCGCGGGTCAGCGCGGTGTCGGCGGCGCGCAGATGGCGCAGCCAGCCGAAGCCGAGCAGCGCCACCTCCCAATCCTCCGAGGGCGGATCGAGATCGAAGATCGAGCGGCCGTGACAGGTCACGATCTTGCCGGCGAACACGAAGCGCCCGGCGTAGATTTCGGCGGCGCGGGTGGCGTCCGCGGTGCGCAGGTCATGCGGCGCGATGATCAGCCGGTCGGAGCGACCGGGCCACAGCCGCGACAACGCCAACGTCCCGCCGCTGGCGCGGGCCATCACGCTCCGCACGAAGCGGCCCATGATCAGCGTCGAGATTCGTCTGCGTTGAGCGACCGACACGCCGTGCCTTGCGGGAGGGAAGGGAATCCTTGCGAATCCGTATTTAGCCGGAAACGCCGCCTCCGTGCCATCTTGAAAGCGGACGAATCAGGGGCGGCGAAAATAAAAAATCGCTGCAGAATCAGGATTTAACCAGCCGGGCGGCGTAAAATCCGTCGAGCCCGGCAAGCCTTTGGTCGCTATGCGGCAGATGGCAGGGCAGGGTGCGCAGATCACCTGCCGGGGTGACGATTTCGGCAAGGCCCGCGACCTCGGCCGGGTCAATCGGCGCCCGGCGCAGGCCGGTTTCGGCGGCGAGCAGGGCTGATATCGCACCTTCGCCTTCCTCGGGTTCCAGCGAACAGGTGCAGTAGACCAGCGTGCCGCCCGGCTTCAGCAGCGTGACCGCCTTTTGCAGCAAGCGCTTCTGCAGCGCCGTCATCGGCGCGATGTCGCCTTCCTGGCGCAACCAGGCGACATCGGGATGGCGGCGGATGGTGCCGGTGGACGTGCAGGGTGCATCGACGAGGACGCCGTCAAACCCTTCGCTTGCCCCGGGCCATTCAACGGTGTCGGCGACGATTGTCTCGGCTTGCAGCGACAGCCGCGCAAGATTGTCGCGCAGCCGCGCCGCGCGCGCCGGCGAACGGTCGACTGCGGTGACCCGAGCGCCTGCAAGCGCAAGCTGCGCGGTCTTGCCGCCGGGCGCGGCGCAGAGATCGGCAACCGCCTTGCCGTTCGATGTCGCCGAACAGCCGCGCCGGCAACGCGGCCGCGGCGTCCTGCACCCACCATTGGCCTTCGGCAAAGCCCGGCAGCATCGTCACCGAACCATGCAGCAGCGTGCGCACCGTGCCGGTCGGCAGCGTCTCGCCATGCATCCGTGTCGCCCATTGCATGGCGTCGGACTTAACGGTGAGGTCGAGCGAGGGCTCATGGCCCAGCGCGTGCGCCATGGCGCGCGCGGTGGTCTCGCCATAATGCGCGTTCCAGCGCGCCATCAGCCAGGGCGGAATGTCGAGCGTCTGGTCCTTGGTGTCCTCGACGATCGCCAGTCCCTCGCGCGCGCAACGACGCAGCACGGCGTTGACAAGTCCGGTATAGCGTGAGGCGCGTCGATCGGATTGCACGAGCCGCACCGAGAGGTCGACCGCGGCGTGGTCGGGCACATCCATCCAGAGGATCTGCGCGGCGCCGATCAGAAGGGCGCTTTGCGCCCGCGGTGCGTCGGTCGGGACACCGCGATCGAGCAGCCGCGACAAAAGATGGCCGAGCGTGCCGAGCCGGCGCAGGATGGTCGCCACAAGACGGCGCATCAGCGCGCGGTCGCGGTCGGACAGCGTTTTCAGCGCGGGATGCGCGCCGGCGCCGTCGAGCTGGTCGTCGAGCGTGCGCTGCCGGTGCAGCACGCCGTCGAGAATGTCGGCCGCGATTCGCCGTGCCGCGAGGCCGGGCACGTCAGAACTGGCGAGGGAACGTTGCGGGGGCATGGCGCGGAAATGTTCTCGCGGAATGTTCTTATGGGTTCAGGAGGCGCGTGATGCTCGGCTCATGCCACGGCTACGGGCATAAGCTCTGGCATGCGAATATGCCAAATGTAAGAATCGCTCGTCGTGATTTCGCGATTGTGATGGCATGCGGATGCAAGACAGCTAATCAGCGTATAAGTTAGCAGCAGAGGAGGCCGGGATGAGCGATGACGGCGCCAAACCTGCCGGACGGAAGCCATTGACCCCTGCGGCACAGCGGGCGCTTGCCGAAGCCGAGGAACGGCGCAGGCAGGCCGCGGCCAACGCCAGGCCGACGCAGAAGGAATATCAGGGCCCGAAGGGTCCGGAACCCACGCGCTACGGCGATTGGGAGAACAAGGGCATCGCCTCGGATTTCTGAGGCCGGATAGTCTCTTGCCGGGTCCGGCGACTCAGTTCAGCATCGCCAACAATGTCCCTTGAGAGAGCGAACTCCCGGCAACCTCGGATTGGGCGCACGCGCTCACCGCGGACGCGGTTTTCAACCGTCATGCCATGGATTTTCGTAGCTGTGGTCGCCGCCGGCGCCATGCTGCCGATCCGGCAATGGCTGCACTTGCCGCACTGGAATGACAGCGCCTCGCAGGAATTCGAGACGATCTGGCGCCCGGTCGGCAACCTTGATCGGCATCGCGCAGTGGACGTCATTCGCACGATCGATGGCGACACGTTTGAGGCACGGGTGCATCTGGCCCCCGGCCAGGACGTGATGACGCGCATTCGCCTGCGCGGCATCGATGCGCCTGAACTCAAGGCAGCATGTGCCGAGGAACTGAGGTTGGCTGAAGCTGCGACCGGTGCGCTGCGCGATCTGCTCCGGCATGGCGACGTCGCGATCTACAATATCGGCCCGGACAAGTATCAGGGCCGCGTCGTGGCCGACGTTGCCACCAAAGGCACCGGCAATGTTGCGGCGGTGCTGATGGCTGCGGGCCATGTGCGGAGCTACAATGGCGGGCACCGCGATAGCTGGTGCGTACATGCACCACGGTGAAAAGTAGCGTTGAAAGAAAAAAGCCGCGCGGAAAGCGCGGCTTTTGAGTTGAGGAGAGACTCGCTTAGCGCGTCACGACGACCTGGGTGCCGACGGAAACGCGCTGATAGAGATCGGTAATGTCCGAGTTCAGCATGCGGATGCAGCCATAAGAGACGAAGCCGCCGACCGAACCCGGCATGTTGGTGCCGTGGATGGCGTATTCGCCTCCGGACAGCGTCATTGCAGCCACGCCCATCGGGTTGCGCGGGGAGCCGCCGGGGATCACGTCCGGCATGTTGGGCCGGTCACGCTTGACTTCCCTCGGCGGCGACCAGGCCGGATTCGAATATTTGCCGTCGATGCGTGTGGTGCCCGCCCACTGCTTGCCGTAACGGCCGACGCCGACCGGGTAACGCATGGCACGGCCGGAATCGAGGATGAGATACAGCCGGCGCTCGCCGGTTCGCACGACGATGGTGCCCGGCGAATATTCCGCGCTGTGCATCCCGACCATTTCCGGACGCGCCTGGGCTGCCGTCGACATCAAAATGCCTGCCCCGATGGTGGCGGCCAGCGCCGCCGCAATCCTCAACGACATCGTTTTCTCCACTTCCACTGCCCCGATCCGGGGTCAAATCACTCGCAAACCGCGGGAAAAGCGGTTTGCCGGTCTCACCTACGCAATCTTAACTGCGTCTCTTAACAGGCTGGTTTCCAAGCCGGCCCGAGACCTGATTTCGGTAAGTGGAACAAAGGGAATGTTGCAAACAAAGTAAATGACTTGAAAACAACACTTGTCCCGAAAATGACACAGTGCCGCTCGCACGCGCGCATAAGGCCAAGTTCCCGAGAAAGCGTGTGAAATCTGCAACCGCCGCGTGATCCAGATCACGCAGATATCAGCGGAGACTGAACTCCCGATCGTGCCGCCACCTCTACCGACCGAGGGGCAATCGATTTGGAGGAGTTCGTCCATGTTCGCAATCTTACAAGGCCGGTGGCGGCAGAGCCGCCTGACCCGCCTGTTTTTCGCACTTTTGCTAAGTCTCTCGATCTTGACCGGCCCGGTCGCGACGGCGTTCGCGCAGCCGTCGATGGCGCCGCGGGCGGCGATGCCCGATGAGACGGTGTCGCCGGAATTCCGCGACGTGCTCACGCAGTACGGCCGTTTCGTCCAGCACGATCGGTTCGGCGAGGTCTGGGTGCCCACCGTCACGCCCGAGGGCTGGCATCCCTATGCGCCCTGCCACTGGGTGAAGACCGCCAAATACGGCTGGTACTACGACGACAAGACGCCGTGGGGCCAGATCGTCCACCACTACGGCCGCTGGTTCTGGGATCAGCAGCTCGGCTGGGCCTGGGATCCAGGCTCCGCATTCAGCCCCGGCTGGGTGGTGTGGCGCACGTCGCCGGAGTGGACCGGCTGGGCACCGATGCCGCCGGATCAGGCCTTCCAGAACATGTCGGCCGACCAGTTCAACAACTCGAGCAGTGGATCTTCGTCGAGACGGCGAAGTTCAACGTCGGCTGCGACGCCAAGGTGGCTCCGCCACAGCAGGTCCCGGTGCTGCTGCGCACGACCAAATGGGTCACCGCGCTGCAATTCGTCGACGGCATCGCTGTGATCGTACTGCCCGGCTACATCATCGGGCCGTGGGTCAACATCCAGATCGGCTTCTATCCGTGGCCGGCCTGGTACTTCGTCGACATCATCTTCAACCTCAACTTCGTCTGGCAGAACACGTTGATCATCAATGTCAACGTCGCCTGCACGCCATAAGGAGCACCACCATGACCATCGCTCGCAAAATTATGGCGCACGCGAAGTCGATCTTCGCAATCGCCATCACCATCATCGCGCTCGCTTGCGCAAGCCCCGTTGCATCAGCACAGAATGCACAGGACACGCAGCCAACCAGCGCGACGATCCCGTCAACAGCCTGCACAGGTGCAGGACGACGTACGAAACACGCTGTCGCAATACGGCCGCTTCGTGCAGCACCAGAAGTACGGTGAAGTCTGGGTGCCGACCGTGACGCCGCAAGGCTGGCATCCTTATCCGCCCTGCAACTGGGTCAACTCCAAGCAGTACGGCTGGTACTACGACGACAAGACGCCGTGGGGCCAGATCGTCCATCACTACGGACGCTGGGCCTATGACGCGCAGATGGGCTGGATCTGGACGCCGGGCTCGGAGTTCAGCCCGGGCTGGGTCGTCTGGCGCACGTCGCCGGAGTGGGTCGGCTGGGCGCCGATGATGCCCGACCAGGACGTGCAGAAGATTTCGGCCGCCGACTTCAACAATGCCGGCTACTGGATCTTCGTCGAGACCAAGAAGTTCGCGCAAGGCTGCAACGGCGTCATCGCGCCACCGTCGCAGGTGCCGGTGTTGCTGCGGCAGACCACCTACGTCACCGACATCAGGTTCGTCGGCGGCATCGTCGTGATCGTGCTGCCGTCCTATGTCGTCGGTCCGATTGTGATCATCGACATCAACTTCGGGCCGTGGCCGAACTGGTTCCTCTCGCAGATACTGCTCAACTGGAACTTCGTCTGGAACAACCTCGTGGTCGTCAACGTGACGGTCGCCTGCGCGCCCAAGCAGATTCAGCCGGCGCCGCAGCCGATCAACAACCCGCAACCGGTGCCGCCTCCGTCGCGTCCGCAAGGCAAGCCGGAAGGTGGCGGGCCGCCGATCATCGTGGTGAATCCGACCTGCCCTGTCGGGACCCTGTTCATCAACGGCGCCTGCCGGTTGCTCGATCCCTGCCGCATCGGAACGGTGCGCGTCGGTAACGCGTGCATTCCCCTGCGTCCCGATCCCAAGCCCGCAGGTCTGCCCGATCGGGATGGTGTTCAACGACGGTGCTTGCCGGTTGATCAACCCGCGCCCGGATCCGAAGCCACCGATCGTGGTGAACAATGATCCCTGCGCGAAACTCAGCGGTGCTGAATTCCGACGCTGCATCAGCGGCACGCCGAACATCCCAGTCGATCCCAAGCTTCCGATCAAGGGGCCAATCACGGGAGGTGGCGATGTGAAACCGATCGGTAATCCCGGTACTGGTTCGACGGGTCACATCGGCGGAACGGTCGGGATCGTGAATCCTGTGAAGCCGAACGTGATCGTGCGCCCGCAGTTCGATGCGTCCGAAGAACATCCGTGACAACGGACCGTCGACCAAGCTGCAGACGACCACGGTGACGCCGACGTTGTCCAAACCGAGCTTCGTGCAGCAGCACAGGCAGACGATCGTCCGCTGAGCCCGTTCAGGAAGTGACAACAACGAAAGAAGGCTCCGGAGCGATCCGGAGCCTTCAATATTTTCTGTGCGCTGGAACGCTGGCCGCGTGACCGTCTGCTGCGTCCTACGACTTGTTCATTTGGGCGTGCCGCATCTCGCTCCGCCCATCCGCTGTTCTCACGGCGCCGGCGCCGGGGTGAGGCTTCACGTCTTCTTCCATCAAGGCATCGTAGAACAGGGTCGCAAGCATATGCGGGTCGTTGCCCTGATCGGTCTCCGGCAAGCCGTCGATCAGAAATCGGCCGTGCTCGACAACCAACTCGATCATGAAGTCGGTCTTGTCGGGATGCCTGTGCTGAATCGGGTACTCGATCAGGCGATCGACATATTGAGCTTGCAGCTTTTTGGTCGGCGGCCAGAGGCCGCCGATGCGTTTGTCTGCCGGCCAACCTTCGCGGATCTTCGCGCGCAGCCGTCCACGGGATGCCCGGTCCTGCGTCAGGTAATAGCAGATCAGATTGACGAGGGGCTCGACCCGCTTCTTGTCATGGTTGGACAGATTGCGCCTTCGCGATACCGACATCTGCAAGCTCGTCCCCGGCTTCGTCGCCCGCCATATGGCGGGCAACTACGGTGGGGATTATTGCCATGTTAATGAAGCTTGGCAAGTGAGCTGAAACGTCGGTTCAAATAGTGAAACGACTCCGGATTGCTCCGGAGCCATTTCAACGTCGAGAGAATTTGATTCTAGGAATCTACGCCGACGCGCTCTTCTTGTTCTGGCGATTCTGGACGAGATCATCGACGACGGCGGGATCGGCAAGCGTCGAGGTGTCGCCGAGGCTTGAAGGTTCGTCCTCGGCGATCTTGCGCAGGATGCGTCGCATGATCTTGCCCGAGCGCGTCTTCGGCAGGCCCGGCGCGAACTGGATCAGGTCGGGCGATGCGATCGGACCGATGTCCTTGCGCACCCATGCCACCAGTTCCTTGCGCAGCGCTTCCGTCGGTTCCTTGCCGGTCATCAGCGTGACATAGGCATAGATGCCCTGGCCCTTGATGTCGTGGGGGTAGCCGACCACGGCGGCCTCGGAGACGGCTTCATGCGCAACCAGCGAGCTCTCGACTTCGGCAGTGCCCATGCGGTGGCCGGACACGTTGATGACGTCGTCGACGCGGCCGGTGATCCAGTAATAGCCGTCGGCGTCGCGGCGGCAGCCGTCGCCGGTGAAGTACTTGTTCTTGTAGGTCGAGAAATAGGTCTGCTCGAAACGGGCGTGATCGCCATAGACCGTGCGCATCTGGCCCGGCCATGATTTGGCAATGCAGAGGTTGCCCGACGTCGCGCCGTCCAGCACCTTGCCGTCGGCATCGACGATCTCGGGCACCACGCCGAAGAATGGCCGTGTCGCCGATCCCGGCTTCAATTTGGTCGCGCCCGGCAGCGGCGTGATCAGGATGCCGCCGGTCTCGGTCTGCCACCAGGTGTCGACGATCGGGCAGCGTTCGTCGCCGACCACGCGGTGATACCACTCCCACGCTTCCGGATTGATCGGTTCACCTACTGAACCGAGCAGGCGCAGCGTCTTGCGCGAGGTCTTCTTCACCGGCGCGTCGCCGCCCTGCATCAGGGCGCGGATCGCAGTCGGCGCGGTGTAGAAGATGTTGACCTTGTGCTTGTCGACGACGTTCCAGAACCGGGAATTGTCGGGATAGTTCGGCACGCCCTCGAACATCAGCGTGGTCGCGCCATTGGCCAGCGGTCCATAGAGGATGTAGCTGTGGCCGGTGACCCAGCCGACGTCGGCGGTGCACCAGTAGATGTCGCCGTCGTGATAGTCGAACACATATTGATGCGTCATCGCGGCGAAGACGAGATAGCCGCCGGTGGTGTGCAGCACGCCCTTGGGCTGGCCGGTCGAGCCTGACGTGTAGAGGATGAACAGCGGATCCTCCGCATGCATCGGCTCGCACGGGCATTCCGTCGTCACCATCTCGGCGGCGTCGTGATACCAGAGGTCGCGCGAGGGGTTCATGTCGACGGCAGCCCCGGTGCGCTTGACGACGACCACCCAGTCAACGCCGCCCGATTTCGCGATTGCTGCATCGACGTTCGCTTTCAGCGGCACCTTGCGGCCGCCGCGCAGGCCTTCATCTGCGGTGATGACGATCTTGGACTGGCAGTCGTTGATGCGCTGCGCGAGGCTGTCGGGCGAGAAGCCGGCGAACACCACGGAGTGGATCGCGCCGATGCGTGCGCAGGCGAGGATCGCATAAGCTGCTTCCGGAATCATCGGCAGATAGATGGTGACGCGATCACCCTTCTTGACGTTGCGCGTGCGCAGGATGTTGGCCATCCGGCAGACTTCGTCGTGCAGCTCCTGGTAGGTGATGTTCTTGGACTGCGAGGGGTCGTCGCCTTCCCAGATGATCGCGGTCTGGTTGGCGCGCTTGGCAAGATGGCGGTCGATGCAGTTGTAGGCGGCATTGAGGACGCCGTCCTCGAACCATTTGATGGAGATGTTGCCGGGCGCAAAGGAGACGTTCTCGATTTTGGTCGGCGGCTTGGTCCAGTCGACGCGCTTGGCCTGTTCGGCCCAGAAGCCGTTGGGGTCCTTGACCGAGCGCTGATACATCTCGCGGTATTTGGCGTCGTCGATAAAGGCGCGCGTCGACCACTCCGCGGAAACGTCGTAAATCTTCTCGGACATCGTCCCCTCCACTCAACCTTGCCGCCTGCAACACTCCGACTGCGGTTGCACGCGGCCTTCCATTATTGCGCGCGATTATGCGTCGCCGGACGGTGCCCGGACAAGCGGCAGGGCTTCGGACCATGGTTGGCGTTGCTCCCGGCTTGTGCCTGCGCTACCTGCCTTGGCCCGCAAATTTTCGTGTTGCACCATCCCAAAAATCAACGTTATCGGCGAATGGGACCCATGACCGGTAATTAGGAACCGGCGATAACCGATTCGGGACTCGCAATGCGGCTGGTTACCCCCTAAATGGCCTCCCCGGGGGCCGGACCGGCCACCCCGGGAACGAAGCCGCAATAATCGGCATTACTGGATAACAGCGGAGCAGGCGACTACAGCAATGATGGATCAGCAGAATTTCGAGGCTTCAAAGCCCGCTTCCGCCGATCCTGCCGTTGCGCTGGCGGAAATGCTCGGCCAGTTGCCTAAATCGCCGCTCGAAAAGCCAAAGCCGAAGACGTCAGTTGCGGAACTCGCCGAACACCACGGCCTCAAGCTCGGCGACCAGAACGCGCTCACCATCCGCCGCATCAGGCGCGGCAAGGGCTATTCATTCATCCGTGCCAACGGCACCAAGATCCGCCACGAGCCGACCATTCGCCGCTTGCATCGGATGGCGGTG
This sequence comes from uncultured Alphaproteobacteria bacterium, assembly GCA_963816655.1. Lineage (GTDB taxonomy): Bacteria > Pseudomonadota > Alphaproteobacteria > Rhizobiales > Xanthobacteraceae > Bradyrhizobium. The sequence continues at coordinate 75,853 of CAWFLW010000004.1, read as the reverse complement.
CCGCCGGCCTATCGCGACGTGCGCTATTCAGTCGATCCGAGCTCGCATCTGCAGGCGGTCGGCATCGATGCCGCTGGACGGCTGCAATACCGCTATCATGCCGACTGGGAGAAGGTGCGCGAGCAGCGCAAGGCGCATCGCCTGGCCAAGCTCGTCGGCGCGTTGCCGAAGATTCGCCGCAACGTCTCGGCCCATTTGTCGGGTGACGAGCCGACGCGCGAGTTCGCGCTGTCGGCCGTGATCGAATTGATCGCGCGCACCGCGATCCGTCCCGGCAACGAATCCTATGCAAAACTAAACGGCACCCGCGGCGCCACCACTCTCCTGAAGTCCAACGTCACCATCGAGGACGATGCCGTGGTGCTGACCTTCAAGGCCAAGGGCGGCAAGGCAGTGCGCAAGGAATGCGACGCGGCCAAGCTCGTACGCGTCATGACGATCCTGCGCACGTTGCCGGGCAAGGCGTATGTTCCAGTATCGCGATCCTTCCGGCACGGTCCGCACCGTCTCGACCACGACGGTGAACGGGTTCCTGCGCGAGATCGCCGGCATCAAGATTTCGCTGAAGGATTTCCGCACCCTGATGGCCTCGGCCGTGGTGCTGGAATCGCTGTCGCGGGTCACGCCGGCGGCGAGCGAGCGCGGCCGCAAGAAGCAGGTGCTGCAAGCCGTGCGTGCCGCGGCCGACGAGCTCTCCAACACGCCGGCGATCTGCCGCAAGAGCTATGTCCACGACACCATCGTCACCGCTTTCGAGGACGGCATCCTCGAGCGCTTTGCCGCGACGATGAAGGGCTACCGCACCCAGAAGAAGCGCGAGCAGCTTCTGGCCCAGGTGGTGCTGGCGGCGGCGGCCTGATCTTTTTTCCTTCTCCCCTTGTGGGAGAAGGTGGCGCGCGCAGCGCGCCGGATGAGGGGTTCTTTCCGCGGACACAGACCCCTCACCCGTCCGCGATGCTTTGCATCGCGTCCACCCTCTCCCACAAGGGGAGAGGGTCTAAAGCCCGCCCATCTTGCAGACCGCCTTCCACTCATCCGCGGTCACCGGCTGCACCGACAGCCGCGAATATTTCACCAGCGCCATGGCGGCGAGTTTCTTGTCGGCCTTGATTGCGGCCATCGTCACCGCCTTCGGCAACGGCTTGTCGGCCTTGATGTCGACGCAGACGAATTTGCCGGTCTTGTCGGTCGGGTCGGGATAGGCCTCCTTGATCACCTCGGCGATCCCGACGATCTCCTTGCCTTCGTTGGAATGGTAGAAGAACGCCTTGTCGCCCTTCTTCATGTTCACGAGATTCTGCCGCGCGGTGAAATTGCGCACGCCGGTCCAGGCTTCGCCCTTGGCGCCTTTGGCGACCTGCATGTCCCACGACCAGGTCGACGGTTCCGATTTCACCAGCCAGTAATTCATAACGCTCACCATTTGCTTGTTGTGGCCGGGCAAAAGCGCGAAGCGCGTCTTAACGCCAGATGTCCCGGCCATCCACGTCTTACTTGCCGCGCATTATTCAAGACGTAGATGCCCGCGACAAGCGCGGGCATGACAAGAAGGGAGTCATTCCTCCGCCTTGAACGGCCGCGTCAGCAGGCCCTCGATCGCGGCATCGATCGTGATCTTGCCACCGAGGATGGCCGCCACCGCATTTGATACCGGCATATCGACGCCTTGCGAAGCCGCCAGCTCCGCCAGCACGGGTGCGGTGAACTGGCCTTCCGCGAGCTTGCCGGGCGGCGGCGGCTCGCCGCGGCCAAGCGCGATGCCGAGCGCAAGGTTGCGCGATTGCGGACTGGAGCAGGTCAAGATCAGATCGCCGAGGCCCGACAAACCGGCCAGTGTTTCGCCGCGCGCGCCACAGGCGCGTCCAAGCCGGGCGAGCTCGGAAAAACCGCGGGTGGTCAGCGCGGCCAGCGCCGAGGCGCCGAGCTTGCGGCCGATCACGATGCCGGCGGCGATGGCCAGCACATTCTTGGCCGCGCCGCCGATCTCGACGCCGCGTACATCCGTGGTGTGATAGGGCCGGAAGGTGGAGGAGCCGAGCGCCTGCACCAGTGCCATCGCCAACGCCTCGTCCTTGGCCGCGAGCGTCACGGCGGTCGGCAGGCCCCGCGCGACATCGTCGGCGAAACTGGGGCCGGACAGGATCGAGGCAATCGCGTTGGGTGCTGCTTCCGCAATCACCTCGGTCATGAATTTGTGCGTGCCGCGCTCGATGCCCTTGGCGCAGGCGACGACCGGCGTAGGTCGTGTCAAATGCGGCGCAAGCGACGTCGCCGCCTCGCGCAAATTCTGCGCCGGCACCGCCAGCAATATGACGTCGGCGCGTACGGCCTGCGCCATGTCGGAAGTCAGCGCGATGCCGGCCTCGAGGCGAATGCCGGGCAGCCGCAGATTTTCGTGCGTCGCCTTCATCCGCGCGATGCTGGTCGCGCTACGACCACAGAGCGTGACGCTGCGGCCTGCGCGCGCGGCGACGCCGGCAAGCGCGGTGCCCCAGGCGCCGGCGCCGATCACGGCGACTGAATTGAACGCGGCCATCTCAGAAACCTGCGCGGCTGTTGGCAAAGCCGGCGGGTGCCGTCGCATTGGCGTCGAGCAGCCAGCGCGCCCGCGGCGGCGCGTCCATCGTGTCGACAAAACCCATCGCCAAGCGCTCGGCGCCGGCCCAGGCGATCATCGCGCCATTGTCGGTGCAGAGCGCCGGCGGCGGAATGATCAGCGTGGTCTCGGCCTTTGCCGCGACGTCCTGCAACGCGCCGCGGATCGCCTGGTTGGCGGCTACGCCGCCGGCGGCAACCAGCGCGCGCGGCGTGCCGAATTGTTCGCGGAATAATTTCAGCCCGACGCTGAGACGGTCGGCAGTGGACTCGAGCACGGCCGCCTGGAATCCGGCGCAGAGGTCGGCGACGTCCTGCGGCTCCAGCGGCGTGATCCGGCTCGCCTCGTTGCGCACCGCGGTCTTCAGGCCGGACAGCGAGAAATTCGCATCCGCCCGCCCCAGCATCGGCCGCGGAAAAGCGAAGCGCTTTGCATCGCCGTGGCTGGCCGCGCGCTCCACTTCGGGTCCGCCGGGATATGGCAGCGACAACATTTTCGCGACCTTGTCGAAGGCCTCGCCCATGGCGTCATCGACGGTGGTGCCGAGCCGCACATAATTGCCGACGCCGACCACGGCGACGGTCTGGGTGTGGCCGCCCGACGCAAGGAACAGGCAATAGGGAAACGCCAGCGCGCATGTGAGCCGCGGCGTCAACGCGTGCGCCTCGAGATGATTGACCGCGATCAACGGCGTGTCGTGCACCATCGCGATCGCCTTTGCCGTGGTCAGCCCGACAATGACGCCGCCGATCAGGCCGGGGCCTGCGGCCGCCGCTACCGCCGAAAGCTCGGCGTAAGAGACTCCGGCCTCCTTCATGGCACGGTCGACGATGCCGTCGAGCAGGTCGACATGGGCGCGCGCGGCGATCTCCGGCACCACGCCGCCAAAGCGGGCGTGCTCGTCGGTCTGCGAGCGCACGATATCGGAAAGGATTTTTCCGCTGCCGTCACCCTGGCGCTCGACCACGGCTGCCGCGGTCTCGTCGCAGGTGGTCTCGATCCCCAAAACCAGCATCGGTTTGTCGTTAGCCAATGTGAGACCTTGCGCTATCTGTTAAAGGGTCGTCTTGCTGCTTCGGTACCACTGCGAGGTCACAAAGTGCAATCGCCCGGCGGCGGCAAAATGCCCTTCGCGGAATTTGGGATAGCGGAGTTCTGGATCGATGGCCGTTCTCGTCACCCGCCCGCTGCCTGACGGCGAGACCACTGCCGCCGACTTGCGTGCGCGCGGCTACGAGGCGATCGCTGCCCCCATGCTGCGGTTCGAACCGTTCGGCTTTCGCGACGACGAGGATGTCGTCTACGGCGCCGTCATCGCGACCAGCGCCAACGCGCTGCGCGCGGTCGAAGCTGGTCTGGCGGGAAGCAGCCTCCTGAAGCTGCCGCTGTTTGCGGTCGGCGAACGAACCGCCGCAGCGGCGCGCGCCGCAGGGTTCGCCGAGGTGGTCGCCGGCGAGGGCGATGCGGCAGCCTTGCGCGATCTCGTGATCGAGAACGCGAAGGCGAAGAAGCTGAAGAAGGCAAAGCCGCTGCTTTATCTGGCCGGCGAGGAACTCGCGCGCGACCTTGCCGGCGAACTCGCCCATAAGGGGTTTGAGGTCGTCACCCAGATCACCTACCGGATGGTTCCCGCCAAGAACCTGCCGGGCGAGGTCGTCGATGGCTTTGCTGCGGGGCGGATCGAAGCCGTGCTGCATTATTCCCGCCGCAGCGCCCGCGCCTTTGTCGATGCGGCGCGGGCCGGGGGTGTGGAGATATCGGCGCTTTCCCTGCCGCAATGCTGCATTTCGCCGGCTGTGGCGGAGATTGTCCGCGACGCCGGCGCAACCCAGGTGACGGTTGCGGCTTCGCCGGACGAAAATGCCTTATTCGAGGCCTTGAAGCGTGCTTTGCCGGCCCGGCTGGCTTAAGCGGCTCGATCTGCTAGATTCGATCCAAATTCGAGGTATTTGCAATGGTCGATGACAGGCCCGAAGATTCCGGCCCGCCGGGTGATGCCGGCCGGCCCAGGCGTGAGCCGCCCACCATCGACCTGGAGGCGACCGACGTCTCCACGACGCCGAAGGAAACGGCTGAGGCGAAGGTTGAACCGGGCCCGGCCGAGGCCGCGTCCCCTGAGCACGTTGCGTCTGCGTCCAAACCGGTTTCACCCTGGGCGATCGCGCCGATATCCGGGGCAGTGGCCGCGGCACTCGTGATCGCCGTCGGCTGGGCGCTCGGCTGGCCCACCGTGCAGGCGCCGCCACCGGCGGTACAGCTCAACGCCGGCGCCATCGACGATCTCACCACGCGTATCGCCGGGCTTGAATCGAAGGCGAGCAAGCCCGCGACGCCGGCCGCCGATCCGGCAGCCGCCGCGCGCATGGAAGCCATCGAGAAATCGGTCGCAGCGCTGCGCAGCGAACTCGCCGCCACGCGCGCGCAGGCGGACAAGCTCGCCTCTGCCGTCAACGATGTGAAAGCCGCGCCGCGCGATGCCTCCGCGGCTAGCCCCGATCTTTCTGCCGTCGATCAGCGCATTGCGCAGATCGAGCGCGCGACGAAGGCGCAGGAAACCGAGATCGCCGCTATCAAGACAGCGGAGGCAAAGCCCGTCGAAAGCAAGCCCGCGGATGATGTGGCGCTGCGCCGTGTCGTGGCGGCGTCGCTGCTCGATGTATCGGTGCGTCACGGCGATCCCTACGCGGCGCAGCTTGCCGCCGCCAAGGTCGCTGTCGCCGAATGCCGATGCGCTGAAGCCGCTGGAAGCTTTCGCGTCGTCCGGCGTGCCGAATGCGCCGGCGCTGTGCCGCGAGCTCGTCGCCATCGTGCCGAAACTGTCGCCGCCGGCTGCCGAGAATGAAACCACCGGCAGCGGTGTGATCGATCGCCTGCAGGCGGGCGCGGCAAAACTCGTGCGCGTGCAGCGTGCCGATGCCGTCGGCACCGATCGCGGCAGCATCGTCGCGCGCGTCACCGCAGCGGCGCTGCGCAACGATCTCAATGAGGCGCGGCGCGAATTGAATACGCTGGCGGCGTCCGATCGCGCCGCGGCGCAGGAGTGGCTCGGCAAGGTCGATGCCCGCGACGCCGCGCTTGCGGCCTCGCGCAAATACGCCGGCGACGCCATGGCTGCGCTCGCGCAAGCCAGCAAGTAGGAAGTTCATGATCCGCATCATTCTGTTCCTGGCTCTAATCGCAGCGGCAGCGGCGGGCGCCGCCTGGATGGCCGACCAGACCGGCGACGTCGTGCTGTCGTGGGGCGGCTGGCGCGTGGAGACCTCGCTGCCGGTGTTCGTGCTGTCGCTCGGCATTGTCATTGTCGCTGCCATGATGCTGTGGTCGATGCTGCGCGGGCTGTGGCGCACCCCGGCGCGCATGCGCAAGAAGCGGCGCGAACGCCGTCATGCCCGTGGCCGCCACGCCATCACGCAAGGCCTGCTCGCGATCGGACATGGCGATGCCTCCGCAGCGCGCCGTCATGCCGACGATGCGCAGCGTCACGCCGCGCATGATCCGCTGGCGCTGCTGCTGACCGCGCAGTCGGCGCAGCTCGAGGGCAACCGCGAGGGCGCGCAGCGCGCCTTCCGCGCCATGGCCGAACGCGAGGATACGCGCCTCCTTGGCCTGCGCGGGCTGTTCGTCGAGGCGCAGCGCGCCGACGATCCGGTCTCCGCCGTCATGATCGCGGATGAGGCGCTGAAGCTATCGCCGTCGTCGACCTGGGCTTCGCATGCCGTGCTCGGCTTCCGCTGCGCCCGGGGCGACTGGAGCGGCGCACTCGTCGATCCTCGACAACAACCTCTCTTCCGGCCTGATCGACAAGGCGACCTACCGGCGCCAGCGCGGCGTGCTGCTGACCGCGCGCGCACTGGAGCTGGAGAAGGTCGATCGCGATCTCGCACGCGAAAGCGTGATGGAGGCGGTGAAGCTCGCGCCGACCCTGGTGCCGGCGGCGGTGCTCGCGGCAAAATTCGAGAGCGAGGCGCATCAGGTGCGCCGCGCCATGCGCGTCGTGGAGGCCGCCTGGCTGGCGCAGCCGCATCCCGATCTTGCGGACGCTTATTCGCATGTGAAGCTCGGCGATTCCGCGCGGCAACGGCTGGTGCGGATGGAGACGCTGGCGTCGAAGATGCCGGGTCATATCGAGGGCGCGCTCGCGGTGGCGCGCGCTGCGATCGACGCTTCCGAATTCGCGCGCGCACGAGCGGCGCTGGCGCCGTTCATCGACAGGCCGACGCAGCGTGTTGCCATGCTGATGGCTGACATCGAGCGCACCGAACATGGTGACAGCGGCCGCGCGCGGGCCTGGACGCTGCGCGCGGTGCGCGCGCTGCACGATTCCGCATGGACCGCGGATGGCTATGTCAGCGATCGCTGGCGTCCGGTGTCGCCGGTCACCGGTCGGCTCGATGCGTTCCAGTGGCAGACGCCGGTGGCGAGCCTCACGTCGGACAAGTCCGCGACGATCGAAGCCTCGCCGTTCGAGGAGGCGATGCTGGCCGCTGCTCCGGCAAAGCGGATCGAGACTGCGAAGGGCCTGGTCGAACCGCCGCAAGAGGAGGCGATCGAGGCAACGCCGGTGCCGGCTGCGCAGGACAACGTCCCGCCTGCGGCTGACGTGACACCCGCTCCAGCGCCGGAGCCGGCCCCTGCCGCCGCACAGCTTGAGTCCGCTCCCGCAATGTCGCCGGCGCCAAAAGGCGAATCGGCCCCTGTCCAGGCCTCACCGCTGTTCCGCCCCCGACAGGACATTCCCAAGGCGCCGCCCCACAACATCCCCCAGGTCGTGCCCATCATCCGGCCACCCGACGATCCCGGCATCGACGATGAGGCGCCGGCAGACGAGTTTTCCGAGCAAATCGGCGCGCCAAAGGCCCAGGCCGGTGGCTGGCGAGGATTTTTGTCCCGCTGGGGCGGCTGAAGGCCTATTTCGCGTTTTCTTCCGCGAACCGGCGCCCCTTCCTCGAAAACCTAGAAGGCTGCTTTTTCTTGCCAATCGGAGCCATGCCCGATATCAGGTGCGCAAGCGTTTCGGGCCTGTTCCGACGCGTCCTTGTATCGGTTCGCCGCAATAGCTCAGTTGGTAGAGCACGTCATTCGTAATGACGGGGTCACAGGTTCGAGTCCTGTTTGCGGCACCACCCCAGCTGAAACACCCACAGGTTCTTGCGCGATCCCGGCGGTTGCGCCGGGCATTTTCTGTTCGGTGCGTGCAGCCAAGCAAATTGATTGCTAGTCTTGATTCCGGAACAGAGCTTTCTCAGGAGGTTCGGCATGACACGGCACCTTTTCCTTGCGACCAGCCTCATCGCTACTGCAGTTCTCCTCAACTCACCGTCCAATCGCCTCGATCCAGCAATGCGAGGACAGGCATGTGAGCTGCCTCGGTCGCTGCGCCGACTGGACGGGTGGGGCCGGCGATTTGCGTCGGACGTCAGAACCAGTGCTTGCCACTTTGCGACCGGCGGCTGACCCAATGTTTCGTCCGTGACGCGATGAGGCGTCGCTGACGCGGCTGTAGCTAGCCCAGTTCAAACGTCGTCACGCCGAATACGCGCTCGATCTGCAATGACGGAATCGGTCCGGTGTACATGCGCGCCGTCTCGAACACGGGCGCCAGTCCCCAATTCCGCGCGAGCGCAATCGCGTCGCGATTGACGGCGGGAACATCGAGGAAAATTTCGCCGCCGCCGGTCCTGGCCAGCAGCGCCGACAGGATCGTCTCCGCCGTCGCGCGGTCATCAGACACCAGAGGCCCGATCTTGCGTCCTGTCCGGCACGGACGGATCACGCCCCAGCCGGCAAGCCTGCCATCGCGCATCAGTCCGCAACCAAGATGTGTTGGTGTGCCGATCCAGGCGCGCAGGAACGCCGTCCGCGGCGCGGGGAAGACGGCTGCATCGGCGGCTTCGACCGCGTTAAGGGGATTTCATCCAGCGCCACGATGCCTGCCGGTATCGCAGCAGGAGCCGAAACGACGCCACCATATCGGATGTTCGCGTAGGCATAAGCGAAGCCGGATTTCCTGTAGTTGCCCTGCTGCGCCACCACTCCGTCGAGTCCAATCACGCGCCGGCCCGCATGCGCGATCGCTTCGTTCCAGATACGCAGGCCGTAACCGCGCCCGCGCAGATCCGGCCGCACGATATAGAAGCCGAGGAAGGCGAAGCTGTCGCTGTAATTGACGCAGGAGATGGTTGCGGCCGGCTCGCCACCGAACTCCGCGACGAGGAAATCCGCCGGGATCAACCGCGGCGAAACTGGCGTCATCGGCAAGGCCGGGATTCCATCCTTCGGCTGCAGCCCAGTCGATCGCGAGCCCAATCTCATCCGGCCGCAGGGCGCGAATGACAAGGTCGTCGGATGGATTTGCCGTCATGGTGCTCCTCGATTTTCGGTAGCTGGACCGAACCAATCCGGAATAGCGTCGACTGAATTTCAAGTGGCACGTTGGCGCGGCGTAGGTTGTCCGTGATCTAGCTCACATAACGCCGGGCTGTCCTCGCGTAGTTTCCGCCGACCCACGGGGAGGTTCCCATGCGCATATTTGCATTGATTGCCGCTTTCGCCCTTGCCGCCGCGACTTCTGCTCAAGCCGGCGATGCCCGCAGCCTGTCGCTGGCCGGCGTCGACGGAAAGATTCCGACCGCGCTCGGCAAGGCCGCCGAAGCGCCCAAGATCGTCGAGGCGCCCAAGCCGCCGGATCCGCCAAAACCGCCGGACACGCCGAAGGCTGTCGAGGCGCCACCAGCCGCGGCACCCGCGCCTGCCGCCGAAGCGCCGGCGGCCTATGCGCCGCGCCCGTCGGTTGTCGGCACCAAGCCGGACGACAGCAAGGCTGGCCAGGTGACGTTCGACGACGGCAAGCCCGCAGCGCCTGCGGCGACAACCACCGAGAAGCCGAAGCAGGCGAAAGCCGAGAAGCCGCAGACGCAAGCGCGCGCTATTGGGATGAAGCGCGCATCATGCGCGAGGTCTCTCGCTACAGCGGTTACGCCGGGATGATCGGCGGCTGGTGAACTGGCCTAGCAGTACCACACTCTGCGTCATGGCCGGGCTTGACCCGGCCATCCACGTTCTTGGGCTGGCGAAAAGGAAGACGTGGATGCCCGGGTCAAGCCCGGGCATGACGAGGAAGGAAATCTAGTCCGACACCGTCTGCACGACGGCGCCGACCGGGCGGCTCGAGACCGTCGGCAGCTTCAGGTCCTTCACCATCATCGCGTCGTATTCGGGCAGCGTGTCGAACGGCGTCTTCGCCTTCATGTGCACGACCTTGTAGCCACCGGCCTTCAATCGCTTCAGAAGGGTCGGCAGCGCCTCGCCGGTCAGCTTCTGGAAGTCGTGCATCAGGATGATGCCCTTGCCGAGCTTGTCGACCTTGGTCATCACGGTGTTGATGATCTGCTCGGAATTGTTGGAGCGGAAATCGAAGGAGTTGAGATCGGTCGAGAACATCGCGACATTGCGCGTGCCGAGATAGGTCACTGCCGCCGGATTATGCTGCAGCTGCGGGAAAGCGGAAGAACGGCGCGGGCGGCTGGCCGAGCGCCATCTTCACGGCGGAAAAGCCTTTCTCCATCTCGTCCTTGACCTGCTGCTCCGTCATCTTCTTGTTGTTGAGATTGACGTGCGACCAGGTGTGGGTGCCGACGGTGTGACCGGCCGCGAGCGACCTGCTTGAGGATCTCGGGGTGATAGGTCGCGTGCTTGCCGACCGCAAAGAACAGCCCCTTGGTGCATTCTTCGGCGAGCGCCTTCAGCACAGCCGGCGTGTTGTTCGGCCACGGGCCATCGTCGAAGGTCAGCACCACTTCCTTGTCCTGCAGGAAGTCGAGCTGCTTGAAATGCTCAAAGCCGAAGCCGGGACCGCCTGTCGTGTCGATCACGACGGTGCGGGCAACGCCGAGTGCATCAGGATTGGCGCAGGCGGGCTTTTGCGCGACCGGCGCAGGCGCCGGCTTGGTAAGCGAGGCCGTGACCTGGACATCGTCCTTGGGTGCGGGCTTTGCCGCCGCTGCCGGAGGCAGCGGCTCCGCCTTGCGGGCGGCAACGGTCTGGGGCGCCGCCACGTCGGCCCGCGGTGAGGAAGTCCAGAACCAAACCCCGGCGATCACGACCGCCGCAACAACACTGGCCAGCATCAGGCCGAACGCATTACGCATCGTTACAATTCCCAACTATTCCGTAACGGCGCATTAGTGCCAATGAGGTCTTAACGCCCCACCAATGAACGGCCGGTTCCGGCAAAGAAATTTGGTCGCACCCTCGTGTCGCAGGTGACGCCGGCGGACGGTTTCCGATAATTACCCATATATTTCAGTAGGTTGCTGTGTGATGTGGAGTGTGATGGGTATCACGGTGCCCGGAACGCGATCGGCCCATAGTCAGACCAACAGACAACGGCCCCATGGCGGGGCCAACAGGAGCCGACCATGACCGCGACCTTCACCAAGACCCTGCGCAAGACCATTTTGGCCTTGACCATTGCCGCCTCGCTCGGCGCGCTCACCTCTACCCAGAGCTTCGCTTACAGCTCCGAGGCGCAGTCGCAGTGCACCGGCGATGCTTTCCGCCTTTGCAGCAGCGAAATCCCGAACATTCCGAAGATCACCGCGTGCATGTTCAAGCACCGCTCCGAGCTTTCCGCGGGCTGCCGCTCCGTGATGGACCGCGACCTCGCGGCCCAGAAGTCGGGCAAGTCTGCCGCTAACTGATTGTGTGAATTGCGGTCAATCGATCCGGCGCGATGATCCCCGCGCCGGATCGTCGGTTTGGCGACAAGCCCATTGCGATGCGCGCTCGCCAGTCTTAGAACGCCTTCATCGCCGCGTATGAGGGCTCAGTCCGATGACCCGTTTTCTTCTCATCATTTCATTTATCGTGATGGCCGCCGCCAGCGCTTCTGCGCAGGGACAGGATGCCTGCGCGCGCGACGCCTCGCGCTTCTGCCGCGCCCATATCAATGATGGCGACATGGTCATACTCGCCTGCCTGCAGCAGAATCGCGCGCGGCTGAGCAAGGCCTGTCAGGCGACGCTGGCCTCGCACGGGCGGTAAGAGCTAAGTACTGCTTCCCGCCGCCTGGGCGACGACCGGCAGCACTTCCTCGGCCGCGCGGTCGGGCGTGTCTTCCTTCCAGCGCACCGAACCGAACGGCCGCTCCAGCATGCGGCGTACCCGTACCGGCTGCGGGCCGAGATGGAAGGAAATCGCCTGCAGGTGCAGTTCGCGCTCCGACTGGGTGGCGCGGTTGCGCTGGCGCAGATAATCGAGCCAGGTCGGGCAGTGATAACGCTCGGTCCATAATTCGGGGTCGGCGATATCGCGCGCGATCGACCAGCCATAGGCGCCGTTGCGCTGGCGGCTGAGCTGCACTTCCTGCATCACGTTGTGGAAGGCCCGCGCATTGTCCTGCGCCACGCGGTATTCGATCTCGACCACCAGCGGCCCCGAGCGTCCGGTCAGCGACAATCTCACCTCGGGATCGGCCAAAAGGTCTGCGGCCTGCTCGTTGCGCGCACCGATCGGCGGCATGCGCAGCCACAGCCCCAGCAGCGGCGACAGGAACATCAGGCCCGCCGAGACCAGCAGCGCGACCTCGACGCCGGCATAGTCGGTGAGGTGACCCCAGATCCAGCTGCCGATCGCAATGCCGCCGGCGATCGCGGCCTGGAAAGCGGCAAGCGAGCGGCCCGCCACCCAGCGCGGCGCCGAGAGCTGCACGCCGATATTGAACAGCGCCACCGCGAGCATCCACGCAGCACCCGCCACCACGAGCGCCGCCGCGGTCAGCACCGGCTGCTTGCTCAACGCCACGGTGGCGATCGCGCTTGCCATCGACAACGCGCAGATGCGAATTGCCGACTCGCCCTCAAATCGCTTGCGGACCTCGCCGATGTTGAGCGCGCCGATCACCGCGCCCATCCCGAACGCGCCGAGCATGATGCCGTACATCTGCGCGCCGCCATGCAGGAGATCGCGCACGATCAGCGGCATCAGCGCCGAGGCCGATCCGCCGATCAGGCCCATGGTGAGGGTGCGCGTCAGCACGATCTTGATCGAGGGCGAATTGGTGATGTAGCGCACGCCGGACACCATGGCGCGGTTGAGCCGCTCGCGCGGCAGCCGCGACGGTTCGCTGGTCCGGTTCCACAGGAACAGCACGATCAAGAGCGGCAGATAGAGCACGGCGTTGGTGGCAAACGCTGCGACCGCCCCAAGCGTGGCGACGACGATGCCGCCGATCGCGGGCCCGAAACTGCGTGCGATGTTGAAGCTGATGCCGTTGAGCGCGACCGCGGCCGGCAAGTTCTCCGCCGGCACCTGCTCGCTCACGGATGATTGCCAGGCCGGCCCCATCAGCGCCATGCCGGTGCCGACCACGAAGCAGAACGCGAGCAGCGTGTTGGGCGTGATGAGGTTGAGCCACGCGAGTACGGTCAGCGCGGTGGCGCCGGTACAAGCGAAATCATCAGCGCGACCATGGCGACGATGCGGCGGTCATGCATGTCGGCGATCGCGCCGGCGGGCATCGAGATCAGCATGACCGGCAGCATCAGCGCGGTCTGCACCAGCGCGACCTTGTCGGCGGACGACGCCATCTGCGTCATGGCCCAGGCCGCGCCGACGCTCTGGACCAGAAGGCCGAGATTGGAGAGCAGGCTTGCGAGCCAGATGCGGCGGAAGACGCGGAACTTGAGCGGCGCGGTGATGCTGTGGTCGGCAGTGACGCGTCTCGGCGTTTCAGTCATATCCCGTTCCGTTTGGCCTGCTGCAGCTGGTTGGCACCGGCTTTTCAGTGATGCCTGCGAAAGCGCGGTCCTGTCCAGTGCCTAAAGGTGCTTTCCGCGTTCTTTCGTGGCCGCTAAACTGCTGAAAACACAGGAGAGATGATAGATGGGCATTTCGCGGCGGATGTTATTGAAAGGCGCCAGCGCGCTGCCGCTGCTGGCCGGAAACCTTGCGGTTCCGGCCTTCGCCCAGATCGCGCCTGGCACGGCCGGCGAAATTCCACCGATTCTCTTCGTGCACGGCAATGGCGACCACGCCGCGCTGTGGATCACGACGCTGTGGCGGATGGAATCCAACGGCGTGCCGCATGAGCGGATGCTCGCGATCAATCTCACCGATCCGCTGGCGCGCAGCGACGACGCGGTGGCGCAGGCGAACCGCTCCTCGACCGCGGACCAGCGCCGCGAGCTTTCCGACGCCATCAACGGAATTGAAGCAGCGCACCGGTGCGTCGCGCGTAGCCCTGGTCGGCAATTCGCGCGGCGGCAACGCGATCCGCAATGTCGTCAAGAACGGTGGCGGCGCCGATGTCAGCCACGCGGTGCTGTGCGGCGTGCCCAATCACGGCGTGTTCGACTGGGAAGACAATCCCGGCAACGAATTCAACGGCCGTGCCCCGTTCCTGCGCGACCTCAACGCTGGCGAGAGCGAGGTGACGCCGGGCACGGCGTTCCTCACGCTGCGCAGCGACGGCATGGACAAATACGCGCAAGCCGATGGCCGCTTTGTCGGCAAGCCCGGCACGCCGACCAACGTGACCAATGAGGGGCCGGCACTGAAGGGCGCGACCAACCTCATGCTTGGCACGATCGATCACCGCGAGGTCGCGTTTCATCCGCGTGCTTTCCGCGAGATCTACAAATTCATCGCCGGCCGCGAGCCGGCGCGGCTCGAGATCGTGCCGGAAGCGCAGGTGAGGTTGAGCGGTCTCGTCACGGCAACGCCGGGCGGTGTGCAGACCAACCGCCCGGTGAGCGGCGCCACGGTCGAGATCTACCGTGTGTCATCCGATACCGGCGAGCGCATCGGTGGACCCGTCCATTCCTCGCAGACCGGCGCGGACGGCCGCTGGGGCCCGGCGCAGATCGATCCATCCTGGCATACCGAGATGGTGCTGGCCTCGCCCGGCGCCGTCACCACGCACTTCTACCGCTCGCCGTTTCCCCGCTCGTCCGACATCGTGCATCTGCGCGCGGCGCGGCCGCTGGCGGCTGCCGACGCCGGCGCCGGCAGTGTCGTGATCATGTCGCGGCCGTGCGGCTATTTCGGGCTGCCGCGCGACGTCGTGCTGATCGACGGCAAGGAGCCGGCCGACGTGAAATCCGGCGTGCCGACCGACGCGGTGACCACTTTGCGGCTTCCGGCAGCAGAAGTGGGCCGACCGGTGATCGGCCTGTTCAATCAGGAGCGGATCGTGGCGCGCGCCTGGCCGGCTGCGGAGAACCGAATTGCGGTTGTCGAGCTGACCTATTAGCTAATATGGAGGCAGCGAGCGCCTTTGCAGTGCCGGGTTCGGCGCCCTACATGAGGGTGGCCCGGTATCCTTGTCGGAGACGGAGAGGCGCTATGAGCATAGCCGAAACCTACGACACGCCGGTCGCCCGCCAGCCGCTGGTGCCGCCCACTCCGCCACGCGCGCCCGACAACATGACGGCGTTCGGCCGTATCAGGGCCGTGAGCGTGAATCCGATAGGGGCGTGGGGCAATCGCTCCTATGAGGAAGACATCATCCAGAGCCGGCTGGTCGGCCGCCGCAATCTCATCCTCAACGCGCCGGATGCGATCCGCCATGTACTGGTCGACAATTACGAGAACTATGTCCGCACGCCATTCAGCATGCGGGTGCTGCGTCCCTTTCTGGGCAAGGGTGTCCTGACCGCGGAGGGGCGTGCCTGGAAGCACCAGCGTCGCACGCTCGCGCCCGCTTTCACGCCGCGCGCCGTCAGTACGTTGATCCCGCATATGGTCGGCGCGATCGACGAGAGCGTTGCCAGGCTGCGCGCCGCCAGCAGCGCACCGGTGGATTTGCGTGGCGAAATGCAGCACATGACGCTGGAGATCGCCGGTCGCACCATGTTCTCGTTTGGCATGGACAAGCACGGGACGACACTGAGGGATTTCGTCAACGAGTATGGAGATCGGCTGGCGCGGCCGGGCTTTCTCGACCTGCTGTTGCCGTTGAGCTGGCCAAGTCCGCAGGACTTTGCACGCGCGCGCTTTCGGAAACGCTGGACCGCCTTCGTCGGGATGTTGATGGCCGAGCGCCGCGCCGCCGGCAAGACGACCGGCGCGCCGCCGCGCGACCTGTTCGACCTGATGGACCAGGCGCGCGACCCCGAGACCGGGCATTCGTTCAACGAAGAGCAACTCGGCGATGAAGTCGCGACCATGATCCTGGCCGGCCACGAGACCACCGCGACCGCGCTGTTCTGGTCGCTCTATCTGCTCGCGCTCGATCCCGCCACGCAGGAACAGGTGGCGTCGGAAGCGCGCGATGCGGCGGCGAGTGGCGCGCTGGAAGTCGACCGGCTGAAATTCACCCGTGCCGTGCTCGACGAGACGATGCGGCTCTATCCGTCGGTCTTTCTGATTGCGCGCGCGGCTGCGGGGCCGGATGTCATCGCCGGCATTCCCGTTCGCAAGAACGACGTGATCCTGGTCTCGCCGTGGCTTTTGCATCGCCACGAAAAGCTCTGGCCCAACCCGGAGGTCTTCATGCCGTCGCGGTTCATGGCGCAGGCCATCCCGCCGGATCGCTTTGCCTATCTGCCGTTCGGCGTCGGGGCGCGCATCTGTATCGGCGCGCACTTCGCGCTGGTCGAGGCGACGCTGGCACTGGCCAAGATCGTCGGCGCGTTCCGCGTGTCGCTGCTCGACAAGGCGCCGGTGATGCCGGTCGGCATCGTGACCACGCAGCCCGATCGCTCGCCGATGTTTGCGATCTCGCCGCGTTGAGAACATATTGAAGTTTTGGAAGGTTAGGCTGACATCATGAGCGAAACCCAGGCGCTGTTTTCGGTATTGAAGCAGACAGCCGATCCCGACGTCGTCGATGCGATCAAGGATCTGGTCGAGAACGGTGAGGACCGCGCGCTCAATCGCATCAACCTGCTGGATTTTTCACGCAGCACCGGCATCGACGAGGAGAAGGTGGTTTCCGGCTTCCTGCATGCGTCGCGGCTCGGGATGTTCGATATGGGCTGGAACGTGCTCTGCCCCGGCTGCGGCGGCGTGCTCGATGCGTATTCGACGCTGAAGTCGCTGCGCCATGACGACTATAATTGCGCGCTCTGCGCGGCCGGCTACGAAGCATCCGTTGACGACCAGGTCGAGGTGGCCTTCACCGTAAGTCCTCGCATCAGGCGGATCGGCGCCCACGATCCCCACACCCTGCCGCTTTGGGAATATTTCCGCCAAGTTTTCTGGAGCTCGGGCGTCGATGTCAACGAGCAGTCATTCGCCACCCTGAGGGACGAAGTGACGCTCGAGGCGATCGAGCTGCCGCCGGGCGAGAAGGCGGTGCTGTCGCTGCAACTGCCGAAGGAATTCATCATCGTGTTCGAGCCGGTGTCGCATTCGGCGCATTTCATCGACGTGCAAGGCGAGCCGACCAAGGAGCGCCAGCAGCTTTCGATGGTGTTCAACAAGGTGCACGCGCCGACCGGTACGACGGTGATGCGTCCGGGACCGCTGCGCCTCACACTCGACAACCAGTCGGATGCACGGGTGCTGCCAGGCGTCTGGATCGCCGGCCACGCGCTCCACGAGATGATCGGCAAGCGCAAGCCGATCCTTACGGCAAAGCGCATCCTCTCCAACCAGACCTTCCGCGACCTCTACAAGGCCGACAATCTCAACATCGACCAGCGGTTGAAGATCACCTCGCTGACCTTCCTGTTCACCGACCTGAAGGGCTCGACCGCGCTCTATGAGCGGGTCGGCGACCTCGCCGCGTTCGATCTGGTGCGCGCGCACTTCCATGCGCTTCTCGAGATCATCGCTGCGGAAAAGGGCGCGGTGGTCAAGACCATCGGCGACGCCGTGATGGCAACCTTCATCCGTCCCGAGCATGCGCTGGAAGCAGGCTTGCGGATGCGCTTTGCCATGAAGGAGCTGAACAAGAAGCGCGGCACCGAGGATCTCGTCGTCAAGATCGGTATCCACGAGGGTCCATGCCTCGCAGTGATGCTGAACGAGCGGCAGGATTATTTCGGCCAGACCGTCAACATCGCCGCCCGCGTGCAGAGCCTGTCGACCAATCAGGAAATCCACATTACGGGGCCGGTGGTCGAATCCCCCGACGTGACGGCGCTGATCGAGAGAGCGTCGATCAAGCCGATCCGCAAGGAAGCCGCGCTGCGTGGTATCGCCGACAAGATGGTGGTGTACGAAATACCGTGATTGTTGCGAAATCGGAATGCGCCGTTTCGACGATTGCGGCGCATGCCTTCCAGTCGATATATTGAACAAACCACCTGACTGTCTGCGAGAGAGATTGATGCTGGACGGACTTCGCCAATTCATTGCCGAGATCGTTGCCACCGACGCCGAGCCGCGCGCCTTTGACGAGACCGACTACCGGCTGGCGGCAACCGCGCTCTTGATCCATATCGTCTCGCTCGACGGCGAACCTTCAGTAGTCGAAAAGCGCAGGCTGCACAGCCTGATCGAATCGAGCTTCAAGCTCGATCCCGGCACGGCCGACCGGCTGATAACCTCCGCCACGCGGGCCGAGAACGACGCCGTCGATCTCTATCATTTCACCAGCGTGATCATGCGCGAGGTCAACGAGGAAGGCCGGCTGCGCATCGTCGAGATGATGTGGGAAATGGTCTTCGCCGACGGCAAGGTGACCGAGTTCGAGGACAATGTGCTGTGGCGCGCGGCCGATCTGCTCGGCATTTCCGGGCGCGACCGTATCGAGCTCAAGCATCGGGTTTCGGAGCGCCAGGCGATGCGGCCCGCGGGCGACAAGGACGGTGCCGGGGCTGCCGTCTGAGGCATTCCGGCCATTCTCCGTCTGCCTTCTTGCCACATGACGAAAATTTAACGTGAGCGCGCTGCCAATTGTGCAGCAAATCACAGCGCTTCAGCGTGTCCTGTTGTCCAATGTACGGGCTGATATGGGCGCGTGTGGGTTGCCCGTGCCGCAGGCCTATGGTCTTGTCGCGCCCGCGACAAGGACGTCGGCGATTGATTTGAGAGAATTGCATCGTGACTGAGCGTGTGACGCTGATTACAGGGGCCTCAGCGGGCATAGGCATGGAACTGGCGCGGATTTTTGCCGCGAACGGTCATCGTGTTGTGCTGGCGGCGCGCCGTGCAGATCGACTGAACGAGCTGGCTCGGGAAATCACCGCAGCCGGCGGTGCCGCGCCTATCGTCATTCCCTGCGATCTCGAAAAGGCCGACGCCTGCGACGCCATCGAGGCCGCGCTGGCGGCTGAAGGCGTCGAGGTCGAGTATCTGGTCAACAACGCCGGTTTCGGCATGTTCGGTCACGCCATCAAGCGCGACCGTAACGACCAGCTCGGCATGATCGCCGTCAACATCGGCGCGCTCACTGACCTCACGCTGCGCTTCGCAGATCAACTGATCCGCCATCGCGGCGGTGTCCTCAATCTAGGCTCGATTGCGGGGTTCCTGCCCGGTCCCGGCATGGCCGTCTACTACGCTTCCAAGGCCTATGTGCTGTCCTTCAGCGAGGCGATGCGCCGCGAGCTGGCCCCGCAGGGTGTGCGCGTCACCGTGGTCTGCCCCGGTCCGGTGCCGACCGAATTCCAGGTGCGCGCCGGGTTCAGGCCCGGCTTCGATTCCGTGGTACTCAATGTCTCGCCGGCTGAGGTGGCGCGACAGGGCTATCAGGGGTTGATGGCTAACAAGCGGGCAGTGCTGCCCGGCCTTGGCATCAAGCTCGTACCCTTCCTGCTGCGGCTGTTTCCGCGCTCCTTCGTCCTGGCGGCGGTTGGCGGATTCCAGCTCCGGAATCGCTGAAAACGGCCGCAAAACCGTCCTCACGACATCACTGGCCCGTGATTTGCTTGCTTTTTCGCGAGTGTGACCGAACTCACCTGAAATTAAGGGGCACTTAGGTACGATCCCTTTCTCAGGTGTTCAGAAGCAAGGAAGATGACTTTTCGGCCGACCAGCATGAGCGAGAACGTCCTGCCCTTTCCGGGCCGCAGGATGCGCGCGGTCGAGCCTGATCACGATGCCCTGCTCCCCGTCCTGATCGTGCTGCATCAGGAGACGTCGACGCCTGGCCGCGTCGGCAATGCACTGCGCGCGCTCGGCCACCGGCTCGACATCCGCCGTCCGCGTTTCGGCGACGCACTGCCGGAGACGCTCGACGAGCACGCCGGCGCCGTGTGCTTCGGCGGGCCGATGAGTGCCAATGATTCCGACGACTACATCCGCCGCGAGATCGACTGGATCGCCGTGCCCCTGCGCGAGCAGCGGCCGTTCCTCGGTATCTGCCTCGGAGCGCAGATGCTCGCGATGCAGCTCGGCGCCAAGGTCGCGCCGCATCCGCAAGGCGTCACCCAGATCGGTTACTATCCGATCCGCCCGACAGCCGCCGGCAACGCCGTGTGCCCGAACTGGCCGGACCAAGTCTATCACTGGCACCGCGAAGGTTTTGAGTTGCCCGTCTGCGCCGAACTATTGGCGGAAGGCGACGACTTCCCGAACCAGGCCTTTCAGTTCGGCCATGCTTTCGGCTTTCAGTTCCACCCCGACGTCACCTACGCGATGATGCATCGCTGGACCGCGCGCGGCTATGACCGCATGGATTCGCCGGGCGCCCGCGCGCGGCATCAGCATTTTGCCGATCGTGCGGTGTATGATGTCGCCGAGCGAGCGTGGCTGAAGGCGTTCATCGACGGCTGGCTCGCGCGCATGCCGCGATCGATCGTGTCGCAAGCCGCCGAATAATCCGCACGGCAAAATATCCGCTTCGTGCGAGGCGGCTTTCCAAATCCGAAGATGTGCTAGTGTCGCTCCCATACAGAGGGAGGCGGCATGACGCGCGAGGAATTCGCAAAACTGCTGGGCGACTTCACGCACTCTGCCGAGAGCGGCGACGGTGCGCGGTTCGCCCGCCACTTCACTGAAGACGGCATCTACTACGACTACATCTACGGACCGCACCATGGCCGCGCCGATATCGCGCACATGATGCAAGATCTGTTTCACCGCGACGCCACCGACTACCGCTGGGAAATGTTCGATCCCGTTTGCGACGGCGCCATGGGCTACGCCTGGTCGCTGTCGAGCTTCACCTCGACCATTGCGCAGTTCAAGGGCCAGCGCGTCGTGATCGACGGCATGAGCCGCTTCATCCTGCGTGACGGGCTGATCGCCGAATACCGCGAGTCGGTCAACGGCGGCGTCGCGATGTCGCAACTCGGCGTCGCGCCGGAGCGGATGACGAAGGTATTCAAGCGCTGGACCGGGTGGCTGGAAGAACGCCCCGAGACGAAGGACTATCTGGCGCGGCCGAGGGGCTCGCGCGCCAAGGCAATAAGCAAGGCATAAGAGCATCAACAGCGCGCCGTCGCCAAAGACAGCGCATCAGGGAGAAACACGCGTGACCTATCAGCACATCCTCTATGAGGCCAAGGACAAGATCGCGACCATCACGCTGAACCGGCCCGATCGCATGAATGCCTGGACGCCGATCATGGAGCGCGACGTGCGCCACGCCATGGAGACGGCGGCGGCCGACGACGATGTGCGCGTCATCGTGCTGACCGGCGCGGGCCGCGCCTTCTGCGCCGGTGCCGACATGGACGCGCTGAAGGGGCTCGATCCCAACGACATCAAGCGCGCGGAGACCGTTCCGCCCTTCGACATGAACCGCCGGCCGGACTGGCAGACCCGCTACGGTTATTATCCCTCGATCGGCAAGCCCATCATCGGCATGCTGAACGGCGCCACCGCCGGCATCGGCCTGGTGCACGCGCTCTATTGCGACCTGCGCTTTGCCGCCGACAACACGGTGTTCACCACCGCGTTTTCGCGCCGCGGCCTGATCGCCGAGCACGGCATCAGCTGGACGTTGCCGCGTATCGTCGGCCACGCCAACGCGCTTGATCTGCTGATGTCGGCGCGGCGCGTCTACAGCGACGAGGCGCTGCGCATCGGGCTCGTCAACCGGCTCTATCCGCCGGACCAGTTGGCCGAGCAGACCTATGCCTATGCGCGCGATCTTGCCGATTTCGTCTCACCCAGCGCGATTGCCGTGATCAAGCGCCAGCTCTACGACGTGCCGTTCCAGTCGCTGGCGGAAGCCACCATCGATGCCAACCGCGAAATGGTGGTCGCGCTGCGCGGCAGCGATTTCCGCGAAGGCGTGGCGAGCTTTATGGAGAAGCGGCCGCCAAGGTTTACGGGGAAGTGAGGGGGTCTTGAGGAGCGGCCCGTCTTCGCCCTGCGGGCTTCGCCGGGCACCGCTTCGTCCTTCGGGCAGTGCGTGGCCGCGCCACGCTAGCCCGAAGGGCGAAGCGTGGTGGAGCCAGGCGGGATCGAACCGCCGACCTCGTCATTGCGAACGACGCGCTCTCCCAGCTGAGCTATGGCCCCGTCGCGACCGCCCCTGAAGGCCGGCCGACAATCGGCGCCATTTACCTGCCGTGACCATGCCAAGTCAAGAACGGTGAAATCGCTGAATTCCGCACCATTTTGCCGGGAACTTCCCTTGTTTGCGGGGGGCGAACCGATATCTAGCAGCCTCACACCTTGCGAGCCCTCCCGCCATGCGCGCCGTTCTCGACATCGTCCTGATTGTCCTCGACCTCTATGTCTGGCTCCTGATCGCCTCGGCCATCCTGTCCTGGCTGATCGCCTTCAACGTCGTGAACACCCGCAACCAGTTCGTCGCGGCGGTGTCCGAGTTCCTGTACCGGATCACCGAGCCGGTGCTGCGGCCGATCCGCAACTTCATCCCGCGTTCGGCGGGCTCGATATCTCGCCGATCATCGTGATCCTGATCATCATGTTCATCCAGCGGGTGATCTACCTACTACATCTATCCCAACGTCATCTGAGCGGAGCATTGGCCGACAGGTCGCGCGTTCCCTGGCGCTACTCCAGCGAGGGCATCAGCATCGCCCTGCGTGTCACCCCGCGCGGCGGCCGTGACGACATCGACGGGATCGAGACGCTGGCCAACGGCCGCAGCGGTCGTGAAGGTGCGCGTCCGCGCCATCGCCGAGGGCGGCGAGGCCAACCGGGCGGTGACGGAATTGTTGGCGCAAGGCGCTGCACGTGCCCAAGGCGAGCGTGAAGATCTTGTCGGGAGTGACCTCGCGCCTCAAGCAGGTCGCCGTCGACGGCGACCCAAAGCTGCTCGGCGAGGCCTTGCGCGCGCTGACTGCCAAAAGTTCTGAACGGAAGGACTGAGATGACCGCCCGCATCATCGATGGAAAAGTCATTGCCGCGGACCTTCGCGCCCGCGTCGCCGATGAAGTTGCGCGGGTGAAGCGCGAGCACTCTCTCACACCTGGCCTTGCGGTCGTGCTGGTCGGCCACGATCCCGCCAGCGAAGTCTATGTCCGCAGCAAGCACACGCAGACCCAGGCCGCCGGCATGGCGTCATTCGAGCACAAGCTGCCGGCTGACGTCGCGCAGGCCGACCTGCTCGCGCTGATCGCAAAGCTCAACCGCGATCCCGCCGTGCACGGCATTCTGGTGCAGCTGCCGCTGCCGAAATCGCTGCACACCGAGACCATCATCAACGCCATCGATCCCGCCAAGGATGTCGATGGCCTGCATCCGAGCAATGCCGGTCGGCTCGCCGGCGGCTTTGCCGCGCTGTCGCCCTGCACGCCGCTCGGCTGCATCATCCTGACCAAGAGCGTGCATGCCTCGCTCGAAGGCATGAACGCGATCGTGATCGGCCGCTCCAACCTGGTCGGCCGTCCGCTGGTGCAATTGCTGCTGAACGAGAACGCCACGGTGACGATCGCGCATTCCCGCTCGCGCGATCTGCCAAAGCTCTGCGCGCAGGCCGATCTCGTCTATGCCGCCGTCGGCAAGCAGGAGATGGTGCGCGGCGACTGGCTGAAGCCGGGCGCGACCGTGATCGATGTCGGCATCAACCGCATCCCGACGGCCGAAGGCAAGACGAAGCTGGTCGGCGATGTCGCCTTCCAGGAAGCGCTCGATGTCGCCGGCGCCATCACGCCGGTGCCCGGCGGCGTCGGCCAGATGACGGTGGCGTGCCTGCTGGTGAATACGCTGCGCGCCGCCTGCGCGATCCACAAGCTGCCCGCGCCGGGGGTGTAGGTGGTTGTCGTTCCGGGGCGCGAGTGAAACGATCGAACCCGGAACCTCGAGATTCCGGGTTCGATGCTGGCGCATCGCCCCGGAATGACGACTTTGTCGTCACCCAGCCGCATTCTCCATCAGCCGCCGGTAAAACCTGATCATGTCGGCATAGCCCTCGATCGAGAGCCGCTCATTGGTGCCGTGAAAGCGTTTCAAATCCTCGCCATTGGCGCGGACCGGTGAGAAGCGAAAAATCTTGTCGGTAACGTCGGTGTAATGCCGCGAGTTCGGTCGCGGCGACCATCAATCCTGGCGAAACGATCACGTCGGGAAAGATCTCGCGGATGGTGCGGTTGAGCATCTGGTAGGACGGGCTCGAGGTGCCCGTCACCGGCGGCGGGTCGGTATTGCCCGGAAACGGTTTGATGGTGATGCGGTCGTTGTTGATCGTGGTGCGGACGTGCTCGGTCACGCTGGCCTGGGTATCGCCGGGGATCGAGGCGGAAGTTGACGGTGGCCTCGGCGTTACCCGGCAGCACATTGTCCTTGTCGCCGGCATTGAAGATGGTCAGCGCCGTCGTCGTGCGCACGGTAGCTTCGGTCGGGCCGGTCTTGGTGAATTCGCGCAATAGCAGCGGCTTGAACAGCCAGAGGTTCGACAGCGCCACGCGCGAGATGCCGCTCATTTCCGGCGCCAGCGTGTCGAACATTTCGGCCACCGTGCCGCGGATCTGCGGCGGCAGCCGATGATCTTCCAGCCGGGCCAGCGCGGCGGCCATCATGCCGATTGCGGTGTCGCGCGGCGGCATCGAGGAATGACCCGGTGTCGCCACGGCATTCAGCACCAGCGTCGCATAGCCCTTCTCGGCAACGCCGATCAGCGCGGCGGGCTTGTCGAGGCCCTTGATCAGCCCGTCGATGATCAGGAGGCCCTCGTCGATCACGAAGTCGAGCTTCACCCCGCGAGAGGCGAGCAGCGCTGCGATATTCTTCGCGCCGCGGGTGCCGGCGGTCTCCTCGTCATGGCCGAAGGCGAAATAGATCGTGCGCTTCGGCTTGAAGCCCGCCTTCGCCAGCGCCTCGGCGGCTTCCAGCATGGAATAGAGGTTGCCCTTGTCGTCCCAGGCGCCGCGGCCCCAGATGAAACCGTCGGCGACGACGCCTTCATAGGGCGGGTGCTGCCAGTCCTTGTCGGTGCCCGGCGCGACCGGCACGACGTCCTGATGCGCCAGCAGCGCGATCGGCTGGGCCTTCGCGTCGGAGCCTTGCCAGGTGTAGAGCAGGCTGTAATCGGCGACGACTTCGCGCTTGGCTGCGGCATGAAACGCCGGAAAGCCCTTTTCGATATGCGCCTGCATGCCGCGCAGCGCTTCGGCATGCTGATCGGGCTTCTCGTAGCTGGAGATGGTGCGGAAGCGGATCGCTTCCGCGAGCCGCGCGGCAGCGGCCTGTGCATCGACCTGCGTCCGCGGGATGCTCGCGACCTGCAGCTGCTTCGAACCGTGGGTGAAGGTGTTGAACGCGAGTACGCCGGCGAGAACGACGATCGCGGCGATCAGCGCCAGCAAGATGTTGCGGATGATGCTGATAAGGCGGCGCATCTTCATATCCCGTTTGCGATTAGCGCTGAAGCGTCAACCCCGTCATTGCGAGGAGCAAAGCGACGAAGCAATCCAGCTTCCTTCTTGCTGCAGCAAAGCTGGATTGCTTCGCGGAGCCTGTCATCGGGCGCGCATTCGCGCGACCCGTTGGCTCGCAATGACGGAAGAAGCATCGCGCCGGGACAGGAGAGTCTACTTCTTCTTCGCCCGCTCGATGCCTTCCAGGATCAGCCTGTGGGATTCCGCAGCGTCACCCCATTTAATCACCTTCACCCATTTGCCGGGCTCGAGATCCTTGTAGTGCTCGAAGAAGTGCTGGATCTGTTGCAGGGTGATCTCCGGCAGGTCGCTGTAGTTTCTGACCTTGTCGTAGCGCTGGGTCAGCTTTGACGAGGGGACTGCGATGATCTTCTCGTCGCCGCCGGCCTCGTCTTCCATCAGGAGCACGCCGACCGGCCGCACGCTGATCACGGCGCCCGGCACGATGGCGCGGGTGTTGGCGACGAGGACGTCGCAGGGGTCGCCGTCGCCGGACAGCGTGTGCGGGATGAAGCCGTAATTGCCGGGATAGCGCATCGCCGTATAGAGGAAGCGGTCGACCACCAGCGTGCCGGCCTCCTTGTCCATCTCGTATTTGATCGGCTCGCCGCCGACCGGCACCTCGATGATGACATTGACGTCGTGCGGCGGATTGATTCCGATCGAAATGGCGTCGATGCGCATGAGAGGCTCCGCTGTGCGTTAAACGCGCGCATCGTCAAGCGGGCGCGCAGAGGATGCCCGTTTACAGACCGGCAAGCGGGTAAGCGGGAAAAGCCTCAAGACTCAGTTGGTCCAGGCGAAGGCGACCTTGTCGAGCGACTTCGGCCCGAACTTCTCCGAGGAGCGCGCGACCATGCGGCCGCCGAGCGCGCGGTAGAATTCGGTGGCGGGCTCGTTGTCGGAGAGCGCCCAGATCACCATGCTCTTCAGCCCGCTCTGCACGAGGTCGCGGCGCGCGGCGTTGAACAGGCGGCGGCCGAAGCCGAGGCCCTGGAATTCCGGCCGCAGATAGAGCTCGTAGATCTCGCCTTCGAAATGCAGGCTGCGGGCGCGGTTGCGGCCGTAATTGGCGTAGCCGGCAACCTTGTCGCCGAACACCAGCACGCTGACGCGGCTGCCTTTGCGGATCGCGCTGTCCCACCATTGCGGGCCGCGGCGGTTGATCAGCTTCTCCAGCTCGGCGCCGGGGATGATGCCCTGATAGGCCGAGCGCCAGGCTTCGTCGTGCGTGCACGCCACCGCGGTGGCATCCGCAGCTTTGGCCGGCCGAACCTCGATCAGGGTTGTGCTCATGGCTCCAATCAAAGCAAGTCAGCGGCGCTCGCTTCAAGGTGTATCGTTAATTATCAGTTAACCTGTGGATTTTCTGCATCAGTTTTTCGTTAACCATGTGCCGAAAGAGGACAGAAGCGCTGTCATAAACGGCATTTCGCTGACGCCGTCGCCGCGCAAAAGGCCGTGCCGGCATTCGCCAATGCGAGAGCTGGCGACGCTGAAAAGCCCTGCAATCTGATTCGTTATCGGTATTCTGCTGGCGATCCGATCCCGCTATTCCCCCCGCAGACCGCATCATGCGCATGGCCAAGCTGCTTCTTGTCCTGCTCGCCTTGGCCGCCATGGGTGCGGCGCCCGCGCACTGGCACTAGGGCCGGCGGGTGCGGAATCTGAACCGAACCGCATGCAGCAATGGCTGGTGCCGACACCGCTGCCGGACACCATGTCGCACGCCTTTCTGTATCGGCCACGCGGGCGAGGGGCCGTTTCCGCTCGCCGTGATCGCGCATGCGACGACGCAGAACGTGCTGCGCCGGGCGCAAATGCCGCAGCCGCAATACCGCGCGCTGGCGGCTTTCCTGGTGGCGCGCGGCTTTGCCGTGCTGGTGCCGGAGCGGCCCGGGCCATGGCGCGACCGGCGGCAAATATCTGGAGGACCAGGGCGGCTGCGACGAGGCGGACTACGCCCGCTCCGGCCGCGCCACGGCGGACGAGATTCGCGTGGCGGCGGATTTCATGCGCCGGCAACCCTTTGTGCGGGGCGGACGGCATCGTCATCGTCGGCCATTCCGCCGGCGGCTGGGGCGCGCTGGCGCTGGCCGCGACGAACGCGAAATCAATCTCGGCCATCATCGTGTTTGCCGCCGGGCGCGGCGGCCGCGCCAACGACTTTCCCAACCAGATCTGCGCCCCGCATACGCTGAAGGCTGCCGCCGGCGAATTCGGCAAGGGCGCCAAGGTGCCGGTGACATGGCTGGTTGCCGGCCAATGACAGCTACTTCGCGCCGGCCTTTTCGAAACAGCTTGCGGATATCTTTCGCAGCAGCTGGCGGCAAGGTCGATTTCCGCGCGCTTGCCAGCGTATGGCGGCGAGGGCCACTGGTTGCCGGAGACCGAAGGCGGCGTGAAGCTTGCGGCGGCCGATCTCGATCGCGCGCTGCGGCTGGTCCGCACATCCGCGGCGGGGAAGCGCTGATGCTGTATCTCTTCATCGAATATCTGCATGTGCTCGGCGCCATCGTCATCCTCGGCACCGGAACGGGCATCGCCTTCTTCATGCTGATGGCGCATCGCAGCGGCGACGCGGCCTTCATCGCGAAAACCGCCGAAATCGTCGTCACCGCCGACTTCCTGTTCACGCTCACGGCGGTGCTGCTGCAGCCGTCACCGGCGGCCTCCTGATGTGGCTGTCGCGCTACCTCGATTACCGAGGGCTGGCTGATGACGTCGCTCGCGCTCTATGCGCGTTGCCGGCCTGTTCTGGGTACCCGTGATCTTCATGCAGATCGAGATGCGCGACCTGGCGCGGGCGGCGGTCGCCGAAAACGCGCCGCTGCCGCCGCGCTATTTCGCGTTGTTTCGCCATTGGTTCCTGTTCGGCATTCCCGGCTTCGGCTCCGTCATGGCGATCCTGTGGCTGATGATCGCAAAACCGTTCTAGGCAGCAACATGGATGCGAGCCGCAAGATCCTCGTGCTCGGCGCTTCCGGCCTGATCGGCCGCTTCGTCACCGACGATCTGCGCGCGCGGGGATTTCACGTCGTGGGCGTGGCGCGCAATCTGTCGGCCTCGCAGCGGCACGGCCCGCACGATCTGGAATTGCCGGTGATGTCGATGGACGCAGCCGCGCTGGCGGTACTGCTGCGCGACCACGCCATCGACGTCGTGGTCAATTGCCTCGGCGTGCTGCAGGATGGTCCCGGCAGCGACACCGCCGCCGTGCACCGCGATTTCGTCGCGCGCCTGGTGCAGGCGATCGGCGAGTCCGGTCGCGCCATCCGCCTCATGCAGATCTCGATCCCCGGCAGCGCCGAGAGCGATCGCACCGCCTTTGCCACCACCAAGCGCGAGGCCGAGCGGCTGATCGCGGCCTCCGGCGTGCCATACGCGATCCTGCGGCCGGGCTTTGTGGTGGCGCCCTCAGCCTATGGCGGCAGCGCGATGCTGCGCGCGCTGGCGGCCCTCCCGATCGATCTGCCCGCCACCGAGCGCACCGCGCCGTTCCAGCCGGTGGCCGTGGAGGATATTTCGCGCCACCATCGCCTGGCTCGCGGCGCGCGATGTCGGTGAGGCGAGCGCCGTGACATGGGAGGTGATGCAGCCGCAGGCCATCACGCTCGGCGGCGTCATCGGTCACTTCCGCCACGCCTTCGGCACGCAGGATTGGCCGCGCATCGCGATGCCGGCCTTCCTGCTCGATCTCGGCGCCAAGGCGCGGCGATCTCGCCAACTGGCTCGGCTGGATGCCGCCGATGCGGACCACCGCGATTGCGGAATTGCGCCGCGGCGTCACCGGCGATCCCGCGCCCTGGATGGCGGCCACCGGCATCGTGCCGAAGACGATCGAGCAGATGGCGGGCAGCCGTGCCGCCACCATCCAGGACAAATGGTTCGCGCGGCTGTTTCTGGTCAAGGCGCTGGTCATCGCCAGCCTCGTGCTGTTCTGGCTCGCCTCGGGTTTCATTGCGCTGGTGATCTCCTACGATGCGGCCGCCAACATCCTGCGCACGCACAATTTCCCGGCTGCGCTGGTTGCGCCGGTCACGGTCCTCACCAGCCTGATGGACATGTCGATCGGCGTCCTGATCGCCTTCCGCCGCAGCTGCGCCTTCGGCCTCGATCGCCGGCATTGTGGCCTCGCTCGGCTATATGGCGGGCGCCGCCATCCTGACGCCCGACCTCTGGATCGAGCCGCTCGGCGCGCTGGTGAAAACCGGCCCGGCAATCGTGCTGATGCTGGTCGCGCTGCTGACGCTGGATAATAGATAGCGTTTTCAAGCGAAGTGGGAACCGGTTCGCGTGAAGAAAACGCGTCAAGCGAGAGAATCCTGATGACCAGGTGGCCCGACGACGACGTGATCCTCTACGACGGCGTCTGCGTCTTCTGTTCGCGCTGGGTCCGCTTCGTCGCCACGCGCGACATGGAACGCCGCTTCCGCTTCACCGCGATCCAGTCGCCCTACGGCACGCGGCTGGCGCAGGCGTTTGGCATCGATCCCGCCGATCCCGACACCAACGCCGTGATCCACGGCGGCGTCGCCTACTTCAAATCCGACGCGGCGCTGACGGTGCTGAGCAATCTGCCGGGCTGGGGCTGGGTGAAGCGCGCTGTTCGCGGTGCCAAAACCGCTGCGCGACGCCGTCTACGGCCTCGTCGCCCGCAATCGCTACCGCATCTTCGGCAAGTACGACGAATGCTTCGTGCCGGACGCGGAGATGCGGGCGAGGGTGATGGAGTAAGGTCGCCCCTTCACTTGAAGGACGCTTCAAATGAGAGCGGCTCAAGGTGAACGAATTTGTCCAGAGGCGGTGCCAGCTCGAACATCCTTGGGATTTTTGAGAAGTCGTACAAGCGACAAATTCGGAACTCCTGCGGTCGCTCCTTCGAAAAGGATAGTTCGTTCCTTGTTAGATAGAATGGAGCAGTCTGCGAGCCTACCGTTGTCTTGACTTCGAGAAATCGCTCGCTGCCCTTTTGATCAAAGGACAGGATGTCGTAACCGGCGCCGTCGCCTTCTTCCTGAGATATCCATCGGACCTTCTTCGCGAGGTCGGGTCTGTCGATTTGCTTGAGGCGTTGCTGCTCAAACTTGAAGACCATTTCCTCGCCTTTGTAGCCGAGTTGGCGATTTAGAAAGTCTCGCTCGGCGGGGTTGAATTTCCGAACGAGACGCTGGACAATTTCCGGGCGATCCTTCTTGAGCCTCGAGCTGAGGTGGAGGCTCGACAAAAAGCTGCGGTCTTTCTGCAAAAACTTGCGCCAGCGCCTCCGGGTGTTGGGCGGCCGGATGCTTCAGCAAATATCGCTCGATCGCGTTTACGATAGACTTTTGGAAGTGGGCCCTTGGCTTGTATCCATTGATCCAAGGCAGATCGAGCTGCTGCAAGACTGCTGAAATGTTGTGATGCTTGAATTCGATCGAGCCGTTGCTGCGATCGATTTGGGCCATGAGGGTCTTTCGATGCTGGGTCTTATCGTAGGATACCCGCCGTATTTCGGCGCTCAACATCGAGAAATAGTCGGCAATGATGAGATCGAGCTCCTCGGCCGTCCAATCCTCATTGCGATTGCCGTCCGCCATTTCAAAAAAATGAATGAATTGGTAGCGGCCGTCTAGCCCTGTCGCTGGCTTCCCACCGGCCAAAACTTCCCGCGCCGCCCTCTCCCCGCTGTCCCTCGCCCCATGCGCCGTCGAGAAAAAATGCGGCGAGGTCGCTTCTCCCGCAAAGAACAGCCGGCCGTCCACCGGCGCTGCCAGCACGGCGCGATCGCCCGCATGTCCCGGCAGCGCGTGCGAATACGAGCCGCGCGCGAACGGATCAAGCGCCCAGCGCGATTCCGCGAGCGGCTTTAGCTTGGCGCGGAAATCATTGCCGAGGAAGCTTGTGATCTCGTCGATCGCCGCCGCGGCGATGGCGCCGTCGCCCGCATCCTCCAGCGCTCGCGCAAAACGACCGCCGAAAAAGCCTTCGATGCAGGGCTGGCCGAACGGGCGCAAGTGATAGGTGCCCATCTCCGTGCGCATGCTGGCGCCGCGCAGATTGCCTTCCTTGGGCAGCGCCTCGGGCTCGGCGAGCGCAAGCGTGACCTTGTCGGCAAGTCCGAGCGGCAGGCCGCGCGCGGCGTCGACCTTTGCTGGCAGCTTCGGATGGAAGCGGATCGACTCATCGGCAATCAGATTGGTCGGCACGGTGACGATCACCTTGCCGGCAGTGAGCGTGCCCCGCGACGTCTCGATGCGCAGGCGCGTTCCGGAATGATCGATCAGCGTCACCTGCGCATTCAGCGCCAGCGGACAGTCGGCGCCATAGGCTGCGACCAGCGCGCCATAGCCGCGGCGTGCGCGCCAGTTCAGGTCGGTGTCCTCATAGGCATCGAGGTCGAGAACGGAGACGCGGTCGAGCTCGCTGCCGTTCACGTAGGTCGAGATCGCATCGATCATCGGGTTCCAGCGGTTGCCGGGCTCGAGCGATAGATTGGCGGCCGGTCGCTGGCCGATGCGCCGCGCTGTCGACCGCGGCCTCCTCGGCGCGATCGTAAAACGCGTTCAGTGCGCGAATGAAATCGTCGCGCTCCTCTTGCGGAAAGGCCTTGCCATAGGCGCGCTCGCGCCAGGGCGGCAGGTCCTTGTTGAGTTCGAAGCCAAGCTGCTCGGCAATTGCAACGAAGGAGTTTTGGTCGGCCGAATGCAGCCAGCCGCAGCCGACGTCGAACACGACGTCGGGCGCGGCCAAGATGGTATGCGCCCGCCCGCCGACGCGGTCGCGCGCTTCCAGCACGATTGTTGAGAGGCCGGAATCCTTCAGCGCATTGGCCGCGCCAAGGCCCGCGGCGCCCGCGCCGATGATGGCGACGTCGACAGAGGAGGGGAGGGACATGAGGCACGCGAATGGCGAATGGCGAATGGCGAATAGGGTATCAGCAAATGAAAGCGGGGCGCAAACGCCCCCATTCGCTACTCCCTATTCGCCATTCGCGTGGCTTACGCCACCGCTTCGCGGGCCTTTTCCGCGCGCTTGCGGTCGTTGGCGTCCAGAAACTTCTTGCGCAGCCGGATCGACTTCGGCGTCACCTCGACGAGCTCGTCGTCCTCGATATAGGCGAGCGCCTTTTCCAGCGGCATCTTGATCGGCGGGGTCAGGCGCACCGCTTCGTCCTTCGAGGTGGTGCGGATGTTGGTGAGCTGCTTGCCCTTCAGCACGTTGATCTCGAGATCGTTGTCGCGGGTGTGCTCGCCGACGATCATGCCCTTGTAGACCTTCCAGCCCGGCTCGATCATCATCGGGCCGCGGTCTTCCAGCTTGAACATGGCGTAGGCGACAGCCTCGCCCTGGTCGTTGGAGATCAGCACGCCGTTGCGGCGGCCCTGGATCTCGCCCTTGTAGGGCGCATAGTCGTGGAACAGGCGGTTCATGATCGCGGTGCCGCGGGTGTCGGTCAACAGTTCGCCCTGATAGCCGATCAGGCCGCGGGTCGGCGCGTAGAACACCAGCCGCAGGCGGTGGCCGCCGGAGGGACGCATCTCGATCATCTCGGCCTTGCGCTCGCTCATCTTCTGCACGACGACGCCGGAATGCTCCTCGTCGACGTCGATCACGACTTCCTCGATCGGCTCCTGCCAATCGCCAGAGGCTTCGTCCTTCTTCAGCACGACGCGCGGACGCGACACCGACAGCTCGAAACCTTCGCGGCGCATGGTCTCGATCAGGATGCCGAGCTGCAACTCGCCGCGTCCGGCGACTTCCATCGCGTCGTTGTCATCGGATTCGCGAACCCCCAGCGCCACATTGCCTTCGGCTTCACGCAGCAATCGGTCGCGGATCATGCGGCCAGTGACCTTGGTGCCTTCGGTGCCAGCCAGCGGGGAATCGTTGACGCGAAACGTCATCGCCAGGGTTGGCGGATCGATCGGCTGCGCCTGGATCGGCAATTCCACAGAGGGATCGCAGATGGTGTGAGCGACGGTGGCGTTCGGCAGGCCGGCGAGCGCGACGATGTCCCCGGCTTCCGCCTCTTCCACGGCGGTGCGTTCAATGCCGCGGAAAGCCAGCACCTTGGTAATACGGCCGGTCTCGATCAGCTTGCCATCATGATCGAGCACCTTGACGCTCTGGTTCGGCTTGACCGATCCCGAAGTAACGCGTCCGGTGATGATGCGGCCGAGATAGGGATTGGCTTCCAGAATGGTGCCGAGCAGGCGGAACGGGCCTTCCTCCACCACCGGAGGCTTGACGTGGCTGAGGATCAGATCGAACAGCGGCTGCATGCCGTCGTCGTGCGAACCCTCAAGCGTCGTCGCCATCCAGCCCTGCTTGGCGGAGCCGTAGAGAATCGGGAAATCGAGTTGCTCCTCGCTGGCGTCGAGCGCCGCGAACAGATCGAACACTTCGTTGATGACTTCGACGGGGCGCGCGTCGGAGCGGTCGACCTTGTTGATGACGACGATGGGCTTGAGGCCCATCCGCAGCGCCTTCGACACCACGAACTTGGTCTGCGGCAGCGGACCCTCGGCGGCGTCGACCAGCACCAGCGCGCCGTCGACCATGTTGAGGATGCGCTCGACCTCGCCGCCGAAATCGGCGTGGCCGGGCGTATCGACGATGTTGATGCGGGTGTCCTTCCACTGCACCGAGGCGGCCTTGGCCAGAATGGTGATGCCGCGCTCGCGCTCCAGATCGTTGGAGTCCATGGCGCGCTCAACCTGACGCTGGTTGTCGCGGTAGACTCCGGATTGCTGCAGCAGGCGGTCGACCAGGGTGGTCTTGCCGTGGTCGACGTGGGCGATGATGGCGACGTTGCGAAGGTTCATGGGCTGCTTCTTTGCCTGGTCGTGCAAGGTGAATGGCGCGTTCTCGCCGGAAAACCGGGACGCCGGATACGGATAACGCTCAAAAACCTTTGAAATTCGAGGGGCTTAACCCCAAAAAGGAAGCCCGGCCAAGGGACCGGGCAATCCTTACGCGTTGCGGCGCAATATATTCAGAAAACGGCAAAAAACAACGGTCTTTCGGGGGTTTGGTTAGCTCATTTTTGCGCGACCCCGCCCGCTCAATTGTCCTTTTCCGGGTCGGGATAGACCCCGCGCAACACCTCCTCGAAGTGGTTCTTGACCGCCTCGTTGCAAAGACAGGCGTGCCGCCGCAGCGCGTCGGGGTTGCGCACCAGGATGGCCCCGCGCCTTGTCTCCAGCACGCCCTCCGCCTTGAAGGTCTGGATCACCCGGCTGACATAGGACCGGCCGACCCCCAGCAGGGTCGCAAGCTGTTCGTGGGTGAGCGGTACCGTGTTGTCGCCGTCGGTGCGCTCCATCGCCGAGATGATCCATTTCGCCGTGCGCTGCTCGATCGAGTGGATGGCGTTGCAGGCGGTCGACTGGAAGATCTGTGCCAGCATGCAATCGGCATAACGCGCAAAGATATTGCGCAGGCTCGGCGAACTCGCCTTGGCGCGCATCGAGCTTGGCGATGCTGAGGCGCACCACCGGTCCGGCGAACTTCACCATGATGCGGGTATAGGCCGGCAGAAAACCCTGGCTGACGATGCCGCCGACCGCGCCTTCGCGTCCGATCAGGATGGTCTCGACGTCGCGGCCGTCCTCATTCGGAACCATGTAGGACACGAGCGTCGGCCCGCAGGGAAAATACACGGTCTGGACATTGTCGCCGGGGCTGTAGAGCAACTCGTTGGGCTTGGCGTCGTCCTGGGCAAGATGCGGCGCGAGCAGCGCATAGTCGGCCGCGTTCAGCCGCCGCAACAGATTGTTGAACGGCCGGTCGCTCACCTCGGCCGTCTGGTCTCGTCGCGTCAGCATCACAAGTTCCCTCGCCACGTTAAGCAACGATAGGCGATTGGGTTCCCGAGTTATGTCCACTAGTGCACAGACAGCAGCGCGCGAGATGTGATGGTTTCATCATGGGAACCGGCGACGCGCTTTGGATGGAGGCGCCGCCGTGCGGCCCCCTCCGGGCATACGCCGGGGGCTTCTGATCAACCGTGACCTGAGATCATGGAACCCGTCGATTCCCAGGGAATGCCCGACGATGTCCTGATCGTCGAGGACGATGCAATCATCGCGCTCGATTTCGAGGACACCATCTCGGCTTCGGCGTGAAGCGCGTGCGCAGCTGCGGGCAGCGTCGCGCGCGCGCTGCAACTGATCGCCGATCGCGCGCCTGATTTTGCGTTGCTCGATGTCGGCCTCGCCAGCGAAAAGAGCTTTGCGGTCGCCGAGCGGCTGCAGGCGATGAAGATCCCGTTCGTCTTCATCACCGGCTACAGCAGCGAGTTCGGTCTGCCGCCCGCGCTCAACGGCACGCCGATGCTGCCAAAGCCCTGCACGACGCGACGTGCTTGGAGGCCGCGATGCGGCGCCGCGCCGCGCAGCCCTGATCACACCGGCTTCGGATCGAGCGTCGTCGACCACAGCGCGACGTCGGCGCGGTCGCGCAACGTCACCGTCATCTGGCCGGTCGCGCCATCGATCCTGACATGGCCGAAGAACTGCATGCCGGCCGACGGCGGCAGGTTCTGCTTGTCCGGCACCGGGCGCCTTGATGAATTTCACCTCGGGACCGAACGTGTTGTCGAGTTCGTTCGGTCCGAACGTGCCGGCATGAAGCGGCCCGGAGACGAATTCCCAGAACGGATCGAAGTCCTGGAACTGGGCCTTGTCGGGATTGTAGTAGTGCGCGGCGGCGTAATGCACGTCGGCGGTGAGCCACACCGTGTTGACGATCCGCCGATGCCTTGATGAAGCGCAGCAGGTCGGCGATCTCGAGCTCGCGGCCGCGCGGCGGGCCGTCGCCTTGCGCGACGGCTTCCGAGCCCTTCTTGTTGGGCGAATCGTCATAGACGATGATCGACAGCGGCATGTCCGACGCGATCACCTTCCAGGTGGCGCGCGAATTCAGCAGCGCGCGCTTCAGCCAGGCGAGCTGGTCGGGGCCGAGGAAGTACGCGTCGGGGCCGTATCTCGTCTGCTGGTTCGGCCCGTTCGGTCCGCGATAGCTGCGCTCGTCCAGAATGAACACATCGAGATGCGGACCGTAGTTGATGTTGCAGTAGATCCGGCCCGGCTCCACGATGCTCTCGCGCATCGGATACATTTCGTGAAACGCGCGCGAGGCTCTTGCCGCGAGCAGGTTGATGTCGCGTTCCTTGTAGGCGGCCGGAAGCTGTTTCGAGGCCGACCAGTTGTTGGTGACCTCGTGGTCGTCCCACTGCACGAAGATCGGCACTTCGGCGTTGAAGGCGCGCAGATGATCGTCGAGGAAATTGTATTTGTGCGCGGCGCGGAACTCGTCGAGCGTTTCGGCGACCTTGGCCTTCTCGGGGATCGTGACGTTCTTCCACACCTTGCCGTCGGCGAGCGTCACCTCGGGCTTGAGCGGGCCGTCGGCATAGATGGTGTCGCCGGAATGCAGGAAGAAATCCGGCTTGTGCTTGCGCATGGTGGCGAAGGTGAACATGCCGCCGTCATCGGGGTTGATACCCCAGCCCTGGCCGGCGACATCGCCGCCCCACACGAAACTGACGTCGCGCCGGTTGGCGGGCGCGGTGCGGAAGCGGCCGATCGCAGGCGTCGCTGGTGATTTCCGGATGCGAGAGATCGCGGAATTTCACGCGATAGAAGATGTCCTGTCCGGCGGGCAGATTCTCCAGCAGCATCTTTGCGGTGAAGTCGCTCTCGGGCAGCGCCGCGATCGGCGGCAAGGCGCGGAACTTGGCAAAGGATTCGGTGGTCGATACCTCGACCAGCATCTGCGAGGGCCGGTCGGTGCGCGCCCACACCACGCCGCCGTCGGTGCTGACGTCGCCGGACTGCACGCCCTGCGGTGATCAGCGGCCGGTCGGCGGCGCGGCTGAGATAGGGCATCGCGATGCAGCCGAGCGCGGCAACGCTGGCGGTCGAGACGAAACGGCCGGCGGGAAATCTTGATCGTCATGGCAGCCTCTACCTTCGTCGCCATCGCTCCTCGCATTGACGGGAGAGTTGAGAACGAGAGGCTATAGGATCGATTCTATGACGGCGCAATAACGCCGGGGAACGCTCAGAGCGTTCCCGTGGCGCGGAATTGCGCGCCGGCCCGCTGCAGGTGCTGCGGCAGGCTGATCAGCAGCGTCTTGGCGGTCGGCGACCGCGTTGTGGAACTGCTCGAGCGCGATGTTGAAGGCGATCAGCCCGCCTTCCTCGATGGCGCCGTGCTCGAAGCACTGCAGCGTGTCGCGCAGGATTCGTGTCCGCCTCGGCCTGCATCTGGTCGAGCTCTTCGGTGGAATCGCTCTTGCGCGCGGCTGCGATCATTTCCAGCAGCCGCTCGCGCAGCGAGGAATTGTTGCTGCGCTCGTCCTTCTTCAGATAGCTGGCAAACCACGCGCCGGCCGAGCCCATCGCCGAGAGCGCCATCAGCCCCCACCAGATGAAGTCGCTGTAGCGGTCGAGGAAGGTCTTTTCCTCGCCGTCGACAAAGGCGGCAGCGCCGGGATGCGCGGGGATCGATGGCGTCCTTGTCGGTGTCGGGCGTCTCGATCTTGGCCGCGAGCGGAAATTCGTTCTTCAGCGCTTGCCGGATCGCGAACAACTGCCGGGTGAAGGCGGCGACGGTCGCCTTCCGACAAGCCTTTGCGCGCGACGATGTGGTGGGCGAAGCTGATGGTCTTGATCTCCTCCTCCGGCACCGAGCCGAACGAGCCGGCGGGAATTTCCGGCGGCCTCATAGCGCCGGATGGTTCTGCGCGATGGCTTCGGCCGAGATCGATGGCGAGGATGGTCGGCGTACCGCCGTCGCGGGTCGAGGCGATGATCGCATCCGTCGTGATCTTGCTGTTGACCGGGCCTGCCGCGATATAGGCGTCGGCCTTCTGGTTGCGGATCGCCTCCGCCGCCTCGTTGGCGGGGAACTGGATGATCTCGCACCTTGGTCGGATCGACGCCGTATTGCCTGCAGGATCACCTTCAGCAGATTGACGTTGGCCTGCGTGCGGCCGATCACGCCGATGCGGCGGCCGGCGAGCTGCGCGATCTTGGTGATCTTCGGCGGCGCCTTCTTGCCCTTGACCTTGGCCGGCGGCGGCACCCAGAGCACGGCGACGTTCTTGCGCAGCGTGGCGACGGCCTGCGCGTTCTTCGGCACGTCGAGATCGCCGCGGATGATGGCGAGGTCGGCCTTGCCTTCGGCGAGCGCCTGGGCGCTGGCGGTTGCGCCGTCGGTCGGCACCGGCCGCAGGCGGATCTGGCTGTTGCGCTGGTTGTTGAAGGCCTGCGCCAGCGTCTGCACCACCTTGAGGTCGTCGCTGTTGGCAGGTCCCGACTGCGACCCTCAACGTCTCGGGCCGCATCGCGAAATAATAGGCGGCGGCCGCGATGCCGAGCACGGCCATCAGGCCGGCCAGTGAGACGAAGGCGAGCCGCCGCTTCGCCGAGCGCGGTGAGCGCGGCGCGGGCGGCGGAACAGTCGACTCGACGAGGTCGGGTCCGCCGGTCATTGATCTCGCAAACAGCCGTTTGAGGGGTAATCTCATCGAACCAACGCGTTACGCCATGAATTGTAGCAAAATTTCGTTACGGTCGCGCTGGCCGTCGTCAGTCATGGTTACTGGTCGCCGCACGAGCGAGCCATTTTGGCATGGATCGCAAGCTGCCCCTGTCGGTGTTAGGGTAAAGTTCCCGTGAAAGATGGAGGCGAACATGGCGGAGCGGCTGTCGGCGGAGGCGCGGAAGGCGGCCTTGGCGGAACTGTGCCGGCTGGGCGGAGACGACCGGCCGCGAGGCGATCGAGCGCACCTTCATCTTCAAGGATTTCAACGAGGCCTTCGGCTTCATGTCGCGGGCCGCGCTGGTCGCCGAGAAGAATGACCATCACCCCGAATGGCGCAACGTCTACAAGACGGTGGAGGTGGTGCTGTCGACCCATGACGCCGGCGGCGTCACCAGGCTCGACATCGAGCTTGCCAAGGCGATGAACGGCATCGCCCGGCAGCTCGGCGTGCGCTGAGCCGCTTGCGGCGCGGCGTCTGCCGATCCCGGCCATTGACTGTGCGGGTCGCCAAGGCTATCGGCCGCGGCGCTTCGCCGCGAGCATGTCTTGGCCGAGGGAGGTTTGCAATGGCATCGTCCGAACACAGCGTGGGTTTCGAGCCGGCCGACCGGCTGGCGCAGGACCGCGACGAGCGTGCGCCGGCGGTTCTGGATCAAGTTCAAGCAGGTGGTGGCGAAGCTGCCCTTCGCCGAGGATCTGCTCGCGGCCTATTACTGCGCGTTCGACCGCGAGACGCCGCGGCATGTCCAGGTCGCGCTGTTGGGCGCGCTTGCCTATTTCATCCTGCCGTTCGACTTCATGCCCGACATGCTGCCGGTGCTCGGCTTCACCGACGATGCAGCGGTGCTCGCCACCGCCATCCGCATGGTCGCGAGCAACATCACGGCGGAGCATCGCGAGGCCGCGCGCGCCGCGCTGAAGCGGGGATGCCCGACGCCGAGGCTTGAGCGCAAGGCCGTGCCGCCGTCCCTTGTTGCAGGTCAGGCCCATCCGGTCATCCACTGGCTGATGACGCAGGCGCGCCGTCGCACCGATCCAAATGATTTCCTGGAGGCGTTTGCGCAAGAGTTGCGCGCCGCCGGCGTCGACGTCGCGCGCATCACCACCGGCGTGCCGATCCTGCATCCGCAGATCTTTTCCTTCAGCGGCCTCTGGGAGCTCGGCAAGGGTGTCTCGGAGCGACTTTACCGCAGCGGACCCGACACCACGGCGACGATGGCGAACAGCCCGATCCGCATCGCTTATGAAGGCGGCGGGCCGGTGCGCTGCGATCTCGCGCCGCCACCGCGCGAGGGCGAGTTCGCGATCCTCGGCGACCTGCGCCGCGACGGCTTCACCGACTACATCGTGCACGCGGTGCCGTTTGCCGACGGCAGCCACAAGGCGCTGTCGCTGGCCACCCGCCGCGCGGGCGGATTTCACCGATGATGAGATCGCATTGTTTGCCGCGATGATCCCGGCGGTGGCGTTCAATCTGGAAGTGCAGGCGCTGCGCCGCACCGCGCGCACCCTGCTCGACACCTATGTCGGACGGCAATCCGGCGGCGCGGGTGCTGGAGGGGCAGATCCAGCGCGGCAGCGGCGAGACGATCCGCGCCGTGATCTGGCTCTGCGATCTGCGCGGCTTCACCAATCTGTCGGAACGGCTGCCACGCGACGAGCTGATCGACCTGCTCAACAGCTATTTCGGCCCGATGTGCGACGCGGTCGCGAAAGAGGGCGGCGAGGTCCTCAAATTCATCGGCGACGCCATGCTCGCGATCTTTCCGATCGGCGCTGATGCGGTAACGACTTGTCGCGCCGCGCTGTCGGCCGCCGAGCAGGCGCAAGACGCGCTGGCGCAGGAAAATGCGCGCCGTCGAACGCGCGTCTCGCCCGCGCATCGACTACGGTCTCGCGCTGCATGTCGGCGATGTCATGTATGGCAATATCGGCAGCGACACCCGGCTCGACTTCACGGTGATCGGGCCCGCGGTCAATCTCACGGCCCGGATCGAATCGATGTGCCGGCAATTGGGCCGCCAGCTCTTGCTGTCGGCCGATTTTGTCGCGGCGGGGCGGATCGCCGCGCAATCGCTCGGCGCCCACGCCTTGAAGGGGGTCGGCGCCGATCAGGAGATCTTTGCGCCGACGCCCCCAACCTGATTTACCGTCGTCTTGATTTACTTCGCCGCCGCTGCCGGGCGTACCTGCGCGCGGGCGTTGCGATCTGCGTCCCACTGCTGGAACTGCTTGAACAGCGTCTCGCGATCGGTGTCGTTCTTGATCGTCGCGGCGGCCGACGGCGTCTGCTTCAGGAATTCGTCGAAGCGGGTACGGCTCACGGCCTCGACGTTGTGCGTCTTCAGCCAGGTCTCGGCGTAGGGCAGGCGCTGCCAGTCTGCGAGCGGCGCGGACAGCGACACCTCTTTCCACTTGGGATGGAAGGGCGGGTTCTGGAACGTCGGGAATTTGGTGAAGAACGCTTCCACGAACTGGCTGAGCTTGCGATAGCGCTCGGTATTGGGCGCCCAGTTGTAGGCCGCCAGCACTGCCGGCACCGCGATGGTCTCGACCGTCTCGCCCTCGGCGATCAGGTTCGGATAGTCCTTCGAGGTCAGCGTCGCCGGCAGATAGTCGTTCTGCAGCGGCTTGGCCCATTCCACCTTGGCGAGATGGAAGCGGCCGTCGTTCTTGAAGTTGGAGACCGACCGGTACGGCTTGCCGCCGGTGACGATCACGGCGTCGAGCTCGCCCTTCTGCAGCTTCTCCATCGCAATGCGCTGCTCGATATAGACGACCTGCGGCTTGATGCCGAGCCGCTCGAACACCGTCAGCGCGGTGACGAAGGTGCCGCCGTTCGGCAGGTCGACGCTGACCCGCTTGCCGTTGAGGTCCTTGATGCTCGCGATCGATTTCGGCGCGATCATCTGCATCTCTTCATTGTAGAGCTTGGTCACGTAGGTGAACTGCTTCTTGATGTCCTTGGCAAAGCCCTTGCGCTCGAGATAGTCGAGCGTATCGGACCGGACGATGCCGAGGTCGACGCCTTGCAGGAACAGGATGTCGGCGACGCTCTGCACCGAACCGCGCCCGACGATCGGAAGTACGCGTAACTTGTTTCCGTCGTCGAGCACGGAGGCCAGATCGGCGCCGAACTGCACATAGGTGCCGCCGATCGTTCCCGAGATCAGGGTCACCGTGTTCTGGTTCAGCGCCTGCTTGGTGGCGACCGAACCGAACTGGAAGATTGCCTTGAGGCTGTCGCTGACCTTGGCCGGATCGAGCTCGGTCTCGTCGGCCGCGCGTGCCATCGGGCCGCAAGCCATCGTCGTGGCAACGAGTGCCATCGCAAGAATGCGTCGCATGTAAAGTCCCCTGCTGGTTCCTAAGGCTGTGATGCGTCAGGTTTCGATGATGTTGGGATGCGAGACGGCGCTTCATCCATTCGTCGTCTCGCTCCCGTTGTTCTTTCGGACGGAATTCTTCCGTCCGTGCTTGCGCCCCTTGTTAGTTCTGGGTCTGCAGCCGCCGCAACGCGTCGGCCGAGCCGAGCTTGGCGGCCTTCTGGTACCAGGCCCGCGCCATCGCCGGATCCGGCGTGACGCTGCGCATGTCCTGCGTGCCGAGCACCTGCGGATCGTAGGTGGTGGCTAACATCAGCGCGGCTTCGGCTTCCTGCGCGTCCGCGGCGCGTTCGAGCAGCAGGCGTGCGGAAGCGATATCGCCGACCGCAAGCAACCCCTTGGCGCGCTTGAGCAGCGCGGCGAGCTCATCCGCATCCATCCGCCGCGCCGAGGGCGCAGCCGGCGCAGGTGCCACGGGCGCTGCCGGATCGGCCGACGCCATCACGCGGCTCTTGGCCGCCGACTGAAGGGCCGCCGCAATTTCCTCGCGCGACGGCGTGCCGGCGGCATAGGCGAGCTCCGTCGGCTTGTCTGCCGCCTTGCGGATCGAGGCCTGGGCATCCGCCACATTGGCCGGCAGTTGCTCCGAGGGACGGCTGCTGCGGTAGACGGCCTGCGCGTCGGGTGCGGCGATCCGCGGCTCGGTTGCCGCCGGCTGCGCGAGGCGCTGCGGCGGCGGTGCTGGCTGAACGGCCGGTTGTGCCGCCGGCTCGGCCGGCGTTCCGCTGACCGAGGCGGGTGCCATGCTTGCAAGCGACGCCTTCGCCTCGACGAGGACGCTGCGCGTCGTGTCCATCGCGAACAGCCCGACGATTGCGGCCGCGGCGGAGGCGGCGACCACGCCGCTCACGATGCGCCCGGTGTACGACTTCGGCTGCTTGCTGCCGAAGGTGTAGTGGGGCTGATCGTCGTACGGCTCTTCCTCGTATTGCTGGTCGTAATCCGAGAGAAAGAGCGGCACCCGGTCGTGCGGCAGCGGCTCGAGCTGTGTCGATTCGGGACGCTGATACGGCTGTGCCGGATAAAGGCGTGGATCGCTGATGGCTTCGTCGAACCGTTCGTACGGATCGCTGAACTGAACCTGCCTGCTACTCTCCACCATGGTGATGCTTCCTCGCTACTCGTACGCAACGATGAGCAGCCCAGGCATAAAGCTTGTTGTTGTTATTGCCCCGAGCGCCCGTTTACTGGGCAGTAAATCGCACGGGGAATGGGTTGAAAAAACGACGCGAGCGGCGCCGAATCAGGAGATATTTTGTTTTGATTGAGGCGTATTTGCCCAATTCAAAGAATTAAATGCGAGGCGGTTAGCGTCGGGTTGATTCAAAGTGAGACGGTTTACGCTTGTGGAATCCGTGTGTTCCTCATCGCGCGATTGTCTGGCGATGAGGGGTCTGTTCACGACAAATTTGTTCAAGCGAAAAACGCAACCCGGTACACTACGGATGCAGGATCACCTTGCCCATCGCCTGCCGTCCGGCGAGCACTTTCAGTGCATCGGCGGTCTGCGCCAAGCGGGAACGTGCGGTCGACATGCGAGGAGATTTTTCCTTCCGCCGTCCACTTCACGAGCTTTTCCAGGTTGGCGCGATTCTTCGCCGCATTGATGCGCGTCCACGCGCCCCAGAACACGCCGCGGATATCGCAGCCTTTCAACAGCGCAAGATTGAGCGGCATCTTCGGAATGTCGCCGGCGGCAAAGCCGATCACCAGGAAGCGGCCTTCCCAGGCGATCGCGCGCAGTGCTGCTTCGGCATAGGTGCCGCCGACCGGATCGAAAATAATGTCGACGCCCTTGCCGCCGGTGAGCTTGCGCAAGCCTTCCTTCAGGTCTTCCTTGGCGTAGTTCAGCGTCAGCTCCGCGCCATGCTGCTTGGCGAATTCCAGTTTCTCTTCCGATGAGGCGCAGGCGATCACCTTCAGCCCCATCAGCTTGCCGAGTTCGCAGGCCGCAAGTCCCGTGCCGCCGGCAGCACCCAGCACCGCGAGCGTCTCGCCCGGTTTCGGGCTTGCGCGATCTTCCAGCGCATGCAGCGCCGTGCCGTAGATGATGATGATTCCGGCCGCGCGGTCGAAGTCGAGATTGTCGGGGATCTTCACGATCGATGCCGCCGGCAGCGCGATCTTCTCGCGCGCGCCGTTGTGGCCGCAGGAGGCGACCACGCGATCGCCGACCTTCAGATCAGTGACACCCGCGCCGATGCTCTCGATCACGCCGGATACTTCCGCCGCCGGCGAGAACGGGAAGGGCGGCTTGATCTGGTACTTGCCCTGGATCATCAGGATGTCGAAGAAGTTCAGCGCCGCCGCCTTGATCGCAATCACGGCCTCGCCGGGTCCCGCCACCGGATCGGGCACGTCGGCCAGCACGAGATCGTCGGGTTGGCAATATTGCGAACAGAGGATGGCTTTCATGGACAC
Source organism: uncultured Alphaproteobacteria bacterium (assembly GCA_963816655.1). Classification (GTDB taxonomy): domain Bacteria; phylum Pseudomonadota; class Alphaproteobacteria; order Rhizobiales; family Xanthobacteraceae; genus Bradyrhizobium. The sequence goes on along the minus strand of CAWFLW010000004.1, from coordinate 31,228 downwards.
ACCTTCGTCGAAAGCATGGGGCTGGAGGCTTCTTGCCGGATTTGCAGCCGCGCTACAATCCGGAAAGGATGCATGCCACGTGGCACAAGGCGCGCGGGAGGGACCGAACAATGTTTGAAACAGGCCTGCTCAAGGGAAAGCGCATCCTGATCACCGGCGGCGGCTCGGGGCTCGGGGCTGCGATGGGACGGCGCTTTGCCGAACTCGGCGCCGAGCTCGTGATCTGCGGCCGCAGGCTGGAATTGCTGGAGGCGACCGCCGCCGCAATGCGCAGCGATTTCGGCGGCAAGGTCGGTGTTATCAGATGCGACATCCGCGACGGCGCGGCGGTCGACGCGATGATGGATCACGTGTTCGACGAGGCGCCGCTCGACGTGCTGGTCAACAATGCTGCCGCGACCTTCATTGCGCAGACCGAGCATCTGTCGTTCCGCGCCGCGGACGCGATCCTGGCGCCGACACTGCACGGCACGATGTATTGCACGCTCGCCGCCGGCAAACGCTGGATCGAGCGCAAGCACAGCGGCGTGGTGCTGAGCATCCTGTCGACCTCCACCATCACCGGCCGCGCCTTCACCGTGCCGTCAGCCATGGCGAAGACCGCGGTGCTGGCGATGACAAGGAGCCTCGCGGTGGAATGGGGCCCGAAAGGCATCCGCACCGTCGCGATCGCGCCGGGCGCGTTCCCCACCCCGGGCGCCACCGGCCAGCTCCGCCCCGAGGGCCGCGAGGAGAGCTGGTCCCATCGCAATCCGCTCGGCCGCCATGGCGACCATGCCGAACTCGCCAACCTCGCGAGCTACCTGATTTCCGACCAGGCCGGCTTCATCAATGGCGAGATGGTGGTGCAGGACGGCGGCTCGCATCTGCGCAGTTCGGGCGCAGAGGATTTGCTGCAATGGACCGAGGCGCAGTGGGAGAAACAGCGGACGGCGCGCGCCCGGTAATGGCCACGCGGCAAGGCCGCGAGGTGGCGCTGCGGCACGCAGGTTGCCGCGCACCGGGCGCCGTAACTGCCTTCCCAAACAGACATTTACCGGCTATCCATCATGCCGTGACGGTGGCTTCGGCGGGCCATCTTCAGGTCACAATGATGGGGGAACGAGACCTGATCATGGTGCGGCAAATTCTGACATCGCTGGCTGCGTGGCAGCGCTTTTCTGCGCGGCCACTTCCCTCGCTCTGGCACAAACGGCGGCGCCGCCTGCGGCAGCGCCCAAGGCCGCCAAAAAGGACGCCGCCAAGCCGGCGCCGGCCGCGCCCGCCGCTCCGGCACCTGCTGCTGCGGCGGCAGCCGGTGGCGTCGAGCCGACGCTGATCGGCCAGTTCGGCACCTGGGGCGCCTACACGGCGACGCCGAACGGCAAGAAGGTCTGCTTTGCGCTCGCCAAGCCGTCCTCCTCGAAGACCAATCCGCCCAACCGCCCGCGCGATCCGGCCTATGCCTTCGTCTCGACGCGCCCCGGCCGAGAAGGTCATCAACGAAGTCTCGATCATGATCGGCTACGCGCTCAAGCCCGGCTCGGAATCCACGCTCGAGGTCGGCGGCGCGAGCTACGCCATGTACACCCAGGGCGATGGCCTCTGGATCAAGAATGCGGCCGAGGAAGAGCGCATGGTGGATGCGATGCGCAAATCCGCCGACGTCACCGTCAAGGGCATGTCCGCCAAGGGCACCGAGACGACGGACACTTTCTCGCTGAAAGGACTGGCGCAGGCCCTCGATAAGGTGGCGCAGGACTGCAAACGCTGATTTGCCGATAAAACAGCGTTGTTTGGGGGCTCCAGAAGGCCTATTTGAAGACTCCAACGCCCGTCATTCCGGGGCGATGCGCAGCATCGAACCCGGAATCTCGAGGTTCCGGGTTCGCGCTTTGCGCGCCCCGGAACGACGGCCAGAGATTTAGCAAGAACGAATATGACATCGACCGAGACCATTGCCGTGCCGCTGGAAAAACAGCCGCTCGAAACCTATGTGCCGCCGGCAAAGCCGTCGCTGATCGGGCTGTCGCGCGCCGAGATCGCCGATCGCCTCGGCGAGGTCGGGGTTGCGTCGGCGCAACGCAAGATGCGCACCCAGCAGCTCTGGCACTGGATGTATTTTCGTGGCGCAAAATCCTTTGCCGAGATGACCAACGTCTCGAAGGACATGCGCGCCGAGCTCGAACAGCACTTTACCGTCGACCGGCCGGAGGTGGTGGCCGAGCAGATCTCTTCCGACGGCACCCGCAAATGGCTGCTGCGGCTGCCGAGCGGCGACAATGTCGAGCGGCCGCATGAGGTCGAGTGCGTCTATATCCCCGAGACCGACCGCGGCACGCTGTGCGTCTCCTCGCAGATCGGCTGCACGCTGAACTGCTCGTTCTGCCACACCGGCACGCAGCGGCTGGTGCGCAACCTCACCGCAGGCGAGATTGCCGGCCAGGTCATGGTGGCGCGCGATCGTCTCAACGACTGGGCCGACCGCGAGACCGGCGGCCGCCTCGTCACCAACGTCGTGATGATGGGCATGGGCGAGCCGCTCTACAATTTCGATGCGGTGCGCGATGCGCTTGCGATCGTCTCCGATAACGAAGGCATCGGCATTTCCCGCCGCCGCATCACGCTGTCGACGTCAGGCGTGGTGCCGAACATCGTGCGCGCCGGCGAGGAGATCGGCGTGATGCTCGCGATATCCCTGCACGCGGTGCGCGACGAACTGCGCAACGAGCTGGTGCCGCTCAACCGCAAATATCCGATCGCCGAACTCTTGCAGGCCTGCCGCGATTATCCGGGCGCCTCCAACGCGCGGCGCATCACCTTCGAATATGTGATGCTGAAAGACGTCAACGATTTCCTCGATGACGCCAAACTGCTGGTGAAGATGCTCAAGGGCATCCCGGCCAAGATCAATCTCATTCCGTTCAACCCGTGGCCGGGCACGCGTTACGAATGCTCGGACTGGGATCAAATCGAAAAGTTCTCCGAATACATCTTCAACGCCGGCTATTCCTCGCCGGTGCGCACGCCGCGCGGCCGCGACATCCTCGCCGCCTGCGGCCAGCTCAAGTCGGAGACAGAAAAGCTCTCCGTGCGCGAGCGCCAGGCGCTGCGCGCCATGGCGATGACGGATTGAGAGATGGCCCTGATCGGCCGCCTTATCGTCATCTTCTTTGCTTTCCTCGTTGCGTGTTTCGCCGCGGGCATGATCGTGGTTGGCGCGGTGCTTTATCCTGAGATCAGTGACCTCGGCGCCGGGTCCATCGATCCCAGCGCACTCAACGTCGTGCTCGGCTTCGGCTTCATCTTCATTTCCGGCTTCGCGCTGTTGCCGGCCTCGATCGTCGCGCTCATCACAGAAGCCTTCTCCATCCGCAGCGTGATCGCTTACGCACTCGGCGGCGCGCTGGTCGGGCTTGGCTGCTATCTCGGTCTGATCCCGTTCGATCCGCAAACCATGCGCTTCGACGGTGTCGTGCGGCGTCACCTTGAAATCATGACCGGCGCCGGCATCGTCGCCGGGCTGATCTACTGGCTGATTGCCGGACGCAATGCGGGGGCCTGGCGCGTGCCGCGGGGCCCGCGGCGTCAGCCGCCGCCGGTGCCCTCGAACCTGCGCCCGCCTTCGCTGTAGGGTTTTCATCGCCGCCAGCCTCGGCTAAACCGCCCGCCATGAACCGGACCGGACTTTTCATCGCGCTGGGGCTGTTGCTCGTCGTCGGCATCCTGTTCGGGCTCTATCCGGAGCTCGACCTGAAGCTGGCGGCGATGTTTTACGATGCCGCCACGAAGGCCTTTCCGCTCAAGCTCAACACCGTGGCCGCTTTTGCCCGCGATGCCGCGATGTGGATTGCGTGGGCGTTCGCGCTGCCCGCGATCGCCGCGCTGATCTGGAAGGCGATCCGGCCGGATCGCCCGCTTCTGGTGTCGGGCCGCGCCATCATCTTCCTGCTGGTGACGCTCTTGATGTCGGCCGGCGTCCTCACCAATCTCACCTTCAAGAGCTATTGGGGCCGGCCGCGCCCGGTCGTGGTGAGCCAATTCAACGGGCCCGAACCGTTCGTGCCATGGTGGGATCCGCGCGGCACCTGCGGGCGCAATTGCTCGTTTTTCTCCGGCGAGGGCGCCACCGCCTTCTGGACCTACGCGCCTGCGGCACTGGCTCCGCCGGCCTGGCGGCCGCTCGCTTATGTCGGCGCCACCGTGTTCGGCATCGTCACCTCGGGCCTGCGCATGGCGTTCGGCGGGCACTTCTTCACGGATGTCGCGATCGCGGGTCTTGTGACCTTCCTGGTGATCTGGCTTGCCTTCGCCCTGATCTACCGGTGGCCGCGCACGCGGCTGTCGGATGAGCGGATCGATACGGCGCTGACCCGCATCGCCTGGCCGGGCTACCGGATGATCCAGCGCTGGCGGCGCCAGTTAAAGGGTGCCCGGCGCCGCGAAATTTGATATTCGCGCAGTCAAGTCCACGACATCACCACTTCGACCGATTGGAAGCTTCATGACGACGATCCTGAAAAGCCTGCCCAAAGGCGAGAAAGTCGGCATCGCTTTCTCCGGCGGCCTCGACACCAGCGCGGCGCTGGTGTGGATGAAGCAAAAAGGCGCGCGCACCTTTGCCTACACCGCCAACCTCGGCCAGCCCGATGAGAGCGACTACGACGCGATCCCGCGCAAGGCGCTGGAGTTCGGCGCCGAAAAAGCCCGCCTCGTCGATTGCCGCACCCAACTGGTTCACGAAGGCATTGCCGCCATCCAGGCCGGCGCATTTCACGTCTCGACCGGCGGCATCGCTTATTTCAACACCACGCCGCTCGGCCGCGCCGTTACCGGCACGATGCTGGTCTCGGCCATGAAGGAGGACGGCGTCAACATCTGGGGCGACGGCTCCACCTACAAGGGCAACGACATCGAGCGGTTCTATCGCTACGGCCTGCTCACCAATCCGAACCTGCGCATCTACAAGCCCTGGCTCGACCAGCAGTTCATCGACGAACTGGGCGGCCGCGCCGAAATGTCGGCGTTCATGACCGCTAATGGTTTCGCCTACAAGATGAGCGCCGAGAAAGCGTATTCGACCGACAGCAATCTGCTCGGCGCCACCCACGAGGCCAAGGATCTCGAAGAGCTCAACAGCGGCATCAAGATCGTCAACCCGATCATGGGCGTGCCGTTCTGGCGCGACGACTGCGTCGTCAAGGCCGAAACGGTCTCGGTGCGTTTCGAGGAGGGCCAGCCCGTCGCGCTGAACGGCCAGAGCTTCGCCGACCCCGTCGCGCTGTTCCTCGAAGCCAACGCGATCGGCGGCCGCCATGGCCTCGGCATGAGCGACCAGATCGAGAACCGCATCATCGAGGCCAAGAGCCGTGGCATTTACGAAGCGCCGGGCATGGCGCTGTTGCACATCGCCTATGAGCGTCTCGTCACCGGCATTCACAACGAAGACACCATCGAGCAATACCGCATCAACGGCATGCGCCTCGGCCGGCTGCTCTACCAGGGGCGCTGGTTCGACTCGCAGGCGCTGATGCTGCGCGAGACCGCGCAGCGCTGGGTGGCGCGCGCCGTCACCGGTGAGGTGACGCTGGAGCTGCGCCGCGGCAACGACTACTCGCTCCTCAATACCGAGAGCCCGAACCTGACCTATGCGCCGGAGCGGCTCAGCATGGAAAAGGTGGAGGATGCCGCATTCACGCCGGCCGACCGCATCGGCCAGCTCACCATGCGCAACCTCGACATCACGGATACCCGCGCCAAGCTCAGGCTCTACACCGAGACCGGCCTGCTGTCGGCCGGCGAAGGCGCGCCGATCCCCAGGCTCGATAACGACAAGGATTGAGGCGTGTACTCAAGAATGTGGGGATGATGTTCGCTTCTACGGGCGAAACAGCCTTATGCAGGCAACCGCGGCAATTCGCCTTCTCTCTCAAATGAGACATCGACCGCGGCAATTCGGTGCTATTGTCGCCCTATCCTACGAAGGGATCATCCGATCGGGGGACAGATGAGTGGCACCCGGGTCGAGAGGCGACTAGCTGCTGTGTTGGCGGCTGACGTTGCGGGCTACAGCCGACTTATGGGAGCGGACGAGGTCGGCACCCTTGAGGCATTGAAGGCCCACCGGCGCGAGGTGATTGATTCGGCAATCGCTTCTCACAGAGGTCGCATTGTCAAAACGACCGGCGATGGGATTCTGGTTGAGTTTGCTAGCGCCGTCGACGCCGTAACGTGTGCGATAGCGATTCAAGAAAAAATGGCAGAGCGGAACGCTGGGAGTTCCGGCCCGAATATTACCTTCCGCATCGGTATCAATGTCGGCGACATCATCATTGACGGAGATGATATCTTTGGTGAGGGCGTCAACGTTGCTGCACGGGTCGAGAATGAATGCGAGCCGGGCGGTGTCTACATTTCTGCTAACGCCTTCGAGCAAGTCAGGAGCAAGACGCCGTTCACCTTTACCAATCTCGGTGAGAGGACGCTCAAGAACATTGACCGCCCTGTGCGTGTCTACGCAGCAAAATTGAGCAATCTTGGGACGGTTGCGCCAGTTGTATTGACCTCGGCTCCTGACGTCAAAAAGCTGCTCGCGCTCCCCGACAAACCGTCGATTGCCGTTCTCGCGTTCAACAACATGAGCGGCGATCCGGAACAGGATTACTTTGCTGATGGAGTAGTCGAGGACATCATCACGGCGTTATCGCGTTTCAAGGCGTTGTTCGTCATCGCCCGCAACTCCAGCTTCACATACAAGGGGCGCGCAGTCGACGTGAAGCAGGTTGGGCGCGAACTTGGGGTGCGTTACGTGCTGGAGGGCAGTGTTCGCAAGGCCGCAAACCGCGTGCGTATCACCGGACAGCTCATCGATACGGCAACCGGAGCACATATTTGGGCAGACCGGATTGACGGGGGACTGGACGACATCTTTGATCTCCAGGATCAGGTGACTGCAAGCGTTGTGGGGGCGATCGCGCCGGCTATGGAAAAAGCCGAGATCGAGCGAGCCAAACGCAAGTCGACCGAGAGCCTCGATGCCTACGACTATTATCTGCTGGGGATCGCAGCCATTCACTCGGTATTCGAGGGCACTGAAGACGCCGTCAGCGAGGCGCTGCGATTGTTCTACCGGGCCATTGAACTCGACCCCAATTATGCTTCTGCGTATGGAATGGCCGCTTGGTGCCACGTCTTGCGCAAGAACTATGGCTGGAGGCACGACGATGCGCATTCAATCGCCGAAGTTGAGCGCCTTGCCCGGCAGGCGGCTCGTTTGGCCAAGAACGATGCGGTCGCACTGTATACCGGTGGGTTCGCGCTCGCACGACTCCTCGGCCACCTTGACGCTGGCGCCGCCCTGATCGAGAGGGCTCTGGTGCTTGATCCGAATCTGGCAGCAGCATGGCACCTGAGTGGCTGGGTGAAAATTCACCTCGGCGAACCGGAAATGGCGATCGAGCGCATGGCGCACGCGATGCGCCTGAACCCACTCGATCCGCTCATTTTTGGAATGCAGAACGGGACCGCAGCTGCGCATTTCCTTGCTGGTCGATATGACGCGGCATCGTCGTGGGCGGAAAAAGCGTTACAGCAGAATTCGAATTATCTTCCCGGTATACGCATGGCCGCAGCAAGCCACGCGCTCTCTGGGCGACTGGTGCAAGCGCAGATGGCCGTGACCCGTATGCGCCAGATCGACCCGGAGTTACGAATCTCCAACCTCGCGGAGCTTGTCCCATTTCGTGCGGCGAAAGACTTTGCCAGGTACGTGGATGGCTTGCGAAAAGCGGGATTGCCGGAGTGATGGGAGCATAGTGGAGCTGCACAGCAGCGCTGCTGTTCAGAATTTGGATGGGTCCCGCACGTCTCCCCGCCAACGAGATCGAGGGCTCAGTCGTGAGCTCCCGGTCTTTGCACGCCTCCCGTCAGTCGTAGACAGCTAAAGCAAGGTAGGATTAGATCAGGTGGCTACCACCTTGAACAGGCAGGGAGACAGAAGCGATGCCAACGATCGAGGGAGGGTGCCTCTGCGGTGCCGTACGCTATCGCTCTGACGCTGAGCCGCTCATGCAAGTGGTCTGCCATTGCGAGACTTGCCGCAAAAACTCGGGCTCCGCTTTCTCGATGAATGTCGCCGTGCCGCAAGACACGCTCCGCATCGAAAGCGGAAGTCCGCGCCGTTACGAGGACAATAGCGGCGCGAGCGGCAAAGCTTTCTACCGATTCTTCTGTGGCGACTGTGGTTCCCACGTCTACAGCCACGGCGCGGCATACGGCGACATCGTTTTCATTAAGGCTGGCACGCTCGACGACGCGAGCTGGCTCGCACCCAACCTGCATATCTGGTGCGCGGAAAAACTGCCTTGGGTCGGTATTCCCGAGGGCGCTACCCAAGCACCCGCGAACCCGAACTAAGCCGAGAGCAATACATTCCATCGATCAGCGCCGGAGCGGCTCAGCATGGAAAAGGTGGAGGATGCCGCATTCACGCCGGCTGACCGCATCGGCCAGCTCACCATGCGCAACCTCGACATCACGGACACCCGCGCCAAGCTCAGGCTCTACACCGAGACAGGCCTGCTGTCGGCCGGCGAAGGCGCGCCGATTCCCAGGCTCGACAACGACAAGGATTGAGCTTCGTAGGGTGGGTTGGCGAAGCGTAACCCACCACTTCTGTCGCCGCGAAAACGGTGGGTTACGCCTTCGGCTAACCCACCCTACGGGCGACACCGAGATCATGCCTGCATCCAGCGTGCTAGGCTTGATCGTTATGATGCCTTGTCCAACGTGGGGGCGGTCTTGAGGCGGCGCGATTTCATAGCTCTTGCCGGCGGCGCGGTCGCGATCGCGCCGTTCGCCGCGCGCGCGCAGCAGGCCGAACGGATGCGCCTTGTCGGCGTGCTCCTGCCCGCAACCGGGGACGAAGCGGAAATGCAGGCCCGCATCGCGGCATTTCAACAGGCCCTGCAGCAATTGGGCTGGACCATCGGCCGTAACGTGCGCATCGACACCCGCTGGGCCACCACCGATGCCGCCGCGATTCGCAAGCACGCGGCGGAATTGGCCGCGCTCGCGCCCGACGTCATCCTGGCCCATGCCGCCACGACCGTGGGGCCGTTGCTGCAGGCGACCCGTACCGTGCCGATCGTGTTCCCGGCCGTCGTCGATCCGGTCGGGGCCGGCTTCGTCGACAGCCTGGCGCGGCCGGGCGGCAACGCCACCGGTTTCATGAACTACGAATACAGCCTGAGCGGCAAATGGCTGGAACTGCTCAAACAGGTCGCGCCAGGCGTGACGCGCGTGGCGGTCCTTCGAAATGCCGCCACAGCCTCCGGCCCAGGCCAGTTCGCCGCCATCCAGGCCGTGGCGCCGTCGCTCGGGGTGGAGGCGAACCCGGTCAACGTGCGCGACGCCGGCGAGATCGAGCGCGCCATCGCGGGCTTTGCGCGCGCTCCGAACGGCGGGCTGATCGTGACGGCGAGCCCGGCCGCAGCGCTTCATCGCAAACTGATCGTTTCGCTAGCGGCCCGGCACAAGCTGCCCGCGGTGTACTTCGAGCGCCACTTCGTCGCCGCCGGCGGCTTGATCTCCTATGGGCCTGATCAGATCGACATGTATCGCCGCGCGGCTGGCTATGTCGACCGCATCCTCAAGGGCGAGAAGCCCGCCGATCTCCCGGTACAGGCACCGACCAAGTACGATCTGGCGATCAACCTCAAGACCGCCAAGGCGCTTGGCCTCGCTGTGCCACAGACACTGCGCGCCAGCGCCGACGAGGTGATTGAGTAGCGCGTGTATTTGCTGCATCTCCTCACGGCGGAACGTGGCGCATGGCACCGCATCGGCCTTCGCCGATGTCCGTTGTTGGGGGGTAAAGCAGACACAGTACGGCCGCTGGCCGATGTCGCCTTATGACCCAAAGCGGACTTCTCTGATCAAGGCGCGTTCCTTTGGTTTCATTGTCGGCGCGACAGGCCGAGGCCCTGCCGATCCTCTTGGCGAGCCGTTTCCAGATCATCTGCGTTGAGAATTGAATGATCGACTGTCAAATCGAGTTGCTTGAGATACCGCTCGACCGCCCCAATCCGCGTGTCGTCCGCCACCGTATCGGCCAGCCCGACGAGCGCCGACCTCAGACGGCGCACCACCTGCACCGAATTGGCGCCGTAGTGGCGAATCTCGTCGAATGCCAACACCAGATAGTCCTCCCATCTGGGCATTGGGAAAATGAGACGCAAATCGCTGTCCGCGTCGAAGGCATAGCCGGCGTCCAGATCGCGCCCTCCCAGCCGGCGTAACAAATCCTCGATCTGGTCAATAGCCTGTACTGCCGTAGTCGGATCATTGATCGCTGGCGACAGCGCCTTGACAGCGACGTCAACCAGCAGCCGAATGGGATATTTCGGGTCCTGCTCCGCCGTCCGTTCGAACCCGAAGTGAATGGCCCGCACGAGGTCGCTTTCGAGCAGCGTAGTTTTGGCCCCATGAACCTGCAAGAGCAGTGTATTTTCGACAAGAGTATCGCCGACCCCGCATGCCATCACGATGACGGCGCCTGCCTGCTGTGCCTGGCGAACCAGGTCGTCGATATCGAACTTGGCAATCGTGCGCGGCGCGGCGAAATACTTCAACGTTTGGACAACCGGACCCAGTTCGGAAATATTGCACGTCTCCTGTACGCGCTGGGTTTGAGTTTTTGCCTTTTCATCGAAGCGTTTGAACGTCTCGCGGATGACATCGCGGCCCTTGTCGCCTATGGCGTGAAGCACGTAAGTGATCTGGAGGTTCAACAAGCCCTTCATCATTGCTGAAAACAGCAGCATGCTGAGCAAAAGCAATCCAGCGACCGCGACGCCGGAAATCAGCGGCACGACCCCGGACCCATTGCGATCGACATGGAGCAGAGCGCAAAGCGAATAAGTGAACGTGGCAATGAACACACCCAGCGAATGAAACAGTTTCGGGTCGCGCGCCAAAAGAAGAACGATCCTCGGCGAGTACGCAATAGCACTGAACTGCACCATGACCAGGCCGACGGTGAACACGACGCCGGTGAGTCCGATCATGCCGGAAGCGACAGCCGTAAAGAATGCCTGAGCTGAGGCAACGGAAATGCCGGAATCGTATGAAAGGTATGCCTGTTCGAGTCGTGGCAGCGTGATCCCAACGAGGAAGCTCGCAGCAGCATATATCATTGGAACCAACCAGAGAGACATTCGACTGCCCCTTTCAGCTTGCCTGTGGCTGACCGATTACGCTCCAGCCCCTCGCAAGCATAGACCATTGCAATCGCTCGAGGTCGCCAAATTTCCGCTTGTGGCACAAAGCAGACGTGCCGGCGGCCGGCCGCGATGTCCGCTTCCAGGAGTGAAACGGTCATGCTTTCTCGGGTCGGCCGATGTCGCCTAATGACCCAGGGCGGACATCGGCGCATTCGCAACGTGCTTCCCGGTGCGGAGGTCGCCGTAGTTGCGCGGGTTCGCCCCGGCCATTAGTCTCCGCTTCGGCACATACTCGTCCACAGCTCACAGAGATCATCCCATGCCGACCGCGGGCTTGGCTCCCCTGGACGAGACTATCACGATCGCGGAACTCACGCGTGATCCCTATCCGATCTACCGGCGCTTGAGACGCGAAACGCCTGTATTGCGGGTCAAGTCTGTCGGCCGCACCTTCCTCACCAAGGCCGTCGACACCAAATACGTCAAGGACAACGCGGCGTTGTTCAGCTCCAACGACCCGAACACACCCATGAAACGCGCCTTTCTTGCGCGTACGCTGATGCGCAAGGACCACGACGAGCATCGGACCGAACGCATGGCGATGATGCCGGCTTTGATGCCCAAGACGATCGAATCCGTCTGGGCGCCGTTGTACGCCAAACTGGCCGCGGCGTATCTCGACCGGCTGCCGCGTGGCGAGGTGGTCGATCTTTTTCCCGCTCTGGCGGGACCGCTTGCGGCGAGGATTTTGGCGCATGCAATGGGCGTTCCGGATGCGAGCGATTCAGACATGCAGCGATGGTCACAGACATTGATCGACGGCGCTGGCAATTTCGGCTGGACGCCCGGGCCTTTCGAAGCGACCGACATCGCCAATGTGGAAATGGACAAATGTATCCGCGCCAATGCCGAACGCGTTAGGGCCGAGCCGGATTCCTCTGCGCTCTCCTTCATGGTGAACGCGAAGAGCCCGATTCCAGAAAGCCAGATGATCGCCAATGTAAAGATCGCGATCGGCGGTGGCATCAACGAGCCGCGCGACGCCCTGCTGACGATCCTCTACGGCCTGCTGACCAACCCGGATCAGCTTGAAGCCGTGCGTGCAGACGGCAAATGGCGCGCCGCCTTCGAGGAAGGGGTGCGGTGGGTGGCGCCGATCCAGGCGAGTTCGCGGCTCGTTATGGAGGACACGGAAATTCGCGGCTGTCTCATCCCGAAGGGCGACACGGTGATGACGATCCAGGCGTCGGCCAACCGGGACGAGGACATCTTCGACGATGGCGAGAATTACAACGGGCTGCGTGAGCCCAATCCTCACCAGGCCTTTGGCAACGGCCCGCATCATTGCGCGGGCGCACACCTGTCGCGGCGAACCGTTGGGGCCGTCCTGCTGCCCATGCTCTTCGAGCGCTTCCCCAACATGACCTTGCCGGATCCTGCGAGCGTACGCTGGCACGGTTTCGGTTTCCGCGGCCCGCTCAATCTGCCGGTTCTACTGCAATAGGACTGGCACGACCGGCTTGTTGATTCGCTGGGTGGCGCTTATCCGGATTGCTAAAGCTCGCGCATTCGACACTGCCGAACCATTCTGCAAGAGGCGCGGAGTTACAGCGCGTCCGGGTGTAAGAAATTCTTCTGAAGCACTGGATCGGGCGCGGCTGCAGCGGGTTTGCGCAAGGTAGGGCGCGCTTGGTGTTCCGCTTCGGCGCTGCTTAGGCGCTCGATCCATTCGACAACGCGAACAACATCCGGGAATAAAGCGAACTCATGCTCCGCGTTTGCGACCCCGAAGTAGCCGCGACCTTGTTCGTCGCGCATTGTTCTTCTCAATCGTCGCGCAAAAAGCGCAAGTTGCTCGTTCGACGGCTTTGTCGGTGCCGACTCACCATTGGTGCGTCGATCAATCCCGGACCGTCGTTCCCCAATCAGCTGCTTCTCCGCCTCGGATCGGGTGTCAATTCCGGATCTTCTCTCGCGGATGATCATTACTCAATCTCCGGATCCTCGAAGGTTACGCCCATCTTGAAAGCTCTTCGCCATACCACGCGGCACGGCAGCTTCAGTTTATCTTCCGGTACGATCAACGTGAACGCCGGAGGAATAGTCGCGCTCAGGTCGGAAAGCTCTAACGCTGCACCGGTGACGGAGAGATCACGAATGGTGCAGGGAGTCTTATCGCCCCCGTACTCGATCTGTGCGGGCTTCGAGACGCGGTAGCGGGGAGCAATCCGGGTTTCGACCATTGTAATAAGTCCGTTGGGATCAACCCCAATTCAATCCATAATCGTCGGCCGCTTGATTGATCCAGAGTAAGGCCGCCCTACCGTCCAGCCAAATCAGCCGCTCTTCTGCGAAGTCTTCGCCAGAAGTCATATGTAGCAAGAACTCATGCTCGCCGACCCGAAAGAGGCTGTCTCGCGCCTGACGTTCGGTAAGCGCTTGTGCAGCGAGAAACGGATACTTTCGTGTTGCAACGAGATGCATGAAAGATCGCAGGCAAAGATCGCAGGCATCGAAAAGTGACACTCCGTATAATCACGGATAGGAGTTAAGAATTTATCAAGGGTCTGGGCCGGATCAGTACGCCCGGCGTCGGCTTGGCAATTTCGCAAATCAATCCTTGAGCTTCACCTCGATTTTGATGAACTGGTGATGTCCGAAGGACGATGTCCGCTCCTGGGGGCTAAGCGAACACCGGTCAGGACCGTCCGAGGTCCGCTAATGGCCCATTCGAGACATCGATCGCCACCGGCGTCCGGTTTGGGCAAGGCCTATTTCACAACCAGGTGCTTTGTGGGCGTCACCGCAGTGGGCGCGTTCGGAGAAATGGTGAATGTCAGCCACGTATTCCATCCCGACGGACGGTTGGCTGCACCGAATTCGCCGTATCCCCTCAGGCCGAGGAAGCCCTGCAAGTCTCCCACCGGAAAGCTATATCCGATTTGCGGGCCGACTCCGAAAACACGTGATCTGAATCCGCCGAGGATCGGATTCTGACCGGAGTCGTCAGTGAGTTGCTGGTAGGCGTAACCGGCAACGCCGACGAAAAGCTGCTTGGTAAGGTAGTGCGATGCGCCCCAGTCGAAGTGGAAATCAATTCCGCTGCGGTACTGCGTGTCGGGGTTCTTGAAATTGTAGGTAAAGCCGGCCACGCCCGAGAATTCGTTCCCTGTCGCCTGGTTGAGGTAGGTATAGCCGCCTCCAGCGTCGACCGCACCGTGCCCAAGCCCGACATTGGGAATACGCAGCGGATTATAGTCGCCGACGGGAATATTGCCGGTGACGTAAACCATGTAATTGTTGGCGCCACGGCTCCATAGCAGTTGCGCGAACGGTGCGAGGTCGCCGTAAGAGACAAGCGAGCCTTCGAGGACGCCGCTGCGCGTCACCACCATCGGTCCGCTAACCGCCGTCAGTGTTCCGGCGATACTGGCGGCGGCCTTTCCGTATTGGCCGGCGATGCCTGCGACCAGCTGACCGCCAAGCACCGGCGTCGCGAAAGTATAGGTTGGCGTGAGGGCGAGCAGATCGGCCTGCCCGATCAGGCTCAGATTTAGGCTGACGTTTACGTTGGCGGGAATTCCGCCGGCCAGGATCTGTCTCGCCGCAGCGGCGGTCCCGGCCGCGGCGACCCTGGCATGGAAATAGTTCACACTGAGTGCCCAGCCGGGGGTCTGCTGCACGGAAGCGAGGCTGGCAAACTGACCGGGAAACCAGAATGAGCCGCCGCCCTGGTCGGCATGAGAAACTTCAGGGCAAAGCAGGAGAGCGGCAGCCATTACCGCACAGTCAATGACGCGGTTTGGCTCGCTCGATCCCATTGCAAATCTCTGGGCGGCATTCTCAACCAGTGGCAGCTAACCAAAAAGCAGCTCGCGAACCACCATGCATTGAGCTACGGCGGACATTCACTACTAGGGCACAGGCAGCGTCCAAAATGCGTGACAGAATGGTAACAGCGGGGGATATTTGTATGGCGCGCATGCGCTAGGCATACCCCGCCGCTCGCCGGTGGCGCTCGAAGCGGCAGGCTTTAGCAGGGATGCTACCCCATGATCCTTCGGGGATTTTTCCGTTGTTGGCACTTAGCCGACATCGCATCAGCCATCGCCGATGTCTGGTATCGGGGGCAAAGCAGCCCTAGTCCGGTCGCCGGCTGATTTCGCCGTTTGACCCGAAGCAAACGCCGAAATCGCCTGATACGGTTTGAGAAATTACAACGCGTGCTGGGCAGACCGACCCCGGGTGCTCTTCCGGGATTGATCTAAGTCAACGTGATCGCGCCTTACTGCTCAAGCTATGTTCAGCCGCACCTGAGGCGGTTACCCTTAGTTTAGTTGGCATTCCAGTCTAGTTGAAGGGACACTCACAATGAGATGCAAGTTGATTGTTCTTACGTTTTCGATCTCAATTGTCCCGGCCGTCGCCAATGCTGCGCTGACCACGACGATCGATATCGGCAAGATCACGTGTAGCCAATACCTCGCCATGCCGCCTGAACTGTCGAGCAAGTTCTCTGCTTGGATGAGCGGTTGGTTTAGTTACCGCCATCGGAGGACCTTTGTAGATTTTGGCTTGCATCAGACAAATATCACAAACGTGAAAGCGTGGTGCCAATCCAATCCAAATGAAAGCGTCATGGTTGGCTTACCTAAGGCGATAGGTTCAACCGCGCCGGTTGGCGCTACGCTGGACTTTAACAAGATCACTTGCGGAAATTGGCTGGGATACGCTCCGGAAAATCGAGATTTTGTAGCCTATTTCATGAGCGGCTACTTTAGCTCAGCGGCAAACAACGATGTATTGGATTACAATCGCCTGCAGAGGAATTCCAGCAAGGTTGCAGCCTATTGCGAGAAGAAGAAATTGCACACTCTACCAACGGCCATACAGAAGAGCGCCAGTTGACCAATTCCTCAGGCGCTCGCTGGATGGTGACAAACTCGCCAGCAAAAGGCGCGAGGGAAATGGGCGTTTCTTGCCGACTGTCGATTTCAACACCGGCACACCAATGTTCGGTTCGCTTCATCGCTGATAATTAGAGATATCTTTCAACCGGATCGTTGCCGACCGTAACGTAAATCAAAGCCCCGTTTCCCAAGCGATTGACGATTTCGTTGTTCGCTTCGGGATCGAGAGTGATGCAACCCAGCGAGCGTCCCAACATTCCCGGATTTTTTTTACGATAACCGGCGCTCACATACCAATTCGGATGAATGACCCAGACGAATCCTGGAACGGAATTTATATAGCTATTGTAAGAAGCGACGCCTTCGAGGCGGGCGGAATTCAGGCCGTTCCAGACTTGACCCGTGTATTTATCGGCGATCGTACGGTAGTGCGAAGTGACGGCAGCGTCGGCTGCAGCCGTTCTCAAAGGACCGAGCGGAACCATGTCATGGTCACTGCGGAAGCCACGAAACTTTGTCGCTCGCAGATTGCTGCCATTTGATTTTCCATGAGCGGCATAATGAGCGCTCGTTCGGTTGTTTTTCAAATCGATGAGAAAGAAACGGCGGTTGCCAGAAGGTTGCGAAATATCAAAAACAGCGAGAACGTCCTTTCGCGAAAACTCTTTGCCTCGCGACAACTGAATGGCTCGCTCCACGGACTCCATCGGAGCGCCCAATGTTCTGGCATCATCGAGGGCACCAGCCCAAGCGGATATCGAAATAATAGACGTGAACAGCACTAATAATGTTCTCATTGGCAACCCCCTTGGGTTTCCGGAAAGTTACGTCGCAATTCGCGTTGCTGTATACGGGGGAATTATGGCGGGACTGTTCGACCGGACCTCTAGCGGACACTCCAGGGGTTGTCCTGATGGTTTGGGCTGCTTTCTCGGGCCGGACACGGCGTGCCTTTCGCACGCTATCGGATTTATGAGCATACGCCCTGGCTAGTTGCGCGAGAATGCGCGCATGAAAATGGCCGGGATCGCTCCCGGCCATTTTCATTTCATGTGCCTCGCGATCAGCGCCGCGGTGGCGCGGTGCCGGGCGGCGGCGGCGGCAGTGCCGCCTGACCGCCGTTAAGCAGCGGCGTGATGCGGCGGACGGTGACGCGCCGGTTGATCAGGCTCGGCCCGTCGGTCTGCTCCTTCGGATACTGCTCGCCATAGCCCTGCGAGGTCAGGTTTTCCGCAGGCACGCCGAACTGCTGCGTCAACAATGTTGCGGCCGACTCGGCGCGGCGATCCGACAGCGAGAGATTGTCGACATCCGATCCCACCTTGTCGGTGTGACCTTCGATCAGAAACACCTCGCGCGGGTTGGCCTGGATCGCCTGGTTGAGGCCGTCGGCGATTGTCTGCAGCTTCGCCGCCTGGTCCGGCGGGATTTCCCACGAACCGGTTTCGAACACGATGGTGTCGAGGTCGATGCTCGGCATCAACTGGCGTACCGACGGGCTGTAGCGGATTTCATCGAGCGAATAGCGCCGCTCGATGCGGTCCACCGGCGGGGCCATCATCGTCTCGTAGATCAGCGCGGGCGTCGCGACCGCCGCCTCGAGGATGTAGCGGTCGCGCGGCATGCGGATGATCGGCGGCGGCAGGTCGACATAGAAGCCGCCGATCGCGCGC
The DNA here is from genome assembly GCA_963816655.1 of uncultured Alphaproteobacteria bacterium. GTDB lineage: Bacteria > Pseudomonadota > Alphaproteobacteria > Rhizobiales > Xanthobacteraceae > Bradyrhizobium. The sequence continues at coordinate 13,444 of CAWFLW010000004.1, read as the reverse complement.
GGGTCGCGATAGCTGTTGTCGATGATGATGATCTCGCGGCCGCGGCCGTCGCGGCGGATGCGGCGCAGCAGCCGCCCGTCATTGCCGACCACAGTGATGATCTGCGAGCCGTCGGGACGGATCACGATGGTGCGCGTTTCGCCGCGGATGGTCTCCGTGCGGATGTCACGCGCGCCATAGCGGAAGCGATCCACCTCGTTGTGGCGCACGTAGGATTGTCCGCCGGGGTCGCGGATGATGATGCGGCCCGGTTCGGTGTAGACGGTGCGACCACCCTGCTGCACCTCCTGCCGCTGGCCGCGGAAGGAGCTGAGGTTGGTCGGCTGTCCGCCGGCATTGGGACCGGCGGGCAACGGCCTCAGCTGCGCAGCCGTCGGCTGCGCGACGGTCGGCAGCGGTGTGGTGACCTGCGGGGGCGCGCGCGGCACCAAGGGCGGTGCGTTCTGCGCTCCCTGTCCCGGGGCTGCGCCCGGCGTACCCGCCGGAGCGCCTTGCGGCGGAGTGCCGGTCGGCGGGGCACCCTGCACCGGTGGAGCGCCGGCTGGAGGAGTCGCCGTCGGAGGTGCACCGCTCGTCGTCGGCGCGCCCGGAGGCGGTCCGGAGCGCGGCGGTGGCGCAGACGCTGGCGGTGTCGTGGTGGCGCCACCGGCAGCCGGCGGAGTGGTTGGCGGTGTCGTGGGCGCAGGCGTGGTCTGCGGCGCGGACGCAGGCGGCGTTCCCGTCGGTGCCGGCGTTGGCGTCGCCGTGGGCTGGGGGCCCTTCATCCCACCACCGGGACCCTTCATCATACCGCCACCGGGTGGCCCCTTCTGCGAGGCAGGTGGGCTGGTCGGGGTCGGTGCAGGCGTCGTCGTCGGCGCGGCCGAAGGCGGCGGCGTGGTTGAGGATGCCGGAGGAGGAGGTGGAGGAGGCGTCGGCGCCGCGGTTGACGGCGGTGCTGGACGCAACGGTGCAGCGGCCGGCGGAGGCGTCGGCGGAGTACTGGCCTTTGGCGGCGCAGGCGGAGGCGGCGGCGGAGGTGCCGAGGGTTTTGGCGGGGGCGGCGGCGGAGGTGCAACCGGCTTCGGCGGCGGAGGTGCCGCAGCAGGAGGTGGGGGCGGAGGCGCAACCGGCCTCGGCGGCGGCGCGGCGGCGGGCGGAGGTGGCGGAGGAGCAGTCGGCCGCGGAGGCGCCGCAGCGGGCGGCGGAGGTGGCGGCGGAGGAGCAACCGGCCTCGGGGGCGGGGGCGCAGCCGCAGGTGGAGGCGCCGGAGGAGCAGCGGGTTTCGGCGGCGCCGCGGCGGGCGGACCTTTGGGCGGCTGCTTCGGTTTTCCGTCGGGGCCGAGTTCAGGCTGTCCTGGCGCCTGCGCGACGATGATGGGAGCGTCTTGTGCCTGTGCAGGCGCGCCTGCAAATTGCATTGCCGTGAGCGCGGTCGTGGCAAGCAGCAGGAGGCGAAGGTTTGTCATGGTGGTCTCGTTTCCCCGGAAAAAATCCTGGCGCGTGAAGGTTCTGATAGCCGACTAAATCGGCTGGGCGATCAACTGCCAGCCGTTAGGCCGGATTGTGGCGACGCGAAAACGCGGAAAGCTATTTATTTTAGCAGCGCAACGACTTAACGCTGCCTCCGTTCATGACCTATTCAGCCGGGCCTTTCAAATCGAGGTTCCATCTTGTCCCCATCCTTGGCGATTTCTGCATTCAGGCGGTGGTATCGGTGGCGGGATTGGGCGTGCGCGGGCCATTGGGGCCACGCGGGGGAATATCCATCGGAATTTTTCCGGGCAGTTCCTCAGGCACAGCCGGTGCGCCGGGCTCGCGCACCGGCGGCGGAATTTCGGGGTTCGGATTGCCGGGCGGCACGCCCGGCGGCGGCTCGGTGGGCGTGCCTGGAGTTGCCGGCGGAATCTCCGGCGGTTCGATCGGCATCTCGTTCACACCCCTCAACTCGGAACGTGACAACGGTGCCGAGGCGGCGAAGTTCCCGATCGGCCGCGCGATGGAACTACCTCACGCCGGTGCGTGACACACCGCTTCGATATTGTGGCCATCGGGATCGAGAACGAACGCGCCGTAATAGTCGGGATGGTAATGCGCGCGGAAAGCCGATGTGATCGATCATCAAACGCTCCTTTGGCCTGGAAAGATGGCCCCGGTTTAGCCGGCGCAGATGATGTTTTTTAGCCGCGTACCAGCATCGTATTGCTGCGCGTCTTGCCCGCAATCGCATAGCCCCGCGTGACCATGTCGGCGATGCAGTCGCGCTCCCATTCGTCCTTTGAGAGATGCTCGATCACGACCGCGCGCGGCCACAACGATTGCGGCGCGTCGCGGAAGAAGCCGGTCAGCACGCGGTCCTCAAATCCCTCGACGTCGATCTTGAGCGCATCGACATGGGTGACGCCGGCCTCATCGAGGATACGTTGCAGCCGCAGCGACGGCACCTTGATGGCCTTGCCCGAACTGTCTGACGCCACGATGTGGCTGGCGCCGAGATTGTCGCCGTCAGTCTCGATCAAAAGCTCGCCGTCGGCGGCGCCGGCGGCGGCCTGCACGAGGTTTACCTGCGCAAAGCGCGACGCCGCATTGTTGAAGGCGAGCCGCGCATGGGTGACCGGATGCGGCTCGATCGCGATCACCCGGCCAGCGGCGCCGACATTGTGTGCCAGCGCCAGCGCGTAGGTGCCGACATTGGCGCCGACATCGACGAACACGCCGCCGTCACGGACGTGCGCGCGCAAGAATTGCAGCTCCTCGATATTGTAATCGGGATTGAACAGCGCGCCGCGCTCGGTGGCGCTCGCCTGGTGATAGAAGCGGAACGAGGCGCCCTGATACGGCACGTCGAGCGGGCCCTTGCGCAGCAGATTGATCAGCCGTGACAGCCAGGGGCGAAACGCGCCGCGTTTCAGCCGCGTCCGCTGCGCCAGCCGGATGATGGCAGCCTGCGCGGCATTCGGCGCAAACGTGCCGAACGGCGCTGGCGAGGGATCGTTGTCGGGCGTCAAGCGAATGGCCTTTGCAGCGGATACTCGGCGCCTGCATAGCGGGTTTTGTTGAGGACTCCAATCTCTCGTCAATTGCAAACTGTCGTCCCTGCGAAAGCAGGGACCCATAACCACCGGGAGATGTTGTTGCGTGACGTTGTGGCCCCAACGGCGTCAAACAATTGATTGCGGTGGTTATGGGTCCCGGGTCGCGCTCGCTGGTCGCTCGCTTGCCCGGGACGACAGCGGAGGATGACGCGACAGCTGGGTCTACGCCGCTTTCTTCTTGCGATCGCGCAGGAACCGCCCGAGCAGCCGTCGCTTGCCCTTGCGCGGGATCAGGTCGACGTCGCTGACGAGTTTGGCGCCGCCCTTGCGCCGCTCCAGCACGATCTTGCGGCTGTGGAAGGCCTCGAGCTCGACGCGATGGGCGACGCTGACGATGGTGGCCTTCGGCAGTTCGTCGATCACGATCTGCATCATCTTGTCCTGGCTCTTCTCGTCGAGCGCGGAGGTCGCCTCATCCAGCACGACGATGTCGGGGTTGTGCAGCAACAGCCGCGCAAAGGCGAGGCGCTGCTTCTCGCCGCCGGACAGCGTCTGGTCCCACGGCGCCTCTTCGCCGATCTTTTCCTTGAGATGGTCGAGCCCGACCTTGTGCAGGGCCTCGCATACGTCCTCGTCGCGCCAGTCGTCCTCGGCGCCGGGATAGGCGACCGCGCGGCGCAGTGTACCGGTGGGGATGTAGGGCTTTTGCGGCAGCATGAACAGCCGACGATCCGGATGCAAGTTGACGGCGCCGTCGCCCCATGGCCACAGCCCTGCGATGGCGCGCACCAGCGTGCTTTTGCCGGTGCCGGATTCGCCGGCGACCAAGAGCCGCTCGCCCGGCTCGATCACGACGTCGGTGTCATTGACCACCGCAGTGCCGTCGTCGAGCGACACCGAGAGATCCTTCAACTCCAGCATGGCCTCGCCTTCGGTCTCGCCGCGCTTGATGCGCCCGAAACCTTTGCCTTCCTCGGCGCGCTCGAGGCCGTCGAGCGACATCATCAGCGAGGCAATGCGCCGCGCGCAGGCGTTCCAGTCGGCGAGCCGCGGATAATTGTCGACCAGCCAGCCGAACGCGCTCTGCACAATGGTGAAGGCGCTTGCCGCCTGCATCACCTGGCCGAGGCTCATGCTGCCGTCGAGGAACTTCGGCGCGCAGAGCAGAATGGGGACGACGGGTGCAATCAGGCCCGAGCCCTGCGACACCACCGTGGTGCGCATGTGCTGGCCGGCAACCCGCGCCCATTGCCGCAGCACGTTGGTGAAGTTGCGGTCGATGCCGTCGCGTTCTTCCTCCTCGCCGCCGAGCAGCGCAATGCTCTCGCCGTTCTCGCGCACGCGGGTCAGCGCATAGCGCAGTTCGGCCTCCGCCTGGTTCTTGTCTTCCGACACCTGCACGAAGCTCCGGCCGATCGCCATGATCGAGCCTGACGCGATCGCGGCGTAGACGATTGCCGCGATGACGAGGAAGCCGGGGATCGTGATCTGCGAACCGCCGAGTGTCACGGTGAGTGCGCCACCGATGGTCCAGAGCACGACGATGAAAGTGGCGGCCGAGAGGAACGCCGAGGTGACGCCGGCGATGAAGTCGACCGGGGCATCGGTCGACACCCGCAGATCCTCGGCGATGCGGTATTCGGGGTTCTTGTGATCGCCGCCGACCAGGTTGAGCTGGTAGTAGCGGCCGTTGGCAAGCCAGCGCGTGAGCACGGCGCTGGTCAGCCAGGCGCGCCAGCGGCGCTGGATTCCCATCCGCGCAAACACCTGCGCGACGCCGACCAGCACGCTGCCGATCGCCAGCGGAAAGAACACACCGGTGAGGAAAAAGACGGTTGCAGAATCGCGCTTCTCGATGCCGTCAAAGATCGCCCGGTTCCAGACGTTGATGCCGTATTGCAGGGCGACATTGCCGACGATCAGGATGAGAAGCCCGATCGAGAAGGGCCAGGCGAGGCGGTCGCCGTTTTTGGTCCAGAAGCCGCGCGCGCTGATCCAGAACCGCGTCAGCAGGTAATCCTTGCGCGCCTCTTCCGCCTCCTCAGGCGTCATCTCCGGATCAGGCTCGACCACCTCCGGCGGCGGGGGCTCGATGACCTTGCCCCTCTCGTCGTCGATCTCGACGATGTCAGGCTTCTTGCCGGATGATTTTTCCGAGGATGACGATTTCTCTGCCGACGATGCAGCCTTCTTCTTCGCCGGTGATGCGGACTTTGCAGCGGATTTGGCCATGCGCGATAACGCTAGCCGGATCAAAAGGTTCCCGTGCGGGAACGCGGCCCCGAGAAGTTCAATGGCGGCGGCGCTTCCATCCCGTGAACATCGATCGCACCAGGTTCTCTCTTTGCAGCACGCACATCACGAGCACGCCAGTGACATGGATGACGACGAGAACGATGACGGCGTCGGAAGCCCAGCCATGGGTATCCTCCACCCAGGGCACGCCGAAGAAGCGCACCGTGGTCGACAGCCAGCCGGTGAAGGTGGAGATCGCGAGCAGCAGCAGCATCGCGACCAGCGTCGCGGTGCCTGCCGGATTAAGGCCGCGATAACGTCCGGTGGCGCCGTGGCGGAGATTGACGAGATAGCCGGGCGCGGCGCGCAAGCGGCGGCCGACGGCGTGAAAGCGCGAAAAGCGCGTGCCGAAAAATCCCCACGCCAACCGAAAGACAATCAGGCCAGCGACGGTGTAGCCCGCGAAGCGATGCAGGCTGTCATATTTGCTTGGCGTGAACCAGGCGAGCAGCACGAAGAAGGCCAGCGCCCAGTGAGTGGCGCGCAGCGGCCAGTCCCACACCTCAACCATGTCCGGCGCATCGTGCGCGCCGGCATGGATGATGTCGCGTCATGCGACGCTGGGACCGGCTGTGCCAAGGTGGGCTTTGTTGTCGGCTCAGTTCTTGTCAGTTCTTGTCAGTTCTTGGCGATGGTCTTCTTCAGGCTGAGATCTTCCGGGCTGTAGAACAGTTCGTACAGCTTGCCTTCCTTGACGCCGTAGACTTCGTAGCACGAGCCTTCGACCTTGGAGCGGCGCACCTCGTAGCCGAGTTCCTTGGCCTTGGCTTCGGCGTCGCTCGCCGGCTTCCACGAGGCCTTTTCGAGCTTGGTGCAGTCCTTGAAGCCGTCGGCGAGTGCCGGCGCGGCTGCAAACATCGACACCGCGAGCACGGCCGAAACCTTGATCAACGCTTTCATGAAATCTCCCCACATCACACCGGCACTGCTGTGCCGCATGGGGCGAGCCATAGCATCGCCAATGTCGGCAGGAATTTGGAATTGCTCTTAGAGCGATTCCAAGGAAGCGGAAATTGTCGTGATTTTTCGGCGCGCTGCGAGTATCGCGGCGCGGCCTTTCGCCTCAGCGAAAATCAGATCTGCCGTTCGACCATCTTGAGCTTGAGCTCGGCGATCGCCTCGGAGGGATTGAGACCCTTCGGGCAGGCTTTTGCGCAGTTCATGATGGTGTGGCAGCGGTAGAGGCGGAACGGATCCTCGAGATTGTCGAGCCGCTCGCCGGTGGCCTCGTCGCGCGAAGTCCGTGACCCAGCGCGTCGCCTGCAGCAGCGCGGCGGGGCCGAGGAAGCGGTCGCTGTTCCACCAATAGCTCGGGCACGAGGTCGAGCAGCAGGCGCAGAGAATGCACTCGTAGAGCCCGTCGAGCTTTTCGCGGTCCTGGTGGCTCTGCTTCCATTCCTTCTGCGGCGTCGGCGTCGTCGTCTTCAGCCACGGCTCGATCGAGGCGTATTGCGCGTAGAAGTTGGTCAGGTCGGGCACCAGGTCCTTCACGACCGGCTGGTGCGGCAGCGGGTTGACCTTCACCGCGCCGTCCTTCACGTCGTGCATCGAGCGGGTGCAGGCGAGCGTGTTCTGGCCGTCGATGTTCATGGCGCAGGAGCCGCACACGCCCTCGCGGCAGGAGCGGCGGAAGGTCAGCGTCGGATCGATGTGGTTCTTGATCCAGATCAGCCCGTCCAGCACCATCGGTCCGCAATCGTTGATGTCGACATGATAGGTGTCGATGCTCGGGGTTCTTGCCGTCGTCCGGATTCCAGCGATAGACCCGGAATTCGCGCGTCTCGGTGGCGCCTGCCGGCTTCGGCCAGGTCTTGCCGCCCGTGATCTTCGAGTTCTTCGGAAGCGCGAATTCAACCATCTTCTTTTGCCTTCGCTGGTCTCAGTACACCCGCGCCTTCGGCGGGATGTACTGCACGTCGTTGGTCATCGTGTAATTGTGCACCGGGCGGTAATCGATCGCGGTCTTGCCGCCATTGTCGATCCACGCCAGCGTGTGCTTCATCCAGTTCTTGTCGTCGCGGTCGGGATAATCCTCGCGCGCATGCGCGCCGCGGCTTTCGGTGCGGTTGGCGGCGGATTCCATCGTCACCACCGCCTGCACGATCAGATTGTCGAATTCCAGCGTCTCGATCAGGTCGGAATTCCACACCAGCGAGCGGTCGGTGGTCGAGATATCGCCGATGCCGCCATACACCTTGTGGATCAGGTTCTGGCCTTCGGCGAGCAGATCGCCGGTGCGGAACACCGCGCAATTGTTCTGCATCACATGCTGCATGCTGTCGCGCAGTTTTGCCGTCGGCGTGCCGCCGGAGGCGTGGCGATAATGATCGAGCCGGCCGAGCGCGAGATCGGAGCCCTCCTTCGGCAGTTCCGGCTGCTTGCCGTTCGGCGTCAGCTTTTCCGCGAACCGCAGCGCCGCGGCGCGGCCGAACACCACGAGGTCGATCAGCGAGTTGGAGCCGAGACGGTTGGCGCCATGCACGGAGACGCAGGCCGCTTCGCCGATCGCCATCAGGCCTGGCACCACCGCATTGTCGTCGCCGTTCTTCTTGGTCAGCACCTCGCCATGATAGTTCGTGGCGATGCCGCCCATGTTGTAGTGCACGGTCGGCAGGATCGGGATCGGCTCGCGGGTGACGTCGACATTGGCGAAGATCTTTGCCGATTCGGAAATGCCCGGCAGCCGCTCGTGCAGCACCTTGGGATCGAGATGGTCGAGGTGCAGGTAGATGTGGTCCTTTTTCTTGCCGACGCCGCGGCCTTCGCGGATCTCGATCGTCATCGCGCGCGAGACGACGTCGCGCGAGGCGAGATCCTTCGCCGACGGCGCATAGCGCTCCATGAAACGCTCGCCGTCGGAATTGACGAGATAGCCGCCTTCGCCGCGCGCGCCTTCGGTGACGAGACAGCCCGAGCCGTAGATGCCGGTCGGGTGGAACTGGACGAACTCCATGTCCTGCAGCGGCAGGCCGGCGCGCAGCACCATGCCGCCGCCGTCGCCGGTGCAGGTATGCGCCGAGGTGCAGGAAGCGTAGGCGCGGCCGTAGCCGCCGGTGGCGAGAATCGTGGTCTGGGCACGGAAGCGATGCAGCGTGCCGTCGTCGAGCTTCAGCGCGATCACGCCGCGGCAGACGCCCTGGTCGTCCATGATCAGGTCGATGGCGAAGAACTCGATGTAGAACTCGGCCGCGTGCCGCAGCGCCTGGCCGTACATTGTGTGCAGCATGGCATGGCCGGTGCGGTCGGCGGCGGCGCAGGTGCGCTGCGCCTGGCCCTTGCCGTAGTCCATGGTCATGCCGCCGAACGGGCGCTGATAGATCTTGCCGTCTTCGGTGCGGGAGAACGGCACGCCCCAATGCTCGAGCTCGTAGACCGCTTCCGGCGCGTTGCGCACCATGTATTCGATGGCGTCCTGGTCGCCGAGCCAGTCCGACCCCTTGACGGTGTCGTACATGTGCCAGCGCCAGTCGTCCGGATGCATGTTGCCGAGCGAGGCGGAGATGCCGCCTTGCGCCGCTACCGTGTGAGAACGCGTCGGGAAACACCTTTGTGATGCAGGCGGTGCGAAGCCCGGCCTCGCTGCAGCCGACCACGGCGCGCAGGCCCGCGCCGCCGGCGCCGACCACCACGACGTCATAGGTGTGATCCTCGATCGGATAGGCCTTGCCGTTGCTGGCCGGCCCGCCGCCATTTGTGGCCTTTCCGTTGCCCTCTGCTGCCATGGGCTACACTCCGGAAGAAAGTTTCAGGATGGCGTAGATCGATGCCAGCGCCACCGCGATCGCAGAAGAAATTGTTTGCCATCACGCAGGCGAGCTTTGTCTTCTCGCCGTGGATATAGTCCTCGATCACCACCTGCATGCCGATCTTCATGTGCCAGGCGCTGGCGACGATGAAGAGCAGCAGGATGATCGCGATCGGAATTTGTCCGAGGGTCTGCGCCGCGCCGGCCTGGTTGCTGCCGCGCAGCATCATCACGATCACGATCACGGGCACGATCAGCAGCGTCATGGCCACCGCGGTGAGGCGCTGCCGCCAGAAATCCCTGGTGCCGGAATGCGAGGAGCCGAGACTGCGGACGCGGGCGAGCGGCGTGCGCATCGAGGAAGGACCGCTCATCGGGGGCCTCCGATCGCATACGCAATGATCCAGACCAGCACGGTCAGCGCAATGCCCGCGATCAGCGCGCCCCAGGTCAGCGCCTCGCGTTCGTTGGCCTTGAAGCCGTAGCCGAGGTCCCAGACGAAGTGGCGCAGCCCGCTGACCAGATGATGCAGCAGCGCCCATGTGTAGCCGAACAGGATCAGCTTGCCGATGATGCTGCCGGTGAAGGCCTGCACATGGCTGTAGGCGGCGGGGCCGGACGCGGCGGCAATCAGCCACCAGGCCAGCAAGCAGCGTGCCGAAATACAGCGCCACGCCGGTTACGCGGTGAACGATGGACAGCGCCATCGTCAGGGTCCAGCGATAGGTCTGCAAATGCGGCGAGAGCGGTCGATCGATCCTGGCGGTCATGGCGGCTTTTGAATGTTGGCGGGGTCTGCTGCGGCCCAACGCGAAGCGCGTAGATAAATTCTATTTACGGAGTCGAAACAGTCAGCGCAATCAAGAAAACCGCCTCTGGCGAACCATCATTCATACCTACGTAGGAGCGCTTGCATTTACGGGCATTGACAAGCGCTGGCCCGCCGCCCGATGGCTGGTATACCTGAAGCACGATTCATGAACGTTTGCGATGGCAGCGTTCGCCAAAAGGGAAAGCCTTCGGAGATGACGATCGCAGGGCTCGGCGTCGCCGAAGTGATCGAACTGGCGCTGCTCCTGATCGCCGTCGGCGCGCTCGTCCGGCTTCATGGCGGGAATCTTCGGCATCGGCGGCGGCGCGGTGCTGGTGCCGGTGTTCTACGAATGCTTTCGCCTCGTCGGCGTGCCGCTGGAAGTGCGCATGCCGCTCTGCATCGGCACGTCGCTCGCCATCATCATTCCGACTTCGATCGCTTCGTTCCGGGCGCATTTCAAGCGCGGCGCGGTCGACATGGCAATCCTGAAACTGTGGTGGGTCGCGATCCTGCTCGGCGTCGTCGCCGGCAGCGCTCACCGCGCGCTTTGCGCCGGAGCGGCTGTTCAAGATCGTGTTCGTCTGCGTCGCCTGGTCGGCGGCCATACGGCTGATCCTGTCGCGCGACAACTGGAAGCTCGGCGACGTCGTGCCGACCGGTCCCCTGATGCGCGTCTATGGTTTCTTTATCGGCCTGCTCTCGACCTTGATGGGCGTCGGCGGCGGACTGTTCGCCAATCTGCTGATGACCTTTTACGGCCGGCCGATCCATCAGGCGGTGGCGACGTCCTCGGCGCTGGCCGTGCTGATCTCGATCCCCGGCGCGCTCGGCTATGTCTATGCCGGCTGGCCGGCGGCGGCGCGCTTCCCCGATGTCGCAGCGCTACAGCTGCCGTTCGCGCTCGGCTACGTCTCGCTGATCGGCACGCTCCTTGTGATGCCGACCACGCTTCTGACCGCGCCGCTCGGCGTCAGGGTCGCGCATGCGCTGACCAAGCGCCAGCTGGAACTCGCCTTCGGCTGCTATCTCTTCCTCGTCGGCGGCCGGTTTGTGATAAGCCTGCTGTAACTCCGACCAAAAACCGGTTTCAAGTTCCATCGCGTGACGAATGGCACAGGGTGCCATCGTTGTGCTGCGGCTCTATTTGCGCTCAATTGTCGCGCGAGGGATCCGTTCAATGAAACGACGTGAGTTCATCGCGCTTGCAGCAGGGGTCGCCATGACGTGGCCCTTCGTCGCCCGCGCGCAACAGCCAAATCGTACCCGGCGTGTCGGGGCGTTGTGGCCCTTCGCCGAGGCAAGCACCGAAGCGCAGTCCCAGTTCGCGGCGTTTCGCCAGGGGCTCCGCGAGCTTGGCTGGGGCGATGTCCAGATTGAAAGCCGCTGGGGCGGCGGCGATGTCGAGCGCATCCGCACCTACGCGGCAGAACTCGTGGCGCTCGCGCCGGATGTCATTTTCGCTTATTTCAATACGCAACTGGCGCCGCTCGCGCGCGCAACCCGCACCATCCCGATCGTGTTCGTCGGCGCCTCCGATCCCGTGGGCGCCGGCTATGTCGCAAGCCTGACGCGTCCGGGCGGCAACGTCACCGGCTTCACGCTGTACGAACCGACGCTTGCCGGCAAGTGGATGGGGGTCCTGAAAGAGGTGGCGCCGGGAATCGCGCGGGTCGGCCTGCTGATCAATCCGGACACGGCGATCCTTCGCGGCACGTTCTATTCGAAGGAGTTCGAAGCCGCCGCGACTTCGCTCGGCATCGAACCCGTGATGGCCAAGGTCTTCAGTGCGGGGGATATCGAAACCGCAATTGCGTCACTGGCAAAGGCGCCGGGCAGCGGACTGATCGTGGCGCCCGATACCTTCAGCGAAATCAACGGCGACCTCATCGTGACGCTGGCGGCCGAGCATCGGGTGCCGGCGGTCTACGCGATCCGCCGCTTTGCGACACGCGGCGGGCTGATGTCTTACGGCCCGAACACGAGCGATGCGGTCAAGCGCGCAACATCCTATGTCGATCGCATCCTGCGCGGCGAAAAGCCGGGCGATCTGCCGGTGCAGGCGCCGGTCAAGTTCGATCTGATCGTCAACATCAAGGTTGCGAAAGGGCTCGGCCTTACGGTGCCGGAATCGTTTCTGCTGCGCGCCGACGAGGTGATCGAATGAGGCGGCGCGAGTTCATGCGGGCCCTGGGCGGCGTAGCTGCGGCGGCCATTCCGCTGGCCACCCGCGCCCAGCAGCCGAGGCCGGTGACGATCGGGATTCTGAACCACGAGAATCCCGAGCCGCTACTGACCCTGTTGCGCGGGGCTTTGCGCGACATTGGATACACCGAGGGCGAGAATTTGCGGGTGGAATTCCGGTCGGCTGAAGGAAGCCGCGACCGGCTGGCTGGCCTCGCCGCTGAACTCATTGGCCTCAAGGTGGATGTGCTGGTTGCCTACCCGACACAGGCCGCCTTTGCTGCAAGGGATGCAACGCGCGAGATGCCGATCGTCATGTACGGTGCAGGCGACCCGCTCGCAACCGGTCTGGTCGCCAATCTCGCCCGGCCGGGAGGCAACATCACCGGGACGTCTTCGACGGCGTCCGAAAGCGGCTCCAAAACCCTCGCCGATGAAGTCGTCGAATGAGGCGGCGGTCACTGCTCTCAGCGGGAGTCTGGGCTGCGGCCGCAGCGGCATGTCGACCGGGATTGGCATGGGCTCAAACTGCTGTCGGCGCCGGGTTGAGCGAGGGCTACGCCAATGGTGACGGGGCGCGGCTGTATTTTGTCAGGGCGGGCGACGGGCCGCTGATGGTGTGCCTGCATGGCCATCCCGACAACTGGTCGCTGTACGAGGCACAGCTCACCGAATTCAACCGGGATCATCTCGTGGTCTCGCCGAACCTGCGCGGCTGTCCCCCGTCGGATGCGCCGGATGCCGTGGAAGCCTACGCGATGCCGCGCCTGCTCGGGGATTTGCACGGCCTGCTTGATCATTTTGGCCGGGAGCGCTGCATCCTCGTCGGCAATGACTGGGGCGGTTACATCGCCTGGGTGTTTGCTTCCGCCTACCCCGAGCGCGTCGAGCGGCTCATCATCCTCAACGCGCCACATCCGGCGATATTTTTGCGCGAGCAGCGCACCAATCCGGCGCAGATCCGGGCGTCGCAATATGAGCGCGCGTTCCACACCGCACCATCACCCTATCCACGCTGGTACGATTACTATCGCGCCGATCCGACCAAGGTGCCGGCCTCGATCGACGAAGCGAGGACGATGGAGTGGCCGGACCTCGCGGCGCATTTCTTCGCCGGCGTTGCAAGACCACCGGAGGCGACGTCGCTGCGCGTGCGCGTGCCGACCCTCATGATATGGGGGATGCGCGATGAGGCGCTCCTTCCCGGATCGCTCGACGGCCTCGACGACTACGTCCAGGATTTGAAAATTTTGCGGATCGCTGACGCCGGACACCTCCCGATGCGCACCCATGCCCGCGCGGTGAACCTGGTCATCCGGGATTTTTTGCAGCGGCCGGGCTGAAATCGCGCGCTCGCCCTGGGACGTGTATTCAAGATGCGCTTGATGTCCGCTT
>CAWFLW010000003.1:162500-481115 GCA_963816655.1 uncultured Alphaproteobacteria bacterium | reverse complement strand
CCTTCGGGCAATTAGGCGATGGCTTAAGCGGAAGTTCGGCTATGCCCGGCTGGTCTGCGTCTTGCTGCTGATCGGTTTTGCCGCGCTACGGGTCTGGGACCCGCACCCGGTGGAGGAATTGCGGATCCGCACCTGGGACAATTTCCAGGCGATCGAGCCGAGGGTGAAGACGATCCGCCCGGTCACCATCGTCGATATCGACGAGAAGAGTCTCGCCGATCCCAGGCTCGGGCAATGGCCGTGGCCGCGCACGCGGATCGCCGACATCACCACCAATTTGACGAAACTCGGCGCGGTCGTGATCGCCTTCGACGCCGTGTTCTCCGAGCCCGACCGACTCAATCCCGATATCGCCGCCGACACCTTCCGCAATCTCGATGAGGCGACGCGCGAGAAGCTGCGTTCGCTGCCGAGCAATGACCAGATTTTCGCCGACGCCATCCGGCAGTCGCGCGTGGTGCTCGGCGAGTCCGGCGGTCCCGACGCCCGCCCGCTCGACAAGGACCTGCCGGTAACCGGGCTTGCGATGCTCGGCGAAGAGCCGCAGCCCTTCATGTATCAGTTTCCCGGATTGCTGCGGAACGTCGAGGTGCTGGAGAAGGCCGCCGCAGGCCGCGGGCTGTTCACCATCCGACCCGAGCGCGACGGCATCGTGCGCCGCGTGCCGATGATCATGGTGGCGCAGGGCATCACCATGCCCTCGCTGACCTTCGAGATGCTTCGCGTCGCCTCCGGTTCCAGCACCATCCTGATCAAGGCCGACAAGGCGGGCATCCAGAGCATCGGCGTCAAGGGCTTTCCCATCCCGACCGACGCCAACGGCCAGCTCTGGGTGCACTACGCAAATCAGGATCCCTCGATCTATGTCTCGGCCGTCGATGTGCTGGATAACCGCGTGCCGCAGGACAGGATCGCGGGCAAGCTGATCCTGATAGGCACGTCGTCGACCGGGCTCAACGACATCAAGACCACGCCGGTATCGCCGGCCATGCCGGGCGTGGAAATCCACGCCCAGGTGCTGGAAAGCGCGCTGACCCGCGCGATCGTGGCGCAGCCGAACTATGGCATCGCGCTCGAATTCTTCGGCGCGCTGGTGCTCGGCCTGCTTGTCATCGTGTTTGCGCCGAATTTCGGCCCGGCCAAGCTGGTTCTGGTCGGCGGGCTGTTTGCGACCGCACTCGCCGGCACGTCATGGTTCTTTTACACCCAGCACAAGCTGCTGCTCGATTTCACTTATCCCTTGATGTCGACCACCGCGATCTATGCCACGTTGATCTTTGCGAGCTTCGTGCGCGAGCAGTCGCAGCGCCGCCAGATTCGCTCCGCCTTCGGCCAGTACCTGTCGCCGGCGCTGGTAGAGCAACTGACGCAGTCGCCGGAGAAGCTCGTGCTCGGCGGCGAGTCCCGCGAGATAACCATCATGTTCTCCGACGTCCGCGGGTTCACGACGATCTCCGAGACCTACAAGGACGATCCGCAAGGCCTGACCAGGCTGATGAACCGCTTGCTGACGCCGCTCACCAATGCAATTCTCGCCCGCAAGGGGACGATCGACAAATATATGGGCGACGCCATCATGGCGTTCTGGAACGCGCCGCTCGACGACAAGGAGCATCATCTCAACGCCTGCGAGGCTGCGATCGATATGATCGCGCGAATCGACGAACTCAATAAAGTGCGCGAGCAGGAAGCCGAGGAGGAGGGTCAGGTCTTTCTTCCACTCAACGTCGGCGTCGGCCTCAATACCGGCAACTGCGTGGTCGGCAACATGGGTTCGGACGTACGCTTTGACTATTCAGCGTACGGCGACAGCGTCAATCTCGCCTCGCGCCTCGAAGGCCAGAGCAAGGAATACGGCTTTCCGATCATCATCGGCTCCAAGACCGCGATGGCGGTCAAGGAAAAATTCGCCATCCTCGAACTCGACTTCATCATGGTGAAGGGCAAGAAGGAGCCGGAGGTGATCTACGCTATCGCCGGCCGCGACGACGTCGCGCAGTCCGGCGCCTTCCAGCGGTTGCGCAACCTGACGATCGAGATGCTGGCCTGCTACCGCAGCCGCGACTGGGACGGCGCGCTATTCGCGATCGAGCGCGGCCGCAACAGCGAAGATGGCGCAGCACTTGCCTCGCTCTACAAGCTCTACGAAGCCCGCATCCGCAGCTACAAGGAAACCCCGCCGCCGGAAGACTGGAACGGGGCGTTCGCGCTGCTGACGAAGTAGGGATAGCCCAGCGCAGTTTGCTGGGCCAATTCTACTTTGCATGGGGTTGTTTTCGCGATTTTGTGTCCAGGACGCGGATGGTCCCGGACGGATGCCCACCGCCAATTTCGGATGGCAGCCCCGTCGCAATTTCAGCGGCGACCGCCGCCGGATTCCGCTATACTGCCGCCATAACAACAAGCCTCACGGGAGCACGCGCATGCAGTTCAGGGTTTCACCGAAATCGCTTCGCGACAATGTGTCCGCCGAGCAGTGGCAGGCGCGGGTCGATCTCGCCGCCGCGCACCGGCTGGCCTACATGCACGGCTTTTCGGAAGGGATATTCAATCATCTGACACTGGTGGTGCCCGGCCAGGGCGATCGCTACTACCAGATTCCCTTCGGCACCCACTGGTCGGAGGTGACGGCCTCGACCTTCATGGAAGTCGGCATCGACGACAGCGAGGTGAAGAGCGGCGAGGGCGATGTCGAGCGTTCCTGCTTTTGCATCCACGCGCCGATCCACAAGGCGCTGCCGCAGGCCAAGGCCGTGTTCCACACCCATATGCCCTATGCCAGCGCGCTGACGCGGCTCGACGATCCCCGCATCAAGGAGATCGGTCAGACCGAGGTCGGCCTTTCCGAGGCCATCGCCTATGACGACGAATATACCGGCCCGGCCATGGATCCGTCCGAAGGCGCGCGGCTCGCCCGCGTCATCGGCAACAAGTCGGTGTTGTTCATGGCCAATCACGGCATCACCACGACCGGCCCGAGCGTCGCCGAGGCCTATGACAGGCTCTATTACATCGAGCGCGCCGCGCAGGTGCAGATTTACGCGATGTGGACCGGGCAACGGCTGAAGCAGCTGCCGACGCCTGTCGTCGAGAAGACCAAGCGCGAATACAGGGACGACCACCTCTACAAGGGCCCATCCCCGTCGCAGCGGCATTTTGATGCGCTCAAGCGCATCCTCGACCGCAAGGAGCCGGACTACGCGACCTAGGCGGGCTCGCCGTCACACGCTGCGTTGGCGCGGGACGAAACGTCCCGTGCCCGGCGCAGAGAGGCTCTTGCCGTCATTCCAGATCAATTGCCCGCGCAGGAATGTCGAGGCAACGCGGCCCCGCATCCGGCGGCCGTGATAGGGCGACCAGCGCAGTTCCTCCCGGTCGACGATGTCGGCCTGGTCGAAGATGAAATCGCCGGGTTCGATCACCATCAGGTCGGCGTCGAAACCTTCGGCGATCCGCCCCTTGCCGGCAAGACCGTGATGCCGGGCCGGGCGATCGGCGCAGTATTTGGCCATGATCGACGGCGAGAGCCCACGCTCGACCAGCAGCGAATACATCAGCGGCCCAAAGCTCTGCAGGCCGACGAGGCCGGCCGAGCAGGCGAAGATGTCGGCCTTGGTCTTGCGCTCAAGCGGCCACGGCGCGTGATCGGTCGAAACATAGGCCACCAGATCGCCCTCGAGCGATGCCCACATCCGTTCCACCTCGGCCGCGGTGCGGAACGGCGGGTTGCACTTGCCGAGCCCGCCGAGGCGCACGAGATCGTCTTCCGTCATGCAGAGGTACTGAATGCACGCCTCGCCGCTGGCATTGGCGCCGTAGTTGCGAAAGGTCTCTGCAATGGTGAAGCCGCGTGCGACGGATGAATGCGCGATGTGCACATGCGCGCCGGTGTAGAGGCCGATCTCGAAAATTTCGTTGTCGGCCAGGGTCTCCGCGAGCGCCGGCCGCGTGCGCGAATGCATCAGCGGGTGTGTCTGGCCTGCGGCGCGCGCATCCGCGCTCAGCTTTTCCACCAGCTCCTGATCCTCGTTGTGGATCGAAACCGGCACGCCGGTGCGCGCGATTTCCTCGAAGGCGGCGATCATGGTCGGGTGGTCGATCCGCGGAAAGCGGACGGCATCGTACTCGTAGGTCGACAGCTTGAACGAGCACACGCCAGCCTCCGCAAGGCCGGATATCGCGGCGACGCCGTCGTGCTTGCGAATGGTTCCGTAGAGCGCGACATCCACATGGGCGGTCTCGTTCACGCATGCGATCTTGCGCTTGAGGATGCCGGCGTCCGTCGTCGCCTCGGGAACGTCGTAGGGCATGTCGACGCAGGTCGTGACACCGCCCGCGGCGGCGGTCTTCGTGGTGCCCTCAATTCCCGGCCAGCCCAGGGCGATCCGGTATGAACGTGTCCGTCGACCAGTCCCGGAAAGATCAGGGAGCCGGAACGGTCGATCGTACTGCGTGCGGGAGGCGGGGTGCCGTGGCCGACTTCGGCAATCTTCTCGCCGGTGATTGCGACGTAGGCAGTCCGGCGCCACGCGCTCTTCGGTAACGACGGTTCCCAGGACAACAGCATCGAACATCGGCGCCTCATTGCGGAAGTGCGTAGGATGGGTAGAGCCAACGGCTTCAACCTGACTGCAGCACGTAGCGTCTGTTGTCCCGCTGCACCGGGCGCGCGTTCAGTGGATAGAGCTTTGCGAACGCCGCAACGTCGGCCTCCGCCACCGTGATCGGATTGCTGAGCAGCAGCCACTCCACCGTCTCCGAGCAGGGCGGCGTCGTCAGCGAACCTGGATAGCGGTAGTAGCTGAGCTTGCGCGGCAGCATGTCGTTCGGGATTGAAGCCGGCGTCGGCCTTCGCCGGCGGGCCTTCCTTGGCCGGCATGGTCGCGGCAACCTTGGCGAAGGCAGCATTGGCCTTGCCGGTCGACATCAGAACGCCGACCACGGCGAGCGCGCCGGAATCGGCGCGGTGCACGAAATGCGCTTCCATCGGAAAGCTTCTGCCTGCGACCATGTGTTCGCTCGGCCGGTGGAAGTGAACCTGCAGCAACTTGTACTTCTGGACTCACCCACAGCAAGCGTGCTGCCTTCCGCGAAATTGAGCTGGATGGTGTGGCCGTTGTTGACGATGGTGTCGGCGCCCTTCGCCCAGTTGAGCTTCAGTGGCGGCAATTGCGATCTGACCGGCGCCACGATGTCGATCGGCGATTGCTGCGCGCCGATCGCGCAGACCTTGCTGGCGGCATCGACGTCGCCCCATTTGGCAGGACCGTTATTGCCTTCATAGCTCCAGTGCGCGCCCTCGGCGGCAAAGGTAGGCTTGCACAGCGGACACAGGGCAAGGCCGGCAAAGGCCTTCAGTGCATCGCGACGATTCATCGTTTTCCTCCAGCATTGGCGTGCAATCGGCAGACGCGGCGCGACGCTATTGAATCCAGGTCGCGGCGGCGAGGGCGCTATTGCCTCACCCACACAATTCTCGCGATCCACGCCACATCCTCGGTGGCGAGCATGCGATCCGGCTCGTCCGGATTCGAGGGCCCAAGCTCCAGTGTCCTTGCGGTCCGCCGCTTCAATTCGCCGATCATTACCTCGCCGGCAGCCGCCTTCACCACCACGCGGTCGCCACGGCGGATCGGCGTGGCCGGTGACACCACGATGACATCGCCGTCGCGATAGGCAGGTGTGAGCGCATCGCCCGAGACCTCGAGCGCGAACGCGTGATCCTCGGTCACCGAAGGCAGCGCGACCTCGCCCCAGCCCCTCCCGGCAGGATTACCCTGCGCGTCGAAATGGCCGGGTCCTGCCGCCTGGGCGAGGCCGAGCAGCGGCAATGACTGCAGGTCGCGCCCGTGGTCACCGATCAACTGCACAAAGGTGTCGATCGAGCTGCCGGTGGCGGCGAGCGCCTTGGCGAGCGATTCGGTCGACGGCCAGCGTTCGCGGCCGTCGGGCGTGACGCGTTTGGATTTGTTGAAGGTGGTGGAATCCAGCCCGGCGCGGCGCGCCAGTCCCGACGCCGACAGCCCGGCGCGCTCGGCAAGCCGATCCAGCGCGGCCCAGATCTGGCCGTGGGTCAGCATCTTCAGCGCTTTCGGCTGCTTGGTCATCCCGAAAACCCGGCTTCGGATTCAGGAATTATTGCCGCAACCGCCCTGTTTCGGCAATTCTGCTCGGCCCATGGCAAGGCACCGCTTGAAGTCGCAGCCTGCCGTCGATACGGTCGGCCGGCATTCCACCAGCTTCCGGAAAAACCTCAAGTAACTCAACGACAAGCAGGGAACGCGGTTGCCCACGATCTACAAAATCTGTCCCGCTTCGGCCTGGCGGGAGGCGGAGCGGCAGGGCGTTTTCCGCGGCAGCGCGGATGATGTTCGCGATGGATTTATCCATTTCTCCACCGCCGCACAGGTTGCCGAGACCGCGCGAAAGCACTTCTTCGGCCAGACCGGCCTGTTCCTGATCGCGGTCGATGTGGATGCGCTCGGTGAGGCGCTGCGCTGGGAGCCCTCGCGCAACGACGAACTGTTCCCGCATCTCTATGGCGAACTCGATCTTGGCGCCGTCACCGCGATCCTCGATCTGCGCGCGCGTTCCGACGGCTATCACGACGTGCCGGAGCTTGCCTCGTGATCCGCGCCTTCGATGCCTTCTCGCTGCCGCTGTTGCGCTGGCTCGACCCGGAAGACGCCCACCGTCTCGCCATCCAGGGCCTGCGGCTGCTGCCGCCGGTGCGCCCGAGGGCCGATGACGCAAAACTCGCGGTGCGCGCCTTCGGGCTGAATTTTCCGAACCCGATCGGCATGGCCGCGGGATTCGACAAGAGCGCCGAAGTGCCCGACGCGCTGCTGCGGCTCGGCTTCGGCTTTGTCGAGATCGGCTCGGTGACGCCGCGGCCGCAAGTCGGCAATCCGCGGCCGCGGCTGTTTCGCCTCGAGCGCGACGAGGCCGTCATCAATCGCATGGGCTTCAACAATGACGGCGCCGAGACAGCGCTGCGCCGGCTGGCGGCGCGCGCCCATCTCGGCGGCATCGTCGGCGTCAATGTCGGCGCCAACAAGGATTCCGAGGATCGCACCGCCGACTACGTCAGGCTGATCGAGACTTTTGCGCCGGTTGCGAGCTACTTCACCGTCAACGTCTCCTCGCCGAACACGCCGGGCCTGCGCAATCTGCAGCAATCGGCTGCGCTCGACGATCTCCTGGCCAAGGTGATCGACGCCCGCGAGCGCGTGCGGAAGAACGCCGGCGACTCGCCCGTGCTGCTCAAGGTCGCGCCCGATCTGAGCCTGAACGAGCTCGACGACGTCGTGCATGTCGCCCGCTCGCGTCGGGTCGACGGCATGATCGTCGGCAATACCACGATCGGGCGTCCATCGACATTGCGCGAGACCAATCGCGCCAAGGAGCAGGGCGGCCTTTCCGGCCGGCCGCTGTTTCGTCTTTCGACGCGGATGGTGGCGGAGACCTATGTGCGCGTCGAAGGCGCATTCCCGCTGGTCGGTGTCGGCGGCATCGATTCCGGCGGCGCCGCGCTGACGAAAATTCGCGCCGGCGCCAGCCTGATCCAGCTTTATTCCTCGCTGATCTACAAGGGCCTCGGCCTCGTCGACGACATCAAGCGCGATTTGTCGTCGACCCTGCTGCGCACCGGCCGCGACTCGCTGTCGGAGATCGTCGGCGCCGATGCGGCGACGCTGACCGCCGAGGACTGGCCGGTGCGGTGAGCAACGTCAATCCGGCAGACCTGCGAGGCGCAGTCCCTCGATAAGCCTCTCGCGATCCTGTGCCCGCCGAGCCAACTTCAAGTCAGGAACAGCCGAGAGCCGGTAGCTGGGATCAACCGTTCGCAGGCGCGCGATTGCCTTCGCGGCGTCCTCTGTGTGACCCGAAAACGCCTGGCTTGCGGCAAGGATAGCCAGCGTAGGTCTGGCATACCCAAGGCTACGCAAGGACATCATTGCCCACGAGACCGCTTCCTCGTACCGCCCTTCGTAAAAATGCGCATAGGCGAGGGAAGACTGCCAAAGCCCCATGGAGGGGTCGAGCGGGCTCAATCGCATGGCATGCTCAATTTGCCTCGCCCCCTTGTCGGGGTGACCGAGGGAAATACTGGTCAAGCCCGCGCCGCCCCAGAGAATTGCAAGATTTGGATTTAGAGCGCACGCCCGTTCAATGTAGTCGGCGCCTGACTCCACATCTCCCATTACAAAAAAGATCGCAAATCCGCTCAAGCCGAGTACGAAGGCATCGTCCGGCCCCAGTCTGATCGCGCTTTGGGCCAGCCGGCTCGTCTCCTCGATTTCTGCCTGGTAATTGCTCATCCAGCCAAATGCCTTGCGATTGGTATAGCAACGTGCAGCCGCGGCGTAAGGCGCAGCAAAATCCGGATCCAGTTCGATCGCCTTGTAGAGCAGTCGCAATGCCTCATCGATGCTTTCCTTGACCGGCTTTGCGCTAAGCGATACGCCGCGCAGATAGTAGTCGTAGGCGTCGAGGCTCTCGGTCGGCTTGCGCGTGGACCGTTCAAGCTCTGCCTGCTGCATTTTGGGAGCAATCGCCGAAACGACGCTGCCGGTCACCCGGTCCTGCAGATCGAAGATATCCTCAAGCAGCCCGTCGAAGTGATCGGCCCAGAGATGCGTCCCGGTTGTTGCGTCGATAAGCTGGCCCGTGATCCGAACCTTGTTTCCCGCTTTGCGAACGCTGCCTTCAAGTACGTAACGCACGCCGAGTTCGCGTCCGACCTGCTTGATGTCAACGGCTTTGCCCTTGTAGGTGAAACTTGAATTCCTGGCGGTGACGAACAGCAGCTTGAAGCGCGAAAGCGCCGTGATGATTTCCTCAACCATCCCGTCGGCAAAATATTCCTGCTCCGGGTCGCCGCTCATGTTCTGAAATGGCAGCACCGCAATGGACGGCCTGTCCGGAAGTGTGAGGGGCCGCACGGCGTTCATCGCCGGTTGCTTTGGCTGGGCCTCACCGGCGATCGATCGGGTTGCGTAAATTCGCACCGGCCGGTCGATGTTTTTCAGGGAGCGCTCGCCGAGGTCGTCGAATGCACAAGCGATCTTGCCGCGGACCTGCCTGAAGGCGTCCTCGGAAAGATACACGCCACCCGGCGCGCATTCACTCTCGATCCGGGCCGCCACGTTGACGCCATCGCCGAAAATGTCGTCTCCGTCGATGATGATGTCGCCGACATTGATGCCGATACGAAAGCTCACCTCGGCATCAGACCCATTGCCTCGTTTCGCCATCTGCTCCTGGATAGTCACGGCGCAAGTGACAGCATCGACCGCGCTGGCGAACTCGACCAGCATTCCATCCCCGGTTGTCTTGACGATGCGGCCTTTGTAGGCGGCGATGGTGGGATCGACGACCTCGCGACGGTGCCGCTTGAGGGCATCGAGCGTGCCTGCCTCGTCGGCCCCCATTAGGCGCGAATAGCCGACGACATCTGCCGCCAGCACCGCCGCCAACCGCCTATCCAGCCGCTTCTCGCTCACAAGGGAGTTCCCGAAACTGCGAAGCCCGCACCGGGTATCAAATCACAAACGGCACCTAACCGGCTAGTGTTCTGCTTCCTGACGCCGCGTCGGTTAGCGCCGCGCCAGCCCACGCAAATCGGGCGCCGGCGACCCCCGCTGCATGCTCAGCAAGTCGAGCGAGGGTGGTTCACGGCCCGTGCAAATCGACAGGATGGCGTGCGCCTGTCCGCGATGATGCGTTTCGTGGTTGAACAAATGGGCGAGAATCGCCGCACGGGACTGCTCGAACTGCTTGCCTGACATGTTGGCGTATCTGAGCGTCCCGGCAATCGCGTCGTCATCCAGGGATGCAATGTATCGCACGATACGATCGTCTTCGTCGGCGCGCGCCGCGGTGAGTTGCGAGCGATCCTCGTAGAGGATGGCGTCCAGCCGGTCGGGATGGTCGCCTTCGCCGGTGAGTCGCTTCAGCCAGATGCGATCGGTCAGGAGCAGATGGTTGAGCGTCCCGTGCATGCTTCCGAAGAAGGCCCCGACGTCGCGTCGGTAGTCGGCGTCCGGTAGTGCCAGCGCAGCCTCGTACAGGCGCGCATTGGCCCAGCGGTTATATGACGCGAATTGTTCAAAATGACGTTTCAAGCTTGACCTCGCCGGGATGGCTGCGCGGCGCTCAGGCTATTCGATTTCACCGCGAACGACTAGCCGAACGACCGCTTCAGCAGCCGCGGATAGGCCAGCGCCTGCAGGCCGCCGCGCGCGGCGTAGTGCACCAGCAGCGCCGCCCACAGCCCCGCATTGCCGAAGCCGCGCAGCGCGAACCAGGCGGCGAGGAAGATCGCAAGCGAGACCAGCATCAGATTGCGCATGTCGCGCGCCCAGGTCGCGCCGATATAGATGCCGTCGAAGCCGAATGCGAACACCGACAGCAGCGGCGAAACGATCACGAAAAGCAGGAAGTCGCGCGCCAGCTGCCGCACATCCGCGCTTGCCGTCATGAAGTCGATCAGTGCAGGGCCGAACAGCGCGAAGGTGGCGGCAACCGCCACTGCAAAGACAAATCCCCAGAACAGCACAAGCCGCACCGCGCGTGGTGAATTGATCGCGCGAGCGCGCCCCATAGGCGCTGCCGCAGAGCTGCTGCGCGGCATTGGCGAGCCCGTCGAGGAAGAAGGCGCTGACCAGCAGGAAATTGTTGAGCACGGCATTCGCCGCCAGGATCGCGTCGCCGGAGCGCGCGCCCTGCGCCGTGAAAAGCAGCCATGCCGCGATCAGCGCGGCGGTGCGGATCATGATGTCGCGGTTGACCGTGAGCATCCGCAGCAGCTTTTCCCGGTCGAACAGGGTGGCGCGCGACAACGGCGGGTGGCCGCGTGTCAACCGTTGCGCGATCACGCCGCCGATGGCGAGGCCCGCGGTTTCGGCGATCACGGCGGCGATCGCCGCACCCGCGATACCGAGATCAGCGACCAGCACCAACAGCACCGTCGCGATCATGTTGATGACGTTGATCGCGATCTGCACGGAAAGCGCCAGCGTCGCGCGGGCCTGCCCGATCAGCCAGCCGAGCACGACGTAGTTGGCGAGCGCGAGCGGCGCCGACCAGATCCGAATCAGAAAATAGGTCTCTGCGGCGCGCGTGACGCCTTCGCTGCCGCCCATCGCTGCGAACAGGATCGCGGCAAGCGGGATCTGCAACACGATCAGCGTGACGCCGACAAGACCAGATGCGATCAGGCCGCGCAGCAGGATGGCGTGCAGGTCCCTGGTCTCGCCCGCGCCGAGCGATTGGGCGGTGAAGGCGAGCGTGCTCATGCGCAGGAAGCCGAACAGCCAGAACAGGCAGTCGAACAGCACGGATGCCATGGCAACGCCGCCGAGCAGCGTGGCGTCGCCGAGCCGGCCGATCGCGGTGGTCGAGACGATGCCGATCAGCGGCGTCGTCAGGTTCGCGATCATCGCAGGACCGGCGATGGCGAAGACCTGCCGCGCTCGTGACTTTTGCGGAGGAATTCACCGGAGCTGCTACAGTTCGACGTTCATGCCGTCATGTGCCGCAGAGTAGGGCAGCTTGTCCACCCTGCCGAGCATGTCATCGCTCATGTGCGTGAGAATCAGCCGCTTTGCATCGATTGCACCGAGATGCGCCTCAAGTGTTTTGAGGCTGAGATGGTTCTTCACGATCCTGTCGTAATAGTAGGCCTCGGCGATGAACAGGTCGGCGTTGCGCGCCGCCGGAATCAGCGTCTCCGTCCACTCGGTGTCGGCGCTGTAGCTGATGACGCGGCCTTCCGCCTCGATACGGTAGGCCAGGAACGGCCCGCCGGATTCGCCGTGCACGACGGGGTAGGGCGTCACCGTCACGCCGCCGAAGCTGCGCGTTTCTTCCGGCGCGAGCGCGACGACGGAGAGCTCAAAGCGCGGCGGCGTCTTCGAGGAATGCTCGAACATCACCTCCATCGCCTGTTTCAGCCGCGTCTCGATGCCCTGCGGCCCGGCGATCACCAGCGGCCGGCTGCGGCGGGTGAACTGCGCGTCGAGCAACAGAAACGGCAGCCCGCCAAAATGGTCGCCATGGAAATGCGTGATCAGGATCAGGTCGATCGCATCGCGCGCGACGCCGAACCGCTTCAGGGCCGGCAACGAGGAGGCGCCGCAATCGATCAGGAAATTGACGCGCTCGCCGGTGACATGAAAGCAGGTGTTTGACCTGCCGCCGGAGCCGAGCGCATCGCCGCAGCCGATGAATTGCAATTGCATCGGCTGCGGTGCTCCTCGTCTATCCAGCGATTACCGGCCGCGTGGCGAGCCGAAAACCCGCATCAACAGCCAGACCGGGATCACGATCACGGCGCCAAGCAGGAAGTAGCGCCACAGCCAGTTGACGGCATCGAAGCCGAGATCCCACAGCCGCTGGAACAGCATGCGGATCGAATGCAGGATATTCCAGGGATCGAAGCCGATCGCCGCCAGCACCACGCCGACCAGGATCGACAGCAGGATCAGCCGGAATGCGACCGCCAATGGTGTGCCGCCGAGAAAGCGGTACAGGCCGTCATTGGCTGGCCGGCAAATCCCTGACGTCGTTGGGCATCGATATCTCCATGGCGCGTGTGCGCGGTGCATTATAGGGCACGGCGGGGCAGATGGGGAACCCGCAGGCTCGCCGCAATGGCCGCCGTGCCGACTTTTGTTTGACGCGTTTTCTTCACGCGAACCGGTGCCCACTTCGCTTGAAACGCTTTGGGAACCTTAATTTCCTGTCACAGTCCCCAACATCCGCTCCAGCGTCTCCAGCCGGTCGGCCTCGCGCGGCGGCTTGTCCCAGCGCAGCCGGCTGATACGGGGAAAGCGCATGGCGACGCCCGATTTGTGCCGCGACGAGCGCTGCAGCCCCTCGAAGGCGACTTCCAGCACCAGGCCCTGGTCCGGCTCGTGCACGACATGGCGGACGGGGCCGAATTTCTCCGTGGTGTTGCGGCGGACGAAGCGGTCGATCTGCAGCAGCTCCTCGTCGGTGAAGCCGAAATAGGCTTTTCCGACCGGCACCAGCTGCTCGCCGTCATCGCCTGACGTCCACACCCCGAAAGTGTAGTCGGAATAATAGGACGAACGCTTGCCGTGGCCGCGCTGCGCATACATCAGCACGGCGTCGATCAGATGCGGGTCGCGCTTCCACTTCCACCATTGCCCCTTGGGGCGGCCGGGCAGATAGGGCGCATCGCGCCGCTTCAGCATCACGCCCTCCACGGCGTCGGCATCCTCGCCCGCGCCGGCGCTGGCGGGATTGGCGCGCGCCGCGATCAGCGCGTCCCAGCTGTCGAAGGCGACCGTCGGCGACAGATCGATCCTGCGCATCGTCGAGTTTCTTCACGAACGCTTGCAGCCGCGCGCGGCGCTCGGCGAACGGCAACTCGCGCAGATCGTTTTCGTCGTCGCCGAGCAGATCATAGGCGCGCAGGTGAATGGGAAATTCCTTGATCAGCTTTGGCGAGACAGCTTTGCGGTTGAGCCGCTGCTGCAGCACGTTAAAGCTCTGCACCCGGCCTTCGCGCAGCACCAGCAACTCGCCGTCGATCGCGCCGGGCAAATGCAGCGACGGCAGCAGGTCCGGAAAGCTCTTGCTGATGTCCTCGCCCGTGCGCGAATAGAGCCGCGCCTGCATCTGCCCGCGCTCGTCGCGCCCGCTCACCGCCTGCACGCGGATGCCGTCCCATTTCCATTCCGCGATGTAGTCGGCCGGATTCATGCTGGCGAAATCGGCGTCCTCGATGGCATGCGCCAGCATGACCGGGCGGAACGGCGTCGGATCGCGATTGACCGGCTTGTCGCCGCGGCCTTCCAGCCAGGCGAACATGTCGGTGTAGGGCGGCGACAGTCCCGGCCACATCAGCTCGATCTCGTGCGCGTCCTTGTCGCCGAGCGCGGCGGCGGCGGTCTTGGCGAGCCGCGCCGAAATGCCGATCCGCATCGCGCCGGTGACGAGTTTCAACAACGCCCAGCGCCCGGTCTCGTCGAGCTCGTCGAGCCAGCGCGACAGCTGTCTTGGCAGCTCGGTCTTGCCGAGCGTGCGCAGCGTGGTGACGACTTCGGTGAGTGTCGGGGGCGGGGGATTGTTGTGGCCGGCGGCGAGTTCGGCCTTCGGCCACATCAGCGCCACCGTCTCCGAGAGGTCGCCGACATAATCATAGGACAGCCCGAACAGCACGGGATCGGTGCGCTCGGCGATGAGGTCGCGGATCAAGCCCGGCTTGGCGTGCTTGAACGACAGCGCGCCGGTCAGCGCCGCCAGTGCATAGCCGCGGTCGGGATCGCCGACCTCGCGGAAATAGCCGGTGATCAGCCGCAGCTTGTTGTTGCGGCCGGGCTCGTAAGCGAGGCGGTCCAGCAGTTCGGCGAAGCGGTTCATGCGTCCGCCTCGCCGGCCGCAACGTCCCCTTCGCCCTCATCCTCATCGCCGTAGCCGACGAGAGCGAGCGGCCGCGCCGCAAGCCCTTCGGCTCTTGCACCAATGCACCAGCGCGTCCTCCTGGCCATGGGTGACCCAGACCTCGCCGGCACCGGTCGCGGCGATCGTCGCGGTCAACCCGTCCCAGTCGGCATGGTCTGATATCACCAGCGGCAGCTCGACGCCGCGTTGCCGCGCGCGGGCGCGCACCCGCATCCAGCCGGACGCAAACGCGGTGACGGGATCGGGGAAACGCCGTGTCCACAGGTCCGAGGTCGCGCTCGGCGGCGCGAGCGAGATGGTTCCGGCGAGATCGGCCTTCTTCACCCCGCGCACCGGGCGCAGCTCGCCGAGCGCGATGCCGCGGCTTTGATAATAGTGCGTGATCGTCTTCCATCGCGCCATGCAGATAGATCGGCGCGTCATAGCCGGCCTCGCGCAGCAGTGCGATCACGCGCTGCGCCTTGCCGAGCGAATAGGCGCCGACCAGATGCGCGCGCTCCGGAAACAACTTTACCGATGCCAGCAGCTTGTTCACTTCCTCCGCCGCATCGCCGTGCCGGAACACCGGCAAGCCCAAACGTCGCCTCGGTGATGAAGACGTCGCAGGGCACGACCTCGAACGGCACGCAGGTCGGATCGCGCGCGTCCTTGTAGTCGCCGGACGCGACGATGCGGGTGTCCTTGCAGGTGACGGCGACTTGCGCCGAGCCCAGCACATGGCCGGCGGGGTGAAATTTCACGGTGACGCCGCCGAGCTTGATTTCCTCGCCATAGGCGACCGCCTGCGTCTGGCCGGCAAAGTTCTCGCCATAGCGCAGCCGCATCATGTCGAGGGTTTCCCGTGTGGCGAGGACTGTGCCATGGCCGGGCCGGGCATGGTCGGAATGGCCGTGGGTGATGACGGCGCGCTCGACCGGCCGCACCGGGTCGATATGGAAGCAGCCCTCCTTGCAGCAGCAGGCCGGCCGGGACGGGCATCAGGATGTCTTGCGGGCGCATCTCGTCTATATAGGAATCGAATTCCGGCTGTCATGCGCGGGCTTGACCCGCGCATCCATCTTCTCAAGAATCCTTCTTTGTTAGATGGATTGCCGGGTATTGGCGTCAAGACGCGCTTCGCGCTTTTGCCCGGCAATGACGAGTTTGGAGCCATGCCCGCGCGCCGCCTGTTCCTGTCCTCCGGCGATCTGATTGCCGACCGCCGCTATGATTTCGCACGCGACCTGCAGATGCGCGGCGACCTGCCGGCGGCGGCCGACCTGTTGCTGCAGGCGATCGAACTGGCGCCGAATTTTGCCTCGGCCTGGTTCACGCTCGGCGAGATCCGCGAGAAGCTCGGCGAGCGCGACGCCGCAGTGGAAGCATTCCGCAAAGCGCGCGAGGCAGACCCGCTGGATCGCCACGGCGCCGCCATGCACCTGATGCAGCTCGGCGCGGAGCCCCTGGCGGAGATGCCGTCCGCCTATGTGCAGGCGCTGTTCGACCAATACGCGCCGCGCTTCGAGACCGCGCTTCTCAACGATCTCGACTATCGCGCGCCCGTCGCTGTTGTTCAAGGCGGTGCTGGCGGCACGCCATGCCGCGAAGAAGCCCGCCTTCTTCAAGCGCGGCATCGATCTCGGCTGCGGCACGGGCCTGGGCGCGGCGGCCTTCGCCAAGGAGGTCGATCATTTCACCGGCATCGATCTGTCGCCCGGCATGATCGAGAAGGCCCGCGCCTCCGGCCTCTATGCCGAACTCGAGGTCGCCGACATGGTGGCGGGCCTCGCCGGCAAGGGCGATGCCAGCGCCGATCTCGTGCTCGCCGCTGATGCCATGGTCTATGTCGCCGATCTCGCACCAGTGCTGGCTGAGGCGAGGCGGGTGCTGGCGCCGGGCGGGCTGATCGCGTTCACCACCGAGACCCACAAGGGCGAGGGTGTCGTGCTCGGAGGGGGCCTGCGCTACGCCCACGCCGCCGCGCATGTGCGGGCGGCGATCGAAAAAGCCGGCCTCAAGCTCGCGCTTCTGCAGGAAGCCTCGCCGCGCAACGAGGACAACCGTCCGGTGGCGGGCCTCGTGGTGGTCGCCACCAGGACTTGAGTCTACACGCTACCCGCATCGCGAATGGCCGCATTGCTGCGACGGATCAGCTATTGCCGGACCATTTGGAATGTCCGATCAAGGTCTCCTGTCAGGGAGAACAACAATGAAGAACAAGCAAACCCGCCGCGAATTCGGCGCCACCGCAATTTCAGCCATCGCCGCCTCTGTCCTGCCCATGCCTTCGGTGTGGGCCGCCGAGAAGAAATACGATGCCGGCGCCAGCGACACCGAGATCAAGCTCGGCCAGACCGTGCCGCATTCCGGTCCCGGCTCGCTCTATGGCGTGCTCGGCCGGGTCGGCGAGGCCTATTTCCAGATGCTGAACGAGAAGGGCGGCATCAACGGGCGCAAGGTCAAATTCCTCACCATGGATGACGCCTACAGCGCGCCGAAATGCGTCGAGGCGACGCGGCGGCTGGTGGAGCAAGAAGAAGTGCTGGCGCTGTTCGGCTCGCTCGGCACCGCGCCGCAGACCGCCGTGCACAAATATCTCAATTCCAAGGGCGTGCCGCAGCTGCTGCTCAACACCGGCGCCTCGAAGTGGAACGATCCGAAGACCTACAAATGGACCATGGCCGGCCTGCCGCTCTACCCCACCGAAGCGCGCATCCTTGCCAAACACGTCGTGGGGGTGAAGCCGAACGCCAAGATCGGCATCCTCTACCAGAACGACGATTTCGGCCGCGACTTCCTCGGTCCGTTCAAGAAGGTACTGGAGGAAGCCGGCGGCACCGCAAAAGTGATCATGGAGCAGACCTACGATCTCACTGAGCCTACGGTCGACTCGCAGCTCATCAACCTCTCCAAGTCCGGCGCGGATGTCTTCTACAACATCTCGACCGGCAAGGCGTCGTCGCAGTCGATCCGGAAAGTGGCCGAACTCGGCTGGAAGCCGCTGCAGCTGTTGTCGGCAGGCTCCACCGGCCGCTCCATCCTGTCTGCCGCCGGCCTCGAGAACGCCAAGGACATCGTTGCTATCAGATACGCCAAGGAAGTCGGCGTGCCGCGCTGGGAGAAGGACCCCGATGTCATGGCGTTCGAGGAGCTGCGCAAGAAATACCTGCCGACGGTCGATCCCGACAACACCATCGCCTTCGCCGGCTACGGCCAGGTTGCGAGCATGGCGGAAATCCTGCGCCGCTGCGGCGACGACCTCACCCGCGCCAATGTGCTGAAGCAGGCGACCACGCTCGCCGGCTTCCACTCGCCGTACTTCCTCGACGGCGTCAATTTCAGCTACACGCCCGACGACTACACGCCGATGAAGACGCTGTTCATCTCGATCTTCAACGGCAAGGACTGGGACATCTCCGACAAGCCGGTGACGGAGTAAGCCGGGTTCGCTCGTCAGTCCGGGGGCGATGCGCAGCAGGCGAACGCCGGAATCTCTCGAGGTTCCGGGTTCGCGCTTTGCGCGCCCCGGAACGACCGCCTGAGCTGACTCCAACCCTCGACGAATCCGGCCCGACCGCCTACCTCTAGGCGGTGCCTTCGCCCGACCTCTTTTCCTACTCGCCCCCCGCGCGCCCGGAGACGGCTGCGCGGCTGCCGGAGCGTTTCGAAAAATGGTTCGCCGCACGCGGCTGGTCGCCGCGCGAGCATCAGCTCGCGCTGCTGGCGAAAGCGCGCGACAACCGCTCGGCGCTGCTGATTGCGCCGACCGGCGCCGGCAAGACGCTGGCGGGATTTCTGCCGACGCTGGTCGAGCTTTCCACGCCTTTGGCGGGAGATGGCAGGAGCCTCACCTCCGCCGGCCGCACCGTCAAACGCACCGGCGGCCTGCACACGCTCTACATCTCGCCGCTGAAGGCGCTCGCGGTCGACATCGCCCGCAACCTTGAAACGCCGATCGCCGAGATGGGCCTCCCCATCAAGGTCGAGACCCGCACCGGCGACACGCCGGTATCGCGGCGGCAGCGGCAGCGGCGCTATCCGCCGGATATCCTGCTCACCACGCCGGAGCAGCTCGCGCTGCTGCTTGCCTCCGACGATGCGCCGTATCTGTTTGCCTCGCTGAAGCGCATCGTGCTCGACGAGCTGCATGCGCTGGTGACGTCCAAGCGCGGCGATCTGCTGTCGCTCGGTCTTGCACGGCTCTGGCGCATCGCGCCGGAACTGTGCGCCATTGGTCTCTCGGCAACCGTCGCCGAGCCCGAGCAGCTCGCGCGCTTCCTGATGCCGCAGCATGAGGGAAAGCCGACCTCCGCCGACATCGTGATCGCGGGTGGGGCGGCGGCGCCCATTGTCGAGATGCTCGACACGCGCGAGCGGCTGCCCTGGGCCGGCCACACCGCGCGCCATGCGCTCGGCGAAATGTACGAGCTGATCAAGCGCAACAAGACCACGCTTGTTTTCGTCAACACCCGCAGCCAGGCCGAAATGCTGTTCCAGGATTTCTGGCGCATGAACGACGATGGGCTCGCCATCGCGCTGCATCACGGCTCGCTCGACGTCGCCCAGCGCCGCAAGGTCGAGGACGCCATGGCGGCGGGAAAACTGCGTGGCGTGGTCTGCACCTCCTCGCTCGACCTCGGCATCGACTGGGGCGACATCGACCTCGTCATCAATGTCGGCGCGCCCAAGGGCTCCTCGCGGCTGATGCAACGGATCGGCCGCGCCAACCATCGCCTCGACGAGCCCTCGCGCGCGGTGCTGATCCCGGCCAACCGTTTCGAGGTGCTGGAATGCCGCGTCGCGATCGACGCCATCGCCGAGAATGCGCAGGACACGCCGCCGCTGCGCACCGGCGGGCTCGACGTGCTGGCCCAGCACGTGCTGGGCTGCGCCTGTGGCGAGCCGTTTCTGGCCGATGAGCTCTATGAAGAGATCATCACGTCGGCGATGTACGCGGAGTCTTTCCCGCGCCGATTTCGACGACATCATCGATTTCGTCGCCACCGGCGGCTATGCGCTGAAGACCTACGAGCGCTTTGCCCGCATCAAGCAGGACAAGGGGGGCAAATGGCGCGTCGCCAATCCGCGCGTGCGGCAGAGCTACCGCCTCAATGTCGGCACCATCGTCGAAGAGGCGATGCTGAAGGTGAAGCTGGTGCGCTCGCGCGGCGCGGGCGCCGGTGCCAGCGGCCCGCTGCTGCGCGGCGGCCGCATCCTCGGCGAGATCGAGGAGTACTTTATTGAAGGCCTTGTCGTCGGTGACACCTTCGTCTTCGGCGGCGAGATCGTGCGTTACGAGGCGCTGGTCGAAGATCAGGTCTATGTGTCGCGCTCGAACGACGCGCGACGCCAAAGTGCCGTCCTACATGGGCGGCAAGTTTCCGCTCTCCACCTATCTCGCCGAGCGCGTGCGCAAATTGCTCGACGATCGCCGGCAGTGGAATGCGTTGCCCGAGCAGGTGCGCGACTGGCTGTCGCTGCAGCGGGTTTTTTCCAGCGTGCCGGCGGTGCGCGAGCTGCTGGTCGAAACCTTCCCGCGCGGCGGCAAGCATTATTTCGTCTGCTATCCCTTCGAAGGACGGCTGGCGCATCAGACGCTCGGCATGCTCCTGACGCGCCGGCTGGAGCGCGCCCGCGCCCGGCCGCTCGGCTTCGTCGCCAACGAATATGCGCTTGCGGTCTGGGGCCTCGGCGACCTCTCGCATCTCATTCGCCAGGGCAGGCTCGATCTTGCCGCGCTGTTCGATCCCGACATGCTTGGCGACGACCTCGAGGCGTGGCTTGCCGAATCCGCGCTGATGAAGCGCACGTTCCGCAACTGCGCGCTGATCTCGGGCCTGATCCCGCGCCGCTTCACCGGCGAGGAGAAAAGCCGCCGCCAGGTGCTGTTCTCGACCGACCTCGTCTATGACGTGCTGCGCAAGCACCAGGCCGACCACGTGCTGCTGCGCGCCGCCCGCGCCGATGCCTCAACCGGCCTGCTCGATCTCAAGCGATTGGGTGATATGCTGGCGCGAATCCAGGGACGAATCACCCACCGGGAACTCGATCACGTGTCGCCGCTCGCGGTGCCCGTGATGCTGGAAATCGGCCGCGAGTCGGTTTATGGCGAGGCGGCCGACGAGCTTTTGGCGGAAGCCGCCGACGAACTCGTGCGGGAAGCGATGACGTAGGAAATGAAGTTGCGACGCTCCAATCTCTCCACGTCGTCATGGCCGGGCTTGTCCCGGCCATCCACGTCTTCATTTTCGCGTTTGGAAAGTCGTGGATGCCGGGCATAGGCGAGCGGAAGCGACGCCGTCCTTCAGACGGCTATGCCCGGGCATGACGGAGAACCTGGCCCGCACTGTCGCGCAATCGGCGCCCTCGACATTGCCGGCGTCGCGCTCGTCGCCGATCTCTCCGGCGCGCTTTATTGGGAGGCGCAGCGCCTGCTCGTCGTCTCCGACCTGCATCTGGAAAAAGGCTCGAGCTTCGCCGCCCGCGGCGTGCTGCTGCCGCCCTATGACACCGCGGCGACTTTGGCGCGTCTGGCCGCCGTGATCGCGCGCCACGACCCGCGCATGGTGATCGCGCTCGGCGACAGCTTTCACGACCGCACGCCCATCAGCGTCTTGCCTCGCCGGATCGCGACGCGATCTCGGCCATGCAGGCCGGCCGCGACTGGATCTGGATCGCGGGCAATCACGATCCGCAGCTTTCGTCCGACCTTGGCGGCGTGATCGCCACCGAAGTCTGCATCGGTCCGATCGCGTTCCGCCACGAACCGTCAGGCGCCTTCGGCGAGATCGCCGGCCATCTCCATCCAAAAGCCCGCGTCGCCACCCGCGGCCGCTCCACCGAGCGGCGCTGCTTTGCCAGCGACGGCGAGCGCGCCGTCATGCCCGCGTTCGGCGCCTACACCGGCGGCTTGAGCATCCGCGACGAAGCTTTCACAAAGATCTTCGGCGCGCCGGATTTCGTCGCGCATGTGCTCGGCGATAACAAGCTGCACGCGATTGTCGCCTCGCGGTGTTATTAGATCTCGTCGTCCCGGCCAAGCGAAGCGCGAGCCGGGACGACAGTTGAGCAAGCAGGCCGCGACTACACTACGGGCTTATCCAGAAAAGTCCGGTCGAGCCCCATATTGGCGACGAACGGCTTTTCGTCGTCCAGCGCCTTGCGGAAGGCCGCGTTGTCGGCGACGCCGCGAACATATCTTGCGAGTTTTGGATAGCGCGCCGCGTCGATCTTGTAGCCGATATACTGGTAGATGATGAAGTTCGACGCGATCGCGATATCGGCAAGCGTCATCGCGTTGCCGATCAGGAATTTACCGTCGATCTCGATTCGAGATAGCCAAAAATCTCCGGCTGCACCGTCGTTCAGGACCTGGTCGATCACCGCCTTGTCTGATGGCACCTTGCGGATGTTGGGTGCGACAATGGTCTGGTGAAACAGCGGGTGCACCACGTGGCGGAAGATGGTGCCGCCGGCATAGGCATCGAACCACAGCGCACGGCCGTACGCCTTGCCCTCGCCAGGCAACACAGCCGGCGCCGGCTGCTTCTTTTCCATGTAAAGGCAGATCGCGTCGAAATCTGCCGAGCGTGAAATCGCCGTCCTGCATCGCCGGGATCAATCCGGTCGGGCTTAAGGCACGCCAGTTCGGCGGCGGGTTGTCCGGGATGACCGGGATCACGACCTCGAACTTGTAATCGATGTCCTTCAGGATCGCGGTGACGATGGCCTTGCGGGTGTGTACCGAGAGCGGCACGCCGTGAATCGTAATCATGTCTTTTCTCCTGTTTTTGAAAATTTGCCGGCTGCATCAGGCAAGCCGGTGGCATCGCCCGAACGCGTGCGTTCGGGGTGCCCGGGTTGCGGGAGTTTGGTTAGGTCAGGCCGCCTTGCGGACCGGGAACTGGATTTCCACCAGCGCGCCTTCGA
Organism: uncultured Alphaproteobacteria bacterium; assembly: GCA_963816655.1. GTDB lineage: Bacteria > Pseudomonadota > Alphaproteobacteria > Rhizobiales > Xanthobacteraceae > Bradyrhizobium. Next base: position 458,771 of record CAWFLW010000003.1, on the reverse strand, counting down.
AGCCGGGCGGGCCGGTGATGGGTTCGAGGAAGACCTCGCGGCACGGGCCGGCGATTTCGTAGTTGTTGGCCTCGACCCAGCGGCCGACGGTCGAGAAGGCGCTGTGGCTTTCGGCGTTGGTGCCGGTCCGCACCACCGTCGCCATCGTGTCGACCGCCGGAAGTTCACCGGCGCGCAGCACGAGATCGCCCGCGATGCGCACGCTGGCGTTCGAGGGGCGCGTCAGCGAGAAGCCGATGTCGAGGTCGAGCTTTTCCGCATCGATGTCATTGCGCGCCACGACGACCAGCTTGTCGCGCAGCGCCGGCTTGATCTGCCGCGTGCCTTCGGCGGCGACGGTGCGCACCATGCGCACCACCTCGTCCATGTTCTCGCAGGCGCAGTTGACGAAGAGGAACGGCGTCGACGCCACTGGCTTGAGGATGACGTCAAAACCGTCCGCCTTGCCGTCGCGGTCGATCTGGGCGATGCGGGATTCGATGTGACGCAACCGCGCCTACCTCCTCCTGCAGCGAGCGCTCGAGTTGCGCCCGCTTCAGGGTGAGCATGCTGCGCAGCTCCGCCGGCGACAGGTCCCGCTCCAGCAGCGGGCCGATCTGCTCCAGCGAGAGGCCGAGCTCCTTCAGCGCAAGGATGCTGTTGAGCCGCGGCAATTGCCGGATCGAGTAGTAGCGGTAGCCGGTCTGCTGGTCGACATGCGCCGGGTGCAGCAGGCCAAGCTCTTCATAGAACCGCAACTGCCGGCCGGAGACCTGCGCGATCTGGGCGAATTCGCCGATTCGAAACATCTGATCATCTCCGCCTCAGCTCGCGAGAAACGCCTGCAGATCCCTGGTCACGCGATCGCGCTCGGTGACGACGATGCCGTGCGAGGCGTCAGGATAGGCGATCAGCTTCGATCCGGCGATACCGGCGGCCGTTGCCTTGGCCTGTTCGAAGGAGACCGGAAGATCGGCGGTGCCATGCAGCACCAGTGTCGGGGTCTTGATCGCGGCCAGTTCAGGACGGAAATCGGTCCGGCTGAAGGCGTCGATGCATCCGATCGTCGCGGCAACGCTGGCCTGCATCGCCATGGCAAGTGCCGCATCGAGCACGGCCTCGGTCACCGGCACGGTCGAGGGCCGCTTGGCGTCGAAGAAGACGTCGCGCAGCAGGCCGGTCAGGAAGGCCTTGCGGTCGTCCTTGACGCCCTGCTTCATGCCGTCGAACACGCCGGCATCGGCGCCGATCGGATTGTTCTCGGACTTGAGCAGATAGTAGGCGGCGCCGCCGACCAGCACCGCCTTGGCCACGTTGCGGCTGTTGTGACGGGTGAGATAGCGCACCACCTCGCCGCCGCCCATCGAGTAGCCGCAGATGGTGGCGTCGCGCACGCCGGTCTGTTCGATCACGGCCGAAAGATCGTCGGCGAAGGTATCGAAGGTGTACCCGGTCTCCGGCTTGCCGGAGCGGCCAAAGCCGCGGCGGTCATAGGAAATCACGCGATAGCCGGCCTTCGACAGCGCGGCCGCCTGATAGTCCCAGATGTCGGCATTGAGCGGCCAGGCGTGGGTCAGCACGATGGCGCGGCCGGCGCCGCCGGTGTCCTTTACGAACAGCTCGACGCCGTCCTTGGTCTTGATGGTCGCGGTGCGGGCCGGGCTTTGTGCGAAGGCGAAGCGGGGCAGCGCCACGGCGGAAGCCGCAAGCAGCGTGTTGAAAGTACGGCGGGTGGGGGTCATGTCGGTCTCCTCAATGATGTGAGGAGCGCGTTATGGCCGTTTGACGTAGCGTCAAGGTCAAGCGGTTTTTCAGGAATTTTGAAATGCCGTCTCGGCCGTCGGTCGGCTTGCCTTGGGGTGGCGACCGGGCAGGTTCCGGACCGGGAACCGAACGCGACCAGACCGGTTCGATCCCTGACATGGCGCATCATCCAAAACCCGAACACGTCGCGTACAAGTCGCATGGCGGCGACAAACCCGCGCCAAAGCCGCGCGAGCCCTTCAGCATCGGCCGATTCATCAAATCGCTCGGACCCGGCCTGATCACCGGCGCATCCGATGACGACCCGTCCGGCATCGGCACCTACAGCCAGGCCGGCGCGCAGCTCGGCTACGGCATCGGCTGGACCATGCTGCTGACCTTTCCGCTGATGGCGGCGATCCAGGAGATTTCGGCGCGCGTCGGCCGCGTCACCGGCCACGGCATTTCGGGCAACGTCTGTCGGAATTATCCGCCCTCGCTGCTGATCGCCGTCGTGACGCTGCTGTTCATCGCCAACACCATCAACATCGCCGCCGACCTCGCCGCGATGGCGGATGCAACGAAGCTGCTCGTCGGCGGGCACGCCATCATCTACGTCGTGTTCTATGGCGTGATCTCGGTGACGGCGCAAATCTTCCTCGACTACAAGCGCTATGTCGCGGTGCTGAAATGGCTGACGCTGTCGCTGTTTGCCTATGTCGCCGCGCTTGTTTTCGCGCACGTCGCCTGGAAGGAGGCGCTGGCCGGCACCTTGCTGCCGCAGATCAACTGGAGCGGTGACTACTTCACCACCATCGTGGCGATCCTCGGCACGACCATCTCGCCCTATCTGTTTTTCTGGCAAGCCTCGCAGGAGGCGGAAGAGCAGCGCGTCGACGTGACGAAGCGCCCGCTGATCGAGAAGCATTACGGCGCGCGGCGCGAATTTTCCCGCATCCGCGCCGACACCATCGTCGGCATGGCATTCTCCAACCTGATTGCGCTCTCGATCATCTTCACGGCTGCGGCCACGCTGCACGCCGCAGGCAAAACCGACATCGAGACCTCGGCGCAGGCAGCGGAGGCGCTGCGCCCGATTGCCGGGCCGCTCGCGGAATGGATTTTTGCGCTCGGCATCGTCGGCACCGGCCTGCTCGCGATTCCCGTGCTGGCGGGGGCGACGGCCTACGCCGTCGGCGAAGGGCGGCGATGGCCGGTGGGTCTGGCGCGCAAGCCGAAGGAAGCGGCCGCCTTCTATGCCGTGCTGGCGCTGTCGGGCGGCATCGGCATCGCGCTCAACTTCACCCCGATCAACCCGATCTCGGCGCTGTACTGGAGCGCGGTCGTCAACGGCGTGCTCGCGGTGCCCGTCATGGTGCTGCTGATGCTGATGGCGCGGCACAAGAACGTGATGGGCCGCTTCGTGATCGGCGGGCCGCTCTACTGGCTCGGCTGGCTCTCGACCGCGGTAATGGCCGTGAGCGTGATCGCGATGGCGGTGGGGTGGGTTGTCTGAACGTAGCTACGTTCGCCGTCCTCATCCCTGAGGAGCGCTAATCCTTCCGGAACACGATCGACGCCATCCAGCCGGTCATCAGCGCCATCATCACGGTGACGAGGCCGTAGGCGAGGCCGTTCTGCCTGGCGGTGTTGGCGACGTACTGCTCGAAGCCGACCTTGACGATCTCGAACGCGGTGTCGGTGCGCGTCACCAGTTGCCCGTCGGCAAACAGCTTGATGTCGACATTGTAGGTGCCGATCGGCACTTCGCCCGGCAGCGGAATGCCAGTGCGGAACAGCGTCGGCGTGAGGAACGTCACCGCCGAGCTCGCCTCGCGATAGAGCCCGTGCTGCGTGCGCAGCCGCACGAAGGCGCTGCGGAACGGATCGTTCGGCACCACGTCGGCATAGTCAGGGCCGACGCGCTGGGTCAGCACCACGTTGTTGATCCCGAGCTGCTGCCGCCGCTGCACCTCGGGCGAGGCAATGGCGTCGAACGGGCGGTTGGAGAAGATCGCCAGATAGGCCGGCACCTGCAGGAACTGACGCGAGTCGGTGTTGATCCAGATGCCGAACTTGCGCTCCTTGCGCCGCGTCACCATGTCGGCGCGCGGGCCGGCGACGGTGACGACGAGATCGTAGGTGCGGTTGGGCGGCGTGTTGGCGTCCTTCTCGACCGAGCCGAACAGCACCAGCTCCTCGCCGGAATAGTTCGGCGTCACCGTGACGCGGTGGTTGGAGACCGACACGATCAGCCGTTCCGCACGCGCCGGCGGCGCCGCAGCGAATGCCGCGAGCAGAAGCGCGATGGCGAGGAGTGCACGCGCGCATCATCCGCCGCCTCCGGTTTCCCGGATGGTGAAGAGATCGGCCGGCTTGATGCCGAGCTCGAAGGCGAAACGGATGCCGACCGACAGCACGAGCAGGCCGAGCAGCAGGCGCAGATGCTCGCCGCGGATCTTCTGCCCCGCGCGCGCGCCGAACTGTGCGCCGGTGACGCCGCCGACCATCAGGATCAGCGCCAGCACGGCGTCGACCAGATGATTGGTCGACCGCATGCAGCATGGTGGCGAAACATCATCGTGACCAGCGTCAGCACCATCGAGGTGCCGATCACGGTCGAGGTCGGCACCCGCAGCAGATAGATCATCAGCGGCACCAGGATGAAGCCGCCGCCGATGCCCATGATGGCGCCGATGAAGCCGATGACGAGGCCGACCACGACAACGGGGATAACGGAGAGATAGATCTTGGAGCGCTTGAAGCGCATCTTCAGCGGCAGGCCGTGGATCCAGCCATGGCTCCCGGAGCGGCGCATCGGCACCGGGTTGCCGCGATGGGCGCGCAGCATCGCGCGCAGGCCCTCCCAGAACATCAGCCCGCCGACGGTGCTGAGCAGGATGACATAGGACAGCGCGATCAGGAGATCGAGCTGGCCGAGCGAGCGCAGCCATGTGAAAGCCCAGACCCCGAGCGCGGTGCCGATGACGCCGCCCGCAGCAGCACGATCGCCAGCGCCGGGTCGATGGCGCGCCGTCGCCAGTAGGAGATCGCGCCGGAGAAGGAGGACGCCGCGATGTGGCTCGCAACGGAGGCCACCGCCACCGCCGGCGCAATGCCGACGAAGATCAAAAGCGGCGTCATCAGGAAGCCGCCGCCGATGCCGAACATGCCCGAGACAAAGCCGACCGCCGCGCCCATCGCCAGGATGAGGAAGACATTGACCGGAATGTCGGCGATCGGGAGATAGAGCTGCACGCGCGGTCGCTTTGATTATGGCCGCGCGGCGGCGATGAGGCCGCTCGCGGCGAGGATTTCGATCGAGCACTTGCCGGCAAGAAGGCCCGCCAAATGCGCGCGCGGGGAGCACGCACGGACCGGTCGCCGCGTCCCTGCATAACCGAATTCGGACGCAGGCGGGACTAAAGAATTCGCCGGGGGACGACTTTTTCAGGCCCAATTCGCGGCCGCGAGCCGAGACGCCGGATTGATGGCGCGCGGGGCCCTGCTAGCCGCGCGGCCCGCGGGCAGGCGCCGTGATCAGGCTCATCGCGGTCGCCTCCCGCGTATCGAGCCAGCGGATATCGGCGGTCGCCGACATCGCCTCCACCAGCGAAGACGAGACGCCCATCCGCTTGAGATAGCTGAGCACCATCCCCGTCACCCGCTGGGTGTCGGCGACGGGATCGTCGCTGCCGGGCCCGTGCGTCGTGAAGCGATGCACCCCGAGCCGCGAGCCCTCGACGTCATAACGGACGGTGCCGCCGGCATAGACGAACACACAGGCGCTGGCGCAGGAGCCGGGCCGGATCTGGCCCGAGGCGTCGCTGGTGCCGACGGCGGTGACAAGGCCGTGGGCGCGGATGAATTCGCCCATGATCACGGACTGCCCGAGATCGCCGCCGGGGGAGGACATCAGCACGAGGTCGCCGGGCTTGAGCCGGGCCTCGTCCGCTCTCGCGCGGAACCAGCTCGCGGCCGCGGGGCCGATCTTGCCGCGCAGGACCAGGGCGGTGCGGCGGCGGCCGTCGAACTCGACATCGTTCGACCAGCGACGAGGTCATGCTCGGCGTCGAATAAAGGTCCTTCCAGTAGTCAAAGGCATCCGGCCGCGACAGGTCGCGATAGGCCTGGATGACGACGCCGGCGCTGAGCAGCAGGAAGAACACAACCGACATCAGGTTGCGGCGGAAGAAACTCAGGCCGCCCGTGCGCTGGAGGGGCATGCTGAACGGCAGCCCGGACCGGTGCCGGCGGGGGCCGGTCCCACGGCCGGGCCGGCGGTACCGGCAGGCCGCTGTTGCGTTGCTGGTGATCGTCCGTGGACAACCGGGTCTCCTGCCCATCACGCCGGCAACCGCCGGCGTCCCCTATCTAGGTATCATCGCAGGAAACAGCCAGGAAAGGGCTATGGAGGCGATGCCTCCCAGCACCGTGACCGAACCTCAGCGCGGCGTCGGCGTGGTTGCCGCGGCGCGCTTGGAGGCTGCCGGCTTCGGCGCAGGCTTGGCCGGGGTCGCCGCCTGGGTCGGCGCATTGTCCCAGCCGCTGGCCGGGGCCGCCACGTTGACGGCGTCGTCGGGCTGCGGCTCGGCGCTAAAGGTCTGGATCGCGAGCTTGGCGGCCGCCAGCGACTGCGGGTCGAGGCGCTTGGCAATATCGTCACGCTTGCGGCCGGAGTCGGCATCGCCCTGGGCAGCCGCAAGGCTGAACCACTTGAAGGATTCGGCGAGGTTCTGCTCCACGCCGATGCCGCGGGCATAGAGGATGCCGAGATTGTACTGGCTGTCGGCAACGCCGCGGTCGGCGGCCTTGCGGAACCACTGCGCCGCGCTCTTGTAGTTGGCGCCCTTACCGCCGCCATCGGCGTCGAGCACGGCGAGGTTATGCATCGCCTTGGCATTGCCGCGGTCGGCGGCCTGCAAATAGTAGCGCCGCGCGATGTCGATGTCCTTTTTCACCGACAGGCCCTTCTCGTAGAAGGTGCCGAGCCGGAAGGTCGCCGGGATCACGCCGGCATTCGCAGCGCGGTCGTACCATTTGGCGGCTTCGTCGAGGTTGACCGGCACGCCCTTGCCTTCTGCAAAGCGCACGCCGATTTCGTATGCCGCGGCCGCATCGCCCTTCAGCGCAGCGTTACGCAACACGGGTCCACCAATTCCGTCGGGAATCTGTTCGGTCGGCGGCACCTGGATCTGACCGAACCGGCCGCCCTTCGGCAGCGTCGTGGTCGGGATGGCGCCGGTGATGTCGCTCGCGCTGAGCGGCGAGGCGACCTGGGCGGGTGCTGTGCCCTGCTGGATGGTAATCTGCGCGCCATCAAGCGTGTTCGGCGCGGAATAATTGTTCGACTGCCGGCCGATCGGCGCCGGCGAGATCAACGAGGGCGCGGCCGGTGCGGGCATGGCGGGCGCGGCGCTGACGGGTGCTTGTGCCGGCTCTTCCATCGCGGGCATCGGCGGCGCCGTTGAGGTGTCGAGCAGCGTCATCGCCATCTTGAAGGTGCCGAGCACGATCACGACCACGCTCGCGCCGACCAGCAGCGAACGGATTTTCGCAGTGATGCTGGAGCCTTCGGTGCCGGCGGTGCTCTTGACGTCCTTGGCGGTGTCCTTGGGCTTGGCCTTGTCCGCAGCCTTCGCCTTGGCGGCGCGTGCGGTCTTGTCGTTTGTCGGCGCTGCGGCGGCGGCCTGGGCGGCGCGGCGTGCGGCGGCGATGAAGCTCGACGTGCTCACCGGCTCTTTCGGGCCCGGCTTGATTTCGCCGAGCGCTTCCTCGGAGGCAGCGATCCGCTCCGATGGCGAGGACATCCGCGGACCCGGCCGGGTGCCGGGCTCGAGCGGATGATCCGGCGCTAGTTCCGGCTCGATCGCGACGCGCGGCGTGGCGTGCGGCACGAGGATTTCGCTGATCGCGCGCGGCGGTGCCGGCATCGGCATCGGCGGCGGCTCGACGGCATCCACCGGCGCGGCGGCGTGGAAGTCGCGCGGGGCGGCGATGAAATGTTCCTGGCGTGCCGCGGGGTTCGGCAATTCAGGCTTCGGCATCGCCATCCGTGGCGCTTCGACATACGCTTCGACTTGCGGCTCGACGAAGACAGGCGCGGGCGGTGCAGGCGGCGGTTCCGGCATCTGCATCGCCATTGCCACCGGGGCCGGCGCAACAGGTGCGGCGCGAGCGGTGCGCAGGTCGCCTTCGATCATCGCGAGGCGATCGACGACATGGCCGAGGGTGCTGTGAACCGTCTCCAGCGCATCCTGGGTGCGGCGATCGGTTTCGCCCTGGCTGAAGCGGATGTCGGACAGTTCGCGCTTGACGATGTCGACAATGCCGGAGTCCATCGGCGGCGGCGTGTAGGACTGGCGGCTGTTGTCGGCAATCGCCGACAGATTGGCGTGCTGCGCTTCGAGATGGCGCTGGATATCCAGCAGCGCGTCCTCGACGCGGCCGAGATTGTTGGCGCGCGGATCGCTCGAGGCCTCGATGCGCTCCAGCAGATAGGATACGCGCTGTTCGAGATGGGCAAAGGCCGACGCATTGTCGTTGCCGACAGGCATGCGGTCGATGCGCTCGGTCAGCGTGCGGATCGCGCTTTCGAGATGTTCGGAATTGCCGCCGCTCTCGGCCGGCCGCTGCTCGCGGCTTTCGATGGTCGAGGTCAGCGCTGCGATGCGCTGCTCCAGCATGGCAAGGGCATCGCCGTGGCCGGAGGAATGACCGAGCTGGTCGACCTTGGACGACAGCAGGTGCACGTCGTCGGAGAGCCTTGCCAGCGCGTCGGTGGAGGCGACGTTGGAGACGATCGAGCGCAGGGCGGCGATCGCGCCCTCGAGCTGATGCACCGTCGAGGGATCGTCATTGGTGCGCAGGATCAGGTCGAGCTTGGCGTGCAGGTTGCGGATTGCATCGTCATAGCCCGCGAGCTGTTCGGCCGGGGTCAGCGAACGCAGCGCGTCGTAGATTTCGGCAAGCGCGCGCTCGATGCCGGCCAGCGCCTGGCTGTCGATGCCGCTGCTGCGGTTCTCGTCGATGCGGCGTGACAGCGAGCGGATTTCGTTCTCGATCGATTCGATCGCCCGGCGCGGCATCGCCTCGGTGATGGCGTGGCGGATTTCGGCGAGCTCGCTGCGGAAGGCGGCGATCGACTGCTCCAGATGATCCGGCCGCTGCAGCGCATCGATCTGGTTCGTGATCTTGAAGAGGTGGCGTTCCAGTGCCGAGAAATCCGGAGCGGGGGGCGGCGCCATCTGCGCCGGCTGGGGCATCATCGGCTGCGGCGCGAACGACGGCGCCATCGACGGGGCCTGACGCGGCGGCATCTGGCGCGGCGCGTCGAGCTCGTTCTGGCGGGCGACGATCTCGGCAATCGTCGAATCGAAGGAGGCGGGGCTGATCGGCGGCGAGGAGCTGTAGACCTGGGCGGCAGCACGCTCGACCACGTCGGTTTGGCGCTGCGCGTCCTGTTGGCCCTGGCGGGCATGCACCGGGTTTGTGATCTGCGACAGCCGCGCATCGAGGCGCGAGATCGCGTCGTTCAACTGCCGGGCGACCGCCGGCTCGCCGCGCGGCGCATTGTTGCGTACCGGCTCGTTGCGGGGCTGCGAAATCTGCTCGATCTGGCGGGTGATCGAATCAAGCCGGTGATGGATGTCGTCGACCGCGCGATGTTGCGGGCTCGCGGCGGGCTGATGCGGTTCGTAGGCTTGGTGATTGGCTTGACGGAAATCCGGCGGGCTCGAATCGCCGACGGTAGAGTTGAGCCAGTCATTGAGCGACATGCCGGCGCGACGCGCGGCCGCCTCGGCCCGCTCGCGGACGGATGGATCGATGCCGTCGACACTCCACGATACGCGCGAATTCATGATCTCGTCCGGTTCCGACTCCGGCGCTACACCTGCGCCTCAGCTTCCCCGCGCGTCCCACTTCAAAGACAATCGAATTCCGCGCGGGTCGTCTGCCTCAGACACCGACTTTTTCGCGCTAGGGTAAATATCGGGTTAAGGAATGCGGCGCCGCAGCCGTAAAGTTACGCCCATGGCCAAAAAAGGCCGCTCCAGCAGGCCCTTGGCAGGCCTACGCGTCGCCTTCGCGGCTGATGTCTTCGATCGGGGCGGCGTTGCCGCCGTCAATGCCGGTCGAGAGCGCCTCAAGCGCCTCCTCGCACCATTCGACGACGGCGCGTTCATGGCGCACGCCGAGCCGGAGATTGAGCAGCTTGCCCAGATCCGCCGGCGGGGCGGTTCCTTCCGGGAAGCGTTTTGCGAGGATCCGCTCGAAGCGGGTCTGCCGGTCGCGATGGTGTTCGAGGCGGGCCATGATGTCGGCGCGCAGCGCGCCGAGGTCGACGCCGTCAAGCGCAAACATCCGGACCAGCAGGTCGTCCTTGATCGAGGGCGGTCGGCTCGGCCGCGCCGCCCAGTGCTTCAGGGCAGCCCGGCCCTCCGGGGTCAGCGTGTAGACCAGCTTGTTGGGCTTGCCCGTCTGGACCACTTCTCGAGCCTGGACATGGCCGCGGTCGCGCAGCTTGGAGAGCTCGCGGTATATCTGCTGGTGGTCGGCCTTCCAGAAGAAGCCGATCGAGGTGTCGAACGTCTTGGCGAGCTCATAGCCCGTCATCGGCCGTTCGGTCAGGCACGCAAGGATCGCGTCACCCAGCGCCACGTGCACGCCCTCCATGTTCGAACACGGCTGCATTTTGGAACAAGGTCGCATCTGTTCCTTGACACCTTATGCATAAAGGTGCATATGCGTCAATGTGCATAAGGGGTGGCGCGGAATGGGGCCGTTGGTCGGCCCGATGCTCGATATGGCGCGGCCGGTTGCCGTTGCCAGTGCGAATCGCGGCTTCATGTCGGAGGAGACGTCGGATGAGCTTGCCTGGCCTCGACCGTTGGTACCGTTTCATCAAGTCGCATGACCGCGCGGAGCTTAAGGCCATGCTCCACCCCGACGTGGTGTTCGAAAGTCCGGTCGTCCACACCCCGCAACGCGGGGCCGACATCACCTTCAAATACCTGGCGAGCGCCATCAAGGTGCTCAACGGTCCCTCCTTCGCCTATCTCGGCGAATGGCGCGGCGACAAAAGCGCGGTGCTGGAGTTTTCGACCGAGATCGACGGCATCACCATCAACGGCGTCGACATCATCAAATTCGCCGACGACGGTCGGATCATTCACTTCAAGGTGATGGTGCGGCCGCTCAAAGCGATGAATCTGCTGCACCGAATGATGGGCGAGCAATTGGCGATGCAACAGTGAGGCGATTAGCCCCGAACGATTGATACGGCGCGGCTGTCTCGGCGTTCCAGAACAAGCTAAGGTCGCCTCTGGAGCCGCGATTGTCGGGCCGCATGAGTTTCCCCACATAACCCGCCACCAGCGGAGAGGACGCGATGCCGATCTACAAAGCCCCCGTGGAAGATGTGAGCTTCCTGCTCAACGACGTGTTCCAGATCGACCGCTACAACAATCTGCCGGGCTTTGCTGATGCCTCCGCCGATGTCCGCGAGGCGATCCTTGATGAGGCGGCAAAGCTCAGTGAGAAAGTACTGCAGCCGCTTAATCGTGTGGGCGATCTCGAAGGCTGCAAGCGCAACGATGACGGCAGCGTCACCACGCCAAAGGGTTTCAAGGACGCCTTCAAGCAGGTCGCCGAAGGCGGCTGGCTCGGGCTCTCGGCACCATCAGAGTATGGCGGGCAGGGGCTCCCCGTGACGCTGAGCCAGGTCGTCACTGAATTCCAGAGCGCGGCCAACATGGCGTTCTCGATGTACGGCGGCCTGACCATGGGCGCGACTGCTGCCCTCATGGTGCACGGCTCGCCGGAACAGAAAAAGATGTTCGTGCCGAAGATGGTGGCGGGTGAGTGGACCGGCACCATGAATCTCACCGAGCCGCAATGCGGCACCGATCTTGGCCTGTTGCGCACCAAGGCGATCAAGCAGGCCGACGGCAGCTACAAGATCACGGGCACCAAAATCTTCATCTCGGCCGGCGAGCACGACATGACCGAGAACATCATCCACCTCGTGCTGGCCCGCATCGAAGGCGCGCCCGCCGGCATCAAGGGCGTGTCGCTGTTCGTGGTACCGAAGGTGCTGGTCAACGCCGACGGCTCGCTCGGCGCCCGCAACGGCGTGACCTGCGGCTCGATCGAGCACAAGATGGGCATCCACGGCAACTCCACCTGCGTGATGAACTACGACAACGCTACCGGCTGGCTGATCGGCGGCGAGAACAAGGGCATGCAGGGCATGTTCGTGATGATGAACGAGGCCCGCCTCGGCGTCGCCGTCCAGGGCCTTGCGCAGTCCGAAGTCGCCTATCAGAACGCGGTGAATTATGCCCGCGAGCGCCTGCAGGGCCGCTCGATCTCCGGCGTCAAGGCGGCGGACAAGCCGGCCGACCCGATCATCGTGCATCCCGACGTGCGCCGCACGCTGCTCACCATCCGCGCCTTCAACGAAGCCGCGCGCGCCATGGTGGTGTGGACCGCGCTGAAGAGCGACGTCGCGCATCGCTCCTCGGATCCCAAGGATCGCCAGGAGGCCGACGACCACATGGGCCTGATGACCCCCGTCATGAAGGGCGTGATGACCGGCACCGGCTTTGCCAACACCGTGCTGGCGCAGCAGATGTATGGCGGCCACGGCTATATCGCCGAACACGGCATGGAGCAGTTCGTGCGCGATGCGCGTATCTCCATGATCTATGAAGGCGCCAACGGCGTGCAGGCGCTCGACCTCGTCGGCCGCAAGCTGCCGCGCGATGGCGGCCGCGCCATCATGGCGTTCTTTGCCGAGGTTGCCGCCTTCGCCAAGGAGAACGGCGGCGACGAGGCAATGAAGCCCTATGTCACGCCGCTGACGGGAGCGGTCGGCGATCTGCAAAAGGCCATGGGCTGGCTGATGCAGAACGGGCTCGCCAATCCCGACAATGCCGGTGCGGCCGCCACCGATTTCATGGAATTGTTCGGCCTCGTGGCTTTCGCCTACATGTGGGCGAGGATGGCCAAGGTCGCTAACGACAAGATCGCTGCCTCCGGCCCCACGCCGTACCTGAAGACCAAGCTCGTGACCGGCAAATTCTTTATGGAGCGGATGCTGCCGGAAACCTCGGCCCACCTCGCGCGCCTGCAGTCGGGCAGCGCCACCACCATGGAACTGGCGGCGGAAGCGTTCTAACCCCTTCGCTTTCGTAGCCCACCGTTCTATATATTATGATCCTCATATAAGGAGGGCGTCATGCCTGAGGCATTCATCTACGATCACGTTCGCACCCCGCGCGGCCGCGGCAAGTCCGATGGCGCGCTGCACGAAGTCACCGCCCTGGCGCTCGCCACCGTGCCGCTGCAGGCGCTGAAGGAACGCAACAACCTCGCCGAAGGCGTGATCGATGACGTCGTGCTCGGCGTGGTCGATCCGGTCGGCGAAGCCGGAAGCGACATCGCGCGCTTCGCTGCGCTGAAGGCGGGCCTCGGCCAGAGCGTGCCCGGCGTGCAGATCAGCCGCTTCTGCGCCTCCGGCCTCGATGCCGTCAATTTCGCAGCAGCGCAGGTGATGAGCGGCCAACATGAACTGGTGATCGGCGGCGGCGCGGAATCGATGAGCCGCGTCGGCATCGGCGCTTCCGGCGGCGCCTGGCCGATGGATCCCTCGATGGCTGTGCCGTCCTATTTCATGCCGCAGGGTGTCTCGGCCGACCTGATCGCCACCAAGTATGGTTTTTCGCGCGACGACGTCGACGCCTACGCCGTGCAGAGCCAGCAGCGCGCCGCCAAGGCGTGGGACGAGGGCCGCTTCAAGAAGTCGGTGGTGCCGGTCAAGGACATCAACGGCCTGACGCTGCTTGCCAAGGACGAGCACATGCGTCCGACCACGACCATGCAGTCGCTCGGTCAGTTGCAGGCATCGTTCGCCGCCGTCGGCATGATGGGCGGCTTTGACGCGGTAGCGATCCAGTCGCACCCCGAAGTCGAGAAGATCAACTACGTGCATCACGCCGGCAATTCGTCCGGGATCGTCGACGGCGCAGGCGCAGTCCTGGTCGGCAACAAGGAAGCGGGGAGCAAGCACGGCCTGAAGCCGCGGGCAAAAATCCGCGCCTTTGCCAATATCGGCTCGGAGCCCGCGATGATGCTGACCGGTCCGGTCGACGTCACCGAAAAGCTGTTCGCGCGCTCCGGCATGAAGAAGTCTGACATCGATCTGTTCGAGCTCAATGAGGCTTTCGCCTCGGTGGTGCTGCGCTACATCCAGGCGTTCGACATCGACAATGCCAAGATCAACGTCAATGGCGGCGCGATCGCGCTCGGCCATCCCTTGGGCGCAACGGGCGCGATGATCCTCGGCACCGTGCTCGACGAACTCGAACGCACCAACAAGTCGACGGCGCTGGTGACCCTGTGCATCGGCGGCGGCATGGGCACTGCCACCATCATCGAGCGGGTGTAACTCGCTGCCGTAGGGTGGGCAAAGGCGCGCTTGCGCCGTGCCCACCTTCCACCTTCGAACGCATCTGGTGGGCACGCTTCGCTTTGCCCACCCTACGAGAGCAGAGATAACCGCCGCGCCACGGGCTGCGGCACCAGGGAGCAGCACATGGCTTACAAGAATTTCAAGTTCGAAACCGACGCCGACGGCATCGCCCTCGTCACCTGGGACATCCCCGGCCGTTCGATGAACGTGCTGGACGAGACCTCGATCAGCGAGATCGAGGCGATCACCAAGCAGACCACGGAAGACGCTGCGATCAAGGGCGTCGTCATCACCTCGGCCAAGGACGCATTCTGCGCCGGTGCTGATCTGTCCATGCTGGAGGGCATGAGCCACACCTACGCGCAACTCCTGAAAGAGAAGGGCGAGACCGCGGCCAACCAGGTGCTGTTCGACCAGAGCCGCCGCTTCTCGCAGGTGTTCCGCGCCATCGAGACCTGCGGCAAGCCGTGGGCGGCCGCCATCAACGGGCTTGCGCTCGGCGGCGGGTTCGAGATCACGCTGTCCTGCCATTACCGCGTCGCCGCGGAAAATCCCAAGACGCGGCTTGGTCTGCCCGAAATCAAGGTCGGCCTGTTCCCGGGCGCCGGCGGCACCCAGCGCGTGCCGCGCATCGTGCCGCCGCAGGACGCCATGCAACTGTTGTTGAAGGGCGAGGCGGTCAACGTCGCCAAGGCCAAGGCGCTGAACCTGATTCACGCCGTCGTGCCGGCTGCCGATCTGATCAAGGCGGCCAAGGACTGGATCAAGGGCGGCGGCAAGGCGATCGCGCCGTGGGACGAGAAGACCTTCAAACTCCCCGGCGGTCCCGTCTTCTCCAAGATGGGCATGCAGATGTTCCCGGCGGGCAATGCGATCTACCGCCGCGAGACCTTTGACAATTATCCGGCCGCGCGCGCCATCATGAGCTGCGTCTATGAGGGCCTGCAGTTGCCGATCGACGCGGCGCTGCGCGTCGAGTCGCGCTACTTCGCGCAGGTGCTGCGCTCGAAGGAAGCCGCCGCCATGATCCGCTCGCTGTTCCTGTCGATGCAGGAACTGAACAAGGGCGCGCGCCGTCCGGCGGGCGTGCCGCCGACCAAGGTGAAGAAGCTCGCCGTGATCGGCGCCGGCTTCATGGGCGCCAGCGTCGGCTATGTCTCGGCGCAGGCCGGCATCGACGTGGTGCTGGTCGACCGCGACCAGGAGAGCGCCGACAAGGGCAAGGGCCACGCCAAGGGCATGGTCGACGGGCTGGTCGCCAAGGGCCGCCTGAAGCAGGAGGCGGGCGACGCAACGCTGTCGCGCATCACGGCGACCGCCGATTACAATGCGATCAGGGATTGCGACCTCATCATCGAGGCCGTGTTCGAGGATCGCAAGGTCAAGGCGGAGACCTACGCCAAGGCGCAGCCGCTCTTGAAGGACGGTGCGATTTTCGCCTCCAACACCTCGACCCTGCCGATCAATTCGCTGGCCGAGGAATTCAAGGACCAGGGCAAGTTCATCGGCATCCATTTCTTCTCGCCGGTCGAGAAGATGATGCTGGTCGAGATCATCGTCGGCAAGAACACCGGCGATCTCGCGCTCGCCACCGCGCTCGACTATGTCCGCGTCATCGGCAAGACGCCGATCGTGGTCAACGACTCGCGCGGCTTCTTCGCCAACCGCTGCGTGATGCGCTACATCAACGAGGGCAACGAGATGCTGCTCGAAGGCGTGCCGCCGGCGATGATCGAGAACACCGCCCGGATGGCGGGCATGCCGGTCGGCCCGCTGTCGCTGTCGGACGAAGTCGCGCTCGATCTTGGCCTCAAGATCATGAAGGCCACCGAAGCCGATCTCGGCCCCAACGCCATCGACCAGGCGCAGAAGAAGCTGATGGTCGAGATGGTCGAGAAGCAGGGCCGCTTCGGCCGCAAGAACGGCAAGGGCTTTTACGACTATCCCGAGAAGGGCAAGGGCCAGAAGAGCCTGTGGCCGGGCCTTGCCGGTTTGCAGCCGAAGAAGCTTGATCCGGATAAACTCAGCGTCGAGGAATTGAAGCAGCGCTTCCTTGTGGTGCAGGCGGTGGAAGCCGCGCGCACGGTGGAAGACCGCGTCATCACCGACGTCCGCGAGGCCGATGTCGGCTCGATCCTCGGTTTCGGCTTTGCGCCGTTCACCGGCGGCACGCTGTCCTACATCGACTTCATGGGCACCAAGAAGTTCGTCGAGCTCTGCCACAAGTTCGAAGCCAAATACGGCTCGCGCTTCACGCCGCCAAAGCTGCTGGAGGAGATGGCCGCCAAGGGCGAGACCTTCTACGGCCGCTTCCCGCCGAAGAAGCAGGCCACTGCGCAAGCCGCGGAGTAGGCTGGTCGGGCGCGATTTTTGATCCTCATGGTGAGGAGGCGCTCTTGCGCCGTCTCGAACCGTGAAGGCCCGGATGCGGCCATCCTTCGAGACGCGCGCAAGAGCGCGCTCCTCAGGATGAGGTCTGTTCGCGTGGCTGGCGACACAAAACAAAGAGGGCCGGATCAGCGATCCGGCCCTCTTGATTTATCGCAGCCGCAAAGGGCTCACGCCGCGGCCTTCAGCAGGCCTTCCCTGGTCAGCGCTTCCTGCACCTTCGGGCGCGCGCCGACGCGGGCTTTGTAGGCCATCAGGTTGGACAGGCCTGCGAGATCCCATTTCATCCGTTCGGCCCACGACAGCATCGTGAACATGTAGCCGTCGGCCACGGAAAACTGCTTGCCCATCAGGTAGTCTTTCCCGGCCAACTCGCCGTCGACGTACTTGAACTTGCCCATTACGCGGTCCTTGAAGAAGGCCTTGGCGTCATCGGCGAGCACGGGGCTGAACTGCGGGCCGAGATTCTTGTGCAGCTCGCTGTTGATATAGGTGAGCCACGCTTGCAATTTGTAGCGATCGGCATGGTCGCGGGCGGGAGCAAGATTTTTGTCCGCGGCCTTGTCGGCGATCATCTGGACGATGACCGGACCTTCAGTGACCAGTTCGCCGTTATCCAGCGCCAGCGCCGGCACCTGGCCCTTGGGGTTGACCTGCAAATAGTCGTCGCCGTTTTCCAGCTTCTTGGCGCGCAGGTCGACCTTGACCAGGTCAAACGGCAAGCCGGCTTCAAGCAGCGCGATGTGGGGGGAGAGCGAGCAGGCGCCCGGGGAGTAATACAATTTCATAGGATTTTCCTTCCCTTTGATTATTGGCTAGGGCCGCGCCAGTGACTAAATGCACTTGCATGCAATAGTCAAGATTGATGCAGCTGCATTTAGTGGGCTACACTGGTGCCCGGTTTCCGAAGTTCGCGAGCTTTCGCGGGGCCACCAGCGCGAACTTCGGAAATAAGACGGGCACCAGCAAGAGAGACGATTCTAGTGCCGCTTATCGATTTGAAGTTCCTGCACGATTTCCCGGCAGGCACTGAGGAACTTCAAATCGGCGGCACTAGCCTTGTGACACATATGGACTAGGACATGAAACGCAAACCGTCGACCGAGGCGACCGCCGCCTGGATCCGCCTGATGCGGGTGCAGAGCCGGGTACTCGACGCCGTCGAGCAGGACCTGAAGAAAGCCGGCTTTCCGCCGCTCGCCTGGTACGATGCGCTGCTGGAATTGTCGCGTGCACCGTCGGGCGAGATGCGCCCGGTGGAGCTCGAGAAGCAGATGCTGATCCCGCAATACTCGACCTCGCGCCTGATCGACCGTCTGGTCGACGAGGGGCTTGCCGTGCGCCGCGAATGCAAGATGGACAAGCGCGGCCAGTTCGTCGAGATCACCGAGGCCGGGCGCGAGTTGCAGAAGAAGATGTGGGGCGCCTATTCGGCCGCGATCGAAAAGCATGTCGGCTCGAAGCTCAGCGACGTCGATGCCCTGAAGCTGTGCGGCCTGCTCGATCGGCTCGGCTGCTCCTGCGGCGATTTGAAAGCGGCGGTCGCCAAAGAGGGCGTACCCGCGCGATGACATTCCCTTCCGCCAATCCATCCGCGCGCTGTCAGGCTCGCGGATGCTCCCGCCACCGCGCGCGTTCGCTCGCTGCGCCCCTGAATTGGAATTTCCATGGCGCGTGACCAGATCGACATGACCCCGCTGCAAACCCGCGACGAGCTCGTCGCGTGGATCGAAGCGGGCGTGAAGCCGAGATCCGAATTCCGCATCGGCACCGAGCACGAGAAGACGCCCTTCACCCTCGAAGGTCACCATCCCGTGCCCTATGAAGGCGCCAAGGGCATCGAGGCGCTGCTCGATGGCATGAAACTCCTGCTCGGCTGGGAGCCGATCATGGAGCACGGCAATATCATCGGCCTTTACGACGTCACCGGCGGCGGCGCGATTTCGCTCGAGCCCGGCGGGCAGTTCGAACTGTCGGGCGCGCCGGTCGAGACGGTGCACCAGACGCAGTCCGAACTGATGGCGCATCTGGCGCAGGTGCGCGAGGTGGCGACGCCGCTCGGCATCGGCTTCCTTGGGCTCGGCATGACGCCGTCATGGTCGCGGGCCGAGATGCCGGTGATGCCCAAGGGCCGCTACAAGATCATGACCAACTACATGCCGAAGGTCGGCCAATACGGCCTCGACATGATGTACCGGACCTGCACGGTGCAGACCAATCTCGACTTCTCCTCCGAAGCCGACATGGTCAAGAAGCTCAGGGTGTCGGTGGCGCTGCAGCCGGTGGCGACCGCGCTGTTCGCCAACTCGCCGTTCACCGAAGGCAAGCCGAACGGCTTCCAGTCGTTCCGCTCCGAGATCTGGCGCGACACCGACAACGCGCGATCAGGCATGATCCCGTGGGCGTTCGAGCAAGGCATGGGTTTTGAGCGCTGGGTCGACTACGCGCTCGACGTTCCCATGTATTTCGTCAAGCGCGGCGATGAATATATCGACGTCGCCGGCTCCTCCTTCCGCGCCTTCTTCGACGGAAGCAACAATTCGCTGCCCGGCGAGCGGCCGACATTGTCGGACTGGGCCAATCATCTCTCGACGATTTTCCCCGAGGTGCGGCTGAAGCGATACCTGGAAATGCGCGGCGCCGACGGCGTGCCGTGGGGACGGCTGCCGGCGCTGCCGGCCTTCTGGGTCGGTCTGCTTTACGACGACGTCAGCCTCGATGCCGCCTGGGATATCGCAAAGCATTGGACGGCCCATGAGCGTCAGGCGCTGCGCGATGACGTGCCGCGGCTCGGCTTCAAGGCGCGGATCAAGGACCGCTTTCTGTTCGAGATCGCCAAGGAATGCATCAAGCTCGCGCATGAGGGTCTGCGGCGGCGCGGCCATATCGATCATCTCGGCCGCGACGAGAGCCGGCACCTCGAGCCGCTGGAGCGCATCATCGACTGCGGGCTGACGCCAGCCGAGGAGATGCTGGCCAAATTCAACGGCCCCTGGCGCGGCTCGGTGGAGCCGGCCTATTCGGAATATGCCTTCTAAATCAGCGCGTTGACCAACGTTCATCGGCCGTACAGGTTGCGGGCGCTCAAATGCTGGGCCGCCAGTCGCGCGGCTGGATGCGTTTTGGAAGCAATTAAGTGATGCGGATGGGCCGCCTGCTGTGGGCGTCGTTGGTTGTGCTCGCCCTCTGGGCGGCCGCCGTCCCGATGCGACCTGCGCTGGCACAGGCCAATTTCGACCGTCCCGGCGGCGACTATGTAAGTTCGCCGGTTGCCTCCGGCGATCCTGCCGAGTGCGCACTGGTCTGCGAGCGCGATCGCCGTTGCCGCGCCTGGAGCTTCAACTATCCGATCGACACCACCAGCGGCGCGGTGTGCTGGCTGAAGAACAGCGTGCCAGCGCGCGTGCAAGACAATTGCTGTGTCTCCGGCGTGCGCGGCGCCGGCGTGGTCGAGCCGCGCAACACCGCGATCGAAACCTCGATCGACCGCTTCGGCGGCGACTACAAGAATTTCGAGCTCAAGGCTGCCGATGGCGACGAGGCCTGCAAGGCAGCCTGCGCCGCCGACAACAAATGCCGCGCCTGGACCTATGCGCGCCCGGGCTATGCCGGCAAGGACGCGCAATGCTTCCTGAAAAAGGACATCAAGCCGCCGCGGCGCAAGGCGGGGTTTAACTCGGGCGTGGTGCGGTAAAAACTCGCCGTCGTCCCGGCCAAGCGAGCGACCAGCGAGCGCCGAGCCGGGACCCATAACCACGAATGCGTGTTGTTAAGGCGAGCTGGAGCTCCAGCGCAGTTCAACAATTGACTGCGGTGGCTATGGGTCCCTGCGTTCGCAGGGACGACATCGAGGTTACGCCGGCAGCACCGTGATCTCCGGCCACAGCGCCTTCCAGCGCGCCGCCTTCTTCGCGTAATTCGCCGCGGAAAAGTTCGGCCCCGGATTTGGCCGCACGATCAGGTTTTCGGCATCGTCGAATCCGTCCGGCGCATAGACGTCGTAACCCTCGCGCGTTCGACGCAAGCCGATGCGGGTGCTTTTTTGGAGGAAGCGGTCGATGCCGTCGGTCGAACAGCCAAGCGGCGGATAGGGCAGGCCGTGCTTGTCGGGATACCAGAGATGAACGCGCGCCTGGTTGCGTGCCTCGACGGTGACGCCGAGCCGGGCGAACGACGCGTTGAGCTGTCGGATCACGCTGTCCTCGGCCTGCCAGGACGTATCATGGTCGAAATAGAAGATATCGTAATCGACGATGCCATAACCGGCTGCACGTCCGGTGCGCACGTTCCACACGGTCTGCATCAGGCAACCCGCCACCAGCCACGCGTCCGGCAACGCGAGATGAAACAACTCGTCGGCGACGGTCTTGTTGACGGGGTTGCGCAACACGGCGTCAATGAATTCGTCGCGGGTCATGGGAAAAATCCACGGTCCGTAGTGTGGGTTAGGTCCGTAGGGTGGGCAGAGCGGAGCGTGCCCACCTTCATTGGCACAGGTGCAAGAAAGGTGGGCACGGCGCATTCGCGCCTTTGCCCACCCTACAAATCTCACAAACGCGCGTCGTATTCTTTCACCGCCGCCTTCGATGCCAGCGCGCGCCAGTGCCGCCGCAGCAGCGGCTCGACATGGCTGCGCTTCGCCTTCGACAGGCGGATCAACACCATCGGATAATCGCGGTAGTGGTCGGTGAAATAAAACAGCTTCGGCTGGCTTTCGACGAGCATCGCACGTTCATCCTGCGGCACACCGGGCATCACCAGCGAATCATTGTCTTCCTTCAGGCGAACCAGCAGCTTCTTGCGCACCTTCAGCGCCGGCGTACCGTAGGACGTGCCGTCCTCGACCTCCGGCCAGGCAAGCGCGATTTTCCTGACGTCGTCGAAGATCATGTCGAGTCGTTTCTCCGTCGTCATGCCCGGGCAAAAGCGCGAAGCGCGTCTTCGCGCTAGATGTCCCGGGCATCCACGTCTTAATTACACGCCGCGATGAAGAAAGACGTGGATGGCCGGGTCAAGCCCGGCCATGACGGAGCTCGCCTCAACGAACGCTGGTAAAGAACCGCTCCAGCCGGAAACCTGCCGGCCAGGTCCATACCGGCTGGCTGCGCATGCCCATGTCCCAGGAGCCGACCACGGCATCGGCGCGGCCGATCAGATTGTCGATCGGCAACAGGCCGACACCGCCGTCGCGCACCGCGACGCGGCTGTCGGCGGAGTTGTCTCTGTTATCGCCGAGCACGAACAGATTGCCCGGCGGTACCGTCACTTCAGCGGTGTTGTCGAGGCGGCCATTATCGCGGATCTTGAAGATCGCGTGCTCGATGCCATCAGGCAGCGTCTCGATATAACGGTTGGCCTTCTCGGTGAAGCCGCGGTCGTCCTCGGCTTCGCCGACGCCGTCGGGCTTGAGCTGCGCCGCATGGTTGTTGATGAAGAGCTGGCCCTGGCGCATCTGGATTCGGTCGCCGGGCAGGCCAACGACGCGCTTCACCCAGGCCTGCGAGCGGTCGCCCGGCCAGCGGAACACGACGACGTCGCCGCGCTTGGGCGTATCGCCGAACAGGCGCCCGGTTTCCGGCAGCGTGATCTGGATCGGCAACGAGGCCGCGCCATAGCCATAGGGGAATTTCGACGCCACCAGCGCATCGCCGATCAATAGCGTCGGCTCCATCGAGCCCGACGGCACGTAGAACGGCTCGGCGATCGCGCCCTTGGCGATGAACACGCAGGCCACGATCCCGGCCAGTTGCACCGCCTGCGCGCGCCAGCTCGAGGATTTGTTGGCGGACACTTCGCTATTGCTCACGAGCCGGTACCTCCCACGGTGATGCGTTCCATGCGCAGCGTCGGCTGGCCGACGCCGACAGGCACGCCCTGGCCGTTCTTGCCGCAGGTGCCGATGCCGGTGTCGAGCGCGAGATCGTTGCCGATCATGGTGATGCGGTTCAAATCGGTCGGGCCGTTGCCGATCAGCATCGCGCCCTTCAGCGGCGCGCCGAGCTTGCCGTTCTCGATGCGGTAGGCCTCGGTGCACTGGAACACGTATTTGCCCGAGGTGATGTCGACCTGGCCGCCGCCGAAATTCGCGGCATAGATGCCGTTCTTCACCGAGGCGAGAATCTCGGCTGGATCGCGGTCGCCCGCCAGCATGTAGGTGTTGGTCATGCGCGGCATCGGCACATGGGCATAGCTCTGGCGGCGGCCATTGCCGGTCGGCTTCATGTTCATCAGCCGCGCGTTCTGCCGGTCCTGCATGTAGCCGACGAGCTTGCCGTCCTCGATCAGCACCGTGCGGTTGGTCGGCGTGCCCTCGTCGTCGATGGAGAGCGAGCCGCGTCGCGAGGCCATCGTGCCGTCGTCGACCACGGTGACGCCTTTGGCCGCGACCTGCTGGCCCATCAGGCCTGCGAACGCCGAGGTCT
Organism: uncultured Alphaproteobacteria bacterium; assembly: GCA_963816655.1. Taxonomy (GTDB): domain Bacteria; phylum Pseudomonadota; class Alphaproteobacteria; order Rhizobiales; family Xanthobacteraceae; genus Bradyrhizobium. The sequence goes on along the minus strand of CAWFLW010000003.1, from coordinate 435,764 downwards.
TCTTGCGGTTGAAGTCGCCCTCGAGACCATGGCCGACGGCCTCATGCAGCATCACGCCGGGCCAGCCGGCGCCGAGCACGACGTCCATCTCGCCGGCGGGCGCCGGCACGGATTCCAGATTGACCATGGCTTCGCGGATCGCGCCGTCGGCGGCCTCGCGCCAGGCTTTGGTCTCGATGAAGCGCGCATAGCCTTCGCGGCCGCCATAGCCCTTCGAGCCTGACTCCTGCCGGTCACCCTGGCCTGCGACGACGGAGACATTGACCCGCACCAGCGGGCGGATGTCGCGGTAGCTCTCGCCGTCGGGCCGCAGGATCTCCACCACCTGCCAGGTCGCGCCGAGGCTGACGGTCACCTGTCGCACCCGCGGGTCTTTGCCGCGAACGTAAGCGTCGATCTCGGCGAGCAGCTTGACCTTGGACTCGAAACCCGGCGCATCCAGCGGGTTATCGTCGCCATAGAGTTTGACGTTGGTATGCGAGGGCGCCGCTGCAAGTGAGCCGGAATAGCCGCCGCGCACCGCGCTAACCGCATCCGCCGCGCGGATCAGCGCCGGCACCGAGACGTCGGAGGAATGCGCATAGCCGACCGCGTCGTCCTTGACCGCGCGCAGGCCAAACCCCTGCGAGGTGTCATAGGTCGCCTGCTTCAGCCGCCCATTGTCGAACATCAGCGCTTCGGTCTGGCCATATTCCAGGAACAGTTCGCCGTCGTCGGCCCCGGCAAGCCCTCGCGCCAGCTCGCGGCGGACGGCATCGCGGTCGAGATTGGAGCGATCGAGCAGGGAGGTCGTGGCGAGATTGGTCATGCAGGCTCCGGCGCAAAATCATGTCGTCCCCGCGTGAGCCGGGACGACGAGAGATGAAGATAGGCACTATCGCAGCAAATAGGGAGGGTGTGTGGCGAAGGGTCCGTTCAACCCTACGGCAACTTGTCATACCCCTCCGACAGCCCGTTCAGGCTGAGCGGGAAACCGATACCTTCTTCGGGGGTCTCGAAGATGATGAAGGTGGCGGTCTTGGCGCCCTTGAGCAGGCCGAGCAGCTTGTCGTCCATGACCACCTCGGCGACGCAGCCATTGGGCAGGCAGCGGACGAAGCCGGCGCGGCCGACGTCCTGGTTGTCGAGTTTCAAGCCAAGGCCGGAGGGCAGCAGCACGCCCAGGGGCGCGACCACCCGCATCAGCTTGCTCTTCTGGTCGGCGGTCTTGAGCACGATCACGGTGAGACCGGCATTGGAGCGGTCTTCAGCCACCACGCTCTGGATCAGGGCGCATTGCTCGGCTTGCGCGCCCGGCGGGGTATCGCAGCGGATCTGCCAGTCGCCATGGACGGAGCGCACCGCGCCTTGCGCATGGGCAGTCACGTTCAGGGCGAGCAGCATGGCCAGTGTCAGCAGGCCGCCCGCGAGCCAGAGGGTCCGGCTGCCAAGGTTCTCCACTGCTATCGCTTTCTGTCGCAAATGGACCATTCGGGTCGATCCCTTGGGTATTTGGGCCCTGAGGCGCCTTTTTCCGTCAGACGCAATCCCTTAAACGCCGGACTGATACCGCCAATGACGGCGCCTTGAGGGCGTCACTGACGCCATTCCCGCTCCCAATGGAGCCCGCCAAGCCAGCGAATCAGGTTCCTGTGGAGCGTCGTCCTTTTGGGTACATCGGGCAATCCAGCTGTCAAGCGCCGGGCCTGCCCGAAGTTGCGTCTTTTGCCTGATTTCTCGGAAAAAATCGGCATCCACCGCAGAGCTGTAAGCCGCCCGCTTTGTCCCCACTACTGCATTGCGAGACCCTGCGAATTATGGTTTGAGAGGCTGGATTTGGACGCGTTCTAGCGATCTGGCCCCGGTGGTTCTAAGGTTACCCCAAGGTACTTCCACAGGCCGTTTGTCAGGGGGCGGATCGTACCGCATGGGTCGCCATCCGGCGCCGTGTTTTGGGGAACTTCTTTAGGGAGCGCGAGCGGCATGAAGATGTCGAAGATGGGCCATCGGTTGCTGGGGTTGGCGGTGGCAGGCGCTGCGCTGGTGGCAAGCGGAGCGGCGTTCGCCGAACTCGGCCAGCCCGCGCCTTGGGAATGGACGCTGCAGGAATTGGCCACCGAGGTGATGGACTTCATCACCACGTTCCACACCTGGCTGGTCGTCACGATCACCGTGATCACGCTGTTCGTGCTCGGGCTCCTGATCGCCGTCGTCGTCAAGTTCAACGCCAAGGCCAACCCGATCCCCTCCAAGACCACCCACAACACGTTGATCGAGGTGGCCTGGACGCTGATCCCGGTGCTGATTCTGGTCGCCATCGCGATCCCCTCGTTCAAGCTGCTGTTCCTGCAGCTCGACATTCCGAAGGCGGATCTGACCATCAAGGCCACCGGCAAGCAGTGGTACTGGACCTATTCCTATCCGGATAACGGCAAGTTCGAATTCGATTCGCTGCTGGTGCAGGACAAGAAGCCGCGCCTGCTCGGCGTCGACAACGAAATGGTGGTGCCCGTCAACAAGGTGGTCCGCATCCAGACCACCGGCGCGGACGTGATCCATGCGTTTGCGGTGCCGGCCTTCGGCATCAAGATCGACTCGGTCCCCGGCCGCCTCAACGAGACCTGGTTCAAGGCCACCAAGACCGGCATGTTCTATGGCCAGTGCTCGGAACTGTGCGGCAAGGACCATGCCTTCATGCCGATCGCGGTACGCGTGGTGAGCGACCAGGAATTCGCAAGCTGGGTCGAAGCCGCCAAGAAGAAGTTTGCGACCAATCCGGGCAACACGTTGGCCTCGGCGGGCGCGGCCGCGCAGTAACCGAAAGGTTGGCGCGGTTTTAGGGACAAGGGCGACGGGACCGTCAAGGTCCGCAAGGGACTGCAAAGCAGGATACGAAGATGGCAACTTCCGCAGCGACTCACCACGATCACGCACATGACGATCACGCGCATGCCAATCCGACCGGATGGCGGCGCTTCGTCTATTCGACGAACCACAAGGACATCGGCACGATGTACCTGGTGTTCGCGGTCATCGCCGGCGTGATCGGCGGTCTGATGTCGATCGCGATCCGCGTCGAGCTGATGTATCCCGGCGTGCAGATCTTCCACGAGACGCATACCTACAACGTGTTCGTGACCTCGCACGGCCTGATCATGATCTTCTTCATGGTGATGCCGGCGATGATCGGCGGCTTCGGCAACTGGTTCGTGCCGCTGATGATCGGCGCGCCCGACATGGCCTTCCCGCGCATGAACAACATCTCGTTCTGGCTGCTGCCGGCCTCCTTCGCGCTGCTGTTGATCTCGACCTTCGTCGAGGGCGAGCCGGGCGCCAACGGCGTCGGCGCGGGCTGGACCATCTACGCACCGCTGTCGACCTCGGGCCATCCGGGACCGGCGGTGGACTTCGCGATCCTGTCGCTGCATCTGGCCGGTGCATCCTCGATCCTCGGCGCCATCAACTTCATCACCACCATCTTCAACATGCGCGCGCCGGGCATGACGCTGCACAAGATGCCGCTGTTCGTCTGGTCGATCCTGGTGACGGTGTTCCTGCTGCTGCTGGCGCTGCCGGTTCTGGCCGGCGCCATCACCATGCTGCTCACCGACCGCAATTTCGGCACCACCTTCTTCTCCGCCGACGGCGGCGGCGATCCGGTGCTGTTCCAGCACCTGTTCTGGTTCTTCGGCCACCCGGAAGTGTACATCCTGATCCTGCCCGGCTTCGGCATGATCAGCCAGATCGTCTCCACCTTCTCGCGCAAGCCGGTGTTCGGCTATCTCGGCATGGCCTACGCCATGGTCGCGATCGGCGGCATCGGCTTCGTGGTGTGGGCGCACCACATGTACACGGTCGGCATGTCATCGGCGACGCAGGCCTACTTTGTGGCTGCGACGATGGTGATCGCCGTACCAACGGGCGTAAAGATCTTCTCGTGGATCGCCACGATGTGGGGCGGCTCGATCGAGTTCAAGACGCCGATGGTGTGGGCGATCGGCTTCATCTTCCTGTTCACCGTCGGCGGCGTCACCGGCGTCGTGCTGGCGAATGCGGGCGTCGACCGCGTGCTGCAGGATACCTACTACGTCGTCGCGCACTTCCACTACGTGCTGTCGCTCGGCGCCGTGTTTGCGATCTTCGCCGGCTGGTACTACTGGTTCCCGAAGATGTCGGGCTACATGTACTCGGAAGCGATCGGCAAGGCGCACTTCTGGTTCACCTTCATCGGCGTCAACCTGGTGTTCTTCCCGCAGCATTTCCTAGGCCTGTCGGGCATGCCGCGCCGCTATGTCGATTATCCCGACGCGTTCGCGGGCTGGAACCTGGTGTCGTCGGTCGGCTCCTACATCTCCGGCTTCGGCATGCTGATCTTCCTCTACGGCGTGGTCGACGCCTTCGTGCGCAAGCAGCAGGCCGCCGACAATCCGTGGGGCGCAGGCGCCACCACGCTGGAGTGGACGCTGCCGTCCCCGCCGCCCTTCCACCAGTTCGAAGTGCTGCCGAAGGTGCAGTGATCAATACGCGGCGCGCCCTCCGGCGCGCTGCGATTCTTTTTTAGGAAGAGCAAGACTTGTCGGTCGTCGATCACAACGCCATCGAACTCAGCCCGCGGATTTCCGAGGCCGAGGTGAGCGACTACATCGCGCTATTGAAGCCGCGCGTGATGTCGCTTGTGGTGTTCACCGCCCTGGTCGGCCTGATGATCGCGCCGGTGCATGTTCACCCGGTGCTGGCCTTCACCGCGATCCTCTGCATCGCAGTCGGCGCCGGCGCCTCGGGCGCGCTCAACATGGCCTATGAGGGCGACATCGACGCGCTGATGACGCGCACCGCCAACCGGCCGATCCCGCGCGGCCGCATTACGCAAGGCGAGGCGACGGCGTTCGGGCTGACGCTCGCCTTCTTCTCGGTGGTGACGCTCGGCACCCTCGTCAACTGGGTGGCGGGCGCACTCCTCGCTTTCACCATCTTCTTCTACGTCGTGATCTACACCATCGCCCTGAAGCGCTGGACCGCACAGAACATCGTGATCGGCGGCGCGGCCGGCGCGCTGCCGCCGGTGGTGGCGTGGGCTGCGGCGACCGGCTCCCTCTCGGTCGAGCCGTGGCTGTTGTTCCTGATCATCTTCTTCTGGACGCCGCCGCATTTCTGGGCGCTAGCGCTATTTCGCAGCGACGACTATGCCCGTGCCGGCATTCCGATGCTGCCCGTGGTCGCCGGTCCCGATGCGACGCGGCTGCAGATCCTGCTCTACACCATCGTGCTGGTCGCCGTTGCGCTGGCGCCGTGGCCGCTCGGCTATTTCGACGCGATCTATGGCGTCACGTCCCTGGTGCTCGGCGCCGGCATGCTGTGGCTCGCCGTCGACGTCTATCGTCTGCGCGAAGGCACGGCGGCCTCGCGCGCCACGCGAAAGCTGTTTGCCTTCTCCATCCTTTATCTGTTCGCGCTGTTTGCGGTCCTCCTCGCCGAGGTCGTCGTTCGCGCCGTTGTGCCAATGTTCGGGTAGGGGGCGCATGAACAGGCAATGGACGAGCAACGCAACAGAGAAGGTATCGTCCTCACCGAGGCGCAGAAGCGCAGCCGTCGGCAGCGCTCGATTGCCATTGCGCTCGCGCTCGGCGTTCTCGTCTTCCTGTTTTTCGCCGTCACCCTGGTCAAGGGGCCGGCCGTCCTCGTCCGGCCGCTGTGAGTGACGGCATGAGCGCGAGCCCCCAGCAACCAACCCGCAAGGCCCGGCCCAAGCCCGGCCTCGGCCGCGATGCGCTGGTCGCCTCGATCTGCGGCTTCGTGGTGGTGCTGATGGTCGGCGCGTCCTATGCCGCCGTGCCCTTCTACAACTGGTTCTGCCGCGTCACCGGCTTCAACGGCACCACGCAGGTCGCGACGTCGTTGCCCGCCTCGGGCCCGCTGGCGCGCAAGATCGCCGTGCGCTTCGACGCCAATGTCGGCCCGGGCCTGCCCTGGAAGTTCGAGCCCGAGCAGACCGAGATCGAGATTCCGATCGGCCAGGTCACCACCGTCTATTACAACGTCACCAACCAGGCGGCGCGCGCCACCTCCGGCCAGGCGGCCTACAACGTCGCGCCGCTGACGGTCGGCGCCTATTTCCAGAAGATCAACTGCTTCTGCTTCACTGAACAGACCATGGCGCCGGGCGAAAAGCGCGTGATGCCGGTCGTGTTCTATGTTGATCCTGCGCTCGCTGCTGACGCCGAGCAGGACGGGATCAACACCATCACGCTGTCCTACACTTTCTATCCCGTGCGCGATCCGGCGCCAAAGCCGCTTGCGGCAAGCGAACCGGACAAGCGCAAGGGCAACCTTTGACGATCTGACGATGCGTGCCCAAGCACGGCACTAATGACACGGCACTAATGAGGAGACTGCAATGGCCGCACAAGCCAAGCATCACGACTATCACCTCGTCGATCCGAGCCCGTGGCCGGCCGTCGGCGCGGTCTCGGCCTTCATCATGGCGGTCGGGGCGATCAGCTGGATGCACCACATGTACTCGGCGGCGCCGATCGTGTTCGGCATCGGCTGCGTCGGTGTGCTCTACACCATGGCAGCCTGGTGGGCCGATGTGATCAAGGAAGCCCAGTACAAGGGCGACCACACCCGCGTGGTGCAGATCAGCCACCGCTACGGCATGATCCTGTTCATCGCCTCCGAGGTGATGTTCTTCGTCGCCTGGTTCTGGGCCTTCTTCAATTCGTCGCTGTTCCCGGCCGATGCCGTCCACGCCACGCGCGATGCGCTGTTCGGCTGCGGTCCCGGCACCGCCGCGGGCGCCTGCGCCGTTCCCGGCACCTGGCCGCCGAAGGGCATCGAGACCTTCGATCCCTGGCACCTGCCGCTGCTCAACACGCTCCTGCTGTTGACCTCCGGCACCACCGTCACCTGGGCGCATCATGCGCTGCTCGAGAACGATCGCCAGGGCCTGAAGAACGGCTTGATCCTCACCGTGATTCTGGGCGCCTGCTTCACCTGCGTGCAGGCCTACGAGTACGCCCACGCCGCGTTCCATTTCTCCGGCAACATCTATGGCGCGACCTTCTTCATGGCGACCGGCTTCCACGGTTTCCACGTGCTGGTCGGCACCGTGTTCCTGCTGGTCTGCCTGTTCCGCGCCTATGCCGGGCACTTCACGCCCAAGCAGCACCTCGGCTTCGAGTTCGCCGCCTGGTACTGGCATTTCGTCGACGTGGTCTGGCTGTTCCTGTTCATCTGCATCTACGTCTGGGGCCGCGGCGCCGAAGTCGCCGGCCACGCCGCGCATTGAGAGCGTAGCGTTTCCAAGCGAAGCGGGCACCGGTTCGCGTAAAGGAAACGCGTCAAACAGGAGAGGTCCGCTGTGCTAAGAGAGGGCGGCCGCAGGGCCGCCCCTTTGCTTTGAGAAGGAAGCGCATGAACGAGACGCTACCCACCGTCACCGAGAGCGCGCTGCGCGGCATTACCTGCAAATGCCCGCGCTGCGGCAAGGGCGCCGTCTATGCGGGCTTCCTGACGCTGCGGCCGCGCTGCGAGGCGTGCGGGCTCGATTTTTCGTTCATGGATTCCGGCGACGGCCCGGCGATCTTCATCATCATGATCGCGGGCGCCATCGTGGTAGGCGCAGCGCTGATCGTCGAGGTGAAATACCAGCCGCCGCTCTGGCTGCATGCCGCGCTCTGGCTGCCGCTGATTTTGGCGACCACGCTGCTGCCGCTGCGCGCGATGAAGTCGCTGTTGATCGCGCTGCAATACCACCACAAGGCCGCGCCGGGCCGGCTGATCGATCGCGGCCCGAAATGAGCGGACGTCGTGTCGGCTTTGGCCTGTTCACGCTGGCGCTGCTGGCGCTGCTGCTCGGCCTCGGCGTCTGGCAGTTGCAGCGCCGCCTCGCCAAGCACGAGCTGATTGCCGCACTGAGCGAGCGGCTCGCCGCGAGCCCCGTCGCGCTGCCGCCGGCCACCGAATGGGGCGCATTGACGCCGGCCAGGGACGAATTCCGCCGCGTCACTTTCACGGCGACCTATGCGGCGCTGCCGGATGCGATGGTCTACAGTTCAGGCTCGGCCGTGCGCGAGGACGTCACCGGACCCGGCAGCTGGGCGTTCCTGCCGGCACGGCTTGCCGATGGTGCTGTCGTCGCGGTCAATGCGGGTTTCGTGCAGAACACGATGCAGGACCGCGCCCAGCAGGATCGCGCAACAAAGCGACTGGTCACCGGCATGCCGGTAGCGCTGACCGGATACCTGCGTTTTCCCGAAGGCGCAGGCAAGCTGACGCCGGCGGAAAACGTGACAAAGCGGCTGTGGTTCGTGCGCGACCACCTGGCGATGGCCCGCGTGCTCGGTTGGGGTGAAGATGGACGCGCCGTTGCGCCGTTCTATGTCGACCTCGAAACACCGGTGCCGGACAGCGGCATTCCAAAACCGGGGCCGCTCCACGTCCATCTCAAGGACGATCACCTGCAATACGCCATCACCTGGTTCATGCTGGCAGGCGCTGTCCTGATCGCGTTCGGCATCTGGTGGCGGGCGCAGCGCAAGGCCTGATCGACGCCTGACCGGCGGTTCCTCCCTGTCCGCGAATTAATGCGCCGTTCAGCGGCCGTTCACCGCGATCGCCGTATTTGCTCGCGCATCCCCGATAGCGCCGATAGAAGCAACATGTGGACCGCATGTCGAACATGCCTGAAGACTTTGACCCCATAGCCGTCGTCGTCGACTGGCTGGACGCGTGCCGAAAGCGCGACCTCGCCGCGCTGCTCGATTTCTATGGCGACGAAGCCAGCCTCGAATGCGCCTGCGACGGCATCTTCATCCATGGCCGCAGCGCGCTGGAGGCCTATTGGCGGCCGCGGCTCGACGCCTTTGTGCCGACCGCATTCGGCCTGGAGGAAATCGCGCCGACGCCCGACGGCGTCGTGCTCGACTATTCGAGCTTTGAAGGCAAGCCGGTACGGATCGTCTTCAAATTTTCGCCGGGCGGAAAAATCCGGCAAACAAGCTGCGGTCCGTTCGATCATCCATTCGGAAACTGATCTCGCTCAGCCGCTGCGTTGCAGCCGGGCCAGGACGCGGGCGGGGTTCTGCCAATTGCAACTTTTTCCCGAAGCTGTCAGGAACGTTTGGCAGCGTTTGCGATTATGCTTTCGTTGAAGCGGAGAGAGGACAATGCCTGTGATCCTGCTAGGGGGCCTGCCCGCGATCGTCGTGATCGCTGGCGTCGGCTTCTATCGCGTGCACATGCATTGAGGACGCAACGACGGGAGGCTTGCGCGTTCATGATCCCGCGCGGTTTCCCGTCGAAGCGCTCTGGCCATTGGCCTCGGCTGCGAATTCGGCGACCGGCAGACGGCAGCGAACCACGCTCCTGCCGGCCTCGCGCCGCAACTGAAATGTCCCGCTGAGCGCACGAACGCGCTCGTGCATGCCGGTCAGGCCGCGTCCGAACACGATCTCTTCCTCGGCGAATCCTATCCCGTCGTCCGACGTCTCGATCGTCACCTCTTCAGCGTTGAGCGAGGCCTCGACCTTGATCGATTTGGCTCTGGCGTGGCGCAGCGCGTTGGTCAGTCCCTCCTGGATCACGCGGTAGACGGTTTGCGACAACGGGCCGTCCAGTTCATTGAGGCGGGGATCGATGCGGGAGGAGAGCGCAACGGCGGGGACCTGGGTGCGCGCATTCTGCAGCAAGGTCTCGATGCTCCGCGCGAGGCCGAGTTCCTGGATATGCAGCGGTCGCAGATGGTCCAAAATGCGACGGTTGGCCTGTTGCAGCGCCTCGACGGATTGCAGGATGTTTTCCGCAGCATCACCCAACGCGTCACTGCCGTGCGGGACGGTATCGCGCAGCGCCACGGTGCTGGCGCGGATGCCGAACAACAGCGGACCAAGCTCGTCGTGCAGCTCCCGGGCGATGTCACGCCGTTCGGCATCCTGCAGCGAGACGATCTTTCGCAGCAAATCCCGGTTATCGATGCTGAGCGCGTTGAGCCGTTGCGCCAGATCGTTGGCCTGTTCGCTGCCCTTGCGGATCTCGGGCGGGCCCGCGACCGGAATCGGCCGGCTGTAATCGCCGTTGCGCATGCGCGTGAGGCCATCGGCGAGATCCTGCAATGGTCGCAGCGCCGTGCCGATGGTGAAATAGGCGATGATGCCGGTGGTGACGGTCAGCAAGCTCGCCGCCGCGATGATGGCGAGGAAGCCGATCCATTTTTCGTAGATTTCGGCCGAGACGTCGGGGGAGAACACGATGGCGCCAACCTGCTTGCCGTCGAGCAGGATCGGAAACGAGGCGCCGATGGGAGGGATGGTCAGAAGCTCGGTGAACCACCGGGGAACCTTGCCGGGCGGCGTGCGCACCTCAGCTGCAGTTTTCCGTTCCGAGGCAGCATCGGTTGCGCGAAACTGGATGGACTCCGAGTTTCCCAGCGAGCGGGAAAACGCATCGAGCGTGTCGCGCGGATTGCCGGATGATTGCAGGGCCGCATTGAGCGCGTCCGCCACCGATCTCGCCGAACGCACGGCGGGGCCGCTCTCTTCCGCCATCTGCTCGGTGGAGAAGATGTGGAGGGCAACCGTGCCGAGCAGCAAGGTGGCCACGAACATCAGGCCCAATGGGAGGAACATTCGCGTACGAAGCGGGAGTCGGTTCCACCTTTGGACAATTCTAAGCCGCACCGCACGTTTCTCTCTTCTGGGGACTCGGCAAAGAATTTATCTTTCTGAAAAGGTTGCGCGAATTGATGCAGGATAACGCGAAATCGACCATCAGGGTACTGATCATCGACGACCACCCCGTGGTCCTGTCGGGATGCCGGTCGCTGTTTGCCGGCGATTCAACGGTCAGGATCGAGGAAGCGGCTGACGCCAAATCCGGTCATCGTGCCTTCGCGCAGAAGAAGCCCGACGTGACGGTCATCGACATCAATCTGCCTGACGTGTCCGGCTTCGAGTTGATGCGGCGCATCCGCAAGGACGATCCCGAGGCCCGGATCATCATGTTCAGCATGAATGACGATCCGGCCTTCGTCGTGCGCGCGATCGAGATGGGCGCACAGGGCTATGTCTCCAAAGGGGACGATCCACGGCTCCTGGTGAAGGCGGTGCGCAAGGTCGCGGCCGGCGACAACTTCATCTCACCTCAACTCGCCGAGGCCGTGACATTCTCGGGTGCTGTCATCAAGGCGAACCCCGCAACGCAATTGTCGTCCCGCGAACTGGAGATCCTGCGATTGCTCGGCCGTGGCGACAAGATCGTCGAGGTCGCAAAAGCGCTCGATATTTCCTACAAGACCGTCGCCAATACCACCTCGCTGCTCAAGCAGAAACTGGCCGCGAAGAACCACTCGGACCTGATCCGCATGGCGGTCGAAATGGGATTGAATTGATGCCGCAAGGGGAACTTGAACTGGCCGCGGCCTGACACGGCCAGTTCATTGAGCCAGACGAATCCGCTTTCACCCGGGCAATGGTTGGTGAAGGCGCGACGCGCCTAGTAATAGCGATGATGACGGTGGCCCCAGCCGCGATGGTGGCCCCGGGACCAGCCGTAATGATGACCGCGGTTGCGGTGCCAGCCGCGATGGCCATGACCATGGCCATGGCCGTGCTTTACTTGAACCACGCCGTCGTCCTGGACAGCAAGCGGCGCCATTCCGAGCCTTGCGGATGCGGATGAGGTAATGGCGAGAAGCGAGGCTGTCGCCGCCGCAGCGATGATTAAAGCGTATCTCATGGTGTCCCTCCCAATCGCGTTGATGCGATCTCTTGGCATAATTTCCCAATCCCTGGATTGTTCCAGAGGCCGGGAAAGAAGCATCAAGATCTGCCTTGAGAATTGCGAATTGCCGGTTTTGCCCGAGGTTTGTCTTAGTCAAGTCTTGCTACCAACCCGTCGCGAACAGCGGGCGGAAGCCGAACGTCTCGTAGCTCGCCACCTGCTCTGTCGGATGCCGCGGCGTCTTCGTCCGGCGCTTGACATGCTTCGGCGGCGTTGGATGGGCCGTGGTGACAGACGGCACCTCTGCAATCTGCGCCAGCGCATCGCGGGGCGACTTCTGCGCAGCCGGCGGCGTCTCCGCGGCGGCTTGAACCATCACAGGCTGCGCCGGGGGGACGATCGTGGGCTGGGTGGTGTCGAACACGACGGCGCTCGGCCATTTATGGGTCGAATGAATGCGGATGACCGTGCGGTCGGGATCGCCTGCCGCCGCCGCGACCGTCTTCTGCGGAACCAGCCAGTCGATCAGGCAGATGAGTGCCAGGAGAGAGCCGCCGATGAAAACGAAGTACCGACCGAGCGGCATGTATCACGACCAATCTTTCAACAACCGCCCCCGATGCCAGTCAAAACTTGGCGGTGCAGCAATGGTTCCTAGGCCGGGGCAAATTCTGGCTCTGCAGGGTTAACTGGTCGGGTTGCTTGCGTTCCCCCCTGGAATTGGCGAAATTCGCTGGTCGGGAAAAAGTGGTAGTCAGCGCGATGCCCGCGCCGGCCGCGTGATCCCGGATCGGGTGGGGCAGGAATGGCGGCCAGCGGGATCGCGGAGATCGCCTTTGAGCGGGCATGGCGTGTCTATCGGCTGATCAACCGCCGGGAGGCCGATCACGGCGAGCGGCGCCTCGCTCTCGAACAGTTTATCCGCAAGTGCTGCGAGCAGGGCGCCACCGACACGGAAGCGATCGTGGTGCTGGCCCTCATTCACCTCAAGCAACTGGATGAGACTGCGGCGCGTCGGGAAATTGGCCGTGTGCCTTCTCGATCGGGAAAAAATGGAACGAACGATCCGGCCTCCGGTTGATCGCGGCATCACGTGACACTGGAGGAGGATACCTTGAAGAAAACCCTGCTGATCGGCGCGCTCGCCTTTGCCGCAAGCACCATTGCCCAGACGGCCATGGCTGCCGAGTTCTACGTGGTGCGGGACGCCACCACCAAGAAGTGCACGATTGTCGACACCAAGCCCACGACCACGACGACCACCGTCGTCGACAACGGCACCTTCAAGACCAAGACGGAAGCCGAGACCGGCATGAAGACCATGAAGGTCTGCACCTCGAACTGAGGCCGACCCTTCCAGAAGAGGGCTGCAGCATCGCTGCGGCCCTCTTCGCGGTCAGGCGCGCTCCGGCGCGGATACCTTCCTCGACCAGTAAAGCGCAAGCGGCCCAAGCAGGATCCCGAAGGCCAGCACCGCGAAGGCGGCCGTCCAGGCCGAGGCGCTCGCCGGTCCGCCCGCGGCATCCAGCGCCACCCCGATCGCCCAGGCGCCTAGCGCGGACAGGCTGAAGCCGACGGTCGAATGCATCGCCATCGTTGCGCCGCGGTTCTCGGGATCGGCGGCCATCGTCATTCCCGAGGTCAGCGCGCCGGAATCGGCGGGCACCGTCAGCGCATAGACGAGCAGGAGCGGGATCAGCACCCATGGCGATTGGTCCGACAGCCCGCCGATCAAAAGCGCGACCGCCGCCGAAGTGACCATGACCGCAGAGATGGCGCGATGCCGCCCGAGCTTCAGTGCGAGTTCGTTGCCGAGGATGCTCGCGGGCATCGCGAGGATCGAGAACACGAAGCTGACGATCAACGGTGTAAGCAGGGTCGGGTGACTTGCGACCACGAAAGTCCAGAATGCCACGATCCAGGTTCGGATGCCGTAGAGCTCGAAACAATGCGCGCCGTAGCCCAGCACAAATCCCATGGCGCGGGTGTTGCGCACAACAGGCGCGAAGTTCAGCAAGCGCCCCGCCGCGGGCTTTGGCTCGACCGGCTGCAACAGCGCACTCACCGTCAGCATCACCAATGGACCGATCGCGGTGACCAGGAACGCGGCACGCCAGCCAAGATTTTCGGCCACGAGCTGGGCTACCAGAAACGAAAAGCCGACGCCGAGCGAAAAGCTCGACGTGTAGAGCGTCACAGCGCGGGATGAATCGCCGGGCGCCAGCCGGTCGGTCAGCGCTTTCAGCCCGGGCATGTAGGCGCCGGCGAAACCGATGCCGGCGATTGCGTTGAACAACGCGCCGGACCAGAGCCCGGTGGCGAACAGGCCGAACAGCACGGTGCCGAATGCGCTGACCGCCGACCCTGCGATCAGAATCTTGCGCGCATCGATGCGGTCGGTGAGTGTCGCCAGCAACGGCACCGCCAGCATGTAGCCGGCAGCACCCGAGCCCGACAAAAGTCCGGCCTGCGCGCCCGACAGATGCCATTCCGGAATCAGGAAGGCAGCGAGGAGCGCGGGCACGACGACGTGCGGCAGCAGGCTGCCCAGCTGCCCCACGCACATCGCAACGATAACTGCTTTGCCTTGCAGCCTGATGTTCTCACCCCACCCGATCGGGAAGCGCTAGCCGCATCCGCAACCGGCCTTTCCTTGCTGCTTGGCTTTTGCATCGTCGGCGCAGCAGGCGTCAACGTTGGACGGCGCCGGTCCGCCACAGCACGAGCTTGCGTCGGGCGCGGCCGCGCGGCTGCACACACCGGTTTCGGGCAACACCAGTTCGACGCGTTCGGCGGCGTCGCGATCCCCGGCGATGTCGGCGGCGATCGAGCGCACCTGCTCGTAGCCGGTGAGCATCAGGAAGGTGGGCGCACGGCCGTAGGATTTCATGCCGGCGAAATAGAAGCCCGGCTCGGGTTGCGCCAACTCGCGCGCGCCGTGCGGCCGCACGGTGCCGCAGCTGTGCAGGTTGGGGTCGATCAGCGGTGCGAGCGGCACCGGGCTTTCAACCGTGGGATCGAGTTCGATGCGCAGTTCGCGCAGGAAATCGAAGTTGGGCCGGAAACCGGTGGCGACAATCAATTCGTCGACCAGGATTTGACGGCCGCAGCAGGCGCCTGCGCCGACCACGAGGCGCGGGCCGTCCTGCGCGATGTGCGAGGCGCGAAAAGCGCTTTCGATCTGCACCTTGCCCGATGCGACGAGTTGCGCAAATGCGCTGCCCAGTTCGCCGCGCGCTGCGAGTTTGTCGTTGGCGCCGCCGCCGAACGCCTTGGCGGGATCGTCGCCCCGCAAAAGCCAGACCGGCCGCGTTCCCGGCGCCTGTTCGGCAAGCTGCGCCAGATCGATCAGCGTGCCGATTGCCGAGTGTCCCGCGCCCAGTACGGCGACGGTCTTGCCGGCATAGCGAGCGCGCGCTTTCCCCAGCACGTCGGGCATGCCATAGGCAATGCGGTTTGCCGCCGCGCGTTCGCCGATGGCGGGAAGGCCGTTGGCGCCGGCGGGATTGGGCGCGTGCCAGGTGCCGGACACATCGATGACGGCATCGGCGCGCACGACCTCCGGGCCTTTTCCATTCTGGTACCTGATCTCGAACGGCGCGCTCTCGCGTCCCTTGCTCTTGAGCTTGTCGAAGCCGACACGGCTGATGTCGGTGACGCGGCTCGAGGTCCGGATGTGATCGGCCAGCGCGGTTCGCGTCGCCAGCGGCTCGAGATAGCGCTCCACCAGTTCGGCGCCGGTCGGATACTGATGCGGGTCCGGCGAATTCCATCCGGTCGGTGCGAGCAGCTGTTCGGCCGCGCGGTCGATGTTGTATTCCCACGGCGAGAACAGCTGGACGTGACCCCATTGCCGAACCGCGTGCGCGACACTGTCGCCGGCCTCCAGCACGATCGGCTTCATGCCGCGCGCGAGGATATGGGCAGCGGCGGCAAGTCCGACCGGACCGGCTCCAACGACGGCGACAGTTTTTGGGTCACTCATCTTGCTTCTCCCATAAAACTAGAAATATCGAAATTAACAGCGCAAGAAAGTCACGCTGCCGTCTTTGCACTTCCGCTTTCGGCGCTGTCAGAGCAGCATTCAGCGACCAGGAAATCGACGAGATCGCGCATCACGTCGTAGTTGGCGTGACAGACCAGCGTGGTGGCCTCCCGCACCTGCGTCACGAGCCCTACGACCACGAGTGACTTGATGTGGTGGGAAAGGGTAGAGGGCGCGATCTTCAGCCGGTCCTGTAGACGTCCGACCGCCATACCGGCCTCTCCCGCGCGGATCAGGGTGCGGTAGATTTTCAGCCTCGTCGGATTGCCGAGGGCTTCGAGATGGGCAGCGGCGTCATCGATCTTCATGACAGTAATATGACCCGCGTCTCTTCCACTGTCAACCGTATTTCTAGAATTATCGAAATATGGGTTGGCAATGGCGCATTTGGAATTGACAGCCGGCCGACCTCGGTCGCATTGAGGGGCAGGGAGAGGCAAGCCGATGTCCGAATTCGATCTGCCACGCAGGCTGGCTGCGGAAGCGCTGGGCACGGCCCTGCTGGTTGCGACCGTCGTCGGTTCGGGGATCATGGCGGAAACCCTGAGCAAGGACGTCGCGCTTCAATTGCTCGGCAACACGCTGCCGACCGGCGCCATCCTCGTCGTCCTCATCACCATTCTCGGGCCCGTATCGGGCGCGCATTTCAATCCGGCGGTCTCGCTGGTGATGGCGCTGAAGGGCGACATGTCCGCGAGCGAAGCGGCGCGCTATGTCGCCGTGCAAATCCTCGGCGGCATTGCCGGCACCGTCATCGCGCATGCCATGTTCGGTCTGCCGCTGTTCGATTTCTCCATGAAGGTGCGAACCGGCAGCGCGCAATGGCTGGCCGAGGCCGTGGCCGCATTCGGGCTGGTCGCCACCATCCTGGCCGGGATCCGCTTCAATCGCCCGGCCGTGCCGTGGTTGGTCGGTCTCTACATCACGGCGGCCTACTGGTTCACGGCATCGACCTCGTTTCGCCAATCCGGCAGTGGCCATTGCGCGATCGCTGACCAACACGTTCTCCGGCATCCGCCCGGTCGATCTGCCGGGCTTCATCGCCAGCGAGCTGGTCGGCGCCGTGATCGCATTGATGCTGATGAGTTGGCTGCTGCGCGGGGCGCGACGCGGCAGCAGGACAAGGAGGTTTCGCCATGACGGTTACGATCTATCACAACCCTTCCTGCGGCACTTCGCGCAACACGCTGGCGATGATCCGCCAAAGCGGCGAGGAGCCGGAGGTGATCGAATATCTGAAAACGCCGCCGGACCGCGCCCGCCTGCGCGAACTGATCCAGGCGATGGGGATTTCCGCCCGCGCGCTGCTGCGCGAGAAGGGCACGCCCTATGCCGAACTCGGTCTCGCCGATCCCAAATGGAGCGATGACGAGCTGATCGACTTCATGCTCGCCCATCCGATCCTGATCAACCGCCCGATCGTCGTCACCACAAAGGGCGTGCGGCTGTGCCGGCCGTCCGAGCTGGTGCTCGATCTCCTCGACAATCCCGCGACGTCCCTTGTGAAGGAAGACGGCGAGGTGGTCGCAAAGAAGGGGTAGGGCGGATTTGCGCAAGCGTAGTCCGCCCGACAGGACCTCAGTTGCACACTCCTCATCCTGAGGAGCGCGCATCAGCGCGCGTCTCGAAGGATGGCTGCGGACAATAATCTCTCCGTCGTCGTCCCTGCGAAAGCAGGGACCCATACGCCGCGGCTGGCGTTGTTGAATCGCGGTGGTGGTCGGCTTTCCCTCAACAATCGCTCTGTGTGGTTATGGGTCCCTGCGTTCGCAGGGACGACAGCGGAGCGCGGCGGCAAGAGTGTTGCAAATTCGGCACGACGGGCAAATCACTTCCGTTTTGGCGAAAACCTGTCAAGCCCCAAAGCAAAAAATATTCTCCTTTACCGAACACCCAAATCAGTGGCATATGCTGACCCGTTCCGGCCCGTCAAAAGGGGACGTATCGCGCGATCGTCACGTACGTCGGGCCGGAATGCGATGGACGCAGCCATGCGGCGCTTTCTTCTAGCGCGACGACAGCAAAACTGCGTACGGCGAAGTCGTGTGGTCCTGGCGCCGCGACCGTGGCGTCTATTTTGCGGGAGGTATCCCGCAGACAACGGTGACAAAAAACGCCGCTCACCGGGGAGAGCACGAAGGAAACCGTCAAACCATTGTGCGGGGAAAGCCGGTGTGACTGGCTGAACCTGTGGTGGACTTACTGGTGGGCTTTTTTTGTTGCCCCCAGGCTACGGGTGCATTCGGCGCCCGGCTTTCCCTGCGCCCTTTCGTCAAGAGAGGGACGACGAGATTGCATAACTCGGGCGAAAACGCGCCGCGGGAATGAAGCCGCTCGCTCCATTGTCGTCCCTGCGAACGCAGGGACCCATACGCCGCGGCGGGTGTGATTCAAGCAAGCTTTCGGACGGCTTTGCCCAAACAACAACGCCCTGTGGTTATGGGTCCCTGCGTTCGCAGGGACGACAGTTTCGCGCGGGGTAGGCACCGTCGATCTTTTCGCCATTCGCGGCATTTCCCGACGCGAGAAAACCCATTATGGTGCCCCGCTTCGTTCGCCGCAGGCGGACAGGTTAACTCAAGATATATCAAAGGCTTAAAGACTGCTTGAGCCTTTGGAGGGCGGTTTGACGCGCTATATTTCGACCCGGGGTGAAGCCCCCGTGCTGGGCTTCTGTGATGTGATGCTGACCGGGCTTGCCCGCGACGGCGGCCTCTACGTGCCCGAAGTCTGGCCGCAGCTTTCCCATGAAACCATCGCAGGGTTCTTCGGCCGTCCTTATTGGGAAGTCGCCGTCGACGTCATCAAGCCGTTTACGGCCGGCGAGATTTCCGATGCCGATCTCGGCCGCATGGCCAACGAAGCCTACGCCACGTTCCGCCATCCCGCGGTGGTGCCGCTCGACCAGATCGGTCCCAATCAATTTTTGCTGGAGCTGTTCCACGGCCCGACGCTCGCCTTCAAGGACGTGGCGATGCAGTTGATCTCGCGGCTGATGGATCATGTGCTTGCCAAGCGCGCGCAGCGCACCACCATCGTGGTCGCAACGTCGGGCGACACCGGCGGTGCCGCGGTCGATGCCTTTGCCGGCCTCGACAATGTCGACCTCATCGTGCTGTTCCCGAACGGGCGCATCTCCGACGTGCAACGCCGCATGATGACGACGACGGGCGCTGCCAACGTGCATGCGCTGGCCATCGAGGGCACCTTTGACGATTGCCAGGCGATCGTGAAGGCGATGTTCAATCACCACAAGTTCCGTGACCAGGTCGCGCTGTCGGGGGTCAATTCGATCAACTGGGCGCGCATCGTTGCCCAAGTGGTCTATTACTTCACCTCGGCCGTCGCGCTCGGCGCGCCCGCCCGCGCCGTCGATTTCACCGTGCCGACCGGCAATTTCGGCGACATCTTTGCCGGCTACGTCGCAAAGCGCATGGGCCTGCCGGTGCGCTGGCTGCGCATCGCGGCGAACGTCAACGACATCCTGCCGCGCACGCTGAAGACCGGCATCTATGAGGTGCGCGACGTCCACGCCACCGCGTCGCCCTCGATGGATATCCAGATCTCCTCGAATTTTGAACGGCTGTTGTTCGAGGCCTGCAAGCGCGACGCCGAGACGGTGCGGCGGTTGATGGCCTCGCTGAAACAGTCGGGGCGCTTCGTGCTGCCCGACCCGATGCTCGCCGCCATCCGCGAGGAATTCGATGCCGGCCGCGCCGACGAGACCGAAACCGCAGCCGCCATCCGCGCCGCCTGGCGCGAGGCCGGCGACCTCGTCGATCCCCACACCGCAGTCGCGCTCGCGGTGGCCGATCGCGATACGTCGGATTCGCGTATCCCCAACATCGTGCTGTCGACCGCGCATGCGGCGAAATTCCCCGACGCGGTCGAAGCCGCCTGCGGCGTGCGCCCGCAACTGCCGGCCTGGCTCGACGGGCTGATGACGAAGAACGAGCAGATCAAGGTCATGAAGAACGATTCCGCCGAGGTCGAACGCTTCGTGCTGCAGGTGAGCCGCGCGGCGAAGCAGGGAGTGGCTGGATGAGCGTCGAACTGACAAAACTTCCGTCCGGGCTCACCGTCGTCACCGACACCATGCCGCATCTGGAGACCGCCGCGCTCGGCGTGTGGACCGGCGTCGGCGGCCGCGACGAGAAGCCTAACGAGCACGGCATCTCGCATCTGCTCGAACACATGGCGTTCAAGGGCACCACGAAGCGCAGCGCGCGCGAGATCGTGGAAGAGATCGAGGCGGTCGGCGGCGATCTCAATGCCGGCACTTCGACCGAGACCACGGCCTATTACGCGCGGGTGATGAAGGCAGACGTGCCGCTGGCGCTCGACGTGCTCTCCGACATCCTGGCCAATCCGTCCTTCGTGCCCGACGAGCTCGAGCGCGAGAAGAACGTCATCGTGCAGGAGATCGGCGCTGCGCAGGACACGCCCGACGACGTGGTGTTCGAGCATCTCAACGAGCTCTGTTTTCCGGACCAGCCGATGGGCCGCTCGCTGCTCGGCACCGCCAAGACCCTGAAGGCGTTCAACCGCGACACGTTGCGCGGCTATCTCTCGACGCATTATCGCGGTCCCGAGATGGTGGTGGCGGCAGCCGGCGCCGTCGACCACAAGCGCGTGGTCGAGGAAGTAGCAGCCAAGTTCGCGAGTTTTGACGGCACGCCGGCGCCGAAGCCGCAAGTGGCCACGTTTGGCAAAGGCGGCTCGCGCGTCGTGCACCGCGACCTCGAGCAGGCGCATCTGACGATGGCGCTGGAGGGCGTGCCGCAGCGCGACCTGTCGCTGTTCTCGCTGCAGGTCTTTACCAACACGCTGGGCGGCGGGATGTCGTCGCGGCTGTTCCAGGAGGTGCGCGAGAAGCGCGGCCTGTGCTACTCGATCTACACTTTCCACGCGCCCTACAGCGACACCGGCCTGTTCGGCCTTTACACCGGCACCGATCCCGCCGACGCGCCCGAGATGATGGAAGTGATCGTCGACATCATCAACGAGGCGGCCGGCACGCTGAGCGAGGCCGAAGTGGCGCGCGCCAAGGCGCAGATGAAGGCGGGGCTTTTGATGGCGCTGGAAAGCTGCTCGTCCCGCGCCGAACAGCTGGCGCGCCATGTGCTCGCCTATGGCCGTCCGCTTTCGGTGGACGAGCTGGTGGCTCGGATCGATGCGGTCAGCGTCGAATCCACCCGCATGGCCGCGCAGGCCCTGCTGTCGCGCAGCCGGCCTGCGGTGGTTGCGCTCGGCGGCGGCAGGGGTCTGGACACGGCGGTGGCTTTTGCGGAAGGATTGACGCGGTCAAAGGCCAGGACCCTGCTGCACTGAGGCACGGGGTTCTGCTTGCGCCCGGCAAAGGGGCGGGGGAGTTTTTGGGTATGGCGTTATTTCGTTTGCCATCCAGCGGGCCGGCTGCGCTCGTTCCGCGCGGCCACGGACTGCTGCTGCGCGCCCCGCAAATGGCCGACTTTCCGCAATGGGCGCATCTGCGGGAGAACAGCCGCGGCTATCTGACGCCGTGGGAGCCGATCTGGCCGTCCGACGACCTGACCCGGGCCGGCTTTCGCCGCCGCTTGCGCCGCTACGCCGAGGATATCGCGGCCGACCGCTCCTATCCTTTCATCATCTTTCGCGAAGCCGATGGTGCGATGATCGGCGGCGTGACGCTCGCCAATGTCCGGCGCGGCATCGTGCAGGCCGGCACGATCGGCTATTGGGTCGGCGAGCCCCATGCCCATCGCGGCTACATGACGACGGCGCTGCGGGTGCTGTTGCCCTCGCTGTTCGGCGAACTCAACCTGCATCGCATCGAGGCCGCCTGCATCCCCTCCAATGCGTCCTCGATCCGCGTGCTGGAGAAATGCGGGTTTTCCCGCGAGGGGCTGGCGCGGCGCTACCTCTGCATCAACGGCGTCTGGCAGGACCACCTGCTGTTCGGCCTGCTGCACGAGGATTTCCGGGGATAAGGGCTCAAAATCAATGCCAGAACAGTGCCAGCTCAATGCCTTGGGTTCGCCGCCTTTGCGCTGCTATAAGGCGCGCCCGGGAGACGGGTCGTGATACAAGGGAGATCATGAAGCGAGATCATGCAGGGACTTCGCATGGGTGACAAAGCTGTGATCGGACGCGCGATCGTGGCGGCCGCATGCGTCGCGATCGGTTGCCAGCTGTTTGCCGCAGGCGCTGCGGCGCAATCGCTGAGCGATCGCTTCAAAGGCCTGTTCGGCGGCAAGTCCGACGAGCCGGCGGCAACCTCGCCGGCCGAGGCCGCCGACGAAAGCGACCTTACGTGCCCCTCGGTGACCGTGCGCGCGGGGGCTTCGACCTTGTCGGTGGGGGTGCCGGGCAAGCAGGCGATCGGCAATGACCTGCGCTACCAGGCGGTCATCTCGAAGATGGCGCGTGAATGCACCATCAATGCCGGACAGATCACGGCCAAGATCGGCATCCAGGGCCGGGTCATCGCCGGTCCCGCCGGCGCGCCGCCGAGCGTGCAGGTGCCGATGCGCGTCGCGGTGATCCAGGGCGGCGTCGGCGAGAAAGTCGTCGCCACCAAGGCCTACCAGACCACGGTTTCGATGACGGAAAATTCCAGCGTTCCCTTCGTCATTGTCGTCGACGATCTGGTGTATCCGGCCCCGCCCGGCGCGCTCAGCGACAGCTACGTCTTCTATGTCGGATTCGACCCGCAGGCGCTGAAGCCTGAGCCGAAGGCAAAGCCTTCGAAGAAGAAGTAGCGCGCGGGGCTGTCGCCGTTTCTCAGCGGAAATGGCAGGCAACCCAATGCCCGTCCGCGCTTTGCTTGAGCGCCGGCGTTTCGCGGCTGCATTTGGGAAACTGCGCGATCGGGCACCGCGTGTGGAAATGGCACCCCTTCGGCGGGTGGATGGGACTTGGGACTTCGCCTGCCAACCTGATGCGCTGCCGTTTTACTTTTGGATCCGGTATCGGCACCGCCGACAACAGCGCTTCGGTATAGGGATGCAGCGGAGAGGCATAAAGGTCGCGCGCCGCCGCGGTCTCGACGATCCGCCCGAGATACATCACCGCAACGCGCCGGCTGATGTGCTCGACAACCGACAGATCGTGGGCAATGAAGAGATAAGCAAGCCCGAACTTTTGCTGCAGGTCCTCCAGCAGATTGATGATCTGGGCCTGGATCGACACGTCCAACGCCGACACCGGCTCATCGCAGACGATCAGCTTGGGCTCGACGGCGAGCGCCCGCGCGATGCCGATGCGCTGGCGCTGGCCGCCGGAGAACTCGTTGGGATAGCGTCCCATGTGATCGGCCTGCAAGCCAACGGTCTCCAGCAGCTCCACCACGCGCTCTTCTAACTGACGCCGGGTCTTGGTCAGGCGGTGAATGATCAGCGCCTCGCCAATGGTTGCGCCGACATTCATGCGCGGATTGAGCGATGCATAGGGGTCCTGAAAGATGATCTGGATGTCGCGACGCAGGGTGCGAAGTTCGTCGGCCGCTAGCCGCCTGACATCCTTGCCTTCAAAATGGATTTCACCCGAGCTGGGCTCGATCAGGCGCAGTACGCACCGCCCCGTGGTCGACTTGCCGCAGCCGGATTTGCCGACCAGTCCCAATGTCTCGCCATGGCCGATCTCGAAATCGACGCCGTCGACGGCATGGACGCTGCCGGCCTGGCGTCCGAACAGGCCGCCCTTGAGCGGAAATTGCTTGGTCAGCCTCACAACCCGCAGCAATGGCTCGCTCATCATCGAGGGTTCGCTCATCAGGCGGTCGCTTCCGCGTGGATACACGCAACCTTGTGACCAGCTTCGAGCTCGCGCAGCGCGGGTTGAGCAAGTCGGCATTCATCGGTCGCAAAATTGCAGCGCGGCGCGAAGCGGCAACCGGGTGGCGGATCGATCAGCCGCGGCACGACGCCGGCGATGGTCTGCAGGCGCGTCTTGCGGACGGCCGCCTTGTCGATGCGCGGGATCGAGCGGATCAATCCCTGCGTGTACGGATGGCGCGGATTTGCAAACAACTGCCCGACCGGCGCTTCCTCCACCACCTTGCCGGCATACATCACTACGACGCGTTGGGCTACTTCGGCGACGACGCCCATGGCGTGGGTGATCAGCATGATCGACATGCCGAAGCGCGATTTCATGTCCTGCAGCAAATCGAGGATCTGCGCCTGGATGGTGACGTCGAGCGCCGTGGTCGGTTCGTCGGCGATCAGGAGTTTTGGCCGGCACGACAGCGCCATCGCGATCATCACGCGCTGACGCATGCCGCCGGAGAACTGATGCGGATAGTCGTTGACACGCTGCTTGGCGTTGGGGATCTGCACCAGATTCAGCATCTCGATGGTTCGCTCCAGCACCGCGCGCCGGCCCAATCCCTCATGCAGCGCAATCACCTCGCCGATCTGGTCGCCGATCGTGTAGACCGGGTTGAGCGAGGTCATCGGCTCCTGGAAAACGATGGCGATCTCGCGGGCGCGAATCCGGTTCATTTCGTCCGAGCCGAGCGGAACGAGGTCGCGGCCCTGCCACAGGATCTGTCCGGCGGCGATGCGCCCGGGCGGCATCGCGATCAGCTTCAGCACCGAAAGCGCCGTGACGGTCTTGCCGCAGCCGGACTCTCCGACGACGCACACCGTCTCGCCGCGGCCGACCGTGATATCGACGCCATCCACCGCCTGCACGATGCCATCGTCGGTGGCGAAATGGGTTTTCAATCCCCTGATATCGAGCAGCGCGGTGTCGTCCGCGCGCACCCCGTCGACATCAATCACAGCCGCCGCGACCGCCATCTACATCACTCTCCTGGGGTCGAGGGCGTCGCGCAATCCATCGCCGATGAAATTGATGGCAAGCACGGTCAGGAAAATGGCGGCGCCCGCAAACAGCGCCCAGTGCGGCGCGATGTCGAGATAATCCTTGGCGTCGAACAGCAGTCGGCCCCAAGTCGGGATGTCAGGCGGAAAGCCGAGGCCGAGGAACGACAGCGTCGATTCCGCGATGATGGCGGCTGCGACGTCGATGGTGCCGGCCACGATCACCGGTCCGAGCGAATTGGGCAGGATGTGCCGGATCACCAGACGCGGCGTGGTTGCGCCGAGCGCGCGGGCCGCTTCGACGAATTCCTTCTCGCGCAACGACAGGAACTGCGCCCGCACCAGCCGCGCCACCGGCATCCAGCGGAAGCCGCCGATCACGAGCACGATCAGGATGAAGATGCCGCCCTCGGCCCCGACGACATTCTTGAGCGAATCCCGGAACAAATAGATCACCAGCAACAGCAGCGGCAGTTGCGGCAGCGACAGGAACAGGTCGGTGATCCACATCAGCACGGCGTCGACGCTGCCGCGCGCGATGCCGGAAACAGCGCCGATCAGAATGCCGACGACGATGGCGACCGCCATCGCTGCAAAACCGACCGCGAGCGAAATGCGCCCGCCATACATCATGCGCGCCAAAAGGTCCTGGCCGAGATCGTCGGTGCCGAACGGATGCTCCCACGACGGGTGAGCGAGCCGGGCGGTGAAATCGATCTCGTTGATCGGAATTCGCCACAGCAGCGGCCCCAACACGACCGCCGATGCGAGCACGGCCAGGATCACCACGCTGGCAAGCGCCATGCGGTGCCGGCGAAATTTTCGCCACGCGTCAAAACCCGGCGTGATGCGGCGCCGGCCGGCCTGCGGCGGCACCGCTTCAGCGGTAGGAGATGCGTGGGTCAAGCCAGCCATAGATGATATCTGCCAGGAGGTTGAAGGCGACGACGAGGCACGAGAACACGAACGCGACCGCCATGATGACCGGCGTGTCATTGGCGAGGATTGCGGTGATCAGGAGTGAGCCGATGCCCGGAATACGAAAGATCTGCTCGGTGACGATGGCCCCGCCGAACACCGCCGGCATCTGCAGCGCGACCAGCGTCACGACCGGGATCAGCGCGTTGCGCAC
Organism: uncultured Alphaproteobacteria bacterium; assembly: GCA_963816655.1. Taxonomy (GTDB): domain Bacteria; phylum Pseudomonadota; class Alphaproteobacteria; order Rhizobiales; family Xanthobacteraceae; genus Bradyrhizobium. The sequence continues at coordinate 410,083 of CAWFLW010000003.1, read as the reverse complement.
AACGTGCTTGACGATCACCTTGCTCTCGTCGAGGCCCTTTGAGCGCGCCGTCGTAACGTAGTCGAGGCGAATGACGTCAAGCACCGCGGAGCGCACATAGCGCGTGTAGGAGGCCGCCTGGAACAGGCCGAGCACCGACACCGGCATGATCGCCTGTTTGAAGTTCTCCCAATACCACTGCCAGCCGGTGGCGGCGATGTCGGCGCGATAGACAAAGGGCAGCCAGCCGAGAGTGACGCTGAAGATCAGGATGAGCAGCAGACCGGTGAAGAATGTCGGCAGCGAAAAGCCGATGAAAGCGATCGCGTTGGCGATCTGGTCGAAGATCGAGTAGGGCCGCATCGCGGCATAAACCCCGACGGGCAGCGCTACCGCCAAGGCCAGGATCTGCGACGAGCCGACGATAAACAGCGTGGTCGGGACGCGCTGAAGGATGAGCTGATCGACGTTGATGCGGCTTGCGAAGGAAAAGCCCCAGTCGCCCTGCAGCATCGCGGCAAGCCAGCGCAGATAGCGGACGAAGACGGGGTCGTCGATCCCGAACTTGACCCGCAACGCCGCGCGCACCTCGGGGGGAATATTGGCGTTGGTGGCGAGTTCGCTGAAGGGGTCGCCCGGCGCCAAAGCCAAGAGCACAAACAGAATAAGGCTGATGCCGAGCAGGCTCGGGACAGCGATGGCCAGACGCCGGAGGATGTATTTTCCCATCATCGTCCCGCCACCGCCCGCTCAGGCCGCTTCGTCACGCGCACCCGAAGGCCGGTCTCATGCGTCCCGATACCAGCTTGCGAGCTGCCACAGGTCGTTGTCCCAGCCCGATAAATGCGCGGTCAGCTTGCCGCTGAGTGCCGAAACCCTGGTGCGGGAGACGATGGGCTGGATGTAATTGTCCGTCACCACGAGGTCGTTGAGCTTGATGAAAAGCGCCGCACGCTTCACGGCATCGAGTTCCTGTTCGCACTGCTTGTAGGTCTCGTCATATTCCTTGCTGGTCCAGCGCGAGACGTTGCGTCCCTGCCACTTGTTGTCCTTGTTGGCCACTTGCCACGACACATACTGGTTCATGAAGAATTGCGGATCGGCCTGCGGCATGGTGGTGTTGTACATCTGCGCATCCGCATAGAAGTGCGGGTAGGTGTCGGGATTGGCGGTGTCGGAGGAGAAGAACACCGATGCCACGACCGACTTCAGCTCGACGTCGATGCCCGCCTTTTGGCATGCCTGCTTGATGATCGCCTGCGTCTTCTGCCGTGGCGCGTTGATCGAAGTCTGGTACATGAACTTCAGCGCCTTGCCGTCCTTGGCGCGGATGCCGTCACCGCCCTTCTTCCAGCCGGCGGCTTCGAGAATCTGGTTGGCCTTCTCGATGTTGAATTCGAATTTGGTGTTCTTCGAGCGGAAGCGCGGCGGGTTGTTGAGGAAGTTCGCGCTGGCGAGCGCCGTGCGGCCATAGATGAACTTCTCGATTGAGACGCGGTCGATCAGAAGATTGATGGCCTGGCGGACGGCCGGGTCGCTGAACAGCGGATGTTTCGTTTTGATACTGGCGCGCTCGCCGTCGATCTCGACTGCGGGATCGGCCGAGTTGAGTGACAGGAACTCGACATTGCCTGACGTAAAAATGATCACCTTGCCCTTGCCGGTGGCTTCCAGCTTCTGCAGGATCTCGTCCTCGACCTGCATGTTCCAGGCATAGTCATATTCGCCGGTCTGTAGCACCGCGCGTGCTGCCGAGACCGCATCGCCGCCGCCCTTGACTTCCAGCTCGTCGAAATGCGGCCGGTTGGCGATGTGGTAGTCGGGATTGATCTTGGCGCGCAGCATGTCGCCCGGCTTGAAATCGACGAACATGAAGGGACCGGTGCCGACCGGCTTCAGATTGTTCGGCGCCTCGCGCGACTTGCCGCCGATATAATCCTTAAACAGATGTTTTGGAAGGATCATGCCGTAGGTGCCGACAAAGGCGTCGGCCCAGAACGGCGTCGGCTTGTCGAACGTGACACGCACGGTGAAATCGTCGACCTTCTCGACCTTGATGTCCTTGTAGCTGGCGATCGAGACCGCCGCCGTCTCCGGCGTCCTGGCATATTCCCAGTTGAAGACGACATCGTCGGCCGTGAACGGCATGCCGTCATGCCATTTGACGCCGCGCTTCAGTTTCCACACCACCGAGCGGCCGTCCTCGGCCAGGCCGTCATTCTCCTTGCTCGGAATCTCGGCGGCCAGGATGGGAACGAGATTGCCGTCATTGTCCCATCCCGCCAGCGGCTCGTAAAAGATCCGCGCGCCATCCTGGTCCTTGGTACCGACCGCGAAATGCGGGTTGAGCAGGGTCACGGCCTGCCAATACAGAAGTCTGAGCAGGCCGCCGCCGCCGGCCTTGGTCGGCTTGTACGGGATTTCGGTCGCAGCCATGGCCACCCCCGACTGGGCCAGCATCATGCCGGCGATTGGCGCGGAAAGGCCGACGGCAATCATCTGCTGGACAAAGGCCCGCCGTGACAAACGGCCGGTTTTGACTTCTGCAATCAGATCGCGAAGTTCCCGTTCTTTCATCGGTCGGCTCCTCACTGGTACAGAATGCCTGGATGGTCTCGGGCTCCCGCCGTCGCAGGAGGCCGGGAGCGATCGGAAATTGGATCAGGTCAGGATCACCCTGTCAAAGCAGGATCCAGGCCATTGGCTCTGTCTGGGTCGGGCAAGTTGAAGCATGGCGTCGGCCGGTCCGGCCACGAGACCTAGACGGCGCTCTCGCCCTGGTGCTGGAAGCCGAGATAGCTTGCGGCCACGCGCTGGTTGCTGGCGATCTCCTGCGCCGCGCCATCAAGCACGAACTCGCCGAGCTCCATCACATAGGCGCGGTCGGCGACCTTCAGCGCGGCCTGTGCGTTCTGCTCCACCAGGAGCACCGAGACGCCGGCGGCGCGCAGTTCGCCGATGGTGCGGAAAATGTCCGCGACGATGATGGGAGCGAGACCCAGGCTCGGTTCGTCCAGCATCAGAAGCCGTGGTGCGCCCATCAGCGCGCGACCCATCGCCAGCATCTGCTGCTCGCCGCCGGATAGCGTGCCGGCAAGCTGCTTGCGCCGTTCCTTCAGCCGCGGAAACAGCGTGTAGACCCTCTCGAAGGAATTGGCCGCGGTCGCCTTTGGAATGCGGAAGGCGCCAAGCTGCAGATTGTCCTCGACGTTCATGGTCGCAAACAGCTCGCGGTGTTCCGGCACGAGGCTGACGCCGAGCGCGACGCGGTCCTCGATCTCGAGCCGCGCCATGTCCTCGCCGGCAAAGCCGACGCGGCCCTTCAGCGGCAGGATGCCCATGATGGCATTGAGCAGCGTGGTCTTGCCGGCGCCGTTGGCGCCGATGATGGTGACGATCTCGTTGTCGCCAACGTCGAGCGAGACCCCGCGCACGGCCTCGACCTTGCCGTAGGCGATGTGCACATCCGCGACCTGCAACAGCACGCTCATGCCACGGCTCCGAGATAGGCCTTGATCACGTCCGGATTGGCCTTGATGGCCTCGGGCGTGCCTTCGGCGATCTTGGTGCCGAAATCGAGCACGACGACGCGGTCGGCCAGATCCATCACAAATCCCATGTCGTGCTCGACAAGCAGCACCGACATGCCGCTGTCGCGCAACTGGCGCAGCAGCGCGGCGAGCCGCTGCTTCTCGAGGTGGCGCAGACCCGCAGCCGGCTCGTCGAGCAGCAGCAGCACGGGATCGACGCAAAGCGCGCGCGCGATTTCGACAATGCGTTGCTGGCCAAGCGAGAGCGAGCCTGCGAGCTGGTCGATCTGATCGCCGAGCCCGACGCGCTCGATCTGACGGGCGGCTTCCGCCAGCAGTCGTGCTTCATCGGCGCGGTCGAGCCGCAACATGCTCGAGATGGCGCCGGAATTGCCGCGCAAATGCGCGCCGATCGCGACGTTCTCCAGCACGGTCATATCGGGCACCAGCTTGACGTGCTGGAAGGTGCGCGCGATGCCGAGCTTGACCACCTCTTGCGGCGGCGCGTTGTCGACATGCTTGCCGAGAAAGGAGATGGCGCCGCCGCTCGAGGTCAGCACGCCCGTGATCAGGTTGAAGGTCGTGCTCTTGCCGGCGCCGTTAGGGCCGATCAAGGCCACGATCTCGCGGGCTTGCACGTCGAACGAGACGTCGTTGACGGCGATGACGCCGCCGAATTGCTTGCGCGCCTTATCGATCTGCAACAGCACGGAAGGCTCGGTCGGCGAGCGCAGCCGCAAGGGCAGGGTGAGCGCGGTGTCCGGATGCTTGCGGGCCAGTCGGAACGGCAATCGCGACATCAGCCACGGCCACATGCCGGTCGGCGCGAGCTGCAGCAACAGCACCAGCAGGATGCCGAACACGATGGTTTCGAGCTGGCTTTGGCCGCCGAAAATATACGGCAGGTAGCTCTGCAGCACTTCTTTCAGGATCACGACGATCCCTGCACCGAGCACCGCGCCCCAGACATAGCCGGCGCCGCCGACCACGGCGATGAAGAGATATTCGATGCCGGCCTGGGCTCCGAACGGCGTCGGGTTGGCGGCGCGCTGGAAATGCGCATAGAGCCAGCCGGAGAGGCCGGCGAGCACAGCGGCGTAGATGAACACCAGCAGCTTGGCTCGCGGCGTCTGCACGCCAAAAGCCTCAGCCGCGATATGGCCACGGCGCAGCGCGCGGATGGCGCGGCCGGTGCGCGAATCCAGAAGATTCATGCTCAGCACCGCCGCGATCAGCACCGCGGTCCAGATCGCGAAATAGATCGTATTCGGGCTCAGCATCTTGTAGTCGCCGATCGACAGCGGCGGGATCGCTGAGATGCCGTCATTGCGGCCGAGGAATTCGAGCTTGCTGAACAGGTAGAACAGGCCGATGCCCCAGGCGAGGGTGCCGAGCGGCAGATAGTGACCCGACAGCCGCACGGTGACGATGCCGAGGATGACGGCGGCAATACCGCTGACGACCAGCGAGGCGGGCAAGGTCAGCCAGGGCGAGACGCCGTAGGCAGTGGTCAGCACGGCCGTGGTGTAGGCGCCAAAGCCGCAGAACGCGGCCTGGCCGAACGAGGTGAGGCCGCCGACGCCCGTGAGCAGCACGAGCCCCATCGCGACCAGCGCGGCAAGGCCGATATTGTCCAGCAGCACGATCCAGAACGGCGGCACGCCCGGGATCAGCGGGATCGCCGCCATCACGGCGGCAAAGACGAGGAGGGGCCAGCGGTTCATCATCGCGTCAGTCTCCCTCTTCCTCGACCGCAGGCGCCGCGAGCGAACGCAGCACCAGCACGGGGATGATCAGGGTGAAGACGATGACTTCCTTGAAATTGGAGGCATAGAACGAGGAGAACGCCTCGACCGTGCCGACCACGAGTGCCGCTACCGCAGTGAGGGGATAGCTGACGAGGCCGCCGATGATCGCGGCGACGAATCCCTTCAGGCCGATCAGGAAACCGGTGTCGTAATAAAGCGTGGTGATCGGCACGATCAGGATGCCGGAGATCGCGCCGATCACGGCGGCGAGCAGGAAGGCGATCTGGCCGGACAGCGTGGTGCGGATGCCGACCAGGCGCGCGCCGAGGCGATTGACGGCGGTGGCGCGCAGCGCCTTGCCCATCAACGTGGCGCCGAAGAACAGCCACAGCCCGATCATGAAGGCGATGGTGACGCCGTAGACCGCGATGCTTTGGCCGGTGAAGCGCAGCGGACCGACGGTGAAGGCCGCGCTCGAGAGCGCAGGTCCGCGCATCCCCTCGGCGCCGAAGAACACGAGCCCGAGGCCCTGCAGCGCAAGATGACAGCCGACCGAGGCAATCAGCAGCACCAGCACCGAGGTATGCGCCAGCGGCTGGAAGGCGAGACGGTAAAGGAACAGGCCGATCGCAGCGACGATCAGCAGCGCCAGCGCGATGTTGACCGCGATCGGCGTTTTGGGCCCGGCAAGCAGCAAGGTCAGCGCCAGCACCGCAACAGGGAAGACAATGTTGAGCGCGAAGGCGCGTCCCACCCGATCGAGGCGCAGTGCACGGCGCGCGGCGAACAGATCAAGGCCGAAGGCGACTGCCCCCATCGCCACCGCAAGCCACGCCGTGCCCGGCACCTTGCCGACCGACAGCATGGCGAAGCTCAGCGCGCCGTAAGTGACGAACTCGCCCTGCGGAATCAGGATGACGCGGGTGACCGCGAACACCAGGACCGTCGCGAGCCCGAGCAGGGCGTAGATCGCACCGCTGGTGATGCCGTCCTGGATCAGGAACAGCATGATTGTCGTGTTCAAGACCGGACGCTCCCCTCACGCCACCGGCCGGCTGCGGCCCGCTGTCCGCCCCCGACGCCCCATTTCGGCGGTTGAAACCCGCCGACATTTGATATATCGTATAACAATTATCAAGTATAATCTCAAGGCCCGGCCAAGCGGCCAACGTGCCTTTCGAGACCAAGCGCTTTTCTAGCGGGATTGCGAGCTTCGAGCGATGACTGTTTCCAAAACCGCCGGCACGGATGCGCTCAAGCCGTCCCGTCTGTCGCGCAAGGAGGCGGCCGAGGCCGCAGAGGAGGCGGTGGCCCTGCAGCTTGGCGAATTGTCGGAGCTGCTCGGTTACTCGCTGAAGCGGGCGCAATTGAAAGTGTTCGAGGATTTCCTACGCTCGGTGGCGCCGCTGCAGCTCACGCCGGCGCAGTTCTCGGTGCTGCTCCTGCTCGACCGCAACCCGGGCCGCAACCAGACCGAGATCGCCAACACGCTCGGCATCCTCAGGCCGAATTTCGTGGCGATGCTGGATGGACTGGAGAGCCGCGACCTTTGCGCGCGGATGCGCTCGGCCAACGACCGCCGCTCGCACATCCTGGTCCTGACCGACAAGGGCCGCGCCGTGCTGGCGCGAGCCAAGAAGCTGGTCGCCGGCAAGCACGAGGCGCGGCTCAACGAACTCCTGGGCCCCGCCAACAAGGCCGCGCTACTGGATATGCTCGCCAAGATCGCGCAGGAGCTCTGAGCCCTTAATCCTCATCCTGAGGAGCCGCGAAGCGGCGTCTCGAAGGATGTAGGCCCGTCTGTGGCCTTCATGGTTCGAGACGCGCGAAGACGCGCTCCTCACCATGAGGATCTGAATATCCAATCAGTTGAAGCTCTACAGCGCTCAGGCGACCGCGGCGTCTTTCCCATCGTCCTGCCGCAACCCTGACAGGAACAGCCGCTCGATCTCGCGAACGGGAAGCGGCCGGCTGAACAGATAGCCCTGCATCTCGGTGCAGCCCACCGCGGTGACCTTGTCGAGCTGTTCCTTGGTCTCGACACCCTCGGCGGTGGCCGCCATGCCCATGCCATTCGCCAGCGCCGCCACCGCGCGCACGATGTAGAGCGAGCCGGCATTCTCCGTGATTTCCTTCACGAACGAGCGGTCGATCTTGATCTTGTCGAACGGAAACGACTGCAGGTAGGTCAGCGAGGAATATCCGGTGCCGAAATCGTCCATGGCGATGCGGATGCCGAGCGCGCGCAATTGGTGAAGCACGGCAATCGTCGCATCCCTGTCCTGCAACAGCACGGATTCGGTGATCTCGATCTCGAGTCGCGTCGGCTGCAGGCCGGAAGCGCCGAGTGCGTTGACGATGACCAGCATCAGGCTGGAGCCGCGGAACTGCGCCGCCGAAATATTGACGGCGACGGTGAGATGTTTCGGCCAACGCGCCGCGTCCAGGCAGGCCTGCCGGATTACCCATTCTCCCAGCGGCACGATGAAGCCGATCTCTTCGGCCAGCGGAATGAAGGTCGAGGGCGGCACCTGTCCCTGCTCGGGATGGTTCCAGCGCAGCAGCGCCTCGAAGCCGGAGATTTCGTTGCTCTCCAGGTTCACCACCGGCTGGTAATAGAGCTCGAATTCTCCGGCCGGCAGTCCCTTGCGCAGATCCTGCTCCATGATGCGGCGGGTCTGCATCTGTTCGTCCATCGCGGATTCGAAGAAGCGGAACGTGCCGCGGCCGTCGCCCTTGGCGCGGTACAATGCGAGGTCGGCATTACGCAGGAGCTTGTCGGGGGCCAGGCCGTCGCCCGGGCTGACGGCGACGCCGATGCTGGTGCCGACGACGGCTTGCTGACCGTCGATGTCATAGGGCTCGCTGAGCCAGGCGATGATCTGCTGCGCCAGCGTGGTCGCCTCCGCAGGGTCCGCGATCGGCGCCTGGACGATGACGAATTCGTCGCCGCCCATCCGCGCGATGGTGTCGGTCTCGCGCACCAGGGCGCGCAGGCGTTCGGCGACGATCTTGAGCAACTTGTCACCCGCATGGTGACCGAAGGTGTCGTTGACCGCCTTGAACTGGTCGAGGTCGAGGTGATGCACCGCCACCATCTGAGTGTCCTGGAAGCAGCCTAAAGCGTGCTCCAGCCGCTCGTTCAGCAACACCCGGTTGGCAAGATCGGTCAACGCATCATGGTGGGCCATGTGCTCGATCTTGACCTCGGCCTGCCGCTGCTCGGTGATGTCTTCGTGGGTGGCGACCCAGCCGTGATCGGGCATCGGACGATGGCGGATCTTGAAGGTCTTGCCGTTCTTCAGTTCGACGATGCTGTCCTTTGCCTCGTTGGTGACGGCAACGTTGGTGCGCCAGCGCACATATTCGTCGCGTGACATTGCCGGAGAACTGCCCGCCTCATAGCGAAGGTCGACGATGTCGGTGAGCGGCGTGCCGGGTCCGACCTTGCCGGACGGAATGTCGTACAGTTCGAGAAAGCGCTCGTTGCACACGATCAGCTTGTGGTCGGCGTCGAAAAAGCACAGGCCCTGCGACATGTTGTTGATCGCGGTGTCGAACTGGAAATTGCTGATACGCAGCGCCTCTTCCTGTTCCTTGCCCCGCTCGTATTCATGCTTGAGCCGCGCGTGGAGCTCTTCGCGTTCGGTAATGTCCTCGTGGGTCGCGATCCCGCCGCCATCGGGCAGCGGGCGAACGGTGTAGGCGATGATCCGGCCGTCGGTGAATTCCTGTACCGTGGTGTCGAGCGCGATGTTGCGGCCGACGCGCTCACGGATGTAGTCCTCATGAGCACCGCGCACCTTGAGACCCAGATTCAGCCTGTGCTGGATCAGCGCACTGGTCGGCGTCCCCGGCTTCACCTGGTCGGCTGAGAGCGCGTACATGTCCATGTAGCGCCGGTTGCAGAACACGACCTTGCGATTGCTGTCGAAGATGACGATTCCGAGCGACAGGTTGTGAATCGCTTCCGCGAGCCGCGCCTGCAAATCGGCGGCGGGCTCCGGCTCGACGGCTGGCGGCTCGCGATCGGTCATATGGCGTTTCCCCGTCGCCATTTGCGGCGCGCCTGTTTGCGGGAGGGAGCCATTACAGACCGAAGCAGGTGAACTGAAGCCTTGTACGCCCTGAACCAGGGCGAAATCCTGCAAACGCGCTGAACAAAGCGTTAATATTCCGAAGCGTTGCAATGAAGGCGGATAGGCCGGACCCTAATCCACCAGAATCACCCTGACATCATTGACATTGGTCAGCGTCGGGCCGGTTAGCAGCAAATCGCCGGTTTTGCGCAAAGAACGCCGTAGCATCATTGTTGGTGAGATAGGCCTGCGGGATCGAGGCCGAGCGACTTCATCTTTGCAAAGGTCGCCGCATCGATGACGGCGCCGGCGGGATCGGAGGCGCTGCCCGCGCCGCCATCGGCGCCGTCGGTGTCGGCGGCAAGCGCTGCGACGTCGGGCGTATCCTTCAATAGTCCTGCGAGTGCCAACGCATATTCCTGGTTCGGGCCGCCACGGCCGTTGCCGCGCACGGTCACCGTCAATTCGCCGCCGGAGAGGATGGCGATGCGCCTGCCTTCACTGCGTGCCTTCAGCGCAAGCCTCGCATGCGCGGCGGCAACGTCGCGGGCCTCGCCTTCGAGATCGGCGCCCAGCTCGATGGTCTCGTAGCCCGCGTTGCCTGCGATCGTCACCGCGGCATCGAGCGACGCCTTGGGTTTTGCGATCAGTTCGAAGCGCGCGCGGGCAAAGGCGGCGTCATCGGGCTTGCAGCTCTCGTTGTTCGCGTCATCGAGCGCGCGGCGCACAGCCTCGTCGACCGCAAGACTGTATTTGGCGACGATGGCGCGGGCGTCCGCCAGTGTCGTCGGATCCGGCACGGTCGGGCCGGAGGCAATCGCGGAAGGGTCGTCATGCGGCACGTCCGAGATCGCCAAGGTCACGATCTCGGCGGCCAGCTTTCCGGCGCGCGCCAGCCGGCCGCCCTTGATCCGCGAGAGATGCTTTCGCACGACGTTCATCTCGCCGATCGGCGCGCCGGAGCGCAGCAGCGCGCGGTTGACCTGCTGTTTCTGGGCAAATGTCACGCCGTTGACCGGCGCGATCCAGTTGGCGGAGCCGCCGCCCGACAGCAGCACCAGCAAGAGGTCGTCAGACGTCGCCTCAGCGCCATTCGCAGCGTATCGTCGGCAGCTTTCAGCCCTGCTTCGTCGGGCACGGGATGGCCGGCCTCGATCACCTTGATGCGACGGGTCGGCACGCCGTGGCCGTGGCGGGTGGTGGCGATGCCGATCAGCCGCGCCGGATCGAGTTCGAGTGCGTCGAGATAATGCCGCTCGGCAGCTGCCGCGAGGGCGGCTGCGCCCTTTCCGGCGGCAAGGCAGATCACCCGGCCTTTCGGCACCGGCGGCAGATGCGCCCCCAGCACGACATCGGGATGCGCGGCGGCGACGGCCGCATCGAAGATCGCGCGCAGGAGAGGGCGTCGGTCGGTCATCGCTTCCAGAGCTTTCAGATCGCAGGATGCCGGTTATCCATCCAATCGGCGCAAAAGAAAACCCCCGCGAGGCATGCCTCGCGGGGGTTCTCGAACTGTGGTCGGTCGATCAAAGCGTTTTCAAGCGAAGTGGATACCGGTTCGCGTGAAGAAAACGCGTCAAACTAGAAGCTGAAGCTCTAGCCGCCGACGTCGCCGTTCATGATGTCGCCGAAGCGCTCCCAGGTCTCGCCCTTGAACTTGATGAGTTGAAGCTGCGAGATCGGCGCGAAGTCGGTCGCCGACGTATTGACCTTGATGCCCGGCAGACAGGCCGCCGAGCTCGAGATCCTTCAGGCTCGCCGCCTGCTTCATCACGTTCTCGCGCGTGAGGTTGTCGCCGCACTGCTTGAGAACCTGCACCAGGCCCTGCGCCACCGTGTAGCCGAAGATGACCGAGGCATCGGCGCGGTTGGCTTCGGGATAGTACTTGTCGAGGAACTCGTTCCACGCCTTCATCCCGGCGTCGTTCTTCCACTGCGCGTCGGTCGGATCCTTCAGATACTGCGAGGAGATGATGTCCTGGGCGTTCTCGAAGCCGGCCGGCTTGATCACGCTGCCGATCGAACCGGAGACGTTGTTGAGGAAGTGCACCGGCTTCCAGCCGATCTCGGCGTTCTTCTTGATCGCCTGCGCCGCGAATTTCGGCGTGGTGATGTTGATGAAGACGTCGGCGCCGGTCGACTTCAGCTTGACGATGTGGCTGTCGATGGTCGGCTCGGAGACTTCATAGCTCTCCTCCAGCACGATCATCGAGGTCTTGGAGCCGAGGCCGTCCTTGAGGCCCTTCAGATAATCCTTGCCGTAATCGTCGTTCTGGTAGAGCACGCCGATCTTGGCATTCGGATAATTCTTCAGGATGTATTTGGCGTAGATCTGGGTCTCGCTCTGGTAGTTGGGCTGCCAGCCCATGGTCCAGGGGAAATCCTTCGGATCGTTCCACTTGGTGGCGCCGGTGGCGACGAACAGCTGCGGCACCTTCTTCGAATTCATGTACTTCTGGATCGCCGAGTTGGGCGGCGTACCGAGCGGATTGAAGACCAGCAGCACTTCGTCGCTTTCGACGAGTTTGCGTGCCTGCTCCACGGTCTTGGGCGGCGAATAGCCGTCGTCATAGGTGATGAAGTTGATCTTGCGGCCGTTGATGCCGCCTTCGGCATTGATCTTCTTGAAGTAGGCCTCTTCGGTCTTGCCGATCACGCCATAGGCGGATGCCGGACCGGAGTAGGGCATGATGTTGCCGATCTTGATCTCGGTATCGGTGGCTCCGGTATCGTATTTCTTTTGCGCCAGTGCGCTGCTCGATGAAGCAGCGATCACGGCGAGTGCGGTCGAAAGCACCGCGAGTTTGGTCGTAACGGACATTAAGTCTCTCTCCCTGTGGGTTGAAAATCACCATTTGCCCGGCCCTTGGGCGGAACTCTTTTTGAGCGTGCCGTGACTACCATTTCGGCAGCAACATCACAACAAAAAGCCCCCCGCGCCAGCGGCGCGAGGGGCTGCGTTTTTAGGCAGCAGTCAGTCAGGCAGCAGTCAATTAGGCAGAAGTCTTGCGGCTAGCCGCCGACGTCGCCGCTCAGGATCTCGCCGAACAGGTCCCAGCCCTCGCCCTTGAAGCGCTGCAACTGAAGCTGCGAGAGCGGGGCGAAGTCGGTCGCCGAGGTGTTGACCTTGATGCCGGGCAGCAGGCCGCCGGGCTCGAAATCCTTGAGGCTCGCCGCCTGCTTCATGACGTTTTCGCGAGTCAGGTTGTCGCCGCACTGCTTGAGCACCTGCACGAGGCCCTGGGCAACGACGTAGGCATACATCACCGAGGCGTCGGCGCGGTTGGCTTCCGGATAATACTTGTCGAGGAACTCGTTCCACGCCTTCATCGCGGCATCGTTCTTCCACTGCGCGTCGGTCGGGTCCTTCAGATAGCTGCGAGGAGATGATGCCCTGCGAGTTCTCGAAGCCGGCCGGCTTCATCACGCTGCCGATCGAACCGGAGACGTTGTTGAGGAAGTGCACCGGCTTCCAGCCGATCTCCATGTTCTTCTTGATCGCCTGCGCCGCGAATTTCGGCGTGGTGACGTTGAAGAAGATGTCGGCGCCGGTGGCCTTGATCTTGACGATGTGGGTGTCGATGGTCGGTTCTGAGACTTCATAGCTGTCCTCGATCACGATCATCGAGGCAGCCTTGGCGCCGAGGCCGTCCTTCAGTCCCTTGACGTAGTCTTTGCCGTAATCGTCGTTCTGGTAGAGGATCGCGATCTTGCCGTCCGGATGGTTCTTCAGGATGTACTTGGCGTAGATCTGGCTCTTCGCTCTGGTAGTTGGGCTGCCAGCCCATGGTCCAGGGGAAGTCCTTCGGATCGTTCCACTTGGTGGCGCCGGTGGCGACGAACAGCTGCGGCACCTTCTTCTGGTTCATGTATTTCTGGATCGCCGAGTTCGGCGGCGTGCCGAGCGGGTTGAAGATCAACAGCACCTCGTCGCTCTCGACGAGCTTGCGTGCCTGCTCCACCGTCTTCGGCGGCGAGTAGCCGTCGTCATAGGTGACGAAATTGATCTTGCGGCCGTTGATGCCGCCTTCGGCGTTGATCTTCTTGAAGTAGGCCTCTTCGGTCTTGCCGATCACGCCATAGGCCGATGCAGGTCCCGAATACGGCATGATGTTGCCGATCTTGATTTCGGTATCGCTGGCGCCGGTGTCGTATTTCTTCTGCGCAAAGGACGGGCTGCTGGTCGCAGCGAGCAATGCGAGGGCAGCCGAGAAGGCCCCCATTCGCAGTTGGATAGCAGGCATTCTGATCTCTCCCTGGATCACTGATGATTGTGCGTGTTGTGCAGTCAGGCGCTTTGCGGCCGTTGCCTGCATTGAATACCTTCTGCTGCCTCGCAGCAACAAAAAGCCCCCTGCGACGGGGTCGCAGGGGGCTCGTTTTTAGTCGTAGTACGGGCGGATGCCCGCATGACGGAATATTAATTTGTGACGTCGCCGCTTGTTGTTTACTCGGTTATTTCCTGAGTTTGCCGAGCAGTTGCGTGGCAACGATGGCTACCTGCCTTGCGCCGTGCGGCACGAGGAAGATGATGATGAACAGCAGCACGCCGAACACCGCGCCGGAGAGCCCCTTGGAGATGCTTTCGGCGATGTTGGGCACGAAGATGATGAAGGCGGCACCGACAAAGGATCCGGGCAGCCAACCGACGCCGCCGACCACCATGCCGAGGAACAGCGCTATGGCGAAGTTGATCGTGTAGCCGTCCGGCGCCACGAACGCCACGGCGATGGCGCTGAGCCCGCCGGCGATGCCGGTAATGCCCGCCGACACACCGAAGGCCAGCGTCTTGTAAAGCGCGACGTCGACGCCCATGGCGGAGGCCGCGATCTCATTGTCGCGGATCGCCATGAAGGCCCGTCCCGAGCGCGAGCGCAGCAGGTTGATCGAGCCGAGATAGATTGCGATCGTGATCGCCAGCGTGAAGTAGTAGAGCCACTTGTCCTGACCGATCGGCAAGCCGAACGGCGCATCGGGCTTGAGGACGACAAGGCCCTGCACGCCGCCGGTCCAGTGCTCGAGGAAATTGAGCTTCAGCAGCTGCGGCATGGCGACCGCGAGCGCGAAGGTGGCGAGCGCCAGGTAAATGCCTGACAGACGCAACGCCGGCTGGCCGAACAAATAGCCCGCCGCGAACGAGACCAGCCCTGCGATCGGCAGCGTCAGCGCATAGTTGACGTTGCCATGTTCCATCAGAACCGCGGTGGTGTAGGCGCCGACCGCGAAGAACGCGCTCTGGCCGAGCGAGAACTGGCCCGAGCCGCCGGTCAGGATATTGAGCCCCAGCACCGCGATCCCGTAGACCAGGACCATCGTCATCTGGAAGACGACGAAGTTCTTGATGAACATCGGCGTGACCAGGAGCACCGCCAGGATCACCAGCGAGGTGCCGGTGCCCAGCGTCATGGCGCGCTTTGGAACGGCCTCGACGGCCGGGGCTTCTGTGACGACGTCCTCTGCGGCTGCGCTCATGATCAGACTCGCTTGATGATGGGTCGGCCGAAGAGACCGGCGGGTTTGAAGACAAGGACGGTGATGATCAGTGCAAGCGCGATCGGCAGTTTCAGTTCATTGCCCACGCCCGGGATGTAGGTGCCGGCGAGGTTCTCGAAGACGCCCATCAGGAAGCCGCCGATGACGGCGCCGAGCGGTGAGGTGAGGCCGCCGAGCACGGCGGCGGCGAAGCCGTAGACCAGCACGCCGCCCATCATGTTGGGTTCGAGGAACACAACCGGTGCGATCAAAATGCCGGCCACGGCGCCGATCGCGGTGGCCATGCCCCAGCCCAGCGCGATCATCCAGCTGGTGTTGATGCCGACCAGCCGCGCCGATTCCGGCAACGCGGCGGCGGCCCGCATCGCTAGACCGATCCGGGTGAACTGGAAGAACGCGTACAGGCCGACCAGCATCAGGAGAGTGACGCCGATCATGCCGGCCTGGTGGGTCGAGATCAGCTGGCTGCCGAGGAACGGCGAGGAGCCGAACGGGGTCGGGTACTGCTTGATGGTAAAGTCCCAGGTGAGGCCCGCCACCGAGTTGACGATCGCAAACAACGCGATGAAGCCGGCGACGTTGGTCAGCACCGGCGCCTTTGCCAGCGGCTTGAACAGCAGCCGCTCGATCAGGATGCCGCCGCCAAAGGACACGGCCAGCGTGATCAGGAACGCCCACCAATAGGGGATGCCCCACTGCATCAACTGCCAGGAGATGAAGGTCGAGAACATCGCCATTTCGCCTTGCGCGAAATTCAGATGGTCGATCGCCTGGTAGATCATGACGACCGCGAGCGCCATGCAGGCATAGATCGCCCCGGTCGAGATGCCGGCCAGGACCTGGTTGATAAAGAGTTCCATTTGTCCCGGCTCCTCAGTAGCCCAGATAGGATTTGCGGACGTCCTCGTTGTTCGCGATGTCCTTGGCGTTGCCCGACATCACGATGCGTCCGGTTTCGATCACATAGGCCTGGTCGGCGAGTTCGAGCGCGAGCTGGGCGTTCTGCTCCACGACCAGAATGGTGACCTTGTCCTCGCGGTTGATCTTGCCGAGGATCTTGAACAGGTCGCGCACCACCAGCGGCGCGAGGCCGAACGACGGCTCGTCCAGCAGCATCAGGCGCGGGCGCAGCATCAGCGCGCGCGCGACCGCCAGCATCTGCTGCTCGCCGCCGGACAGCGTGCCGGCCTGCTGGGTGTAGCGTTCCTTCAGCACCGGGAAGTGGGCGTACATGCGCTCCATGTCGTCGACGATGCCGGCCTTGTCCTTGCGGGAGATCGCCCCGAGCTGCAGATTCTCCTCCACCGTCATGGTGGTGAAGGTGCCGCGGCCCTGCGGCACATGGGCAATGCCGAGGCGAACGATGTTCTCGGTGGAGCGGCTGGAGAGCGGAGCGCCCTCGAACTCGATGGCGCCGGTCGAGCGCACCATGTTGCAGATCGCCCGCAGCGTGGTGGTCTTGCCGGCGCCGTTGGCGCCGAGCAGCGTGGTGAGCGAGCCTTCATTGAGCGAGAAGGAGAGCCCGTGCAGGGCCTGCACCTGGCCGTAATAGGCGCGCAGGTCCTTGACGTTGAGCATCGCGGTCATTGGTCCTTGCTCCCCAGATACGCCTTGATGACATCGGGGTCGGCCTGGACCTGGGCCGGTGTTCCCTCGGCGAGCTTGCGGCCGAAGTTGAGCGCCACGACATGGTCGGCGATCGACATCACGAGACCCATGTGGTGCTCGACCAGCAGCACCGTCATGTGCCGTTCGTCGCGGATGCGGCGGATCAGGTCGCCGAGCACATGGACTTCCTCGTGGTTGAGGCCGCCGGCCGGCTCGTCGAGCAGCAGGATCTTTGGATCGGCCGCGAGCGCGCGCGCCAGCTCGACGCGCTTCTGGGTGCCGAAGGGCAATCCGGAGACCGTGGTATGGGCGACCTCTTCGAGGTCGAAGATAGGCGAGGATCTCATAAACCTTCTTGTTGATCTCGGCTTCGCCGCGGCGGACCCAGGCGAGCTTGATGGAGTCGCTGATGATGTCCGAGGAGGTGCGCGCATGGCAGCCGACGCGGACATTGTCGGCCACGGAGAGATTGGGAAACAGCGCGACGTTCTGGAAGGTGCGGCCGATGCCGATCTCGGCGATCTTGTGCGCCGGTCGCGTCAGGATGCTCGAGCCTTCCATCAGGATGTCGCCGGAAGACGGCTGATAGAGGCGGGAAAGACAATTGAACAGCGTGGTCTTGCCGGCGCCGTTCGGCCCGATCAATCCGAGGATCTGGCCCTTGTGCATGTCGAAGGTCACGCCATTCAGCGCGATGATGCCGCCGAACACGACGCTGACGTCGCGAACCGCGAGCAGGGGCGCATTGCCCTGCGCGAGCTGTGCCTGCGTCATTTCGCTGCGCCCAACCCGATCGGGCTGATGCGACCTCGCGAACTCGCTCGCCGGTCGCCGCAGCGACGGCTATCTGATCCCCTCGACAACACGCGTCCTCCCTCCTCTTGCCCTTTTGCTTTCTTCTTTTTTTGTGGGCGGGGTGATGCCGCCCAGGGCCGCTTCGATGTTCCTTACCATTGCGACCATGCGAGGTCCAATGTCGTTGATCAGGCGATCTTCCGTAAAGCGGAATGCCGGCGCGCCGCAATTGAAGGCGTAGGGCCCAGTTCCATCATTCAGCCGCAAGGCGACGCCGACAGCGTGCACATCGTCCTGCCATTCGCCCGCAGAAATCGCAAAGCCATAACGCGCGATCATCTCACCGGCGCGCTCGATGCCGTCGCGCATCTTCGGCCAGCGGCTGCCATAGTGGTCGCGCAGTTCGCGCAGCAACGCGACACGATCCTCCGGCGGCAGTGCCCAGATATACGCACGACCCATGGCCGTGGTTGCAATCGGTATCCGCGAACCGACGTCGAGCTGGACGCCGAGTGTCAGTCCGTTACGGCTCTGCCCGAAATAGATCATGCTGAGGCGATCGCGCGCGCCGACGGCGACCGCGCCGCCGGTCTCGCGCATCACTTCCTCGCGGAAGGCTTCGGACAAATGCCGAACCCCGAGATTGGCAAGGGCGGCATACCCCAGCGCCATGGCTGAAGGCGCAAGCTGATACTTCTCGAAACGCGGTACGGGTGTAAGATAACCGAGCTTCGTCAACGTATAAGTCAGCCGGGAAACGGTTGGTTTCGGCAATTTGGTACGGGCCGCAAGCTCCTGGTTGCCGAGAAGGCCGTCATTGGGATGAAACGCACGCAGTACATCGAGGCCGCGGGAAAGCGCGACGACGAAGCTGCGATCAGTCGCCGCTTTCTTGGCTGGACGCTTCATTCCCTGCTTGGTTTTCTGTCCTCGTTGACAACGGACGTGCTTCAAAATAACCCTCCGTGTCAAGATGTGGAATTTAATTTCGCAGTGCGAAACTGGCTTCCAACGTAGTTTCCGGACGCAATCAGGCAGCTACTCAACGCAAGTGAAGCAACCAAGAACAAGAGTTATAGGGAGAGTCCCGTGAACGCAGTGGTCAAGCTCGAACGTCATGACGCCATCGGTATCGTCACGGTGGACAGCCCTCCCGTTAATGCGCTGAGCGCAGCCGTGCGCGGCGGCATTTTCGATTGCATGAAAGAGGCGATCGCCGATCCCGCGATCAAGGCCATCGTGCTGACCTGCGGCGGCCGCACCTTCATCGCAGGCGCCGACATCACCGAATTCGGCAAGCCGCCGAAGCCGCCCGGCCTGCACGAAGTGCTGGTCGCGATGGAGAATTCGCCGAAGCCGATCATCGCCGCCATTCACGGCACCGCGCTCGGCGGCGGCCTCGAGGTCGCGCTGGCATGCCACTATCGCGTGGCCACCAAGGAAGCACGGCTCGGCCTGCCCGAAGTGAAGCTCGGCCTTTTGCCCGGCGCCGGCGGCACGCAACGCCTGCCGCGCGCGGTCGGCCCGGAAATGGCGGTCAAGATGATCGTCTCCGGTGATCCGATCAGCGCGCCAGGATGCGCTGAAGAACGGCCTGATCGAGGAGATCGTCGAGGGTCCGGCCGCGGGCGGCGAGGCCTTTGCCCGCAAGGTGGTGGCCGAGAAGCGCCCGCTGCGCAAGCTGCGCGACGACGACAGCAAGCTCGCCGCCGCCAAGGCCGACATTTCGATCTTCACCAATGCGGTCGCAGCCCTGACCAAGAAGGCGCGCGGGCTGGAAGCGCCGTTCGCCGCGGCTGATGCCGTGCGCGCCGCGATCGAGCTGCCGTTCGACGAAGGCCTGAAGAAGGAGCGCGAGGGGTTCCTCAAGCTCGTCACCAGCGACCAGTCCAAGGCGCAGCGCTATGCGTTCTTCTCCGAGCGCGAGGCGGCCAAGATCGCGGGCGTGCCCGACGGCACCAAGCCGCGCAAGGTCGACCGCGTCGCCATCATCGGCGCCGGCACCATGGGCGGCGGCATCGCGATGTCCTTTGCCAATGCCGGTATCCCGGTCACGCTGATCGAGACCGGCGAAGAGGCGCTCAAGCGCGGCATGGGCGTGATGCAGAAGAACTACGAGGCCACCGCCGCGCGCGGCGGTATCCCGGCGGATGCGCCGGCCAAGCGCATGGCGCTGATCGACGGCAAGGTGGGCCTGGAGCACGTCAAGGACGCTGACCTGGTGATCGAGGCCGTGTTCGAGACCATGGCGGTCAAGAAGGAAGTGTTCGGCGCGCTCGACAAGCACGCCAAGCCGGGCGCTGTGCTCGCCAGCAACACCTCCTATCTCAACATCGACGAGATCGCGAAGGTGACGTCGCGTCCGCAGGACGTGCTCGGCATGCACTTCTTCTCGCCGGCCAACGTCATGAAGCTGTGCGAGATCGTGCGGGCGGAAAAGACCGCGCCGGACGCGCTGACCACCGCGGTCGCGGTGGCGCGCAAGATCGCCAAGGTGCCGGCCGTGGTCGGCGTCTGCGACGGCTTCGTCGGCAACCGCATGCTGGCCCAGCGCGGCAAGCAGTCGGAAAAGCTGCTGTTCGAAGGCGCACTGCCACAGCAGGTCGACGCCGTCGTCACCAAGTTCGGCATGCCGATGGGCCCGTTCGCGATGAGCGATCTCGCCGGCCTCGATATCGGCTGGCGCTCGCGCAAGGACCGCGGCATCAAGTCTGAAATCGCGGACGCGCTGTGCGAAGCCGGCCGCTTCGGCCAGAAGACCGCCAAGGGCTACTACAAGTATGAAGGCGGCTCGCGTTCGCCGTTGCCGGATCCCGAGGTCGAGAAGCTGATTGCCGAGACCTTGCAGCGCCTGGGACGCAAGAGCCGCGTGGTCAGCGACGACGAGATCCTCGAGCGCATGATGTATCCGATGATCAACGAGGGCGCGCGCATCCTCGACGAGGGCGTAGCTGCCCGTGCCAGCGACATCGATGTGATCTGGCTCTATGGCTATGGCTGGCCGATCTACCGCGGCGGCCCGATGTTCTATGCTGACCAGGTCGGGCTGAAGCACATCGCCGATCGTCTGTCCTTCTACGCCAAGGAGACCAACGATCCCTCGCTGGAGCCGTCGCCGCTGCTCAAGCGTCTCGCCGCCGAAGGCAAGACGTTTGCCTCGCTCACCGCGCCGTCGAAGGCGGCTTGATGGGCTTTCGCCTTCTCTGTGTCATTCCGGGGCGCTCGCGACAGCGAGCGAACCCGGAATCTTTAGGTTCCGGGTTCGATGCTGGCGCATCGCCGCGGAATGCCGTTGCAATCATCACGCTGTGCTGAAAGCCTAATGACCCATCCCGGCGAACAGTTTTATCCGCAAGGCGTCCGCTGGGACGATCCGATTCCGCGCGGCACGCTGCCGGACCTGCTGTCGAATGCGGCGGCCGAATACGCCACGCGGCCGGCGCTGGAATTCCGCGACCGCCCGATCAGCTACGCCGAACTGGAAGCGCAGGTCGAGATTGCGGCCAGCGCATTTCTGCGCGCCGGCTACGGCAAGGACAAATCCGTTGCGCTGTTTCTCGGCAACACGCCGGATCACCCGATCAATTTCTTCGGCGCGCTGAAAGCGGGTGCGCGCATCGTGCACCTGTCGCCGCTCGACGGCGAGATCGCGCTGTCGCACAAGCTGTCGGATTCCGGCGCGCGTGTGCTCGTCACCAGCAACCTTTCCGCGCTGCTGCCGACCGCGCTGAAATTCCTCGCCAAGGGCCTGCTCGACAAGCTGATCGTCTGCGAGGACGACGACTGGGGCAAGGTCGGCACGCCGCAGACAGCGCTGCCGGGCAATTCCGCCGTCATCACCTACCGGCAGTTCATTGACGGTGCGACGAAGCCCGCAGAATGGCCCGTCATCGACCTCGAGGACGTCGCGCTGTTGCAATATACCGGGGGGACTACCGGATTGCCGAAAGGCGCGATGCTGACCCACGGCAATCTCACCGCGGCGGTCTCGATCTATGACGTCTGGGGCAAGACGGCGCGCGCCGAGCGCGGCAACCCGATCGAGCGCGTGATCTGCGTGCTGCCGTTATTCCACATCTTTGCGCTGACGGTCGTGATGCTGTCCTGTATCCGCCGCGGCCACCTGATCTCGCTGCACCAGCGTTTCGATGTCGAGAGCGTGATGCGCGACATCGAGGTCAAGCGCGCGACTTATTTCCCTGGCGTGCCGACGATGTGGATCGCGATCGCCGCACTTCCCGATCTCGACAAGCGCGATTTTTCCTCGCTGCGAAGCGCGGGCTCGGGCGGCGCGCCGCTGCCGGTGGAGGTCGCAACGATCTTCGAGCGCAAGGTCGGCATGAAGCTCCGCTCTGGCTGGGGCATGACGGAAACCTGCCCGGCCGGCACCGCCCATCCCGAAACGGGACCGGACAAACCTGGTTCGGTCGGAGTGGCGTTGCCCGGCATCGAGATGGATGTGGTGTCGCTTGACGATCCGGCGAAGGTGTTGCCGGACGGCGAGGTCGGCGAAATCCGCATCCGCGGTCCGAACGTCACCAGGGGTTACTGGAATAAGCCGAAGGAAAGCGCGGAGTCCTTTGTCGGCGACCGCTTCCTCACCGGCGACATCGGCTATCGCGATGACGACGGCTATTTCTTCCTGGTTGACCGCAAGAAGGACATGATCATTTCCGGCGGCTTCAACGTCTATCCGCAGATGATCGAGCAGGCGATCTACACCCACCCGTCCGTGCTTGAGGTGATCGTGATCGGCATTCCCGACGATTACCGCGGCGAGGCGGCGAAGGCCTTCATCACGCTGCGCCCGGCCGCCGCGCCGTTCACTGTCGATGAACTGCGCGCCTTCCTCACCGGCAAGCTCGGCAAGCATGAGCTGCCGGTGGCCGTCGAGTTCGTCAAGGAATTGCCGCGCACGCCAGTCGGCAAGCTGTCGCGCCACGAATTGCGCAAGGCCCAGCCGACGTCAGCCGCCCAGTCAAAAGTAGCGTCAGGTTAGAAGATTATCACAAAGGAGGATCCGATGGATCTCGCTTTTACCAAGGACGAAATGGCGTTTCGCGAAGAGGTGCGGACCTTCTTCAAGGAGAACGTGCCGCCGGAGACCCGCCGCAAGCTGGTCGAGGGCCGTCATCTCTCCAAGGACGAGATGATCACCTGGTGGCGCATCCTCAACAAGAAGGGCTGGGGCGTCTCGCACTGGCCGAAGGAATATGGCGGCACGGGCTGGAGCTCGGTGCAGCACTACATCTTCAACGAGGAGCTGCAGTCCTATCCGGCGCCGGCGCCGCTCGCCTTCGGCGTCAGCATGGTCGGCCCCGTCATCTACACCTTTGGCAACGAGAAGCAGAAGAAAGAGTATCTGCCGCGCATTGCCAATGTCGACGACTGGTGGTGCCAGGGGTTCTCTGAACCCGGCTCCGGTTCGGACCTCGCCTCGCTGAAGACCAAGGCCGAGCGCAAGGGCGACAAGTGGATCATCAACGGCCAGAAGACCTGGACCACGCTCGCCCAGCACGCCGACATGATCTTCTGCCTCTGCCGCACCGATCCGGCGGCGAAGAAGCAGACCGGCATCTCCTTCATCGTGTTCGACATGAAGAGCAAGGGCGTCACCGTGCGACCGATCCAGACCATCGACGGCGGTCATGAGGTCAACGAAGTGTTCTTCGACGACGTCGAGGTGCCCTACGAGAACCTGATCGGCGAGGAGAACAAGGGCTGGGATTACGCAAAATTCCTGCTCGGCAATGAGCGCACCGGGATTGCCCGCGTCGGCGTCTCCAAGGAGCGGCTGCGCCGCATCAAGGAGCTCGCCTCCAAGGTGGAATCCAACGGCAAGCCCGTGATGCAGGATGCCGGCTTCCGCGAAAAGCTCGCGGCCTGCGAGATCGAGCTGAAAGCGCTCGAGCTGACGCAGCTCCGCGTCGTTGCGGACGAGAGCAAGCACGGCAAGGGCAAGCCCAATCCGGCGTCGTCGGTCTTGAAGATCAAGGGCTCGGAAATCCAGCAGACCACCACCGAGCTTCTGATGGAAGTGATCGGCCCGTTCGCGCGCACCTTACGATGTGCACGGCGACGACGGCTCCAACGAGGCGATGGAGTGGACCGCGCAGATCGCGCCGAGCTACTTCAACAACCGCAAGGTCTCGATCTACGGCGGCTCCAACGAGATCCAGCGCAACATCATCGCCAAGGCGGTGCTGGGGCTTTAGTCAACGTCGTTCCGGGGCGCGCGTCAGTGCGAACCCGGAACCTCGAGATTGTTGAACCAGAGATTCCGGGTTCACGCGCAAGCGCGTGCCCCGGAATGACGGATGGATAGATACGCGCAAGACGTCTCAAGGCAGGAAAAGTAAAATGGATTTTGATTTGTCCGAGGAGCAGCGGCTTCTCAAGGAAAGCGTCGACGGTCTCCTGACGGACTCCTACGACTTCGATGCGCGCAAGAAATACATGAAAGAGAAGGGCGGCTGGAGCAAGGCCGTGTGGGGCAAGCTCGCCGAGCAGGGCCTGTTGGGTCTGCCCTTTGCGGAAGCCGATGGCGGCTTCGGCGCCGGCGGCGTCGAGACCATGATCGTGATGGAGGCGCTCGGCAAGGCGCTGGTGCTGGAGCCGTATCTCGCAACGGTCGTGATCGGCGGCGGCTTCCTGCGCCATGGCGGCTCCGATGCGCAGAAGACGGCGCACGTGGCAGGGATCATCGACGGTAGCAAGACTTTTGCGTTCGCCCAGCTCGAGAAGAATTCGCGCTACGATTTGCATGATGTCGCCACCACCGCCAAGAAAAAGGGCAGTGGTTGGGTCATCGACGGCGAGAAGTTCGTCGTCATCAACGGTGAGAACGCCGACACCTTGATCGTCACCGCGCGCACCAAGGGCGATCGCCGCGATCGCTCCGGTATCGGCGTGTTCCTGGTGCCGTCAAATGCCAAGGGCGTCACCAAAAAATCCTACCCGACCCAGGACGGCCTTCATGCCGCCGACATCAGCTTCACCGGCGTCGAGGTCGGCGCGGACGCCGCAATCGGCAATCCCGAGGATTCGATTGCGCTGATCGAGCGCGTGGTCGATGAGGCCCGCGGCGCGCTATGCGCCGAGGCGGTCGGGTTGATGGACGAGTCGCTTGCCGCCACCGTCGAGTACATCAAGACCCGAAAGCAGTTCGGCGTGCCGATCGGTAGCTTCCAGAGCCTGCAGCACCGCGCCTCCGACATGTTCGTCGCGGTCGAACAGGCCCGCAGCATGTCGATGTTCGCCACCATGGCGTCCGAGTTCGACGACCCGAAGGAACGCGCCAAGGCGATCGCGGCTGCCAAAGTGCAGATCGGCAAGTCGATGAAGTATGTCGGCCAGCAGGCGATCCAGCTTCATGGCGGCATCGGCATGACCATGGAGGCTAAGATCGGCCACTACTTCAAGCGGCTGACCATGATCGAGAACACTTTTGGCGACACCGACTATCACCTGCGCCGCGTCAGCGACGCCGGCGGATTGGTGTAGAGCTCTCTTCCCGTCATTCCGGGGTGCACTCGTACGCGCCTCGACCACACTCTATCCACGTCATGGCCGGGCTAGTCCCGGCCATCCACGTCTTGGTCACAAGAAAGTCAGACGTGGATGCCCGGGACAAGCCCGGGCATGACGAAGAGACTATCAAAGGGAGGCAACAACCGATGAAATCCACCCCGTTCGATCTCACAGGCACCGTCGCCGTCATCACCGGCTCCAGCCGCGGCATCGGCCGCTCGTCGGCGGAACTCTTGGCCAGGCTGGGCGCCAAGGTCGTGATTTCCAGCCGCAAGGCCGATGCCTGTCACGAGGTCGCCGACGGCATCAAAAAGTCCGGCGGCGATGCCCTCGTCATTCCCTGCAACATTTCGCGCCATGACGAGGTGAAGGCGCTGATCGAGGGCACGACAAAGCATTACGGCAAGGTCGACATTCTCGTCTGCAACGCCGCGGTGAACCCCTACTACGGCCCGCTGCTCGACATCAAGGACGAGGCCTTCGACAAGATCATGAGCTCTAACGTCAAGAGCAACATCTGGCTCTGCGCGCTCGACGATCCCGCAAATGGCCGAGCGCGGCAAAGGCTCCGTCGTCATCATCTCCTCGATCGGCGGCCTGCGCGGCTCGCCTGTGATCGGCGCCTACGGCATTTCCAAGGCCGCCGACTTTTCGCTGTGCCGCAGCCTCGCCGGCGAGTGGGGCCCGAAGGGCGTGCGCGTCAATTGCGTGGCGCCGGGCCTGGTGAAGACCGATTTCGCCCGCGCGCTGTGGGAAGACGAGGAGCGGCTGAAGCGCCGCACCGCCTCTACCCCGCTGCGGCGCATCGGCGAACCCGACGAGATCGCGGGCGCCGTGGCTTATCTTGCCTCCGATGCCTCCACCTTCATGACCGGCCAGACCATCGTGGTCGACGGCGGCGTGACGACAGCGTCGGTGTAGCGGCAAACACAGCTGTCGCCGCAAACACAGCTGTCGTCCCGGCCAAGCGAAGCGCGAGCCGGGACCCATAACCACAGGGTTGCGTTGTTATGTAGGCTGTTGCTCCCGCGAGCTCAGCAACGACGCCCTGTGGTTATGGGTCCCTGCTTTCGCAGGGACGACAGCGGAATGTTTTGCCGCGGGCACGGGCAACTTGACCTTCCCCTCCCAATCCGCTGCACTCCCAAACACAAATCCTCCCGGGAAGAAGCACCCATGTCCTTTGTTCTGGCCATCGATCAGGGCACCACGTCCTCGCGCGCCATCGTGTTCCGCAGCGACATCTCCATCGCCGCAGTAGCCCAAGCCGAGTTCCCGCAGCATTTCCCGGCCTCGGGCTGGGTCGAGCACGAGCCGGAGGACATCTGGACCACGACCGTGATGACCTGCCGCGACGCGCTGGAGAAAGCGGGCTTGCAAGCAAAGGACATCGCTGCGATCGGGATCACCAACCAGCGCGAAACCACCGTGGTGTGGGACCGCGCCACCGGCCAAGCCATCCACCGCGCCATCGTTTGGCAGGACCGCCGCACTTCGGACATCTGCGCCAGATTGAAGAGCCAAGGCTTTGAGCCGACGATAACAGCCAAAACCGGCCTGATCATCGACCCCTATTTCTCGGGAACGAAAGTCGCCTGGATCCTCGATCACGTGCCGGGCGCCCGCCAACGCGCCGAGCGCGGCGAGCTGCTGTTCGGCACCGTCGATTGTTATCTCTTGTGGCGTCTCACCGGCGGCAAGGTGCATGCCACCGATGCGACCAACGCCTCGCGCACGCTGCTGTTCAACATCCACACCGGCGCGTGGGACGACGAACTGCTGAAGATCGTTCGCGTGCCGCGCTCGATGTTGCCGGAGGTGAAGGACTCCTCGACGAAATTCGGCGAGAGCGACGCAAAACTGTTCGGCGGCCCGATCGCCATATCGGGGATCGCCGGCGACCAGCAGGCTGCCACCATTGGGCAAGCCTGCTTCGAGCCCGGCATGATCAAGTCGACCTACGGCACCGGCTGCTTTGCGCTGCTCAACACCGGCACGACGCCGGTCGCCTCGAAGAACAAGCTGCTCACCACCATCGCCTACCAGCTCGCGGGAAAACGCACCTACGCGCTGGAAGGCTCGATCTTCGTCGCGGGTTCCGCGGTGCAGTGGCTGCGCGACGGCTTGGGGATCATCAAGCAGGCGGCCGAGACCGGGCCGCTTGCCGACAAGTCCGACTCCACCCAAAGTGTCTATCTGGTGCCGGCCTTCGTCGGCCTCGGCGCGCCCTATTGGAATCCCGATGTGCGCGGCGCGCTGTTCGGCTTGACGCGCAACACCGGCCCCGCCGAGCTCGCGCATGCCGCGCTGGAAAGCGTCTGCTACCAGACCTGGGACCTGCGCGAGGCGATGCGCGCTGACTGGCCGGGCGAGAAGGCGGCCAATGTGCTGCGCGTCGACGGCGGCATGACCGCATCCGACTGGACCATGCAGCGCCTTGCCGATCTCCTCGACGCGCCGGTCGACCGCCCGATGATCCAGGAGACCACGGCGCTGGGTGCGGCCTATCTCGCAGGCCTGCACGCGGGCGTCTATCCCGAGCCGAAAAAATTCGCCGACAACTGGCGCCTCGAACGCCGCTTCAAGCCCGCGATGAGTGCAGCCACGCGCGAACGCAAGCTGAAGGGCTGGGCGAGGGCGGTGAAGGGCCTGCTTGCGTGCGACGAGGGGTAGTCCCAACTGTCATCGCCGGGCTTGACCCGGCGATCCACGTTTTACTTTCTTTCCCGATGCTAAGACGTGGATGCCCGGGTCAAGCCCGGGCATGACGAGTAGAGAGAACCCACGATGATCCTCCCCGACGGCTATTCCGACGTCCCCGCCGGCAAGATCGCCGCCGTCGTCACGCATCTGGAAATGACCGCGCGGCCGGCGTTGCCGCCGCCATCATCCGGTCCGTGGACCTTGCGCAAGGTCGAACGCCCCGATCTCGCCTGGTATCGCGATCTCTACCGCCGCGTCGGCGAGGAGTGGTTGTGGTTCTCGCGCATTCGCGCAGCCGACGACAAGCTTGCGGCGCGGCTGCATCATCCGCTGGTCGAAACGCATGCGCTGGTCGCGGACGGACGTGACGAAGGCCTGCTCGAACTCGACTTCCGCCAGCCCGAAACGTGCGAGATCGGCATGTTCGGCGTCACCGCAAACCTCGTCGGCACCGGCGCCGCGTACTGGCTGATGCAGCACGCGCAGGCGTTGTCGTGGTCGCGACCGATCACACGGCTGTGGCTGCACACCTGCACCCTCGATCATCCGGCAGCACTGCCGTTCTACCAGCGCGCCGGTTTTCGCGCATTCCGCCGCCAGATCGAGGTCGAAGACGACCCGCGCCTCGACGGGTCAGCGCCGCGGGGCGTGGCGAAGCATGTCCCGGTGATTGAGTAGGCCCATTCACGCAGCACGCGCGGGCCTCAATAATTATACCGTGCCCCGAAACTAAAACCCTGCGCCAGCAGCGGCGAGGTGTTGAACAGCGGCGCCGGCCGCTGCGGGCCGCCGGGCGCTGCCGGCGGGATCAGGTTGGGGTTGACCGCAAGGTCGATCAGGCCGCCGGCGCGCTGCACGTCGGTCCAGTACAGCACATCATAGCCGGCAAACAGCCGCCACTGCGGCGCGAGCTGGTAGCCGAGCTTCAGCGAGAACTCAGGCACCACGGCAAAGCGCGTCTGCGAATAGCTGCCGATATTGCTCGACTGTGCCAGCAGTCCGCCCAGCGACGTCGCCGTCACGCCGGCAAGGGTGATCGCGGTCGTGCCATTGATATCAGCGTTGTTGAAGTTGCCGCCGAGCGCCACCTTGCCGCGCCATTCCAGCGTCCAGCGTTCGCTTTGCCATTGGCCGGCAAGGCCGAGATCGACGCCGTGAAAATCGCTGCCGGCGCGGAATGAATCGGTGACGCCGAATGCGGCGCCGGCAAACAGGTTACCGGGCAGTATGGTCGTCTGCGATGTGATCGAGAGATGGTCCGACGAATGCAAATAGCGGTATCCGATCAGGGCGCTGACGCGCATGTTGGCCCACATCCCGACGTCCTGGCGATAGAGCGCGCCCGCACCGTAGAACCGCGAGGTCTCGTTGATCGCGATGTTGCCGGAGGTCAGGCCCGGGATTGCGACGAAGTTAGCGGACTGCTGATTGAGGAATGCATCGAAGAAGGGGCGCGCGATGATGGGGGTGGCCGCGGAATTGGCAGTGAAGCCCGTTGACACATCGCCGAGGCCGAACACGCTTGCTTCGATGCCCCGGCTGCGCGACGGATCGAACCAGTAGCCGGCTCGCAAGCGCCCGCCCGCCCGCCAGGCGCCGTTGACGCTGGAATCCCCGAACAGCACGCTCGTGGTGGGAAAGCCGAGCACGCCGGTCTGCGCGAGCGGCGTACCGACGGGACTTGTGGTGACCAGCGGCGGCAGCCTGTCGCCTTTCACGGTCCATGCCAAAACCTCAGCCTCGGCCCAGAACAGGCCGGCGACAGGTACCGCGGCCGGCGCCTTCACCGGAAGATCCGCCGCGAGCGCGTGTCCCATCGGAGCCAGCATCGCAAGGCCCGCCGATAGGGTCGTCATTTTCCAGCTGATCATGCTGCGTCCCCCGCCGAAATCGACTGAAGCATGCAAGGTTCCACCCAGCAAGTTCGCCCGGTATTGTCCAAACGCGAATTTGGCGCGGCTGTTGCCGTGACGCATCGCTCGCCATCGTCTGGGTGGCTTGCCTCGTTGCAAATCTCTGGCAAGCTGGCAGCCAATCACTCTATCGCAGGTAGTCCAGTCATGCTCCTCATCGGCCAATACGACTCCCCCTTCGTCCGCCGCTGCGCGATCGCGATGCGGCTTTATGGCATCGCCTACCAGCACAAGCCGTGGTCGACGTTCGGCGATGCCGACACCATCGCGCCGTATAACCCGCTGCGGCGGGTGCCGACCCTGGTGCTGGATAACGGCGAAGTGCTGATCGAGAGCATGGCGATCCTGGATTACGTCGATGAGCTCGCAGGACCCGACAAGGCGCTGATCGCCCCGCGCGGTCCGGAGCGCTATCGCGCGCTGAAGATCTGCGCGTTGGCGATGGGCCTCGGCGACAAGGCGGTCAGCCTGCTTTACGAGCGCGTGCTGCGCAAGGATGCGCTGAAATTGTGGGTCGAGCGCTGCGAGAGCCAGATCGGCGGCGTGTATGCGGCGCTGGAAAAGGAACGCGCCACAGTGAAAACGCCGTACTGGTTCGGCAAGGGCATCGGCCATGCCGACATCGCAGTCGCCTGCGTGCTGCGGATGAGCCGCGAGGCGCATCCCACCTTGTTCGACGCGGCGCGCTATCCCGCGCTTGCGGCTCACGCCGCCCATTGCGAGGCGCTGCCGCCGTTCCAGGCGATCGTGCAGCCGCTGGCGCCGCCGAAAGGGGATTAGCTTTCTTTCCTTCCCTTCTCCCCTTGTGGGAGAAGGTGGCGCGAAGCGCCGGATGAGGGGTTCTTTCCGCGGAGACTGACCCCTCACCCGTCCGCGATGCTTTGCATCGCGTCCACCCTCTCCCACAAGGGGAGAGGGGTAGATATTCCGTTTTCACGAATTCGTGAAATCCAAAATATATCCCTTGCCTCGTCGGGCAAATCACTGGCACTGGTCCGCTCACCCCGGCCCGCCCAAAGGGACGCATCATGATCGTCACGATACGTTGGGCCGGGATGCGATGGACGCTGCGGCGTCAGGCGGGTTCGTTCGCCGGACGAAACGCAAGCAGCGTACGGCAAAGTCGTGTGGTCCTGGCGCCGCGACCGTGGCGTCTATCCATTCCGGCCAGTGCTGGGATGGCAACGGTGACAAAAAACGCCGCTCACCGGGGAGAGCACGAAGCAAACCGTCAAACCATTGTGCGGGGAAAGCCGGTGTGACTGGCTGAACCTGTGGTGGACTTACTGGTGGGCTTGTTTTTCTTGCCCTCCAGGCTGCGGGTGCGGCTGGCGCCCGGCTTTCCCTGCGCCCTTTCTTCGGAGAGGGACAACGAGATTGCAGAACCCGGGCGAAATCGCGCTGCGGGAATGCGAGGTGTGCTCTCTCCGTCATTGCGCCGACGATAGCGACGAAGCAATTCAGCTTTCCTGTCGCGGCAACGGATGAGCCGGATGCTCGCGGAGTACTGTCATCAGCCGCGCATTTCGCGCGACCGGTGGCTCGCAATGACGGTGTGGCCGCTTCGGCGGCAACGGCTCGGAAATGATCGCGATCATTTTCGCGATGCCGAAATGACAGCAATCATGCCCATCGTGCTGCCTAAACCCTGCACACGCTTGCGGCGCGCGCCGTCGTCTTTTCCGGCCACAATTGCTGTGGCATAGTCTTGGAAAATAAGCCGCAAAAGGCTGCAAGCTCAAGGCAAGCTCACGGGAGGACACTCGATGGACGAAGGTACCGCGCTATCCCGCAGAAGGCTTCTGCACACGCTGGCTGCTAGCGGTGTCATTGCCGCTGCCGATCTCGCCTGGTGGGACGAACCGCTGATCTTGCCGAAGCGGGCATGGGGCGCCGAGCCCGTCCGTTTTCAGTGGAGCGTTCCCGAGCCGACGCGCATCGCGCTGATGAACTCGATGGCCGAGCGCTTCAACGCGTCGCAAAAGGATTTTGCGGTCCAGATCGAATATGTGCCGCAGGCGCAGGCGCGCCAGAAACTGATCTCCTCCATCACCGGCGGCAACCCGCCAGACCTTTGCCAGGCCTGGGACAACTGGATCGGCCAGTTCAACGGCATGGGTGCGGTCGAGGATATCACCGCGCGCGCAAAAGCATGGAAGCATTATGCCGACGTTGCGCCGACCGCGTGGCAGACCGTCACCATCAACGACAAGATCATCTCGCTGCCGCTCGCGGTGACGCTCGACGGCATCTATTACCGCACCGACCGCGTCAAGGAGCTCGGCCTCAAGGCGCCGACGCCGGATTGGACCTGGGACGATTTCCTTGCGCTGGCCAAGGCCTTCACCAAGGCTGACAAGAATCAATATGGCTTTGGCATGCGCGGCGGCGGCACCTGGGCGCTGCTCTATCCCAGTGAATTCTGCTATGCCAACGGCGCCGAGGTGCTGAAGGATGGCAAGGTGGTGATCAACTCCAAGGAGGCGATCGACGCGCTCGCCTGGTATCTCGACCTCGCACTCAAGCACAAGGTCACGCCGCCGTCGGTCGCCACCGACGGCTTTGTCGAGATCGTCGAGGCGTTCGGCCGTGGCGTCACCAACATGTACCTGCACAATTCCGGCTCCAGCGGCCAGCAGAAGAAGAATGTCGGCGCGGAGAATTTCGCCACCGTTCCGCTGCCGATCGGGCCTGCCAAGAAGCGCGCCTCGTTCTGGTTCTCCGAGACGCTCACCATGTTCAAGGGCGCCAAGAACAAGGAGGGCGCCTGGGCCTTCATGAGCTTCATGCTCGAGGATGAGCCGAGCCTGAAATACAATCAGACGCTCGGCCTGCTGCCGGCGCGCAAGTCGATTCTCGACAAGCCGGAATTTGCCAACGATCCGGCGCTTGCCGGTTTCGTGCAATCCTTCCCGATCGGCATCGTCAGCCCTTACCTCGCCTATCCCGGCTGGGGCGGCAAGATCGACTCCGACGGCGTGCCGCTGATCCAGCAGGCGATCCTCGGCAAGATTCCCGCCAAGGACTGTCTCGACCGCTTCGCCGAGATCCTGAAGAAGGAAATGTCGTAAGCCACCGCCGTCATTCCGCGGCGATGCGAAGCATCGAACTATGGTGCACAATTGTGCACCTGAGAATCTCGAGATTCCGGGTCTGGTCCTTCGGGCCATCCCGGAATGACGCTCTTTCTGCGTAGCCCGGATCGCATTCCAGCAAATGACCACGCTCACCGTTGCCACCCCGCGCCCCCGCCCGCTGATCAGCTGGCGCGTGCGCAAACTGCTGATCGGCTATTCCTATCTCGTGCCGGCCGCGCTCTGCCTGCTCGCGACCGTCGTGGTGCCGATCATCTTTGCCATCAAGATGAGCCTCTATGCGGACGTGCTGTACAAGCCGCAGGACTACCGCTTCATCGGCCTCGACAACTATGTCCGCCTGCTGCACGACCCCGTGTTCTGGCTGACCTTGCAGAACTCGGTGGTCTGGGTGTTCGGCTCGGTGATCCTGCAATTCATCTTCGGCTTTGCCGCCGCGCTTTTACTGCAGCAGGCCTTTCGCGGCCGCGCGCTGGTGCGCACGCTGACGCTGTTGCCGTGGATCATCCCGGGCGTCGTGGTCGGGTTGATCTGGCAGTGGCTGTACCAGCCGAACTACGGCGTGCTCAACGACCTTCTGATCCGCTTCGGCATGATGAGCGAGCGCGTCGCTTGGCTGTCATCGCCGGATTACGCGATGGCGGCGGTGGTGTTCACCAATGTCTGGCGCGGCATTCCCTTCTTCGCCATCATGTTGCTCGCCGGCCTGCAGGCGGTGCCGGACGAACTCTATGAAGCCGCGCATGTCGACGGCGCCGGCGTGCTGTCGCGGTTCTGGCACATCACCTTGCCATTGTTGCGGCCGATCATCGTGGTGTCGACCGCGACCCGCATCATCTGGACCTTCAACTATGCCGACCTGATCTTTGTCATGACCGGCGGCGGCCCCGCCAACGCCACGCAGATCACCTCGACCTACACGCTGACGCAGGCCTATTCGACGCTCGACTTCGGCTATGCCGGCGCGCTCTCGGTCGTGCTGCTCATCATCATGCTCGCCTTCACCTGGTTCTATCTGCGTGTCTCCAAAGGCGTCGAGGAAACCGACTGATGGCCCGCCGCGCTGCCTCAAAAGACACGCTCGAGCGCCTGCTCGCCGGCCCCGTGGTCTGGATTGGGCTGGTGCTGCTCACCGCCTTTGCGCTCGGGCCCTTCATCTGGATGCTGCTGACGTCGTTGAAGGACCGCCAGGAGCTCTACGCGACACCGCTGCAATATCTGCCGGTGCATCCGACCTTCGAGAACTATGTCGAGGCATGGACCTCGCCGGTGACGCCGTTCTCCCGCTTCTTCCTCAACTCGCTCTGGGTCTGCTCGGTCACCATGGTCGCAACCACAGTGGTGTCGGTGCTGGCGGGCTATGCCATCGCGCGGTTTCGGTTTGCCGGCCGCGATGCGCTGCTGTTGATCTTTCTCGCTACCCAGATGTTTCCCAGCGTGCTCTTGATCGCGCCGCTCCTCACGCAGTGGCGCATGCTCGGCCTGATCGATACCTACCAGGCGCTGATCTATTCCAATTTCTCCTTCACCGTGCCGTTCACGGTGTGGATGATGGTCGGCTATTTCTCCTCGATCCCGCGCGACCTCGAGGAAAGCGCGATGATCGACGGTTGCAATCATTTCGGCGCGCTGGTCCGCATCGTGCTGCCGCTGGCCGCACCCGGCATTGCCGCGACCGCGATCTTCGCCTTCGTCGTGTCGTGGAGCGAACTGCTGTTCGCGATATCCTTCACGACCGAGACCAATATGCGCACGCTGTCGGCCGGGCTTCTCTACATGGTCGGCCAGTACGAGGTGCAGTGGGGCCAGCTCTCGGCCGGCGTCATCCTGAGCACGGTCCCGGTCGCCATCCTGTTCGCGTTCCTGCAACGGCACCTGATCCATGGGCTGACGGCGGGCGCGGTGAAGGGGTAGGAACCGGCCTCTTTCCCTGCCATTTCAGGCCGATAGGCACGGGAACCTTTGCCGCCCGAACGCGTTAGTTCTGCATGGAATATGAAGCCAAAGAAAAAACGCCTCTCACCCCCGAAGAGCGCGCGGCAAAGAAGGAAAAGAGCCTCTGGGACGCCAAAAAGGCACTCAGCGAGCGCAAGAAAGCCGACGATGCCTTCCGCGCCAATTATGAGCGGCTGAAAGCCGAGCGCATCGCGCGCGAAGCCCGGGAATCCGGAGCTCAGGAATCTGAAGCCCAGGAATCCAACACCTAGCGTATCATCAGGGGCGGATGTACCCCCTGGTGAATTGAGGCCCTCGGCACGCCGGGGGCCTTTTGTTTTGAACTGTAGCCAATTTGATGGGTTAGCCCATCTCCATGGAGGACCAAAAAATGGATATCAAGGAACATATGGAAGTGATCGGCGCCGACGGCGTCCATGTCGGCACGGTGGACAAGGTCGAAGGCGGTCGCATCAAGTTGACCAAAAAGGACAGCGGCGAGGGCTCGCACAAGGGCCATCATCACTTCATCGACAAGCGCCTCGTTGCCGGCGTTGAAGGCAACAAGGTCAGACTCTCCGCGAACGCCAATGTCGCGGTGATGATGGAGCAGGAACAGTAAGCGCTGGTTTCCGAAGCAACCTACCGGTCGCGACGAGGGTGGCTTCGCCAACCCACATCATCGTCATGCCCGGGCTTGACCCGGGCATCCATCGCTCTTCAGAAGAATTTCGCGAAGGCGATGGATTGCCGGGTCAGGCCCGGCAACGACACACTGTTTCCTAGGCTGCCAAGACTATCGCGCTTCACCCGAAAACCCCTGCCGCAGCGCGCCCAGCCGATCGAGCGCAGCCTGCGGCAGCGGGCCTTTTTCAACCGCGGCCAGCGCATCCTCGAACTGCTGCGGCGTCGCCATGCCGACCAAAATCGTGCCCATCGCCGGATGCGACAGCGCAAACCGCGTGGCCGCTTCGGTCAGGCTGCCGGCAAAACCCTCCTTGACCAACGGCATCAGGCGGCGCGCCCGCTCAAGGTCGGCGTCATAGCTCAACGCCGATCCGATCGGCTCGGGCGCCGGGCTCGCAATCGGGTGCCGTTCGGCCGAGCCCGACAAGGCGCCGCCCGCCAGCACGCGAATGCCGACGACGCCGACGCCAGCCGCCTTGGTCGCATCGAACAATCGTTCATAATCCTGCGCCGGATAATTACGCGGCAATGGTTCGCCCGCAGACGGATTGAGCATGTTGTAGACGATTTGCGCGCTGTCGAAGGCGCCGGACTCGATGACCTGGCGCAGCGCCGCGGTGTCGCCGACCGCCGAAATCCCGAGGAAACCAATCTTTCCCTGCCCGCGCAGGCGCTGGAACGCCGGCACCACGTCGCCAAGCACTTGCTGCACGCTCAACGCCGATCCGCCGCCGGCCTCGGTGATCGGATTGTGCAGGTGAAAGATATCGACGCGGTCGAACTGCAGCCGCGCGAGGCTTCCTTCAAGCGAGGTGGCGATGGCATCGGCAATCGCCGCGCCGGGCGGCACGCGGACCTTGGTGCCGACAATAACATTGGCCGGCTTCAGCCGCTGCAAAATGCGGCCGAGGTTCTTCTCCGACTCGCCGTCGCCATACAGCACCGCCGTATCGAAATAATTGACGCCGACGTCGAGCGCGCGGGCGACGAGGCGCTCCTGGTCGGCGGGATCGCCGCGCACCATGATGCCGCCCACCGCGCCACAGCCAAAGCCCAGCGCCGAGACTTTCATTCCGGTGCGCCCGAAGGTCCGCATTTGCATCGCCGTTCTCCGATGACCGATACGCGACGTGCGGTCTCAGTGAGGAAACTTCATTTCGGCCAGCCTTGGAATGCGCTTAATCAGCCCGCCCAACTCGCCCGATGTCAGCAAGAGCACCACATCGTCAGCTCGCAAGATACCGCCCAATCTCTGCAACGCCTCGTCCGGGTCGCTTATCGCCTCGGCATCGTAATTGGCCGCCTTGGTGCGCGCGACGATTTCGTCCTGAGTCAGCTGGGCATGGCTTGCGGCGCCTTGCGAGGCCGGCTCGAAGATGAACACTTTTGACGCGCCCGCAAACACGTCATCGTAGGCGGCAATCGCCGCCCGGTTGCGCCAGGTGAAGGTGTGCGGCTCGAACACGATGATCAGCCGGCGATCGGGGAAATGCAGCTTTGTGGCATCGATGGCACTGCGGGCCTTTTCGTAGGACGATCCAAAGCCTTCGTAGACGGGGACGCGCGAGGAGGGCGAGAGCAGTTCCATGCGACGTTTAACGCCCTGAAACGTGCGCATGCCGGCGGCGAGTTGCTCAGGCGACAACAGCTTCTTCTCCAGCAGCATCGCGCTGACGCCGACGATGTTATCAATATTGTGATCGCCGAGCATCTTGGTCGACAGGCGAACGATCTTTTCCTTGCCGCGCATCAGGTCGAAACCGGTCTCCGCGCCGCGGTCGATGTTTTCCGCATGCCAGTGCGCCTTGTCGTCCAGTCCATAGAAGACGACGGTGCAGGAGAGACCTGCGGCAAGCGCGCGCGCGTGCGGTTCGTGGCTGACGACCAGCAGCCCGTCGGCCGGCAACGCGCCGAGCAGGGCGCGAAACGGCGCGAGATAGTCCGCGTGGGTGGGAAAGACGTTGATGTGGTCGTGGGTCGCCGAGGTGAGCAGCACATTCTTCGCGTTGTAGAGCAGGAATTTCGATCGGTCGTCCCAGTTCGATGCCGGATATTCGTCGCCTTCGAGCACGAACGTCGGTCCCTTGCCGTGGTGCGCGTGCGTGTCAAAACCGTTGGTGATCTCGCCGATGAAATAGCTGGGGTCCTTGTTCGCGATCTTCAGGCACCACGCCAACAGGGCAGTGCAGGTGGACTTTCCGTAGCTTCCCGCCGCAACGATGGTCTCGGCGTTGGCGGTCATGTCGTGCAGCAAGTCGGCAAACGATCGCACCGGCTTGCCGCTGTCCATTGCGGCGCGGACCTCTTCATTGTTGTCAGGGACGAGCTTTGCGTTCTTGCCGATCACGATGACGTCGGCATCCTCAGGGATATTCTCCTTGCGGTATCCCTCGGCAAACGCGATCTTCTCGTTCTTCAGGTAGTCACTGACCGGCGGATAGAAACCTTCATCGGAACCGCTGATCCGCACGCCCATCTGCCGGAGCAGCAGCGCCGTTGCACTCATGCCCTTGCCGGCGATGCCAATGAAATGCGCCTTCGAATACTTCATCTACCGCACCTGCACCTCGACGGACCCAATTCCCGCGAGGTCGAAGCGATAGCCCGCTGCATCTTCCGGAAACACCGTCTTCATCACGGCTCCGGTCATCACGACCTGTCCCGCCTTCAAGCCTTCGCCGCGGGAGGCAAGCTGCGTGGCAAGCCAGGCCGCCGAGTTGAAGGGATGGCCGAGGATGTCGCGGCCATGGCCTTCGCCGATTGCGGCGCCGTCTTTCGTTGCACGCCCGAGTGCGCCCGGGAGGTCGGGCCATTTCGTGGTAAATTCCGACAGCACAATGCCGGCGTTCCAGGAATTATCGGCAACCAGCGAGAGAACGTCGAGATTGCTGTAATCAGCGCTGCGATCGTCCACCAGTTCGACGGCCGCGCAGACCCCGCCAATGTGGGGTGCGATTGTCTCGGCGATGCAAGGCCCAACCGGAACATCCGACTTGATGCGAACCGCGATCTCGAATTCCAGCCCCAGCCGCCCGAAATCGGCGCGCCGCACGCTGGCGCCCGATTGATGCACGCGGCTTGCGAGCACGACACCGCCGATAGGATGGTCGATCCCGCAAAACGTCTGCATCGCGGCAGAGGTCAATCCGACCTTGTAGCCGACGGTGTCGCCGTGCTTGCCGCGCAGCAGCGCGACGTAGCGTTGCTGGATGTCGTAGGCATCGGAAATCGTGGCGGGGCTATCAGGCGGGCCAAGCGTCTTGAAGCGCGCGTTGGACTGATGTTCGGCGAGCAGCGTTTCAGCCGCGTGGCGGGCTGCGATATCCTGCATGGGGCGTCTCCCTGTTTTCGTCATTCGGCAGGCATTGTACCGAACAGTCAAGGCGGAAGCGGCAAGGCAGGGCTTCCTTCACGTCATTGCGAGGAGCGACGCGACGAAGTAATCCAGCTTTGTCTCCGCGGCGAAGAAGCTGGATTGCTTCGCCGAGCCTGTCATCGGGCGCGCATTCGCGCGACCCGTTGGCCCGCTATGACGGGCGGAATCTACCCCGCCTTCGGCCGCATCGCCTCTGGCGTGTCGGGCTGCGCCAGCGGATGCGCTTTGGCGAACGCGGGCAGCGCCATGGCGGTCTCGAAGATGCGCTTCACGGTGGGCCAGCGGTCGAGCGCAATCTGTTGGGTGACCGCGACCGTGACGTGGCCGACCATGCAGATGTCGGCGAGCGTGGGCGTATCGCCATGGCAGAATTTTCCCGTCGCCTTGTGGCCGGCGAGGTGGCCTTCGAGCGCCGTCAGCGTGTCGATGGTCCAGTGCCGCCGCCAGGCGGTCTGCTGCTCGTCGCGCAGGTTCAGCTCGCGGTCGAGATAGCGCCGCACCCGTGGCACTAGCAGTGGATGGCCTTCGCAGGCCACCATCAGGGCCAGCGCCCGCACCCGCGCCCGGCCTGCGGCATCGGCAGGCAGCAACGGAGGGTCGGGATATTTCTCGTCGAGATATTCGACGATGGCGAGCGACTGGAACAGCACGGTGCCGTCATCCTCGACCAGCGCCGGCAGCGCCATCTGCGGATTAAGGCGGCGATAGTCGTCGCTGCGATGCGCATCCGCGTCGAGATCGACGAAGGTCACATCCGCCGGCAGGCCTTTCAGATTGAGCGCGATGCGAACCCGAAAGCTCGCCAGCGATCGCCAGAAGGAAAAGAATTTCATGGAGCACTCCAATCGTCATGCCCGGACTTGATCCAGGCATCCATCGCTCTTTGCGAGAGTTCTTTGGAAGATGGATCACCGGGTCAAGCCCGGTGATGACAAATTACGCCCCGACCGCCTTCTTGCGCCAGGCCAGATGCACCGCGCAGGTGCAGCCGGGCGGATGCGAGGCCACATCGTTGGCGGGAACGGCCGTCGGCGCCTGGGTCGGCATGGCGTCCTTTACCGCGCGCCCGGGCGCGGACTGGTCCTGCGCCGGGATGTAGTTGAGGATCGGCGACAGCCAGCGCTCGACCTCGGCAACGCTCATGCCCTTGCGCTCCGCATAGTCCTCGACCTGATCGCGCTCGATCTTGCCGACGCCGAAATAGAAGCTCTCGGCGTTGGAGAGGTAGAGGCCCGACACCGACGAGCCCGGCCACATCGCAAAGCTCTCGGTGAGTGTCACGCCGGAATTCCTCTCGGCGTCGAGCAGCGCAAACAGCGTCTTCTTCTCGGTGTGATCGGGCTGCGCGGGATAGCCGGGGGCAGGGCGGATGCCGGCGTATTTCTCCAGGATCAGCTCGTCCGGTGGCAGCGTCTCATCCGGTGCATAGCCCCAGAATTCCTTGCGCACACGCTGGTGCATGCGCTCGGCAAAGGCTTCCGCCAGGCGATCGGCCAGCGCCTTGCACAGGATCGAGGAGTAATCGTCATTGGCGTTCTTGAAGCGGTCGGCCACCACATCCTCGCCGATCCCGGCCGTCACCACGAAGCCGCCGACATAGTCGGGTACGCCGGAGGTCGCGGGTGCGATGAAGTCCGACAGCGCCGCGTTGAAGCGGCCTTCGCGCTTCTCGAGCTGCTGGCGCAGTGTGTGCAGCGTCGCGATCTTTTTGCTCCGCGCCTCGTCGGCATAAACGGCAATGTCGTCGCCAACGGCATTGGCCGGCCAAAAGCCGATGGTGGCGCGCGCCGTGAACCATTTCTCGGCGATGATCTGGTCGAGCATCTTGCGCGCGTCGTCATAGAGGGCGCGCGCGACCTCGCCGACCTTGGGGTCGTCGAGGATGGCGGGGAAGCGGCCGGACAGCTCCCAGGTCTGGAAGAACGGCGTCCAGTCGATGTATTGGGCGAGCTCGGCGAGATCATAGGCGTCAAAGCTCTTCACGCCGAGGAACGCCGGCTTCTTCGGCGGCGCCTTCGCAAAATCCACCGGCACGGCATTGGCGCGTGCGGCAGCGAGCGTCAGCCGCTTCTTGTCGGCCTGGGCGCGGAAATGCGCCGCGGAAATTTTTGCGTATTCGGTGCGGATCTCGGCGGCATAGGCCTCGCGCCGCTCGGGCGACAGCAGCGAGGAGGCAACGCCGACGGCACGGCTTGCGTCGTTGACATGCACCACGGGCCCGCCGCGATAATTCGGATCGATCTTGACAGCGGTGTGCACGCGGCTGGTGGTGGCGCCGCCGATCAACAGCGGCATCTTCATGCCGTGGCGTTCCATTTCGCTGGCAAGGAAGCTCATTTCATCCAGCGACGGCGTGATCAGGCCGGACAACCCGATGATGTCGGCGCCTTCCGCCTTCGCCGTCTCGATGATCTTTGCCGCCGGCACCATCACGCCGAGGTCGATGACCTCAAAGTTGTTACACTGCAGCACGATGCCGACGATGTTCTTGCCGATGTCGTGGACGTCGCCCTTGACGGTGGCGAGCACGATCTTGCCGGCGCCGCTGTTGCTTTGGCCGGTGATGCCGTTGGCGAGGTTGCGCGC
The DNA here is from genome assembly GCA_963816655.1 of uncultured Alphaproteobacteria bacterium. Classification (GTDB taxonomy): domain Bacteria; phylum Pseudomonadota; class Alphaproteobacteria; order Rhizobiales; family Xanthobacteraceae; genus Bradyrhizobium. The sequence goes on along the minus strand of CAWFLW010000003.1, from coordinate 369,026 downwards.
CTTCTCCTCTTCCATGAACGGCATGAGATAGGCGACCGCCTGCTTCATCACCCGCGCCGATTTCACCACCTGCGGCAGGAACATCTTGCCGTCGCCGAAGAGGTCGCCGACGATGTTCATGCCGGCCATCAGCGGGCCTTCGATCACGTTCAGCGGGCGGTCGACGGTTTTCCGCGCGGCCTCGGTGTCTTCCTCGATGAACTCGGTGATCCCGTGCACCAGCGCATGGCTCAGCCGCTTCTCGACCGGCCATTCGCGCCAGGCCAGATCGGCCTCCTTGGTCTGCTTCTCCTTGCCGCGGAATTTCTCCGCCAGCGCCAGCAGGCGTTCCGAGGCGCCCGGGTCGCGGTTGAGGATGACGTCCTCGCAGGTTTGGCGGAGCTCAGGGTCGATGTCGTCATAGACGATCATCTGCCCGGCATTGACGATACCCATGTCCATGCCGGCGTGGATGGCGTGATACAGGAACACCGAATGCATCGCCTCGCGCACCGGCTCGTTGCCGCGGAACGAGAAGGAGAGGTTGGAGACGCCGCCGGAAATATGCGCGCCCGGCAAATTCTGGCGGATCCAGCGCGTCGCCTCGATGAAGTCGACGCCGTAATTGTTGTGCTCTTCAAGGCCGGTCGCGATCGCAAAGATATTGGGATCGAAGATGATGTCTTCCGGCGGGAAGCCGACGCGCTCGACCAGGATGTCGTAGGCGCGCTTGCAGATCTCGGTCTTGCGCGCAAACGTGTCGGCCTGGCCGGTCTCGTCGAACGCCATCACCACCACGGCGGCGCCATGGCGGCGGGCGATCTTCGCTTCGTGGATGAATTTCTCCTCGCCTTCCTTCATCGAGATCGAGTTCACCACCGGCTTGCCCTGGATGCATTTCAGGCCGGCCTCGATGACGGCGAATTTCGAGGAGTCGACCATCACGGGCACCCGCGCGATGTCGGGCTCGGCGGCGACAAGGTTGAGGAAGGTCACCATGGCGGCTTCGGAATCCAGAAGCCCTTCGTCCATGTTGACGTCGATGATCTGGGCGCCGTTCTCGACCTGGTCGCGCGCCACCTGAAGTGCTGCGGTGTAATCGCCCGCGGTGACCAGCTTGCGGAAGCGCGCCGAGCCCGTGACGTTGGTGCGCTCGCCGACATTGACGAAGGGAATGGCCGAGGTCAGCGTAAACGGCTCGAGGCCCGACAGCCGCAGTCTTGGCTCGATCTCGGGCACGATGCGCGGCTTGTGCGGCGCGACCGCAGCCGCGATCGCGGCGATATGGCTCGGCGTGGTGCCGCAGCAACCGCCGACGACGTTGACGAGACCGGCTTGCGCGAATTCGCCGATCAGGCGCGCCATGTATTCCGGGCTCTCGTCATACTGGCCGAATTCGTTGGGCAGGCCCGCATTCGGATAGGCGCACACCAGCGTGTCGGCGACGCGGCCGATGTCGGCGATATGCGCGCGCAGGTCTTCGGCGCCGAGCGCGCAGTTGAAGCCGATGGTGACGGGGTTTGCATGCTGCACCGAATGCCAGAACGCTTCCGGCAACTGGCCCGACAGCAGGCGGCCGGACTTGTCGGTGATGGTGCCGGACACCATCACGGGCACGTCGATGCCGCGCTCTTCGGTGATCTCGGCGATCGCATAGAGCGCCGCCTTGGCGTTCAGCGTGTCGAAGATGGTTTCGACCAGCAGCAGGTCGACGCCGCCGTCGAGCAGGCCGTTGATCTGTTCGCCATAGGACTTGCGCAGGTCGTCAAAGGTGACGGCGCGGTAGCCGGGATTGGAGACATCAGGCGAGATCGAGGCGGTGCGGTTGGTGGGACCCAAGGCGCCGGCGACAAAGCGCGGCTTGCCGTCCTCTGCGCTTACCCGCTCGGCAGCGGCGCGGGCGAGTTTTGCGCCGTCGCGGTTGAGCTCATAGGCAAGGTCCGACATGTCGTAGTCGGCCTGCGCGATCGAGGTCGAGGAGAAGGTGTTGGTGGCGACGATGTCGGCGCCGGAGCGCAAATAATCGGCGTGGATATCCTCGATCGCCTTTGGCTGGGTGAGGATCAGAAGATCGTTGTTGCCGCGCACGTCGCGGTGAAAGTCGGCAAAGCGCTCGCCGCGGAACGCGGCCTCGTCGAACTGCAGATCCTGGATCATGGTGCCCATGGCGCCATCCAGCACGAGGATGCGCTCGCGCGCCGCGGCGATCAGGGCAGTTCGCTTCGGGGAAACTGGTACGGTCATGAGGTCAGGCGGCCTTTGCAGAGTTCTTCGGACGGATGCCGAGCAGATGGCTGATCGCGAACACGAGATCGGCGCGGTTCATGGTGTAGAAGTGGAAGGTATCGACGCCGTGTTTTGCCAGTTTCTGCACCTGGCCGGCCGCAACGGTGGCCGCGACCAGTTTGCGGGTATCCGGATCGTCATCGAGCCCGTCGAACTTCTGCGCCAGCCAGTCCGGCACCGACGTGCCGGCGCGGGTGACGAAATTGCGCGCCTGCTTGAAATTGTGCATCGGCATGATGCCGGGAACGATCGGGATTTCGATGCCGCGGGCGCGGACGCGGTCGAGGTAGCGGAAGTAGAGATCGTTGTCGAAGAACACCTGGGTGATGGCGCGCGCCGCGCCCGCATCGACCTTGGCCTTCAGCGTGTCAATATCGACGTCGAGGTCGCGCGCGTCCGGATGTTTTTCCGGATAGGCCGACACCGACACCTCGATGTCGGGATGACGCTTCTTGATGCCGGCGATGAGTTCGGGCGAGGTCTGGTAGCCGTCGGGATGCGCCACATAGGCGGTGCCGATGCCGGTTGCGGGATCGCCGCGCAGCGCCACGATGTGGCGGACGCCGATCTCGTGGTAGCGGTCGACGATCTCGTCGATCTCGCCGCGGGAAGCGCCGACACAGGTCAAATGCGCGGCCGGCACCAGGCTGGTCTCGCCGAGGATGCGGGCGATGGTGGAATGGGTGCGTTCGCGGGTCGATCCACCCGCGCCATAGGTCACCGAGACGAAGTTGGGGGCGAGCGGAGCGAGGCGGTTGATGGTCTCCCAGAGATTGCGCTCCATCTCCTCGGTCTTGGGCGGGAAGAACTCGAAGGAGATGTTTGGAGATTTCAGTGCGCGCTGCCCATCGGGGGCGGGAATAGCAAACTCGGTCATGACACGCAGAACTCCGGGAAATGCGGACAACAGGCCTATCGTGAGACCGCTAAAATAAGCCAAACGAAGATGGCTAAACAGCCCATTGGCTATGGGAAATGGCCCACTTTATACCATTTTATATGGATCGAAAGGCATTAAATCTTCAAAGTGGGCAGGAAGTAAAGTAAAGGTAGAATGGCATTATCATATTGATAATAAACAAGTTTATTTCGTTTACTCAAGCGATTCCAGGATGTGGGCCAATAATCATGTCAACGAGCTTGTCACGATCCTTCCCACTATCGGTCGTCGGATGGCTTCTGCCCAAGCCTTCGGACGCGGCCCAGATCTGCGAGACGTGGGCCTTTGTCGCCTGCGCCTCGCGCACTAGCTTATCGCCATGATTCCGCTTTCCGTTCTCGACCTTTCCGTCGTCACCACAGGCACCAAGCCTGCCGCGGCGCTGCGCAACAGCATCGACCTGGCCCGCCATGTCGATGGGCTCGGCTATGTCAGGTACTGGCTCGCCGAGCATCACAACCTGGCGTCCGTCGCAAGCCCCGCGCCCGATCTGATGATCGGCCAGATCGCCGCCGTGACGCAAAACATCCGCGTCGGCTCCGGCGGCGTGATGCTGCCCAACCACGCGCCGCTCGTGATCGCCGAGCGCTTCAAGATGCTGGAGGCGCTGTTTCCTGGCCGCATCGATCTCGGCCTCGGCCGCGCGCCCGGCACCGATGGCGCCACGGCCTATGCGCTGCGCAGCCGGCTCGACCGCCGCGAGGGCGACGATTTTCTGGAGCGGTTGCATGAACTGACGTTGTGGGAGACCCGCGATTTCCCCGCCGGCCATCCCTACAACAATGTGGTGGCGATGCCCGACGACAGCGCCGCTGCCGCCGATCTGGCTGCTCGGCTCGTCCGACTACAGTTCGGAACTTGCCGCGCAGGTCGGCATGGGCTTTGCGTTTGCGCATCATTTCGCCTCCTACGATGCGATCGAGGCGCTGACCAACTATCGCAACCGCTTCAAGCCGTCGGGCTGGCGGCAAACCCCGCACGGCATTCTGGCCATTGCCGTCGTCGCCGCCGAGACCGATGCGGAAGCCGAAAAACTCGCGACCTCGATGGACCTCAACCGCCTGCGCCGCGACCGCGGGCAGTTTCTGCCGCTGCCGAGCGTCGAGGAGGCGCTGGCCTATCCCTACACCGAGGCCGAGCGCACCTCGATTGCGCGCAACCGCTCGCGCCTGTTCGTCGGCAGTCCCGCAACCCTGATTGCGAAGCTGCAGCCGATGATCACGGCAAGCCAGGCGGACGAGTTGATGATCATCACCGCCGTCTACGACCACGAGGCGCGCAAGAAATCCTACAGCCTGCTCGCCGATGCGTTCGGGCTTGCGAAGAAGGCTGCGGCGTAAGCAGCTGTCTGTCCCTGCTTTCGCTGGGACGACAGGCTAGCTCCGCCTTTTCGCTGAACGTGGCGCGGAACGGGTTGGCGGGATAGACGCCGACGATGCGGAATTCGCGCGAGAAGAATTTCAACTCCTCCAGCGCAAAGGCGAGACCCCTGTCGTCGGGATGGCCGTCGACATCCGCATAGAACTGCGTGGCGAAGAAATTGCCGTCGACCATGTAGCTTTCCAGCTTGGTCATGTTGACGCTGTTGGTGGCAAAACCGCCGAGCGCCTTGTAGAGCGCGGCCGGCAAGTTGCGCACCCGGAAAACAAAACTCGTGACCAGCGGCCCCGAACCCTGCTTCGCCCAATTCGCCTCGCGCGCCAGCACCACGAAGCGCGTGGTGTTGTGGGCTTCGTCCTCGACGTCCTCGACCAGGATATCGAGGCCGTAGATTTGTGCCGCCAGCCGCGAGGCGATCGCGGCCACGCTCCTGTCGCCGCGCTGGGCGACGTCGCGGGCGCTGCCGGCGGTATCGGCCGCGACGATCGCCTTGACGCCGAGCTTGCGGATGATGCGACGGCACTGGCCGAGCGCATGGACGTGGCTCTCCACCGTCTTGATGTCGGACAGCTTGACGCCCTTCAGCCCCATCAATTGATGACGGACCGGCAGGAACCATTCGCCGACGATGAACAGCCCCGAGGCCGGCAGCAGATGATGAATGTCGGCGACGCGGCCGGCGACCGAGTTCTCGATCGGGATCATGCCGAGATCGGCCTCGCCCGATGAGATCGCCGCCAGCGCGTCCTCGAAGGTCGAGCACGGCAGCGGTTCCGCGTCGGGGTAGGCCTCGACGATGGCGATATGGGAATTGGCCCCCGGCTCGCCCTGGAATGCGATTTTCAGCTTTTTTGTCATGTTGTCTTTCCTGGCGCGCTTCTAGCAGGCACTCAAGTTTTTGTGCCAGCATGCGGCGGGCGGTTTCGAGATCGGCTCGGCGTGTCGACGCCGCGCGGCACGGTGTCGACGATGGTGATGTCGATGCGCATCCCGGCTTCCAATGCCCGGAGCTGCTCGAGCTTTTCCTGTTTCTCCAGCGGCGAGGGCGGCAGCGCCACGAACCGTTCCAGCGCGGCCCGCCGATAGGCGTAGAGCCCGATATGGTGGTAGCGCGGCCCGTCGCCGGAGGGCGCGGTGGCGCGGGTGAAATAGAGCGCGCGCAGCCGGCGCCCTTCGACCGGCGAGCCGACCGCCTTCACCACGTTGGGGTTGAGGGCCTCTTCCTCGGTATGAATCTCGGCGGCAAGCGTGGCGATATCGACTGTGGGGTCGTCGAGCGGTGACAGCACGTCGCGGATGTTGTCGGCCGAAATAGTCGGAAAATCGCCCTGCAGATTGACCACGACCTCGCAACTTCCCTCGGGGTCCAGCAGGCGCGCAGCCTCATGGATGCGGTCGGAACCGGACGGATGGTCGGCCCGCGTCATGACTGCCTCGCCGCCATTGGCCCGCACGGCTGCGGCGATTTCCGCAGTGTCGGTTGCAACCGCCACCCGACCGATGCCGGCCAATTCCGCCCGGCGCAACACATGGACGATCATCGGCAGCCCCGCGATATCGAGCAGCGGCTTGCCGGGCAGGCGGGTGGACGCCATGCGGGCAGGGATCAGCACCAGAACGCGGTTTTCGGGCATCGGAAATGCAGGTCCTGGCCGGGCAGAAACCGGCCGGAAATAGTGGGGATCGGGCGGAAGTTGGCGCGTTTTACCGGGTTGCCAGAGGCAGGGCAAACCGATATCTGAACCCTGCTGAGGGTGCGGCGCGAAAGCCTGATTCCTGAGGCTGTTTCCTTTCCCCGCGGCCGTTTTCCTCCGGCCTTTCGTGACCTTCCGGCCTGGAGCCTGATCCACAATGGACTCCTTCGAACTCAACAAAATCCTCGGCGCCATCCTCGGCACCTGCATTCTGGTCCTGGTGACGAGCTTTGCCGCCCAAGCGGTGTTCACGCCCAAGGCGCTGGAGAAGCCGGGCTTCGAGATCGCGGTGAAGGAAGAGTCCCATGGTGCGGCTGGCGCGGCGGCGGCCGCGCCGTCCGAGCCGATCGAAAAGCTGCTGCAGACCGCCTCGGTCGAAAAGGGCGCCGCCGCCGCCAAGAAGTGCGCGGCCTGCCACACCTTCGAGAAGGGCGGCCCCAACCGCGTCGGTCCGAACCTCTATGGCATCGTCGGCGAGAAGAAGGCCGAGGGCAAGGCCGGCTTCAACTTCTCGGCCGCCATGAAGGCCAAGGGCGGCGACTGGACCTTTGACGACCTCAACAAGTTCATCGCCAATCCGAAGGGCTTCGTCCCCGGCACCGCGATGGGCTTTGCCGGCATCCAGAAGGACTCAGAACGCGCCGACGTGATCGCTTATCTGCGCTCGCTGTCGGAGAAGCCGGTCCCGCTGCCGACCGCGTCGAAGTAGTTTGGCCGCATCAGGGCTTGGCCGCACCAGACGAGCTTTCGAACGGCCAGGCATCGCCTGGCCGTTTTGTTTCAGGGATCGCGCGCTTGTTACCGGGGCCTTTCGCCGCAGCGATATCGTCTCCGGGCTGGCAAGATGAGGAAAAAGCAACATAATCGGCCGAATCCTTGCCTTATAATCCCTGCCTTATAATGGGTCCTCAATGATCGGGGCTTGAGTATCCGGGGGCGTCCACGTTCAATCGCCAACAACAGGAATTCGCATTTTGGCAATTACCCGACGACATCTTCTGCAAAGCGGCGCTGCTGCCGCCATGGCCCCGGCGCTTGGGGTCCTTCCCGCGATCGAAACCGCCAAGGCCCAATCCGCTGCCGAGCCGGCCTGGCGTCACGCGCTGTCGCTGTTCGGCGACGTCAAATATCCCGCCGACTTCAAGCGCTTCGATTACGTCAATCCGGATGCGCCGAAGGGCGGCGTCGCGCGGCTGATCTCGCTCGGCACCTTCGACAATTTCAACCTCGCGGTCGCCGGCATCAAGGGCAACATCGCGGCCGCGGCGCCCCAGATCTACGAAACGCTGATGGCGAAGTCGCAGGACGAGATCGTCACCGAATACGGCCTGCTGGCGGAAGCCGCGGCGCATCCCGACGATTTCTCCTGGGTGATCTACCGGCTGCAGCAAGGAAGCGCGCTGGCATGACGGCAAGCCGGTTACGCCGGAAGACGTGATCTTCTCGCTGGAGACGCTTGAAGAAGCTTAGCCCGATGTACTCGGCCTATTACCGCCACGTGGTCAAGTCCGAGAAAAGTCGGCGAGCGCGATATCAAGTTCACCTTCGACGCCCCGGCAATCGCGAACTGCCGACCATCGTCGGCGAATTCCCGGTGCTGCCGAAGCATTGGTGGGAAGGCACCGACGACCAGGGCCGCAAGCGCGACATCTCCGCGACCACGCTGGAGAAGCCGCTCGGCTCCGGCGCCTTACCGCATCAAGGAATTCGTCGCCGGCCGGTCGGTCACCCTCGAACGGGTGAAGGATTACTGGGGCGCCAATCTGCCGGTACGGATCGGACAGAACAATTTCGACGAGATGCGCTACGAATACTTCCGCGACAACAACGTGGCGCTGGAGGCCTTCAAGGCCGACCAGGCCGACTGGATCGCGGAAAACTCCGCCAAGCAGTGGGCAACGGCCTACGAATTTCCGGCGGTCGTCGACAAGCGCGTGCTCAAGGAAGAATTCCCGATCACGGATTCCGGCCGCATGCAGGGCTTCGTGTTCAACCTGCGGCGCGAGCAGTTCAAGGACGCGCGGCTGCGCCGTGCCTTCAACTACGCCTTCGACTTCGAAGAGATGAACAAGCAGCTCTTCTATCGGCCAGTACAAGCGCATCAACAGCTATTTCGAAGGCACCGATCTCGCCTGCTCCGGCGTGCCGCAGGGTCTGGAACTGCAGATTCTGGAAACCGTCCAGGACAAGGTGCCGCCGGAAGTATTCACGACAGCCTTCACCAATCCGGTCGGTGGCAATCCCGAGAACGTCCGCGAACAATCTGCGTGAGGCAACCAAGCTGCTCAAGGAAGCCGGCTTCGAGGTGAAGGACCGCAAGCTGGTGGATTCTTCAGGCCGGCTTGTCACGGTCGAGATCCTTGTGCAGGACCCCGCCGCAGAACGCATGGCGCTGTTCTACAAGCCGTCGCTGGAGCGCATCGGCGTCACCACCTCGATCCGCGTCGTCGACGCCGCGCAATACGAGAACCGCACCCGCAGCTTCGATTTCGACATCGATCACTGAAGTGTGGGGCGAATCGCTGTCGCCCGGCAACGAGCAGCGCGAATTCTGGGGCTCGCAGGCGGCCGATGCGCCCGGTTCGCGCAATATCGATCGGCATCAAGAATCCGGCGATCGACGCGCTGATCGAGAAGGTGATCTTCGCCAAGGACCGCGAGACCTGGTGGCTGCGACCCGGGCGCTCGATCGCGTGCTGCTGTGGAACCACTACGTGGTGCCGCAATTCACCTACGGTTTCGCGCGCTATGCGCGCTGGGACCGCTTCAGCCACGCCGACCTGCCGAAATACGGCCGTTCCGGCCTGCCGTCGCTGTGGTGGTACGACGCCGAGAAGGCCGCGCGGATCGGCAAGCGCTCGTGAAGGAATCCTTTGCGCATGGCCGCTTTCTCCCGCCGGCATGTTCTCGGCCTCGGTGCGGGCGCGCTGGCGGCGTTGCGGCTGTCGCCGGCACGTGCCGCGGACGAAGCGGCGGGCGCCGAGGTGCATGGCATCTCGGCGTTCGGCGACCTGAAATATCCCGCCGACTTCAAGAATTTCGACTACGTCAATTTATCGGCGCCCAAGGGCGGCATGTTCTCGACCATCCCCTCGGTGCGCAGCTACAACCAGTCCTACCAGACCTTCAACTCGCTCAACGCCTTCATCCTCAAGGGCGAGGGCGCGCAGGGCATGGACCTGACCTTCACCGCGCTGATGGCGCGCGCCGGCGACGAGCCGGACGCGATGTACGGGCTGGCCGCGAAGTCGGTGCGGATTTCGCCGGACAAGCTGACCTATCGCTTCACGCTGCGCCCCGAGGCGAAGTTTCACGACGGCTCGAAGATCACGGCGCATGACGTCGCCTGGTCGATCAACACGCTGAAGGCCAAGGGCCATCCGCTGGTGCAGGTGCAGATGCGCGACGTCAAGGGCGCCGAGGCGCTCGACGATGCGACGGTGGTCGTCACCTTTGCCGAGAAGCGCGCGCGCGACGTGCCGCTCTATGTCGCTGGCCTGCCGATCTTCTCGAAGAAATACTATGAGACCCGGCCGTTCGATGAATCGACACTCGAAACGCCGCTGGGCTCCGGCCCGTACAAGGTCGGCAAGTTCGAGGTCAACCGCTTCATCGAATACGAACGCGTCAAGGATTGGTGGGGCGCCGATCTGCCGGTGGCCGCGGCCTCTACAATTACGACGTCGTCCGCTACGAATTCTATCGCGACCGCGACGTCGCCTTCGAAGGCTTCACCGGCAAGAACTATCTGTTCCGCGAGGAATTCACCTCGCGCATCTGGGCGACGCGCTACGATTTTCCAGCCATCAAGGACGGCCGGGTCAAGCGCGAGGAGGTGCCGGACGAGACGCCGTCGGGCGCGCAGGGCTGGTTCATCAATACCCGCCGCGACAAGTTCAAGGATCCGCGGGTGCGCGAGGCGCTGATCTGCGCCTTCGATTTCGAGTGGACCAACAAGACCATCATGTACGGCGCCTATGCGCGCACGCACTCGCCGTTCCAGAATTCCGACATGATGGTGAGCGGTGGCCCGCCGTCGCCGGAGGAACTGAAGCTGCTCGAGCCGTTCCGCGGCCAGGTGCCCGATGAAGTGTTCGGCGAGCCTTTCGTGCCGCCGGTCACCGACGGCTCGGGTCAGGACCGCGCCTTGCTGCGCAAGGCGCAAGCAATTGCTCAACGAAGCCGGCGTCACCGTCAAGGACGGCAAGCGGTTCCTGCCCAATGGCGAGCCGTTCCGGATCGAATTCCTTGCCGACGAGCCGTCGCTGCAGCCGCACCACGCGCCCTACGTCAAGAACCTCGGCACGCTCGGCATCGAAGCGAGCCTGCGCCTGGTCGATGCCGTGCAGTACCGCGCGCGGGTCGAGGACTTCGACTTCGACATGACCATCCAGCGCTTCTCGATGTCGGCGACGCCGGGCGACTCCATGCGTTCGTTCTTCTCCTCGTCGGCGGCGAAGACCAAGGGCTCCTACAATCTCGCCGGCGTCGAAAGTCCCGCGATCGACGCGCTGATCGAGAAGATCATCGCCGCCGACAGCCGCGAAGAGCTCACCATCGCCTGCCGCGCCTTCGACCGCGTGTTCCGCGCCGGTCGCTATTGGGTGCCGCAGTGGTACAACAAGACCCACCGGCTGGCTTACTGGGACATGTTCGCGCGTCCCGAAAAACTGCCGCGTTACCAGATCGACGACTATTCATCGAGCGTCGGCGAGCGGATCCTGTGGTGGCATGACGCCGCCAAGGCCGCCAAACTCGAGCAGGCGAAATAGTAATGGCAGCCTATATCGCCCGCCGCATCCTCCTGATGTTCCCGACCCTGCTCGGAATCCTTTTTGTCGCCTTCGTCGTGGTGCAGTTCGCGCCGGGCGGCCCGGTCGAGCGCGTGCTCGCGCAGCTCTCCGGCGCCGATACCGGCGGCTCCTCGCGCATCTCCGGGCTCCGTCCAGCGGCGATTTTGCCGGCCGTACGCCGCAGGCCGGCGCCTCCGCCGATGCCGTCAATTCGAAATATCGCGGCGCGCAGGGGCTCGATCCCGACTTCATCAAGAATCTGGAAAAACAGTTCGGCTTCGACAAGCCGGCGCCGGAGCGCTTTGCCCTGATGGTGTGGAACTACGCCCGCTTCGATTTCGGCAAGAGCTATTTCCGCGACGTCAGCGTGATCCAGCTGATCAAGGAGAAGCTGCCGGTCTCGATCTCGCTCGGCCTCTGGCTGACGCTGCTGACCTACCTGATCTCGATCCCGCTCGGCATCCGCAAGGCGGTCGCAGGACGGCTCGCGCTTCGACACCTGGACGTCGGCGGTGATCATCGTCGGCTTCGCGATTCCCGGCTTCCTGTTCGCGATCCTGCTGATCATCCTGTTTGCCGGCGGCTCGTTCTTCAACTGGTTCCCGCTGCGCGGTCTCACCTCCGACGGCTGGTCGCAATTCCCCTGGTACTGGAAGATCCTCGATTATTTCTGGCACATCACGCTGCCGCTGATCGCGATGGGGCTCGGCGCCTTCGCCACCATGACGCTGCTGACCAAGAACTCGTTCCTCGACGAGATCAGGAAGCAGTATGTGATGACCGCGCGCGCCAAGGGCTGCAGCGAGCGCCAGGTGCTCTACGGCCACATCTTCCGCAACGCCATGCTGATCGTGATCGCGGGCTTCCCCGGCGCCTTCATCCACGCGTTCTTCTCCGGCTCGCTCCTGATCGAGACCATCTTCTCGCTCGACGGGCTCGGCCTGCTCAGCTTCGAGAGCGTGCTCAACCGCGACTATCCCGTCGTGTTCGGCAACCTCTTCATCTTCTCCCTCGTCGGCCTCGTGATCGGCCTGATCTCTGACCTCACCTATATGTGGATCGATCCCCGGATCGATTTCGAGGCGCGGGAGGTCTGATGACGTTGCTCGCGCCGCAGCCGGTCGAAACCTCGACGCAGTCGCCGCTCGGCACCGCCGTGCCGATCACGCGGCATCCCTTTGCCATGTCGCCGCTCAACCGGCGGCGCTGGCAGAACTTCAAGGCGAACCGGAGGGGATACTGGTCGCTCTGGATATTCCTCATGCTGTTCGTGATCTCGCTGTTCGCCGAGCTGATCGCCAACGACCGGCCTTTCCTGATCAAGTATGACGGCCACCTCTACTGGCCGGCCTTCGTCAGCTATTCCGAGACGACCTTCGGCGGCGACTTCGAGACCGCGGCCGACTATCGCGATCCCTACTTGCAGAAACTGATCGCGGACAAGGGCGGCTGGATCGTCTGGCCGCTGATCCGCTATTCCTACGCCACCCACAATCTCGATCTGCCGACGCCGGCGCCGTCGAAGCCGACCTGGATGCTGACGGAAGCGCAATGCAAGGCGGTGGTGGAGAAGAAGGGCCTGAAGAGCTGCCGCGATCTCGAATACAACTGGCTCGGCACCGACGATCAGGGCCGCGACGTGGTGGCGCGGCTGATCTACGGCTTCCGCATCTCGGTGCTGTTCGGTCTCGACGCTCACCATCGTCTCCTCGATCATCGGCATCGTCGCCGGCGGCGTGCAGGGCTATTTCGGCGGCTGGATCGATCTTCTGTTCCAGCGCTTCATCGAGATATGGAGTTCGATTCCCTCGCTCTATCTGCTGCTGATCCTCTCCTCGGTGCTGGTGCCCGGCTTCTTCGTGCTGCTCGGCATCCTGCTGCTGTTCTCCTGGGTGTCGCTGGTCGGCCTGGTGCGCGCGGAATTCCTGCGCGGGCGCAATTTCGAATACATCCAGGCGGCGCGCGCGCTCGGCGTCTCCAATCCCGTGATCATGTTCCGCCATCTGCTGCCGAACGCCATGGTCGCGACCATGACGTTCCTGCCGTTCATCGTCTCGTCGTCGGTGATGACGCTGACCGCGCTCGACTTCCTCGGCTTCGGCCTGCCGCCGGGCTCGCCGTCGCTCGGCGAACTGCTGTCGCAGGGCAAGGCCAACGTGCAGGCGCCGTGGCTCGGCTTCACCGGCTTCTTCTCGGTCGCGATCATGCTGTCGCTCCTGATCTTCATCGGCGAGGCCGTGCGCGACGCCTTCGATCCGCGCAAGACGTTCGGGAGGGGTGACGCATGGACGCCATCAACCAGCCCCTGCTCGATGTCCGCGATCTCTCGGTGGCGTTCGGCAAGACACTTGCCGTCGACCGGGTCTCGTTCTCGATCAGGCGCGGCGAATGCGTGGCGCTGGTCGGCGAATCCGGCTCGGGCAAATCGGTCAGCGCGCTGTCGATCCTGAAGCTGTTGCCCTATCCGGCCGCCTCGCATCCCTCCGGCAGCATCCATTTCAAGGGCCGCGAGCTGTTGACCGCGGCCGAGCACGAGATGCGCGAGATTCGCGGCAACGATATCTCGATCATCTTCCAGGAGCCGATGACCTCGCTCAATCCGCTCCACACCATCGAGGCGCAGATCGGCGAGATCCTGCAGCTGCACAGCGGCATCAGCGGCGCGATGGCGCGGGCGCGGACGCTGGAGCTGCTGACCCAGGTCGGCATTCCCGATCCGGAGACGCGGCTCGCGAGCTATCCGCACCAGTTGTCCGGCGGCCAGCGCCAGCGCGTCATGATCGCGATGGCGCTCGCCAACGAGCCGGATCTGCTGATCGCCGACGAGCCGACCACCGCGCTCGACGTCACCGTGCAGGCGCAAATCCTGGCGCTGCTCGCCGACATCCGCCAGCGGCTCGGCATGAGCCTGCTGTTCATCACCCACGACCTCGGCATCGTCCGGCGCATCGCCGACGTCGTCTGCGTCATGAACAAGGGCAAGATCGTCGAGCAGGGACCGGTCGAGCAAGTCTTCACCACGCCGAAGCATCCCTATACGCGCGATCTGCTCGCGGCCGAGCCGAAGCCCGATCCGGCGCCGCCGCGCCCCTCGGCGCCGGTGGTGATGAAGGCCGACAATCTCAAGGTCTGGTTTCCGATCAAGCGCGGCCTGCTGCGCTCGACCGTCGGCCACATCAAGGCGGTCGACGGCGTCAGCGCTCGCGGTGCGCAAGGGCGAGACGCTCGGCGTGGTCGGCGAATCCGGCTCGGGCAAGACCACGCTGGGGCTGGCGCTGCTGCGGCTGATCTCCTCCAACGGGCCGATCGTGTTCCTCGGCAAGAACATCCAGGGCCTGCGCTTCAAGGAGATGCTGCCGCTGCGCGTCGACATGCAGATCGTGTTCCAGGACCCGTTCGGTTCGCTCTCACCGCGCATGTCGGTCGGCGACATCGTCGCCGAGGGGCTGATGGTGCACCAGCGCAAGCTGTCGTATGAGGAGCGCGACGCGCGCGTCGTCAAGGCGCTGACCGATGTCGGCCTCGATCCGGAATCGCGCATCCGCTATCCGCACGAATTTTCCGGCGGCCAGCGCCAGCGCATCTCGATTGCGCGCGCGGTCGTGCTGGAGCCGAATTTCGTCGTGCTGGACGAGCCGACCAGCGCGCTCGACATGCTGTTCCAGGCCCAGATGGTCGACCTGCTGCGCGAACTGCAGCGCAAGCGCGATCTCACCTACATGTTCATCTCGCACGATCTGCGCGTGGTCGCCTCGCTCGCCAGCCATCTGATCGTGATGCGCCACGGCAAGGTGGTGGAGGAGGGCCCGGCCGCCGAGCTCTTCAAGAACCCGAAGAGCGACTACACCCGCGCGCTGTTCGCCGCCGCGTTCCGCATCGAGGCCGCGCCGACCGGGACGGTGGCGACGTAAAACGGAATGAGTACGCGCCGGCGAGCCGGAGGCCCGAGCTACTTTGCATGGGGTTGTTTTCGCGATTTTGCGTCCAGGCCCTGTGCTGCATCGCGGAAGAAGCGCTGCGATACGTCCTTACAGCCGCTTGATCGCCAAGATCTCGCTGCCGCCGGCCTTGATCCGCGCAATCGCCTCTTTCGTGCTTCTCGATCACGGTCGCCATGTGATGGGCATTGGCGTGCACGATGGTCTCGGCGTCGCGCGCGATGGCGACATGGCCTTTCCAGAAGATCAGGTCGCCGCGCCTCAGATGGCCGGCTTCCGAGGCGCTCAGCTCCCGGCCGAGGCCGTCGCACTGCATGTCGCTGTCGCGCGGGCAGCCGGTGCCGGCCGCCGTCAGCGACACCTGCACCAGGCCTGAGCAATCGATGCCGAGGACGCTCTTGCCGCCCCACAGATACGGCGTGCCGACAAAGCGCTCGGCGACCGCAACGAAATCGGATGCGTTGGCATCGAGCGCCCCGAGATGCTGCCGCGGCAGGTGATAGCCCTCGCGCGTCACCGCGAACGCGCCATCCTCGCGCGCGACGCTGACGCGCGCGCCCATCGGCAGCGTCATGACCGGCGGCAGCTTGATCGAGGGACCGGGAAAGGCCAGCGTCGAAAGTGCGATGACCTTGTGCGTCGGCGCCGCGGCAGGCTTTGCCAGCGCGCTCTCCGGCAGCCAGCCGACATAGCCGTCGCTGCCGAGCTGGCCCCAGGCAAAACCTTCGCCGTTGCGTGTCATAGACCGTGACGCGCTCGCCCCTGAGCGCCTGTGTCCACATTTCGCTGTCCGGCGCCGGCGTGCTGTGCAGCGGCGCGATCGCCGCGGTGACCTCGAACACCTCGCCCTCGACAAAGCGCGCGGCCTTGACCTTGCCTTCCAGATATTTGGCGGCGACTTCGGGGCGGGCCGGCGTCAGGCGCGGATCATCCATAGCGTTCGCTCAGGAGCTGATAGATGGCGCGCGCCGCCTGGCATTCGCCGCCTTCGGGCCGGCCGGGCTTTGCCGACGGCGTCCAGCCATAGATGTCGACATGCAGCCAGCTTGTCGCGGCCTCGACGAAGCGCTGCAGGAACAGCGCGCAAATGATCGAGCCGGCAAAGGCGCCTGACGGTGCGTTGGTGATGGTGGCGGTCTTTGAATCCAGCCAGGAATCATAAGGCGGCCACAGCGGCATCCGCCACAAGGGATCGTTCTCCGTTCTTGCAAGGCGCGCGACGTCGGCCGCCAGCGTCTCATCATTGGTGTAAAAGGGCGGTAAATCCGGTCCCAGCGCGACGCGCGCCGCGCCCGTCAGCGTGCCCAGATCGACCAGGAGCTCCGGCTTCTCCTCATCGGCCAGCGCCAGCGCATCGGCCAGGACCAGCCGTCCTTCGGCGTCGGTATTGCCGATCTCGACCGTGATGCCCTTGCGCGACTTGAAGATGTCGAGCGGGCGGAAGGCGTTGCCGGCCACCGCATTCTCCACCGCCGGGATCAGCACGCGCAGGCGCACCTTGAGTTTGGCGTCCATCACCATCTGCGCCAGCGCCAGCACGTTGGCGGCACCCCCCATGTCCTTTTTCATGATCAGCATGCCGCTCGACGGCTTCAGGTCGAGCCCGCCGGTGTCGAAGCAGACGCCCTTGCCGACCAGCGTCACCTTGGGATGGGCGGTGTCGCCCCAGGTGAAATCGATCAGCCGCGGCGCGCGGGTCGAGGCCATGCCGACGGCATGGATCAGCGGAAAATTCTGCTTCAGTTCGTGGCCTTCAATGCAGCCGAACTTCGCGCCGAAGCGCTGTGCCATTTCGCGCGCGGCGGCCTCCAGCTCCGCCGGTCCCATGTCATTGGACGGCGTGTTGATGAGGTCGCGGGCGAGGAATGCGGCTTCCGCCATGCGGGCAAGTTCGGCGGCGTCGACGCCGTCAGGCGGCACCAGCTTCACATCGGGGTTGTCGGCCTTGCGGTAGCGGCCGAAACGGTAACAGCCGAGCGCAAAGCCGAGCGCGGCAAGCCGCGCATCATGCGGCGCATTGGCAAAGCGATAGGTGCCTGCAGGCAACAGTCCCGGCAGGCTGCCGGCGCGGAATGGGTCGCGCGATTTGGCGGTCTCGTCCTCGAGGCCGAACAGCACCTGCGCGATCGTGCCATCGGGCGCGGGCAGGATCAGGTGCTTGCCGGGCTTTGCGGTGAAGCCATTGGCCTCGGCGAATTGCCGCGCCGGCGCCGGCAGTGCGTTCTTGATCGGCCTCGCTCCAAGTGTCGCCTTTGTGACGCGAAAGGTGATCGGAATGGCGCTTGGTCGTCGGGAGGTGCGGATCTCGAACAACGGATGACATGCTGATGCTCTCGGGCCCTTCAGTGCGAGGCTTGTCGCGCTAGCTGCGCCGCCGCTACCTACACGCGTTTGGCGCTCGTCCGTGAGTAGCGTTCCCTCGGATCCATAACGATGTCCGGGAGGGACGCGGGAACGATGGAATTGCTGTGGGGCATTTTCGTCTGGATCGGTCATGCGATCGAGGCGGTCGTCAGCTACGTGGAAAACCACCACTGGATCTTCGGCCTCGTCGTGATCGGCTACATCCTGTATCTGCACGACCGCAGCCTGCATGCCCGGTTCGACGCGCTGGACAAGCGGGTCGACGAGCTGCGCAAGCGCATCGCGGTGGACTACTGAGCGCCCATCCACGTCCGGGCCCCCCGATTAACCAGACGTTAGGGTTAACAGTCTATTGCTGGCACGTTCGGCCGTTGTCCGTTCGGTCCTCGAGAGTGTGCCATGCGTCGACCCTCCAGCCTTACCCGCTACCTGGCGTCCGCCGCCGTCACGGCCTTGCTCGCTTCGGGTTTGGGCGGCTGCCAGACCATGGGCGACGTCGCAGGTGCGCTGACCTCGAAGAGCACCGAGGCCAATCTCGATTCCGATCCGCGCCGCGCCGCCGAGGTCTATGGCGAGCGCTACCGCGCCAATCCCAAGGATGCCGACGCTGCGCTGCGCTACGGGCAGGCGCTGCGCTCGACCGGGCAGCGCGCGCAGGCGGTCGCCATGCTCGAGCAGGCTTCGATCGCCAATCCCGGCAACAAGGCGCTGCTCGCGTCCTACGGCCGTGCGCTCGTCGACAACGGCAATTTCCAGCAGGCCTTTGACGTGCTGAGCCGCGCCCATTCGCCGGCCAATCCCGACTGGCGCATCCTGTCGGTGCAGGGCACCGCGCTCGACCAGATGGGCAAGCACGAGGAGGCGCGCGGCTACTACGCGAGCGCGCTGCGTATTGCGCCCGACGAGCCGTCGGTGCTGTCCAATCTCGGCCTGTCCTATGTGCTCTCGCGCGACCTGCCGCGCGCCGAGGAGACGCTGCGCAAGGCCCAGGCCAGCGGCCGGGCCGATGCGCGGGTGCGGCAGAATCTCGCGCTCGCCGTCGGCCTGCAGGGGCGCTTTGCCGAAGCCGAAAGCATCGCGCGCGCCGACCTGCCGCCCGACGAGGCCGCCGCCAATGTCGCCTATCTGAAGCAGATGCTGAACCGCAAGGATCCGCGCACCGTGGCCCGCGGCAAGCCGCCCGTGATGGCGCAGGATCCGTCGGACTAGCGACTATCGTTTCCGAAGATCTCAAGCGTAGCGTCATCGCCCGCGCATAGCGGAATCCAGTACGTCGCGGTTTCGGCGAGAAGCGGCGTGTTTCGCTTCCCGTCAAGTCACCCGAACGCCCTTATTGCGACGAACGATAGCGACGAAGCAAGCCATGGCACCATGGCGTCGGCGCGCGCTTACTGCATCTCCGAGACCTTGATGCCGGTCGGTCCGAGAATGACGATGAACAGCACGGGCAGGAAGAACAGGATCATCGGCACGGTCAGCTTGGGCGGCAGTGCGGCGGCCTTCTTCTCGGCCTCGTTCATGCGCATGTCGCGGTTTTCCTGCGCCATCACGCGCAGGCTCTGGCCGAGCGGCGTGCCGTAGCGTTCCGACTGCTGCAGTGCGAGGCAGACCGACTTCACGCCCTCGAGCCCGGTGCGCTTTGCCAGGTTCTCGTAGGCGACCTTGCGGTCCTGCAGGTAGGACAGTTCCGCCGTGGTCAGGGTGAATTCCTCCGACAGCGCCACCGACTGCTGCACGATCTCGGCCGCCACCTTGCGGAACGCGACCTCGACGGACATGCCGGACTCGATGCAGATCAAGAGCAGGTCGAGCGCATCGGGGAACGCGCGCTTGATCTGCAACTGGCGCTTGCTGATCGCGTTCTTCAGGAACAGCATCGGCGCCTGCAGGCCGAGATAGGCGGCGGCGACGCAGATGCCGATCTTGATCGGCAGCGACTTCTCCATGTGCGAGATCACGAACACGTAGAGCACGGCGCCGACGAACATCACGATCGGGGTTACGCCGCGGGCGAACAGGAAGGTGACGTAGTGCGCCGGGCCGCGGAAGCCGGCCATCACGAGCTTGTCGCGCGCGGCTTCCTGCGCCAGGTATTTGGTGAGGTTGAAGTCTTCCACCACCCGGGAGACGAGCTGCTTCGGCGAATGCCGCAGCGACACCTTTTCCGACTTGTTGAGGCGCTCGCGTTCGCGCTGGCGCATGCGCTCGCGCTCGCTCGCCACCGCCTTCATGCGCTTGGAGAGGTTTTCGCCGGCAAGCAGCGGCATCACCAGCGTGTAGACCGTCGCACTCGCGGCGATCGCCGCGAGCAGCATGGTCATGAAGCGGATGTCGTGGATTTTCGCGATGAAGAAGTCGACCATTGCAGCACCGTCAGAAATCGAAATTGATCATCTTCTTCATGACCATGATGCCGATCGACATCCAGGCCACGCAGCAGACCAGCATGAATTGACCCGTCGGATGGGTCCACAACAGCGAGATGTAGCCGGGCGTCGTGATGTAGACGAGGATCATCACGATCGGCGGCAGCGAGCCGATGATCGCGGCCGATGCCTTGGCTTCCATCGACATCGCCTGGATCTTCTCGGCCATCTTCTTGCGGTCGCGCAGCACCTTGGAAAGGTTGCCGAGCGCTTCCGACAGGTTGCCGCCGCTCTTCTGCTGGATCGCGATCACGATGCCGAAGAAATTCGCCTCCGGCAGCGGCATCCGCTCATAGAGACGCACGCAGGCGTCGCCGAGCGGCATGCCGATCGCCTGGGTCTCGATGATGGCGACGAACTCGCTGCGCAGCGGTTCCGGCGCCTCGTTGGCGACCAGCCTGATCGATTCGAACAGCGGCAGGCCGGCCTTGATGCCGCGCACGATGACGTCGACGGCGTCGGGCAGTGCGGCCAGGAAGGCCTTCTCGCGCCGCTTCTTCAGGAACGAAAGGCCCCAGCGCGGCAGGCCGAAGCCGCCGGCAAACGCGAGGCCGACCGCGCCGATCAGCCCGCCGCCGCCGATGATGGCGCCGGCGAACATCACGAAGCCGACCACGCCGGAAATGACCCAGAACTTCTGGATGGTCCAGTCGAGCCCGGCCTGCGTCAGGCGCACGCTCAGGGTGACCTTGTTCTGCTTGGCGCGCGCCTCGACTTCCTTCATCGAGCCTTCGACCTGCTCGCGGCGCGTGCGCTGGGTCTTGTTGTCGGCACGCCGTGTCGCCGGCTCGGGCTTGGCGACCTGTTCGCGGCGCGCCACCGCCTGCCGCTCGCCGGACATCAGCGGATAGATGAACACCCAGGCCAGGCCGCCGACAGCGGTGGCGGCGAGGAAGCCGAGCGCGAGAGTTTGCATGTTCATGGCCCGGCCCCTTTGACTTCGGACGCGTCGAGCGCGGCCGCCAGCCGCTTCTCCTCGTTGTAATAGCGCGCGCGCTCCCAGAACCGCGGCCGGCCGATGCCGGTGGAGCGGTGGCGGCCGATGATCTTGCCGTTGGCGTCCTCGCCGATCATGTCGTACAGGAAGACGTCCTGGGTGATGATGGTGTCGCCTTCCATGCCCATCACCTCGGTGATGTGGGTGATGCGGCGCGAACCGTCGCGCAGGCGCGCGGCCTGGATGATGACGTCGATCGAGGCGCAGATCATCTCGCGGATGGTCCGGGACGGAAGCGAGAAGCCGCCCATCGTGATCATGGATTCGCAGCGCGACAGCGCCTCGCGCGGGTTGTTGGCGTGCAGCGTGCCCATCGAGCCGTCGTGGCCGGTGTTCATCGCCTGCAGCAGGTCGAACGCCTCGGGTCCGCGGACTTCGCCGACGATGATGCGTTCGGGCCGCATGCGCAGGCAGTTGCGCACCAGTTCGCGCATCGTGACCTGGCCTTCGCCTTCGATGTTGGGCGGCCGGGTTTCCAGCCGCACCACATGCGGCTGCTGCAGCTGCAGTTCGGCGGCGTCTTCGCAGGTGATGACGCGCTCGTCGTGCTCGATGAACTGCGTCAGGCAGTTCAAGCAGCGTGGTCTTGCCGGAGCCGGTGCCGCCGGAGATCAGCACGTTGCAGCGGACCCGGCCGATGATCTGCAGGATCTCGGCGCCTTCGGGCGAGATGGCGCCGAACTTGACCAGCTGCTCGAGCGTCAGCTTGTCCTTCTTGAATTTGCGGATGGTGAGCGCGGGGCCGTCGATCGCCAGCGGCGGCACGATGGCGTTGACGCGGGAGCCGTCGGCGAGGCGCGCGTCGCAGATCGGCGAGGATTCGTCGACGCGGCGGCCGACCTGGCTGACGATGCGCTGGCAGATGTTGAGCAGCTGCTGGTTGTCGCGGAAGCGGATGCCGGTCTTCTGGATCTTGCCGGCGACTTCGATGAACACCGTGCCGGCGCCGTTGACCATGATGTCGGCGATGTCGTCGCGCGACAACAGCGGCTCGAGCGGGCCATAGCCGAGCACGTCGTTGCAGATGTCGTCGAGCAGCTCTTCCTGCTCGGCAATCGACATCACGATGTTCTTGATCGCGATGATCTCGTTGACGATGTCGCGGATTTCCTCGCGCGCCGACTCGCCGTCGAGCTTGGCGAGCTGGGCAAGGTCGATCGCCTCGATCAGGGCGCCGAAGATCGTCGCCTTGACCTGGTAATAATTCTCCGAGCGCCGCGACTCCGCCGCGGGCGGCGGCGGCGGCTTGGCGGGCGACATCGGCGGCGAGGCGACCATGGGCGGCGCGACCTCGCGCGCCGGCGCCGCGGGCGCAGCCGGCGCCGCAGCGGGCGCGGGCACGCCCGGCTTGGCTACTCGCTGGTCGCTATCTGAACGCTTACCAAACACAGGGTACTCCGGGTGGTCTTACTTGCCGCGCAGCTTCTGGAACAGGGGTGAAAACAACGAATTCTTCGACTTCTTGGTTTCGGCGCGTCCGGTCAGGCGCTGCGCCATCTGCAGGAACATCTCGGTGGTGCGGTGATTGGCGGAGATCTCGGCGATCATCTGACCGTTGTTGGCGGCCGCGCCGAACATCTGCGGATCGAACGGGATGGTCGCGATCGGCGGGCTCTCGATCGCTTTGGTGAATTCGCTCGCGGCGATTTCCGGGCGCTTCGGCACGCCGACCTGGTTGAGGCAATAGAGCGGCGCCCGGTCGTTCGGCCGCGATGCCTTGAGCAGGTCGAAGATGTTCTTGGTGTTGCGCAGGCTGGCGAGGTCCGGAGCCGCGACGATCAGGATGTCGTCGGCGCCGATCAGCGCGCGCTTGGTCCAGCCCGACCACACATGCGGCACGTCGAGCACGATGCATGGAATCGAGGTGCGCAGCGTGTCGAAGATGGAGTCGAACGCGTCGTCGCCGAAATCGTAGACGCGGTCGAGCGTCGCCGGCGCCGCCAGCAGGCTCAGATGGTCGGTGCATTTCGACAGCAGGCGGTCGATGAAGGCGGTATCGACCCGGTCGGGCGAGAATACCGCGTCCGCAATACCCTGCGGCGGATCCTGGTTGTAGTCGAGACCGGCGGTGCCGAAGGCAAGATCGAGGTCGGCCACCACCGAATCCAGCGCGAGCTCGCGGGCGATCGCCCAGGCGACGTTGTGCGAAATGGTGGAGGCGCCGACGCCGCCCTTGGCGCCGACGACGGCGATGATGCGGCCGACGGCCTTGGCCTCGGGCGAGGAGAACAGGTTGCAGACCGAACGCACCACGTCGATGGCGGTCACCGGCGCGATCACGTAGTCGCTGACGCCGCGGCGCACCAGCTCGCGGTACAGCGAGACGTCGTTGATGCGGCCGATCACGATGACGCGGGTGCCGGCATCGCAGACGGTGGCGAGCTGGTCGAGGCCGAGCAGGATATTGTTGCGGCTCTCGGTCTCCAGGATGATGACGTTTGGCGTCGGCGCGGAGCGATAGGCCTCGATGGCGGCGGCCATGCCGCCCATCTGGATCTTCAGGTGCGCCTTGCCGAGGCGGCGGTCTTCGCCCGCCGACTGCACCGCAGCCGCGGTTTCCACGGTCTCGCAGAAGGCCTGCACCGACACCCGCGGCGCGGGTGCGATGTGTTCCTCAACCGACGGCGTGGCCTCCGGCTGCTGCCCTTCCGGGTTCTGGCGCGCGTAATTGATCATTTGCCTGTATCGCTGAGTTTGGCCCTCTCGGCCTCGGGATAGATCGTCGTGGTCGGCGCGCCCTTGCGATATTTCTCGAAGGCCACGTTGCGCCGCATGGTGTAGGCCGGCGTTTCCGCGCGCGGCTGCACGAGGTCAGCCGGTTCGTCGATCATCGCGGCGAGATTGCGCTGCTGGGCGCAGCCGAAATTGTAGTACGACTTGTTCTCGTAGTAGCTCTTGTTCTTGTAGGACGGGCCGAGATCCTCCGGCCACAGCCCGCACGGGCCCGCGGTCGCCGAGATCTTCGGATAGCTGATGCGGATCGCCGCGAGATGCCGCGAATCCCGGGGCTGGTACTGGCGGACGCTGACCGCGCGCGGCGGCACGCCGGCGGCGGCGAACATCGCCTGGATCTCGCGCATCGTTTCCTGCGCAGAGCGCGCATTCGGCGTGCCGGCCGGCACCTCGACGATGATGGTGCCGGTGCTCTCGCGCTGCCAGTTCTGCGCCATACCCATCACGTCGGCGCGCTGGCCGGCGGTCATGCCGCCGCGGCCCTGGCCGATGAACACCACGATCGAATGGTTGGACTCCTGCACCGCGATCGGATGGCGCAGGCGATAGTCGTCCGGATAGGGATCGGCGGCGACGATCGGTGGATCGAAAGTCTTGCAGGCGCCGAGGGTGACGGACAGTCCGACGAGCGCAACGGCCAAGCGAACGGCCCGGCTGCGGTCGGTGTGTGATTTGGCTGTTGTTGTCATCTTTTCTGTGTCCCGGCTCAATCGGTGATGAAGCCAACGGTGCCGCGGTAGTTGCGGCCCGGCTCGACGCGGCCGGGTACGCCGTAGATGCGGTTGATGCTGCCGAGCAGGTTGGCCTGCGGATCGGCCGCGTTGGAGAAGCCGTCATCCGGGCGCGACAGGTCCTTCTGGGCCACCGCACGCACGACATAGGGCGTCACCAGCACCATCAGTTCGGTCTGGTTGTTGACGAAGTCGCGGCTGCGGAACAGCGTGCCGAGGACCGGCAGCTGCGACAGGCCCGGCAATCCATTGATCGCCTGCTTGGTCTGTTCGGCGATCAGGCCGGCCATTGCCATCGAGCCACCGGAGGGAATTTCCAGCGTGGTCTCGGCCCGGCGGGTCCTGATCGAGGGAATGGTCACCGAGTTGACGGTCGACGACGTAACCGCCTGCGACAGCGTCAGCGAGTTGTCGTTGGAGAGCTCGGAGACTTCGGTCATCACGCGCAGGCTGATGCGGCCCTCGGTCAGCACCACCGGCGTGAAGTTGAGCGAGATGCCGAACTTCTTGAAGCTGATCTGGGTGGTACAGACATGGGTGGTCGGGTCGCAGGAATAGCCTGCGGGAATCGGGAATTCGCCGCCGGCGATGAAGGTCGCGGATTCGCCCGAGATCGCCGTCAGGTTCGGTTCGGCGAGCGTGCGCACCACGCCGGCGGTTTCCATGGCGCGGATGGTCGCCGTCACCGACGCCGGAGAGCCGAGCGAGGCTGTGATGCTGTTGTTGGCCACCAGCGCGCGGCCGTAACCCGTGAACGGGTTGGCGTTGTTGAAGTTCACGACCGAGCTGCCGTAGTTCAGGCTGCCGGTGAGGTCGATGCCGAGCTGCTTGACGATGTTGCGCGCGACTTCGGCGACCGTGACCTTCAGCATCACCTGGTCGCGGCCGCGCACGGTGATCGAGTTGACCACCTTGTCGGCGCCGCCGGCGAGGCGCGCGGCGAGATCCTGGGCCTGTTGCGCCTCGACGGGCGATGCGGCCGTGCCGGACAGCACGACGCCGTCGCCGAGGCCGTCGATCTGGATCTCGGAATTCGGCATGATCTGCTTCAGCGCGGCGCGCGCGCCGTTGAGATCGCGCTTGACCGCGATGTCATAGGCGGCGATCTGCTGGCCGGCGGAATCGAAGAACACGATATTGGTCTGGCCGACCGCGGCGCCGATGATGTAGGCGCGCTGGGCGGAACGGATCACCGCGTTGGCGATCTTGGGATCGGCGACCAGCACATCCTTGATGTCGCGCGGCAGGTCGATGACGACGGACTTGCCGACGCCAAGCGAAAGCGGACGCGCATTCATCATTCCGTCGGCCGAGGCGGGCGCGGGGCTGAGGCGATAATCGCCCGCGATCACCGGGGCCATGGTCTGGTTGAGCACCAGCGCCATGATCGCCGAAAACGACAGGGCGCGGGCCGCCAGGGCCCGCAGCATCGGTCGATTTCCCCTGCACTTCATATCCGCTTTCCTCATCGTCACTTCTGCATGGTCGTCGGGCTGACGACGCCGTAACGGACCACGTTGATGCTTTCACCGCGCCGCGACCGCCGCTGGCCGTCTTCGTCGGTGTTCTCGACCATGTTGATGTCGGCAATGGAGCGCAGCGCCAGCGACAGCGTGCCGCCCTGGCGTGCACGCGCCAGCGTCTCGGCCTGCTCGGGCTTCAGCTCCAGCGTCACGGTCTTGCCGACCACGGCGTTCTGGCCTTCCTTTTCCTTCGGCGCCTGGTCGATTGCGAGCACGCGCACGTTGGAAAGGATGATCTCGGAATTGACGACGTCGGTCCCGGCGCTCGGCAGTTTCTCGCGCTTGGTGAGGAGTACGTCGACGCGGTCGTTCGGCAGGATGAAGCCGCCGGCGCCGGTCTCGGGCGAAATTTCGGTGGAGACCGCGCGCATGCCGGTCGGCAGGATGGCGGCCATGAAGCCGGAGCCGTCGGCCTTGACCAGCTTCGGCTCGCGGATCGGCTCGCCGGCGATGAAGGGGGCGCGGGCGATCATGCCCGTGATTTGCGTCGTGGCTTCAGGACGTTCGGAGCGCTTGATGAAGGTGCCGCTCGCGCTCGCCGCCGGCCAGGTCTGCCATTGCAGATCGTCGGGCTTGACCGCCTGGCCGAGGCCGATGTCGCCCTTGGCGACCAGCACGTCGATGGTCTGCATTTGCGCGACAGCGGGAGCGGGCTTGTCGTCAGATCCGCTCGCGAGATATGCGGCTATGCCGCCGGCGACGACGGCAACAGCAAGGACTGCAATGCGTGCGGGATTCATACGCTTCACTTTCCACATTACTCCGCGACGCTTCCGCCGCTGTAACGGGAGTTGACCAGCTATTCGTCAAAGCATGGTTAATGGAGCGTGAGTAAATTGCCTTAACGGAGAGTTACCTGGCTTGTGTTGCGCAAATCAGCGCAGCGCGAGATGGGCAAGGTCGATGCCTTTGATCCATTCGGTTTCCGGGTAGATCATCAACGCGCCGATGGCGAGCGCGATGCCATAGGGGATGCCGGTCTCCTTGGCATGCAGCCGCAACAGCCAGGGCTGGCCGGTGAGCACATAGGGCAGGGGCCATTGCCGGAACTGCAGCAGCAACAGCGTCAGCGCGCCGCCGAACAGCGAGGCGTAAAGCAGGTAGTTCATCAGATGGCCGAACCCGAACCATAGCGCCGCCGCGGCAGCCGTTTTGGCGTCGCCGCCGCCGACCCACCCCATGGCGAAGCAGCCGAAGGCGACGACGAGCACGGTGGCTCCGGCGGCCAGGTGCATGAGGATGTCCTGCAGCGCCATGCCGGAGGCTACCGCCAGCAAAAGGAAACCGGCGGCCAGCGCCAGCGAGACCCGGTTGGAGATCGTCATCGTGAAGAGGTCGCTCGCCGCCGCGAAGGCCATCAGGGCCGGAAACAGCAGGAGGCGCGCAAGGTCGAGGATCATGGGCTGACGCTACCGGTGCTTCGATGCGTGGGGGTCGGAACCCCGATTCTAGCGGCCAATGGTGAACGATCGGAAAACGCTGTAGCCGCCGTCACCAACAGGCGGCAATCCGCGCCGCCAGCATCGCAAGCGCGATGGCGAGCGAGAGGCAGACCAGCGCTACGGGGCGGTCGATCAGGCGGGATGGAAGGTGGGCGGGAGAGGGTTGGCGCACGCGACACTCGGGCGGTTGCCGAAAAAATAAGGCCCCGGACATGCCGGGGCCTGAAAGGTGAACTCGCAACTATCGCTTACTTGAGCGAAGTGTTGATCGAGGTGAACTTGTTGAACAGGTTGGTGCCGAGGCCGTTCACGATGGTGATGATCGCGAGCGAAATGCCAGCGGCGATCAGGCCGTATTCGATAGCGGTGGCGCCAGACTCGTCCTTCACGAAATGTGCAATCAGGTTCTTCATCACTCAAACTCCATGTGTACACGTGGCTAGTCGACAAGGTTAGGTCTCGCCGGCGTTCTCAGCACCGTGACCATGGGCTACCCTAAGCAGGCGACAATTGCGGCGCAGTTAATTCGGTTAGGCAAATCCGGGGGGAACCGGCTGTTCTTAGGCAGAGTAAATTTGGCATTAAGGACGATCATAAAAAGCGACATTTCGCCGGATCACTTTTAAGATGGTCGCGCTAGGGGCGGACCTTGTTATCGTTCATGGCTCCTTAAGCGCTCGGGGATAACGCTGCGATGGATCCGTTCGAATGAGGCCTGCATGACCAACCTGCCCATGGAAATCGTCGAGATGCTCGGCCAGACGATTGCCAAGGTGGTGCCTGTCACGCTCGCGCTCGCGCTGATCTTCTCGCTGCTGGCACACTACTGGGCGTGCAATCCCGGAAAGCCCTGGTGGCGCAAGCGCGAACTCGTCACCGACATCTGCTACTGGTTCTTCGTGCCGCTGTTTGCCCGCGTGTTCCGCATTGGCCTTCTGGTGCTGGGCGCAGGCCTCGTCTTCAACATCCATGACGCGGACGAACTGATCGCCTTCTATGACAATGGCCATGGTCCGCTGGCGGCGCTGCCGCTGTGGCTGCAGGCGATCCTGTTCCTGGTGCTGGCCGACTTCATGATGTACTGGCTGCACCGCATGTTCCATGGCGGCGGCTTCTGGAAGTACCACGCCATCCATCATTCCTCCGAGGACCTCGACTGGATCTCGGCGGCGCGCTTCCATCCCGTCAACCTCGTGCTCGGTACCATCGGCGTCGATGTCGTGCTGCTGATGGCCGGCATCTCGCCGAACATCATGATCTGGGTGGGGCCCTTCAACATCTTCCACTCGGCTTTCGTCCACGCCAATCTGAACTGGACGCTCGGCCCGTTCCGCTACGTGCTCGCCACCCCGGTATTCCACCGCTGGCACCACACCTCGCCGGCCGAGGGCGGCAACACCAATTTCGCCGGCACGTTCCCGCTCTGGGATATCCTGTTCGGTACCTATCGGATGCCGGAAGGCCGTCTGCCGGACAATTACGGCATCGAGGAGCAGGCGAGCTTCCCGAACGAGATCGCCGGCCAGATCGCCTATCCATTCAAGCACTAGAGTTGGATCAGCGTTTTCCGGCCCTCCGGGCGAGCGGGCGGCATCGCCCGTTGGAGCGAGAACGCCGTGGAATTGCTGAGTATTTGCCTGCGACTCTTTGCGATTATTTCACACATTGTCGGCAGGTTAGGCCGGTCGGGCGCCGGTTCCGCTGCGTATCGCTTTTGCCGGCTAGTCAACGTCCCGGAGTACAGTATGGCGTTTAGTTCCCTGCGTAAGCGCGCTGTTGCGCGTTCCGGCTTCCGCTCGCTTGTGGTGGGCCTTGTGCTGTGGCCGGCGATTGGCCTGGCTGCTCCCACCGCTCCCATGACTGAGAAGATTTCGGTCAATGTCGACCAGGCCAAGCTTGTCAGGCTGCCCGGCAAGATCGCCACCATCGTGGTCGGCAACCCCCTGATCGCCGACGTGACGCTGCAGGCCGGCGGCGTCATCGTGGTCACCGGCAAGGGCTATGGCGCCACCAACTTCATTGCGCTCGACCGTTCCGGCGAGGTCGTGGTCGACCGCCTGATCCAGGTCGAGGGCCCCTCCGACCAGCTCGTCACCGTCTATCGCGGCGTCGAGCGCGAGTCCTACAGCTGCATGCCGATCTGCCAGCGCCGCGTCACCCTTGGCGATGGCGGCGACTACTTCAAGGCGACGATGGACCAGGCCGGAACCCTCAGCGGCACGGCCTCTGGTTCGGCGGCCCAGGCCGGCAAGGCGCAGAACTGATCTTTCCTCATCGCAACGTCATGCGGCGCGAATCGCGCTGCATGACACATGGTTTGGTTAACGCCTGGTTAACAGAACGGGCCCGTGTGTCCTGACTGGCCGAAACATTTCGACAATCAGTTTCCGCTATTGCTCGGTGTCAGGTCATTGCCGCCGCAAGGGATTTGCCGATGTCCGCGCCCGCCACCTCGTTCAAGTTGAAACGCCTGCTGCGCCGGTTCCGGCGCGATCAGAAGGGCGTGATTGCCGTCGAGATGGGCTTCATCGCGCTGCCGTTCTTTGCGCTGCTGTTTGCCATCATCGAGACCGGCATCGTGTTCTTCGCCGGCCAGGTGATCGAAACCGCGATCCAGGACTCGGGCCGCCTGCTCTATACCCATCAGGCGCAGGACTCCAACATGACTGCGGCGCAATTCAAGGCCGACGTATGCAGCCGTGTGACGGTATTGATGAGCTGCGCCGGCGTCGACATCGACGTGCAGTACTATCCGGCGGGCACCACCATCACGATCACCGATCCGATCGACGCCGGCGGCAATTACAATTCCGCCGCTCTCGGCTATGTCACGGCGCCCCGCGGCTCGACCGGCACCATCGTCGCGCGCGCATTTTATCAATGGCCGCTGATCGTCACCGGCCTCGGCTACAACGTCGCCAATATCGGCCGTGGCTCCTCAACCAGCAAACGGCTGCTGGCGGGCACGATCGCATTCCACGTCGAGCCTTGATGCAGGGAGCATGACCATCATGATCAAGCGTTTTGCGCTCGGCAAAATTCGTCGCTTTGTCCGTGACGGTCGCGCCAGCGTCGCGGTTGAATTCGCCGGGATCGTGCCGCTGATGTTTGTGATGTTCTTCGGAACGGTCGAGTTCTCCTCGGCGGTTGCGGTCAACCGCAAGGTGACGCTGGTGGCCCGCAACATGTCGGACCTCACCTCGCAATCGTCGACCGTCACCGACAACGATTTCGTCAACTTCACCGCGACGTCCAAGGCGATCATGACGCCGTATTCGGGGACTCCGCTTAACACCACCGTCAGCGAGCTCTACGTCGATCCGACGACTCTGAACGCCAAGGTGAAATGGAGCAAGGGTTCGGCGCCGCTCGGTGTCGATACGACCGTGGCCATTCCGACCGCGCTAAAGATCGGCGGCACCTACCTGATCTACGCCCAGGTCGACTACAAGTACACGCCGGCCGTCGGCTACCTGATGGACAAGACCATCGGCGTCACGCTCAAGGACTTCACCTATACGCGTCCGCGCCAGTCGCTCTGCGTGCTCTACGGCACCGCGGTCTGCCCGACTTGATCGGCAACGCCGGCGTTCGAACGCCGGCAAGCGAATCCAAACGCAAAAAAGGCCGCGCAGTTTGCGCGGCCTTTTTACTTCGAGCGGCTTTCGATTGTTCGGCTCGCTTGAACCGCAGCAAACCGCGCACGGGGCACGGCGCGCAATTCGAATCGTCGTCAGGCGACGCGCAGATTGTCGGCCGACGACTTGCCCGAACGGCGGTCCGGCACGACTTCGTACGAAACCTTCTGGCCTTCACGCAGCGTGCCGAGTCCGGCGCGCTCGACGGCGCTGATGTGCACGAACACGTCGTTGCCGCCGTCATCTGGCTGGATGAAGCCGAAGCCCTTGGTTGCGTTAAACCACTTCACAGTTCCCATGCTCACGGGGGTAGTCCCTTCTCGGTATAAAAAAGTCGAAGCCCACTTTTGATGGGCAGGTGAGATCGAATTTTTGGAAGGGTCGTTCAGCATCTGAACCGGCTGCACCGGTGATAGCTAATGTCGTCCGGCCGAAAATCGATAGGGCGATTTTATTCGAAGGCAAGCCCCAAAACAATCCTGAGCTACGCGAATTTTTGCTGGCCGCCGTCCTGCTGGCGCAGGGCTCTGCGATCGCGCATGACATGAAATTGCCATGCGCGATCACGCTTTTGGCCGTTATCGGCGTCCGCGGAACTGGCCGCCGCGCTGTTGTCCGCCGCGCTGGGGCGCAGGCCCCGCCGAGGCCGGGCGCTCGTCCTTGTGGCGGAAGATCAGGCGGCCCTTCTCCAGATCGTAGGGCGACATCTCCACCGTCACGCGGTCGCCCGCCAGCGTCTTGATGCGGTTCTTCTTCATCTTGCCCGCGGTGTAGGCGACGATCTCATGCCCGGCATCGAGCTGCACGCGGTAGCGTGCATCGGGAAGGATTTCGGTGACCAGTCCCTCGAACTGGATCAGCTCTTCTTTAGCCATGGTTTTCTCCAGGTCGATCGACGGCTAGCGCTGCGGGCGTTGGTTGCGGTTGGGTTTGAATTTCGGCCGGCTTTCGCGATGCAAAAAGGCAACGCCCTGTATCCCGTCAGCCTGGCCGCCCTGCGGGCGGGCCGACTCATGTCGGGGGGCCTGCGGGGCGGCGCCATGATTACCACCACCACGGTGTCGTCGGCGAGGGCCTTTCGATGATGATGCACCCGTCATTGTTGCGTGAGGAGTGCATGCGCGGGCCGGGCCGACCCGGACGGTGCTGCGCCGGCGCGGGTGCTGCCGCCTCGCGGCCGCCGGGGGTACGACGATCTTCCCGTGGCAGGGTGATGCGGATCAGCTTTTCGATGTCGCGCAGATAGCCCATTTCCTCGGCGCCCGCGACCAGCGAGATCGCGATGCCTTCCGCGCCGGCGCGCGCGGTGCGGCCGATGCGATGGACATAGGTTTCGGGCACGTTGGGCAGATCGAAATTCACCACATGGCTGATGCCGTCGACATCGATGCCGCGGGCGGCGATGTCCGTCGCAACAAGAGTACGGACTTCACCGGAGCGGAACGCGGCCAGCGTGCGCTCGCGGTGATTCTGCGACTTGTTGCCGTGAATGGCCTGGGCGCGGATGCCGGCCCGCTCCAACCCCTTCACGACCTTGTCGGCGCCGTGCTTGGTGCGGGTGAACACCAGCGCACGATCGACCGGCTCGGCCTTCAGGAGCTGCGCCAGGAAGGCGTGCTTGACCGAAAAATCGACCTGGATGATGCGCTGAGTGATGCGCTCGACGGTAGAGGCCACCGGCGTCACCGCGACCCGCGCCGGATCGCGCAGCATGGCTTCGGCAAGGTCTGCGATGTCTTTCGGCATGGTGGCCGAGAAGAACAGCGTCTGCCGCTTGATCGGCGTCTTGGCGACGATTTTGCGGATGTCGTTGATGAAGCCCATGTCGAGCATGCGGTCGGCTTCATCGAGCACCAGGTATTCGACCTGGTTGAGCCTCAAGGCGTTGCTCTGCACGAGGTCGAGCAGGCGGCCGGGGGTGGCAACCAGGACTTCGACGCCGCCCATCAGGGCGCGCACCTGGCGGCCCATCGGCACGCCGCCGATGGCGAGCGTCGAGGTGAGCCGCAAATGGCGGCCGTAGGCGTTGAAGCTGTCGAGGATCTGGCTCGAGAGTTCGCGGGTGGGCGAGAGCACCAGCACTCGGCAGCTCTTCGGCTGCATCCGGATGCGGCTTTCGAGCAGGCGGTGCAGGATCGGCAGCGCAAAGGCTGCGGTCTTGCCGGTTCCCGTCTGGGCGATGCCGACGACGTCGCGTCCGGCGAGCGCCAGCGGGATGGTTTGGGCCTGGATGGGGGTGGGGGTGAGGTAGTTCTCTTCGCGCAAGGCGCGTGCGATCGGTTCGGCGAGGCCGAAATCCTGAAACGAGGTCAAAAGAGGATTCTTTCCATTAAACGTCATGCGCCCGGTGGCCATAGCCTGTCGGGCACGCGAGTGCGTCGGGGACACCCGCGTGTTTGGGGCATCGGTTCATGTTGGCTGAATGGCAAGCCAGAACGCCGTCAGACGGGGCTCAGAACACGCGGCTCGCGATGACCGGCACAAGAATCGGCCGGTTGCCCGGACATATGGACCAGTAACGCGGCGCTTTCAAGGTGCATTGCACGATCCTGGTTAGGGGAACGCAAAAAGCCCGCGTGGAATGAAGGACTTGGCCGACGGCGGGACAGGATTCCGCTCATATCTGAGTCAAAACTGCTGCCGTTAAATTAGCCAACTAGCCAAGTTTGCATAAATATTGGACAGTTTGCCGCGTAAGCATACATTTTTTCAGCACAGAATATAGGCAGTCGACCCCGCGAATTCGTCGCTCAAACTGAAATATGCAAGTTCTAACATGAGCTTAAGACATCTTACCTACGTGGCATGGTTCTTGCGATTCCGTTAACGCCGGCGGCCGTGGGGCCGTCGCAGCGTTTAACGCCTGCGTCAGGGAGACGACATCTCATGCTTACCCAATTGACTCACGATATAGCGACGATGAGCCGGCGTCGCTGGCTGGCGGCCTCCGCTGGGCTGGTCCTCGGCCTCGCCGCGATTACCCCCCAAGCCAAGGCGCAGGAGACCATCAAGGTCGGCGTCCTGCATTCGTTGTCCGGCACCATGGCCATCAGCGAAACCACGCTGAAGGACACCATCCTGTTCCTGATCGACGAGCAGAACAAGAAAGGCGGCGTGCTCGGCAAGAAGCTCGAGGCCGTCGTCGTCGACCCCGCGTCGAACTGGCCGTTGTTCGCCGAAAAAGCGCGCGAGCTCATCACCAAGAACAAGGTCGACGTCGTGTTCGGCTGCTGGACCTCTGTGTCGCGCAAGTCCGTGCTCCCGGTGTTCAAGGAGCTGAACAGCATCCTGTTCTACCCCGTGCAGTACGAGGGCGAGGAGAGCGAGCGCAACGTGTTCTACACGGGTGCTGCGCCGAACCAGCAGGCGATCCCCGCGGTCGACTACCTGATGAAGGACGAGAAGGTGACGCGTTGGGTGCTGGCCGGCACCGACTACGTCTATCCGCGCACCACCAACAAGATCCTGGAAGCCTATCTGAAGTCGAAGGGTGTCGCCCAGGAAGACATCATGATCAACTACACGCCGTTTGGTCATAGTGACTGGCAGACGATCGTGGCCGACATCAAGAAGTTCGGCTCGGCCGGCAAGAAGACGGCGGTGGTCTCCACCATCAACGGCGACGCCAACGTTCCCTTCTACAAGGAACTTGGTAACCAGGGCCTCAAGGCGACCGACATCCCGGTCGTGGCGTTCTCGGTGGGTGAAGAAGAACTCGCCGGCATCGACACCAAGCCGCTGCTCGGCCATCTCGCCGCCTGGAACTACTTCCAGTCGATCAAGGATCCGGAGAACGAGAAGTTCATCAAGGCGTGGCAGGCCTACACCAAGAATCCGAAGCGCGTGACCAACGATCCGATGGAAGCGCACGTCATCGGCTTCGACATGTGGGTCAAGGCGGTCGAGAAGGTGAAGTCCACCAATGCGGACAAGGTGATCGACGCTCTCCCGGGCATCGAAGCCAAGAACCTGACCGGCGGCACCTCCAAGATGCTGCCCAACCACCACATCACCAAGCCGGTGTTCATCGGCGAGATCAAGGCCAACGGCCAGTTCGACGTGGTGTGGAAGACCCCGGGCCTGGTGCCTGGCGATGCCTGGTCGAAGGAGCTCGATGGCTCCAAGGACCTGATCGGCGACTGGGTCGAGAAGAAGTGCGGCAACTACAACACCAAGACCAACAAGTGCGGCGGTCAGGGTTCCTGACGCTGCACTCAGCATGACCCGACAAGATCATGCGCCGCTGACAATCACGACACCGGAGAAGGCGGCAATGTCGCCGCCTTCTCCACCACTCCTGCCGGGGTCGTCCAGTGTCCACCAATTTTCTTGACCGCCTTCGTGCGGTTGGCGTTTCGCTGTTCCTGATCGTGGCGCTCGCCGGGCCGGCCTTCGCGGGTCCGTTCGAGGACGCCGTCGCCAAATTCGCCAACGACGACTTCTCCGACACCAGAGACGCGGTCGATGCGATAGCGGCTTCCGGCAATCCGCTCGCCTTTGCCATCATCAGCGCGCTGCAGGACGGCAAGCTCGTTGCCGATCCCGCAACGAAGAAGGTCTTCATCAAGCAGGGCGACAAGGTCATCGACGCCGCGACCGGTGCTGCGGTCGACAAGCTGCCCGACAACGTTACCGACGTGCGGCTCAACAATCGCCTGCGCCGTTCGGTCGACACCGCGCTCGGCAGTCTCACTTTGCTGTCGCCGGATCCCGTAAAGCGCGTCGCAGCCGCGCAGTCCGTGTTCAAGTCGCATGACGAGACCGCACTGCCCGTCGTCGACGAAGCGCTGGCGAAGGAAACCAACAAGGCTGCGAAGACGGCTTTCACTGAAGCGCGCGCGGCGATCCTGCTGTTCAAGGCGGACGCTTCCGAGGTCGACAAGCTCGAGGCCGTCGCCGTCATCAAGGCGCGCGGCGACCAGGAAGCCATGGCCCTGCTGACCGGCCTGCCGCCCGGCCAGCCCCAGCTGGTCGCCAAGGCGGCTGCGGCTGCGATCGCCTCGATCCAGGGCAATCTTGCGCTGTGGTCGTCGGTGCAGAACGCCTGGTATGGCCTTTCGCTCGGCTCGGTGCTGCTGCTGGCGGCGATCGGCCTTGCCATCACCTTCGGCGTCATGGGCGTCATCAACATGGCGCATGGCGAAATGGTGATGATCGGCGCCTACACCACCTTCGTGGTGCAGGAGGTGATCCGCACCGGCTATCCCTATCTGTTCGACTATTCGCTGTTCATCGCGGTGCCGCTCGCCTTCCTCGTTGCGGGCGCGATCGGCGTCGCCATCGAGCGGTGCATCATCCGCTTCCTCTACGGCCGTCCGCTGGAAACGCTGCTTGCGACCTGGGGCCTCTCGCTGGTGATCCAGCAGGCGGTGCGTACCGCATTCGGCCCGACCAACCGCGAGGTCGGCAATCCCTCCTGGATGAGCGGCGCCTTCGAACTCGGCCAGATCACCATCACCTATAACCGGCTCTGGATTCTGGTCTTCACGCTGGCGGTGTTCGCGATCCTGCTCGCCATGCTGCGCTACACCGCGCTTGGGCTCGAGATGCGTGCGGTCACCCAAAACCGCCGCATGGCCGCCTCGATGGGCATTGCCACCTCGCGCGTGGACGCGCTGACCTTCGGCCTCGGCTCCGGCATAGCGGGGATCGCCGGCGTGGCGTTGTCGCAGATCGACAATGTCAGCCCTAATCTCGGCCAGAGCTACATCATCGACAGCTTCATGGTCGTCGTGTTCGGCGGCGTCGGCAATCTCTGGGGCACGCTGGTCGGCGCCTTCGCGCTCGGCATCGCCAACAAGTTTCTCGAGCCCGTGGCCGGCGCCGTGCTCGGCAAGATCGCGATCCTGGTGCTGATCATCCTGTTCATCCAGAAGCGCCCGCGCGGCATGTTCGCGCTCAAGGGCCGGGCGGTGGAAGCATGACCCCGCACATCCTCACCCGTTCGCTCGATCGTGCGGCGACCATTTTCATTCTGGTCGTCGCAGGCCTCGGCGTGCTGATCCCGCTGTCGAACCTGCTTCTTCCCACGGGCTCCTTCTTCCAGGTGCCGACTTATCTCGTGGCGCTGTGGGGCAAGTATGTCTGCTACGCGATCCTTGCGCTGTCGATCGATCTGATCTGGGGCTATTGCGGCATTCTCTCGCTCGGCCATGGCGCGTTCTTCGCGCTCGGCGGCTACGCCATGGGCATGTATCTGATGCGCCAGATCGGCAGCCGCGGCGTCTATGGCAATCCGATCCTGCCCGACTTCATGGTGTTCCTGAACTACCCGAAACTGCCCTGGTACTGGAACGGCTTCGACATGTTCTGGTTTGCCGCGGTGATGGTGGTGCTGGTGCCGGGCCTGCTCGCCTTCGCCTTCGGCTGGTTCGCGTTCCGCTCCCGCGTCACCGGGGTCTACCTGTCGATCATCACGCAGGCGATGACCTATGCGCTGCTGCTCGGCTTCTTCCGCAACGATTTCGGCTTCGGCGGCAACAACGGCCTGACCGACTTCAAGGACATCCTCGGCTTCAACGTTCAGGCCGGCGGCACTCGCGGCGCGCTGTTCTTCCTGAGTTGTCTCGCGCTGATCGTCGCCTTCCTGATGTGCCGCGCGGTGGTGACCTCGAAGCTCGGCAAGGTGCTGATCGCAATCCGCGATGCGGAGTCGCGCACGCGATTTCTGGGCTACCGCGTCGAATCCTACAAGCTGTTCGTGTTCACGCTGTCGGCCTGCATGGCCGGTGTCGCCGGCGCGCTCTATGTGCCGCAGGTCGGCATCATCAATCCATCCGAATTCTCGCCGGGCAACTCGATCGAAGCCGTGATCTGGGTGGCGGTCGGCGGCCGCGGCACGCTGGTGGGCGCCGCACTCGGCGCGGTGGTGGTCAATTACGCCAAGACCGTCTTCACCTCGGGGCCGCTTGCGCCCTATTGGCTGTTCATGCTGGGTGCGATGTTCATCCTGGTGACCCTGTTCCTGCCCAAGGGCATCGTCGGCACCTTCAATGCGTGGTGGGAGCCGTGGAAGGCCGCGCGGGTCGAGGATGCGGCGAGCGCGGCGCGCGAAGACGGCGTCGAGCCGAAACCGAATCCGGCGGAGTGAACACATGAACGTCATGGACACCCGCAAGACCTCCGCGCTGCTCTATCTCGATGGCGTGCACGTCTCGTTCGACGGCTTCCACGCCATCAACAATCTGTCGCTGGCGCTCGAGCCCGGCGAGATGCGCGCCATCATCGGCCCGAACGGCGCCGGCAAGACCACGATGATGGACATCATCACCGGCAAGACCAAGCCGGACGAGGGCGTCGTGCTGTTCGATGGCGTCACCGACCTGACGCGCCTCGACGAGACCCGCATCGCCGAGCTCGGCATCGGCCGCAAGTTCCAGAAGCCGACCGTGTTCGAAAGCCAGACCGTGCAGGACAACCTGCTGCTCGCGCTCAACGTCGATCACAGCGTCAAGGGCACGCTGTTCTGGCGCGGCAGCCGCGACGAGTCCGAGCGTATCGACAAGGTGCTGGAAACCATCCGCCTCACCGAAGCGCGCCATCGCCTGGCCGGCAGCCTGTCGCATGGCCAGAAGCAGTGGCTGGAGATCGGCATGCTGCTGGCGCAGGATCCGAAGGTGCTGCTGGTCGACGAGCCCGTCGCAGGGATGACCGACGTCGAGACCCACCTGACCGCGGAACTCCTCAAGGAGATCAACCGCAACCACACCATCATGGTCGTCGAACACGACATGACCTTCGTCCGCGAACTCGGCGTCAAGGTCACCTGCCTGCACGAGGGTTCGGTGCTGGCGGAGGGCACCATCGACCAGGTGTCCGCCAACGAGCGGGTCATCGAAGTATATCTGGGGCGCTAGGGTCATGCTGCAGGTCAACAACATCAACCTCTATTACGGCGCGGCGCAGGCGCTGCGCGGCGTTTCGCTGAAGGCCGAGCCCGGCAAGGTCACCTGCGTGCTCGGCCGCAACGGCGTCGGCAAGACCTCGCTGCTGCGCGCGCTGGTCGGGCAGTACCCGATCGCGTCCGGCTCGATCAGCTTCGACGGCACCGATATCTCCACCCTGAAATCCTACGAGCGCGCCCGCCTCGGCATCGGCTTCGTGCCGCAGGGCCGCGAGATCTTTCCGCTGCTTACCGTCGAGGAAAATCTCAAGACCGGATTCGGGCCCTTGAGGCGCGACCAGCGCAGCATCCCCGATGACGTGTTCTCGCTCTTCCCGGTGCTTGAGACCATGCTCGGCCGGCGCGGCGGCGACCTTTCCGGCGGCCAGCAACAGCAGCTTGCGATCGGCCGGGCGCTGGTGATGCGGCCAAAACTCCTGCTGCTGGACGAGCCGACCGAAGGCATCCAGCCCTCGATCATCAAGGATATCGGCCGCGCGATCCTGTATTTGCGTAACCTCGGCAACATCGCGATCGTGCTGGTCGAACAATATCTCGACTTTGCCTGTGAGCTCGGCGACAATTTTGCGGTCATGGACCGCGGCGCGGTGAAGTATGCCTGCGATCGCGCCAACCTCGACGCCAGCGAGATCAGCCGCCAGATGGCGCTCTGACCGGTCTGCTCTGGCCTGTGGCGCTGTCGTCCATGGCGCGGTAATGACGACGTGACGCGGCTCTCACGGCCGCGCTTTTCGGGGGGTGGATGCAGACCACAGGCGCGGCGTCGGCGATCTTTGCAGCCAACCGCGCCCGCGGCGCGGTGCGCTTCGACGTGCGGCACGATGGCGGCGCCACCCGCCGCGGCGTCCTGCACGAGTCCGGCTCCTTGCGCGTCCGCTTTCCCTCTCCGGAGGACGACGGCCTTTCCGCCGTGTTCGTCAACACCGCCGGCGGCATTGCCGGCGGCGACCGCTTTGACATCGCGATCGCGGCGGGCGAGGGGGCCCGGCTGACGCTGACGACGGCGGCGGCGGAGAAAGTCTACCGCGCGCCCGGGGCTGTGGCCGAGATCGAGATATTCCTGAAGGCCGCGCGCGGCGCGCATCTGGCATGGCTGCCGCAGGAAACCATCCTGTTCGACGGCGCGCGCATCGCGCGGCGGATCGATATCGATCTGGCGGATGAAGCCTCGCTTCTGCTCTGCGAAATCGTGGTGTTCGGCCGTGCCGCGATGGGTGAAACCATGCGGCATGGCGAATTCGTCGACCGCTGGCGGCTGCGCCGCGGCGGCAAGCTGGTGTTCGCGGAAACCGTCAGGCTCGATGGCGACATCGGCTCAAAACTGGCGCGCCCGGCAGTTGCAAAAGGCGGCGTTGCCATCGGCACGGCGCTGATTGTTCCGGGGGATGAGGCATTGATCGCGCGCATTCGCGAGGCGGCAGATTGCTTTGGCGCAGAAGTCGGCATCTCCGCCTGGAATGGCTTTGCAATGGCGCGCTTCTGTGCCCAAGATGCGGCCCGGCTGCGCGCCGACATGATGACCGTGCTCGGCCGCGCCTCGCCTGCCGCGCTGCCGCGGCTGTGGCTGAACTAACTTTCTAAAACCAGAGTGCTCGCATGAATCTTTCCCCCGCGAAAAGGACAAGCTGCTGATCTCGATGGCCGCGATCGTCGCGCGCCGCCGGCTCGAGCGCGGCGTCAAGCTCAACCATCCCGAGGCGATCGCGATCATTTCCGATTTCATCGTCGAGGGCGCCCGTGACGGCCGCACCGTCGCCGATTTGATGCAGGCCGGCGCGCAGGTCTTGACCCGCGACCAGGTGATGCCGGGCATCCCCGAGATGATCCACGACATCCAGGTCGAGGCGACATTCCCTGACGGCACTAAGCTCGTAACCGTGCACGAGCCGATCCGATGAGATGCGAACATCCATCAACGTCGTCATGCCCGGGCTTGACCCGGGCATCCACGTCTTACTTCTCGATGACAAAGGCGTGGATGGCCGGGACAAGCCCGGCCATGACGAAGGACTAATACGAGGTAGCGAGATGATCCCCGGCGAACGCTTCATCAAGGACGGCGAGATCGAGCTCAATGCCGGCCGCAAGACCGTCACGCTCACGGTGGCCAACAGCGGCGACC
Source organism: uncultured Alphaproteobacteria bacterium (assembly GCA_963816655.1). Lineage (GTDB taxonomy): Bacteria > Pseudomonadota > Alphaproteobacteria > Rhizobiales > Xanthobacteraceae > Bradyrhizobium. The sequence goes on along the minus strand of CAWFLW010000003.1, from coordinate 328,137 downwards.
GCCCGATCCAGGTCGGCTCGCACTACCATTTCTTCGAGACCAACCCGGCCTTGAAATTCGATCGCAAGAAGGCCCGCGGCATGCGTCTCGACATCGCCGCCGGCACCGCGGTGCGCTTTGAGCCCGGCCAGACCCGCGACGTCCAGCTCGTCGCGCTGGCCGGCAAGAGAACCGTCTACGGCTTCCGCGGCGACGTGATGGGGAAGCTGTGACGCAATGCTTACCGGCATCCGTCTCGTCTCGGAAGCTGCCGACCTCGCGGCGCGCCGGCACAATGGTATGGCGCGGAAGGGGCGGGGCAACGAGCCCTATATCAATCATCTTGCCGAGGTCGCGAGCATGCTCGCGCGAGTCACCGATGGCGCGGATGCCGAACTGGTCGCGGCCGGCTGGCTGCATGACACCATCGAGGACACCGGCACCACGCGAGCAGAACTCGCCCAGAAATTCGGCGAGCGCGTCGCTGCGCTGGTCGTGGAGGTGACGGACGACATGTCGCTTGCCAAGACAGAACGACGCCGGAAACAGATCGCGGACGCCCCGCACAAGTCATCAGGCGCAAGGCTGATCAAGATCGCGGACAAGATCAGCAATATCCGCGCACGCATCCATTCCGCACCGACGCCTGATGAGCGCGCCGACCTCATCGATTACGTCGACTGGGCCGAACAGGTCGTCGCGGGTTGCCGCGGTGCCAATGCGCGTCTCGATCGCATGTTCGACGACACCGTCAAGCTTGCAAGGAGTTCGCTGTGAGCACGAAAATCAAACGTTCCGTCTATGCCGACATGTTCGGCCCCACCACCGGCGACAAGGTGCGGCTCGCCGACACTGATCTCATCATCGAGGTGGAGAAGGATTTCACTACCTATGGCGAGGAGGTGAAGTTCGGCGGCGGCAAGGTGATCCGTGACGGCATGGGCCAGTCGCAGGTAACGAACAGGCAGGGCGCGGCCGACACCGTCATCACCAACGCGCTGATCGTCGACCACTGGGGCATCGTGAAGGCCGACGTCGCCATCAAGGAGGGCATGATCGCGGGCATCGGCAAGGCCGGCAATCCCGACATCCAGCCCAATGTCACCATCATTATCGGTCCCGGCACCGACGTCATTGCGGGTGAGGGAAAAATCCTCACCGCCGGCGGCTTCGACAGCCACATCCATTTCATCTGTCCGCAGCAGATCGAGCACGCGCTGATGTCTGGCGTCACCTCGATGCTCGGCGGCGGCACCGGCCCCTCGCATGGCACGTTCGCCACCACCTGCACGCCCGGCCCCTGGCACATGGCGCGGATGATCCAGTCGTTCGACGCCTTCCCGGTCAATCTCGGCATTTCCGGCAAGGGCAACGCGGCGCGGCCGGCAGCGCTGGTCGAGATGATCAAGGCTGGCGCCTGCGCGCTGAAGCTGCACGAGGACTGGGGCACGACGCCGGCGGCGATCGACAACTGCCTCAGCGTTGCCGACGATTACGACGTCCAGGTGATGCTGCACTCCGACACGCTGAACGAGTCCGGATTCGTCGAGGACACGGTGAAGGCGTTCAAGGGCCGCACCATCCATGCCTTCCACACCGAGGGTGCCGGCGGCGGCCATGCGCCCGATATCATCAAGATCGCCGGGCTGAAGAACGTCTTGCCGTCCTCGACCAACCCGACACGGCCGTTCACCCGCAACACCATCGACGAACATCTCGACATGCTGATGGTGTGCCACCACCTCGATCCCTCGATCGCGGAAGACCTCGCGTTTGCCGAAAGCCGTATCCGCAAGGAGACCATCGCGGCGGAGGACATTTTGCACGACCTCGGCGCGCTCTCGATGATGTCGTCGGACTCGCAAGCGATGGGCCGGCTCGGCGAGGTCATCATCCGCACCTGGCAGACCGCCGACAAGATGCGCAAGCAGCGTGGCGCGTTGCCCGAGGACAATGGCAAGGGCAACGACAATTTCCGCGTCAAGCGCTACATCGCCAAATACACCATCAACCCCGCGATCGCGCATGGCGTCTCGAAACTGATCGGCTCGGTCGAAAAGGGCAAGCTCGCCGACCTCGTGCTGTGGTCGCCGGCCTTCTTCGGCGTCAAGCCGGAGTGCATCATCAAGGGCGGCTCGATCGTGGCTGCTCCCATGGGCGATCCCAACGCCTCCATTCCCACGCCGCAGCCGGTGCATTACCAGCCGATGTTTGCCGCGTTCGGCAAGTCGCTCACAGCGTCGTCGGTGGTATTCACCTCGAAAGCCGCCGCAGCGAGCGGGCTCGCCCGCAAGCTCGGCATCGACAAGAAGCTCTATCCCGTGAAGAACACCCGCGACGGCATCTCCAAAAAGAGCATGATCCACAACGGCGCGACCCCCGAAATCGAGGTCGATCCGGAGACCTATGAGGTGCGCGCGGACGGCGAGCTCCTGACATGCGAACCCGCCGAGGTGCTGCCCATGGCGCAACGCTATTTCATGTTCTAAAACCGGTCCCGGCATCATAGCCCAAGACAAGGCCGGGAGGATTTATCGTGATTTATGTCGTTGCCACGCTGATGGTGAAACCCGAAACGCGCGCCGAATTCATTGCGGCGGCCACCGCCTGCATCAAGGAGACGCGGAAGGAGACGGGCTGCCTCGCCTATGATTTGCACGAAAGCGTCACCGACCCCGCCAAGATGGTGTTCGTCGAGCAGTGGGAAAACGAGGAGGTGCTGGTGCCGCACCGTTCGGCCGAGCACATGAAGACGTTCGGCCGCGTCGTGGTGAAGTGCATCACCGACAAGCCGAAGATCGAGGTGATTACGCCCGCCAACGTCACGGTACGATAAGAGCAAGAAGAGCGAGGGAGAGAACAATGATCTATGTTGTCGCCACCACCCAGGTGAAGCCCGACCAGCGCGATGCCTTTATCGCCGGTCACAAGACGTGCATCGCCGAGACGCTGAAGGAAAAAGGCTGTCTCTCCTATGCGGGTCATACCGCCATCCACGATCCCAATACCTATGTTGTAGTGGAGCGCTGGGAGACGCGTGACGACCTCAACGCGCACGGCCGCGCGCCGCACATGAAGATATGGCGTGAATATTCCGCGCCGCTCAAGGCATCGCCGACGGTGATCGAGATCATCAGCGCCGATAAGGTGGATACCATCAAGGCATGATCCGGAAAAGTGGACACCGGTTTTCAGATGAGATCATGCCAGGGATAGACTCATGATCCGGGCGACAGAGGTTCGGGGACAGTATCGCTGGAAGGAAGCGCCGGCCGACACGGTGGTGCTCGATTTCGACGACCGGCACCGGCGGCGCATGGCGATGACGGGTACGCGCGGGCTTGAATTCCTGCTCGATCTCGAAACCGCGATTGCGCTGCGCGGCGGCGACGCGCTGGTGCTGGAAGACGGCCGGCTGATCGAGGTCGTCGCCGCCCCCGAGCCGCTGGTCGAGATCAAGGGCGCCGATCCCCTGCATCTGGTGCGGATCGCCTGGCATCTCGGCAACCGCCATTTGCCGACGCAGATCGTGGGCAAGGGGCTGCGCATCCGCAGGGATCACGTCATTGAGGCGATGGTGAAGGGGTTAGGGGCGCGCATCGTCGAGATCGAGGCGCCGTTCGATCCCGAAGGCGGCGCCTATGCGGCCGCGCACGAGCATGCCGCCCACGGCCATGACCACACCGGCCACCATCATGCGCATGATCACAATCAGGGCCATGCGCATCATCATGGCGACCACCATCACCATGACGAGCATTGCGACCACGAGCACCATCACGGCGACAGCCATGCTCATGACCACAAATAGCGCGGCGCCGCCGGAGGCGCGCGCCATGAGCGCGAGCGAGGTGGCCGCGTTGTACCGGCTGATGACCTGGCTGTCGCCGTCGTTTCCGGTCGGCGCCTTTTCCTATTCCAGCGGCATCGAATGGGCGGTGGAGGCCGGCGACATCACCGATGCCGCGTCCTTGCGCGACTGGCTTTCGGCCATGCTGTCGGATGGCGCCGGCTTCTGCGACGCCGTCTTCCTGGCGCACACCCACCGCGCGGTGACGGCGCATGACGATGCGGCCCTGTGCGCGGTCGCCGAGCTTGCCGCCGCCTTCGTGCCGTCGCGCGAGCGGCAGCTCGAAACCACGAGCCAGGGCCGCGCCTTCATCGACACTGCGCGCGCGGCCTGGTCGTGCGAAGGGCTCGATGAAATCATCGCGGCCTGCAACGGGCCGGTCGTCTATCCCGTGGCGGTCGGGCTTGTCAGCGCGGCGCATGGCATTCCGCTCGAGCCCGCGCTGCATGCCCTGCTGCATGCCGTGGTGTCGAACTGGATTTCCGCCGGCAGCCGGCTGGTCCCGCTCGGCCAGACCGACAGCCAGCGCGTGCTGGCGCAGCTCGAGCAGGAAGTGGCTGCCACCGTCAAACGCGCGCTCGCCGCTCAGTTCGACGATCTCGGCAGCGCCACCTTCCGCGCCGATCTCGCAAGCCTGCGCCACGAGACGCAATACACGCGGTTGTTCAGGTCATGAAATCATCCACGCCGTCGTTTCAGCGGAAGCCGGGACCCATAACCACAAATGATTGTGGTGATGCGAAGCTGGAGCCCCCGTGCGGCGCAATGATTCAATTCGATGGTTATGGGTCCCGGCTCCGTGCGCAATCGCGCACTAGGCCGGGACGACGGTGGAGAGAACATGTCCAGTAAATCCCACGGCCCGTTGCGGGTCGGCATCGGCGGTCCGGTCGGATCGGGCAAGACCGCGCTGATGGATCTGCTCTGCAAGAACATGCGCGAGCGTTACGACATCGCCGCGATCACCAACGACATCTACACCAAATGGGATGCCGAATTTTTGGTGCGCTCGGGCTCGCTGACGCCGGACCGCATCGCCGGCGTCGAAACCGGCGGCTGCCCGCACACCGCGATCCGCGAGGACGCCTCGATGAATCTCGCGGCAGTGGCAGACATGCGCGCCAAGTTTCCAGCGCTCGACCTGGTGTTGATCGAATCCGGCGGCGACAACCTTGCCGCGACGTTTTCGCCGGAGCTCGCCGATCTCACCGTCTACGTCATCGACGTTGCCGCCGGCGACAAGATCCCCTCCAAGGGCGGCCCCGGCATCGTCAGGTCCGATCTCCTGGTCATCAACAAGATCGACCTTGCGCCCCATGTCGGCGCATCGCTGGAGAAGATGGATACCGATGCACGGCGTATGCGCGGCGAGCGGCCCTTCGTGATGACCAATCTGAAGAAGAGCGAGGGTCTCGACCGCATCGTCGCCTTCATCGAGGCCAAGGGCGGGTTGCGGCCTGCGACACAGGCCAAGGCGGGATAGGCCGGGTTGAGCCCGGTTGGGGGCGGACAGCAGTCGGCTGAGGCGCTGGACGTTAACGAATCCGTTAACACCTGTGGCAAGTCCGCGCGGCCTGCAGACCCGCGCAAGAACAATTCTAAGCCTGCCAAGGAACCAAAGTGGGGTCATCGCCATTAGGTCTCTCTGGCCCTGCGCGCAAATGGCAGCACGCGTGGCCGCATCGCCCAGCGTCTCCGTCCAGTGTTGCGTCCTGATGTCTGCTCCTCCAATATCCGTCGCGGTTGGCTCCGATTTGCCGCCTCGCCGCTGTGTCGGCAGAATTCAGATGTCCGTCTTGATTTTTTGCCATCCCTTCATTTCTGAGTAGGCGAGTGGTTCGGCTGGGATTCATTGTAGGTTTGCTCGCGCTGATCGGAGTCTTGCTCTCCGGTGTCGCGGCCTTTCGCGTCCACCAGCAGGAACTGGCGATCGACAACATCGCGTTTGCGCGCGCGGTCGACGTGCATGCGAGCCTGGTGCAGGACCGCTTGACCGAACGCGAGCTGCTGTCGCGCGTCGCCGCCGGGCTGTTTCGCGCGCCCGCCACGGTGACGGCCAACATGCTGCAGCCGCTGCGCTCGGCGATCTACGCCTTCAAGACCGATTTCGTCGTCGCGGCCTGGGTCGCACGGGTGAAGCCCGGTGAACTTGAGGCCGCCCAAAAAGAACTCGCCGCCGAGAAATTCGCCAACCCTACGATCCGCGATTTCGACGACCAGCCGCTCGACCTCAAGGCGATCGACAGGCCGGTCAACGTGCTGATGGATCTCGAGCCGCGCAACCCCGAGACGGTCGGCATTCCCGGCCGCGTGCTCGACGGCCATTCCATCGTCGGCCCGACGCTGGCCAAGGCCATGGCAGAAGCCAAGCCGGTCGCCTCCGATCCGGTCCCGCTTCTGCGCATCAACGGACCTGCCGGCGTCGTGCTCGCAGCCCCGGTCCTGCAGGAGGGCGCGACGGAGCCGGCCGGCTTCGTCACCTTCTCCTACGAACTCGGGCCGCTAATGCTCGCCAATGACGATCTCTCGCTGTTTTCGGTGGTGCTGCGCGACCCGCGCGACCCGAACAGCGAGTTGCTGGCGAGCGAGCAGGGCGTCGTCACGGCGCGCGCGGTCAGCCCCGAGCATCCGGCGCCCTCGATCATCCGCACCGTGACCTTTGGCGGCCGCGACTGGTCGCTTGGCTATTATGCCAAGCACAATGCGATCATGCGCGCGCAGCAGACCGCCGCGATCGTCGGCGCCATCGGCCTTGCCATCACCGGCATCATCTGCGGCCTGTTCGGCTATGTCGCCTACAACAATTTGCGGCTGTCGCGCGAGATCGAGGTGCGCATCGGCTTCGAGCGGCGGCTGACGGCTGTGATTGACGAGCTCAATCATCGCGTCAAGAACATCCTTGCGGTGATCCAGTCGATCGTCACCCGCACCTTGCGCCATGGCTCCGACGTCGACGTCGCGCGTGAACTCCTGATCGGCCGCATCCACGCCATGTCCAACGTGGTCACGCTTTTGAGCGAAAGCCAGTGGCAGGGCGTCAAGCTGAAGGGCCTGTTTGAGTTGCGCTCGATCCCGCATGCCGACCGCATCGCGGTCACCGGACCCGACATCACGGTGAGCGCGCGCGCCGCGCAAAGCCTGTCGCTGCTGTTCTTCGAGCTGGCCTCGCATTCCGATGAAGGCCTTTCGCTGGTCGGTAAGCACCCGAACATCGTCGCGCAGTGGCAGGTGACGGGCGAGGGCACTGAAAGCATCTTCCAGTTCCGCTGGGAAGAGTTCAACACCAGCCAGGCGACGCGGCGGCCGGACAGCGATTTCGGCCTGATCCTGCTCGACCGCGTCGCGCCCGAAGCGCTTGGCGGCACCGCCAAGCGCTATTTCACCGATGTCAGTTACGTCTATGAACTCACCGCGCCAATGGACACGGTGGTCGACATGACCGAGCGCGACCGCACCGAGCAGATCACCGCGCCGGTGCGGCCGGTGCGGTAGGTCCCTTTCCGCACCGCGAGGTGCTCGCGCGCGCCGGAACCAACCCCATCATCGGCGCATTGAATGTGCATGATCCCGCTGTGAGGAGATGGCGATGGGACGATACTGCTGCTGTGGTTGCTCGGCGTGCCGATTCCGATTTTGGTGCTGATCTGGGCCTTCGGCGGGCTGCATTAGATCCTGCGAATTTGAACGACCCCAACAAAAAGGGCGGCCAATGCGGCCGCCCTTTCTGTCTTCTTCCGGGGCTGGTCTTTTATCCGTTGCCGCCGATCACGGCGCGCACGGTATTATCGGGTCCAAAGTCCTCCGCGCCGTCGACATAGAGCAGCGCGGAAAGCTTCGAGCGCGCGCGGTTGACGCGGCTCTTGATGGTGCCGACCGCACAGCCGCAGATCGCAGCCGCGTCTTCGTAACTGAAGCCGGAGGCGCCGACCAGGATCAGCGCCTCGCGCTGGTCCTGCGGCAGCTTCTCGAGCGCGACGCGGAATTCCTCGAATTCCAGATGCGCGCTTTGCGACGGCTGCGTCTTCAGCGTCTTGGCATAGTTGCCCTCGGAGTCCTCGACCTCGCGCCGCCGCTTGCGATAGTCGGAGCGGAACAGGTTGCGTAGAATCGTGAACAGCCAAGCCGGCAGGTTCGAGCCGGGCTGGAACGAGTCGATATTGGCAATGGCGCGCAGCAGCGTCTCCTGCACGAGATCGTCGGCACGATCGCCGTTACCCGACAGCGAGATCGCAAACGCGCGCAGGCTCGGTACCGACGCCAGAATGTCGTCGCGGAGTTCGTTGGTGAGAGGCATTAGTCCCTCCCGTTGTTTTTGTCGGTGTCGCCCCCGTTTTGCCCGCCAGGCTCCTGGTCCAGCTTGCGGACCAGCTCGGCAAAGCGGTCCGGCACGCCTTGGCGTACCACGTCGTCATACATGGCGCGGAGCTGGTGGCCGATCCGGGCCTGGATTTCCGCGTTGAGGCCGCCCTGCTTGCGGGGGATGCCGGTTTGGCTTGCTTGTGACTTTACTTCCTTCATGATCCGATCCACGCTCCCCCGCGAGTTAAGTTCCTGAATTTTCAACGATTTCTTTCATTCGGAAACCCTGGGTTCCGGCCGCATTGAGGAGGGGTAATGCGGAGTTCGGCCATTGGTTCCGCAGAATAGGAACTTTTATTGGGAACTTTTTAGGCCCCAGCGCATTGTCGGCCATCAGGGGAACCGGGTCACCCCGTCAAGGTTGCTGACCCAACGAAGAATGGAGTGGGGATGTCTCGTTCACAGGTGGTAGCTGAACATTTGCCGTTGCTGCGTCGCTATGCCCGCGCGCTGACCGGCAACCAGTCCTCCGGCGACGCCTATGTCGCCGCCATGCTCGAAGCGCTGCTGCAGGATGGCTCCCTGCTCGACGAACGTCACGGCCCGCGCGCGGGCCTGTTCCGGCTGTTCACCCAGATCTGGAATTCGGTGTCGATCAACGACAAGAGCGACGTCACGCCGTTGCCGCTGCCGTCCGAGCGGCGGCTGTCTAACATCACGCCGCTGCCGCGCCAGTCTTTCCTGCTGTTGTCGCTGGAAGGCTTTTCGGAGGAAGAAGTCGCCTTCATCCTCGGCACCGATATTGCCGAAACGCGGCGCCTTGCGGACGCCGCCGGCCGCGAGATGGCCGCCGAGATCGCCACCGACGTGCTGATCATCGAGGACGAGACGTTCATCGCGATGGACCTCGAGAGCCTCGTGAAGAATCTTGGCCACAATGTCATCGGCGTCGCGCGCACCCATACCGACGCGGTGGCGCTCGCCAAGAACCGCAAGCCGGGGCTGATCCTCGCCGACATCCAGCTTGCCGACGGCTCCTCCGGCCTCGATGCCGTGAACGAGCTGCTGCGCACCTTCGAGGTGCCGGTGGTGTTCATCACCGCCTACCCGGAGCGCTTCCTCACCGGCGAGCGCCCGGAGCCGGCGTTCCTGATTTCGAAGCCGTTCCAGCCGGCAATGGTGTCGGCGGTGGCGAGCCAGGCGCTGTTCTTCCAGCGCAACTCGCGCAACCGCGCGCCCAGGGCCGCTTCGGCATAAAACACTTTCTGGCTGGAAGACTTGTATCCGGCGCGTTCTCCATGGCGCGCCGGATTTTTTACGTCCGTTCGCCGCGTGAAGCTCAGCCGCCGGCAAACATCTCGCGCAGCACCGCGCCAGCTTCCCCCGCGGGAAGGCGCAGGATTTCCGCGTACGTCGCGATCGCGGTCTCGCAGTAACGTGCATAGGCGGATGGCTCGACCGCCTTGCCGAACATCTGCAAGTCGGCCGCGGTATAGCCGCGCTGGGCGAGGCTCGCTCGGATATTGTCCCAAAGCTTGCTGGTGCTCGGCGTGTCGCGCTTTTTCGCTGTCCGCACGATCTGCACCTGCATGGACTGTTCGCGCTTGCCGAGTTCCTCGGGAAGCAGCCTGACGACGGCCGGGTCGAGCTCGGCCGCCGATATGTAGCTGTAGCAGGCGGCGGTATCGCGGGCCTGCAGCGCGCGGTACTCGTCGGCGCGCAGCTTGCCGATTTCGATCAGCACCGCCTCGTCCGCAAGCGGCAGCAGCGTCCTGATGGTGCCGTGAAGCTTGGCCTGCGCGGCCAGGGTCAACTCGCCGCGTGGCGTCCCGCGGGCGCCGCCGGTCAGGAAGATTTCGACGATCTGATCATACTCGGCCGGATAGTTCTGCTTCAGTGCCGCATAGACCGGCGCCGATTTCACCAGCGACTGGTCCCACTCGTCGCGCGAGAGGTTGACGCCGCCGATGGCGAACTCGTTGCCGTCGGACACTTTTGTGACGACCTTCGCCGAAAGCAGCTCCGCCTCGGTCGGCCGCCACATGCTGCTGTTGTCGGTGGCGAGCGCCTTGTCGATGAACGCCTTGGTGATCCCTGCGGCGGAATAGATGTCGCGCTCCACGCCGGAGCCGAGATCGTTGGCCTGGCTGCCGGGGAAGGCCCCACGATGGAAGCCGAGCGAACCGCCTTTGCGCAGGATGCGTTGCCTGCCCGCCACGAAGGCGAGCGTGCAGGCCGACAGGCATTTGCCCTCGACATAGGTGTCGAGCTCCCGTTCGCGGATCAGCGCGTTCAGCTTCTTGCCTTCGCCGATCCTGCCGCCGACCGAGTTCGAGATGCAGCACGCGAACGTCCTTGTGCACATCCAGCAGCTTCGCGAGATCGGCCGTCATGCCGTATTTGACGCCGCCCACAATTTCGGCCTCGGCGCCGCTGTTCAGCATCCGCATCGTGTAGGACGGGATCGAAGGATCGCCCAAGAAGGCCATCCGTGTCGCTTCAGCGACCTGCGGGACGGCAGCCTTGACCAGCAGCGCAGCAAGCTGCACCCAGCCGAGACAAACCGCGACCTTGGCCGCGATCGCCCAGAACGCGCGCTTTCCCGCCGCACGCCGCTCGATGCGCCGCCGGCTCGCCGCGCGCCAGATGCCGACCGTCTGCCAGACCGCAAGCGCGATCAGCCCTCCCCATATGATGAGGAAGAACACGAAGATCGCCAGCGGAACGAAGGGCACCACGGTCAGCATGAGCTGGCTGAGCAGGATGATCGCAAACACGGAGACGAGGTTGCTGAGGAAGCCGATCACCCAATAGGCCACCCCGAGCGGGTATTGGCCGCGCCAGTGTTTTGTGACGAAGTTGCTGCCCAACGGCGTCGCAAAGGGAATGTCAGGGGCTGCTGTGGCTTCCGGCGGCAGCGGCGGCGGCACGGGAATGCTCGCAGCCGCAACCCCGAACTCAGGCCCAAGCGCCTCGGCAACGGATGTCCAGCCGTCCAGTCCCGCGCGCCAGACCCGCAGCACGTCACGATCGGGATGCGCGCGAACTCGCTCCTCGAGCGCGCCCTGGTTCATCGGACCCTGCCGCTCCCGTCCATCCCACAGAAACCAGACGGCCATCCCCGATCCCATGCCTCGGAATGGCGCGAGATTATGGGTACCCAAGAACCATTGCAACGATGGCCGGCACCAACGGCGGTGGGCCTGTCATCGGGCCGCGCTTTGCGGGACCGGTTGGGCTACCCACCCCACATATTCTCACGTCCCCGCATGCGCCCGGCGATGTGGAGGCGCCGCAGTGCGCCTGCTAAGCGAGGGCATGGACACCGCCCGCCGCGACCGATCGATCGGCTTTCTCTGCCTTGTGGTGACGTCGTTTGGCTGGGCGCTGAACTGGCCCCTCATGAAGCTCCTGCTGCAGCAATGGCCGCCGCTGTTCGCACGCGGGCTTGCCGGCGTGCTCGCCGCGGTGATCCTTGCTGCGCTGGCGCTCAGCCGCCGCGAGCCGCTCAAGGTCCCGCGCGCTGCGATTCCGCGGCTGGTGTTTGCGTCCTTCACCAACGTGTTTGCCTGGATGGGTTTTGGCACGGTGGCGATGAAATACGTCACGGTGGGTGAGGGCGCGCTGATCGCCTACACCATGCCGATCTGGGCGATGCTGTTCGCCTGGCCGTTCCTGCATGTGCGCCCGACCGTCCGCGATGTCGTTAGCCTCGCGCTCGGCATTGCCGGCGTTGCGCTGCTGCTCGGCGCCGACGGTTTCGCCATTACTTCGGGCAAGCTGATCGGCATCACATTGGCGTTGTCCTGCGCCATCCTGTTTGCGCTCGGCAATGTGCTGAACCGCGCCCAATTGCCGATGCCGCCGCTGGTGGTGGTCGCATGGCAGGTCGGGCTTGGCTGCCTCGTGATGCTCGTGCTCGGCATCGCCTTCGAGCATCCGGACTATGCTGCGATCACGCCCACGGGCGTCGCCTGCTTCGTCTACATGACGCTGGTGCCGATGGGGCTGTGTTATCTCACCTGGTTCGAGACCCTGCGCCGCCTGCCGCCGACCTCGGCTTCGACCGGCATGTTGCTGGTGCCCGTCATCGGCGTCGTCTCCGCTGCCTTCATTCTCGGCGAGCCGTTGGGTTTGCGCGAAATCGCTGCCATGGTGCTGACGCTCGGCGGCGTGACGCTGGCGCTGCGGCGGGCGTGAGCAAAGCCGCGATTTGTATGCCCTGCGGGCGCCGGGACAGCCCGCCGATCCCCGGAAAATAACCGGCCGTTAACCATAAAAGCCCATCATCCCCGTTGAATTTGGTGTGGGTCATCGCGCGCGAGTTGTCGCTGGGATCGTCCACGCGACGGCTTTTTGTTTTGCCGATTTGATGGTGGGGGCATTGCAACCGGACGGACGCTGGGAACGCAGGTGGCCAAGACGTTGAACGAAGCACCGCAAGACAATCAGCCCCAGGCGGTGCTGCAGGGGCCGTCGAGCCGCGTGACGGTGACCGTGGTGTCGCTGGCGGCGCTGGCCATCATTGGCGCGGCCACCGCGAACTTCCTCCCCGATGCCGATCGCTTCTCCCTGTTCGATTTCGGTCTCTCTGCCGAAATTCGATCGCCTGTCGCTCCCGAAATTCGATCGCATCGCCTTGCCGGGGTTCAAGAGCACGCCTCCGCCCGCGCCGGCTCCCGCTCGCGTTGCCGCCGCACCGCCGCCGCCCAAGCCGGCTCCGCCACCGCAACCGGACCCCATCGTCAACGCGGCGCTGCGGGATATCCAGTCGTCGCAGCGGGATATCCAGTCGACGCAGCAGCAGAACGCGACGTCCTTGGTGTTGCTCAGAGACGGCTCCGCGACGCAGCAGACGGAATTGAAGCGAATATCCCGCCAGCTCACCGCGCTGACGGCGCAGGTCGAAGCCCTGCATGGGGCGGTCGGGCCGCTGACGACATCGAGCATCCCGCATTCAAATCCCCGGGCTCGGCTCACCCGTGGCTCGAAGCGGGCACACACGCCACCGCCGGCGCCAGAGCCCCCATTGTCCAAACCGGTCGGCCCTGTGTCGGTTGGAGGCGCTCCGCTTGCGCTTTCACCTTCGCGCTCGGGCGTGTGAAGCGGCCACGCGACCGGCATCACCCGTGCCACTCTAAAATCCGCTGAAGACCGCCGAACGGCTCCCGAGTTGGGGTGCCTGCGCCGCAGGGATTCCTTCGATTGTTACCGCTCTCCCCAACTCCGCGGAACGCGGTTACCGTAGCACGCGAAGCGGCAACCAAAGGGTACGAAATGGCTTCATCCTCTACGTTCGTCGCCTCCAGCGGCGATGGCTATGAATTGCAAATGGGGAGGTGGAGCCGCCGCTTGGCGGAACCGTTTCTGGACTTTTGCGGATGCGGTGATGGGGACGTTATTCTGGATGCCGGTTGCGGCACGGGTGCATTGACTGCGGCCATCCTTCGACGCACCAAGACTGCGCAAATCTCAGGAGTCGACTTTTCCGCTCCGTATATTGAGCATGCAAGGCAAGCGATCTTGGACGCTCGCGCCCAGTTCAGTGTCGGTGATATCTGCGCGCTGACTGAGGTCCGCGGTTCATTTGACCGTGTGCTGTCATTGCTGGTTTTGCACTTTGTCCCGGCGCCGGGAAAGGCCATAGCCGAGTTGCGCCGCGTCGCCCGTCCCGGCGCGACCGTCGGCGCAGCCGTTTGGGATAGCGGGGGACTTGTTGCCTCTCGCATGCTCTTTGATACGGCTGCAGCTCTTTACCCGAGCAGCAATGAGTGGCGAGCGCGCAATTTAACGCGGCCAATGACACGGCCGGGCGAACTGGCTAAGGCATGGCATGCTGGCGGCCTCACCGACGTGCGCGACACAATGCTGACTATTCGAATGGAGTTCGGATCGTTCGATGACTACTGGATGCCCTATGAAGGTAAGGACGGTCCCGGTGCTGAATACATGGCAACGCTCGACACTGACCAGAAAATGCATCTGCGCAATGTCGTTCGGGCGGCGTATCTTGCCGGTGAGCCGGATGGTCCGCGCTCGTACGCAGCGACAGCATGGGCAGTCAAAGGCATCGTTCCTGACTGATGTCCTGTACTGGGGCCTGCTTTGAGGCCGAACACCGCCGCCCCAATGTAAAAAGAAGGGCGCGACCGGCATCACCACGGTCGCGCCCTCTGTAGCCGGTCAATGGGGCAGGGGGGATAACCGGCTGCCGGGATGACTCCCGGGCGCCGGAGTTGTTCCGGCTTCCTCCGAAAAAAATTGGGTTCCCTTCAAAAAAATTGCCGATGGAACCCGGCGCTATTTACGCACGGTTAATTTACTGCCCGGGTGACGAAACCGGCTTCGTCGGCCCGCGTTGATCCTGCAATCGCCATGGGGCGAGGGACAAACGCACATGTCACAGCTTTTCAAAGCCGTTTTGGGTGCACTGGCCGTCACGACGGCGCTTGGTGCGGTGCAATTCGCTGCTGGCCAGGATCTTACCGAAGGGCTTGCCGGTCGGTTCCAGGCGTTGTCGGAACCGCGCGGGGCGACCGAAATCAACCGCACCGCCAAGGGCGACCGCGATGCCATTGTGCCGAGCACGGCCGGCCCCGCCCGCACCGTCATGATGAAGGTCGAAAGCCTCGCCGACACTTCGATCCTGATCCGCATTCCCATCGAGAAGGAAGCGCGCAACCAGCAGCCCACCCAGCCGGCCGCGAAACCTTCCAAAAGCAGCAAGAGGATTGTTGCCTGCGAGCCCGTTGTCAGCGTGCTGACCGAAGTCGCAAAGCTGCTGCAGCCGGGAAAATGCGTGACCTGATGTCGAGGAAATCTCCCGACGAAAGTTCGTAGGGTGGGCAAAGGGCCGCTTTGCCTGCCTCATAAAGACAGACGTCCCGTCGCAAGGCCGCGACTTCCGTTTCTGACCCATCTGTATGGACCGGCCGTGTGTTGCAAGCCGGATGTGAGCGATGGAGGGGATTGGTCTTGCGCATCTGTATCCGGCCCGTGAATAGAGCGTTTGTGCTCTTGGCCATCATGGATATCCGCGCGCATCCGATCTCATTCTCGGAAAGGCCCTAAGAGGCCGATTGGGTCTCCAGATCACGGATGCGACGGCGAGACCGTTTCTCCATCTCCTCAATCCAACTCGCAGACCTCGGTAGGTTAGCGCTACATCTTTGGTTACGTCAGGGATCAGCGTCGGACATCCCCTTCGGCTCGCTCTGAACGCGTTGATCTTACGCTACCTGTGGCTCGACGCGTGTTTCGTAATTGCGCCCTTGGGCCAAGACCGTCCACGCGATGCGCGCCAGCTTGTTGGCGAGCGCGGTTGCCAAAACATTGTGGTGCAGGCGTTTCGCCGCGGCCGTAAGCCACGGTCCAAAGCTATGTCTTGCCCAATTTGCTGGTCTGAGCAGGATCACCCGGGCGCCCTGCATTAACAGCGTGCGTAGATAGCGATTACCGCGCTTGCTGATGTGCCCAAGGATCGTCCGATCACCGGTCGACATCTGCTTCGGCACGAGGCCGAGCCAGGCGGCAAAGTCGCGTCCTTTGGCAAAGGCAGCGCCATTGGCAATGGCCGCAACCATCGCGCTGGCGATGAGCGGACCGATGCCTGGAACCGTCATCAGTTGCCGGCAACTCTCGCTCCCATGTGCCAGCTCCTCGATCTCCTCGGTAACGTGCTCGACGCGCTCATCGAGACGCCGCCAATCGCCGCTGAGGTCCTCGATGATCCTGATCATACGAGGTGACAACACGTCGATGCGCTTAGCCAGGATCTCCGGGAGCTGCTGGCGCAGAAAGCGAAGTCCTTGGCGGACTGCAATGCCACGCTCCAAGAGAAAGCTACGGATTTGATTGATCACGGCCGTTCGCTGTCCGACCAGGCGAGATCGCACGCGGTGCAGTGCTTGCAGGTCCAACTGATCGTCGGTCTTCACTGGAACGCAGCGTGTCGACGGCCGCAGCACTGCTTCCGCAATCGCGTATGCGTCCCGGAAGTCGTTCTTGTGACCTTGACGGAATGGCTTGGCATAGGCCGGCGGTACCTGTCTTACATCATGACCGAGCGCAATCAGCTCGCGAGCCACATAGTGCGTCGCCATACCCGCCTCGATTCCGATCAGGCACGGCGATGCATTCGCTAGCCGGCTGCGATCCGGCCACGGGCAATCTTCTCCCGCAAAACAATTGTCCCCTGTCGTCGAGACCGATCAAGTGGAATGTGTTCTTGCCCGTATCGATGCCAATAGTGTGTGCGACGGGCGGTTGTCTTTGGGACATGGCGATGTGCTCCTCGTGCTTTGAAGCCCCCTACTCTGACGTTCGGGGCGGGAGCACGGCCGGTCCATCCCATTCTGGACGTCGGCCTGTAGCTCTTGCTGCAATAGCGAAGCCGCTTCTGACCCCTATCCAATTGCTGGCTTGAGCGGTTACGTTGTCTTCTCCCTTATCCTTAGCATCGTTGGGGGTGGGCATGCGACGGCGCGAGTTCATCGGACTAATCGGCGGAGTGGCAGCGTGGCCGCTCTCCGCGGGGGCGCAGCAGCCAAAGGTCGTACGGATAGGTGCGCTTTATCTCGGGATAGCCGACGAAGAATCGTTCAAGCAGGGACTTCGGCAAGGAATGAGCGAACAGGGTTATGTCGAAGGACGCAACATCGCCTTCGAGTTTCGCTCCGCCGAAGGCAAATTGGACCGGTTGCCCGAACTCGCGGCCGACTTGGTGCGGCTCAAGGTCGACGTCATCGTGGCACTCTATGTTCCCTGTGCGTTGGCTGCGAAGAAGGCAACCCAGGATATTCCTATCGTTAGCTTGGCAGGTGAGCCGGTCGAAACTGGCATTGTCTCCAGCTTGTCCAGTCCGGGCGGTAATGTCACGGGCGTCTCGCTGATGGCTTCGGCCTCGAACGGAAAAAGCGTCGACCTCTTCAGGGACATGTTGCCGTCGGTACGGCGCGTGGGCGTGCTGGGACATGCCGCAAATCCCGTCTTTGCCAAAGCCATGCTTGAGGAGGTGAGGCTCGCCGGCGGCCCGACGCGAACAGAAATTCAACCGGTCGTGATGGTCCGAGGTGTCGAAGAACTCGAAGGCGCGTTTGCGACCTTCAGTAGTGATCGTGTCGACGCCATTGTCGTTCAAGGCAGTCTGTCGATCAAATCCGTGACCGACCTCGCAATCAAGCATCGCATACCGGCGTCATCGACGTCGCGTTCATTTGCGGAGATTGGTGGACTGCTGTCATTCGGAGCCGATGGGCCCGCCGCCTTCCGCCACGGCACTACGTTCGTGCAAAGAATTTTGCAGGGCAAGCTGCCAAGAGATCTTCCGATTGAGCAGCCTACGAAGTTCGATCTCGCCGTCAATCTCAAGACCGCGAGAGCCATCGGCATTGCTATCCCGGAGACATTCCTGCTGCGGGCTGACGCGGTGATCGAATAAGGCCGCGATGTTTCTTGTTGGCACTTAGCGGATCTACTGGGACGGCTGGGCGATGTCCTGCTGTCGAGGCAAAGCCGACATATCCGCCGCGTGGCGCGTTTAAATTCGTCAGTCCATGCTAGTTCGGGCCGGAAATCGTCTTTGACGACCCCTCGGGTGCGGCCTGCATGCCGGGTGGCGTCTGCCCCTGCGGGCTTTCTGCCGGCGCGCCTCCGCCGGTGCCCGTGGTAATCGGCCCGGTCCAGCCCTGCGGCTGCAATTGCCCGTTGTCCGGCAACTCGGTCTTGCCGGTGCTGTATTGGGAGTCCTTGGTGTCGGCCGGCTTCTCGGTGGCTGGCGTTTGGGCCGATGCATACGAAAATGGCGTCGCGATAACGAGCAGGAAAAGCAGGCGTCGCATGACAATCCTCCAAATCAATCTCTTGCCTCACGTCCCCTGTCTCAAGTTGTTCGACAAGCGGTTGGTTCCCACGCCGCGGGCGTCCGTCTAAACGGGACGTATCGCGCGATCGTCACGCTGCGTCGGACCGGAATGCGATGGACGCTGCCATGTGAACGCGCTTCCTGCGTGGACTACGGCATGGCGGCGTACGGCGAAGTGGTGTGGTCCTGGCGCCGCGACAACGCGACTTACTCCGCCGGCTCCTCGGCCGCCGCATGCCCACGCGCCGCCAAGAACCCCAGCGCGACGCCGCCAATGGCGAGGATTGGCACCAGGCGCTTAATGCCGATGGCGCGGACCACCTGGATGGCGATGGCGACCATCGCGGGATCGGCGAGCAGCGAATGTGTGGCGGTTTTTGCGACCTGTTCGGCGCGGACCTTGATTTGATGCTTGCGCACCATGTAGCTGCCGGCGGCGAGCGCGGTGACGACGAGGAAGATCGCAGCTCCTGTCAGGCAGGCCGCGACCGGGCCTTGATGCTCGAGCACGAACATGAAGGCAGCCGCGCACAGGAAAGCGGTGGTGATCAACAACGCCACGGCCGCGGCTGCGGCGAGCGATGTCATCCGCACGGCGCTGCCGGTCGTTTCCTTGACGTCATCGATGAGCCGCTGAAACATCCGCCTGCCTCGTTTTGTAGAGCACGTCGACGAAATGCATCGCGGCCCACCAGCGTTGCCATTCGCGCCAGAGATTGGGTTTACGCCGCGTCATGGCCTGGCCTCAGCGGCGCCAGGTGACGCCGACAAGAAAGCCGAGGCCGATCGCAAGGCCGATGGCTGCCAGCGGGCGCTGGGTGATGGCGTCCTCCAGCGTTTCCTCGATCGTGGTGGCGGCGTCCTGGGCGGCATCCATCATGGCGCTGCCGCGATCGGAGAGATCGCCGATGGCGTCTTCGGCGGTTGCGCGTGCCTGCTTGTAGCCGCGCCGCGCCTGCTTCGTCGCGCTGCCGGTGAAGGTATTGAGCGCGTCGGTGATCTGGCCTGCGAGTGCGGAAACGTCGTTTTTCACGGCGCTCACGTCTTTCTCGAGGCGGTCGACGGTTGCACTGTCAGCCATGCTGTCATTCCTGATGTTGTTGATTGGTCAGCTGAGGGGGAAACGTTTGCCGGACCGGGAAGTTCCCTGCCCGAAACCGAATCAGCCTTCGGGCAGCTGCGGCGTTTCGACCGGCATCAGATGCTCTTTCAGGATCAGCGCGACGATCAGCAGCGGCGATGACAAAAACCCACCCATCGGTCCCCACAGCCAGGTCCAGAACGCCAGCGCCAGCAGCACGGCGAGCGCGTTCAGCGCCAGCCGGCGGCCGATGATGGTCGGCGTGATGAAATGACCTTCGAGAAAGGTGATGCCGGCAAAGGCGACGGGGGCGACCATCGCAGCGCCGAGCGTCGGAAACGCGACGAGACCCACCACGACGAGCACGACGAACATCGCAACCGGCCCGATGATCGGGATGTAGTTGAGCGTGGCAGTCAGTGCGCCAAGGCCCGCGGGGTTCGGCATGCCGGCGATTGCGCAGACAATGCCGGTCACGACACCGAGCCCGGCATTGATCATGGTCACGGTCAGCAGGTAACCGCCCAGATGTTCTTCGATCTCGTTGAGGATACGCAACGTGCGCAGCCGCGTAGGCCTGTCCCCGAAGCCCATGATCATCGCGCGGCGCAGATCCTTCCAGCTCGCGATGAACAGCAGCAAGGTCACGAAGAACAGCAGGAACTCGGTGAAGGTCGGCGACAGGAATTCCAGCGTTGGCTGTACCCATTCGAACTTCGGCATCTGCAGCGTTGTGAGCGCGTCGGAGCCGCCGAGCATCGTCGACAGCTCGTGCCACAGCGCCAACGGCCGGTCGAAGATGTGCAGCTTTTCCTTCAGGCGCGCGGCGAGCTCCGGCAGCCGGGAGCCCCATTCCATGGCGGGCGCAGCGATCAATCCGACGATGAAGGTGCCAAGTCGCGCGACCGCGACCACGATCAGAACCGCGCCGACGCTGCGGGGCACGCGATAACGTTCGAGGAAGGAGGCGACCGGCGACAGCATGGTGCCGACCACGAAGGCCATGATGACCGGCAGGAAGAAGGCCTTTGCGAAGTAGAGCACGGCCGTGACGGCGATCACGAGCAGGCCGACCAGTGCGATCGCCACCACTTCCTGGCGGCGGATCAGCGGCGGGTGCTCGGCGGTGCTCTCCGGCATCGGCGTGCCGGCCTCGCGCTGCGACTTGTTCGCCTCGCGCTGGCGTTCATGCCTGGCTTCCTGGCGCTCATGCTTGGCCTCACGCTCGCGCTTTCCTCGCGCTGTGAGGAGGACTTCGCGTCCTGATGCGGGGCGGGCTTTGCGGCTTGAGAGCTGGATTTTGCGTCCTGACGAGACCCATCGTCTTTGGGAATTGTGTCTTTGGGAATTGTCCGATCGTTGGGAAGGACGCGCACAATGGTTCTCCCCTGCGCAAGAGCGCTCGCGCCATCGTGGCGCCGGCACTTTGCAAACCGAAACTCTGCCGCATCAACGCGCGCAGGTCGCGAGAGTTCCATCGCGGGATCGTGAGGATTGCCGCCTTGACGGTATTGTCGCAGGCGAGCGGACGCGCGGAACCAGTCGGCCTGCAGCGACGTTGGCTGGGTCAGAGCATCACTTTGATGCGTATCCTGATGGGGCCGCACATGACACAGACAACCACCTTCCGCCGCCGCGCGACGTTCCTTGTTGCCGCAAGCGCTCTCCTGCTCGCACCGGCATTTCTTTCCGGCGCCGCCCAAGCGCAAATGCTGGACCAGGCTTTGAGCTTTGCGCCGGCGCAGCCGAATTTCCCGTCCGACTATGTGACGTCGGATGATGGAGACGCCGCGCCGACCCCCGAGCGGTTGCGCCGCGCCGTCGTCGCCTTCGACCGTAACGAAGCGCCCGGCACCATCGTGATCGATACCGGCAATACGGCGCTGTATTATGTGCTCGGACAGGGCCGCGCGATCCGCTACGGCGTCGGCGTTGGACGCGAAGGCTTTACCTGGGCCGGCGTGCAGACCATCAGCCGCAAGGCGGAGTGGCCGGACTGGAACCCGCCCGCGGAGATGATCGCGCGCCAGCCCTATTTGCCGCGCTTCATGGCCGGTGGCCGCGGCAATCCGCTCGGCGCCCGCGCCATGTATCTCGGCTCCAGCCTGTACCGCATTCACGGCACCAACGATCCTTCGACCATCGGCAAGTTCGTCTCGTCCGGCTGCATCCGCATGACCAATGAGGACGTCATCGACCTGTTTGGCCGCGTCGACGTCGGCACCCGAGTCGTGGTGCTGCCGAAGAGCTCGCCGCTGGAAGCGCGCAATCCGTCGCGTCCCGTTCTGACCACGGCGCCTGCCGGGCGGCAGGCTATGACGTTGACGTCATCGCGGGTGAACTAGCCGCATGAAGATGCTCAAACCCGGAAACCACCAGGCGAGCAGTATGGCAAAGCAATTGACCACGTCCTGGAAGCTTGCGGCTGCGGTTCTGCTCGGTCTTGGCGCATTCGCGCCGGCCGCGCAGGCGCAGGACTTTTTCTCCGCGCTGTTCGGCGGCCTCGGTCGCTCGCGCGCGCCGATGATCCGGATGCCGTTCGGCAGCGAAGGCGAGAATTTCGGGCGTGCCGAGCCGCGCGCGCGCTATGGCGGCGGCCAGGCCTATTGCGTGCGCGGTTGCGACGGCCGCTACTTCCCGGTTTCAGGCAACGACAACCAGAGCCGCGCCGAGAGCTGCAAGAGCTTCTGTCCGGCGGCCGAAACCAAGGTGGTCTATGGCAGCGCCATCGACCATGCGGTTGCCGAAAATCGGCAAGCCCTATTCGGAGCTGCCCAACGCGTTCCGTTACCGCAACGAGATGGTTGCCGGCTGCACCTGCAACGGCAAGGACCAGGTCGGACTTGCATCGGTCAGCGTCGAGAACGACCCCACCTTGCGCAAGGGCGACATTGTCGCGGGCGAGAACGGATTGGTGGTGGCCGGCCACGGCGTAGACAAACGCGGTGCGTCGCTGAACTTCTCGCCGGCCTCGGAAAAAGTGCGGGCACGCTATCAGCGCATGCCCGTGGTGGCGCGGGAGTAGGAACAGGCGCCGAACGGACAGCGTTGAAAACCCTCTTGTTTTCCGGCGAGCAAGAAAAGGTTCCCCAGCGGGAACCCGCGGGCCGTCGCTTCGCGTTAACGAGGACTACAGCGCGGCTTTCAGCAAGGGGGAATTCGCATGCTTGTCGGCGTTCTCGTCACCTTCCTCGTCGTCATCCTCATTCTTTATCTCGTCAACATGCTGCCGCTCGACGGCCGCGCCAAGCAGATCATTCGCGTGATCGTCATCGTGCTTGGCGTGATATCGCTGTTGAAATACATCGCGGTGTTCTGACACGGCTCGAAACGCAAAGAGCCCCGGCGACCCGCCGGGGCTCTTGCATTGCGATCGATCGCGAAGCGTCAGCCCGCCGCCTTCGCTTCCTTGCGGCGCGCGTGCAGGATGAACTCGGTGTAGCCGTTCGGCTGCTCGCGGCCCTTGAAGACGAGGTCGCAGGCCGCCTTGAAGGCAGTGCCGTCGAAGTTAGGTGCCATCGGCTTGTAGAGCGGATCGCCGGCATTCTGCTTGTCGACGACAACAGCCATGCGCTTCATGGACTCCATCACCTGGTCCTTGCTGACGACCCCATGCGCCAGCCAGTTCGCCAGGTGCTGGCTCGAGATGCGCAATGTGGCGCGGTCTTCCATCAGGCCGACGTCGTGGATGTCGGGCACCTTGGAGCAGCCGACGCCCTGGTCGATCCAGCGCACGACGTAACCGAGAATGCCCTGGCAGTTGTTGTCGATCTCCTGCTTCACATCGTCAGGCGCCCAATTCGACTGCGACACCGGAATGGTCAGGATGTCGGAGAGCTTTGCGCGCTGGCCGCCCTTGGCGAGCTCCTGCTGGCGCGCGCTCACATTGACCTGGTGATAGTGCAGCGCGTGCAGCGTCGCCGCGGTCGGCGAGGGCACCCAGGCGGTGGTAGCGCCGGCCGACGGATGGCCGATCTTCTGGGTGAGCATGTCGGCCATCTTGTCGGGCGCGGCCCACATGCCCTTGCCGATCTGGGCGTGGCCGGGCAGGCCATCGATCAGGCCCATGTCGACGTTCCAGTCTTCATAGGCCTTGATCCAGGGCTGCGCCTTCATGTCGTTCTTGCGGATCATCGGACCCGCTTCCATCGAGGTATGGATCTCGTCGCCGGTACGGTCGAGGAACCCGGTGTTGATGAAACAGATGCGCTTGGCGGCATTCTGGATGCAGGCCTTGAGGTTGACCGTCGTGCGACGCTCCTCGTCCATGATGCCGACCTTCATGGTGTCCGCCGGCAGCGACAGCATCTTCTCGACTTCACCGAACAGCTCACAGGTCAGCGCGACCTCGTCGGGACCGTGCATCTTCGGCTTGACGATATAGACCGAGCCCTTGCGGCTGTTCCTGGTCTTGGAGTTACCCTTGATGTCGTGGATCGCGAGCAGGCCGGCGACCGCGGCATCGAGAATGCCTTCCGGAATCTCCTCGCCTTTGTCATCGAGAACCGCGTCGGTGTACATGTGGTGGCCGACATTGCGCATCAGCAACAGGCTGCGGCCGTGCAGCGTCAGCTCGCCGCCATCAGGCGTCTTGTAGACGCGGTCGGCATTGAGCGAGCGGGTCATGGTCTTGCCGCCCTTCTCGAAATCGGCCGCCAGCGTGCCGTTCATCAGGCCGAGCGTGTTGCGATAGATCAGCACCTTGTCCTCGGCGTCGACGGCAGCGACGCTGTCTTCCATGTCGAGGATGGTCGAGACCGCCGATTCCATGATCATGTCGGCAACGCCGGCCGCATCGTCCTTGCCGATCGGATGCTTGCGATCGATTTTTACCTCGACATGCATGCCGTTGTTGACGAGCAGCACGGCGGAGGGTGCTTCCGCGTTACCCTGGTAACCCGCGAACTGCGCCGCCGATTTCAGCGCGGTGGCGTTGCCGCTCTTCAGCTTCGCCGAGAGCTGGCCTGCAATGACGCTGTAGCCGGTGACGTCGGTGTGGCTTGCGGTCGCAAGCGGTGCCGCGGAATCCAAGAATGCCTTGGCCTTGGCAATCACCTTGTCGCCGCGGCCCTTGTTGTAGCCCTTGCCGGCTTCGCTCGGATCGTGCGGGACCGCGTCCGTGCCGTAGAAGGCATCATAGAGCGAGCCCCAGCGTGCGTTCGCCGCGTTCAGTGCGTAGCGCGCATTGGTGAGGGGCACCACGAGTTGCGGGCCGCAGATCTTGCCGATCTCGTCGTCGACATTGACGGTTTCGACCTTGTGGGTCGCGGGCTCCGGCAAGAGATAACCGATCTCCTTGAGAAAGGCGGTGTAGGCATTGATATCGACCGGCTTGCCCTTGTTGGCACGATGCCAGGCGTCGATCTTCTCCTGCAACGCGTCGCGGAATTTCATCAGATCGCGGTTCTTCGGTGCGAGCTTTTTGATGATGGAGGCCAAGCCCGCCCAGAATGCGTCGGGCGAAATCCCGGTTTTGGGCGCCGCCTCCTTGGCAATGAAATCGTGCAGGACAGGGGCGATCTTCAATCCGTGGGCATCGACGCGTTTCATGATGGACTTTCTCGGGCAGGAACTGGCGTTTTGAGGCTGATTTCAGCAAAAAACACGCCAAAGGGCGGCGTTTCAAGGCGCCCTTTTAGCCACAAGAGGGGTCAATGAGAAGGCCCCCAAAAGCCGTAAAAAGCCTTATCGGGATGGCTCAAATATTGGCCGCGAGATCGGTAAGTTCGTCGAACAGGACGCCGGTTTGCGCCAGCATCCGCTCGATCTCTTCGGTTGCCTCCGCCACCGGGCGGGACGAGGTATCCAGCACCAGTTCGGCGTCGGTCGGCGGCTGGTAGTCGTTACCGATGCCGGTGAAGGATTGCAGGTTGCCCGCGCGCGCCTTGGCGTAGTGCCCCTTGGGATCGCGGCTCTCGCAGACCTCGGCGGGCGTTGCGACATAGACCTCGCGGAACGCGGTGTCGGCGATGCGGCGCGCGGCGGCGCGGTCGTCAATCGCGGGCGAGACGGCAGCCACGATCGCGATGTGACCGTTGCGCGCCAGATGCGTGGCGACTTCCGCGAGACGGCGGATATTCTCGCTGCGGTCCTGCGGCGAGAAGCCGAGATCGCCGTTGAGGCCTGCTCGCAGCGTATCCCCGTCAAGCAGGATCGGCGAGCCGCCATTGCTGAACAGGCGGCGCTCCAGCGCGCGCGCCAGAGTCGACTTGCCGGCGCCGGGCAGGCCCGTCAGCCACACCACCGCGCCGTTGTGGCGGTAGCGCGCCGAGCGTTCATCGGGACGCAGCGCCGATTCCACCGGCACGATATCGACCGGCACGGCGCGCTGTCCGGCGTCGACCGACAGCACGAGGCCGCCGCCGGCGATGCGGCCGTTGACCTCGATCACAAGACGTCCGGTGCGCGCATTCTCGGTGTAGGGATCCGCCGCAATCGGCTGCGCCAGCGAAATATCGATCTCGCCAACATGATTGCGCGCGATCGACTTGTTTTCGGCGTTGGAGAGTTCGCCGGGATCGATCGCCTTTTCGATCGCGACCACATTGGCGCGGGCTTCGCGGGTACCGAGCCGGACCAGGATCGCATCGCCCTTGGCGAGCGGCTTGTCGTGCAGCCAGAACACGCGGGCGCGGATGCGCCGCGTGTCGCGTGGGCTGCTACCTGCATGGGCAATGACGTCGCCGCGTTCGATGAAGAGCTCGCGGTCAAGCGTGATGCCGACCGAGCGGCCGGCGGTCTGGCGGCCTGCAACCGGCGTCAGCGGCCAGCTCTCGACGCTGCGGATTTTTGCGATCTTGCCTGCGGGCATGATGACGATCTCGTCGCCCGCAACGAGGCTGCCGGACTCGATACGCCCTGCGACGATGCGGCGGTCGTCGAACTTGTAGATTGCCTGCACCGGCAGACGCAGCGGCAGCGCTTCCAGCGGCCGCGCCGGCTCGAGCGCGTCGAGCGCCTCGACCACGGTCGGTCCCTTGTACCAGGCGATGGCAGGCGTCAGCGCGGCGACGCCGTCGCCATCGCGCGCGGAGATCGGAATGACCGCCGACGGCGTCACGCCAAGGCCGGTGAGATGATCGGTGATTTCCTGGCTGATTTCGTTGAAGCGCGCCGCGCTGAAATCGACGCGGTCCATCTTGTTGACGACGACGGCGACTTGCCTGACCCCAAGCAGATGCAGCAGATAGCCGTGCCGCCGCGTCTGGTCCCGCACGCCCTCAAGGGCGTCGATGATGAGCACCGCGCCGTCGGCCTGCGAAGCGCCGGTGATCATGTTGCGCAAAAATTCGGCGTGGCCGGGCGCGTCGATCAGCACGACGTCGCGCGAACGGGTACGGAAGCGGATTTGCGTGGTGTCGATGGTGATGCCCTGATCGCGCTCGGTCTGCAGTGCATCGAGCAGGAACGACCATTCGAACGGCATGCCGCGCCGCGCGCTGACAGCCTTCAGCATTTCCAGCTTGCCCTCGGGCAGGCTGCCGGTCTCGTGCAACAGGCGGCCGACGAGGGTGGATTTGCCGTGGTCGACATGGCCGACGATGACAATGCGAACCTGTGGACGCGTTGTGCCGTTGGGCGTTGCCGATAGTGTGGGGGAGACGATCATGTTCATGGCAGCGCTCACGCGAAAAGTCCGTCAGAGATAACCGGCGACGCGCAGGCGCTCGAAGGCGTCTTCGGTCTCGTGATCCAGCGCCCGGCCGGCGCGCTCAGGCACCTTGGTGGCGTCGAGCTCGGCGAGGATCTCGTCGATGTTGGCGGCGGTCGAGGCGACGGGATTGGTGATGTCCTGATCGCCAAGCGAACGGTAGCGCTTGCCGCCCCTCGCGATGTAGAGCGGGATGATCGGGATGTTCTCACGCTTGGTGTAGGCCCAGATGTCGGCCTCGGTCCAATGCAGGATCGGGTGGATGCGCAAATGCGCGCCTTGCGGCGGCGAGGCGTTGAAGTGATCCCAGAACTCCGGCGGCTGGTCGCGCACGTCCCATCCGCCTTCGAGGCCGCGCGGCGAGAACACGCGCTCCTTGGCGCGCGTTGCTTCCTCATCGCGGCGGATGCCGGCGATCAGGCCGTCAAAGCCATGCTTGGCGAGCGCCATCTTGAGCCCCTCGGTCTTGCGCGCGGCGGAGCGCGCGGCCGGAGGCAGCGTCGGGTCGACCGCATCGATCGGCGGGCAGGGCTCGATGCGCATGTCGAGATCCCATTCCTTCGCGTAGCGGTCGCGGAAGGCGTACATCTCGGGAAATTTCTTGCCGGTGTCGACATGCATGGCCGGGAACGGCACGCGGCCGAAGAAGGCCTTGCGCGCCAGCCAGATCATGACATTGGAATCCTTGCCGAGCGACCACAGCAGCGCGAGCTTTTTCAGCCTCGCAAAGGCCTCCCGCAGAATGTAGATGCTCTGGGCCTCGAGCTGATCGAGGTGATCCATCGACGGCGCGGCGGTCACAATTTCCGGCACGGAAGCTGCTTGGATGAGCGGCGCCTGGCGCAAACGCTCTTTGGCGGATTCGTTGGTGAGAACATCCATCTCGTCGACCTCAGCCTTGGGAGGCGAAAATTCCATCTGCAAGCCGCAATGTAGAAGAAATAATTTTCTCTATTTCGGGCTTGCGAGACACTTAGAGAGAAAATAATTTCAGTCAACCCCTAACGTGGGGAAAGCGAGTTCACATGCGGTTTCTGCCTGTCTTCCTCGATCTGCAAAGCGGACCAGTGCTCCTGGTCGGCGCAGGTGAGCTCGTGCGGGCGAAATTGCGCCTGTTGATTTCAGCCGGCGCGCGCGTGCGCTGGTACGCGACCGACGGCAATCATGATCTCCCGGGAATTGCTGCCGGCGATGCCGCGCGGATCGAGATCGCGCACGGCGATCCGCTTGCGGCGGACCTCACCGGCGTGATCGCGATTCTTTGCGCCGGTGCCGGCGACGATCGGCGTTGCGCTGTCGGCGCGCGCCAAGGCCGTTGGTCTTCCCGTCAATGTGATGGACGACCTTGCGCACTCCACGTTTATTTTCCCCGCCATCGTCGATCGCGGCGACGTCGTCGTCGCCGTCGGCACCGGTGGGGCATCGCCCGTCGTGGCGCGCCGTGTGCGCGAGAAGATCGAGGCGGTGCTGCCGGCGCGTATCGGCGATCTCGCCACTTTCATCGGCGCATTCCGCAAATCGATCCACGCGCGCATCCCGGAGTTTGCGCTGCGCCGCCGCTTCTGGGAGCGCATCGTCGACGGTCCGATTGGCGCGCTGGTTCTTGCCGGACGCAAGGACGAAGCCGAGAAGGCGCTCAACGACATCACCGACGCCTCGGCTTTTGCAGGCGGCGAAGAGGGTAAGGCCACAGGCCATGTCACCCTGGTCGGCGCCGGCCCCGGCGATCCCGATCTTCTCACCGTGAAGGCATTGCGCGCGCTGCAGGACGCCGACGTCGTGTTCTATGACGAACTGGTGTCATCAGAAGTGCTCGACCGTGCCCGCCGCGACGCCGCGCGCGTTCCGGTCGGCCGCCGCGTCGGCAAGCCCGGCATCGGGCAGGACAACATCAATAGGTTGCTGGTCGAAGCGGCGCGTTCCGGCCAGCGCGCGGTGCGGCTCAAGGGCGGCGATCCCTTCATCTTCGGGCGCGGCGGCGAGGAAGTCGACGCGCTGCGCCAGGCCGGCGTATCCTATTCGGTAATTCCGGGGATCACGGCGGGCCTTGGCGCCGCCGCGCAATTCGAAACGCCGTTGACCTACCGCCAGGAAGCGCTGCGCATCACCTTCCTCACCGCGCACAAGGCGCGCGACGCCGAGAATGTCGACTGGTCGGTGCTCACAGACAAGAAAATGACGGTTGTCGTCTACATGGGCATGACAGCGGCGCCGACGATCCGCGACGGTATGCTCGCGGCCGGCCGTTCGCCGCGCACGCCGGTCGGCGTGTTCGCGCGGGTGACGCGAGCAGACGCGCAGGCCGCGGTCGGCACGCTCGATCAACTGCCGGAACTTGTCAGCCGGATCGAGGGCGGCCCTGCCGTGCTCGTCATCGGCGATGTGGTCGCCCATTCTGCGCCGTGGCGCGATTTCGAACTCAACGACGTGATCTCCAACCTGCTGGAAGCTGCCGAATGACCTCTCCCCTCGAGCAAAAGAAACTCAAGATCGCGGGGCCGTCGGTGGTGACCGCCAACCGCACCTTCGATGGCGTCGTAATCTGGCGCACCGCCGGCAAGGGCTGGTCGACCGACCTTGCCGATGCCGCTGTTGTCAGCAATGGCGATGATGCCCGCACCCTGCTCACCGAAGCCGTCGCCGACGATGTCGGCGCGGTCGGCGCCTATATCGCCCCCGTCGAGATCAAGGACGGCGGCACGATCCGGCCCGGCAATCTGCGCGAACAGATCCGGTCGAAGGGCCTCACTATCGACCTCACCGTGCCGGCGTAAGGATTTTCAGCCATGTACGCCTATGACGAACTCGATCGCACGCTGCTCAACGAGCGCGTCTCCGAATTCCGCGACCAGGTCAAGCGCCGCCTCTCCGGCGAACTGACCGAGGACGAATTCAAGATGCTGCGGCTGCAGAACGGCGTTTATCTGCAGCTTCACGCCTACATGTTCCGCGTCGCCATTCCCTACGGCACGCTGTCCTCGAAGCAATTGCGCCAGCTTGCCCATGTGGCGCGACGTTATGACCGGGGCTACGGCCATTTCACCACGCGGCAGAACATCCAGTACAACTGGATCAAGCTTGCCGAGCTGCCGGACGCGCTTGCCGATCTCGCCGAGGTCGGCATCCATGCGATGCAGACATCGGGCAACAATACCCGCAACGTCACCTCCGATCAGTGGGCCGGCGTCGCGCCGGGCGAGGTCGACGATCCCCGCATCTGGTCGGAGCTCTTGCGCCAATACACCACGCTGCATCCGGAATTCTCGTTCCTGCCGCGCAAGTTCAAGATTGCGATTACCGCGTCGGCGCACGACCGCGCCGCGATCAAGATCCACGACATTGGACTGCGGCTCTACAAGAATGACGAGGGCGAGCTCGGCTTCGAGGTGCTGGTCGGCGGCGGTCTCGGCCGCACGCCCTTTATCGCCAAGACCATCAAGCAGTTCGTGCACCGCCGCGACATATTGAGCTATGTCGAGGCGATCATGCGCGTCTACAACCAGTACGGCCGCCGCGACAACATCTACAAGGCGCGCATCAAGATCCTGGTCCACGAACTCGGCATCGACAAGTTCTCGAAGGAAGTCGACGAAGAATGGCGGCAGATCCGCGACAGCGCGCTCACCGTCGACGATGCCGACATCGAGGACATCCGCGCCCGCTTCACCTATCCGAAATACGAAAAACTGCCGCATATGCCGGACGAGCTGAAGCAGGCGGCGCATGATCCCCTGTTCGAGCGCTGGCGCAAGAACTCGGTCTTCACGCACAAGACGCAAGGCTATTCGATCGTCGTGATCTCGCTGAAGCCGGTCGGCGCCCCGCCCGGCGATGCCACCGCCGAGCAGATGGATGCGCTGGCCGATCTCGCCGACCGCTATTCCTTCGGCGAAATCCGCGTCGGCCACGAGCAGAATTTGGCGCTGCCGCACGTGGCAAAACGCGATCTGCCGGCGTTGTGGAAGGCGCTCGACAAGCTCGGCCTCGCCACGCCGAACGTCAATCTCGTGTCCGACATCATCGCTTGTCCGGGGCTGGACTA
Organism: uncultured Alphaproteobacteria bacterium; assembly: GCA_963816655.1. Classification (GTDB taxonomy): domain Bacteria; phylum Pseudomonadota; class Alphaproteobacteria; order Rhizobiales; family Xanthobacteraceae; genus Bradyrhizobium. The sequence goes on along the minus strand of CAWFLW010000003.1, from coordinate 297,373 downwards.
CTGCTCGCTGGCCAATGCGCGCTCGATTCCGATCGCCCAGGAGCTGACGCGGCGGTTTGCCAACCATGACACCGCGAACCTGATCGGCCGGCTACACATCAACATCTCCGGCTGCATCAATGCCTGCGGCCATCACCATGTCGGTCACATCGGCATTTTGGGCGTCGAGAAGAACGGCGAGGAGTACTACCAGATCACCATCGGCGGCCGCGCCGACGAGCAGGCCCAGATGGGCACGCTGATCGGCCCCGCGGTGCCCTATGCTGAGGTCGCCGACGTGGTCGAGGATATCGTTGAAGCTTACATGGCGCTGCGCGATTCAAAGGAAGAGCTGTTCATCGACACGGTGAAGCGGCTCGGCGTCGAACCATTCAAGGAGCGCGTCTATGCCACTCGTTAAGAACGGTCGGATCGCAACCGATCTCTATTTGCATGTCGCCGACGGCGCGGAGTTGCCGGGCGACGGCGCGGTATTGGTGTCGGCCGCGCGGTTTCTCGAAGGTCCGGAAGCGCTGCTGAAGCGTGCCGGCAAGACAGGCGTGATCTGGCCGAACAACCGCGACGTCGACGATCTCGTGCCCTATCTTGACCGGCTTGCTGCGATCGCGCTGGTGTTTCCGAGTTTTCGCGACGGCCGCGCCTACACGCAAGCCCGCCTGCTGCGCGAGCGCCACGGCTATGACGGCGAGTTGCGCGCTACCGGACAGGTGCTGCGCGACCAGTTTGTCTTCATGCTGCGCGCGGGCTTCGATGCGTTCGAGGTCAGGAAGCAGAGCGATGCGGAGGCGTTCGACGAGGCAATCAGGCGCTATTCGGTGTTCTATCAGCCAACCGGCGATGGCCGGCTCAGCGCGCTGCACCGGCGCATGCAACTGCGTCATTCGGAGAGTGCACGTCAGTGAGCGTCCTCAACCATCAGCCGCAATCGCCCACATCGGTGTTGCCGCCGGCGCAAGCACTCGACGAAGTGCTGCGCCACGCCTCGCCGGCCGAGGTGATCGAGGCCGCGCTGAAGATCGTCGGCCGCGAGCACCTTGCGCTGGTGTCGTCGTTCGGCACGGAATCGGCTGCGCTGCTTAAGGTGATGGCCGACGTCGATCCCGCCATTCCCGTGATCTTTCTCGATACCGGTTGGCTGTTCCAGGAAACCCTCGATTATCGCGACACGCTGATCGCGAAACTTGGGCTTGCCGACGTGCGCTCAATCAAGCCGCTTGAGGAAACCGTCTCGCGCGAGGATCCGGACAAGGAATTGTGGTTCACCGATCCGGATTCATGCTGCCGTATCCGCAAGGTGGAGCCACTGGCGCGTGCGCTAAAGCCGTTCGCGGGCTGGATCAACGGGCGCAAGCGCTTTCAGGGCGGCCTGCGCGCTGACCTTCCCGTGGTCGAGCAGGATGGCGAGCGATTGAAGTTCAATCCCTTCGCCAATGTATCGCGCGAGGAGATCGAGGCGATCTACAAGCTTGCAGATTTGCCGCCGCATCCGCTGGTCGCATCGGGGTTCCTGTCGGTCGGCTGCATGCCCTGCACCAGCCGCAGCGAGGCGGGCGAGGATGATGCCCGCGCCGGCCGCTGGCGTGGCCGCAGCAAGACAGAATGCGGCATTCACACGACCACGACTTCGTAGCAGAATGAAGCTGCAGCGCCGCCAACAAAGAAAAGCGGTTTCGTTGACACAAGACCAGTTCCTCACGAGTTATGTCCAACGCGTCCCGACACCTGTCGTCAGGCCGAATGGAGATTGAGATGGTCCGTCGCATCCTCGCTGCCGCTGCCGCCGTGCTCTTGGCCGGCGCGGCCCACGCCGCCGATTTCTCGCTGCTCAACGTGTCCTACGATCCGACGCGGGAACTCTACGCCGACTTCAACAAGGCGTTCGCGGCCGCTTATCAGAAGGAAACCGGCAAGAGCGTCGAGATCAAGCAGTCGCATGGCGGTTCCGGCTCGCAGGCGCGCGCCGTGATCGACGGCCTGCAAGCCGATATCGTCACGCTCGCGCTTGCCTATGACATCGACGCCATTGCGGGCAAGGGATTACTTGCCCCCGACTGGCAGAAGAAATTGCCGCTCAATGCCTCGCCCTATGCGTCGACCATCGTGTTTCTGGTGCGCAAGGGAAATCCCAAGGCAATCAAGGATTGGGACGACCTGATCAAGTCGGGCGTTGACGTCATCACGCCGAACCCGAAGACGTCGGGCGGAGCGCGCTGGAACTATCTCGCCGCGTGGGGCTATGCCGAGAAGAAGTACGGCAGCGCGGACAAGGCGAAACAATTTGTCGCAGATCTCTTCAAGCACGTGCCGGTACTGGATACCGGCGCGCGTGGTTCGACCGTCACCTTTGTCGAGCGCGGCGTCGGCGACGTGCTGCTCGCCTGGGAAAACGAGGCCTTCCTCGCCCAGCGCGAGTTCGGCAAGGACAAGTTCGAGATAGTGGCGCCGCCGCTGTCGATCCTCGCCGAGCCGCCGGTCGCCGATCGTCGACAAGGTCGCCGACAAGAAAGGTACTCGTGTCGTCGCCGAAGCCTATCTGAAATATTGGTATACCAGGGAAGGTCAGGAAATTGCCGCACGCAACTCCTACCGTCCGCGCGATACCGAGATCGCGAAGGAATATGAAAAATCCTTCGCCAAGGTGGAACTCTTCACCATCGACAACGTTTTCGGTGGTTGGACCAAGGCCCAGAAGGATCACTTCGCAGAAGGCGGCATTTTCGACCAGATCTACAAGAACTGAGCAGGGCGCAACGCAGCGGGGGATGTCGTGAACGGGGTGCCGCAACGGCGCAGCACATTGCCGGGCTTTGGTCTCACCATGGGACTGACCCTGACATGGCTCTCCGTCATCATCCTGATTCCGCTGGCCGGGCTGTTCTTGAAATCATTCGAACTCAGCCTCGAGCAGTTCTGGACCATCGTCACCAGCCGCCGCACCCTCAATGCTCTGAAGATATCGTTCGGGCTCTCCTTTGCCGCAGCCCTCGTCAACCTGGTGATGGGGACGATCGTGGTGTGGGCGCTGGTGCGCTACCGCTTTCCGGGCCGGCGGCTGTTCGACGCGATTGTCGATATTCCCTTTGCGCTGCCGACCGCGGTCGCCGGCGTTGCACTGACGCAGCTGTTTGCGCAAAAGGGCTGGCTCGGCGCGCCGCTCGCCGAACTCGGCATCAAGGTCGCGTTCACGCCGATCGGCATCTTCATTGCCATGGTCTTCATCGGCATTCCCTTCGTGGTGCGCACGGTGCAGCCGGTGCTGATCGATCTCGACGTCGAGATCGAGGAAGCGGCCGCTTCGCTCGGCGCCAACCGCTGGCACACGGTTTCGCGGGTCATCCTGCCGAGCCTGATTCCGGCGCTGCTGACCGGCTTTGCGCTCGCCTTTGCGCGCGCGGTCGGCGAATACGGCTCGGTGATCTTCATCGCCGGCAATCTGCCCAACATCTCGGAAATCGCACCGCTCCTGATCGTGATCCGGCTGTCGGAATTCCGCTATGCCGATGCGACCGCGATCGCCGTTGTCATGCTGTTGGCATCGTTCCTGATCATCTTTGCGGTCAACCGTCTGCAGCGCTGGGCGCAGACGCGCATCCCGGCGCATTGAGGGCGCAGATGAGCGAGCCACAGGCGCTTTCACTGAACCATCGCGACGACGTCCACACCGAGCCGGGCCTGGTTCGCCTTGCGATCGTCACCGTCGCGGTACTGTTCCTGCTCGTGTTCGTGGTACTGCCGCTGGTCGTGGTGTTCGCATCGGCCTTTTCGAAGGGCGTGTCGGCCTATTTTACGGCGCTGTCCGAGCCGGAAGCGCTGTCGGCGATCCGGCTGACGCTGCTGATTGCGGCGATCTCCGTCACGCTCAACCTGGTGTTCGGCGTGATCGCGGCCTGGGCCATCGCCAAATTCGATTTCACCGGCAAGACGTTCCTGATCACGCTGATCGACCTGCCGTTCTCGGTGAGCCCGGTGATATCGGGTCTCGTCTTCGTCCTGCTGTTCGGTGCGCAGGGCTTTTTCGGACCATGGCTGCAGGCGCACGACATCCGCGTCCTGTTCGCGGTTCCCGGCATCGCGCTCGCCACCATCTTCGTGACGTTTCCGTTTGTGGCGCGCGCGCTGATCCCGCTGATGCAGGAGCAGGGCACGCAGGAGGAAGAGGCCGCGATCTCGCTCGGCGCGTCAGGACTGCAGACGTTCTTCCGCGTCACTTTGCCCAATATCAAATGGGGCCTGCTCTATGGCGTGCTGCTGTGCAATGCGCGCGCGATGGGCGAGTTCGGCGCGGTGTCGGTGGTGTCGGGCCACATCCGCGGCGAGACCAACACCATGCCGCTCTTGGTCGAGATTCTCTACAATGAATATCAATTCGTAGCGTCGTTCGCGATCGCTTCGCTGCTCGCCATGCTGGCGCTGGTGACGCTGATCGCAAAGACCGTTCTGGAGCGACGACTGGACGAAGGGCAGGGCGCAAGTGACAATTGAAGTCAGAAACCTCAGCAAGAAGTTCGGCGATTTCGCCGCGCTCGATAGCGTCGATCTTAGGGTTGATGACGGCGAGCTGTTGGCGCTGCTCGGCCCGTCCGGCTCCGGCAAGACCACGCTGCTCCGCATCATCGCCGGCCTCGACTGGCCGGATAGGGGTGAAGTCGCCTTTGACGGCGAGAACGCGCTGGCGCGCGGCGCCGGCGAGCGCCATGTCGGCTTCGTATTCCAGCACTACGCGCTGTTCCGCCACATGACCGTGTTCGAGAATGTCGCCTTTGGCCTACGCGTCCAGCCGCGCGCGATCCGCAAGAGCGAGGCCGCGATCCGCTCGCGGGTGAAGGAGCTGCTCGATCTCGTGCAGCTTGACTGGCTTGCCGACCGCTATCCGAACCAGCTCTCGGGCGGCCAGCGCCAGCGTATTGCATTGGCACGCGCGCTCGCCATCGAGCCGCGCATCCTTTTGCTCGATGAGCCCTTCGGCGCGCTCGATGCCAAGGTGCGCAAGGAGCTGCGGCAATGGTTGCGCTCGCTGCATTCGGAAATCCACGTCACCTCGATCTTCGTCACCCACGACCAGGAAGAAGCGCTTGAGGTCGCCAACCGCGTCGTGGTCATGGACAAGGGCCGTATCGAACAGGTCGGCACGCCCGGCGACGTCTATGACAATCCGGCGTCGGCCTTCGTGCACGGCTTCATCGGCGAATTGATCGTGCTTCCGGTCGAGGTGCGCGACGGTCATGTCCGGCTCGATGGCAAGGCGCTCAATCTCGCTGCCAACGGTACCGCTGCCGGGGCGGCAAAGCTGTTTGTCCGCCGCCACGACATGCAGATCGGCCCGGTGGGCAGCGGGCCGCTGGAGGGAGCGGTCAAGCACGTCCGCACGTTCGGCCCGATCCAGCGCGCGGAAGTGGCGCTGTGCAGCGGCGAGGGCAACACCGTGATCGAGATCGACGCGCCGCGCGACCGGGAACTGCAGCCCGGCGAAACCGTCGGCCTGCAACCCCGCCGCTACCGGATTTTTGCTGCGTAGGGACGTCATTCCGGGGCGCGCGCAGACGCCAAAAAGGGCCCCGCGTTCACTATTCAGCCATTGTTGGTATGCAACAACATTCGGCCTGACCCTGGGGAAATCCGTCGATTATGCGGGCGATTTGCGCCATCTTCGCGTTGCTGATGCTTGCCGGCTGCATGTCCGACAGCCAGCCCGAGCAGCCGACCATGTATCTGTCCATGGCCAATGGCGGCGCCACGCTCGATCCGCAGGCCGCAGCCTCCATGATCTCGCAATACCGGCAGAACAACGGGCTCGGCAAGGTCGTGGTCGACCCCGACCTGATGCTGCTGGCAGACGCCCAATCCACGGCCATGGCCGGGCGCAACAAGCTCGACCACGACGTCAAGGGCCCTTTGACCAAGCGGCTGGGCGCCTCCGGTTACCCGGCCACAGCGGCGGTCGAGAACGTCTCGGCCGGCTACCACACGCTGGCGGAAGCCTTTTCCGGCTGGCGCGATTCGCCGCCGCACCGGGCCAACATGCTCAGCCGCGATGTCACAAAATTGGGCATCGCGGCGCGTTATGCCCCAAACACCAAATACAAGGTGTTCTGGACGCTCATTCTTGCCTCAACGGATGCCAGATAAATCAGCCGTGATAGCAGCGCTGCGTCTGGCCGATTGACGCCGCCACCGGCAGCCGCTTTGGTGCGGCGCATTGTTCCCCGATCCGATGGCTCATATGGATAGTTCCGCTTCGGCGCCAGCCACCACGCCCGCAAAAGCGCAGCGCGTGCTGGTGCTGCAGGGCGGCGGTGCGCTCGGTTCCTATCAGGCCGGAGCCTATCAGGCGCTGTGTCACCATGATTTCGAGCCGGAATGGATCGCCGGCATTTCGATCGGCGCCATCAATGCTGCCATCATCGCAGGCAACGAGCGTGACAAGCGTGTCGAGCGGCTGAAGGAATTCTGGGACATGGTATCCCAGCCGGTGTCGTGGTCGCCGATCGTGCAGGGCGATCGTGCGCGCTCGCTGTTCAACGAAACCAGTGCTGCGATCATCGCGACCTTCGGCGTGCCCGGTTTCTTCACGCCGCGCTTCCCGCCGGCGCCGCTCTGGCCGTCCGGCTCCGCGTCGGCGCTGAGCTATTACGACACGGCGCCGCTGAAGACGACGCTGGAGCGGCTGGTGGATTTCGATCGTATCAATGATCTGAAGACGCGGCTGTCCGTCGGCGCGGTCGGCGTCACCTCAGGCAATTTCAGATATTTCGACAATTACGAGTTCAGGAAGCTCGGCAAGAAGATCGGTCCCGAGCACATCATGGCCTCCGGCGCACTGCCGCCGGGCTTTCCCTCGGTCGTGATCGAGGGCGAACATTACTGGGACGGCGGCATCGCATCCAACACCCCGCTCGACTATGTCCTTGAAAACGAGAGAAGCCGCGACCTCCTGATCTTCCAGGTCGACCTGTTTTCCGCGCGCGGCGATTTGCCGGCGACCCTGCTCGAGGCCGCCGAGCGCGAAAAGGACATCCGCTTTTCCAGCCGCACGCGGATGAACACCGACATGAACCGGCAGATCCACAATGCCCGCATGGCCGTGCGCGACCTGATCGGCAAGTTGCCAGACTACCTGCAGAACGATCCATCGGTCGCGTATCTGCGCGAGGCGGCCAAGGAAAACACCGTCACGGTGGTTCACTTGATCTATCGCAGCAAGAACCACGAATCTTCGTCCAAGGATTACGACTTCTCCCATGTCGGCGTGGTCGAGCATTGGGGAGCGGGCGTGCGCGACGTCCATGCGTCGATGCGGCACAAGGACTGGCTCGAGCGGCCGCAATCCGGCGAGACCATGGTGACTTACGATCTCACGCGGGACGGCGAAGACGTCCCCAAAGGCAACAAGGAGTGAATGAGATGGGTACGCTGACAGGCAAGACGGCGGTGGTGACCGGTTCGACCAGCGGTATCGGGCTTGCGATTGCGCGGGCCTTCGCCGGCGCCGGCGCCAACATCGTGATCAACGGCTTCGGCGCGCCCGCCGACATCGAGCGCGAGCGCTCCGGCATCGAGACCGATTTCAAGGTCAAGGCCGTGCACTCGGCCGCCGACATGAGCAAGCCGGCCGAGATCGCGGAGATGATCGCGCTCGGCGAGAAGACGTTCGGCTCGGTCGACATCCTCGTCAACAATGCCGGCATCCAGTTCGTCTCGCCGATCGAGGAATTCCCGATCGAGAAATGGGACGCCATCATTGCGATCAATCTGTCGTCCGCGTTCCACGCCATCCGCGCCGCGGTGCCCGGCATGAAGAAGCGCGGCTGGGGCCGCATCATCAACACGGCGTCCGCGCACTCGCTGGTCGCATCGCCCTTCAAGTCGGCCTATGTGTCGGCCAAGCACGGCATCGCCGGCCTCACCAAAACCGTGGCGCTGGAGCTTGCCACCCACAAGATCACCTGCAACTGCATCAGCCCCGGCTATGTCTGGACGCCGCTGGTCGAGAAGCAGATTCCCGACACCATGAAGGCACGCAACCTGACCAAGGAACAGGTCATTCACGACGTGCTGCTCGAGGCGCAGCCGACCAAGGAATTCGTCACGTCGGAGCAGGTCGCAGCGCTGGCGCTCTTCCTGTGCGGCGCCGACGCGGCGCAGATCACCGGCACCAACCTCTCGATCGACGGCGGCTGGACGGCGGCGTAGACGCGAGGAAAGCTCGCGCGGCGTTTCACCGTCGGTCGAATGCAGGGCGGGCCGGCATCACAGGGCCTCGGGCCGCGCCAGAATGAGTTTCTGCGGTGGATCCCGCAATGCTTCGATCGCGTCATCCCACGATGCGACCGTATGGATTCGGTCCACATCGATGCGTCCGTCGGCCAGCAGCTGCAACGCCTTGGCCATCAGCGGTTGCACGTTGGTCCATCCGGTCGTGAAGCGCACGCCGCGCAGGTACATTTCGTTGACGGGCAACGCGAGCGGCTTGTGATAGACGCCACAACTCGTGCATCGCCCGTAGGGAGCAGTGGATCGGAGTGTGGTTCGCAGCCAGTCGCCGGAAGGATGGCCGCTGGCGTCCGCAGTAATCAAATATTCGCCGTGCCGCTCCGGGGCGTGCGTGACCTCGATCGGATTGGCGCCCAGCGCTTCCGCTATGGCAAGGCGGGCCGGATCGTCATCCAGATAGTCCACCTGCTCCGATCCAAGAGCCGCGGCGATGGCGGCCGCATACAGGCTGATTGAAGGAGCCCCACCGCCGCCCGCCACGATCAGGACAGGGGCGCCCGGTTCTTCGTTGAGGCCGTCCGCGACGCAACGATAGGCATCGACAAGGTTGTCTCCGGCGCTTGCAGCCGCCGTGGCGGAAACCCCCTCCGGTAACCGCGCCATCATGTAGTCCGAGTAGGGCACACGAACCAGGTCGCTGGCAGCTCCGCCCCAATCGCCGAAAATCCCAAAGCCATATGCCGAGTTGCGCGGCACCTGCGTGCATGCGGCAGGAAAACCGCGCCGGCATCGTTGGCATCTCCCGCAAGCAATCATGAATGAGACGACGACGCGGTCGCCGGGTGCGAACGAAGTCACTTCCTCGCCGACCTCGACTACGTCGGCAACAAACTCGTGGCCAAAGCAATATGCCGGCCGCCGCCCCATTCTGCCGCGCAAGGTCAGTACATCCGCGTCGCAGACTGCAACGGCGACTGGACGGACGAGGGCGTCTCTCGGATCAACGAGCCGCGGGCTGGAGATGTCCCGCCATTGCAGACGCAGGTCGTCGAGAACCATCAGCTGGCGCATGGTGGCTTGCTCCCGGAATTGGACTTTGGATCAGAAGGCTTCAAGCTGGGCGTGACGAGCGGGCTCAGTCCGTCCAGAAGTCGATTGCCGCCTCGCGACGTTTGCGACTGAGGCTCTCCGCACTGCGCGCCTTGTAGGACGGCCAGCCGTGATTTGCGTCGGAATTTGCCGGCGGAAAGGCGCGAATGCCCATGGTGACGCCCGCACCCATCACCTCGAAGGCTTGCGCGGTTTTCAGATCGGCCTCGACGTTGTTGTTGATCACGAACTTCAACTGCCGCAGTCCGTGCTGGTTCTTCATCAGCAGCAGATCGACGAGCTTTCCAGTTTCCGACTCCAGCGCGTCATTTGCAACGACACGGTTGAACATGCCGAGATCGAAGCCTCGTCGCGCGGAATGGAGGGCGCCCAGCATGTTGATCTCCTTCGTCATGCGCCGGCCGATGAGACGCGCCATGCGCGTCGTGCCTCCCCAGCCCGGGGTGATGCCCCAGTCGACTTCCGGCATTCCCCAGCGTGCGCGTTCGGTGCAGATCACGAGGTCGCAAGCCATGGTCAGTTCGAGCCCGCCGCCGACGCAGTAGCCGTCCACCGCAGAAATCGTGATCTTGTCGAGTTCGTCGAGCGTGTCGGCCATGCGTTGATACAGGCGAACGCGGCGCATCACCTGGTGGGTATCCTGCCCCCAGGCGCCATCAGCCATCTCCGTCAGATCATCGCCGGCGCAGAACGTATTGCCGGCACCGGTGATGACCACGATCTTGAACCGCTCCGTGTCCCGCAAGTAACTGAAAGCTCTGATCAAATCGTCAGAGAGCTGGATCGAGAGCGCATTCATCACCGCCGGTCGATTGAGTGTCAGCCGGGCGACCTGTCCCAGATCCTCAAACAGCAAGTCTGCGCTGAAGACAGGCGTCTTTGGCTCGGCGCTGGCGCCCGGCGCGGCTGAATTGCTCATCGCATTCATCCTCTTCTTGATCTGCACTCTGGTGTCGTTCATAACTACAGAAATAATAGTAACTAGGTAACTACAGAAATGCAAGTGACCAAGGACAAGGCGGCTGGCGAACGACAGCGTCCGACCGTGGATTTGGTCGAACGGGTCCTTGCCCAGGCCGGGGACGCCTGGACGTTTCTGATCGTGCGGGAGGCATTTTTCGGGGTGAAGCGCTTCGATGCGTTGTTGAGGAATCTTTCCATTCCCCCAACCACCCTGACAAACCGGCTGAAGAAGCTGCTGGACAACGGGATATTCGACAGGCGCCAATATCAAGAGCGGCCGCCCCGGTTTGAGTACCACCTGACCGAGAAGGGTCTCGATCTCTATCCCTACACCGTGGCCATGATGCAGTGGGGCGATCGCTGGCTGGATGAAGGAAAGGGTCCGCCGCTCCTGCTGGTTCACAAGCCGTGCGGCAAGCTTTCCCGGCCGGTTCTTCGCTGCGACAAATGCGACAAGCCAGTTCGCGCACGCGACATGACCTGGCGCTTGGGGCCAGGCGCCATCCGCGATCGCTAGACTTAAGGCGGGTCCGGCGTCAGAACCCGGTTGGAGCCTTGGCGTAGACGGCTCGCAGGCGATGACAGTTGAGCGTGTTGTGGGAGTCGCTAGCCCGACTCACTTCTTCCCAAACGCCAGGACATGTAGCCCGAGGCGGCGGCGCACGATGACAAACAGCAGCACGGTCTCGAAGACGAGCGAGATCGAGGTCGCGGCCGCGGCGCCATGGCCGCCGAAGCGCGGCACCAGCGCCACGCACAGCACGAGGTTCATGACGAACGCCAGCGCATAGGCCAGTGCGCAGATGTGCTGATGGCCGAGCATGTTGAGGAGCCGCTCGACCGGGCCGATCGCCGCGCGCACCACAAGGCCGATGGCGGCGATGAACATGATGTCGTAGCCGACCATGAATTGCGGCCCAAACAGCCAGAGCAACGGCTTGCCGAACGCGAGCAGCACCAGCGTTGCGGCGAGCGACGGCCAGAACGTCCACTGGATCGCATGCGCGACATAGGCCGAGAGGCGGTCCTTGTCGCCGAGCGCGTTGTACTCGGCGAAGCGATGCGCCGTCGTCGCCGACATCGCGTAGTGGATGAAGGAGACCAGCGCCAGTGTCTTCACCACGGCGAAATAGATGCCGACTTCTTCAGAGGAGCGGAATTGCTGCAGCACCAGAACGTCGGTGTAGGAGAGCAGAAGGTAAAAGCCCTCGACCATCAGGATCGGCAGCGACACCGCGAGCCAGCCGCGGAAATCATAAGCTTTCGTACCGGGCTCGATGTGGCCGGCGAGCCTGCGGTTCAGAACGATCATCTGCCCGAGCATGGCAAGCCAAACGGCCGCAGCGCTTGCAAGCATCGCTGCCGTTGCGCCGAGGTTGAGGCCGAGCACGACGGCGCCCGCCGTAATGCCGATGATCAGTGTCTGCCGCACGATGAATTGCGGCATCAGCCCGAGCCGCATCCAGTCATGCGAGCGCGCGATGCCGTCCTGCGTGTTGGCGACAACGAAGGCCGGCAGCGTGGCGCAGCCTATATAGAGCGGGACAACGGTGTTGGCGTCGATCGACGGCGCGAGAAGCCTGACGAGGCCGGCTAGCGCCAGCGCAACCACGCTCGACACCGCAAAGGTCATCCAGCGGCTGCCGGACAGGAAGCCGCGCAACAGCGCATGTTCGCCGCGGGTGCGATATTCCGGAATGATCTTCTGCGCTGATGCCGAGGTGCCGAAATCCATCATGCTGCCGAGCAGCAGCACCCAGGTCCAGACATAGACATAGACGCCGTAGTCCGAGGTCCCCATCCAGCGCGCCAGCAGAATCTGCGAGCCATAAGCCATCACGGCGCTGACGATGCGGATGATGAAGATGGTGGCGGCAAGGCGCTTGGTGACGGACGCCTCGCTGGAACCTGAGAGCAGCGACTTCAGCCGGGCGAGAACGCCGGCAGGCGAAGTGACTGGGGATTGAGTGTCCATCACGGCCACGGCGGGCTGATCCTCGGAAAACGCCGCGAGGCGCGGCATATCCGATCTATCAACGAATCGTTAAGATTTGGTCTCCCGCTCGTCGGCGCCGGGCGGGGACCACAACGGACGTGGGCGAGCGTTTCATGTTGCAGTAGCGAAGCTGGTTTCAGCCTCTATCAAAACACTCGTTTGAGCCGATACGATGCCACTTCCTGATCCGAGGACTGGACATGCAGCGGCGGGAATTTATCGGAGTATTGGGAGCCGCGGCAGCGTGGCCGCTCACGGCCCGAGCGCAACAGCCGGCCATGCCGGTGATCGGCTTTCTGAGCGGGCGGTCGCTCGCCTCCGATGCGCACTTGGTTGCAGCATTCGGCCAGGGTCTGAACGAAACCGGTTATGTCGTGGACCGCGACGTGAAGATCGAATTTCATTGGGCCGAGGGGCAATTCGATCGATTGCGGGTGATGGCGGCCGAACTGGTCGGCCGCCGGGTGGCGGCGATCTTCGCGGCAGGTATGGACGCCGACATACGTGGCGTCAGAGCTGTCATCACGACGACTTCAAGCGTCTTCGCGACGGGTGGCGATCCTGTCGGGCTCGGCCTCGTTGAAAGCTTCAACCGGCCTGGCGGCAACGCCACGGCTGTAACGGTGATCGCCGCAGCGCTCATGCCAAAACGCCTGGAAGTGCTGCGCGAACTGGTCGTCTCCGCAACTTTGGTTGCTGTGCTCATCAATCCGAACGATGCGAATGCCGCCTCATACACGAGAGACGCCCAGGCTGCCGCCGATACCCTCGGGCTTAAGGTCCTCATCGTTCAAGCCGCCACCGAAGGCGACTTCGCCCCAGCCTTTGCCACGCTCGCTAATGCGCGCGCTAACGCGCTCCTTGTGCCGGTGAATACCCTTTTCATCACCAAGCGCGAAAAACTCATCGCCCTGGCGGCGTCTTACGCGATGCCGGCGATGTTTGATCGGCGCGACTTCCCTGCAGCCGGCGGCCTGATGAGTTACGGCGCCAGCATTACTGAGCAATACCGCCATGGCGGGGTCTACATCGGCAAGATTCTCCGTGGCGCAAAACCCGCCGATCTCCCGGTTCTGCAACCCACCAGTTTTGAACTCGTCATCAACCTCAAGACCGCGAAGGCGCTCGGTCTCGCCGTACCGGCGAACTTGATCGCGCGCGCTGATGAGGTGATCGATTGAATGGCGGCGGGATCTCGGCTTTGGCCTCTCGAGTCATTTCGCTGCTGCGCAGCAGCAGCGTCGCTTTTCGAGCAAAGCAGACATCGGCGTCGACGTTCACGGAGTTTATGAGTACACGGCCTAGTTCAAATTCACGTTGAACTCATAGGCGCGTTCGCCGCCGGTCAGCGTGAACTTCAGCGCCGCGCCGTCAGGCTTGGCGCCGGGCGGCAGGCCCTCGAGGTCGAAGGCGAAGCGCTTGACGCCGGGCGGGCCGGGGGAGACCGGCTCCGGGATCGGCAGCGCCCAGTCCGGCGTCGGGCCTTCGACGAAAAGATTGACCTCGGCTCCCGCAGGCGCGCTGACATCGACAAGCACTTTCTTGTCACCGTCGCGCTTGACGTCGCGGATGGTCAGCGGATTGGGGTCGCCGATATTCGCCGGCTTCGGCACGGCATCGAGTGCTGTGGCGAGTCCACCGTCTTCGGTTGAGGCAACGCTCGAGAAGGTGAGCTCGCTCGTGGCCTCGACCGGAATGCAGAGCTTGTCGCAAACCGCGTAAGTGATGTCGGCGCGCAGGGTCACCGGCTTGTCGGCGCTCTTTGCCACGATCCGCAGCGGCAGCACCACCTGCTTCTTGTAGCCGAGCGAGAAGCCGCCGGCGCCGTCGTCGAACTTCGTCGGCGCCGGCCACAAAATCGTCACTGCTTCGACATTGTCGGACTTGGAGAAATCGAACCGCGGCGGCACGCCGGAATCGCCCGGGTTGCGCCAATAGGTCTTCCATCCCGGTTCAAGCTGGATGGCGATGCCGCCGAGCAGCACGCCGCCGCTGCGCGATCCCGCAAGCAGCCGCAGCGCCGAATGCGCATCGCGCTGCCAGGGCGAGGAATCCCCGGCGCACGCGCTCGTCGCAAGCGTTACGACCAGTACTTTTGCGGCCAGCCCGAAAGTGACGCGCAAGGGTGCGGCGCGCATGGGAACAATCGCGTTCATGAAACGTCTTTACAGGCTGGAATAATTGCAAACCATTGAATTGCTTGTGATGTACTGCGGTAAGCTTGATTGACAGACGCTCCACCCAATATCAGGATATAACGACGCACGAGAGGCCTTTTTCGGATGAGTCCAGAAGGCAAAGCACCGAAGCCGCCGGGCCGCAAGGTCGGCCCGGGTCACAATGTGCCCGACGAGAGCTATCTCGACGGTCAGTTGTTGATCGCCATGCCCGTGATGGGTGACCCCCGCTTCGAACGCTCGGTGATCTACATGTGCGCGCATTCCTCGGAAGGCGCCATGGGCATCATCGTCAATCATCCCGCGGGCAGCATTGATTTTCCGCAACTGTTGATGCAGCTCGACATCATCAAGACCGCGGACCAGATCAAGGTTCCTGACAACGCCGAGCCGATGCAGGTGTTGAAGGGCGGTCCGGTCGATACCGGCCGCGGCTTCGTGCTGCATTCCAGCGACTTCTTCATCGAGGACGCGACGCTGCGCATCGACGAGGACATCTGCCTCACCGCGACCGTCGACATCCTCAAGGCCATCGCCAAGGGCGCAGGCCCCAGGCACGCGATCCTGGCGCTCGGCTATGCCGGCTGGGCGCCCGGGCAACTCGAGACCGAGATCCAGCACAATGGCTGGCTGCATTGCGCTGCCGATCCCGACCTCGTGTTCGGCAGCGCTGTCGAAGAAAAATACCCGCGCGCCTTGCGCAAGATCGGCATCGACCTCGGCATGCTGTCGAACGAAGCGGGGCATGCCTAGGCGCTGACGGCGCCGCGTATTCGCTGTCGTCCCTGCGAAAGCAGGGATCCATAACCACAAGGCATCGTTGTTAGGACACGCTGGGGCTACAGCCTCCTCGGCAATTCAATCCCGTGGTTATGGGTCCCGGCTCGCGCTCGCTGGCCGCTCGCTTGGCCGGGACGACAGTTGCGTTTACTCCGCCGCTTCCTGCGCCACCGTCGGTGCGGTGCCGGCGACCGTTGCGCGGCGCATGTCGCGGGGTTGCGATTGGTCGTAGCGGCGCACGCGGTGCATGGTCTGGCGATTGTCCCACATCACGAGGTCATGCAACTTCCATTTGTGGACATAGACGAATTCCGGCTGCGTCGCATGTTCGTTGAGATCGCGCAGCAGGAGGCGGCCTTCCGGCACGCTCATGCCGCGGATCGCGCCGGCATGCGATGACAGATACAGCGACTTGCGGCCGTGCACGGGATGCGTACGCACCAGCCGCTGCAACACCGGCTTGAACATCTCTTTTTCCTCGTCGGTATAGTCGAGGAAGCCGAGCGATCCGCGCGAATACATCAGCGAGTGTTCGCAGACCATGTCCTCGATCTCGGCCCTGGTCTCGTCGTCGAGCGCATCATAGCCCGCGCGCATGTCGGCGAATTCGGTGTTGCCGCCCTTCGGATTCACCACGCGCGCTGACAGCAGCGAGAATTTGGCCGGGATCGGGCGGAACGAGCTGTCGGAATGCCACAGCCAGTTGCCGAGGTTGAACAGAGCGGCGCGGCTGTCGCGCGGCAACGGCTTGCCGTCCTTGCCGAGGTTGGAGACGTCGTTGAGGCCGGAGGTGAGGCGGTAATCCTCCTTCTTCACGACCGTGCCGCCGCGCGCCCTTTCGCGCTCGCCGAAATTCAGCGCGAAGGCGAGTTGCTGCTCGTCGGTGATGTCCTGGCCGTGGAAGACCAGCACGGCATACTTGTCCATTCCCGCTTCGACCTCGGCCGCCTGATCCCTGGTCAGCGGCTGGCGCAGATCGAGGCCGGAAACCTCGCCGACGAAATGCTTGTGCAACTGGCGGATCGCCACGGGCATGGGGCCTGCTCCCTGAAATCGGTTGCTTGGCGAAAGGCTACTCCCGAAGCGCGCGATGTCAACGATGCGGCGCGCCGCCAGTCATGCATTCCGCGCCATGAGCCCTCCATCCACGGGAATGACGGCGCCGGTGAGGTATGAGGCGGCCGGCAGGCACAGGCTCAAGGTCATGTGGGCGACCTCTTCGGGATCGCCGTAGCGGCCGAGCGCGGTGCGGCGCTTGGCATAGATCGTCTTGTGCTCCTCCGGAATCCGTTCCGTGATCGCCGAGCGGATCGGGCCCGGGCAGATGCAGTTCACGGTGATGCCCTCGCGGCCGAGCTCCACCGCAAGCGAGCGCGTCAGGCTGGCGACGCCGCCCTTTGCCGCGGAATAGGGGCTGTTCGTCGCGGTCGCCCCGAGCGCCTCGGTGGAGGCGATGTTGACGATGCGCGGGCATTTCGACTTGCGCAGGTATGGCAGCGCCGCGCGGATGATGCGTGGATGCGCCGTGAGCATGACCGCGAGCGCCTTGGCCCAGGCCTCTTCATAATTGTCCGCGTCGATCGCGGCGCGAAGCGACAGGCCGGCATTGTTGATGATGATATCGAGCGAGCCGAAATGTGCGGCGATGTCATCAATGACAGACACGATCGCCTTGGGGTCCGCGACATCGAGCGTCCACGCCTTTGCCTTGCCGCCCGATGCCGTAATGGCATCGGCCACGGCCTTGGTTCCGTCGGCGGTGATGTCGGTGACGGCGACATTGGCGCCTTCGTCGGCAAAAGCATGCGCGGTGGCGCGGCCCATGCCGCTGGCGGCGCCGGTGACGAGCACGGTCAAACCCTTGACCGAGCGGGAAAGCTTTTTGAAATCGGGCATGGAATTCTCGCGTGCGGAATATGATGCGGGAGCAGATCGACAAGGCTTGATTGACAAGGCTTGCACCGATCCGGGAGACAGGTCAAACCGCAATCGACGAGCAAGACAAAGGGGAGGCGCTGGCGATGAACGAGCTCGATTTCGGCGGCAAGGAAGTGCTGGTGGTCGGCGGCTCCAGCGGCATCGGCAACGGCATCGCCCAGGCGTTTCGCGCCCGCGGCGCGCGCGTCCATGTCTGCGGCACGCGGGCGAGTGCTGCGGACTATTCGCCGGACGATGGCTCGCAACTCGAAGGGTTGCAGTATTCGCAACTCGACGTCAGCGATCCCTTGGCGGTCGAAAGGTTCAAACCCGGCTTCGACAAACTCGACATCCTGGTGCTGGCGCAGGGCGCGGTGATCTATCGTCGCGGCGAATTCCAGATGGAAGGCTTTCGCAAGGTGATGGAAGTCAACCTGATGAGCCTGATGGCGTGTGGGACCAAGTTTCACGCCATGCTTGCCGCCAGCAAGGGCGCATTGATCATCGTCAGCTCGACGGCGGCCTATCACTCGACTATGGGAAATCCGTCCTACAACGCATCGAAGACCGGTGCGATGGGCCTCACGCGCACCTTGGGTGAGGCGTGGGCCGAGGATGGCATCCGCGTCAACGGCATCGCGCCGGGCCTGGTCGACACCAAGATGACCAAGGTGACGACCGCCAACCCAAAGCGGCTGGAAGGCGCGCTGCAGCGCATCCCGCTGCGGCGGCTCGGCACGCCGCAGGATATGGCCGGCGCAGCCTTGTTCCTGGCCTCGCCGCTGTCGTCCTACATCGTCGGCCAGACCATCATCGTCGACGGCGGGTTGATCCTCTAGCTTCGATCCCGAGGGACGTCGGTTTGGGACGGATCCTGCCCAGGCACGGAGTTCGGAACCGAAGCCGTTCTCGCCGGTTGCTTCCCGGGAAACCAGGGAGTGACACGATGGACAAGGATCGGATCGCCGGGGCTGCGAAGGATTTCGCCGGCAAGGTCGAAGGCGCTGCAGGGAATTTGGCCGGCGACGCGAAGACGCAGGCTTCCGGTCGCGTCCGGGAAGCGGCAGGCACCGTGCAGAATCTTTACGGCCAGGCCAAGGACGCGGCGCGCGACGCGGGCGAGGCGGCGGCCAGCATGGCAAAGGACGCATATGAGAACAGCGGCGATTCCTTTCGCGACGGTTCGCAAGCGGTCGCAAAAACCGTCCGGGACAATCCGCTTGGCTCGCTGCTGATCGCCGGAGGCATTGGCTTTGCGCTGGCGCTGATGATGACACGTCAACCGCGGCGGCCGCCGCCGCGCTGGCGCTACTAGGGCCAGACGTTCGGACGTATTCAATCCTCATCCTGAGGAGCGCGGTACGCCGGTCTCGAAGAAGGAAGTCCCGTCGGTGCCCTTCATGGTCCGAGACGCCTGCTTGCGCAGGCTCCTCACCATGAGGAGTTGGCTTACCGCGTGGTATTGTCTGCCGGCACGGCGGCCGAGCGACCGACAGCAGCGGGCGGTCGCGGCGTGGTGTTGGCCGGCGGCCGCGGCTGTGCGGGCGGCGTGGCCTGACGCGGCGCCGTGTTGCCGAAACCTCCGAACAGATCGCGCAGCGCCGGCGAGGTGTTTTGCGCCGGCCGTGGCAGCTGCTTCTGCTGCTGAATTTGTCCGGGCTGGTTAGCCTGTCCCGGCAGAACCTGTCCCGGCTGCAGCGGCTGATGACCGGGTTGCAGTCGTGGCGGCTGACGCTGCCCGGGCTGCACGATCGTGCCATCGGGCGCCACGCTCGCCACCGGGGAATCGCCCTTGGCCTGTTCGCGGCCGACTTCACGGCGCGGCCAGGCGAAATCGTCGGCACGGCCGGCCGGCGGCGCCAGCGCTTCGCCCTTCACCAGCGTGCGCGCGGCGAGCGCATCGACGGAAGCCGGACGGCTCCCGGGTCCGCCGAGCAGTTGATCGGTGCCGACAGACGACGCCACCAGCGGCAGGATCGGCCCAGCCAACGGACGCGGCGCAGGCTGGCCTGGCACGGCATTGGCATCGGGCGTCGCCGGTTCGCTCGGCAGCGCGATCGGCGAGGAGCGCGCGGCCAGCAGGCGGACGATCTCGCGGTCGACATAGTGGGCGAGCTTGCGCGCGCCGGGCTTGGTGAAATACACGCCGTCGTAGGAGCGCAACTGGCGGATCTGGCCTTCGAAGTCAGGGCCTTTCTGCAGCAACCGGCCGGCCTCGTCGACGAAACCGTCCCAGACGTCGACATAGGTAATGCCCGCCTTGCCGGCGCCGTCGCGATACAGCGCGTCGAGAAAGAGCATGTCGGAAATGCCCTTGGTGCCGCGGACCGCCGGCAGGCCGACCCACAGCACCGGCACGCCCTTCGATTTCAGGACAGCGATCAGCTCTTCGATTTTCTTGGCGTAAAGCTCGACCCAGCGCTCGTCGCGGAATTCGTAGAGACCGTTGGCCGAGCGCGCGCCGCCGCGTTCGGGCGCGGCGATCGAGGGCGTATCGTTGTCGGCGGCATCATCGTCAGCGTCCGCCGGCTTGTCGTCAGGCTTGGCGGCGGCATCGGGCTTCGCGGCTGCGTCAGGCTTGGCCGCTGCATCAGGCTTCGCCGCTTGCTTGGTGGCGTCGCCCGGCTTGCGCGCGTCTTTCTTGTCGTCTTTTTTCTCGGTCTTCTTGTCGGCAGCCTTGTCGGATTTTTCTGCCACCGGCTCGCGCATCGCGACGCGGTCGTTGATGCCGAGCATGACGACGATGGCGTCGGGCTTTTCGCTTGCCAGGATGCCCTTGGCCGCCGCAGCCCAGTCGGACGGCTCGCCCTTGGGCTGGTACTTGATCAGGCCTGATGTCGCGCGGTGCCTGCGGATCACGCCCATGTCGGGCCGCTCGGTGTAGGCGTCCTCCAGGCCATAGGCGAGCCAGTCGGCCATGCCGTCGCCGAGCACCAGTACGTTGCGCTCGGGCACGAAATTGGGATCGCGTTTGTCGGGCGGCGGCGCCTTGGAGAAATCCTGCATCACGCGCTTGGGCGCCTGTTGCTGGAAGGGGGCGAAGAAGTCGCCGCCGAACCAGCCGCCGCCTCCACCGCCGCCATTGGGGCGCGGCGCGGGGCGCTGTTGAAAGCCGCCGCCGAAGTTGAAGAACTGCGCAGACGCAGGGCCGACAATGCCGACCAGGAGCGCAATGGCGACCGCCAGCACGGCCAGGGGGCCGGCCTCGGTAAACACGCGCAAGAATGGCTTTGGCTTTCGCATCCGGTTCGGTCGCAATGGATCGTGGGTCAACGGCTTATAATAGCGGAAAGAGGCCGCAAGCGGGCGGATTTTCCCCCATAAATCGAGCGCGGGGGGCGCCCGTCAAGGGTAGCGCCAAATCATTGTTTTTGAAGGTTACTTTTGACGTTTTCGAGCGAAGTGGGCACGGTTCGCGTGAAGAAGGCGCCTCACAACCAGAATCAGCCGGTTTCAGCGGCCGCGGAGCCGCTCCAGCACGTCAGACGTTGCGAATCCGTCCGCCGGCGCGCCGATCGAGGCCTGGAACGAGCGCAGCGCCTCCCGTGTCTGGCCGCCGAACTGGCCGTCCGGCGTGCCCTTGTAGAAGCCGCGCTGGGCCAGAAGCTGCTGCAGTTCCAGCCGTTCGGTGCGGCTCAGCACCCGTTCCTGGCGCGGCCAAGGCTGCACGAAGGGCGGTCCGCCGCGCAAGCGGTCGGCGAAATGGCCGATCGCCAGAGCATAGGCCTCGGCCGGATTGTATTTCATGATCACACGGAAGTTCTGCAGCATCAGGAAGCCTGGCCCGTCGGCGCCGGCCGGCGCCAGCAAATAGGCCTTGTCGGCAGGGTTCGGATACGGCTTGCCGTCGGCGCGCCTGACCCCCTGCGCGTCCCACTGCGTGAGCGTCATAGCCTTGGCGCGATCCGCCAGCATGAAATTGAAGCCCTTGGGAATCACGATCTCGTAGCCCCAGGTCGCGCCCGTCTGCCAGCCATCCTTCTTCAAATTGTTGGCGGTGGAGGCGATCAGGTCATGGGGGTTGTCGACGACGTCGCGGCGACCGTCGCCGTCGGCATCGACCGCGTAGCGCTTGAATGCCGTCGGCATGAATTGCGTCGGGCCGAACGCGCCGGCCCAGGACCCGCGCAACTGCTCCGGCTTGAGATCGCCGCGATGCAGGATTTCCAGCGTGACGAGGAATTCATCCTTGAAATATTTTTGCCGGCGGCCGATGCAGGCAAGCGTCGCGGTCGACTGCACCACGTTGCGGTCGCCCATCTGCGTCGAATAGTTGGACTCGATTCCCCAGATCGAGGCGATGATGTAGCGGTCGACGCCATAGGCCTTTTCCACCGCGTCGAACTGCGGCTTGTATTTGACGAGAATCTCGCGGCCCTTGGCCAGCCGGTTGTCGTTGACGAGGATGTCGAGATATTCCCAGATCGCCTTGGTGAATTCGGGCTGCGAATCCATCAAATCCATGATGCGCAAATCGGGCTCTAATCCAGCGGTGAAGCGCTGAAAGCTCTCTTGCGAGATGCCGCGGCGCGCGGCATCCGGCCACATTCCGGCAACGCAATTGTTGAAATTGGCGGCTGCCTCGCGGATCGCGGCTGCCGTCATCAGGGGATGACCGGAGGCGCCGTCCTCGCCGGTCCATGGCAGCGGGCCACTCGCAGGTGCTGCGCCCGGCGCTGCCTGGGGTTGCTGCGCATTGGTGCCGGGCTTGAAGATGTTGCCGAGGAAATTCGAAATCCCGTCATTCGCCTGCTGGGCATGGCTGGGCGCAGGCCACAGCAAGGCCGCCGTGAGCACGACCGCCGCCGTCTGTCCAAGCAATCCCGCCGTCTTGAGCCGCATCATCGTCCTGTCCGTCCAAACATCCCGCTTCCAAAAGGCCCTGCCACGGTTTCCAATAGCTTAATACGGCCTGAATGGGGGTGCGGTTTTTCGCCATCACACATCCGCCTTTGTTCCCGGCTGCAAACCGGCTACCAACGTGCCATTGGACTGATATCCCGCTCTCGCAAGGCCTTCGCATACTCCCATGAAAATCCGCAAAGCCGTTTTTCCGGTCGCCGGCCTCGGCACCCGCGTCCTGCCCGCCACCAAGGCGATGCCGAAGGAAATGCTGACCATCGTCGACAAACCGCTGATCCAATACGTCGTCGACGAGGCCAGGGAGGCCGGCATCGAGCATTTCGTGTTTGTCACCGGCCGCAACAAGGGCGTCATCGAGGATCATTTCGACCGCATGTTCGAACTCGATACCACGCTCGCCGCGCGCGGCAAGAAGGCCGAGCAGGACATTCTGGCGCAAAACCAGCCTGAGGCGGGCGCCACGAGTTTCACCCGCCAGCAGGCGCCGCTGGGGCTTGGCCACGCCGTGTGGTGCGCGCGCGACATTGTCGGCGATGAACCCTTTGCCGTGGTGCTGCCGGATGAGCTCGTGCTCAACACGCCGGGTTGTCTTGCGCAGATGATCGAGGCGGCAAGCAGGCTCGACGCAAAGTCCAATTTGCTCGCGGTCGAAGCGGTGCCCGACCATCTCACCCACCAATACGGAATTTGTGGTGTCGGAAAACGCAACGGCAAGATGTTCGAGGTCGACGGCATGGTGGAGAAGCCGCCGAAGGGCACCGCGCCGTCCAATCTCTCCATCACCGGCCGCTACATCCTGCAGCCCGAGATATTCAAGATCCTGGAAACCCAGGAGCGCGGCGCCGGCGGCGAGATCCAGCTCACCGACGCGATGATCGGGCTAGCCAAATCGCAAAAATTCTACGGCGTGGAGTTCGAGGGCGAGCGGCACGATTGCGGCTCGAAGCCCGGCTTCCTGCGCGCCAACATCGCCTTTGGCCTCGCCCGGGCCGACTTGCGCGACGGCCTGCGCGCGGAGATGAAGAAGTATTTGGAGAAGTGACGGTTTCTCACAATGACGGGTGAGCGAAGCTAAGCCACCAGCGACAGTTTCGGCATGCTGGCGACGACCGACTGGTTGCGGCCACCCGCCTTGGCGGCGTAGAGCGCCTTGTCGGCAGCTTCCAGCAGCAGCGTCCAGTGCATCGAGGCGTTCGGCGTCAGGCTCGCAACGCCGACGCTGACGGTGCTGACGGAGAGCCCCTCCGACCACTGCTGGACCTTGAGCCGGATTTTCTCGGCGACCGCATGCGCGTCCGGCGCGGTGCATCCGGGCAGCAGCACGGCAAACTCCTCGCCGCCATAGCGCGCGGAGCAGTCGCCGGCGCGGCCGACGGAATCGGAAATGCAGATCGCGATCCCGACCAGCATCTGGTCGCCGGCCTGGTGGCCGTAGGTGTCATTGTAGGCTTTGAAGTGATCGGCATCGATCATCAACAGCGCCAGCGGCGTCTTCTGCCGCGTGGCGCGCCGCCACTCATTGTCGATTTCGGTGTCGAACTTGCGCCGGTTGCGCAAGCCGGTGAGCGCGTCCGTCGTGGCGAGCTCCTCGAGCTTGTCTTCGGCCCGTGCGCGACGACTGATTTCGCGCGCGAGGAACAGCGTGGTGCCGAGCACGAACAGGATCAGCCCGCCCATGATCGCGGCGAGCCGGGTCACTTCCCTCTGCCAGACCCGGAACACCGCATCGACCGGCCTGCCAACCACGACATAGAGCGGACCTGAGCCCATGCGGCGGATGTAGAGGCGCGGTGTCGAATCTACCGGGCCCTGTCCGGAAAATGTCTCGCCGCTCTTGACCTGATCGGTGCGCCAGCCCGGCATCAGGGCGACGGTCCTGCCGATGATGTCGAGGTCGAACGGCTTGCGCATGATGATGGTGCGGTCGCGGCGGAGCACCGCGATAGTGTCATCCTCGTTGAGATTGAGCCGATCGAACAGCTCGTGGAAATAGCTGAAGCGGATCGCGCCGGCGACGATGCCCTGGAAGCTGCCGTCTTCGCCGGAGATGCGCCGGCTCAGCACGATGGAATAGGCGCTTCGATGCAGCATCGGTCTGCTGACGAAGAGGCCTGCATCGGGATTGTCGCGATGGACCTGGAAATACTCTTCGTCCGCACGGTTTTCCTGTCGCGGATCGAGGGTGGAAGCGTCGATCGTCAGCTTGCCCGACGCGTCGAACACCTGGATAGCGCCGAAATGCTTGGCGGTCGCGGCATGATCGAACAGGATCAGGTGCAGGATGGGCTTCGAGACGTCCTTGAGCTCGGGCATCACCATGTTGGAGACGACCGCACGCAGCGAAAGGTCATAGAGCTCGACATTGCGGTCGACGTCGGCATCGATGCTGGCGGCGACGTTTTCCAGCATCTGGCGCGCCAGTTGCTCTTCGCCGCGTCGCATGTCGAGCATCACCGAGGCGCAGATCGCGGAAAAGCCGATCACGGTCGCCACCGAGGAGGCGATCAACAGCTTTGCCGATAGCCGCCAGCGCAGCCTGGCCGTATTTTTCCGCCGTTGGAATAGCATCGGGTGCTCCAACGTACTGGAATGCTCCCGGAGTGGTTGCCGCTGCCTTAAATGGCGACAACGATCCGTGAATGGGTTAACGCTTGGTTGCTGCGATAGAAGGTGTAGGGCAGCGGCCTGAGCGGGGATTGACGTGAACGACTACGGCGCGCTGCGGGAATACCTGAAGAAACAAAAGCTTGCGGAATTCGTGCTGAGCTTCGAGCAGATCGAGGAAATCATCGACGCGGCGCTGCCGCGCGCGGCTCATCGCGCCTCATGGTGGGACAGCTTGCGCAGCCCGCAGGAGAAAATGCCGCAGCGCGAGGCCTGCCTTGAAGGTGGGTATGTCGCGACAAGACAAGCTGACGGCAAAAGCGTGAAGTTCAAGAAGATGGCGCGCGACAAGCGCAGGCCGCAGGAGGACCACTAGCGCGGCTCGTGAAACTGATTTTGACAGAACCGACGTCCTTCGTATCGGCATCGCGACACGGCTTCACCAACTGGAGAAACCCACGATGAAGTTGGCCCCCCTTAGTGATTTGCGCAGGCTTCGCGACGAACGGAGCGACTGGCTGCTGTCGGCGCTGACCGGCGTGCTGGTATTGTTGATATTCGTCTTCGCTCCACTCCAGGCCCTTGGCATTTCCGCGTTTCATCTGTTTGGCACCGGCCTGTTGCTGGCAATCATCGGCGGCATGGTGTTCATTTCCAACAGCCGCATCTGTCTCGTTTTGATGTCGACGGCGCTTGCCGCCAATGTTGCCGTATTTTTCCTGCGGCTCTATTACCCGGTGACCTATCATCTTCACATACTGGCCGGTGCCTGGCTGGTCATCGCCTGCACACTGGGGGTCGTGGTCACGCGGGCCGTCTTCAGGCGAGGGCGTGTCACCTATCACAGGATTGTCGGAGCGATTCTTCTGTATCTGTTGATCGCGGTAGCCTTTGCAACACTCTTTCTTTTCGTCGGGCTGACAAATCAGGACGCGATCAAGGGAATAGCATTTGACGATGACCAGTCGGTCGCCAGTGCGCTCTTCTACATGAGTCTGGTTACGCTGACATCGACCGGCTACGGCGACATCGTTCCGGTGCATCCATTGGCGCGAAGCCTGTGCAACCTGGAAAGCGTGATCGGCCAGCTCTATCCCGCGACGCTTCTGGCAAGGCTCGTTACACTTGAACTGAACGATCCCCACCGGTGAATGACAGCCGCGGTCATTGGGACATGACCGCTGACTGGCGTCCGATCGCGCGACCAACCGAACGCCAGTCCGGTTGGTTCACTCGTAGGCAGCACAAACGCCGGCTTGCCATCGCACACACCTGCGGACGGCACGGCGGGTCTGGCGGACGGTGGTCCGGGCCACGCATACGCCGTTGATTCTTGTGCGGCCAACGCCGCAGCCGACAGCAATTTGCGTCACCATGTCGTCCGGCTGGGCAAGCGGCGCAGGGCTCATGGCTTGCGCCGATGTTGCAAGCGACAAGGCGAAGCCAGCCACAGCGATCAGTCTGAGCATTGTTCTCTCCTTCATCGTGAGACACTGCAGTTCATGCCGAAGGTCGAGCCAAGCGTTGAGATAGATCAACGTCCGCACGGTCATCGAGCGGGAACCTTTTCAGCGTCAGCGACAAGCCGCGACATTGGCCGAATTCGACAGGGGAGAACACGTTATGATCCACGTTCTGATCGTCGTTAGCTTTCTCGGCGGAGCTGTCCAGGGCGCCGTGGTATCGACGCAGGAATATTCGAGCGCAGAGCGTTGCGAAGCCGCCCGGCTGGCGCTGGTCGAATATGCCAAGGCGCGCAGCATCGAAGAGACGCTTCGGCCCGTGTGCACGCCGAAGTAAGGACAGTGCGCCGTCGCCTCCATGTGCACGGCAGATGGAAGATGAGCGAGGCGTAACATCAGAGCGGAAAGTCCGGCCCCGGCTGATCAACGACCTGCCCTTTGGGACAATGTCCGTTGGGGCAATAGGCCCGGGAACGGAGCCCGCCGTAAGATTGGTCCGGGAAATCAACCCTCAGGCAGGGGGTGCCATGATCAGTCAGCTGGAGCTTGATTCGCGAGCTGCGCTTTGCAGGCAACTCGCAAACCGCGAACCCGCTCACCGGGCCTTTTGGATAGCCGAGGCGGAGAGATGGTCGCGGCTGTCGAAAGGGAACCTGCACGGCGATACGGGCCAACATTCGGCGAACGCTGTCATGGCAAGGGCCCGATCGGGTTTCTTCTCTCATCGTCTGAGGTCATGCATCGATGTCCAATGATCCGAAGGATGTGATCGAATTCGCCATTCGCTCGGCTTTTCTCAATTACCCGAAGGAGGACGACCCGAACTGGCGAAGCCCGCACTGGATCGAGCCGCAGCAATGCACGCATTTGGCCATGACCGTCATCCTCGAATTGCAGGCCAAGGGATTCCAGATCGTCAAGAACTGACGTCCCGGCAGGGATTGATACAGATCAACCTCCGGTCACTTGCCGGGTGCAACGTGCTCACGCGCAACGCGGACATTTTCACGGAGATAAGCCATGGGCGACCCTGGAGTGGGCTGGATAGCAGCGATCATCGTCGGCGGAATTGCAGGTTGGCTCGCAGAGCGGTTCATGAAGAGCAGCATGGGGCTGATCATGAACATTGTGCTCGGCATTGTCGGCGCGGCTGTTGCCAGCGCCATTTTTGGCTACTTTGGGGTCTCCCTCGGTGGCGGGTGGATCGGCTACCTGATTTCCGGGTTCATCGGCGCGGTCTTGCTGATCTGGATCGTCCGGGTGATACGACCTGGTTGAGGGTGTCGAGAGGCAGCGACTGCGATTCAATATCCTTCGCCCCATCGATACTGCCAGGCGATGCCGGCTGCAGTGAAATCGCTGCCGGTGCGAGTCGTAATGCCGGTACTGGCGGAAAACTTCAGGGAATTATGACGGTCGATCGGCAGGGCGAGGGTAAAACCGGCTCGCGTGTTGCGTTGTTCGTTGTCGCTCTTCACGCCGTTCAGCGTGGTGCGGCCGCCTGCGAAATAGAGTCCGTCGATCGCCATCCAGATACCGGACTGGAAGGTGTAGAGGAGATGCGCCTGCACGGCGTAGATCGGCGCCTGCGCAAATGTATTGCCGCCGAAGAAATCGGTGTTGTCGCTGAAGATTGTCACGCTGGGTGCGACTTCGAATGTCCATGGACCCCAGGCCTTGGAAATCCCCAGCTCGGGCCTGAACGACCAGCGATTGTTGCCGAGGTTGAGCAGCTTGCTGTTGTCGTACTGTCCAAGTGGCGCGGACACCTGAAGACTGGCGCCGACGATGAGATCCTGCCGGTAGCTCGCGAAGTCCTTCGCCGACAGCGCCGGGGCTCCAAGCAAGTTGACCGAGACACGAAATCTTGGGTCACCCAGGCCCGACATCACCCGTTCCCGCGGCAGGCCGTCCACAACCCCCTGGGCAGCGAACGACGACGCCGGCAGGATCACGTCGAATTTGGCCGACTGACCTGCGAATTCGAAGGAACGAACATAGGCTACCAAAGCGGTATTGGCGTCGAATTTTGCGTCAGCGATCGACAGGTTGGGGTCGAACGCCAGTTTGCCTTCCGAATAAAGATAGCCGGCGATCAGGAAATTCAGCCCGACAGGCGTGTTCGAATACGCGCGCGGCTCTGCCTCCTGGGCTGTCGCGCCCGTAATCCCGAGCACAAGCGCCATTGTTCCGAACGCGGCGCAAAGCAAGGCTCGGCGTTCGCGAGATACCTCAGCTGCATGGCCATTCATATCAAGCATGATCGAAATGTCGACGACAGCCGAATTGCATTACGTTGCGACCGAACTACAATTGCCGCCCCGGATCGTCCGAGCCTTCTTACCGCTCTCCCGGCTCCGCAAGCGTTGATAAAGCGCGGCAACGGTCCGGCACGTTGATCTGGATCAACGCTTCTGCTGCCGCTGAAGCTTCGTTTGAGGGACATGTCCAGCAACGCACAAGTCGCCGGCAACAGCGCGCAATTCTTGTCGAAGTAATTTCCGGACAATGGATGGATGACCCACACTTGGTACGTAACATTCGAAGTGCCGAGGAGAGGCACGTTGGTCAGAAGGCGGAGTCCGCGATCAACCCAGACCTTTGCAACGGAAGCCGAAGCCAAGGAGTTCGCGCGAACCAAATTTGACGAGGGGCTCGTCGTCACCGCCGGCACCATCATTCCCTATTTGCCGCGACAGGCCATTCCATCCACCGGGATTCCAGCCTGGCTCGAATCGGCGGAGGAACATCCGGCCGAGGATCCGGAAGCCGGCGAAGGTAAATAATGAGTTAAGACAAGGTACTTGACCTTTCTCCTCCGCGAGAACGCCCGCACGCGCTTTAGCACGGCCGGCGACCACCGGTTCCACCGCAGCGTCGGGTTGTGCTTGAGTGTTGCCATTTTGTTACGGCGATCCAGCAGGAGCGGACCTAGGCTGTGCGTGATGTCGCTTCGTGTTCGAAGTGACGAAGCGGAGAAACACACATGAAAAAACTTCTGTTGAGTGCAATCGCACTTGCGGCTCTGACAGGGTCCGCCACGGCTGCTGATATGGCCGTCAAGGCGGCGCCACCGCCCATGGTTGTCCCGGTCTACAACTGGACCGGCTTCTACATCGGCGCAAACGGCGGTTGGGGCCAAAGCCACAATTGCTGGGATTACGTACTCCCCGGACCCGTGTTCAGCGACGGCTGCCGCGATCGTTCCGGAGGTCTGCTCGGTGGGCAAATCGGCTATCGCTGGCAAAGCAATCAGTTCGTCTTCGGACTGGAAGCCCAGGGCGATTGGGCCGACCTGACAAACACGCGCCAGAGCTTGCTTTTCCCGTTGGTCTCAACCCGTGTTAAAACTGACGGCATTGGCCTTTTCACCGGCCAACTGGGTTGGGCCTGGAATGCGGCTCTCCTCTACGTCAAGGGCGGCGCGGCTGTCACCAGCAACAGCTTTGACCTAATCAACAATCTCAACGGCGTCAGCCTGGTCAACGCCAGCGCGACGCGTTGGGGCGGCACGCTCGGCGTCGGCTTCGAGTACGGCTTTACGCCGAACTGGTCGTTCGGTGCTGAATACAACCATCTGTGGATGGGGAATGCGAACAACTCCTTCACTGTGAACGTTCCGGGGGTCCTCGTAAATACGCTCAACAACCGGATCACTCAGGACGTGGACATGTTCACCCTGCGCCTCAACTACCGCTTCGGCGGTTACTCCTCGCCAGTGGTCGCAAGATACTGAGCGGTCATCTGCCTGATACGGAAAGGCCGGCCGAAGGGCCGGCCTTTTTCGTATTGGCTTATGGCGGTCGCAGGTTGGAGTATTGCAGGCGTAATCACTGTGCGGCCTGATCTGGCTCGATGTCGGCCTTGGCAATCTCGTTGCGCACCTCGAACACGACCCGCTCGATGCTGCGCCGGATCGCAAGGCATAGCGGACGTGGCTGAGCTGGCTGCTGGCTCAGCACCGTAGCAAATGACCCGATGCCGACAGAGAGTTGGGTCCGCCGCCGTTGATCTAGATCAACTAGAGACCTTGCACTCGCCATTAAGGGCTGGGGTCACGGGATGCAGGTTTTGTGATCACATTAAATCGCGCTTGGTCTGGTCGGTCACTCGTTACTGGGAGGTCATCACAATGAGAT
This sequence comes from uncultured Alphaproteobacteria bacterium, assembly GCA_963816655.1. Lineage (GTDB taxonomy): Bacteria > Pseudomonadota > Alphaproteobacteria > Rhizobiales > Xanthobacteraceae > Bradyrhizobium. The sequence continues at coordinate 267,150 of CAWFLW010000003.1, read as the reverse complement.
GCAGGTTGAATATCCTTACGTTCGCGATCTTGATTGTCCCGGCGTTCGCTAGTGAAGCGCTTGCCATGACAGCCGATATTCGCAGCATCACCTGTAGTGAATATCTCGCCATGCCGGCTGCACCGTCGAGCAAGTTCTCGGCATGGATGACCGGCTGGTTTAGTTATGAAAGTCGAAGGACGTTTGTAGATTTTGACCTGCATCGGACAAATGTCACAAGCGTAAGAGGGTGGTGCCAATCCAACCCGAGTGCCAGTGTGATGGTAGGTCTGGAAAAATCGATAGGCGTAACTGCGGTGCCTAACGCTACGCTGGATTTTAACAAGATCACTTGCGGAACTTGGTTGGGGTACGGTCCAGCGGATCAAGATTTTGTAAGATATTTTATGAGCGGCTACTACAACGCAGCGGCAGGCAACAGTGTATTGGATTACGACCGCCTGCAGAGGAATTCCAGTGCAGTCGTCGCGTATTGCAAGAAGAATAAATCCCGCACTCTACCAACGGCCATTCAGAATAGAGCTAGGTAGGCTGGACCAGGTTCCAGCCGCACATGCAAGCAGCTCCTCGAATCCGATGCGGAAAGGCAGACGCTGATAAATCGTGGATGAGCGGCTATTTCAGTGCGGCGAAAACCTCGCCATACTCGATTTCAATTACGCGAAACGGAATGCAAAGGTCGTCGGCGATTATTGCAAGACGCACAAGGCCGACACCGTCATGAACGTAATGCAAAAGAACTGGCGATAGGGATTGCTGCGCAGGGAGCATGTCGCTCCCAGCTTCCCTGGCGAACTCAGCTCGCCGCTTCCAGCCGCTCTTCGGTAAGCAGCCGCATCGCGGCGTCCGCGTCCATCGGCTCGCCGAAGGCAAAGCCCTGCGCGTATTCGCAGCCCAATTGATAGAGCTCGACCGCATCGGAGTTGGTCTCCGCGCCTTCGGCCACCACGTCCATGCCGAGGTCGTGGGCGAGCGCGATGATCGATTTCAGGATCACCGGGCGCGTGCCGCGGCTCGTGGTGCGCACAAAGGACTGGTCGATCTTGATGGTGTCGAACGGGAAGCGCTGCAGATAGGCGAGCGAGGAGTGGCCGGTGCCGAAATCATCCAGCGACAGCCCGGTGCCGAGCTCGCGGATGCGCGTCAGCATCTGGGCTGCGTGCTCCGGGTTCTCCATCACGAGCGATTCCGTCAAGTTCCAGCTTCAGCGTGCCGCGCGCCACCGAGGAACGCGACAGCACGGTGCGGATATCGTGGATCAAATCGTGGCGCAGCAATTGCCGCGAGGAGACGTTGACGCTGGCAAAGATCGGCTCGCGCGAGCGCATCGCGCGCTGCCATATCGCAAGCTGCCGCGCGGTCTGGTCCATCACGAACATGCCGAGGTCGACGATCAGGCCGATCTCCTCGGCGATGCCGATGAATTCCGACGGCGACATGCGGCCGAGCTTCGGGTGATCCCAGCGCGCCAGCGCCTCGAAGCCGGCGACCGAGCGATCCTCCAGCCGCACGATCGGCTGGTAGAGGATGGTGATCTCCTGCCGCTCGATGGCGCGGCGCAGTTCACCTTCCAGCGTCAGGCGGTCGGTCTTGCGCGCGCGCATCGCCGGCTTGTAGACGTCGATGCGGTCGCCGCCGATGCGCTTGGAGTGATACATCGCAAGCTCCGCATCCTTGATGATCTCCTCCGAGAGCTGCGTCTGCGGATCGGACAGCGCAAGGCCGATCGAGGCGGTGAGGAAGATCTCGCGGTCGTTGAAGGCGATCGGCGCGCGGATGGTCTTGCGGATGGTCTCGGCAAAGGCGGTGATGCGCGCGGAATCCTGCTCCGACAGCAGGATCAGGCCGAACTGGTCGCCGGCCAGCCGCGCCAGCGTGTCCTGCGGCTTCAGGATGCGGGTCAGCCGCCGCGCCAGGGTCAGCAGGATGGAATCGCCGACCGCGATGCCGACGGAATCGTTGACCTGCTTGAAGCGGTCGAGGTCGATCACCATCAAAGTCGGCCGCAGGGTCGGCATGGTCTTGGCGAAATGGGCCACCGCATTGAGGCGGTCCATGAACAGTTTTCGGTTCGGCAGCCCCGTGAGGTTGTCGTGCACGCTGTCATGCAGCATGCGCTCTTCGGCGTTCTTGATGTCGGTGACGTCGGTCAGCGTGCCGACCACGCGCGACACCTCGCCGTCGGAGCCGACCACCGGGCGCGCCTTCAGCGCGAACCACATGAAGTGGCCGTCCGGCGTGCGCAGGCGGAAATCCTGCACCAGGCGGCCGCGGCGCTGGTCGAGCACGCTGTCGAGCGCGGCGCGGAAGCGGTCCTGGTCGAGCGGATGCAGCACTTCCAGCCATTTTGCGGCGGGGCCTTCCAGCGTGCCGCGCTTGAGACCCAACAAGGCTTCGGTCTCGGGGCTGGTGAAAACCTTGTCGGCGGAGACGTCCCAGTCCCAGATCAGATCGCCGGAGCCTGCCAGCGCCAGCGCGCGGCGCTCGACGTCGGAGACCACGCCCGTGGTGGCGCCGCCGCCGGCAAACGCGTGCTGCATGACCGTAAATCCAATCAGCATCACGATCAGCACGAGGCCGCCGAGCAGCGCTGGGCCGACGATGTCGTTGGTGACGCTGCCCGCCACCGTCATGCCGGCCGCGATCACCCAGACCACAAGCAGGAACCAGGTCGGGATCAACAGCACCGCGCGGTCGAAGCCGTGGGTCGAGAGATAGACGATCAGCGCAAAGCCCGCGAAGGCGATCAAGACCAGCGACATGCGCGCGATGCCGGAGGCGACCGCAGGATCGAACAACGCGAGCGCGACCAGCGAGCCGAGGAAGGTCAGCCAGCCGATGGTGATGTGGGAATAGCGCACATGCCAGCGCGACAGATTGAGATAGGCGAACAGGAACACCAACAGTGTCGCCGCGAGGATTGCCTCGCCCGCCGCGCGCCAGACGCGCTCGGCGTTGTTCGACATGTCGAGCACCTTGCCCCAGAAGCCGAAGTCGACGCCGATATAGACCAGCACCGCCCAGGCAAGCGCCGCGGCGGCCGGGAACATGATCGAGCCCTTGACCACGAACAGGATGGTCAGCACCAGCGCGAGCAAACCGGAAATGCCGATCACGATGCCATGGTACAGCGTGAAGGAGTTGACCTTGTCCTTGTAGGCGTCGGGCTCCCACAGATAGAGCTGCGGCAGCTTGTCGGTGCGCAGCTCCGCGACATAGGTGACGACGGCGCCGGGATCGAGCGTGATGCGGAAGATGTCGGCGGTCGCGCTCTCCTGCCGCTCGGGGCGGTCGCCGACCGATGGCGTGATGGTCGCGACACGCGACAGGCCGAGATCGGGCCACAACAGGCCGGAGGAAACGATGCGGTAATGCGGCGCGACGATCAGGCGGTCGAGCTGATCGTCGGTGTTGTTGGCGAGCGCAAACACCACCCAGTTCTGGCCGCCTTCACGGGCGCGCACCTCGATGCGGCGGACGATGCCGTCGGTTCCAGGCGCCGTGGAAACCTGGATGCGGTCGGTGTCGCTGCGTTGATGGTCGAGGACGGCGGTGAGGTCGATTGCAGGCGCGTCACTGCGGACGCTGACGGCGTCGATCGCGCGCGCGGGCGCCGCGACAGCAACAATCATGAGGCCCAGCGCAAGCGGCGCAAGGCACCTGATCAGACGCAATGTCAGTACTCCGCGATAACGTTCGTCCCGGCCAAGCGACCGGGCCCGGCGCACGCGATAGATGCCATGAAAGCGAAGGAAATCAAAGGGTTTCCGGCCGCTTATCGCTTGCGAGAGTTAAACGGCCAACACAATTTTGCCAATATGTGCGCTGCGTCTCCATCCGCCGGTGGGCATCGGCAGCCTTTTCCAGCGGGAAAGTGCTGTCCATCACAGGCTTGACCCGTCCCTCGCGCAGCAACGGCATCACCTTGGCCTCGATGGCCGCGACCATCGCCGCCTTATCCGCATTTGTACGGGGGCGCAGCGTCGAGCCGGTGTGGGTCAGCCGCTTGACCATCAGCTTGGAGAAATTGGCGGTCGTCTTCGGCGTGTTGGACAGGAACGCGATCTGGACGACGCGGCCATCGACGGCGGCGGCATCGTAGTTGCGGTCGATATAGTCGCCGCCGACCATGTCGAGGATGACGTTGGCCCCGGCGCCATTGGTCGCGTTCTTGGTTTCCGCGACGAAATCCTGCGTCTTGTAGTTAATGGCGACATCGGCGCCGAGCTTGATGCAGGCGTCGGCCTTGTCCTGCGCACCGACGGTGACGATCACCTTCGCGCCGAACGCTTTCGCGAGCTGGATCGCCATGGTGCCGATGCCCGACGAGCCGCCATGGATCAGCAGCGTCTCGCCGGCCTTCAGCGCGCCGCGCTCGAACACATTGTGCCAGACCGTCATCAGCGTTTCCGGAATGGCGCCGGCCTCCGCCATGGTCAGCGAGGGCGGCACCGTCATCGCCTGGCCGTCTTGCGCGATGCAATATTGGGCGTAGCCGCCGCCGGCCACCAGCGACATCACCTTGTCGCCGATCTTGTGCCTGGTCGCGCCGGGTCCTGCGGCGACCACTTCACCCGCGATCTCGAGCCCCGGCAGGTCGCTCGCGCCGGGCGGCGGCGGATAGGCGCCGGAGCGCTGCGCCACGTCGGGCCGGTTGACGCCGGCCGCCATCACCTTGACCAGCAATTCGCCGGGACCCGGCACCGGCAGTGCGCGCTGTTCCGGCACGAGCACCTCAGGACCGCCGGGCTTGCTGATGGCGACAACGGTCATTTGCGCGGGCAGCTTTTCCATGATTTGTCCTTGGGAAATGCGAGAAAACCGGACGCCCTGATTAGCCAGCCATGCCGCGGCTGGCAACCGCCAGAACTACACATGGGGCGTGCTTATTGAGGGAGAGCGCGATGCCTAGCGAAGACGACGACCGGCCGCGGAAGAAGATCAGCCACGAGATCGGCCAGGATCTGTCACTGTTGTCGCTCGAGGAGTTGACCGAGCGCATCGCGCTGCTCAACGCCGAGATCGAACGGCTGCAACAGGCGGCCGGCAAGAAGCGCGCGTCAAAGGATGCGGCGAGCGCCTTCTTCAAGTCGTGATCTCGTCGCCCCGGCGCAGGCCGGGGCCGATATGCCGAGGCCGCGCTTGTGGCACAGCGTTAAACGGCTTTCTCTCAACTCATCCGCTGCAGTGGTTATGGGCCCCCGCCTTCGCCGGGGCGATGCAACTAGGCCAATGGCCGACATGGCAAACAAAGCCTCAAGAAATCCGTTCGTTTACGATTGGTTAAGCTTTCTCGATTATGACTGGGATTGTCCTCGTTTGGACACCGAGTGGCTCCTGTCCACTCTGTTTGACGCCTCCCTGTTATCAACTTTCAAAGCCGCCGATCTTTCGGCGGCTCTTTTTTTGGCCGCTGCCCGCGCCGCTTTTCGCCTTCTTCGTCACCGCGCCGGAAACCATAAAAACGGTTGCGGCTGGACTCTCGCCCCGGGCCGCGCAATGATTTGTTCATCATAAGCCGGCGCCCAAAAAGCCGGCATTCGGCCTTTGTTTAAGTGTGGCGTGAGGGCGTTAACCATGGCGGAGCGTTCGCAGAGCGACAGCGCGCTCGTTCACTTGAGTGAGCGGCTGACCAATTCGGCAGCGTTCAGCAATCTGTTCCGGGAAGGCATGGATCTGGTCGAGGAGACCGCCGCCTATCTCGACGGCGACGGCCGCACCGAGGCCAAGGCGCTGGAACGGTCGGTCAGCCTGACCTACGCCACCGAGAGCATGCGTCTCACCACCCGCCTGATGCAGCTTGCCTCATGGCTCTTGCTGCACCGCGCGGTCAAGGAAGGCGAGATGACGCTGACCCAGGCCAATCGCGAGAAGACCAAGGTCAAGCTGTCCGCGGCCGATCCCGGCCCGGAGGACATGGTCACAAAGCTCCCGGCGCAATTGCAGGATCTGATCGCCCGCTCGATGAGCCTGCAGGCGCGGGTGCGCCGCCTCGACACCACCATTCATGCACCGCCCGCCGAACGGCCGCCGATCGGCAATCCGCTGGTGCCGCAGCTCAACCGCCTGAAGGCGGCGTTCGAGCAGTAAGCAATCCGCTATTTCGATTTCGCTGCAGTCACCGCGCTGCCCTGCGCCTGCGCCAGTTCGCTGAAGAATGCGCGCGTGCGCGCATTGGCGCCCGGGCCGGGGCGGAAGCGCACGCCTCTTATCCCGACATCGCCGCCGGCGCTCCTCAGCTTCACGGCCGCCACCGGCCGGCCCTTCTCGTCGGTCACCGCGACCGGCGGGGCGTTGTGCGACACCCATCTGTCGCCCCATTGCATCAGCGCGACCATTGCGGGCAAGAGCTCGGCGCCGCGCTCGGTGAGCTGGTAGGTCGGCCGCGCCTCTGATCCGCCGCGACGCCATGATACCGCTTTCGATCAGCCGCTCCAGCCGCGTCGCCAGGATGTTCTTGGCGATCCCGAGGCTGTTCTGGAAGTCGCCGAAGCGGCGCACGCCGAGGAAGGCGTCGCGGATGATCAGCAGTGTCCACCAGTCGCCGACCACATCGAGGGTTCGCGCCAGCGAACAGTTCAGTTCGGAAAGGTCCGTCTTGCCGGGCATGGTTGCACAGTGAAACCGTTTGCGATATGGTTTCAGTCTGCAACTATTTGCCGCAACACGCAACACGCAACACGCAACGGGAGACGGGGATGGCGATCGCCGGTTCAGCGACACAGGTCTCGGGAATGCAGGCCGGGGCCGAGCAGTGAGATGTCCGTGCTGGCGGCAGGCGGCCTTGCGGTCGCGTTCGGATCGGCTCGGCGTGGTCGTAACCAGTGCGCTCTACGCGATCTCGCCGTCGGCCGTGGCGCTGCCGGCGCAGCCGTTTGATCTCTCGCTGGCGCTTTCCGGCGCCATTGCCGGCGCGCGGACGATGTATGCCGCAGGAACGATCGGTATTTTCGCCGATGTCGTGATGGCTTCCGGTGCGCTCCTCGTGGCGGCTGAACTGGCGCGCCGGGGCAGGGGCGTTGCGGCCCTTGGCTGGACGGTGATGGCGATGAGCGTCATCATCTTCGTCTTCGTTGACGTCATCGTGGCCCACCTCTTGGGTCCGCTCGCCGCGATGAAGGATGGAGCTTCCGCTTTTGCCGGCTTCAAGCGTCTGTTCGACGCGCTATTCCTGTTGGGAACGGCGGCGTTTGGTGCCGGCGCGATCCTCGCTTTGGCGAGCGAGCTGCGCGCGTCAGTGCCACTGGTGAGCCGGGCGCTTGCGCTTGCCGGTACGCTGATCGGGACGGCCGCGGTACTTGCGGCCACGGCCTGCTTTTGCGGCTTGCCGCTCGAGCAGGGCGTCGGCATCAGCGTCGGGCTCGGCGCCGCTCTGTTTGCCGTGATCGGGGCGCAATCGCGCGCTCGGCCTAGCGCAGGGTCCAAGGTGGCCTGTCCGCCCAAACAAAAACGCCCCTGACCGGCAGGGGCGTTTTTCTTCGAGCCATCGCGCGAGGCGCGGGATTTACTTCTTGAGGAAACCCTCGAACTTCTTCTGGAAGCGCGAGACGCGCCCGCCGCGGTCCATGAGCTGCTGGGTGCCGCCGGTCCAGGCCGGATGGGATTTGGGGTCGATATCGAGGTTCAGCTTGTCGCCTTCCTTGCCCCAGGTGGAACGGGTCTGATACTCGGTTCCATCGGTCATGACGACCGTAATCATATGATAATTCGGGTGAATTTCGGCTTTCATGGCTTGTCCTTTGGCGCGCCGGCGCCCGTCTCAAATCTGAAAAGGGATGCGGATTTGGCCGGGTCTATAACGCAACCCTCAGCCCAAAACAAGCCGCGGGCCGGCTCCATATGCCGGCTCCATATAAGGGCTCTTGCGGATTTGCCAGCGCTGCCGGTTAGGGCCTATCTGGGGCGTTGGGACCGGTCGGATCATATGAGTGCAGCCGAACAACTGGACGACGGACGGCCGCCGCGGCGCGACGCGCTGATGGCGGTGGAATCCGTGCTGGAGGCGCCGCTTGAGACGCAGCCGGCCAAGCCCCGCGCGCGGCTGCGCCCGCTGCTGGCGCTCGCGCCCTATGTGGCGCGCTACCGCGGCCGCGCGGCGCTCGCCTTCATCGCGCTCACCATCGCGGCGGTGACGACGCTGATCGTGCCGCTCGCGGTGCGCCGCATGATCGACTTCGGCTTCACGCCGGAAGGCATCGCGATGATCAACAGCTATTTCAGCGTGATGATCGCCGTCGTGGCGGTGCTGGCCGTTCGCCAGCGCCGCGCGATTCTACCTCGTCATGACCATCGGCGAGCGCATCGTCGCCGACATCAGGCGCGACGTGTTCGCGCACCTGATCTCGCTGTCGCCGGCCTTCTTCGATTCCGCGCGCAGCGGCGAACTGGTGTCGCGGCTCACCGCCGACACCACGCAGATCAAGTCGGCGGCCGGCGCGTCGCTCTCGATTGCACTGCGTAACATCATGCTGTTCGTCGGCGCGGCCACCATGATGGTGATCACGAGCCCGAAACTGTCGGGCTTCGTGCTGCTGGCGATCCCGATCATCGTGATTCCGCTGGTGGCATTCGGCCGCTGGGTGCGCCGGCTGTCGCGCAACGCACAGGATACGCTTGCCGAGGCCAGCGCCTATGCCTCCGAACTGATCGGCGCGATCAGGACGGTGCAGGCCTATACCGGCGAACGGCTTGCCAATGCGCGCTTCGGCGGTGAGGTCGAGCAGGCCTACGGGGCGGCGGTGAATTCCACCCGCGCCCGCGCCGTGCTCACCGCCATCATCATCTTCATCGTCTTCACGAGCGTAGTCGCGATCCTCTGGGTCGGTTCGCACGACGTGCTGACCGGTGCGATCACGCCGGGCCGTCTCGGCCAGTTCGTACTCTATGCGGCGTTTGCCGCCGCGGGTCTCGGCCAGCTCAGCGAAGTCTGGGGCGAGGTATCGGCGGCCTCGGGCGCGGCGGAGCGCCTGTTCGAGATCCTGCGCGTTGAGCCCGACATCAGCGCGCCGGCGAAGTCCGATCGCGCTGCCACAGCCGTCGCGCGGCGACGTCGCGTTCGACCGTGTCAGCTTCGCCTATCCGACGCGACCGGATGTGCCGGCGGTTGACGGCGTCTCGCTGTCGGTCACCCCAGGCGAGAAGGTTGCGATCGTCGGCCCGTCCGGCGCCGGCAAGAGCACGCTGTTTCATCTCTTGCTGCGCTTCTACGACCCGCAGAGCGGCACCATCTCCCTTGACGGCGTGCCGGTCAGGGCGGCCGATCCGCAAGCCCTGCGCGCTAGCATCGCGCTGGTGCCGCAGGACTCGGTGGTGTTTGCGGCAACCGCACGCGAAAACATTCGCTTCGGCCGGCCGGACGCCAGCGATGCCGAGGTCGAGCGCGCCGCCGACCTTGCGCATGCCACCGAATTCATCCGCCGCCTGCCGGGCGGTTTCGAAGCCAAGCTCGGCGAGCGCGGCGTGACCTTGTCCGGCGGCCAGCGTCAGCGCATCGCGATTGCGCGCGCGATCCTGCGCGATGCGCCGCTGCTGCTGCTGGATGAAGCAACTTCCTCGCTCGATGCCGAAAGCGAGACGCTGGTGCAGACTGCGCTGGAGGAGTTGATGCGACACCGCACCACGCTCGTGATCGCGCACAGGCTCGCAACCGTCCTGTCCTGCGACCGCATCCTGGTGATGGACCAGGGCCGCATCGTCGAGCAAGGCACGCACGCCTCGCTCGTTGCCGCCAACGGCCTCTATGCGCGCCTGGCGCGGCTGCAGTTCGAGGGCGTTTAGGTTGGTTACGGCTTCCACGCCATCTTCAGCACGGGGCGCCCCGAGGTCGGGTTGACGTCCTCGCCGGCCTGCGCAAAGCCGTTGCGCAGATAGAAACGGGTGGCGCGCGCATTGTCCTTGTTGACCAACAGCGCGATGCCCCGGGGTGAACGCCGCTTGGCTTCGTCGAGCAGCGCGGTTGCGAGCGGCGAACCCCAATGCTCCGGGCCGACCACGAGCTGGTCGAGATAGCCGCTTGCATCGATCGTGACGAAGCCGGTCAAGGCGCCGGCCTGCTCCGCGACGATGATCGCGGCGCTCGGCACCAGCTCGTTGCGCCAACGTTCGCGCCACCATGCGACGCGGGCGGTAAAATCGATCTGCGGATAGGCCTCTTGCCAGGTCGCGCGCCACAATTCGATCGCGGCGTCTTCGTCGCTGATGCGATAGGGGCGGAGGGCGAAAGCGGCGCTCAAGGGATGCCCGTCAAGGCAATGACGATATGCGCCACTTACCGTTCCGTCAGCTTCAGCTCGATGCGGCGGTTGCGCTTGTAGGCTTCTTCGCCAGGCGCAGTGTCGAGCGGCTGGAATTCGGCAAAGCCGGCTGCCACCAGCCGCTGCGCCGGCACGCCCAGCGAGACCAGGTACTGCACGACCGAGATCGCGCGCGCCGACGATAGTTCCCAGTTCGACTTGAACAGAGGGCTGTTGATCGGCCGCACGTCGGTATGGCCGTCGACCCGCAGCACCCAGGCGATCTCGGTCGGGATCTGCTTGTCGAGCTCGGTCAGCGCCGTGGCGAGTTTGTCCAGTTCAGCGCGACCCTCGGGCAGCAACAGCGCCTGTCCGGTGTCGAAGAACACTTCGGACTGGAACACGAAACGATCGCCGACGATGCGGATGTCCGGGCGGTTGCCGAGGATGGCACGCAGGCGGCCGAAGAATTCGGAACGATAGCGCGACAATTCCTGTACGCGCTGTGCCAGCGCGACATTGAGCCGCGTGCCGAGGTCGGCGATGCGGCCCTGCGATTCCTTGTCGCGCTTTTCGGAGGCATCAAGTGCTTCTTCGAGCGCTGCGAGCTGGCGGCGCAGCGCGGAGATCTGCTGGACCAAGACCTCGATCTGCGCCAGCGCGCGCGAGGTGACCTGCTTCTCGGAATCCAGCGCCTTGTTCAGTTCATTGGCGCGGCCCTGCGCATCGCTGCCGGCGCCGGCGAGCCCATCATAAAGCCCCTTGATACGGTCGCGCTCACCTTCCGCCGAGGAAAGGCCGGCGCGCAACTGCGACACCTGATCGTCGAGATTGAGCTTTGCCAGCTTCTCCAGAGACAAGCAGATCGTTGAGTTGCGCGATTTTGGCCGTGAGCTGCTCCAGCGCCTTGTCCTTGCCGGTGACTTCCTGCGACAGGAAGAACTGCACGACCAGGAACACCGAGAGCAGGAACACGATCGAGAGCACCAGCGTCGACAAGGCGTCGACGAAGCCCGGCCAGTAGTTGAAACCGGATTCGCTGCGGCGGGCACGGGCAAGGGCCATCTTTGGACTCGCTTGTTGTCAGGGCTTGTCGGTCTGGCCCTGCGGTAAGTGGCATACGGCTTCGACGTTATGGCCGTCCGGATCAAGCACGAAGGCGCCATAATAGTGGGCGTGATAGTGCGGCCGCGTTCCCGGCGGCCCGTTGTCTCGGCCGCCTGCTCCGATCGCCGCATCATAGAAGCGGTCCACCGTGGCGCGGTCGGGCGCGGTGAAGGCGACGTGCGTGCCGGTTTGCGGCAGTTGCTTCACTCCAATCCAGAAGAAAGCCTTGGGGCGGACGCCGTAACCTGCGGCCCCCTCGCCATCGGCATAGAGGCGCGCAATTCCGAGCGGCCGCAGCGCGCGGTCATAGAACTCCTTTGCGCGGTCGATGTCGGTGACGCCGATGGTCACGTGGTCGAGCATGTGAGTTACTCGCGCCTAGCTCTTCTCGGGCTGGCGCGCGATGCGCTCCAGCAAGCGCTTGATCTCTTTGTTCTGCTCGCCCTGGCCGTCGGCCCATTCGCGGATCATCTGCTGCTCGGTGCGCATATGCGCCACCAGTCCCTGGATCGCCTCGGCGAGATTGGCCATCGCGGCGGTGGCGTTGCGGTTGCCGCCGCCTTCCTCCACCGCTTGCCGCAGCCGGTCGAGCGCCTGCTGCATGCCGGGACCTGCGCCGGGCAGATCGTCGCGGGCATATTCGCGCACCGTGGTGGCAAGCCAGTCCTCGAGGTCTGTGTAGAAGCGGTTCTGCGCCTGGCTCGATTGCAGGTCGAGGAAGCCGAGGATCAACGAGCCGGCAAGGCCGAACAGCGAGGATGAGAACGAAATGCCCATGCCGGCGAGGGGGGCGGCCAACCCTTCCTTCAGCGTGTCGAACAGCGAGCCGGCGTCGCCGCCGACCTTCAGCCCTTCGATCACCTTGCCGACCGAGCCGACCGTCTCGATCAGGCCCCAGAACGTGCCGAGCAGGCCGAGGAAGACGAGCAGGCCCGTCATGTAGCGCGAGATGTCGCGCGCCTCGTCGAGCCGGGTGGCGATGGAGTCCAGCAGATGCCGCATGGTCTGCTGGCGTGATGGTCATCCGCCCGGTGCGCTCGCCGCCCAAAATCGCTGCCATCGGCGCCAGCAGCGTCGGATGCCGTTCGACCGCAAGGCCGGGATCGGCGATGCGGAAGTTGTTGACCCACGCCACTTCCGGATAGAGGCGGATCACCTGGCGGAACGACAGGATGATGCCGATCAGCAGCACCGCCCCGATCAGGGCATTGAGCCCCGGATTGGCAAAGAAGGCCGTGATGATCTGCTTGTAGAGCACCACCATCACGAGCGCGCAGAGCACCAGGAATACCAGCATCCGCACCAGGAAGATCCGGGGCGACGACAGTTTGGTCAGCTCGATTTCCATTGCAGTGCGGGGGGAGGTGTTTGGGGGCATGGGCTAGCGTCATCCAGGGCGATCGTAGCGCGGTCGGGCGGCCAATATGGCACAGGAACGGTGGGAAAAAAGGCCGCTAGCGCCGGATTTAAGTCCTACCAAAGGGGGAACCGGATATTGAAACCGGGCATTATACCCCCGCGTATTTTGCCAATGTTCGATGTCCGGGGCGTGATATCGGGACTACGCATGACGCTGACCTACCTTGCGGCCCTCGTATTGATTGCCGTTTCCCTGTCGATCCTGATGGCCGGCGCCTGGCTCGTACAGCAGCGCACCGGGAATTCCGGCTGGGTCGACACCATCTGGACCTTCTCGCTCGGCCTTGTCGGTGCCGCAGCCGCGCTGTGGCCGATCGACGGCGCCGCGCCGAACGCCAGGCAATGGCTGGTTGCGGCCCTGGTTGCGCTGTGGTCGCTGCGGCTCGGCCTGCATATCGGCCTCCGCACCGCCGGCATCACGGACGACCCGCGTTACGCCGCGTTTGCAAAGGAATGGGGCGTCAACGCACCGCGGCGAATGTTCATCTTCCTGCAGAACCAGGCGTTGGGCACGATCCCGCTGGCGTTTGCCATCTTTGTCGCCGCGCGCGTCCCGTCTGAAGCGTTGCGGCTGCAGGACTATGCCGGCGTGCTGATCCTTTTCATCGGTATCGCCGGCGAGGCGCTGGCGGATGCCGAGCTCAAGCGCTTCCGCGAAGATCCCGCCAACAGGGGTCGCGTCTGCGATGTCGGGCTGTGGCGCTGGTCGCGCCATCCCAACTATTTCTTCGAATGGTTCGGCTGGCTGGCTTATCCCGTGATCGCCTTGTCATTCGACTATCCCTGGGGCCTGGCGAGCCTGCTCGCGCCGGTCTTCATGTACTGGATCCTGGTCCATGTGACCGGCATCCCGCCCCTGGAAGAGCAGATGCTGCGCTCGCGCGGCGAGCGCTACCGGGACTATCAGTCGCGTACCAGTCGTTTCTTTCCGCTGCCGCCTCACGCATGATCCCTGGAGGCAGCGACCCAATACAAAAGGATCATGCAAGACAAAGGGAGTGGCACATGAATTTCGTCGCCACCATTATCGGCACCGCCGAGCGCGTGCCGCTGCCAGATGCGATCATCCGCGCCGCGATCAACCGCCTGTGCTCGCGCACCGCAGCGCGGCTTGCCGAGGGCGATGCCAAGAGCGGCGCCAGGAGCGACGCCGCTTTTGCCGACGAGATGGCGGCCCGTGCCATCGCCGAATACACCGACGAGGCCAACGACGCAGCACTACGAGGTGCCGGCGGCGTTCTTCGCAAAAGTGCTGGGACCCAACCGCAAATATTCCTCGTGCTTCTACAAGGAAGCCGGCGTCCACGCTGCAGGAGGCCGAGGAGGAAGCGCTGCGCCAGACCGTCGACCACGCCGACCTTGCCGACGGTCAGGCGATCCTCGAGCTCGGCTGCGGCTGGGGTTCGCTGTCGCTGTGGATGGCGCGGCAGTTTCCGCACGCGCAGGTGACGGCGGTGTCCAATTCGAACTCGCAGCGTGAATACATCGAGGAAGAAGCGCGCAAGCGCGGGTTGACCAATCTGCGCGTCATCACCTGCGACATGAACGTGTTCGATCCCGACAAGAAGTTCGACCGCATCGTCTCGGTCGAGATGTTCGAGCACATGATGAACTGGCACGGCCTGATGATTCGCGTGCGCTCATGGCTCAAGCCGGGCGGACGTTTCTTCATGCACATCTTCACGCATCGTACCGGCTCGTACCTGTTCGATCGCGCCGATCGCGAGGACTGGATCGCGCAGCATTTCTTCACCGGCGGGGTGATGCCGAGCCATCACCTGATCCGGCAATATGCCGACATCTTCGAGGTGGAGAAGGAATGGCGCTGGAGCGGCACGCATTACCAGCGCACCGCGCTCGACTGGCTGGCCAATTTCGACGCGCATCGCGACGAGATCGAGCGCGTGCTGCGCGAGGTCTATGGCAGCGACACCGCGCTTGTGGATGCGGCGCTGGCGCTGGTTCTTCCTCGCCACCGCGGGATTGTTTGGTTACGCCGGCGGCAGCGAATGGGGCGTCAGCCACTACCGCATGAAAGCGGCGTAACAGTTGATTCGTTCTGCATTCGCCTCACAATCTCTTCCGCTTGCTGCCTCGCCGAGCAACGAAATGATCGACGCGTTAATCATTCGTGATTCCAATGGAACCTGGATCACGGCCGTTCACAATCCGGTGAATCCGACAAAACGCTGCGCTTTCAGTCTCGCTAGCGTCGTGTGACATTGGGCCGCCACGAAAGATTATTGCATCGCGATAGATGCGCGCCTATGTTCGCGCTATCGACGCGCGACGTCGCGCGAACGCGGCGCGTTATTTGCGTCTCGCCAGTTCGACGACATCAGGGGCGACTGTTTCAAAATGTCCGGCTTACGTGCGCGATCGGCCATGCATTGCATTGATGCTTGCTGTGCTTGCGCCATGCTTGCCGGCTGCGGATCGGCCGACGGCCGCGACGTCAGCGCGGCTTCCGAGCCTGATGTCAGCGTCGTCGTCGTACAGCCGCGTGCGCGCTCCCGGTGCGCGAACTGCCGGGCCGCATCTCGCCGACGCGCGTCGCCGAAGTGCGTCCGCGCGTCTCCGGCATCATCGTCGAGCGCCTGTTCCATCAGGGCAGCGAGGTGAAGGCCGGCGATCCCCTCTATCGCATCGATCCACGTCCGTTCGACGTCGAGGTGCAATCGACCGAGGCAGCGCTGGCGCGCGCCAAGGCCGTGCTCGAGCAGGCCACATCACACGCTAACCGCGTCGGCACCCTGTACCGCGAGAAGGCGGCGCCGGAAGCGAAGAACGAAGAGGCCATCGCCGCGCTGCGCCAGGCGGAAGCCGACGTCGCCGCCCGCAAGGCCGACGTGGCGCGCGCGCGTCTCAATCTCGACTACGCCACCATCCGCGCGCCGATCGACGGCATCGTCGGCGCCGCCCATGTCAGCGAAGGCGCGCTGGTGGTGCAGAACGAAACATCGAGCCTTGCGACCATCCAGCAGCTCGACCCGATCTATGCCGACTTCACCCAGTCAGTCACCGAGATCAATCAGCTGCGCCGCGCCATCGACACCGGCGACCTCGACCGCATCGCGCCCGACGCCATGAAGGTGCGCCTCGTGCTCGACGACGGCGACCGCTATCCGCTGCCGGGCAAGCTGCTGTTCTCCGAGGCCAAGGTCGATGCCCATACCGGGCAGGTGACGCTGCGCGGCGAATTCCCCAATCCGAAGCGCGAATTGCTGCCCGGCATGTATGTCCGCGTGCAGATCGAGCAGGGCATCGACTCCGATGCCATCGCCGTGCCGCAGCAGGCGATCCAGCGCAACAGCGGCGGCGGCAGCGAGGTGTTCGTGGTCAAGGACGACGGCCGCGTCACTATCCAGCCGGTGAAGATCGGATCGCTGCAGGACGGCGTGTGGTTCGTCACCGATGGTCTGAAGTCCGGCGACACGGTCGTGGTCGAGGGCTTTCAGAAATTCACCCCCGGCGACAAGGTCAGGACACAGTCCTGGGTCGAGGCGGATGCATCCGCGGACCTGTGACGCGACAATCGCGCCGGTGATCTGCAGATGCCGGCATTCTTCATTGACAGGCCGATCTTCGCCTGGGTCGTCGCGCTTTTCATCTGCCTGATCGGCGCGATCTCGATTCCGCTGCTGGCAGTCGCGCAATATCCGATCATCGCGCCGCCCTCGATCTCGATCTCGACCAGCTATCCCGGCGCCTCGCCGGAAAACCTCTACAACAGCGTGACGCGGCTGATCGAGGAGGAGCTCAACGGCGCCAGCGGCATCCTCAATTTCGAATCGACCAGCGACTCGCTCGGCCAGGTCGATATCATCGCCAATTTCGTCCCGGGCACCGAGACCAGCGCGGCCTCGGTCGAGGTGCAGAACCGCCTGAAGCGCGTCGAGGCGCGGCTGCCGCGCGCGGTGATCCAGCAGGGCATCCTGGTCGAGGAAGCCTCCAGCGCCGTGCTGCAGATCATCACGCTGCGCTCGACCGACGGAAGCCTGGACGAAGTCGGCCTCGGCGATTTCGTGATGCGCAACATCCTGGGCGAGATCAGGCGCATTCCCGGCGTCGGCCGTGCCACGCTGTATTCGACCGAGCGTTCCTTGCGCATCTGGATCGATCCGGCAAAGCTCGTCGGCTACGGCTTGACCTCCGACGACGTCAACAAGGCGATTGCCGCGCAAAACGCGCAGGTCGCCTCGGGCACCATCGGCGCCGAGCCGAGCACGCCGGACACCAAGATTGCCGCGCAGGTGCTGGTGAAGGGCCAGCTTTCCTCGCCGGAGGAATTCGGCGCCATTATCCTGCGCGCCAACCCCGACGGCTCGACCGTGCGGCTGCGCGACGTCGCGCGCATCGAGATCGGTGGGCTGAGCTACCAGTTCCAGACCCGCCTCAACGGCAAGCCGACCGCGGGCCTCTCCGTGCTGTTGTCGCCGACCGGCAACGCACTTGCCACCGCGAGCAAGGTCGAGAAGAAGATGAAAGAGCTGTCAAAGTTCTTTCCGGCCAACGATCGCCTACGACATTCCCTACAACATCACGCCGGTGGTGAAGGCCTCGATCCACCAGGTGCTGATGACGCTGGTCGAGGCCGTCATCCTGGTCTTCATCGTGATGTTCCTGTTCCTGCAGAACATCCGCTACACCATCATCCCGACCATCGTGGTGCCGGTGGCGCTGCTCGGGGCCTGCGCCACGCTGATGATCGCGGGCTATTCCATCAACATGCTGACCATGTTCGGCATGGTGCTGGCGGTCGGCATCCTCGTCGACGACGCCATCGTCGTGGTCGAGAACGTCGAGCGCATCATGGCCGAGGAAGGCCTGCCGCCGAAGGAGGCGACGCAAAAAGGCGATGTCGCAGATCACCGGCGCCATCATCGGCATCACGCTGGTGTTGATCGCGGTGTTCCTGCCGATGGCGTTCTTCCCGGGTTCGGTCGGCATCATCTACCGCCAGTTCTCCGTCACCATGGTGGCCGCGATCGCGTTCTCGGCGCTGCTCGCGCTGTCGCTGACCCCGGCGCTGTGCGCGACGCTGCTCAAAGCCCGTCGCCGCCGGCCACGGCCATGCGAAGAAGGGCGTGTTCGGCTTGTTCAACCGTGCGCTGGATTCCAGCCGGCATCATTATTCCAACACGGTGAAGGGTTCGCTGAAGCGAACCGGCCGGCTGATGCTGATCTATGCCGCGCTGCTGGTCGGCCTGTCCTGGGCTTTCGTGCGGCTGCCCGGCGGCTTCCTGCCGGTCGACGACCAGGGCTTCATCACCACCGACCTGCAGACGCCTTCGGAGTCCGCCTACCCGCGCACCGAGGCTGCGGTCGAGCGCGTCGAGAAGTACCTGCTGGCACGCTCCGGCATCGAGAACGTCACCTTCCTCACCGGCTTCAGCTTCCTCGGGCAAGGCATCAACACCGCGCAGGCCTTCATCTCGCTGAAGGACTGGTCGGACCGCGGGCCGAAGGATTCGGCGGCCGCCATCGTTGCCGACATCAACAAGAACCTCGCCTCGGACAAAGACGCCAAGGTGACCGCGCTGCAGCCGCCGCCGATCGACAATCTCGGCAACTCTTCCGGCTTCTCGTTCCGCCTGCAGGACCGCGGCCAGAAAGGCTTTGCCGCGCTCACCTCCGCCGCCGACCAGCTGATCCGCGAAGCCAATGCGAGCCCCGTGCTGCAAAAGGTTTTCATCGAGGGCCTGCCGCCGGCGCCGCAGGTCAATCTGATGATCGACCGCGAAAAGGCCGGCGCCTTCGGCATCACCTTCGAGGACATCAACAACACGATCTCGACCAATCTCGGCTCGAACTACATCAACGACTTCCCGAACCGCGGCCGCATGCAGCGCGTCATCGTGCAGGCCGACGCCTTTGGCCGCATGAAGGCCGACGATCTTCTGAACTACAACGTCAAGAACAGCCGCGGCCAGCTGGTGCCGTTCTCGGCCTTCGCGTCGATCGAATGGTCGAAGGGGCCGACGCAAATTGCGGGCTTCAACTATTATCCGGCGGTGCGCATCACCGGCGAGGCGCGGCCGGGCTTCACCTCGGGCGATGCCATCAAGGAGATGGAGCGGCTCGCGGGCAGGCTGCCGCGCGGCTTCGGCTATGAATGGACCGGGCAGTCGCTGCAGGAGAAACTCTCCGGCTCGCAGGCACCGTTCCTGCTCGTGCTGTCGGTGCTGGTGGTGTTCCTGCTGCTCGCAGCACTCTATGAAAGCTGGACCATTCCGCTGGCAGTGCTGCTCACCGTGCCGCTCGGCATCACCGGCGCCGTGGTCGCCGCCACCATGCGGGGCTTGCCCAACGACGTCTATTTCACCGTGGGGCTCATCACCATCATCGGCCTTGCCGCCAAGGATGCCATCCTGATCATCGAATTCGCCAAGGACCTGCGCGCCGAAGGCAAGTCGCTGGTCGATGCGACACTGGAGGCGTGTTCGCTGCGCTTCCGGCCGATCCTGATGACCGGCCTTGCCTTTGTCTGCGGCGTGCTGCCCATGGTGGTCGCCCATGGCGCCGGCGGCGCCAGCCAGCAGGCGCTCGGCACCAGCGTGATGGGCGGCATGATCGCGGTGGTAATCCTCGCGCTGTTGATGGTGCCGGTGTTCTTCGTGTCCGTGCAGCGCGTGCTGGCGGGGGATCGGGAGAAGGTAGGGGAGGCGGCTGCCGCCGCAATACCGCACGCGCCGGCGCATCGACCCGCCGAATAGCGCTCACTTCTCGGCGCATTGAGGCACGCCCTCAACCGGAAACCCCCGCGCCCTTCGTCTCCGTCCCCATAAACACCGCTCCGCCGCACCGCTGCGCTGTCACAACGGTTTGAGGATCTTCAGCAGCTCGGCGTGCACGAACTCGTTGCCGCAGACGACGTGACCGGTCTTGAGCGCATCGTCATTGCCCGTCATGCCCGAGACGATGCCGCCGGACTCGCGCACGATGATCTGGCCGGCCGCGATGTCCCAGGATTGCAGGTTGCGCTCCCAATAGCCGTCGAGCCGGCCGGCGGCGACGAAAGCAAGATCGAGCGCCGCCGCGCCGAAGCGGCGGAAGCCGGCGACCTTGTCTTGCAGCGCCGCCATTTCCGTCAGCGCCAGTTCGTGGTCGCCGCGGCCGATATGCGGCAAGCCGCAGGCGATTACGCATTCGTTGAGCTTGCGGCGGCCGGCGACGCGCATGCGCTGGTCGTTGAGGAAAGCGCCCTTGCCGCGTTCGGCCGTGTAGAGCTCCTCATTGGCCGGATTGTAGACCACACCCGCAATGATGGTGTCCTCGCGTTGCAGCGCAATCGAAATCGCAAATTGCGGAATGCCGTGCAGGAAGTTGGTGGTGCCGTCGAGCGGATCGACGATCCAGGTATGGCTCGGGTCGCTGCCCGCGCGCGTGCCGCCCTCCTCGCCGAGGAAGCCATAGCCGGGACGCGCCTTGGAGAGATCGGTGTAGAGCATCTCCTCCGCGCGCTTGTCGGCGAGCGAAACGAAGTTCGCGGGCCCCTTTTGCGAGACCTGCAAATGCTCGATCTCGCCGAGATCGCGTTTCAGGTTGCGGCCGGCACGGCGTGCGGCCTTGACCATGACGTTGATGAGGGCGGAATGGAGCATGCAATCACGCGTCTGGAATGAGGGAACGGAGGCTCGCGGGGCCCTGTCGGCGGCTGGCGCAGGGGCTTGGGTGCCCTGCGGATGTGCCGCCGTCAAGGCGGATCATTTGGTGCCGAGCCATTTGCTGGCGGCTACCTGGGCCTTGGCGCGATCCTCTGCACTCAAGGTTGACAGCATTTCGTCGAGTTCGGGGTCACCCTTGCCCGCGGTCTTGGCGACCAGATGCCACTTCAGTGCCTCGACCTTGTCCTGCGATGCGCCGACGCCGGTCGCCAGCACCCGCGCCAGGCGGTTCTGCGCGATCGCGCTGTTCTGCCGCGCCGCCTTGCGCAACAAGGCCACCGCCGCCGGCTGGTTCTGCGGCGTGCCTGAGCCGTTGAACATCGCGATGGCATATTCGACTTCGGCATCGACATTGCCGGCAAGCGAAGCCGCTTGCAGCAACCGCACCGCCTTCTCCAGGTCCTTCGGGACGCCGTTGCCTTCCTTGTAAAAGGTCGCGAGCGCGTACTGGGCCTCGGGGTTGCCGGCATCGGCCGCGACGCGCAGCAGTTCGGCGGCGCGCCTGATGTCCTGCGGCAGCGTCTGGCCGTCGAGATAGAGCAACGCGAGATTATAGGCCGCCTTGGGATTGCCGAGTTTGGCGGAGGAGGCCAGCAGCTTTACCGATTCCTCCTTGTTGACGGCGCCGCCGCGTCCGGCAAGCCGCATCATGGCAAGCGCAAACATCGCTTCGCGATCGCCGGCATCGGCCGCGCGCTTGTACCAGTCGGCGGCCTTGGCCAGGTCGCGTTTTATGCCCATGCCGTTCTCGTAGAGCTCTCCGAGCATGGTCATCGCCTTCGGGTCGCCATTGTACTGCGCGCGGGTGATCGCAAGATCGAAAGCGGTCTTGTACTGGCCGCGCTGATAGGCGCCGTAGACGAGGTCGACGTTGGGATCCTCGAATGGGCTGTCGGCCGCTTTTGGTGGTGCGACCGGCGTTGGCGTCGGCACCGGTTTCGGCGTTGCTGGCGCTGCGGATTTCTTCGGCGGCGCCTTCTTTTCCTTTGGCGCGTCCTGCTTGGCCGCCGGCTTGCCGTCGGGCGTCAGCGAAACTTGCGCGGAGGCCGCCGTGCCCAGCGCAAGCATCGCCGCCAGCATCGTTATCGGACCGAGCTGTTTCATCCGGCCTTAACTCTTCCAAATGCGGCAGCGTGCGCTTGGCGAATGGCCTTTTCGGCATCGCGCAGCGCCGCCTCGGGGCCGCGCGGATCGGCCCAGATGACGTCACCGACCAGCACGAAATCAGCGCCCGCCGCGGCGAATTCGGACGCTTCCTGCAGCGAGGCGGCAAAGCCCACGCAGGGCGGTTCGAACAGTTCATTCCACCAGGAAAGACGCTCGCCGATCGCCTCCATCGAGGGACGCTCGCCACCGGCACCGGGTTCGCCGAACAGCACGTAGTCGGCTCCGCGTTCGCCTGCCGCCATCGAATCGTGCCGGGTCGCAAGCCCGCCACAGCCGGCGATGCGATCGGGTTTCAGCGATGGCAGCGCCTCTTCGAGTGCGGCGAGCGATGCGAGATGCGCGCCATCGGCGCCTGCCCGCGCGACCAGTTCGACATGGCCGTCGAGCAACAGCGCTGCGCCGGCATTCTGGGTCGCAGGTGCAAGCGCTTTGATGTGAGCGATCAGGCTGCGCTGGTCGGTCAACTTCAGCCGCAGCAGCACGGCGGCCACGTCGGCCGCAGCCAGCAATCCGGGCAGGGTTGCCACGAGGTGCGAAGGGTCATCCACCTCGGGGGTCGCGAGATAGAGGCGCGGCACCGGGCGCGGCGGGACGGGTTTGGCAGCCAAATCTAAGCCACCTTCTTTTCCAGGCCAGTCTCCCATTCGCCCTTGCTGGCGAGCCCGTTCATGCGCGCACGATGGGCGAAGGCGCGCTGGCCGGCCGCAACGTTTTCAGCCTTGCCCGACCACGCCTTCTGCGGCGCGGCCTGCAGCGCGCGGCCATAGGAGAAAGTGAGCCCCCAAGGAAGTTGACCGTTCAGTTTGCCGATCCGGTTCATGGCGTCGAGATGGGCGGTTGCCTGCTCGTCGCTCTGTCCGCCGGACAGGAAGGCGATGCCGGGCACCGCCGCGGGCACGCAGGCTTTCAGTAGACGGACGGTCTTTTCCGCAACCTCTTCGGCCGAGGCCTGGCGCGGGCACTTCTTGCCCGAAATGGCCATGTTCGGTTTCAGCACCATGCCCTCCAGCTCGACGCGCTGTACGCGCAACTCCTGGAAGGTCTTGTTCAGCACGCGCTGGGTCACCTCATAGCAGCGGTCGATATCATGATCGCCGTCCATCAGCACTTCCGGCTCGACGATCGGAACGATCTGCGCGGCCTGGCACAGTGCGGCGTAACGGGCGAGCGCGTGCGCATTGACGCTGATCGCGGTCATGGTCGGAATGCCCGGTCCGATATCGATCACCGCGCGCCATTTGGCAAAACGCGCGCCGCGCTCGTAATATTTCTTCAGGCGTTCCGCGAGCTTGTCGAGCCCGACGGTCACCAGTTCGCCCGGACATTGCGGCAAGGGTTGCGTTCCCTCGTCGACCTTGATGCCCGGAATCGCGCCGCTCTGTTCGATCAGCTTGACCAGCGGCGTGCCGTCCTTCGCATTCTGCCAGATGGTCTCGTCATAGAGGATGACGCCGGAGATGCATTTGCTCATCGCCTCGCTCGAGCGGAACAGCATCTCCCGGTAGTCGCGGCGCGAGTCCTCGGTTGATTCCACCTTGATGGCGTCAAAACGCTTCTTGATGGTACCGGAGGATTCGTCGGCGGCGAGTATGCCCTTGCCCGGGGTGACCATGGCGAGGGCGATCTTGTTGAGTTCAGCAAGGTTCATCGGACCGTTCTCCAGCAGCATGCCCTTGTAAACCAAAATAGGCGGTTCTCGGGCGGTTGCCTAGAAAACGTTCGCCGCAGGGGGCTCCCCGCTCAGGCGACGCGGGGATCGAGGTCGCCCTTGGCGTAACGCTTGGCCATTTCGGCCGGGGTCAGCACCTTCTTGATCTTGCTGGCCTGGCCTGCGGTATTGAATTCCTGCAGGCGCTGCTTGCACAGCTTGGCCATCGCATCCATTGCGGGCTTGAGATATTTGCGCGGATCGAATTCTTCCGGATTGTCCTTCAGGACTTTACGGATCTGGCCGGTCATCGCCATCCGGTTGTCGGTGTCGATATTGATCTTGCGCACGCCGTTCTTGATGCCGCGCTGGATCTCCGAGACGGGCACGCCCCAGGTCGGCTTCATCTTGCCGCCATTGGCGTTGATGATGTCCTGCAGATCCTGCGGCACCGACGAGGAGCCGTGCATGACCAGATGCGTGTTCGGCAGCTTGCGGTGGATCTCCTCGATCACCTTCATGGCGAGGATGTCGCCGTCGGGCTTGCGGGTGAACTTGTAGGCGCCGTGCGAGGTGCCCATCGCGATTGCGAGCGCGTCGACCCTGGTCTCCTTGACGAACTTCACGGCCTCGTCGGGATTGGTGAGCAACTGGTCGTGCGACAGCTTGCCCTCGGCGCCGTGGCCGTCTTCCTTGTCGCCCATGCCGGTCTCGAGCGAACCGAGCACGCCGAGTTCGCCTTCCACCGAGATGCCACCGAGATGAGCCATGTTGGTCACCGTCCTGGTGACGCCGACATTGTAGTCCCAGTCGCCGGGGGTCTTGCCGTCGGCCTTCAGCGAGCCGTCCATCATCACCGAGGTGAAGCCGGCCTGGATCGCGGTCATGCAGGTGGCGGGCTCGTTGCCGTGGTCGAGATGCACGCAGACGGGAATCTGCGGATAGATCTCGGTGACGGCGTCCATCATGTGGCGCAGCATCACGTCGTTGGCGTAGGAGCGCGCGCCGCGCGAGGCCTGGATGATGACGGGGGCGTCGAGATTGGACGCGGCATCCATGATCGCCAGCGCCTGCTCCATGTTGTTGATGTTGAACGCCGGCACGCCGTAATCGTGTTCCGCCGCGTGATCGAGCAATTGACGCAACGTAATACGGGCCATGTGTCCTGTTCTCCGGGTTGTGCCGCGCGCGACGTCGGGCGCCCTGATCAGGGCTGATTTATCTTGTTCTTAGAACCTCGACGCCGGGCAATGGTTTCCCTTCCATCCATTCAAGAAACGCGCCACCCGCCGTCGAAACATAGGAAAAATCGCCAGCCACGCCGGCCTGGTTGAGGGCTGCGACGGTATCGCCGCCGCCGGCGACCGAGATCAGCTTCTTCGCCTTCGTGCGCGCAGCCGCATGCTTGGCTGCCACCATGGTGCCGCGGTCGAACGGGTTGAGTCTCGAAGGCGCCGAGCGGGCCGTTCCACACCAACGTAGCCGCATCGTCGATCGCCGCATGAATGCGCGCGGTCGATTGCGGGCCGACATCGAGGATCATGCCGTCGGCCGGGATCGCATCGAGCCCGTAGGCGTGCGAGGGCGCGTTCGCGGCGAAATGATAGGCAACGACGGCATCGACGGGCAGGATGATGGCGCAGTTGGCGGCTTCAGCCTTCTCCATGATGCGCCGCGCAGTCGGCGCGAGGTCCTTTTCGGCCAGCGACTTGCCGACGCCGATGCCTTGCGCATGCAGGAATGTGTTGGCCATGCCGCCGCCGATCACGAGCGCATCGACCTTGGTGACGAGATTTTCCAGGAGGTCGATCTTGGTCGACACTTTGGCGCCGCCGATGATGGCGATCACAGGCTTGGTCGGCGCTTCGAGTGCCTTAGCCAACGCATCGAGTTCGGCCTGCATGGTGCGGCCTGCGTAAGCCGGCAGCTTGTGGCCGAGGCCTTCGGTCGAAGCATGCGCGCGGTGCGCGGCCGAGAAGGCGTCGTTGACCCAGATGTCGCCGAGTTTTGCCAGTTCGGCCACGAAGGCTGCATCGTTCTTCTCTTCTTCCTTGTGGAAGCGGGTATTTTCCAGGCAAAGAATATCGCCATCTTTCATCGCGGCGACGGCTTTTGCAGCGGGCTCGCCGACGCAATCGTCGGCAAATGCGACTGGCTTGCTTGATCACCTTCGACAGCGCCTCCGCAACCGGCTTCAGCGAGTCCTTGGCATCGCGCCCCTTGGGCCGGCCGAAATGCGCAAGCAGGATCACCTTGCCGCCCTTGCCGGCGATCTCGGTGATGGTCGGCGCAACGCGCTCCAGCCGCGTCGCATCGGTGACGCGGCCGTTCTCCATGGGGACGTTGAGGTCGACGCGCAGCAGCACGCGCTTGCCCTTTACGTCGACGTCATCGAGGGTGCGGAAGGATTTTTTCATTAGGAATCTCTTCGACAGTCATTCCGGGGCGATGCGCAGCATCGAACTCCGGTGCATCTCGACGCCAATTCCGGGTCTGGTCCTTCGGACCATCCCGGAATGACGGTGCTGGGCTCTTACAGCAGCTTGCCCATCGCAACGGCCGTGTCGGCCATGCGGTTGGAGAAACCCCACTCGTTGTCGTACCAGCTCATCACGCGCACCAGGTTGCCGTTCATCACCTTGGTCTGGTCCTCGTGGAGGGTGGACGAGTGCGGGTCGTGGTTGAAGTCGATCGAGACGTTCGGCGCTGACGTGTAGCCGAGGATGCCCTTGAGCTGCTGCTCGCTGGCGCGCTTCATCGCCGCGTTGATTTCCTTGACGTCGGTATTGCGCTTGGCGACGATCTTGAGATCCACCACCGAGACGTTCGGCGTCGGCACGCGGATCGCGACGCCGTCGAGCTTGCCCTTCAGTTCCGGCAGCACGAGGCCGATCGCCTTGGCAGCGCCGGTCGAGGTCGGGATCATCGACATCGCCGCCGCGCGGCCGCGATAGAGATCCTTGTGCATGGTGTCGAGCGTCGGCTGGTCGCCGGTATAGGCGTGGATCGTGGTCATGAAGCCGGTCTCGATGCCGACCGTGTCGTTCAGCACCTTGGCGACCGGCGCGAGGCAGTTGGTGGTGCAGCATCCGTTGGAGACGACGAGGTGGTTCTTGGTCAGCGTGTCGTGGTTGACGCCGTAGACGATGGTGGCGTCGGCATTGTCGGCGGGCGCGGAGACCAGCACGCGCTTGGCGCCGGCGGTCAGATGCGCGGAGGCCTTGTCCTTGGCGGTGAAGATGCCGGTGCATTCCAGCGCGATGTCGATGCCGAGATCCTTCCACGGCAGGTTTGCCGGATCGCGCTCGGCGCAAACCTTGATCTTGCCGTTGCCGAGGCTGATCGAATCGCCGTCGACGGTGACGGTGCCGGGGAAGCGGCCATGCACGGAGTCGAAACGGAGCAGGTGCGCGTTGGTCTCGACCGGGCCGAGATCGTTGAGGGCGACGACCTCGATGTCCTTGCGGCCGGACTCGGCGATGGCGCGCAGCACGTTGCGGCCGATGCGGCCAAATCCGTTGATCGCGACGCGGAGTGCCATGCTGGTTTCTCCTTCTAAAAGCTGATGCCGCCCCGCGGGATTTCCCTCGCGAAGTTGTTACGGCGGAACGCCCGGTTCGGCCGGGCGGGAACGGTCAAGATGGAACTTTACCTAGTCCTTTTTGCCGCCGATCTCAACCGAATCAGCCCTTCACCCCAAGCGTTTCAGGGCAGCGTTAACCGCAGCCTCGGCGGTAATGCCGAAGTGCTTGAAAAGGTCCTTGGCAGGCGCGCTGGCGCCAAAACCGTGCATGCCCACGAATTCACCATCCGGCCCGATCACGGCATCCCAGCCCCAGCGCACGGCGGCCTCGATCGCGATCTTCACCGGGGCATTGCCGATGACGGCTTTGCGCCGCTCGGCGGATTGCTCCAGGAGCAATTCCAGCGAGGGCACCGAGACCACCCGCGACGGGATGCCGCGCTCGGTCAGCTGCTTCTGGGCTGCGACCGCGATCTCGACCTCGGAGCCCGAGGCAAACAGCGACACTTTTGCCTCGCCCTGGGCTGCGACCAGCTCATAGGCGCCATGGGCGCAGGGGTTGTCGTTCGGCGCGGTCGTGCGCAGCTGCGGCAGGTTCTGGCGGGTCAGCGCCAGCACGGTCGGGCCGGAGGTGCGGTTCAGCGCCAGCTCCCAGCATTCGGCGACCTCGATGGAGTCGCAGGGCCGGAACACGCGCATGTTGGGCATGGCGCGCAGTGCCGCGAGATGCTCGACCGGCTGGTGGGTCGGGCCGTCTTCGCCGAGCCCGATCGAATCATGGGTCATGACATAGACAACGCCGGCGCCCATCAGCGCCGACAGCCGCATCGCGCCGCGGGCGTAATCGGTGAACACCAGGAAGGTGGCGCCGTTCGGCGCAAAGCCGCCGTGCAGATACATGCCGTTCATGGCCGCGGCCATGCCGTGCTCGCGAATGCCGTAATGGATGAAGCGGCCCTTCGGCGTCTTGGCGCCGAACGCGACAGCCGACTTCGCCTTGTTGTTGTTGGAGCCGGTGAGGTCGGCGGAGCCCGCGACGAATTCCGGCAACGCGCCCACGATCGCCTCGATCGCAGCCTCAGATGATTTGCGGGTGGCTGCAACCAGCGGCTTTTCCAGCAGCGCCTTCTTGTGCGCGCGCATCGCCTTGGCAAGCGCCGCCGGCCGCTCATGCCGCATGCGGCGCTCGAACTCGCTCTGCTTGCGGTTCGACAGCGTCGCAAACGCGTCCTTCCATTCCTTATTCGCCGCAGCACCGCGGGCACCGGCCGCGCGCCAGCCCTTCAGCACGTCGTCGGGCACGGAGAACGCATCCTGCGAAATGCCGAGCTTGTCCTTGGCGGCCTTCAATTCATCGGCGCCGAGCGCCTCGCCATGGGCCTTCGCGGTGCCCGCCTTGTTCGGCGCGCCGTAGCCGATCGTGGTCTTGCAGGCGATCAGTGTCGGCTTGCCGGATTTTTGTGCGCGCGCGATCGCGGCGGCAATCGCCTTGGGATCATGGCCGTCGATCTTCTCGGCCGCCCAGCCGGCCGACTTGAAGCGCTTCACCTGGTCGACGGAATTGGCCAGCGAGAGCGGGCCGTCGATCGAGATGCCGTTATCGTCGTACAGCACGATCAGCTTGTTGAGCCGCCAGTGGCCGGCCATCGCGATCGCTTCCTGCGAGATGCCCTCCATCAGGTCGCCGTCGGAGGCGAGCACGTAGGTGTAGTGGCTGACCACTTTCTTTCCGAATTCCGCCGCCAGCATCTTTTCCGCCAGCGCCATGCCGACTGCGGTCGCAATGCCCTGGCCGAGCGGACCGGTGGTGGTCTCGACACCCGGGGTCTCGAAATTCTCCGGATGACCCGGCGTCTTGGAGCCGAGCTGACGGAAATTCTTCACCTGGTCGAGCGTCATGTCGGCATTGCCGGTGAGGTAGAGCAGCGCATAGAGCAGCATCGAGCCGTGGCCGGCCGACAGCACGAAGCGGTCGCGGTCCGGCCATTTCGGATCGGCGGCGTCGAATTTCAGGAACTGGGTGAACAGTACGGTTGCGATATCGGCCGCGCCCATCGGCAGGCCGGGATGGCCCGACTTCGCCTTCTCCACTGCGTCCATGGCGAGCCCACGGATCGCATTGGCCATACGGGTGTGGTCGACCTGCGTCATGTTGAAAATCCGCCTGAAATGAGAAGCTTGGTGGCGATCCGCGCGTACGCGCGAATCCGCTGGTTTTGTGGCCGGGACGGCGACGGGAAGTCGGGGGCTGGATAGCATCCCGGTTCCCCGAGTTCAAGGCGATGAAACGCGCTTTCGCGGGAAAAGTTGCTCCGCATGTCGGAAAAGTGGGTACCGGTTTTCCGACAGGATCATGCGCAATCAAGATAATCGGAACTGCGATTAGCAGTGCATAGTTTCCGAGCGGCGTTGCGCCGGCCGATTCGGCCACGTAAAGTTCTTCCCTTAAGCGCTTGCCGAAGCGGTAGTTTTACTGGTTGGCCAGCCCTGCAAGAGTGCGTGTTGCGAGCCATGAACGAACGTCCCGCCAACGGTTCCGTCACTGCCGAGGTGTCCGCCGCCGATCTGGAGGCCGCGACGCGGCGGCTGATGTCGGCGCTGGAGGCGCTGGAGGGCGCAGTCGAGCGGCGGCGCGATGCCGACCGCGACGAGAACGAGCTTGCCGGCCGCATCCAGGCGCTCGGCGTCGACCGCTCGCGGCTCGCCCAGGAGCTCGACAATTCGCTGGTGAAAACGCGGCGGCTCGAACGCACCAACCGCGAAATTGCCGAGAAGCTCGACGCGGCGATCGGCAACATCCGCACCGCCCTCGATGGCGGAGAAGCCTCATGACCAGCCACATCAACGTCACCATCAACGGCCGCCAATACCGCATGGCCTGCGAAGAGGGCCAGGAGGTGCGGCTCTTGAAGCTCGCCGAGGATCTCGAAGCGCGCGTCAAGACGCTACGCGGAAAATTCGGCGAGATCGGCGATGCCAGGCTCACCGTGATGGCGGCGCTGACCGCCTGCGACGAATTGCTCGACGCCAATGCGCGCATCCGCGTGCTGGAGCAAGAGCTGGAAAGTGCGCGCAACACCCGCACCGCCGCGGTCGAGCGCACCCGGGTGACGCAGATCGCGGTCGCCAACGCACTCAACGCGGCGGCCGAGCGGATCGAGAAGACGACGCAGGTCCTCAACCGCACCGTCGGCGGCGGCGTGGCGATCGGGTGAGCATTCCCAGCCTTACCGCTGGCGATTTGCCCGCTTCATCGCTACATTACCCCCGCGAAGCTGCTTTGCGCGTCAGAAGCCATATATCCCCGGGGCCTTATCGATCCTTTAGGGAACTGTCCCTGGCCGAGCCCGTGGGCTCGGACATATGGTGCCCACCTACTTTCGTAGGGAACTCCGGGATCGAGCGCTTCAACGGCATCTGCGGCCTCGCACTATTTTTTTGTTTGTCTCCCAGTCGCCTTCCATATCCCCGCCGAGGCGGGTCTTCGGTACGCCGCGTATCCGCAGAACCTTGGGCTGGATGTCAGCATTGTCGAGCGCGCCGTCAAAGCAGGAGCTGCGTGCCGCCGCACTCGCGGCCCGCGATGCGTTGGGCGACAAGAAGCGCGAGGCGGCGGCGCGAGCGCTGGCCAAACGCGGCCTGCCGCTCGAGATCGCGCCCGGCGCCGTGGTGTCGGGCTATTCGCCGATCCGCAACGAGATCGATCCGGCGCCGTTGATGCTGAAGCTCGCCGAAGCCGGCGCGCGGCTGGCCCTTCCGGTTATCAACGCGCGCGGAAAATCGCTGACCTTTCGCGCCTGGTCGCCGAGCGATCGGCTGATGATGGGGCCGCTCGGCATCCCCGAGCCGTCGCCGGCGGCCGCCGAACTGATCCCCGACGTCATGCTGGTGCCGCTCGCCGCCTTCGACCGCAGCGGACACCGTATCGGCTATGGCGCCGGCCACTACGACTACACCTTTGTGCATTTGCGCAAGTCGCACGCCGTCACCGGCATCGGCCTTGCTTTCGCGGCCCAGGAAATCGCCGAAGTACCGGCATTGTCGCACGACGTGGCGCTGGATTTTGTGCTAACGGAAAAAGATGCGTTCGATTTCCGGGAGTAGCCAGGTTTGCGTATTCTCTTCATCGGTGACGTCGTCGGCAGGACCGGCCGCACCGCCGTCACCACTTATCTGCCGGGCATGATCGGCGACTGGTCGCTCGATCTCGTCATCGTCAATGGCGAAAATTCCGCCGGCGGTTTCGGCATCACCGAGGCGATCTATCAGGAACTGCTGGATGCCGGCGCCGACGCCATCACGCTCGGCAATCACGCCTGGAATCAGAAAGAGGCGCTGGTCTTCATCGAGCGCGCGCCGCGCCTGATCCGCCCGGTGAATTTCGTGCGCCACAATCCAGGTCGGGGTGCTGCCCTGATCGACACCAAGACGGGAAAACGCGCGCTCGTCATCAACGCCATGGGCCGCGTCTTCATGGACCACGTCAACGATCCCTTTGCCGCCATCGATCGCGAACTCGAGGCCTGTCCGCTTGCGCGAGGCGGCCGACGCCATCGTGGTCGACTTCCATGCCGAGGCGACCAGCGAGAAGCAGGGCATGGGCTTTTTCTGCGACGGCCGCGTCAGCCTCGTCGTCGGCACCCACACCCATGTGCCGACCGCCGATCACCAGATCCTGCCCGGCGGCACCGCCTACATGAGCGATGCCGGCATGACCGGCGACTACGATTCGGTCATCGGCATGCAGAAGGAAGAGCCGCTGCAGCCGCTTCACGACCGGCATTCCCTCGGCGCGGTTCGAGCCGGCGACCGGCGAGGCGACGCTGTGCGGGGTCGCGGTCGAGACCGACGATGCGACGGGATTTGCGACCAGGATCGCGCCGGTGCGCAAGGGCGGAAGGCTGTCGCCGGTGGCGCCGGATTTCTGGTGAATGGGGCTGCGCGGTCTGAATGCGCGGCCATGGCGCCCGGCCTGCCTTGCCGAAGACATCTATTTTGGATGGCCCGGCAGAAAACGCTTCAACCCGTTCCATGCAGGCGCAACGGCAAATCCAACGATCGGGATCGTGGCTGCGCCGACCAACATTCCAAGGACACCTGAGATGGCCGCCTCAACGATCCATTCCAGCGCCCCAGCGGCGGATGGCAGTGCGTGAGCCGCGGCTTCAGCGGCAGCGTGGACCGTCGCGCCGATTGAAGGCGGGCCGTAAACTTCCAGGCCATGCAGGACAATCCCACCGCCAACCCAGATCATGGCGGCTGTGCCGACGGCGCTGAGAACTGTCAGGAACACGGGCATCCCGCGCACAAGGGCGCGTCCCAGCGCCCGACCCATGCCGGCAAGGACCGACGCGCGGTCGTTGTTGGCGAGGGCCAAACCGAAATCGTCGGCTTTCACGATCAGCGCCACGACACCATACACGGCGACGGTGATCCCGACCGCGACAAGCGCCAGCACCAGTGCCTGCATCACGAAGCTCCCCGGGGCAAGCGCCCCCAGCGTGATCGCCATGATCTCCGCCGAAAGGACGAAGTCAGTCTTGATGGCGCTTGCGACCCTCTCGTCCTCCACTGTCTTCGCATTCAACGCGACCGTGCCGAGCAGCGCTTCATGTTGATGTGCAAGCTGCGGCATGACGGCTTCGAGCATTTTTTCTACGCCTTCGTAGCACAGATAGGCGCCGCCAATCATGAGGAGCGGCGTCACCGTCCAGGGAAGGAAGTAGCTAAGGACCAGGGCAACTGGCAGCAGGATCAGGAGCTTGTTGCGAAGTGATCCCGCCGCGATCCTCGCCCACGATCGGCAGTTCACGCTTCGCAGCAAATCCGATCACGTAACCGGGCGTGACCGCGGCATCGTCGATGACCACGCCGGCCGCCTTTGCCCCCGCCTTCGCAGCCTGGCCGGCGACGTCGTCGAGTTGCGCCGCCGCCACCTTTGCGATCGCCGCAAGATCATCAAGAAGGGCGATCAATCCGACGCTCATCGATCGTTCTCCTTTCGGCGTTCGGGGTCGCACCCGGCTAAATGACTCAAGGCAGGCAATCGACGAAATTGCTCCCAAACATAAGGTCACCTGCGAGGTGCCTTGGCGTCCTGAGCCCCGGGAATTACTTGCGTAGCGACATACCGTCACCCAGTCGATCGTCGGATCGTCGCAGCCGAGCAGCGGCAGCGTTGACTTAAATCAATGCCCGGCTCGCGGGCACAGGCACAGGTCAAACCCCGTGCAAAGAATTCACGCTTTGACAAACGTGAGATTCCCGAAGCTCTCACTTCTTATTGAATGCGGCTGAAGTTGTCACGCGACGTGGCCAGCGACACCGCAGGAACGGCGCAGGGTCCAGCACATGCCCAGGCTCGAAGATTTCTATCGACAAAGCGCCAGCCGGGCCGAACTTGCCAGGCTCAGCAATTTCAATGCTATCCGCTTTTCGCACGCTGAACGGATGACGAATGGAAAGGCGCTTCGTCGCAACGTACCTCGCTCATCCCATGCGGAATTCCGGCCCGCACGCGGACGACCTGATCCGGTTTCGGTTCTTCAGGCACAGAATGCTACCCGTATCAAAGAGCTGGTGCCGGTGCGGATGGCGCGTATGCTGACTTCGCCGTTCGCGTTTTTGCGGGGAAGCGCCGCAATCATGGCGGGAGATCTCGCAAATTCCCCGCGCACCGATCTCGAGGTGATGGCCTGCGGCGACATGCATCTGATGAACTTCGGACTGTTCGCGTCGGCGGAGCGCAACCTTGTTTTCGCAATCAACGATTTTGATGAGGTTCTTCCCGGGCCATGGGAGTGGGACCTCAAGCGGCTGGCCGCGAGCGCTGCGGTTGCTGCGCTCTTTCTCGGCGGCGACCGCACAGATGCCGAACAGGCAGCGCGCGCGGTGGTCGAAGCCTATATCCGGAGGATTCGCGGTTATGCCGAGATGGGATTTTTGGAGGTTTGGTACGACCTGATCGACGAGAAAACGATCCTCGCCGCGGCCCCGCAGCGCCTGAGAAAGCTCGCCCAGGCCACTTTCGCCAAGGCCCGCGCCCGAGGCCATATTCGGGCGCTCGATCGGCTGACAGAAGAAGTCAACGGTGAGAACCGGATCGTGGAGGATGTGCCCCTGATCGTCCGCGCCAAGCATCTGCCGGACGGCACACCGATGGCGGAAGCCCTGGAGAACATGCTGCGCTCCTATCTCGCATCCTTGCCGGAGGACCGCAGGCGCTTGTTGTCGCGCTACCGGATCGTCGATGTCGCACGCAAGGTTGTCGGTGTAGGCAGCGTCGGCACCAGTTGCTGGGTTGTGTTGCTTGAGGAGCAGGGAGCCGACAGTCCGCTGTTCCTCCAAATCAAGGAAGCAGGCGAATCCGTACTGGCGCGCCATCTCGACAGCAGGAAATCGATCAAGCAACAGGGGCGGCGCGTCGTGGTCGGGCAGCGAATGATCCAGGGGTCCCCGGACATCTTCCTAGGCTGGGGACCGGTCAATTCGGTTAACGGTAGCAGGCACTACTATGTCCGCCAGCTTGCCGACATGAAAGGCGGCCTGAGACTGAGCGAAGGCGATCGCGAGGCGCTTGACGGCCTCTCTCGATATTGTGGTCTGTGCGGCTGGGCGCTGGCGCTTGCTCATGCAAAGTCGGGCGATGCGGCGATGATATCAGGCTATTGCGGCACTGGAGATGTGCTCCCGGATGCCATTGGAAAATTTGCGCTGGCCTATCTTGAGCAGACCGAGCGTGACCATGACGCACTTGAAGCGGCGGCCCGGCGCGGCAGGATCCCGGTGGCCAAACAGGCTTGAATGGACCGGTCGGCGCGCCTTGCAGGTGTGCGCCGCTTCCGGACGGGCGACCATCTGCAACAGCATTCTGTTTCGATCGCGTGGGCAGGCCAATGATGTGGAGTTCGAGTATTCTCAAACCAGGTCAAGGGCGCACTTTTGATGGCCTGCCGTTGCCGGCCCTGACCTGGCTTGCGCAGGCTATCACCGGGCGTGCCACCGGCCTGCGGCCTGACTATCCGCGCGCGGTATCGTCGGCGTTCGAGGGCTTCGCGTCGACCAGGCTCGGCCAATTCTTCGGTCCGGCGGCCGATGAGCATCCGGGTCTGTCCGGCTTCAGCCTGTTGAGCCACGGACGCGAGGCTTTCATCGCCCGCCTGGCGCTGGCCGACCTGGCCGAGCAAAGCCTCGACATGCAGTACTACATGTGGGACGGCGATACGACCGGCCGGATTGTCGTCGACCATATGATGAAGGCGGCCGATCGCGGGGTGAGGGTGCGGCTCCTCGTCGACGACCCCTACTACAAGGCCAGCGATTCCGTCAAAGCCTGTCTCGATGCCCACCCCAATATCGAGATCCGTCTGTTCAACCCGCTTACTAACCGGCGCTGGTCAATTCTTGGACTTCATTTTCGATTTCGGTCGGGTCAATCGCCGCATGCACAACAAGTTGATGGTTGCCGACAATGCGGCGGCGATCGTCGGCGGCCGCAATATCGGTGACATCTATTACGGCGTGAATACCATCGCCAATTATCGCGATTTGGATGTGTTGGCGGCAGGGCCCGTCGTCCGCGATCTGTCCGGCGTATTCGACCAGTACTGGAACAGCCCCTCGACCGTGCCGATCGCGGCGATCGTCGATCGCGCCCATGGCGCAGCCGATCTTCACGACATCCGGGTTCAACTGCGTGAGGCGATCGCCGCGGCCGACTACCCTTATCCTGTCGACCAGGACCTCGATGAGTTGGCGGCCCACAGCGCCGAGCTTCGCGACAATCTCGTATGGGCCCACGGCCGGGTCATCGCCGACGACCCGGAAGCTATCGCCCGCGGCGAGGAGAGCGACGACGTCATCGAATTCATTCGCGGGCGGATCGCCGGGCTGAAGCAGGAACTGCTCGTCGAATCGCCGTACTTCGTCCTGCCCGCCGGGGCCCAGGCAACCGTCAAGGCGTTGCACGAGCGCAATGTCCGGGTGCGCGTGCTGACCAACTCGCTCGCGTCCAACGACATGTTGCCGGCGCATTCCGGCTACGCCAAGACCCGAAGACGGTTGCTCGAGAACGGCATGGAGCTATACGAACTGCGCCCGGACACCGACGCCTTCCGGCCGGGCTGGTCGCCCCTGTCCGGGCGGTCGCCGGCCGCCTTGCATACCAAGGCCATGGCATTCGACGGCGAAGCCGTATTCATCGGCAGCTTCAACCTCGACCCGCGCTCTGCCGTGATCAACACCGAAGCGGGACTCTATATCGAGAGCCCGGAGCTTGCCGAAAAGCTGACCACCTACATGGCGACCGGGGTCGTGCCAGCCAACAGCTACCACGTCCTCCTCGAGCCGAACGGCGACATCGTGTGGGAGACGATGAGGGACGGCAAAAGGGTACGCTACCGGGACGAGCCGGAAACCGGCTTCCGTCGGCGGCTCGTCGCCGACCTGCTGAAGCTGCTACCGATCAACTCGCAACTCTGACGACGATCCGCAGCGGCCTGGAGCGGTGAGCGAAGCCGGGCCCGCCAACCATGCCGCGGTCAGGCGTGCGCCGACGATGCGGCGGGCGGCGAAGCCAGTTTGTGGAGGATGGCGACGAGCTCGGTGTGTACAGGCGACGTCCGGTCACTGAACGTCTCGATGGGATTGGCTTCAGTGAGGCGGTTGAGACGCGTGAGCAGACGAATGCGCTGACGGCGGGTGAGTTTGACCTCGGACGAGCGCCAGCGGAAGAACAGGCGATACAGTTCACCGTCTCCGAACAGTTCGTTAAGTTCGTGGATCGTGACGTAGACAAGAAACAGCACCATCAGCCATATCTGAATTGACAAAAAGCGAGCCAACGGAAACTGGCCGGCGAAGTGATCTCCGAAATCGGCGATTGCGCCGCCTGCCGCGACGAAATGGGCGAGTTCCTCGGCCAGCCGCACGATCAGCACGCACACCCAGTAGATCGCGCTCTTGAACAGGATGGGCTGGATCAGGGGCGCGCCGTCAAAGCGGCGCATGAAGGGCAGGTTGTCGGTTACCAAAACGGCTTTTCCGATCAGTAGCGCGGCTACCAGCGCGGTGAAGAAGCCGCTGAACTCGATGCCGTGTTCCTGCAGGATCAGGCGTTTGGTCCACAGGATCAGGTTGAAGCCGACGAAGAAGAAAATCGTCGGCGGAAGCGCGTGCTTCACCTGTCCGAGCCACCACGTGAAGGCGCGCCGCAGCAGCGCTGTCGACGCGGAGGCGGCTATAGCGGGCTCGCTCATTTGCTGTCTCCCAATGATTGTCCCGGGTTGTCAGGCCGTTGTGACCACCAAGGCGCCTGGAGCAGGCCTCGCGCTCGGCAACGCGGTCATGGTCGCCGTCCCTATTTCGGAAGGCATTCCACATTGAAGGCGATGATGATCTGTGCCGGGTCGCCCTTGCCAATGCTCTTCAGGTCTTCCAGGCCGCTTTTCAGCTTGGCTCCGGCCTCCTTCAGGCTGCCCTCGAGTGAGGACTTGGCCGCCATGCATCGCTGCTCGTCGGAGAATTCCTGAAACACCACGGTTGGGAGGAGCCGCCATTCCGCCCTGTCATTCGTCGCGGCCGGACTGACCGAGTAGGAGAAGACGTACATCAGGATCCACATCGGCATGCTCCATCTGTGATGCGACCGCGCCGTCGCCATGGCCCCTCGCGCCTTCGTCGAAAGACGGTCGCCGCTTGCTTCGGTGCTGCCGTGATAACGGTCCCCGCCGCGTCGGTGAGCCATGATCTAGATCAACGCGATCGTTGCCTCGCCCGGACCATTGCCTGGAACATACGCCTGGTCCGTTCGTTCTTGTTGCGGTTGCCCGCGCTGGAAGGACCCTTGGCGTGACCTTCATGACCCCTGGCATGGCGCCCCACCTGGCGAAGCGCGTCTGCATCGGACTTGTGCTGGCCTGCATGGCGGATCCGGCGCCGGGCGCCGCGATCGCAGCGGGATGCGGTCAACGCCGCCAGCCCCTCGGGAAAGACGCTTTCCAGCGAGAAGGTGACGCCGATCGCCATTCGGCTTCAGGTGCTGTTGGATCGTGCCCGCTTCTCCCCCGGCGAGATCGACGGCAAGTTCGGAGATAACGCCAGGAAGGCGTTGCGCGCCTATGCGGAAGCGCAGCAATTGCCGATCTCCGACGCCATCACCGACGATATCTGGAAGAAGCTGAGCGCCGACGATCGCGCCGTGCTTGTGGACTACACGATCACGGAAAAAGATGTGTCCGGACCCTTCCTGCAAAAGCTGCCCGCCAAAATGGAGGACATGAAGGACCTCCCGAAGCTGGGTTTCACCGGCCCGCGCGAGGCGCTGGCCGAGAAATTTCACATGAGCGAGCCGTTGCTTGCGTCCTTGAATCCGGGCCAGCGGTTCGACCGGGCGGGAGATATCATCATCGTGGTCGACACGAGCGCCGATCAGGCGACACGTTCCCAGAAGGCGGAGCGGATCGAGGTCGACAAGGTCAGCCAGACGGTCAAGCTGTTCGACCAGGCGAACGCGCTGATCGGTTTCTACCCGGCAACAGTCGGAAGCGAGGAGAAGCCTTCTCCCACAGGCACGTTGAAGGTCACCGAGGTCAGTCGAAATCCGACCTACCGGTACAATCCCGAATATCGCTTCAAGGGCGTGCGTTCGCAAAAGCCGTTCGAGATCAGGCCGGGGCCGAACAACCCGGTTGGCACGGTCTGGATCAGTCTATCCGCCGAAGGTTACGGCATTCACGGCACACCGTTGCCGGGAAAAGTTTCCAAGGCCGAGTCGCATGGTTGCGTCCGCCTGACCAACTGGGACGCCGAACGTGTTGCTGATCGAATCAAAAAAGGCGTCCCGGTCATGTTCATCGATCGCGCGCGGTGAACGATAGGCTGAGCAGCCTGCGGCCGCACGCGTCCCGCTGGCGCTATCATTCGGCCCGCGTGCGCCGCCGCTATTTGTTTGCGAAGCATTCGCGCAACAGCCGATCCACCACCAGCTGGGTGTCAATCTCAAACTGGGATGGTGCGGACGTCACGATTGTGACGGGCTGCCATCCATGCTCGCGAGAAATCCCCCGGAGAACTGCAGTCGCGTTTGGTGGATTGCCGAAGTGGCGGCAGATCGAAGCGCCGTGAGACATGATCTCTTCCCCAAGCAAAGTGAACTACTCGAAGGCCCGGATCAAAGGGTGCTATGGGCGCAGGGGGCTCGCAATTGGATCAAAGGACATTGTACTTGAGTACAAGGCCCCGTCCTTGATGGAGCATTGGCCGCGCCCGTCTTCCATCTTCGGTGCTTATGGAGGAGCCCGTGCAGGCGCTTCGGCAAGGGCAATTCGTGCGATTGACATAGATCAACGAGACAGGATGTGACGCGTGTGGTCTCACTTCCAACCAGGGAGACCTCCATGAAGCAAATTGGATGGAAGCGCGCGCTCTTGGCTGCTGCCGTTTTCGCGTGGGGAAGTTTCGGCTCCGTAGAGTGGTCGAAAGACAATGGCCCTGCGCCTGGATTTTTAGCCACTGATGTCGTGATTTCCACGTCGACGGCGGGCGCCGGCGAGGTGAACAAAACAGTCCGTCGTGCTTCCTGCACGCTCGTCCGCTACTACGTTGCCAGGTACAGCGCGCCTGCCGCCGAGGCGTGGGCGCGGAGCAAGGGCGCCACAGAGGCAGAAATTCAGACCGCGCGGCGCTGTATCGTCGCGGCAAGTCGTAAGGACGAGCTTGCCCCGTCCACAAACTGAATGCGCGATCACCATTGCGCGCGCAGGGCGTTCAACCTCAGAGTTCGACCAGGTGTGCCGCGACCGCATCCTCATTCCACTCAAGGCCGACGCCCGGGACCTCGGGAATGTGCAGCATGCCGTCGCGGACGTCGTAAGGCTTTTGCAGGATCGGGTCGGCCCAATCCTGCCACTCCAGCCAGTGCGCGGTCTCGGTCACGCGCATGACGTGGGCGCCGACCTCCGGGTAGAGATGCGTCGACATCGGAATGCCGGCCGCACCGGCAATGGCGGCCGCCCGCAGCCAGCCGGTTACGCCACCGATGCGCATGAAGTCGGGCATCACGAGATCGCACGCCTTCATCCGCAGCGCCGCGTGCATGTCGCGCGGGCCGTAGAAATTCTCGCCGATCTGGATCGGGGTATTGAGATCGGCGGCAAGTCGCGCGAAGCCGTCGAGATTGTCGTAGACGATCGGCTCTTCGATCCAGGCGAGCCCCGCATCGTCGATCATGTGGCAGCGCCGCAGCGCCTCGTCGAAGGTCAGGCCCTGGTTGAAGTCCGCCATCAACTCCATGTCGTCGCCGACGGCATTGCGGATGGCGTCGATCGCCGCGAGGTCGTCGGAGGCCCTCTCGCGGCCGAGCCGCAGCTTCAGTCCCGTGAAGCCGCCCTCGTCGCGAAGCGCGATGGCCTCGGCGGCGAGCGTCTCCGGCGGACGAAGCCACAGTCCGTTGCTGTTATAGGCCTTCACCGGGCCGACCGAGCCGCCGAGCAGGACGCAGAGCGGCACGCCGCGCGCCTTCGCCAGCGCGTCCCACGCGGCCATGTCGAGCCCGGACACGGCGATCATGGATTGACCTTCATAGCCAACGAAATGCAGTGACTTGCGCGCCGCCTCGTAAAGCTCTGCCGGCGCGACGCGCCTTCCTTTCAGCATCTCGCCGAAATCCTGCAGCGCCGGAACCAGATAGCGCATCGTCTTGACGGTGTAGGGCTCCAGATAGCTGCGCCCGACAATTCCTTCCTCGGTGAAAAGATCGATCAGGATCAAAGGCCAGTCGGTAATATTGCCGATCCTGATGGCGACCGGGCGCTTCAGCTTGAGCACAACAGCGCGCGCCCGGATCGATTTGAAGGTGAGCGGAGCCAGTTGCATCGCAAACCCCTGATGTGGGCGCGCCAGGTCGGCGGCTGCCAAGTTTAGTCTCGCAAGCGGCGATAATCCTGTAAATGTACTCACCGGTATACTTATGAACTGGAGCCCGTCATGCGCAGGCAAACGGTTGAAGTCAGGACCAGGATCGTCGAAGCGGCCTACGAATCGTTCTGGCGGCTGGGCTTCAGGCGATCCAGCGTCGACTCCATCGCCGCGCGTGCCGGGCTGACCAAGCGCACGGTGTACGCGTATTTTCGCAGCAAGGATGATCTGCTTGCTGCGGTGCTGCAGCGATACGAGGAACTGGCCGAGCAGCGGCTTGCGCATATCGGCGACCGTCTGCCGGCCGATCGTATCGGGCTGGTCGATTCGTTTTTCGGCCAGTTGATCGGGTGGGCCAATGCGACGCCGCGCTGGTCGGGATCGGGATTCACCCGGCTGGTCGTGGAGCTCGCCGACCTGCCGGGCCATCCCGCCCGTGCCATTGCCCGCCGCGCCAAGGCCAAGACCGAATCCTGGCTTGCCGAGAGACTGGCCAAGGCGCGCGTAGCGAATGCGCGCGATCGCGCGCGCGAGATCATGCTGTTGACGGAGGGATCGATGGCGCTGACGCTGATCCACGGCGGACGAAGCTACATCGACGCGGCGGCTGTTGTCGCAAGGCAGCTCGTCAGAAAGAGATAGGCGACGCTGAGAGCGCCGCAAACCAATTCGGCGCCATTTGCAGCCGACCCTCAGGCCTGCCGCTGAACAGGGCTTCCGTTCGGCTGGGGATGATTGGCGATCTTGCCGCGCTGGTAGGCTGGCCGTTGCCTGATGCGTTCCAGATATGGGTGGGCATTGTCGCAGATGCCGACGTCGTAACCGATGGCCCACTCCAGGCATGTGGTGAGCAGGATATCGGCACTGGTGAAGCGATCGCCCATCAAGTAAGTCCGGCCATCCGCCAGCGCGGTTTCGACATGGCGCAGTTGGCGACGGAAATATTCCGCCGCCCGTGCCACGACGTCCGGGGCCGTGCCATAGATGTGGCCCAGGGCATCGGCCTTGTGTCGACGCATCACATACAGGCTCGTCGAATCCAGTTCCGCGACGATGAAAAACGACCACTCGAGCCACGCAGCATAGTCACGCGGCGATTCCGGGATCAGCGATGTTCGCCCTTGCGAATAGGTTCGCGAGAGATAGGCGACGATGGCCGCGCTTTCCCCGATACAGAAATCATCGTCTTGCAGTAACGGGATCTTTTGACGCGGATTAAGCGCGGTGAATTCAGCGGTCTGTGTCTCACCGGTCCGCGCACCAATGGCGCGTGTTTCATAAGCAAGACCGAGTTCTGCCATCGCCCAATGAGCACGAATGGTTCGGCTCGTCCCGACTCCCCACAGCGTCAGCTTGGGTGCGATGGCCATCTCACCATTTCTCCCCAAACGGCCGAAGGTCCAGTTCATGGGTCCAGCCGTCCCTCGCCTGATGATGGACGAACCAGTACGCCTCGGCGATGGATTTGGTCTTGGTCAGGCTGTCAGGGGGAATGTCCTTGGCGTCGATGCCGCTTGCCGCCTTCATCCGCTGATGGATCGCCGCGCTGTCGACGCCGGCATCGATCAACAGATGCACGACATGAATGTTTTTCGGTCCGAGTTCCCGGGCGGCCGCCTGGGCCAGCGCGCGGAGCCCAAACTTCGCCGACGAGAATGCCGAAAAACCGCTGCCGCCGCGAACGCTTGCGGTGGCGCCTGTAAACAGGATGGTGCCGCGGCCGCGCGTCAGCATGTACTTGGCGGCCTCACGGCCGACCAGAAACCCGGCAAAGCAGGCCAACTCCCAGGCTTTGAAAAACAGCGTTCCGGTCGTCTCCAGCAACGGCTTCTTGACGTTGGAGCCCGCGTTGAAAAGACAGACCGCGATCGGACCGACCGTGTCCTCGACGTGTGCAAACAGCTTCTCGACTTCGACTTCCTGCCGCGCATCGACGTCGAAGGCATGAACTGCAAATCCTTCCGCGCGCAGTTCCTCGATCAAGGCTGCAGATTTCGCCGCGTCGCGCCTCGCAATGCAGACTTTATAGCCGCCGATGGCGAAGCGGCGGGCAACCGCGGCACCGATCGCATCTCCCGCACCGACCAGCAATGCCACCTCATTTGATTGAGACACTTCAACCTCCGTCCGAGGCGGCAACCCTCACCACCTTGTCGGCAATCATCCTGTCGATATCGCCGGCGCTGTAACCCAGATCGAGCAGGACGTCGCGCGAATGCTCGCCGACGCGCGGAGCCGGGCCGCCAATCTCCGCTTCGTTTCGTTCGAACCGGGCGGCCGGTTTCGGCTGCCGCACCCGCCCGACGCCTGGTTGATCGAACTCGGAGATCAGCTTCCGCGCGACGACCTGCTCGTTGTCGATGATTTCGCTGCGGCGAAGAATCGGCGCACATGGCACATCATTGGCATCGAGCCGCTGCAGCCATTCCGCAGTCGGGCGTTGCGCAATGTACTCGGCCATCTTGTGGATGCGCGCGGTCGCATTCGCAGACCGCGACAGTGGCGTTGCAAACCGCGCATCTGACGCCAGCTCCGGATCGCCCGACGCCCGGCAGAAACCTTGCCACTCGGAATCGGACAGGGTTCCCGCCGTGATGTATCCGTCGGTGGTCTTGAACACGAGATCGGGCCGTTCGTTCGGACCAGTCGTTGCGGGCTCGGCCCCGACCACCGTGTATTGCGCCATCCCTTCCGGCCACAAATATGAAATCATCACGTCCAGCATCGCGATCTGTATGTGATCGCCATGCCCGGTCTTTTCACGCGCATAGAGCGCCGACGACACGGCCTGCGCCGTGAAGATCGAGGTGGTCTTGTCGGCGACAATGGTCCGGATCATCTGCGGGCGGTTCGTGACGGCCTGCGACTGGATATCGGCAAAACCGGAAAGGGCCTGAATGATCGGATCGTAGACCCGCTTCCTGACGTAGGGACCGGTGTCGCCGACTCCACTGATGGAAACATAGATCAGGCGGGGATCGCGGGCCCGCAGTTGCTCCGGCCCGAGCCCAAGCCGCTCCATGGCTCCGGGACGGAAATTCTGCACGACTACGTCGGCGCGCGCGACCAGCTTGGCCAAAACTTCACGGCCGGCGTCGCTCTTGATGTCGATCGAAAGCGAGCGCTTGCCACGGTTCGACGAA
Organism: uncultured Alphaproteobacteria bacterium; assembly: GCA_963816655.1. Lineage (GTDB taxonomy): Bacteria > Pseudomonadota > Alphaproteobacteria > Rhizobiales > Xanthobacteraceae > Bradyrhizobium. The sequence continues at coordinate 223,330 of CAWFLW010000003.1, read as the reverse complement.
ATGAACAGCGCAGAGAATTCGCCGGCTTTGTCCACGGTGGCACCGCTTCGCCGCACACTGTCACCGCCGATCGGCTCGACCTTGAGCACATCGGCCCCTTGATCTGCGAGAAACATCGTCGCGAAGGGCCCCGACACGACTGCGGTAAAATCCAGTACGCGTATGCCCGTGAGCGGACCCGGCATGGAGCATTTCCTTCATCACTGCGTTATTGCTGTCTTCGATGCCGCCGATAAAGCGGCGGTCACAGGCTCGATAGACCCGTCTTTCGTGTATCCAAGCACGCCGATTTGCCGGCAGCTAGAGCGCCCGGCCGAGTTTTTCGATGAGGCTGCAGTCGACGCATTTTTCACTTGCCCGGAAAGCAAGCGGACATCGCTATTCGATCACCTCGTCGGCGAGCGCCAGCAAGGTCGGGGGCACGGCTATGCCGAGCGCTTTGGCAGTCCTGAGATTGATCTTGAGCGCCACTGCCGTCGGTTGCTCGATAGGAAGGTCGGCCGGTTTCTCGCCCTTGATGATACGATCAACATAACTCGCCCCAATCCGCCACATCTTGAAAAAATCGGCGGAGTAGGACATGAGCCCGCCTTGCGGGACGGCGGTGCTGAATGGATAGATCGCAGGCAGCCCGTGTTCCGCCGCGAACGCGATAATCCGGGGTGTAGATGGCTCTATGGAGGCATCGGTGGTCACAACAAGACCGTCAAAGCCACCGTTTGCGATTGCGGCAAAGCTAAGTTCTATATCCTTGGGTTTCGCCGGGAACCCCGCCAATTCCAGGCTAAGCGCACGCGCCGCTGTCTGCAAACGATCCATTTCCACGACGATGCTCGGATTGTCCGGATTCCACAGCGCCGCAACACGATGCAGTTTCGGCAGCGCCTCTTTCAGCAGCTCCAGCCACTTTGCGCTGTAGTCAGCCGTAAGCAGCGAGAGCCCGGTGACGTTGCCTCCCGGCCGCGACAGACTGGCAACCAGACCTGTGCCGACTGGATCACCGGATATGCAGACGATCGGCACTGTTGAGGTCGCGCGGCGCGCCGCAAGGCTGCTGGTTGTGCCCACCGTGACAAGAACATCGACCTTGAGCGCGAGCAGTTCGGCAATGAGCGCCGGGATCTTTTCGACATCGCCGTGGGCATATCGTTCTTCCAACGCGAGATTGCGCCCGATTTCGTAACCCTTGTCGGTCAGTCCCTGGCGCAAGCCGGCGCCGCTCATGTCCGTCTCGCGTTCGCCGATCCAGACATATCCAACCTTGGGCGAGCCCGGCTGCAGCGCGCGCGCCGCCAGCGGCCAAGCTGCAGCCGCACCGCCGGCAAGTGCAATGAACTCGCGTCTAAGCATGCGTGCCCCAGGGCGTTTTGCGTAGCAGCTCAGCCTAGCACTTTGCCGCACGACACCTAGTGCGAAAAGACCTTCTGTCTCCACCAAACGCTTCGGCCCGATGTCCGTTTCGGGGTCAAAAGCCGGCGAACGCCAGCCGCCTCATTCGATCACCTCGTCGACGCGGGCAAGGAGCGTCGGAGACAAGTTGATGCCAAGCGACTTGGCGGTCTTGAGGTTCATCACCAACTCGAACTTGGTCGGTTGTTCGACCGGCAGGTCGGCAGGTTTCGTACCCTTTAAAATCTTGTCGACGAAGACGGCGGATTGACGAAATTGATCTCGTAAATCAATCCCGTAGGTCAGAAGCAAACCCTCCTCCGCATATTCTCTCGCGGCAGCGATCGCCGGCAGCCGATTTCCGAGGGCCAAAACACCAATCTCGCCGCGACAGTTGAACAGGACGCCATCGCTCAGCACGACGAGCATCTGTGCGCGTTCCCCCACCATCGTCGCGAACGCTTGCTCAAGTGAGTCTAGTCCGCGTGCTTTAGCCGGGATAAGCGTCAAGCCTAGTGCCGAGGCAGCCTCCCGTACCGTCGTCAGTCGCTCCTGATTGGGCGCAAAGTCCGGATTCCAGAGAACGCCGACACGTGAGAGGTTCGGCAGGGCCTCCTTCAACAACTCGACACGCTTGGCATGTTGCTCGCCGCCCGTGTCCTGGGTGATCCCGGTGACCCTCCCGCCCGGCCGCGCCAGACTTGCGACCAGCCCGGCGCTAACCGGATCGGCACTGCTGGCCATGACGATCGGAATGGTCGCAGTCGCCTTCATGGCCGCAATCGTGTTCACGTTGTTTCCGCAAACGATGATATCCACGCCGACCCGGACCAGGTCTGCGGCAAGCGCGGGCAGCCGTTCCATCTCGCCGCCGGCGAAGCGGTACTCGATGACAACATTCTCGCCAACGCGGTAGCCGAGGCTCCGCAGCCCCTGCTCGAACGCCTTCATGAGATGGAGCGATCGCTCCCGCGAAGCGATCACGAAGTAGCCCACCCGGTAGACCCGTCCGGCCGGTTGCTGCGTCCGCGCGGCCAGCGGCCATGCCGCCGCAGCGCCACCGAGAAGCGTGATGAACTCGCGCCGTCGCATTGATCCTCTGAAAAACGCCTCGCCGACGTCAGGAGCCTATCACTTTGTGGCGGGGCGGCGAATGAGAAACGCGCCAACAATTGGCACCAAACGCTGCAACCCAATATCCGGTTCGGGCATGTGTGGACGGCTCCGGGTTGGCAAGAGCTTTTTTCACGTTTTGCAGCATTGGTCGGTGCAGCCATGTGTTCGGCCTTTTAATGCGGTTCACATGACCGCTGGCCATAATGCCCTCCGCGGATCAGGTCCCGACCAAAAGCTCGCATTCGACAATGCTATGGCACGAGTGGGTTGTCCTGATCGCCGGATCGACCGGCTCTGCATTACGTGCTGTTCGCCCTCCCAACCTTCACATCACGCCGGTTGTCCGGCGCGATCTCGTTTATCGCGCAAGCGCGACGGGTTCCTTGTATCGCTCGCCCCTGGCCATCATGGCCCAGACCATTCGCGCGATCTTGTTGGCGAGCGCGATAGCCGCAACCTTGGTCGGCCGCCGCGCCAGCAAGGCCGTGAGCCAGGGCCGATGTTTGGTGCCATGGATCTTGGCGTAACGGATGACAGCAAGCGCGCCGGCCACGAACAGGCCGCGCAGATAGCGGTCACCTTGCTTGCTTATATTGCCGAGCCTGTTCTTGCCTCCACTCGAGTGCTGCTTCGGCACGATACCAATCCAGGCCGAGAAGTTGCGCCCTGATCGGAAGGACTTTGGATCAGCAACGGCAGCGACCAAAGCCGTGGCCAGCACCGGACCGACGCCGGGGGCTTCATCGAGCCTCATGCTCATCTCGTTGGATCGGTGCCAGGCCCTGATCAGCCGGTCGAACTCCAGGATCTGCTCCTTGATCCTTCGCAATTGAGCCCCGAATGCCGAGCAGACACGCACGAGCTATCTCCGGAACTCGCTTATCGTTTGGATCGGCGACGACATTGAGCAGTTCCTCGACACCGTGGCGCCCGACCGGCGCAACGATCCCGAACTCGGCAAGATGGGCCCGGATTGCATTGATCACCGAGGTCTGCTGACGGATGAACAGATGGCGCGTGCGGTGCAGCACCAGGCCGCTCTGCTGCTCGGGAGTCTTGGTCGGCACGAACCGCATGTTGGCTCTGGTGACCGCCTCGCAAATGGCCTCTGCGTCAGTCGCGTCATTCTTCTGCCGCTTGACGTAGGGCTTCACATAGGCCGGCGGCATCAACCGCACGGTGTGACCCAGTGCCTGGAGTTCGCGCGACCAATGGTGCGACGAGGCGCAAGCCTCGATGCCAACCAGACATGGCGGCAGCTTCTGAAAGAACGCCAGCACCTAGCGACGCTTCAGCTGGCGGCGAATGACCACCTGGCCGCCAGCGTCAACGCCGTGAACCTGGAAAACCGACTTGGCGATGTCTAAACCGATTGTCGTGATCGTCTGCATGGCTCGCTCCTCTGAATTCGTGGGAGCCTTAACAGCGCCCACATCCATGGCACCGATGTGCCGGTGGAGGAGCCGTCCACAGCATCAAAAGCGGAAGTCGACCCACTAGAATGGCATGTCCGCTTAGTGCCGTTGGCGGAAGATGGCGGTCTTATTCGATCACTTCGTCAGCGCGACCAATCGCAACCGGCGCGCCGCCGGCTGGCAGTGCACGGTAGGCCTTGGAGATGAGCATCTCCTTGTTCTCAAGATTCCTGTCGTGAAGAATCATGCCCATCGTGATTGCGTCCGCCTTGGGAATTCGTCCGAGAAGAAGTCGATTGTCTCTATGTGAATGGCCGTGCCGCGACGATGGCCGAAAGCTGCCCGGTTGCACCGCCGATATCGGTTTCCAGCCTGGGCAGCTCGCCGCAAGACCGAGCACCTCTCAGAAAAGCACGCCATTCTCAGCCAAAACACAAGCCTTTCTCAAGGATTCAGCCAAGCTGGAACAAGCACGTCAGTCTAGCGTCGCCGGCATCCATTTCGAATAGCGAGGTTGATCTCGCTGTTCGGCAACGGATACCGGCGCTATCGCGAACGGGAGCGATGCCGCCGGGCCCATTCTGAGGTAAACGCCCGGGAGAAATGCACATGGCTGTTACAGCAAGTTTTTCGGCCGGTAATCTGTCCGTCTTCGGCGACGCCTTGACTAACACGGTCACCATCAGCCGCAACGCAGCAGGAACGATCCTGGTCAATGGCGGCGCGGTTAAAATCACAGGCGGAACGGCGACGGTCGCCAACACCAAGCTGATCCAGGCCTTCGGCCTGAGCGGCGACGACATCATCACCATCGACGAGAGCAACGGCCCGATGCCTGCGGCGAACCTGTTCGGCGGCGCTGGCAATGACAGGCTGACCGGCGGCTCGGGTAATGACATGCTGTTCGGTCAGGCCGGCAACGACACGCTGCTCGGCAAGGGCGGCAACGATTTTCTGTTCGGCGGCGCCGACAATGACACGTTGACCGGCGGCGCCGGCGACGACCAGATGTTCGGTGAAGCCGGCAACGACCGCATGATCTGGAACCCCGGCGACGGCACCGATCTGATGGAAGGCGGCTCCGGCATCGACACCGCAGAGGTGAACGGCGGCAACGGCAGCGAGACCTTCACCATCACGGCCAACGGCACCCGCGTGCGCTTCGACCGGATCGACCCGGCTCCGTTTTCGCTCGACATCGGCACCACCGAAAACCTCGTGCTCAACGCCGGCGGTGGCGACGACAGGATTTCCGCGACCGGCAATCTCGCGGCGCTGATCAAGCTGACGATCGACGGCGGTACCGGCAACGACACGATCCTGGGCAGCAACGGCGACGATACCCTGCTCGGCGGCGACGGTAACGATTTCATCGACGGCAATCAGGGCAGCGACACAGCCTTGCTGGGAGCCGGCAACGATACGTTTCAATGGGATCCGGGCGATGGCAGCGATACGGTCGACGGCCAGGCCGGCACGGACACGCTGCTCTTCAACGGCGCCAACGTCGCCGAGAACTTCGATATTGCGGCAAACGGCGACCGCGTGCGCCTGACCCGCAATATCGGCAACATCACGATGGACCTCAAGAGCATCGAGACCATCAACGTCAACGCGCTCGGCGCCAGCGACAATATCGTGGTCAACGATCTGAGCGGCACCGGCGTCACCCAGGTCAACCTCAATCTTGGCGGGTCGGCCGGCGGCGGCGACGCCGCGGCGGATAGCGTCACGGTCCAGGGCAGGAATGCGGCCGACACGATCCAGGTGCAGGGTTCCGGGACCTCGGTCTCCGTCACGGGATTGCCGGCCGCCGTCACCATGACCAACGTCGAAGGCGCGAACGACGCGCTTGTCGTCAACGGCCTCGGGGGTAACGACACGATCTCGGCGGCCGCGCTCGCCGCGGGCGTCGTCAAGCTGACCATCGACGGCGGCGCCGGAAACGACACCATTACCGGCAGCCAGGGCGACGATACGCTGCTCGGCGGCGACGGCAATGATTTCGTGATCGGCGGCCGCGGCAACGACGTCGCGCGCCTCGGCCTCGGCAACGATTTGTTCCAGTGGAATCCGGGCGACGGCAGCGACACGATCGAAGGCGATGCCGGTACCGACAAGATGTTGTTCTTCGGCGCCAATGTCGCCGAGAACATCGACATTTTTGCAAATGGCGACCACGTCCGGTTCACACGTGACGTTGCAACGGTGACGATGGATCTTCACGGCGTCGAGCAGATCGATTTCCGCGCGCTCGACGGCGCCGATCATATCACGGTGGGCGATCTGAGCGGCACGGATGTGACGCAGGTGAATATCGACCTGCGCGGTTCGACCGGAACGCCCGACGGTGCCGTGGATTCCATCACGGTCAATGCCACCCAGGGTGCCGACACCTTCGGCGTCGCGGGCAATGCCGGCGGCGTGACGGTGTTCGGCCTGCCCGCGACAACGATGCTGACGGGCATGGATGCGACCGATCAGCTGACGCTCAATGGCCAGGGCGGCGACGATACGATCGATGCGAGCGGGCTTGCCGCCGGTACCTTGCAGCTCACGATCAATGGCGGGCTCGGCAACGACATCATGTTCGGCAGCCAGGGCGACGACCTCATCACCGGTGGCGACGGCAGCGACGTCGCGCTGATGGGCGCCGGCAATGACACGTTCGTGTGGAATCCGGGCGATGACAACGACGTCATCGAAGGTCAGGCCGGAAGCGACACGATGCTGTTCAATGGTGCCAACATCGCCGAGACGATCAACATCTTTGCCAACGGCTCGCGGGCCGAGTTGACCCGGGATATCGCCGCTGTTGCGATGGACATGAACGGCGTCGAAACCATCACGTTCACGGCCCGCGGCGGCGCCGACACCATCAATGTCGGTGACATGAGCGGCACCGACGTGACGCGGGTCAATATCGATCTGGCCGGCGCTCCCGGAACCCCGGGCGGCGACGGTGCGGCCGACAAGATCGTGGTCAATGGCACCGGCGGTGACGATGTCATCACGCTTTCGCTCAACAGCAATGGCGCGCTGGTGATTGACGAACTCGCAAGCCAGGTCGTCATCGAGAACTTCGATTTCAACGACACGATCACCATTAACGGCCTGGGCGGTGACGACGTGATTCTGGCGACGGACCTCAACCTCGGCGGGGCGCACCTCGTTCTGGACGGGGGCGCTGGTGACGATGTGCTGCTCGGTAGCGCGGGGAACGACACTCTGCTCGGCGGGCTCGGCGACGATGTCCTGATCGGCGGCGGAGGCATCGATGTCCTGGACGGCGGGCCGGGCGACAACATCGTGATCCAATCGTTGGTCGCCAATGCTACCTTCCACGAGATGCTCGTCTGACCCGGCGACTGAACTACGAGACGGCTTCGCGCGATCCAGGTGGCCGCGCGAAGCCGGATAGAGCGCACCCGCGCATCGCTGTTGGGCGGGTGCGCTCGGTTGGTTTTTGACCCGATGTCTTCTGTGGATGGCTCCCGCGTTGCAAGGGTTAAATTGACGCAATGGCATTGGTCGGGTGCAGTCTTCTGTCCGGCCTGTTGATGCAGTCGGTTTGAGACTGCTGGCCCTGATGGAGTTCGCGAACAAGGTCCCATTCTGTTCATCAGGCTATTACGCCTTGGACATCGGTTGGGTTGTCCCTGTTCCCGGTCTGACCGGTCTGCCATCACATCGCATCGCGCTCGCAACCTCGTGAAGCTGATCTCCTCTTCAGCTAAATCCTGTATCGTTTATGCGGCCAGTGTCGGCCGGTGACCGGCACGATAGGTCTCGCCACGTGACATGATCGCCCAGATGACCCGCGCGGTCTTATTCGCCATCGCGACGGTGGCGACCCTGGTGGGTTTTCGCGCCAGCAGATCCGCCAGGCGTCGATCGACCTTCCCGGGACTGTATTTTGCGCGACGCACAAGTGAGGTCATGCCGACAATGAGCAGCTTGCGCAGGTATTTGTCGCCCATCTTGCTGATACGACCGAGCCGTTCTTTGCCACCGCTCGACTTCTGAAGTGGCGTCAATCCCAACCAGGCAGCGAACTGCCGCCCCGAGCGGAACTGATGCGGATCGGTTACCGATGCGGCAAGTGCCGAGGCGCCGATCGGCCCGATGCCGGGGATAGTCATGAGACGACGTGCAACATCGTTGCTACGTAGCCAGATGGCCAGATCGCGGTCGATCTCGCGGAGCCGAACGTGGGTGTCGAGCACCTGCTGCGACAGTGTACTGACGATCTTGGCAGCTTCGAATGGCACCTCAGGTGGCTTACCATCGACGATCTGTCGCGCCATCAGCAACGCCCGCTCCAGCCCCTTGGGGATGTCGATGCCAAACTCGGCCAGTAGACCGCGGATCATGTTGATCAGCTGCGTGCGCTGCTTGACCAGCAGATCGCGCGTCCGGTGCATTGACAGCGCCGCCTGCTGCTCCGGCGACTTGACCGGCACGAACCGCATCGTAGGCCGTGTCACTGCCTCGCAAACCGCTTCCGCATCGGCAGCGTCGGTCTTCCCCCGCTTCACATACGGTTTGACGTAAGCTGGCGGCATCAGGCGCACCTCATGGCCGAGCTTGAGCAGCTCGCGCGCCCAGTGATGCGACGTGCCGCACGCCTCGATGCCGACCAGGCAAGGCGGCAACTTGGCAAAAAATGGCAGCATCTGCGACCGCCGAAGCGACTTGCGAACCACGACCTGGCCGGTCGCATCAACGCCGTGGACTTGAAAAATGCTCTTGGCCAAGTCGAGGCCAATCGTGGTAATCTTCATAGCGGATGGCTCCCATTTTGCTCGTGAATGCCTGACGGCCTTCACACCTTGGCACCTAGATGCCGTGAGCGGGAGCCATCCACCTCATCTGTTCTGGGTCAAAAGCGGAAGTTGGCCCCACTGAACCGCTGTCCGCTCTACCCTCGACGGCAGACATCGGAGGATTGATGCCGTATGTTCGAATGAGAGGCCCTCGAGCCTGATCAGCAGCGCCATCACTGCGGGGTATAAATGCCCCACCTTCACCATGATTTGTGCGTACATTCGACCAACGCTGGGCAGGGCAGCGCGAATGACAGCTCAGTTCCATAAGACGACGGAAGCCGAGTTCGAGGTGCAGGCTCGCAACTTCTTGCGCCTCGTGTCAGCCTGCACGTTGGGACTGTGGTCCTTTTCTGCGGGCCTACTGATCGGGAGCTTCTATCTGTTTTGAACAATGCCGCATGGTCGTCAGTGATGGCGGCCTGCACTACAGCCTTTTTCGCTTCTGGTAGATTATCAGCGCCCACGCAGTTGACCAAATATGCCCCGAATGACTGATCATGCGGGAGGAGCTGCATAATTTCCTTGGCGGTCATAATCCCTGCACCCATCTGGGTTTGCCTTACGAAAGCCACCGACTACAAGCTCCAGATAGGAAAGGTTTCATGTCGGAGGTACAGCAATGATCCGCGCCACGGGACTCCGTGCGCTTGTGCTGGCGGCTTTTGCCGCGGGGTTGACGCCGGTCACGTGCCTTGGCGAAAACAGCAATCGGTTGCCGACCAAGGCGACAAAGGAGCTACCGCCCGAGCTTTTCTCGCTGCTCCGACAAAAAAAGATGCCAAAATATTCACCCATCCTTGTGCGCGTTTTCAAGGAAGAGGCAGAGCTCGAAGTCTGGAAACAAGACACCACCGGCCGTTTCCAGATCCTCAAGATCTATCCGATCTGTCGGTGGTCGGGCGATCTTGGGCCGAAGTTGCAAGAGGGCGACCGTCAGGCTCCGGAGGGGTTCTATACAATTACACCCGAGTTGATAAATCCCAACTCCAACTTCTATCTTGCGATCAACGTCGGCTACCCCAACAGCTTCGACAAAGCGAACAACCGCGACGGCAGCTTGCTCATGATCCACGGCGACTGCTCGTCGAGCGGTTGCTATGCCATGACCGACGAACAGATAAGCGAGATCTATTCGCTGGCGCGCGACTCATTCCTCGGCGACCGGCCGTCATTCCAGGTCCAGGCCTATCCGTTCCGCTTGACGCCGGCGAATCTGGCGCGGCATCGAAATAATCCCGAATTGGCCTTCTGGAAAATGCTCAAGATCGGCAACGATCACTTCGAGACGACGCATCTCGAACCTAAGGTGGATGTGTGCAATCGCCGCTATGTATTCGATGCGCAACCTCCCCCAAATTCGCCAAATCCTCTTGTGTTCAATCCCACCGATAAGTGCCCCGCCTTTGTCGTGGATCCGAAAATCGCCCGGCAGGCGCGGGAGAAACATCGCGCCGACGAGCTCGAATACACGCAATTGCTCAAAGACAACGTGCCAGCCGCCCAAATCTACAGCGGACTGGACGGCGGAATGAACAAGGCCTTCCTCGCAAAGTTTCCGGGCAGAGTGTCATTTGCAAGAGTGCAGCCGTATGCATCTTACCTGCCGAAACTGTCACCGATCCCCTGGGTCGACAACGATGGTTCGTTGACGAGTAAATGGTTCGGCGCCTTGTTCTCTAAACCGATTGTGTGTGATCTGGCTCGCACCAGCTTCCTGTCGAGCGTCATGGCAGGGCACTGGTGCTAAACCGCTGGGTCTGCTTCAGGAGTGAATCGATTGGAGTGTGTGAGCGGTCATCTATGCTCGAAAGCAACACGCGCGGGCCGCTCGCTCAGTGTTACGAGCAAAACGTCGAGGTCCTTATTGCTGATCTTTCGTTGAAGAGAGATCTCCAAGCCTATCCAGGCCGTATGTGAACATCTCGATCGCCAGAACATAGCTCTTCTGGTATTCGATAGGATGAGCAACGGGGGCTGACATTTCACTCATAACGAATCCACGAACAATGCTTTTAAGGATCCGGATGGCATGCTTGGCCGCGTCTTCTTTAATGCCGGCCTCTCCGAAGACCTGCAATACCAGATTGGCCAATTGCCCAGCCGCCTTCTGGCTCTCAGGGTTGCCAATGTCCGGATTGCGGAAAGAAGCCACTGCTAGGCCCGGGCTACCGAGCGCAAAGCTACGCATGGCAAATGCCATCGCCCGAACCGCATCCAGTTTTGCCTTGCCTTCGATCGCTTTTTCGATCAGCCGCTGAAGTTCATGATATCCAGCGATGGCCAAGGCTTGGCGCATCTGCGGAACGGTATCGACCTCTCCGAAGAACGCTGCCATTTCAGAAATTAGGTCTGTGGCAATTTTTCTGTCCCAGCTTGATTGGGTCGATCGAATGACGTGTTCAACGTCACCCTCTGAGATACCCTTGCTGCCTGGCGAAGTCATGGAAGCCTCCACACCGCAATCTGGATCAGTTCAACCGACCCAGCCGCATTTCTCCGCGGTAGAACAGCGATCCAGGAGCCGCTTGTCGGATCATCGTACAGTCCAATCTCGGTAGATTGCCGCGCTGCTTACTTTGAGGAACCATGACCGATTTAGCCCCGAGGGCACCGCTCGGTAATTGTCCGGAAGGACAGGAAAGAGCTCGGTGTTGTGGACAATTTTATTTGAATGCAGCGCACGTTCGCGCGCGATCCAGACAAGACCCGACCGCGGGGAGGAATCCTGCACACGGCCGGGCCCCGGCAAGTCACAAGCATCGGGGCTGGAGATGCGTGGAACGTCGAATACCTTCTGCGCGGCAGCGTCCGGCTTACGTTCGTAGTCACACCAGCCCCGGAGCCCCCGTGGTGGTGCTTCAAGCACCGCTGCTTGGTGTTGGTTTTCGACGACGAGGTCCCTCAATTGAGTGAGCCCTGAGAAATTCCGCCTATGGCGGATCTGGCAGGCGCACCATCTCCGCCACTCCTTGTCCCAGAGGACAGCTACCGGGAACCAGCAACAAGGGGTTCAGACAGACGGGCCACTTTCATCCTGCGGTATTTTCGCTACACCGGCTACCCAATCGAATCCAATGCAGGATCAAAATGTTTACAACGGCGCGCTTCGGCAGATACTCGCGCCTGCGCAAGCTTCGAAGGGAGTGGTGCGATGTCGGCAGTTCAGTTTGACAGCGAAATTAGCTGGGACGGCAACAGCCTGACTGTCTGGGCCAACGTGAATGGATCTCGGGTGTTCTGCGAGATTCCTCGGTCTACTATCCATGGAGTGCCGTTCTTAAGCGACGAGATTTCGCGGGACCGGGCCGCAATTTTTTACCGTCTGCGACCGGCCGTTGTTGCGAAAATCGCTCGCAGCCGAGACAACTTTGTACGGCTTCATTCTTCCGACGTCAGTACGCCAGTACTTTGAAGGCGTAGCCTTAACTGTCCAGCCTTGGCTTAGCGTGAGGCTCAACAACTACTTCCTTGTCGTCTATCGACACCACGACAACCTTGCGGCCCAGGTAATCCGCCAGCGCACGGGCAAGGGCGTCTACTCTGTCAGCGTCGGTTGATGCTCGTTTCTTCGATTTCGGCACGTCCACGATCCCCCAACCCCGATCCGAGGACAAAAGTCTCCGATGACGCCACAATCATGATGTTTTGCGAACGCACGGGGAACGATCGCGCATTCTCAGCGGGTGTGACAATTCTGCACCCGGTGCACTGGATTAGGCGCGCTTCGACGCCCGCCCCAGGTTCTCGGCCAGAGCCGCAGCCGAGAACGGCTTGGTGAGATAGGCGAGACACCCGGACTGTAGCGCAGCCATGCGATTAGCGGGGGTGTCGTTCCCGGTAATGTAAATGACCGGCACGGGGTTGTTCGCGGCCTTGAGACGCTGCCTCAGTTCGATGCCCGAGTCATCGCCCAGGTCGATGTCGAGAAGGACGCAGAGCACGTCGTCGAAGTCATGGTGTTCTGCGAAGGCCGCCGCTGAGGGAAACAGCATGCTCGCGTAGCCGAGCTGCCGCAGCAGTCGCGCTACGCTCTTCAACATCGAGTCGTCATCGTCGACGACAAGAACAACATTCCGATCTGGTCCCGCCATCAAGCCGCCGCCTGTGCTGGGCCGAAATTAGGTCCTGTTGGTCAACCGGACCTGTGGGCGCGCGGCCCGATCTGGGTGGTCGCGCGCGATCCTCCTAGGCGCTCGTTGCATGATGGGCTTGATCCAGATCAAGCCGTTAACCGACCCGCCCATGTCATTGGGCAGCCATAGCTTCGACCTTCTGAATGGCATCTGCGCAGTTCTTCGAGGCCGTCGATTTGTTCGCGATCAGACATGCGGCGATTCGACCCTGGCCGGGCTGTGTTTTCCCACACACGCCTGTTATCTCGGCTTTGCAAGCAATTGCTCCGTCTTTCAGGAGATCAGACGTCGCCTGTACACTGCCCGAGGTCTCCCCCAGTTCAAACGCACATTTCGGACTAATTTTGTCCTCATGGGCTTGCATGCAATAGATCATGCGGCCCTCGCCTGGCGTTACTGCCTTGCAGTATTTCTTTATATCAGAAGCGCAGGTGCTCTCGAGTTTTGCAATTTTTGCCGTCAGCTTTTCGACAATCGTTTTGCCGGGGCTGGTCTGCGCTGACGCTGATGCGACCGACAAGATGACCAGCAAAGGCAAAACTCCGAGCCTCGCGAGCAAATGCGTTCTAATTTTCATGATCGTCCTCTGATGATTGGCTTTGAAGCATTGCAGAGCGACATTGCGCTCATTGTGCCAACGTAAGCGTGAGTCCCGAAATTCCGAGCGACAGGTTGAACCCGACAGTGCCCTCGACCGAAAGCGGCTGCAGGGAAATCGAGCGGTTGGACCCGCCAACCAGGACGTTGGCTCCGACGCCCACGCCGATACCGATGGCGCCGCTCGCGCCCACATACTTGCCTGCGAGCTTTCCGCGCATTGGGCCCGCATTGGGCGTGATGACGCCCCACGCCATGACTCCCCCCGCGGTGATACCGATATCAAGACCGAGCGAGTTCATCACGCCGAGATAAGCTTCGGGCGGGTAGGCGCCGTTTGGAACAAACCGGCAGGCCATCCGCTGCTGGGATCCAATGAGCAGGCCAATTGATGGCGCCAACTGGCAAGTGAGCGTGCCGGCGGCGGTCCCCTGCGGGGCCTGGGCAATCGCGGGCGAAACCCACGCCATAGCAAGCGCGCCTAGCACCAGCGTGATACGATGTTTGAGCATGACTGGCTTTCCTACCCTCTGGAGTTGTTCGTTAGCCGCGCCCAGGGCACATGGTCGTCGGATTTGCGGTGCTGCTTTGGATCAGTCGGCGGACGCCGCCTTCTCCCAGCGCGTCGGAGTCGACGCCATCAGTCAACGATGTAGTTGATCCAAATCAAGACGACTTCCGTGATGGGTCAGAAGCGGACATTGGTCGCAGGTACTCAATGACCGCCATTGCATCAAGAGCGGGCATGTTCTCGGACTATTGTCCTAAGGGACATTGTACCAAAGGGCATGCTGTTGATGCCGGACCAGGCTCACGCAGCGCGACAAAATAGCGCCATTCACGGCCTTTTCTTGGGATGTTGCCATTTAGGCACGAGGTTTTGGAGCGTCGGGCATAGCGTGCTTGGGTTTCCGGTTCGATAGAGATCGGCGCTATGGGTATTTGTTCTCGAGTACCGCCGCGGGCAAGCAGTCCCGGTCGCGGGAGAGTTTCCAATCTTGTTCGTGAACGCCTTTCTTCGCGGCGTGCTTTGGCCATGACTGGATTATTCGCTCTAGCTTGCGGATTGATTCTCCCCACGCCATGCCGATCCCAAGGTTCCATCGCCCGTGAACAGGCTGCGCTCGAAGCGGCCACTCCTGGCGCTGAGCCGTACTATGACTTCGTCAATCCGTTCGGACTGAACTCTCGGCCCCTTCTGAAGCAATCGCTATTCGGGTTTGCAGGCCGCACAAATTCTGGAAATCTCGGGGATACTTTTGCCTTCGGCGCTGGTGCACCGCGGACGATATTTTACGACAACTACATCGTAGGCGGAGCCTATCAACGCGACTTTTTTCAATTCAACAGTGGAATCCTGGTTGGCGCGGAGATCGGACTTGCTGATCGGTTCGGTCACTACACGATTTGTTGTGATACGATTGCTTACTCAAACAGCATGAATCATTCGGCGGAGCTGTGGGGCGGCGTCTCTTTTCGACACCAAGGTGTCGCATTGTTCGATACGGTCCGAATTTCGCCGGGCTTTGTGTTTGGACTGAGCGCCGTCTCAAATCCAATAGGACAGGAAGCCCTGCATCAATTCGACCATCAAGGGTCTGCCAAGGTGCTTTTCTACCTGGGCTTTGATCTAGCGTTCGCGTTGACAAGTTCTCCAAACACCGAGTTGGTTTTTCGCATTCAGCACCGTTCTGGTGGCTACGGAACGCTGGGCGGTATCAAGGAAGGCAACAACGCCAACGTTATCGGAATCCGGCAGCGGTTTTGATGGATTTGAGTGCCAGTCTAGTCCGCGCAATTCCGTCAGCAGGCTTGAGCATCATGCAAAGTCAAACTCGTATACATTCCTGCGCACAACGCGCGCCAATCTTCCGAATTCGCCAACCCTTGCAAGGGCTCGGCGCACTCCCAACAGATTACGTTAGGTGACGAATCATGTGGGCCACGCTGTTCGAAGATCGACGTGTCTTGGCGGTCTTGTTGGCCATCATCGCGCCGTTCGCGATCACCATTTCAGCTTACGCCGCCGACCCGTCGGCTGCGGGGTTGTGGCAAAAGGTCGAGGACGGCAAGCCGGTGGCTTGGTTTTTGGTAATAGACCACGAGGGTATCTTCGAAGGCATCCTTGCCAAAACCTTCCCAGAGCCCGGGGAAAATCCCAATCCGGTCTGCGTGCGATGCACCGACGACCGTAAGAATGCGCCGATGCTCGGAATTTCCATCATTAGAAACATGAAGCGCGAGGGGCTTAAATACGAGGATGGCACCGTCCTCGATCCTCGCGACGGCAAGATCTATAAGGCTAAGATGAGCCTCAGCCCGGATGGTCAGACGCTGACCATGCGCGGCTATTTGGGCATCTCGCTGCTCGGCAGGGATGAGACCTGGAACCGGCTGCCGGATTCGGCAGCTGCCTCGCTGTCCCCCGCGATCATCGCGAAATACTTTCCGCCGCCGGCCGCGGCGCTAAAATCGCCGGCTGCCCCGAAAAAGACCCGGCCGCCCTCACATTAGAGCAGGCCGTTAGTCGGCTCAGCTAAGCGGGTATACCCGGCGACATCCGGAGGTCCATCTAGTGCCAAGAACGGACTCATGCATCGCAACAACGCGGCATCATTGTTCGATCACCTCATCGGCGCGTGCGAGCACGGACGGTGGCACGGTGAGGCCGAGCGCCTTGGCCGTCTTGAGATTTATGATCAGTTCATACTTGGTTGACGCTTGCACCGGAAGGTCGGCCGGCTTTTCGCCCTTTAGAATGCGGTCGACGTAGCCGGCCGCATGGCGATATTGGTCGACTATGTTCGGCCCATAGGAAGTCAGACCGCCGCGGGTGACGTGCTGCCGTTCGAAGTAGACACCGGGGAGCTTGTGCCTTGCGGCCAGCGTGATGATCAGATCGCTGTGAAGCACTGCCAACGCACTTCCTGTCAAGATCAGACCGCCATTCGAGGCGCGGGCAAATGTCGTGATGGCACGCTCAATCTCGCCTGCGTCGCGGATGCTCACTGCACTTACCTCCACCTTGACCGACGACGCTATCGACTGGATTGCAGCAAACTGGCCGAGTCCGGTGGATATTGCCGGGTCCCGAATAACAGCGGCACGCGTCACGCCTGGCGCGATCTCCTTGAGCAATTCCAGCCATTTCCCAGCTATGCTGTATTCGAACGGGGTAAATCCGGTGGCGTTGCGGCCGGGCCGCGCCAGGCTATCGACAAAGCCGGCGCCGACCGGATCAGGGACGTACGCGAAAACGATCGGCACGGAGCTAGTCGCCTGCAGCAAAGGCCCTAAACTTACGCTGCCCGTGGCCAGAATGACGTCGGGCGCGAGCGCAACCAATTCCGCCGCATATCTACGAATGCTATCGGCATCACTTCCGCCCCAACGGATATCGATCTGAACGTTGCGGCCTGCAATCCAGCCCAACTGTTGCAATTCCTGTTGGAACGCTGCGATGCGAGCCTGTGCTTCTGAATCGACCACCGCCGTGGTCATGAGCACGCCGATGTGCCGTACACGGTCGGGCTGCTGTGCACGCGCGGCGAGCGGCCAAATCACCGCGCTGCCGAGTGCCGCGATAAACTCCCGCCGTTTCATTGAACCCTCGGAGGAACGCCTCATCGACGTCTAAAGCCTAGCACTTTGCAACGGGCGGCGAGCGGAAAGGGGCAAACAATTGGCCCCAGAGGCTGCGTCCCAATGTCTGCTTTGGGTCATTTTCGGAAGTCGGGCCATCCGATTGGCGAGGTCGGCTTTGCCTCTAGGAACGGACATGGGCGATGGCCGGGATTGAGCGATGTTGCCGGAGCTATCTGAAAAAGCGTTGTGACGCTGGTCCCTCGCACAGACCGCATCTCATGGCTCCATAGGGCATCCTGAGGCCGTCGATGGCTCCGAACCACGGACGCCGCGCGAGCGTTGCCGCGCCTACAGCCGGTATGCCGTACGAAAACCGCCCCAATGCCGGCCGCGCACGCGCACCGGCACGTCGATCTCGCGCATCATGATGGTGACGCCGTTGCCCATGTCGCGGGCGTAGGTCTGGATCAGATAGGCGCGGGTGTTGCGGCCGGCGGCAAGGCCTGCGGGATCGTTGAAGATGCGGCGGTTGCGGCTGTTGGCGGTGTTGAAGGCGACATCATCAGGCTTTTGCGGGTGCGAATAGATCTTGTTGTGCACCGGCAGATAACCGTTGCGGTCGATCATGGCGCAGAACGCCGCGCGCTTGTCGCGGGCGAGGAAGGCTTCCTGCAGCGCGGGCAGGGCGCGGTCGGCCCAGTCGAGGAATTTGGTGCGGTACTGCACCGGATTGCTGCCGGAGATCTCGACATAGTTCTCGTCGAACAGATCTTCGATCGAGATCGCGCCGCTTGCTACCGCGTTCTCGAAAATCCTGTTGAGCTCGCGGCCGGCTTCCATCGCGCGCGTCACCGCTTCGGTGTTGTCGTCCTGGATCGCCCACAGCTTGTCTTCGATCTTTTCGACGACGGCCTTGTCCGGCCGCTCGAACTGCGCCTGCGTGCCGCCCTTGGCGCGCGCGCCGATCCTGATGCGGCAGGCGCCGATGTCCTGCAGCGTCGCAGCCAGGCTCTGGCCGGCGACGAGCTTCTCTGCCTCGGGGCCGCTGACTAGAATGCCGTCGAGCGAAATCTCGTAGACCGGTGCTGCGACCATGCCGCGCGCCGTCGCAATTTCGATCTTGAGGCTGCAGGGCAGGCGGTTGTGTTTGGCGGCGTCGCCGCGTTCGTTCTGGCGCAGCAGCACCGCGCAGCGCGATTTCAGCTTCTGCGCAAACATGGTGACGGCCTGGCCTGCCTGGGCGACGCTCTCGCCATGCGCCTCGGCTTGCTTGGTCACGTTGTCGATCTCGGCGGCCGAGTCGCCGACCGACTCGATGAAGTGGGAGGCCGACGCCGCATTCTGCGACATCTCGCCGGTGGTCTCGCTCTGCTCGGCCACCGCGCCGTTGACGGTCTCGAACACGGGTCGGATCGCTTCGATCGCCTGCGAGATGCGATGCACGGCGTCGACTGAGCCTGCGGCGTCGCGCTGCAGCGCCTCGATCTTCTTGGTGATCTCTTCGGTGGCGTTCTGGGTCTGCACGGCGAGCGCCTTGACCTCGACGGCGACAACGGCAAAGCCCTTGCCCGCGGCGCCGGCACGCGCCGCTTCGATCGTGGAGTTGAGCGCGAGCAGCGTGGTCTGGCGCGCGATCTGCGCGATCAAATTGACGACGTTGCCGATCGCGGCGGAAGAATTCCCGCAACCGATCGACGTTGGCGCGGGCTTCGCTTGCCGCCGCACTTGCCTGGTCGGCAAGCTTGCCGGCATCGCGCACCTGCGCGCCGATGCCCTGCGCGGACTGGGTGAATTTGTCGGCGGCCTGCGAGAAGGTCGCGGCGGTGAATTGCGCCTCGCTGGCGCGGCCGGTCAAACCATCCGTGCGCTGGCGGATGTTGGTGAGCGTCGCGGCGGTCGCTTCTGCGCCGCCCGCAACCGAATTGGCGGCGCGCTCGAGCTGGCGGATCATCGCGCCGAGTTCGAGTTCCAGCAGTTCCAGGATGGCCTTGGACGAATCGCTCTCGGCGCCTGCCGGGGCATCTCCGATGCGCAACTGCGCATCTTGGGCTGCTGCCGTCACCGCCGGGCTCTTTGCCTCGGCGATGGGCGCAGCCGGCTCCACCGGACGCTTCCGAAACAAACCGAACGCCATGGGATGCTCTTCGCGGGTTGTGATTGGCCTGCCATCCTCCCATCCGGGCATGAAATCATGGTTAACGTTGCCTCCCTGCCGGACATCCCCCCTACTAAAGTACCCAAAAACACGAGCTATTCTTTGATTTTGCCCCTCTTGCGGCCTATAAGGCCGCGCCTTCCACCCGCATTCCGCAAGATTCTGAAGATTCCGAAAGACCACCCAATGGCCGGCCATTCCCAATTCAAGAACATCATGCACCGCAAGGGGCGCCAGGACGCCCAGAAGTCGAAACTGTTCGGCAAGCTGGCGCGGGAAATCACGGTGGCGGCCAAGCTCGGGGCCCCGGATCCTGCGATGAACGCGCGGCTGCGCGCCGCGATCATCTCCGCCCGCCAGGAAAACATGTCGAAGGACTCGATCGAGCGCGCGGTAAAGAAGGCGAGCGGCGGCGACAGCGAGAGCTATGACGAGATCCGCTATGAGGGCTATGGCCCCGGCGGCGTCGCCGTCATCGTCGAGGCGCTGACCGACAACCGTAACCGCGCCGCCTCCGACATCCGCTCCATGTTCACCAAGTCCGGCGGCAATCTCGGCGAAACCGGCTCGGTCGCCTTCATGTTCGACCGCACCGGCATCATCGAATTCGATCGCAGCGTTGCTTCCGACGACGCCATGCTGGATGCGGCGATCGAGGCCGGCGCCGACGACGTGGTTTCCAGCGAAAACGGCCACGAGATCTACGCCTCGCAGGAAACCTTTCGCGAGGTCGCCAAGGCGCTGGAGGCGAAATTCGGCGAGCCACGCAAGGCGGCGATGACCTGGAAGCCGCAAAACACCATCGCGGTCGACGACGAGACCGGCGAGAAGCTCTTGAAGCTGATGGACCTGCTCAACGAACACGACGACGTGCAGAACGTGTTCGCCAATTTCGAGGTGTCCGACGCGCTGATGGCCAGGATGGCGGACTAGCGGCGTCTTGACACGGCTGGGGGCGGACAACGCCCTCTTGAACTCACCGCCGCATCCGGATTGAATTCGCCTCATATTTCGGGGGCATTTTCATGTTCAGGCAGGCTCGTGCATTTGCGGCGTTTTCCGCCGCGCCGGTTTTTCTCGTCCTTGCCGCGGCGCCGGCATCCGCCGACGTCAAGCTCGATCCTGATCCCAAGGCGTTGCCCAAGGCGCGCACACTTGCGACCGCCAAGGTCGATCAGAACTTTGACCTCTCCAGCGACAAGGTGCCGTTTTCGACCCGCTTCGGCATCTGCGTGGTGCAGCTCACCGCGATCCGCGATGAAGGCCGCGCTTTGCCGGCGCCGCGTACCGATCTCGACAAGGCGATCGCCGACTATCGCGCGCTGGCCATCGAGCTGAAGGCCCATTCCGCCAAGATCAGCACTGCCGACGCGCAAAAGACCGTCGATGCCGATCTCGCCAAGGCCGCAGCCGATACCCTGAAATTCGTCCGCGAAGACACCACCGCGCTCGGCGTGACCGTGCGCAAGGCGCGCAACACCGATCGGCTCCTGGCCTGCCAGCTCACCAGGGATTGGTACACCGCGCAAAATGGCCTCAGCGCGCCGGTCGCAGCAGCCGACCAGGGCAAGATCGCCGCGATCAACGAAGCCGCGCGCGCTGCGGAAAAGGCGGCAGCGCCCAAACCGCCCGCGCTGCCGGCTGCAGCCTATCCGCCCGTGATCTATCCGACGGTCGTCAAGCCGCAGGCGGCAGCGCCGGCCGCAACCGCGCCGGCGATACCTGCTGCGCCGGCTTCCATTCCACCCCCGGGAACGCCGGTTGGCGGCGATGACGCGCGTGATCTCCGTGTCGGTACCGATGTGGCGGATGCCAAGGCGCGGGCAATGTTTTCAGGCCGGCCGCTTTGGTCGGCGATGGCCGAATGCGCCGACCGCATGGAGCTGATCCAGGCGCGCGGCGGCGGATCGACCAAAGTGCAGGTCGACGGCTACTCCGACAATGCGCGCAGCGTCTACAAGCTCGACCGTGCCGCCGACGACGCCACCGCCGTGGCGCAAGCCGGCAAGGAGCGCGACCGCCTGCGCGCCCGCGTCGCCGCAAGCTGGGATGCCGATTATGCTCGGCTGCGCCAGCCGCCCTGGGGCGAGTGGGGTGCCGCTTGCAACGGCCTGTCGACGCATGCGGTCGCCTATATCAACCGCAAGCAGAACGAGAATTATCAGCGCTACCTCGCCGATTTCCATCGCCAGCGCCAGCTCGAAAGCGAGCGCGCGGCGGCTGCAAGCAGCAACTCGTCCGGCGGCGCGTCCGGCGGCTCCTATTCCGGCGGGGCCGGCACCCCCGACTATGCCGCCGCCTCGCGCCGGGAGCACGAATCCAACATGCGGCGCTTCCAGGAGGATACCCGGCAAATCAAACAAGACATCAAGGCGATCGATCGCAAATACCGCTGAGCTGCCCCGGCTGCCCGCTTTGGCGGGGATGACCTTCTGTTTATGTTTCGTTCACGCTCCTATGGCGCTATCACTACGCCATGGCACCCCCACCGATTCGCCAACCCGTTCGGATCATCGGCATCGACCCTGGCCTGCGCCGCACCGGCTGGGGCGTGATCGAGAGCGAGGGCAACCGGCTGACCTTCGTCGGCTGCGGTTCGGTCGAGCCGGACAACGACCTGCCGCTGGCAAGCCGGCTGCTTGCCATCCATGAGGGGTTGGCCGCCGTGCTCGGCGACTTCAGGCCGCAGGAGGCCGCGGTCGAACAGACCTTTGCCAACAAGGACGGCGTTGCCACCCTGAAGCTTGGCCAGGCGCGCGGCATCGCCATGCTGGCGCGGCGCAATGTTCGGCATTACGGTTGCCGAATATGCGCCGAACCAGGTGAAGAAGACCGTGGTCGGCGCCGGCCATGCCGACAAGAACCAGATCGCGGTGATGCTGAAGATACTCCTGCCCAAGGCCGATCCCAAATCCGCCGACGCGGCCGACGCGCTGGCGATTGCGATCACGCATGCGCATCACCGCTCCAGCGTCGAGCTGAGGCTCAGGGTGGCCGGCGCATGATCGGCAAACTGAAAGGCCTGATCGATTCCTACGGCGAGGATTTTGTCATCCTCGACGTCGGCGGCGTCGGCTACCAGGTGCACTGTTCGACGCGGACGCTGCAGGCGCTGCCCTCGCCGGGCGAGGCGGCTGTGCTGTCGATCGAGACCTATGTGCGCGAGGACCAGATCAAACTGTTCGGCTTCCGCACCGATCACGAGCGCGAATGGTTTCGCCTCTTGCAGACCGTGCAGGGCGTCGGCGCAAAAGTCGCGCTGTCGGTGCTTAGCACCCTGCCGCCGTCGGACCTTGCGAATGCGATTGCGCTGCGCGACAAGGCCGCGGTATCGCGTACGCCGGGCGTCGGGCCAAAGGTTGCCGAACGGATCGTCACCGAATTGAAGGACAAGGTGCCGGCCTTTGCCAATGTCGATCCGGCGCTGGTGCATCTGTCCGGCGCGCTCGATGACCAGCGCGCGCCGCGCCCGGTGGCGGACGCGATCTCCGCGCTGGTCAATCTCGGCTACGGCCAGCCGCAGGCGGCCGCCGCCATCGCCGCCGCCTCGCGCAGCGCCGGTGAGAAGGCGGAGACGGCGCAGTTGATCCGGCTCGGGCTGAAGGAGCTCGCGAAGTGATCACCTGCTACCTGCGTTATCAGATCAATGCGAGCAAGCTCGCCGAGTTCGAAGCTTACGGTGCGATGTGGCTCGACCTGATGCCGCGGTTCGGCGGCGTGCATCACGGTTACTTTCTGCCGTCCGAAGGAGAGAGTGACGTCGCACTGGCGATGTTCAGCTTTCCGAGCCTGTCTTGCGGCCTTGTACGAACGGTTACCGCAAGTCCGACGCCTGGCGCCGATCGCGGATGTTCCGAGACGGCGAGTGGCCTTCGCAAGAAGAGACGCGCTGCTTCGTTCGTTACGAACGATCATTTTTCCGGCCATTGTTTCCGAAAACGGCAGCCGCATGAACCCCCCCTCCCGCATCGTCACGCCCGAGCGCCGCAGCGACGATGTCGGCGACACCGCGCTGCGCCCGCAACTGCTGTCCGAATTCGTCGGCCAAGCGCAGGCGCGCGCCAATCTCTCGATCTTCATCGAGGCAGCGCGCAAGCGCGGCGAGGCGCTCGATCACGTGCTGTTCGTGGGTCCGCCGGGTCTGGGCAAGACCACGCTGGCGCAGATCGTGGCGCGCGAGCTCGGCGTCGGCTTTCGCGCCACTTCCGGTCCTGTGATCGCCAAGGCCGGCGATCTTGCCGCGCTCCTCACCAATCTCGAAGAGCGCGACGTGCTCTTCATCGACGAGATCCACCGCCTCAGCCCGGCGGTCGAGGAAGTGCTTTATCCCGCGATGGAGGATTTTCAGCTCGACCTCATCATCGGCGAGGGTCCGGCGGCGCGCTCGGTGAAGATCGAGCTCGCGAAATTCACGCTGGTC
The DNA here is from genome assembly GCA_963816655.1 of uncultured Alphaproteobacteria bacterium. GTDB lineage: Bacteria > Pseudomonadota > Alphaproteobacteria > Rhizobiales > Xanthobacteraceae > Bradyrhizobium. Next base: position 199,691 of record CAWFLW010000003.1, on the reverse strand, counting down.
GGCGCCACGACGCGCGCGGGCCTGCTCACCAATCCGCTGCGCGACCGCTTTGGCATTCCGGTGCGGCTCAATTTCTACACCGAGGAAGAACTGGAGAAGATCGTCACCCGCGGCGCCCGCGTGCTCAACATCGGCATGACCGCTGACGGCGCCAACGAGATCGCGCGCCGCGCCCGCGGCACGCCGCGCATCGCCGGCCGCCTGCTGCGCCGCGTGCGCGACTTTGCCTCTGCCGCCGACACCACCTCGATCGACCGCGCCATCGCCGACCACGCGCTGAGCGCGCTCGAGGTCGACGCCGCCGGCCTCGATGCGATGGACCGCCGCTACCTCTCGACCATCGCGCTGAACTATGGCGGCGGCCCGGTCGGCGTCGAGACCATGGCGGCCGCGCTGTCGGAGCCGCGCGACGCCATCGAGGACATCATCGAGCCCTATCTGATCCAGTGCGGCTACCTGCAGCGCACCCCGCGCGGACGCCTGCTGACCTCGCACGCCTTCCGTCATCTCGGCCTCGCCGAGCCCGCGCGCGACCCCGCGCAATTCGGCCTGTTCGGGCAGGGTGAGACCGACGACTGATGCTCATCGAACCTGATCGCGCCTTTCCCGCACTAAGGTCAGCGCCGGCTATTTGATCGCATCGAGCGCGAAGCCGCCGCCACCAGCGTTTTCACGACCTGCTCGGCGGCGTGTGGTACTTTCGCGCCCCGGACGAGCTGAAGGCGCGGCTGGATGCGCTGATCGGTGATGCCAGGTGGTAACCTTTACGGCAATCCTGCTGACCAACCCGAATTCCGGCGCAATCGGCCCTCATTCTGAACGGGCATCACGATTGGACTCACATGTTTACGCGGCGGCGTTTTCTGCAAATGATGGGCGGGGTCGGCGCGCTCGGCGTCTCCACCACGGCCTATGGTTTCGGCATCGAGCCGGAGCGCTTGCGGGTGACGCGCTATGACCTCGCGCCGCCGCAATGGCCGTGCCGATCTCAGGCTGAAGATCGCCGTCATCGCCGACCTGCACGCCTGCGACCCCTGGATGTCGCTGAAGCGCATCGAGGGCATCGTCGAGCGCACCAATGCGCTGCAAGCCCGACATCACCGTGCTGCTCGGCGACTATGTCGCCGGCCATCGCCATGTGACGCGCAACATTCCGGCCTCCGAATGGGCGCCGGTGCTGGGTGGCCTGAAGGCGCCGCTCGGTGTGCACGCCGTGCTCGGCAATCACGACTGGTGGGACGACCGCGACGTGCAGCGCGAGGGCCACGGGCATCCCGTGTCGCGGCGCGCGCTCGAGGCCGCCGGCATTCCCGTCTACGAGAACGACGCAAAGCGTTTCACAAAGGACGGTCGGCCGTTCTGGCTCGCCGGCCTCGGCGATCAGCTCGCCTATATGCCGGCGCGGCGTTTCCGCCCGGTGCGTCGCATCGGCGTCGACGATCTCTGCGCGACACTGGCAAAAGTCACCGACAGCGCGCCGCTGATCCTGCTCGCGCACGAGCCCGATGTCGCCGCTCGCGTGCCCTCGCGCGTGGCGTTGCAGCTCTCCGGCCATACCCATGGCGGCCAGGTTCGCCTGTTCGGCTGGTCGCCGGTCTCGCCCTCGGGGCGGCAACTCGCCTATGGCCACATCCGCAAGAATTGCGACGTCGTCGTCTCCGGCGGGCTCGGCTGCAGCATCATGCCGTTCCGCCTCGGCGTGCCGCCGGAAATCGTGCTGGTGCGGCTCGGCGGGGCAGGGGCTCCGGTTGCCTGACCAAATCGCCTGACGGCTTGCACGCGCGGCCAAATTTGCGCAAAACGATTGCTTTCAAGGGCGATCGAGGGCCGCAATTGACATCATCCGAGCTCGACGGCGAGATCCGCAACGGCCGCCATCACATGCAGATCCGCGTCTACTACGAGGACACGGATTTTTCCGGCATCGTCTATCACGCCAACTATTTGCGCTTCATGGAGCGTGGCCGCACCAACCATCTGCGGCTGATGGGCGCCGAGCAGCACGCGCTGTTCGAGCAGGCTAAGGCCGAGACGCCCGGCTTTGCCTTCGTGGTGCGCTCGATGGACATCGATTTCCTGCGGCCCGCGCGGATGGACGACGTGCTCGAGGTCGTGACATGGCCGGTCGCGGTGAAGGGCGCCTCCATCACGCTGGCGCAGGAGGTCAGGCGCGGCAATGATGTGCTGGCGAAGGCGCAGGTGCGCGTTGCCTTCATCTGCGACGGCAAGGCGCAGCCGATACCGAAGACTTTTCGTGCCCTGATGAAGGCCGATCTGGAATGACGATCGGCCGATAGGCAGTTGGCTATCGACTCGGTCGGATGCCGCGATAGATTGCGCGCGCCGGCTTCCACGTCCGAGGTCGCCAAGAGGTCGCAAATGTCCCGTCCGCCGCTACCGCCGTTCACCCGAGAGACCGCCGCGCAGAAGGCGCGCATGGCGGAAGACGCCTGGAATTCCCGCGACCCGGAACGCGTCGCGCTCGCCTATACCGAGGATAGCCGCTGGCGCAACCGCTCCGAATTCTTTCAAGGGCGCGAGGCCATCAAAGCCTTCCTCACCCGCAAGTGGCAGAACGAGCGTCGACTACCGCCTGATCAAGGATCTCTGGGCGTTCGACAACAACCGTATCGCGGTGCGCTTCCAGTACGAATGGCACGATGCCGATGGACAGTGGCACCGCTCCTACGGCAACGAGCAGTGGGAGTTCGACGAGCATGGCCTGATGCGCCGGCGCGAAGCCAGCATCAACGACATCGAGATCGCGGAAAAGGACCGCCGCTTCCGCTGGGCCGCGCCCGGCCCGCGGCCTTCAGATGTGGCGTGGACTGGGCGACAGCCCGTTCTGACGCGGAGCCTCCGCAGCCGGGCTTTCGCCCTATCTATATCCGCATCTGAAACGATAGGATGCCTCCTCCTGGCTGGAGGCCACATGAAGCGGCGCGAGTTCCTCGGTGTACTGGGCGGTGCTGTGGTCGCATGGCCCCACGCCGCAAGCGCGCAGCCGTCCGGTCGTATGCGGACCATCGGCATACTTGTGGCCAGCACCGCAAGCGAACCGGAACATCAGGCCCGCCTTGCGGCAGTGTCTGCAAGGACTGGAACAATTGGGATGGGCCGAGGGCCGCAACGCGCGGATTGATATCCGCTGGGCCACGGCCGATGCCGGCGCCCTTCGCAGGCACGCAGCCGAATTGGCCGCGCTCGCGCCCGATGTCATCCTGGCTGCGACCGGCACGTCGACCACGGCGCCGTTGCTGGAAGCGACCCGCACCGTGCCGATCGTGTTCGTGCTCGTGATAGACCCGGTCGGCGCCGGCTTCGTCGCGAGCCTGGCGCGGCCGGGCGGCAACGCCACCGGCTACCTGATGTTCGAATACGGCCTGAGCGGGAAATGGCTGGAGCTGCTCAAGCAGATCGCACCTGATGTCAAACGCGTGGCCGTGCTGCGTGATCCTGCCATCGCCTCCGGGATCGGGCAGTTTGGCGCGATACAATCCGCAGCGCCGTCGCTCGGATTCGAAGCAAGCCCGATCAACGTGCACGACGCCGGCACGATCGAGCGCGACATCGCCGCATTTGCGCGTTCCCCGAATGGCGGCATGATCGTGACGGCAGCCCCAAGGACCTTGCTTTTCCGCGATCTGATTATCACGCTCGCCGACCGGCACCGACTGCCTGCGGTCTACTCTTCCCGGCAATGGGTCACTGCCGGCGGCCTGATCTCGTATGGGCCGGATATCCTCGATCAGTATCGGCGCGCAGCCGGCTATGTCGATCGCGTTCTCAAGGGCGAGAACCCGGCAGACCTGCCGGTGCAGGCGCCGAACAAATTTGAGCTTGCGATCAACCTCAAGACCGCAAAGACCCTCGGCCTCAGCATGCCGCAAATGTTGCTTGCCAGCGCGGACGAGGTGATCGAATAGGCCAGCTCCTCCTGAAATCGCCAAGTTCCCGTGAAAGGAGCTGGAGCCTGATCCGGAAAAAAGTGTGGCGCGGTTTTCCGAAATGATCATGCTCAAACAAGTACGGCTTGGTTGGGAACAGGACCCGTGGCGACGTATTCGGACAAACGGACGTATTCGGACAAGCGAGAGAAGCCGTCCGGGCGGCTGACGCTGATCCTGCTGGGCGTCTTTGTGGTTGGCTGCGTCATTGCCGCCCTGTTCATCGGCGACCTCGCAAAACTGCAGGAACCGGTCTCCGCGCGCGAAAGCCTCGCCGCCCTGCAGAGCGTCGATGATCCGCAGGCGCTGGATCAGGTGCTGCAGAAACACGCCTCGAACAGGGTCCTGCGGCTGATTACGCTGGCGAAAAAAGACGCCGTGGAAACCGATGCAGCCGCGCGAAAGCTGCTGGATGAAGCGGACCCTGCGGCGCTTGCCAACCCAAGCGGCCTGACGGCAGCGAGCCGCGCCGATCTCGATACGCTGCGCGGCAATCTGAAAATCGCCGAGGGCAATGCGGCTGCCTTCAAGCCGCGCATCATCGCCCTGATCAAGGCCAGACGCGACGAAACCGAAAAGGAAGCCCGCCTGCTCGGTGCGGGATCTGATACGCTGGCCAAATTCATGACCGTGATCGACGCCCAGCATGCCGACATCAACGCACACATCGTCAAAGTGTCGGGGGCGCGCGCCGAGCGCAACGCCGCTTACGACAAATGCGTAGCACTTCTGGTCAAGGAATTCGGCTTCTACAAGGTGACCAACGGCCAGTTCATCTTCCGGGCGCAATCGACGGCCGACAGCTACAATGCCGCTGCGGTAGCGATGGCGGCCGCCGCAAAGCGCATCACTGAGCTGGACGAGGAAGCCACCGCGCTGAAGCAGGTCCAGCTCAAGCGGTGGAAGGATTTTGCCGAGCGGTAGCTCGGCGCGTTGCAACGATCGCCCTCGTTGCCGCGAGGGCGATCGTCTTTGTGCAAGCCTTACGCCGCCTTCTGATGACGCGCCATCTCGGCCTTGTAGAGCTCGAACTCCTCGCCCAGCGCCTTTGCCACGGCCGGGCGCTTCTTCATGCGCTCCAGATACGCCGTTACGTTCGGGTACTTGCCAAAATCGATCATCGGCGTTGCGATGCTCCAGTTCAGCACGGTGGTGAGATACGCATCCGCCACGCTGAAATGGTCGAGCAGGTACTCGCGGCCCTTCAGATAGTTGTCGAGATGTTCGAGCCGCGAGAGATATTTCTCCAGCGCGTAGGCCTTCACCTCCGGCGGCGTGGTCTTGCCGAGCAGCGGCGTGAACAGGCTCTTGTGCACCTCGGTGCCGATGAAGCACAGCCATTGCTGCAGCTTGCTGCGTTCGATGCCCGCCCTGGCGCCGATGCCGGAATCGGCGAACCGTTCCGCGACGTGCTGCAGGATGGCGGCATTCTCGGTCAGGATCACGCCGTCATCGGTGCGCACGACCGGCACCAGTCCGAGCGGATTGATGGCGTAGAAGTCCGAATTGTCCTTCACGACCTTCTTGGTCTTGGGGTCGACCTCGATGAAATCAGCCTTTTGGCCAGCCTCATAGAGCGCGATCCTTGTTGCCATCGAACAGGCGAGCGGCGAGAAATAAAGGTCCATACGGGTCTCCCTTGGGTGGTTCAGTCAGGTTTCTCACGGGGGTCTCAACAAGCGCGCTTGATTTATGTACCGTTCCGCATAATTATGCGGGCGTCAAGGATTATTTGCGAGATGGTACAAAAAAGATCCTCCTCGGCGCCCGGCCGCAAGGCCACGGTGCCAAAGGCCCGCTCCACCGAGTCGGCTGCCGACACGCCGGCCCCCAGGCGCCGCGGCCGGCCGCGCGCCTATGAGCCGGAGATCGCGCTGGCCCGCGCGCTCGACGTGTTCTGGAAGGAGGGCTTTGCCGCGACCTCGCTCGACGACCTCTCGGCCGCCACCGGCATGAACCGGCCGAGCCTCTATGGCGCCTTCGGCGACAAGCGCGAGCTCTACATCAAGAGCTATGAGAGCTATCGGAAGCGCGCGCGAGATCGCATGGGCGAAGTATTCGCGCTCGACGCCAAGCTGCGGCCGCTGCTGGAGCAGATCTTTGCCATCGCGCTCGACATGTATCTGTCGGGCCAGGATGGCCCGCGCGGCTGCTTCACGGTGATGACCGCAACATCGGAAGCGGTGTTCGATCCGCAAATCCGCGACCTCGTGATCACGGGCCTCGACGAGATGGACCGCTACTTTGCGCGCATCCTGAAGCGGGCGCAGGAGCGCGGCGAGCTTGCTGCGTCCGCCGATCCCGAAGTGCTGGCGAACCTTCTTTCCGCGACCATCCACACCATCGCCATTCGCGCCCGTGCAAAGGTGCCGCGCGCGGAGCTCGACGCCATCGTCAAAGGTGCGCTCGACGTGATCTGCCGCTGACAACGAAGAGTACGGAAGCTGCTGCTGCCAATTGCTGCCAGCACGCCAGGAAATGTTTCAGCATCTTGTCGGCTGCAGCTTCCGCCATACGTCCTGCGGGCGTTTACTTCCCAACCCAGGAGTTCGCCCATGTCCAACACTCAGGTCGTTACCCCGCATCTCGTCGTCAAGGACGCCAACGCCGCGATCGACTTCTACAAGAAGGCGCTCGGCGCGACCGAGACGCTGCGAATGCCGGCGCAGGACGGCAAACGGCTGATGCATGCCGAAATCCAGCTGAACGGCGCACGGGTCTTCCTGATGGACGATTTCCCGGAGCACCGTGGCCCGGGCGACCATGTCGATGCCGTGTTCCCGCCCGACCAGATGAAAGGCACTTCGGTGACCATGCATCTCGAGGTCGAGAATTGCGATACCGCCGTGAAGCGCGCCAGGGACGCCGGCGCCACCGTGACGATGGAGCCGTGGGATTCGTTCTGGGGCGCACGCTACGCCCGCATCATCGATCCCTTCGGTCATTCCTGGAGTTTTGCCCACGCCCTGCCGGGGCAGGCGTAGCGCGGCAACAACGACGCTGATCCCGATGGCGCGCGCTCGAAGGATGGGCGACGGGCGGCGCGTCATACCTCCGTCGTCCCTGCGAAAGCAGGGACCCATACGCCGCGGCGGAAATCGTTGAAGCGGTCCGTTGGACGGCTTTCTCCCAGCAACTTCGCCCTGTGGTTATGGGTCCCTGCTTGCGCAGGGACGACAGGGAGGGTGTTGCGCGCGGTGTTGCATATTCAGCACGACGGGCAAATCACCAATTCTGGCTTTCGGAAGGCATGTCAAGCCCCGAAAAAAAAATATTCCGCTTTTCATAATGCGCAAATCAGCGTACTGGTCCGCTCACCCCGCGCCGACCAAAGGGGACGGATCGCGATCGTCACGAAACGTTGGGCGCGGGATGTGATGGACGCTGCGGCGTCAGGCAGGTCTCTGCCCGACGAGAACGCCGCAGCGTACGGCGAAGTCGTGTGGTCCTGGCGCCGCGACCCTGGCGCTACGCTGGCGGTAAGTCCCGCCGGCAACGGGGGCAAGAAAGGCCGCTTCCCCGGGGAGAGCACGTATAAGCCGTCAAACCATTGCGCGGGGAAAGCCGGGATGTCTCGGCTGTACCTGTCTAATCCGTGTGCGTCTCTCTCCATTTGCACACGGTGCTGCGGGCGCAGTCAGCGCCCGGCTTTCCCTGCGCCCTCTGTCAGGAGAGGGACAACGAATTGGTGCAACTCGGGCAAAAACGTGCCGCGGGAATGCTTTCGACTGTTTGAAAACTGAATCAACAAATTCACTGTCGTCCCGGACAAGCGAGCGACCAGCGAGCGCGATCCGGGACCCATAACCACAGGACGGAGTTCGGCGAAGGCTGGAGCTCCAGCGCGCCCCAATCATATGCATTTGTGGTTATGGGTCCCTGCTTTCGCAGGGACGACGGCGGTGGTGCGGGACGAGCGATGCCCTACATCTTCCGCGCCGCCAGCGCATCCGCCACCGCCGTGCGGATATCCGCCACCGAAAACGGCTTTGTCACCACGTCATGCACGATGGCATTCAATCCCGAGGCACGCTCGCGCTGGTCGGCGAAGCCGGTCATCAGCAAGATCTTCAGCGCGGGAAAATCGCGCGCGGCGGCCAGCGCCAGCGCAATGCCGTCCATCACGGGCATCTGGATGTCGGTGAGCAGCAGGTCGAATGCGCCGCCTTCGCGGGTGAGGATCTCGAGCGCTTCGGCGCCGTCCTCGGCGGTGACGGTGACGTGGCCGTCCATGGCGATGGCGCGCGCCACCAGCATGCGCATGGATTCCTCATCGTCGGCAATCAATACGCGCGGCATCGGCGTTCACATCGCGGGATCAACGATCGCGCCGTCGGGCTCAGGCGTGGCCGCCGGCGAGATCGCGCTTGGAGAAGAAGCGGATGTCGATATTACGCCCTTCCGGCGGCGGCGAGGCAAGCCGCGATTTGAACCAGGCGCGCTCGCCGGGCTTCAGCACGGTCTGCTCCAGCACGGCGTTCCAGGCGTAGATTTCCGCGCCCTGCGCGTCGCGCACGGAGAAGCGCAGGCGCGGCAGTTCGACCGGCTTCCTGCTTTCGCCGACGATCATGCCCTCGATGACCAGCACCGGCTTTCCGTCCACCGTCTCGTTGGTGATCTTCAGGTCCTTGAACGCAAGCCCCCGCAGGTTCACCTCGAGTCCGACCATTTTGTAGAACGCGGCCGTGCCCGGCAGCAGGTGCACCACGTCGTTGCGCCAGACCAGAAGCGCCAGCACCAGCGCGGCCATGGCGCCGCAAGCCATCGTCAGGTTTGCACCGCGCAGCATCGGAATCGGCGGGAAGGGCGGCAGGCTGAACAGCGCGCGCAGGCGCGAGCGCTTCGGCTCGTCCGCCTCGTCATGGTCAGCGTGGCGGGCCGCGGTGGTCCAGTCAGCATCGGTCGTGTGTGGCGCATCCTCGCGCTGCCAGTCGGCCGAGATCGAGGGACTGTCCACGACCGGGGTCTGCCCGGCTTCCTCGCGCGCCATCGCTTCCCATTCGGCTGCGGCGTCCGCCCCTTCGCCTGCCTGGCCGGCGGCGGCCATGGCCGGGACCTGGGCCACCATCTCGACGGCGTCCTCGGGGCGCGCCAGCCAGACTTCCTTGCAGCGGGAACAGCGCACGGTTCGCCCGGCCGCGCCGAGGGTGGCGAGATTGATGCCGTAAGACGTTGTACAGTGAGGACAAATGATATGCATGGAGCCCATTCCCCAATGGTAGCTGCGAGATGCTACAAGCCGACCGTTAACGAATCGGAAACCATAAAAGCCGCACAAGTCTTATGGGCAGTTCGCGGCCGGGGCGGGGGCAGGCCCCCGGGTTTCGCGCCCATCGAACGGAGCTGAGGTTTGGTCCGGTTCGAAAATGTCGGATTGCGTTACGGACTGGGGCCGGAGATTCTGCGCGACCTCTCCTTCCTCATCCCGGCCCATTCCTTCCAGTTCCTGACCGGCCCCTCCGGCGCCGGCAAGACGTCGCTGCTGCGCTTGCTGTTCCTGTCGCTGCGGCCGACCCGGGGGCTGGTCAACCTGTTCGGCCAGGACATTTCCCTGCTCGGCAAGGAACAGGTCGCGGATCTGCGCAAGCGCATCGGCATCGTGCTGCAGGATTTTCGCCTGCTCGACCACATGACCACCTACGAAAACGTAGCCCTGCCGTTCCGCGTCATGGGCCGCGAGGAATCGAGCTATCGCCGCGAAGTGATCGACCTGTTGAAATGGGTCGGGCTTGGCGAGCGCATGGACGCGCTGCCGCCGATCCTCTCCGGCGGCGAGAAGCAGCGTGCGGCGATTGCGCGCGCCGTGATCTCGCGCCCGCAACTGCTGCTGGCGGACGAGCCGACCGGCAGTGTCGATCCGACGCTGGGACGGCGTCTGCTGCGGCTGTTCATCGAATTGAACAAGTCCGGCACCGCCGTCATCATCGCCACCCATGATATCAACCTGATGGAGCAGTACGACGCGCGGCGTCTGGTGCTGCATCAGGGACGGCTGCACATCTATGAGTAGGCCCGACGAGCACGCCCCGCTGGTGGACCTCGGCAACGAACGGCCGCAGGTGCCGGCTCGGGCGCGCATCATGTCGCCGATCGTGCCGCGCGCCTCGATTTCCGGTCGCGCGCTGGTTGCGGTCGTCGCCATCATGACCTTCCTCGCCTCGATCACCACGGGCGCGGTGCTGCTGGTCAGCGCGTCGGCGGCGGAATGGCAGTCGGACGTCGCGAGCGAAATCACCATCCAGGTGCGCCCGATGCCCGGGCGCGACATCGAGCGCGATGCCGCTTCCGTGGTGGAGGCGATGCGGGCCGAGTCCGGGATCGTCGAGGTCCGGCCGTTCAGCAAGGAAGAGTCAGCAAAGCTGCTGGAGCCGTGGCTCGGCACCGGGCTGTCGCTGGACCAGTTGCCGGTGCCGCGCGTCATCGTCGCGCGGGTGCAGCCCGGCACCACGCTCGATCTTGCCGGCCTGCGCACGCGTGTGATGAAGGTCGCGCCGTCGGCCAGCGTCGACGATCACCGCGCCTGGATCGAGCGGATGCGCTCGATGACGGGGGCAACCGTGTTTGCCGGCCTCGGCATCCTGGCGCTCGTCATCATCGCCACCATCATCTCGGTTTCGTTTGCGACAAGGGGCGCGATGGCGGCCAACCGGCCGATCGTCGAGGTGCTGCATTTCGTCGGCGCGGGCGATGCCTTTATCGCCAACCGGTTCCTCCGCCACTTCCTCCGCCTTGGTCTCGAAGGCGGCTTGATCGGGGGTGGCGCTGCCATGCTCACCTTTGGGTTCTCTGAGTCGATAGCCGGCTGGTTCTCGGGAACGCCGGTCGGCGACCAGTTCGCGGCCCTGCTTGGCACGTTCTCGCTGCGGCCGTCCGGCTACCTGGTGCTGGCCGTGCAGGCCGTGGGGATTGCCGCGATCACCGCCTGGGCATCGCGGCGCACCCTGTTGGCCACGCTCGACGACATCGATTAGGGCATGATCCGGAAAAGTGTGAAGCGGTTTTCCGAAAAGGTCATGCTCAGACAAAGAGGGCCCAAACCGGACTCCACTTCGCGGCAAAACCCTCTAAAATTGCGGCGGGGGAGGCACGTCAGCATCGCATGAGCCGAGGGCCCGACACGAAATCGCCGGATCACGCGGCCGCGCGGCCGCGCGGCTGGCTGCGCGCGGCTGTTGTCGCCACCCTGGCGCTCGGCTTTGTCGGCGCCGGCCTCGGCTTCGTCGCCTTTCTCGCCCAGCTGCGCGGCAGCGAAATGAAGCCGGCGCGCAATGCCGACGGCATCGTGGTGCTGACCGGCGGTTCGTCGCGGGTGTCGGACGCCGTGGAACTGCTCGCCGCCGGCTACGGCAAGCGGCTGCTGATTTCGGGCGTGCACCCCGGCAACGACGTCAGCGACATCTCGCGCACGCTGCCGGACAATCACAAGCTCCTCAATTGCTGCGTCGATCTCGACCGTTCCGCGATCAATACCCGCAGCAACGCGGCCGAGACCCGGCGCTGGGCCCGCGAGCGCGGCTTCACCTCGCTGATCGTGGTGACCTCGAACTACCACATGCCGCGCGCGATCGTGGAACTGTCGCATGCCATGCCCGACGTCACGCTGATCCCCTTTGCGGTGGTCGGCGACAAATGGCGCGACGAGCCGTGGTGGACGAGTGGCGCGACGCTGCGGCTCTTGCTATCGGAGTACGCCAAATACGTCGCTGCCGAAGTGCGGGTACGGCTGGCCGGCATCGGCCTGGCCTCCGAGGCGGCTGACCTGCCGGCAACTCCGCCGCCGCGCCGGCCGGCGACGGCGCAAGCCAACTAGCATGATCCCGAAAAGTGGGAACCGGTTTTCGGACAAGATCATGCGCAAACAGAAAGGATTAAGCGCGATGACGGCTCGAAGAGACGTCATCACGCTTTAGATCGGATTGTCATGGTCTTGATTTTCCTGCGCTCGCTCGTCTTCAACGTGCTGTTCTACGCGTTGCTGGTGTTCTGGCTCCTGGTTGCGATCCCGACCTTCCTGATGCCGCGCCGCGCCATCCTCGCCATCGCCGGTTGGTGGGCGAAGAGCAGCATCTGGCTGCTGCGCCTGATCTGCGGCACGAAGGTTGAATTTCGCGGCGCTGAGAAGATTCCGAAGGGTCCGCTGATCGTCGCTTCCAAGCATCAATCGATGTGGGAGACCTTTGCGCTGCTGCAGTTCTTCGAGCAGCCGCTCTACATCCTCAAGCGCGAACTGAAATGGATCCCGTTCTTCGGCTGGTATTGCATGAAGGCCGAGATGATCGACGTCGAGCGCGCCGCCGGTGCCCGCGCCTTGAGGGATATGACGCGGCGTGCGGGCACGGCCGTGCGCGAAGGCCGCCAGTTGATCATCTTTCCGGAAGGCACGCGGCGTCCTGTCGAGGCGCCGCCGCACTACAAGCCCGGGGTGTTCCTGGTCTACAAGGATTCCGGCGTCGCCTGCCTGCCGGTGGCGCTGAACTCCGGCCTGTTCTGGCCGCGCCGCACGTTCATGCGCTATCCCGGCACGCTGGTGGTGGAGTTCCTCGATCCGCTGCCGCCGGGCCTTTCACGCGACGAATTCATCGATCGCATCCGCGACGCCATTGAAGGTGCGACCGATCGCATCGTCAAGGATGCGCGCGAGGAGCAGGCAAAATTGTTCGGCCGGGTGCCGGTCGTACCGGCAAGGGAGGAGTAGCCTCACGATCGCTCTCTGGGCTTCGCCGGCCGCAGGAGGGGAAGGCGTATGGGAATCGTGCAACATCATCGCGAGCCTGTGCAACTGGTCGTCGCGAAAGCCCTCGGCCTCGATCGCCTTGACGGTGGCCAGCACATAGTCGCGGTTGTTGCCGGATCGGCCGTGGCCCTGCCGCACGATCCGAAGCTGTTCGTCGAGCGGCAACCGGCCGGCATATTGCACATGGCTGCGGTCGGCCACGTAGGTCAGCGCGCTGACACGCTGGCGCGCCTCGTTGTCGAGCCAGACCGAACGCGTCACTTCGCGATAGACGTGAGTGGTTTGTTCGCGCTCGCGCAGATAGCCGATGGTGCGCTCGCGCAGGGGCGCCGCGACGCGGAAGGCGATGCCACGGCAGGCGCCGCCGCGGTCGAGCCCCAGCACGAGGCCGGGCTTCTCCGGCGTGCCGCGATGATCGAAGGAATAGACGCAGAGCGCGCGGTGTTCACCGATCAGACGGGCCGGAACCTTCTCGACATAATCGAAACCCGGCCGCCACATCAGCGAGCCATAGCCGAACACCCAGAGGTCGCCTTTGCCGAATTCGTGACCTGAAATGATATTTGCCGCCATCGCGCGCACGGCTAGCAGAACTGTAAGGTGAATTCCACGCCTTTAAGTGCGAGCAAGGCCGCTTACATTTGACAAAATCGTCAGCCAAAGGGCCGCCCATGCAAGTTGATAGCGAAGCGCCACGCCGGCGCCCGCTTTGGCGGCTTTTCATCGCGCCCGTATTGCTGCTGATCGCGGCCGCGGCATGGAGCGTTTTCTGGTTCTATGCGGCATCGGAGGTCGGCGTGCGCGCCGATGCCTGGCGCGCGCAGGAGGCGAAATCCGGCCGCAACTTCGATTGCGGCAAGCGCACGGTGGCCGGTTTCCCGTTCCGCCTCGAAATCAGCTGCGAGAACGCCAGCGTCGCGCTGGTCTCGCAGACCGCCTCCAATACGCTGTTCGCGGCGCAAGCTCGGCGAGATCCTGGTGGTCGCGCAGATCTACGATCCGAAGCTCGTGATCGCGGAGTTCAAGGCGCCGGCCAGCATTGCCGAACTCGGCGGCCAGGCGCCGATGCGGGTCGACTGGGCCAAGGCGCGCGCCAGCGTGGTGGGACTGCCGGCGGTGCCGCAGCGCGGCTCGATCGTGTTCGACGATGTCGCCATCGATCGCATCAATGCGAGTTCGATCCAGGTGCCGGTCGGCGCGCGCCAAGCATGCCGAGCTGCATGGCCGCGTCGCGGACGGCTCGCCGAGCGATCATCCCGTGATCGAGACGGTGCTGCAGATCAACGGCGGCAGCGTGCAGGGGGTGCATCCGGTGCTGGCGGAAGCCCTTCAATGCCGATGTCCGCACCATGCTGACGGGCCTGAAGGATTTCGCGCCAAAGCCCTGGCCGGAACGGTTTCGCGAGCTTGCGGCCGACGGCGGCAAGGTCGAGATCGTGCAGTCGCGCATCCAGCAGGGCGAGATGGTGGCGGTCGCCGCCGGCACGCTCACGCTCAACGCCAAAGGCAATATCGACGGCGAACTGCAGATGACGGTGGCGGGCCTCGAGCGCATCGTGCCGGCGCTCGGCATCGACAAGATTTTGGAGGAGGGCGTGCCGCAGGCCACCCTCGATCGCGTCGCGCCGGGCGTAAAGAGCCAGGACCTCAACAGTCTGTTCGGCGCGCTCGACAAGGCCATCCCCGGCCTCGGCAAGATCGTCAAGCAGAATGCCAATGTCGGTGTCGCCGCCACGCTCAATTCGATCGGCAGCGAAGCCACGCTTGAAGGCAAGAAGGCGCGCTCGTTCCCGCTGCGCTTTGCCGATGGCGCGGTGATGTTCGGTCCGGTCAAGGTCGGGCAGGTGCCGCCGCTGTTCTGATCGGCCGCGGCGCTTGAGGCGCTGGCTGCGCGGTTACGGCTTCTTCAGCGCCTCGTGCGGCCGGCCGAAATCCGGCGCCGCCGAATCCTGGCCGATCTCGACGATGCCGCGGCGGATGGCGCGGGTGCGGGTGAAATGCTCGAACAGCGCCTCGCCGTCGTTGCGGCGGATCGCGCGGGTGAGTTTCGACAGGTCCTCGTTGAAGGTGCCGAGCATTTCCAGCACCGCATCCTTGTTGGTGAGGAAGACGTCGCGCCACATCGTCGGGATCGGACGCCGCGATGCGGGTGAAATCGCGAAAGCCGCCGGCGGAGAATTTGATGCACCTCGGACTACGTCACCTGCGCCAGTTCGTCCGCGGTGCCGACGATGGTGTAGGCGATCAGATGCGGCAGATGGCTGGTGATCGCGAGCACGAGGTCATGATGATCCGGCGTCATGATCTCGACCTTGGCGCCGAGCCCGGCCCAGAACGCGCGCAGCTTTTCGACCGCGTGCAGCGATCGGTGCCCTCCGGCGGCGTGAGGATGCACCAGCGGTTGATGAACAGCTCGGCGAAGCCGGAATCGGGCCCGGAATGCTCGGTGCCGGCGACCGGATGCGCCGGCACGAAGTGCACGCCGTCCGGCAGATGCGGCGCCATCTCGCGCACCACCGCGCCCTTGACCGAGCCGACGTCGGAGACGATCGCGCCCGGCTTGAGATGCGGCCCGATCTCCTGCGCCACCGCGCCGCAGGCGCCGACGGGAATGCAGAGGATGACGAGGTCGGCATCCTTGACCGCCTCGGCGTTGGTCTCGACCACGCGGTCGACGACGCCGAGCTCCTTGACCCGCGCGCGCGTCTTCTCCGAGCGCGCGGTGGTGACGATCTCGCCGGCGAGCCCCTGCAGCCGCGCGGCGCGCGCGATCGAGCCGCCGATCAGGCCGAAGCCGATCAGCGCGACACGCTGGAATGATCCGGGTGTGCTCACTTGCCCGCCATGAAATCGCGCAGGCCGTCGACGACGAGGCGATTGGCCTCCTCGGTGCCGATGGTCATGCGCAGCGCATGCGGCAGGCCGTAATTGTTCAGCGCGCGCAGCACGAGGCCGCGCTTGGTGAGATACGCATCGGCCTCCGCCGAGGTCTTGCCCTTGGTGGTCGGGAAATGGATCAGCACGAAATTGGCGACGCTCGGCGTCACCTTCAGCCCGAGCTTGCCGATCTCTTCGGTCAGCCAGTTGCGCCAGTGTCTCGGTGTGCGCCTTCGACATCTGCGACATGCGCGGTGTCCTCGATCGCAGCGACCGCCGCCAGCATCGCCGGCGTCGAGACGTTGAAGGGGCCGCGGATGCGGTTGACCGCATCGACGATGTTGCGCCGGGCCGAACATCCAGCCGATCCGCAGCGCGGCAAGGCCGTGGATCTTCGAGAAGGTGTGCGTCATCACCGTGTTCTCGGTGGTCGCCACCAGCTCGATGCCGCTGCTCGTAGTCGTTGCGCGACACATAGTCGGAATAGGCGGCGTCGAGCACCAGCAGCACATGTCCGGGCAGGCCGGCGCGCAGCCGCTTGACCTCGTCGAACGGAATGTAGGTGCCGGTCGGATTGTTCGGATTGGCGAGCCACACGAGCTTGGTGCGCGGCGTCACCAGCTTCAGGATCGCATCGACATCGGCGGTGTAGTCGGTCTCCGGCGCGACGACATTCTTGGCGCCGTTCGCCATGGTCGCGATCGGATAGACCAGAAAGCCGTGCGCGGTGGAGATCGCCTCGTCGCCCTGGCTCGAGATAGGTGTGCGCCAGCAGATTGAGGATTTCGTCCGAGCCGGCGCCGCAGATGATGCGGTGCGGGGTCGAGCCCGTAGGCGCGGCCGATCGCCTCGCGCAGCACCCGCGAGGTGCCTTCCGGATAATCCTCCAGATGCGCCGCCGCCTGCCTTGTAGACCGCGATCGCCTTCGGCGACGGGCCGAACGGCGTCTCGTTCGCCGACAGCTTGAACACCTTGCGGCCCGGCTCCGGCACCGGGCTCTTGCCGGGCGTGTAGGGCGCAATGTCGAGAATGCCGGGATTCGGCACGGGGCGGTTCATCTTTGGCTCCGGAATGTCTGGGGCTCAGGACCTGGCGGCCCCATTTGGGGGCACCGTATAGCGCGTTGCGTGGCTGCCGACGAGGGCCGTCGAACGCACCGAGGCCCCCGCCTCGATCAGGGCTGCCTTGATCTTGTCGAGGCCGGCGCCGGCGATCGACACCAGCAGCGCCGCGCCGTCGAAGGCGGTGTCGGGCACGGCGACGATGTCGGCGAGCGGCGACAGCGCGCGCGCGATGTCGGCATTCCAGCCGGAGACGCGCACGCTCCACACCTCGACCTCGGTCACCATGGCATTGTCGGCGACGCGCGAGACCACGAACACCGGCAGCGCCGCCGGATGATCGGCGCGCTCGACGAACGGCAGCCGCGCGATGATCTTTGGCGCGCCGTCGGCTTCGAGTGCGATCCACCACGGCGTGCGGCTCGACGTCGCCGAGACCAGCGCGAGGTCGCCCTTGGATTTCGCCACCGCCTCGACGGCGGCCGCGCCGCTGAAATGCGAGACGTAGGGCACGGTGAAGCCGAAATGAAACCGCGCCGAATCCCGCATCGCGGGTTCGCCGACCGAGATGTCGGCATGCACCGAGAACGGCGCCTGCACGTAGGTGAAGGTCGAGATGATGACGCGCCAGATGCTCTCGACGGTGTCGAGCGGCAGGATGCCGCGATGGCGCTGCACCAGGCGCCGCATCATGTCGGCCTCGCGCGCCGGCCGGAACGCGGAGCCGACTTCCTGGGTCTGCTTGACCTGGATCAGCCGGTCGATGATGTCGCCGCGCGCCATCAGCAGGCGATGCACCTCGCTCGTCGATCGCGTCGATCTCCTTGCGCAGTTCGGCCAGCGAGGGCGGAGCGGGGGGCGGCTTGGACATTGGCGGACCTTGCGAGAGCCGGAAGGGCTGAGCCGCCGGCGGACATGCGGCATCTGATTAGGTAAGACCGGGCGCTGAAAGCAAAGAGAAATGACGGGAAATGCGCCGTCTGCGGCAGCAGGGCGGGGTCCGGGTTAACCAAGGCCTTGCCTTGACGAAAGGCCCGCGCGCGACTAGTTTTGACCCGTTCCGTGGTCATTTGAGCCGGCCGGCTTGCAGCCACGTTAAATAACTCGCTAAACAGGCCGGGGACAGATTGATCCCGGCCGAACCCTTGTTCAGGCCGGGTTTTTTATTGGCCTGATGTCTGTTCGAGAGACCTCGCCTCGCGGCAGGCCGGTGCTGAGATGACAGAGTTGAAGTCGGTTGTAAGTCCCGCGATCCAGAGCGAGGATCGCGCCCACGAGGCCGATCATCCGTCGTCGCTGGTGGCGAAGTTCGGCATGGACCAGCCGCTGAAGCTCGATTGCGGCGTCGATCTCGCGCCGTTCCAGATCGCCTACCAGACCTATGGCGAGCTCAACGCCGAGCGCTCCAACGCCATCCTGATCTGTCATGCGCTGACGCGGCGACCAGCATGTCGCCAACGCCCATCCGCTGACCGGCAAGCCGGGCTGGTGGGACATCATGGTCGGCCCCGGCCTTCCGCTCGACACCGAACCAATACTTCATCATCTGCGCCAACGTGATCGGCGGCTGCATGGGCTCGACCGGTCCGGCCTCGACCAATCCCGCGACCGGCAAGCCGTGGGGGCTGGATTTTCCGATCATCACCATTCCCGACATGGTGCGCGCGCAGGCCATGCTGCTCGACCGTCTCGGCATCGACACGCTGTTCTGCGTGGTCGGCGGCTCGATGGGCGGCATGCAGGTGCTGCAGTGGACCGCGGCCTATCCCGAGCGCGTGTTCTCGGCGATGCCGATCGCCTGCTCGACGCGCCATTCGGCGCAGAACATCGCGTTCCACGAACTCGGCCGCCAGGCCGTGATGGCCGATCCGGACTGGCGCGGCGGGCGCTATTTCGACCAGAGCACGCAGCCGCATCGCGGGCTCGCCGTCGCGCGCATGGCCGGCCACATCACCTATCTCTCCGACGCCGCGCTGCATCGCAAGTTCGGCCGGCGCATGCAGGACCGCGAGCTGCCGACGTTCTCGTTCGACGCCGATTTCCAGGTCGAGAGCTATCTGCGCTATCAGGGCTCGTCCTTTGTCGAGCGCTTCGATGCCAACAGCTATCTCTATCTGACGCGCGCGATGGACTATTTCGACATCGCCGCCGACCATGACGGCGTGCTGGCGAAGGCCTTCCGCGGCATCAAGACGCGGTTCTGCGTCGTGTCGTTCACCAGCGACTGGCTGTTCCCGACCTCGGAATCGCGCGCGCTCGTGCATGCGCTCAACGCCTCGAGCGCGCGGGTGTCGTTCGCCGAGATCGAGACCGACCACGGCCACGACGCCTTCCTGCTCGACGTGCCGGAATTCTTCGACATCTCCCGCGCCTTCCTGCAATCCGGCGGCGCGGCGCGCGGCCTGAAGAGCGGATGGCTGAGATGGCGCTGCAGGAACAGGCCCTGCCGCTGCCGGGCATCGCGCCGGATCGCACCGGCAAATACCGCACCGACCATCTGCTGGTCGCCGGCATGGTCGAGCCCGGCTCGCGCGTGCTCGACGTCGGCTGCGGCGACGGCGACCTGCTGCAGCTGCTGGAGAGCCGCGGCATCGACGGCCGCGGCATCGAACTGTCGCGCGAGGGCGTCAACCGCTGCGTCGCCAAGGGCCTTGCGGTGGTGCAGGGCGACGCCGACACCGATCTCGTCAACTATCCCGACGATGCCTTCGACTACGTGATCCTGTCGCAGACGCTGCAGGCGACGCGGCAGCCGCGCGTCGTGCTGGAGAACCTGCTGCGCATCGGCCGCCGCGCCATCGTCTCGTTCCCGAATTTCGGCTTCTGGAAGATGCGGCTGCAGCTGCTGGTCGGCGGCCACATGCCGCGCACGGAAAATCTGCCGGCGACCTGGTACGACACCGCCAACATCCATTTCTGCACCATCAAGGATTTCGTCCAGCTGTGCGACGAGATCAACGTCAAGATGGAGCGCGCGGTCGCGCTCGATCTCTACGGCCGCCCGGTGCCGCTGACCCTGCCCTGGTGGTTCTGGAACATGTTCGGCGAGCAGGGCGTGTTCCTGCTCAGCCGGGGGAAGTGACGGCTAGACCGGCGTGTGCACCAGCGACCTGGGATCGCGCACCGGCCAGCGGCCGGCTTCGACCAGCGCGACGAAACGCTCGACCATCTCGTTGAACAGCGCCGGCTCCTCCAGGTTGAGCACGTGGCCCGACTTCGGGAAGAAGGCGAGCCCCGCGGCCGGCAGGTGCTTCTTCAGGAACAGGCTGGGCTCGACGCAATTGTCGTCCTCGTCGCCGCACAGGATCAGCGCCGGCGTCGGCACTTTCCGGATCGCATCCGTCATGGTGTAGATCGAGGGACGGCCGCCCTGAAAGCTGCGCATGGTGTTGGCCGAGCCCTTGGCGTCGTGGCGGGCGAGCGCGGCGTAGAAATCGGCATGGCCGCGCGGATCCTTGAGCAGGAACGGGATCCGGCTCGGCGCCTCGCGCGTCACCTTGGCGACCTCGACCGAGCCGATCGTTTCATACTGCTCGGCATTGGCCCGGCACTGCGCGCGGAAGGCGTCGAGGTTCTCGATGGCTGAGCCGGAGCCGACCGCGGCGAGCGTCATCGACAGCGCGCGCTCCGGCGCGTTCAGGCCGATCTGCAGCGAGGAGTAGGAGCCCATCGAGAGGCCGACGAAATGCGCCTTGTCGATCTTCAGATGATCGAGCACCGCGAGCGCATCGGTGTAGAAGTGCTTGTAGGTGTAGACGTCGGCGGAGCGCGGCACGTCGGAGGGCGTGTAGCCGCGCGCGGAATAGGCGATGCAGCGGTGGCCGCGCGAGAAGTAGCGCATCTGCGGCTCCCAATTGGTGTGGTCGGCCGCGAATTCGTGCAGGAAGATGATCGGCGTTCCGCTGCCCGCCTCTTCGAAATAGAGGCGGACGTTATCCTTGGTGACGGCGTAGGGCATTTCGAGTTCCTCTTCTTTGCCGCGCCTGAAAATTGCAGTTAATGCTCGCGGCTGCAATGAGGCAGGTTCCATTTTCGTCACGAAATTATCGCGGAATCACCCGCGAAATCGTTCCCGCACTGCCGCATCATATCTTGCTCTCGCCACAGCTCGCCGCGAAACGCGCTCCGGCTTCGCGCATGGCGCGCGTCGCAGGGGAATGGGGGTGCTACAGAGGATTGACTATGCTCGTATGGTTGCGTTCTGCCGGCCGCTTCGTTGCGGCGCTGGCACTGTGTTCGCGGCAATCGCCGTTTCCGCCTCTCCGGCTTCGGCCCGTCCCTATCATCGCGCAGCGCATCCACGCGCATGCCTACGCCGGCCATCACGCTGCGATGGCACAACGCCCAGTATCATTCCCGACATCATTATGCGCATGCCGGCGACGCGATACGCCACCGGTACGTGCCGCATCCGGCTACGCCTTCGCAGCGTCCACTGCCGGCAGCACGGCGTGCGTCGTCCGCTATCAGTCCCGGCCTCGCATCGGCCGCGTACGGCAGACGCGCGTCCGAGCGCAGCGTCGCTGCGACATGACGCGCGGCTTGCCGACATCTACGCCGTTCCCAACACCGGCGGCGTGACGCCTCGAGAGCACTGTCCGCCACATCCGGATCCGGCCTCGTCGCCGAAGCGCGCCGCTATCTCGGCGGCAATCCGACCGGCCGCGGCAGCCTGTGGTGCGCGCGCTTCATGAACATGGTGCTGCAGCACACCGGCTATCGCGGCACCGGCTCCGACATGGCGAACTCGTTCGCCCATTACGGCCAGCGCGTCTCCGGGCCGCAGGTCGGCGCCATCGCGGTGATGTCGCGCGGTCGCAGCGGCGGCCATGTCGGCATCATCACCGGCATCGATGCCGCGGGCAATCCGATCATGATCTCCGGCAACAACGGCAACCGCGTCCGCGAGGCGCCGGTCTCGCGCGGCCGCATCTACGCCTACGTGATGCCGACGTAGCGAGCTGAGAGCAGCTCCGGCTGCTCCGCCGCCGCGATGCGTGTCGCCGGCGGCGATCGTGCCGCCGGTGATCACCTCGGCATAGATGCCGCACTCGGCGTGACCAAGCCGTCGCATCAGCGCCTGCGGAATGGCGAGATCGCGTGCGGCGGTGTCGGGATCGACGTTGATCGCAGCGCAGCGGTTGATGCGCTTCACCACCTTGAGCCTGACGTCGCCGATCGCGAGCGTCCGATCGAGCAGGTCGAACTCATGCCAGGCCGGCCAGCCCTCGACATAGAGGTTGCGCGCGGAAGCGCAGCGGATGAACCGGCTGGTCCGACCATGTTCTCGATGGCGCGCACGCTGGCGAGATTGATGATCGAGACGACTTCTTCGGGCGACGTCCGAAAAGCTGTGGCCGTCGCCCGAAGCACTTTTGGCGGCCCGTTGATCGCGGCGAAAGGCGGCCGCGAAAAAGTTTTCGATCGCGGCGCGGCCCTCGGCCGTCTCGAGGTTGCCTCGGCGGCGACTTCGCCGTTGTAGCGGATCGTCAGCACGTGGCTGGCATCGTCGAAATGCGTGCGCAGGCCTGCGAGCCACTCGTCCCGCATCAGCATCAGAAAATGCGGCTTCGGACAGTCCATTTCGGCGCGGCCGGATCGAAGCCGCTCGGGCCGTTTTCGATGGCGTAGCGGCGGTCGGCCGGCAGGGTCTGGCCGGGCGCGAGCGCGGTCCGGGCAAGCGCTCCGGGGTCAGGCCCTTGACGGGATAGCGGTAGATGCTGGCATCGCTGGCCGGCGCGTAGGCTGGCATGTCGCGATGCTTAAGGGATTCCCGGACCGCCCCACCACGGCTCGCGAATTGTGACCCGGGCCCTTCCGTTCGTGGAAATCCGTGCCCACATTTGCGTCAAGCCTGCACCGAGGGCGACGACCGCAGCCGGTTGAGGAATGTCAACGCGGCCTGCGGATACCCAATGAAGATGCCGCAATCGTGCCTTAGGGGCGGTTGCGGCAGGCCGAGGGAAAACAACGATGAATATTGAAAAATATACCGAACGTGTCGCGCGGCTTCATCCAGTCGGCGCAGTCGCTTGCCGTGCGCGAGGGCCATCAGCAGTTCTCGACCGCTGCATGTGCTGAAAGTGCTGCTGGACGACAGCGAGGGGCTGGCCGGCGGTCTGATCGATCGCGCCGGCGGCAACTCCCGCGCCATCCTGAAGGCGACCGAGGAAGCGCTGAACAAGCTGCCGAAAGTCTCCGGCAGCGGCGCCGGCCAGATCTATCTCGCGCCGGAACTGGCGCGCGCCTTCGACGCCGCCGAAAAGGCCGGCCGAAAAGGCCGGCGACAGCTTTGTCACCGTCGAGCGGCTGCTGCTTGGGCTGGCGCTCGACAAGAACAGCGAAGCCGGCGGCATTTTGAACAAGGGCGGCGTCACGGCGCAAAATCTCAATGCGGCGATCGAGTCGCTGCGCAAGGGCCGCACCGCGGACTCCGCGACGGCCGAGAACGCCTATGACGCGCTGAAGAAATATTCCCGCGACCTGACGCAGGCCGCGCGCGACGGCAAGCTCGATCCGGTGATCGGCCGCGACGAGGAAATCCGCCGCACCATCCAGGTGCTGTCCCGCCGCACCAAGAACAATCCGGTGCTGATCGGCGAGCCCGGCGTCGGCAAGACCGCCATCGTCGAGGGGCTGGCGCTGCGCATCCTCAATGGCGACGTGCCGGAGAGCCTGAAGGACAAGAAACTGCTGTCGCTCGATCTGGGCGCGCTGATCGCCGGCGCGAAATATCGCGGCGAGTTCGAGGAGCGGCTGAAGGCCGTGCTGCAGGAAGTCACCTCGGCCGAAGGCGGCATCATCCTGTTCATCGACGAGATGCACACCCTGATCGGCGCCGGCAAGGCCGACGGCGCGATGGATGCGTCCAACCTGCTGAAGCCCGCGCTGGCGCGCGGCGAACTGCACTGCATCGGCGCCACCACGCTCGACGAATACCGGAAGCATGTCGAAAAGGACGCGGCGCTGGCGCGGCGCTTCCAGCCGATCTTCGTCAGCGAGCCGACGGTCGAGGATACCATCTCGATCCTGCGCGGCCTGAAGGACAAATACGAGCAGCATCACGGCGTGCGCATCACCGACTCCGCGCTGGTGGCGGCGACGACGCTGTCGAACCGCTACATCACCGACCGCTTCCTGCCCGACAAGGCCATCGACCTGATGGACGAGGCGGCGGCGCGGCTGAAGATGCAGGTCGATTCCAAGCCGGAAGAGCTCGATCTGCATCGACCGCGACATCATCCGGCTCAAGATCGAGCAGGAGGCGCTGAAGAAGGAAAGCGATCCGGGCTCGAAGAGCCGGCTGCAGACGCTGGAAAAGGAGCTTGCCGATCTCGAGGAGAAATCGGCGGCGCTGACCGCGCGCTGGAGCGCGGAGAAGAACAAGCTCTCCGACGCACAGAAGCTGAAGAGCGAACTCGACGGCCTTCGCATCGAACTCGCCAACGCGCAGCGCCGCGGCGAATTCCAGCGCGCGGGCGAACTTGCCTATGGCAGGATTCCCGAGCTTGGAGAAGAAGCTTGCGTCGATCGAGGAAAACGAAAACCCCGGCGAGATGATGGAGGAGGCGGTCACCGCCAACCACATCGCGCAGGTGGTGTCGCGCTGGACCGGCGTGCCCGTCGACAAGATGCTGGAAGGCGAAAAGGACAAGCTCCTCAAGATGGAGGATAGCCTCGGCAAGCGCGTCGTCGGCCAGGCCGAAGCCGTGCGTGCGGTGGCGACCGCCGTTCGCCGTTCGCGCGCCGGCCTGCAGGACCCGCACCGGCCGATGGGCTCGTTCATGTTCTTAGGCCCGACCGGCGTCGGCAAGACCGAGCTGACCAAGGCGCTGGCGGAGTATCTCTTCAACGACGAGACCGCGATGGTCCGCCTCGACATGTCCGAATACATGGAGAAGCACTCGGTCTCGCGTCTGATCGGCGCGCCTCCGGGCTATGTCGGCTATGACGAGGGCGGCGCGCTCACCGAAGCGGTGCGGCGGCGGCCTTACCAGGTCGTGCTGTTCGACGAGATCGAGAAGGCGCATCCCGACGTCTTCAACGTGCTGTTGCAGGTGCTCGACGACGGCCGCCTGACCGACGGCCAGGGCCGCACCGTCGACTTCCGCAACACGCTGATCATCATGACCTCGAACCTCGGTTCGGAGTTTTTGGTGAACCAGCCCGAGGGCGAGGACACCTCGGCCGTGCGCGATCAGGTGATGGGAATGGTGCGGGCGCACTTCCGCCCCGAATTCCTCAACCGCGTCGACGAGATCATCCTGTTCCACCGCCTGCAGAAGAGCGAGATGGGCCGGATCGTCGAGATCCAGTTCGCGCGGCTGACGAAACTGCTGGAGGATCGCAAGATCACGCTGACGCTCGATGCCGTCGGCGCGCGACTGGCTCGCGGACAAGGGCTGGGATCCCGCCTACGGCGCCCGGCCGCTGAAGCGGGTGATCCAGCGTTCGGTGCAGGACCCGCTCGCCGAGATGATTTTGGCCGGCGAGGTCGCCGACGGCGACACCGTCAAGATCGCGACCAAGGGCAACGTGCTGACCTTCAACGGCAAGCCCGCCCAGACCGCCGAGATCGCGCAGTTCGAGTCGCCGGTCCCGAAGCGCAAGCTGAACTGAGACGCGCGCAATCTGGACTGAGAGACCACGCCCTTCGCGATAACGCGGAGGGCGTTTTTCAATCGGCGAAGAACGAATCGATCGTCGCCTGGTCGCGGTCGTAGACCCAGCATTCGAACAAGAGGCCATCGCGCACGGCATAGACCAGCAGACGTTCGAACGTGGCGGTCCGGCCATCGCGGCTGAAGGATTCCCGCACCAGAATGGCGCCGCGGCGCGGTCCGGCCATGATGTCGTCCACGCCAAGCAATTTCCGGTTGGCGCGGCGCGCGAGCTTCGGCCAGTACCGCAAGCGCTGTGGCCTTACCCCGGTGCGTGCCGGCGAGCGGGTTCTGCCCGGCATAGTGCAGCGTGAACGCGTCGTGATAGCAGGCCGCGAGTGCGGCACGGTCGCCGGCGAGCCAAGCCGTGGCGTAACGGGTGACGGCGGCGCGCACTTCCGCGATGTCGGCGGCGTCGTCGGCCGAGGCCAATTTGGCCAGTTCCATCGATACGACCTCCTTGGTTGATCGGCAACGATTTGACGGTGCGCTATGCTTACGCCATGGCCTCGGTGGCAGGCTTTCAGGAACTGGCTATGGGCGAGCCGCGCAGGGCGCTGCTGCTCGATTGGGGCGCGCGGGTGCTCTATCTCGGTCCAGCGTTCGGGCTGACGCCGCATCGCAACGCCACCGGCGTGCTGGCGGTCGCGCTCGACGGAGCGATCGGCGTGGCCGATAATCCTCGAGCCCGCACGCCATCCTGGCGCCGGACGCGCAGTGTGCTGATCCTGCCGAACAGCCTGCATCATTTGCGCATCGATGGCGGCCGCATGGCTTTTCTTTATGTCGACCCGTTCGGCCGCGATCTGGCGGCGCTCCGCGAGCGCATGCGCGAGGTTGGATCGCGCGCGGCGTTCGATCTGTGCGACGAACGGCCCGTGCTCGAACTGTTCGCAGATATCGCGGAACGCCGCCTTGCACCCGAGGCGGCGCGGCGCGCGGCGCGCGAATTGCTCGGGGTTGGGCCCGGCGCCGCGCCGGATGCGCGGATCGTTGAGGCCATCAGGCTGATGCGGGACGAGCCGTGTGAGTCTCACGCGCTGGTCGAGCTGAGCAAACGTGCCGGGCTCTCGACATCGCGCTTCCTGCATCTCTTCAAAGACGTGACCGGCGTACCGCTGCGCCGTTACCGGATCTGGAACCGGATCGGTGCGGCCGCGCGGGCGATTGCGCAAGGGCAATCACTGACCGAAGCCGCGCACGGCGCCGGCTTTTCCAGCTCGGCGCATTTTTCCAGCGCATTCCGCGACATGTTCGGCTTGATGCCGTCGGAGCTGTTTGCGCAGCTGCGCAAGACGGCGCCCGTCAGGCGTGCAGATGGCACGCAACCGCACGCCCGGGACTGACCTCACGCAACCGTGGCGCCTCGCTCTTGCAGCGTGCCATGACGCGCGGACAGCGGGTGTGGAACGAGCAGCCCGGCGGCGGACGCAGCGCGCTCGGCACTTCACCCGATATCACCGCGCGCGGACGTTTGGCCTCGACCTCGGGGTCGGCCACGGGGACAGCGGCCATCAGCGCTTCGGTGTAAGGGTGCAGCGGATTTTTGTAGAGCTCGTCGCGGTCGGCGATCTCGACCAGGCGGCCGAGATACATCACCGCGATCCGGGTCGAGATATGGCGGACCACCGCGAGGTCGTGGGCGATGAACAGATAGGTCAGTCCCAGCCGCTCCTGCAGATCCATGAACAGGTTGATCACCTGCGCCTGGATCGAAACGTCGAGCGCGGAGACCGGCTCGTCGGCGATCAGGAGGCTCGGCTCCAACGCCAGCGCGCGCGCGATGCCGATGCGCTGACGCTGGCCGCCGGAGAATTCGTGCGGGTAGCGGTCGGCCATGTCGGGCAACAGGCCGACGGAGGCGATCAGCGCAGCGACCTTCTCCCGCGTCGGCCTTCTTGTCACCGTCCATCCCGTGAACCGCGAGCGGCTCGCCGACGATGCTGCGGATGGTCATGCGCGGGTTCAGCGAGCCATAGGGGTCCTGATAGACCATCTGCATGCGGCGGCGGACGGCCAGTAATTCGGCGCCGCGATGCGGCGCGATGTCCTGTCCCTCGAACACGATGCGGCCCGCGGTCGGCGTCAGCATGCGCAGCACCGCAAGTCCCGTGGTCGACTTGCCCGAACCGCTTTCGCCGACGAGGCCGAGCGTCTCGCCGCGGCGGATGGTGAAGGAGACGCCGTCGACCGCCTTCACGGTTGCGACCTGGCGCTGGATGATGACCCCTTTGGTAACCGGGAAATGCACCTTCAGATCCTCGACACGGAGGATCGGCTCACTGCTTGAGGGTTGCGGGAGTGCGTCAGACATTGGCGAAGCAGGCCTTGGAATGACGATCGCCGACCTGAACCAGTTCGGGGCGAGCCGTGCGGCACTGTTCGAGGATGGCGCGGCAGCGCGGGCTGAACGAGCAGCCCGCGGGCAGGCTGCGCGAGGTCGGCGGCTGGCCCTCGATCGGCATCAGGCGCCTGCCGCCGCCGTCGAGCCGCGGCACGGACGCCATCAGGCCTGACGTGTAGGGATGTCGGGGCCGGGCATAGAGCTCGCGGGCCGGGGCGACCTCGACGATGCGTCCGCCATACATCACCGCGACGCGGTCGGCGTAGCGCGCGACGACGCCGAGATCGTGGGTGATCAGGATCAGCGAGGAGCCGGTCTCGCGGGTGAGCTCCTTCAGCAGATCGAGGATCTGCGCCTGCACGGTGACGTCGAGCGCGGTGGTCGGCTCGTCCGCGATGATCAGCCGCGGCGCGCAGGCGAGCGCCATCGCGATCATCACGCGCTGGCGCATGCCGCCGGAATACTGGTGCGGATAGGAATTGAGCCGGCTCGCCGCATCCGCAATCCGCACCCGGCCGATCAGCTCGGTCGCCGCCTCATAGGCTTTGCGCCCACGCCGTGCCGCGATGGACGTTGATCGGTTCTGCGACCTGCAGGCCAACCGTCAGCGCTGGGTTGAGCGAGGACATCGGCTCCTGGAAGATCATGGCGATCTTGTTGCCGCGCACCGCGCGGATGCCGGGGTCGTCGAGTTTCAGGAGATCCTCGCCGTCGAAGATGATCTCGCCGCTCTCGATCCGGCCCGGCGGGTTCGGGATCAGCCGCAACACCGACAGCGCGGTGACGCTCTTGCCCGAGCCGGATTCGCCGACGATGGCGAGCGTCTCGCCGGGATCGACATGGAAGGAGACATCGTCGACGGCGGTCACGGTTCCGCGCTCGCTGCGGAACCGTGTCGTCAGGCCTTTGACCTCGAGCAGCGGGCGGGTCACGTGCGTTACCGGCCGCCGCTCAGTAGCCCATCTTCTTCTTCATCTCCTGGTCGATCCAGATGCGCGCATAGATCGGTCCCGGGCGCACGGCGCCGGCGCGCAGCTCGCCGTCATAATTCTTCACCCACGGCCACCACGCAGTGAAGATGTAGGGCGTCGGCAGCCAGATGTAGGGCGCCTTGTCGAGGATCTCGCGGGTCATGTCCTTCAGCATGGCCTGCCGCTTGCCCTCATCCTGCTCGCGGTAGACTGCGTCCATCTTCTTGTCGTATTCGGGATCGTCCCACTGCGAGGGGTTCCACACCTGGCCCTTGACGAAGCTCTTGCGGATGGTGGTGGTCGGGTTGGTGTGGCCGTTGTTCATGAAGTAGCCGGGCGCGTTGGTCTTGCTGGTCATCGCCGAGAGGAATGCGCCATATTCCATCGGCTGGATTTCGAGCTTGACGCCGACCTGCTCGAGATAGGCGGCGACCAGCGGCAGCAGGTCCATGTGGTCGGGCGAGCAGGAGCAGACCTGCACCTTGAAGGTGAAGCCGTTCGGCTACGCCGGCTTCCGCGAGCAGCTTCTTCGCCTTCGTCGGGATTGTAGGTGAAGAGCTCCTTGATCGTAGTCCGGCATCGACTCCAGCGGCTCGAAATAGCCGAGATAATCGGGATGCTGCGGATAGGCGAACAGCTCGGCATTGCCGCCGTAGTAATCCTTGACGATCTCCTGCTTGTTGACGGCCATGTTGAGCGCGCGGCGGACGCGGATGTCGTCGAACGGCTTGGTGTCGACGCGCATGGCGAGGAACGTGCCGCTCATGTTGAGCCATTTCGACCACTGCAGCTGCGGCGCGCTCTTCTTCAGTTCGTCGACCGCCGACCAGCGGATGTCTTCGAGGATGTCGAGCTTGCCGGTGCGCAGCGCGGTGAGGTAGGTCGCCTCGTCCTTGATGGTGCGGATAGACGACCTTGTCGACGAACGGCAGCTTGAACTCGGCGCCGCCGATCTTCTCCTTGTCCCAGTAGTTCGGGTTCTTGACGTAGGTATTGGAATTGCCCTGCACGAAGTCGGTCAGCATGAACGGGCCGGTGCCGTTGACGTTCTTCCAGTTGCCGGCGCCGGCGTCGGCGACTTCCTTCGGGATGATGCCGGAGTAGTAGCCCCAGCCGAAGCGGTAGTCCCATTCGGCGTTGTAGTTCTTGAAGGTGAACACCACCGTGTGCGTGTCGATGGCCTCGACCTTGTCGAGGTGGTCGAAATAGCCGGAGATCTTCTTCGGGCTCTTGTCGAGGCGGTTGTAGCTGAACACGACGTCGTCGGCGATCGAACTCGCGCGCTGCCATCACGCCCGGCTTTTCCGGGAACATGACGCCCTTGCGCAGCTTGCACCTCGACGCGCAGCGGATCCTTCTTCCAGCTCCCAGCTTTCGGCGAGTTCGCCGCGGATGGCGTCGGTCGGCAGCCAGGCGTCGGCGTAGAACGGATGCTTGCCGCCGATCCGCTTCGACTTGGTGAGATCGGCGGCGAACAGCTGCTCGTAGACCTGGCCGGTGTCGTGGTTGAGCTTCCAGTTCCAGTCGGCGTGGTCCCAGGACAGCGCCGACAGCGTCACGTAGACGGTGCCGATCTCAAGCGTGCCGCCGGGTATTGCGGCTTTGCTCGGTTTGCGCGGATGCCGGCATGATCACGAAGGCGAGCGTCGCGGCGATGACGCTGCGGCAAGCGCCAGCGCAGTGCGAAACTCTTCATGCTTCTCTCCGCTCCCAGATTGATCACTCTATCGCGAGCCGCGCATGCGCGGATCGAGCAGATCGCGCAAGGCATCTCCGAACACGTTGGTGGCGTAGACGACGACGGTGAGACACAGGCCGGGCGCAAGCGCCAGCCACGGTCCCTGGAACATGAAGGTGCGGCCCGATCCCGACAGCATGCCGCCCCAGGTCGGGGTCGGCGGCGGCACGCCGAGGCCGAGGAACGACAGGCTCGAACTCGGCGAGGATGACGGTGCCGACGCGGGTGGTGAACAGCACGATGATCGGCGGCATGATGTTGGGCAGGATGTGCCGCAGCAGGATGCGGCCGGTGGAGGCGCCGATCGATTGCGCGGCGTGCACATACATGTTCTCGCGCACCGAGACGACCGCGGAGCGGATGATGCGCGAGCCGGCGATGCCGAGCAGGCAGCCGAGCGTGAAGATGATCTGGGGAATGCCGGGGCCAAGCACCGACACCACCACCAGCAGGATGATGAGATCGGGAAAACTCATCCAGGCATCGACGAAGCGCTGCACGATCAGGTCGAACTTGCCGCCGAGATAGCCGGTGAGGATGCCGACCGCGACCGACACGATTGTCGCCAGTGTCGCGGTGGTGAAGGCGATGATCACCGAGATCTGCGCGCCGTAAAGGCAGCGTGACAGCATGTCCCGGCCGAGATTGTCGGTGCCGAACCAGTGCGCCCATGACGGCGCCATCAGCCGCGTGCGCGGGCTGATCTGGTTCATGCCGTAGGGCGCGAGCACGTCGGCGAAGAGGCCGCAGAGCAGGAACAGCACGAAGACGACGCCGCCGGCCGCGCCCAGCGGCTTTTCGCGGAACAGGCGGACGACAAAGCGGATGACGCCGTTGCGCTCGGCGCGCGGGCGGGTGGCGGCGATGTCGAGCGCCAGCGTCATCAGCGGTATCTCACCTTGGGATCGAGCAGGCCGTAGGAGAGATCGACCGCGAGATTGATCAGCATCACGCAAAAGCCGATGACGAGGGCGACGCCGGTGATGATCGGGTAGTCGCGCTGGCTGATGGCATCGAGCAGCAGCAGTCCCATGCCGGGGATGACGAAGATCTGCTCGACGATGACGGCGCCGCCGATCAGGATCGGCGCCTGCAGCCCGACCAGCGTCACCACGGGGATCAGCGCGTTACGCAGCGCGTGGCGCACGACGACCAGTTGTTCAGAGAGGCCTTTGGCCCAGGCGGTGCGGATATAATCCTGTCGCAGCACCTCCAGCATCATGGTGCGGGTCAGGCGCATGGTGATGGCCGACAACGCCGTGCCGAGGATCAGCGCCGGCAGGGCCATCTGCTTGAGGTTCTCCAGCGGATGCTCGGTGAACGGCACGAAATTCACCTTCGGCGACCAGCCCCACCAGATCGAGGGGAATACCATCACCATGGTGCCCATCCAGAAGCTCGGCACCGCCAGCATCAGGATCGAGAACGAGCGGGTAATGTAGTCGCCGGCGGTGTCCTGGCGGATCGCCGAATAGATGCCGATCGGGATCGCGGTCAGCAGCGCCACGATCAGTGCCATCAGGCCGAGCTGGAATGTGATGGGCATGCGCGCGGCAAGAAGTTCGCGCACCGGCGTGTTCTGCCACAGCGATTTGCCGAAATCGCCATGCAGCAGGATGCCGCCGATCCAGGAAAAATATTGCTGCCACATCGGCCGGTCGAGGCCGAGGGTGGCAACGAGCTGGTCGCGGCTGAGCTTGTCGGCGCCGACATCGTTTTGCGAGAGCATCATGTCGATGATGCTGCCGGGCACGAGGCGCACGATGACGAAGACAATCAGGCTGGCGAAGAACAGCGCCGGAACCAGCGCCAACAGCCGCCGTGCCAGGTATGCCTGCATGCCTCGCGTCCCGCCCTGTCTTTGTTGCTTGCGAGAGTGGACCTCGGCCGAAACACCTGCAAGGACAATCGTATGCGGGCCGCTGCGACGTTTGGCGCGACGCGCTCAGGCGAGCGATCGAGCGTCAAGGCGTTGCATTCCGCGCGGCGGAAACAGCGCGGTCAGCAACTCACTCAGTCAGGAAAAAAGTTCAGCGGTTGCTGACCTGGCGGACGCTGCCCGTGCTGCCGCTGTTGCCGGCGTCGGAGACGCGCGCCGCACCGCCGCGGTTGTTCATCATGCCGTCGAGACGGTCGCGTTCCTTCTCGAAGTCTGCCAGCAAACCGCCTTCGAGCGAACGGCCGCGCGGCAGCTTGATGCGCATCGGGTCGACGAAGCGGCCGTTGACGAGGATTTCGTAGTGGACGTGGGCGCCGGTCGACATGCCGGTCGAACCGACGAAGCCGATCACCTGGCCCTGCCGCACGCGCTTGCCGGGCTCCATGCCCTTGGCATAGGCCGACATGTGGCCGTAGGCGGTCTCGTAGCCGTTGTTGTGCTTGATGCGGACATACTTGCCGTAGCCGCCTTCCCAGCCGACCTTTTCGATCACGCCGTTGCCGGACGCAAAAATTGGCGTGCCGTAGGGCGTGGCCCAGTCGACGCCGGTGTGCATCTTGACGTAGCCGAGGATGGGATGGCGGCGGCCGCCGAAACCGGAGCGCATGATCGCGTTGTTGACGGGCTTGCGGACCAGGAATTTCTTCGCGCTCTTGCCGGTGTCGTCATAGAAGTCGACCACCGAATCGTCGGTGGTCTGGAAGCGGTAATATTTCTTGGTCTCGCCGGCCAGCGTGAGCGAGGCGAACAGCACTTCGTTCTTTTCGGTGATGGTGGAGCCTTCGTCCTCGCCGGCGAAGAAGACGTCGAAGGAATCGCCGGGCTGCACCTTGCGCTGGAAGTCCACATCGTAGGAATAGATGCGGATCATGTCCTCGATGATGTTGGCCGGGACCTTGTTGCGCAGCGCGGTCTCGTAAATACTCTGGTAGAGCCGCACGCCGCTGCCGTCATCATCGTCATCATCGTCGGCTGCGGCGGCTTCGGCCACGGTGTTCATGCTCTGGACGTCGACGGCGACATACTTGCCGAGGTCGGAGAGCGCGGCGACCGCTTCCACCGCGGAGTCGTTGGCGACGATCACGCGGTAGGGCTGCAGGCGGGCGCCCGGGGTTTGCGCTCGCCGACACCATCAGGATGCGTACCTTCTGGCCTTCCTTCAGTCCGCCATCGCGGCCCTTGGCGCCGAGCGTCGAGGCGATCGCCTTGGCTTCTTCCGGTGTTGCGCCCTGATCGCGCAGGATCGAGGTGATGCTGTCGCCCTTCTTGACGACATGGACGCGTTCGCCGGTGGGATTGCCGCCTGTGGCCTGGTCCTTGGTCTTCGGCAGCAGGGTGACGTTTTCCGGCACCACGCGCGTCTCGAAGCCGGCATAGGGGTCGGAGGTGACGTTGCCCTCGGTGGCGTAGGCGAGCTTGATATCGGATTTCATGCCGCTGGCGTCGGCCGTGGCGTTGGCGAGCGTGGCGTAGCGGACGCCGGAATTGCCGCGCCAGTTCGAGGCGTCGCGCACCCGCAGGATAATCTCGTCCAGCGGCACGACGGCGGCGATCTTGGCCTTCGGCAGGGCCGCAGCAAGGTCCTTCATCACAAAGGAGACTTCGGCGTCAGGCTCGACTGCGTCGGGATTGTTGGGATCGTCGGCGGCGGTCTGCGTCGGCGAGCCGACATCGGTCAGCATGCGCTGGGCGTTGAAGGGAGGAATCTTGGCCGACAGATCGCTTGTCGTCATCGACAGATTGCCGGAGATGCGGATGTACGGCCGCACCCGCATGACGTCGCGGTTGCCGACGCGGGTCGCTGTCGAGACGCGGATGACATTGCGCGCGGCTGAGGATTCGCTCGGCGGCGGCAGGCGGTCGCTCTTGTGCAGGCTGGCGGCCTTGTCGTTGGCGCCGAATCCGCCGCGCAGTGCGCCTTCGACGCGCTCCGGGATCTTGGCAAAGGTCATTTCGCCGTCGAGCGACGCAAAAACGGCGCCGCCGATGAGAGCTGCGCCGCACAGGCCCGTCAGGATGGTGCCGCTGAACCATTGTACGGAGACACGGCGGCGATCGATCACCGCAGCCTCGGTGCCATCAACGGAAAGCGGCGGCTCGTGGCCGAGATCAATGATCCCGGTCTCGCGCCCGTAGCTGCCCCCGCGTGAAGCCCTTTGGCTCAAGCCACCGTCCCCCCGAATTCCATCAACATTCGAACCTCGCCGCTCAACCCCGGGTCCCGCATACGCCCCCTGGGAAGGGGCGCCTCCGGAGCATCGCGCGCCGCACGCATGGAAATTCGGGAATCAGAGGCCAGAGAAGACCGGCCGGAATCGCGAACGTCAATGGTGCGGTAGAGCTCTCGATGTTTTCTCGGCCGTGCAGGGAAGGCGGAACCTGCCGCCACCCCTCCGTCAGATCACCGGGTAACCCCCTCTGGCACCCGGCTGATCCGATACTTAACTTATTCTCAGAACGTCGCAGGATTGTGGCTCAAGTACGGCGCAAAGCCCCGAAATAAAGGGACTTCCTTGCTGTTCGGGATTCGCGCTTTCGATGTGAAGTTTTGTTGACGATAGGCGTTGACAACGCCGATCGGGCGGGCCTATAAACCGGCCACTGAGCGCGGCGCTGCATTGGCCCCTTGGCCAAGGCAGTTTGTCGTGCCCGTTAAGCTCCTCATGATGATGAGTAAATCAACAGCCGATACCCATCGGTTGTCATTTGCCGTCGAATGAGGGTTTTGCGGACCTCCCCGCTGGGGAGTTGGGGTCTTTAGGGCTCCGGGCTGTTTGACAAGTGAAGATGAAGAAAGAGAAACGTGGACGGCGGAGTCCTTGCGGGTCTCGAATACTTGGAAACTTCGGTTTTCAACGTTCGGGGCCGGACGAAGACTTCGGCGGTACACGTTTTACATAGGTTACACCATCGTTGCCCGCGATGTAAATCGCAGGCAGCTTGTTGGCTTCGGCCGACAAAAAATGGTGGGACCTCGTCAAACGTTGTGAT
Organism: uncultured Alphaproteobacteria bacterium; assembly: GCA_963816655.1. GTDB lineage: Bacteria > Pseudomonadota > Alphaproteobacteria > Rhizobiales > Xanthobacteraceae > Bradyrhizobium. The sequence continues at coordinate 164,428 of CAWFLW010000003.1, read as the reverse complement.
CAGCCGGTTCAAAGTTCAAGTCCAACTTGAGAGTTTGATCCTGGCTCAGAGCGAACGCTGGCGGCAGGCTTAACACATGCAAGTCGAGCGGGCGTAGCAATACGTCAGCGGCAGACGGGTGAGTAACGCGTGGGAACATACCTTTTGGTTCGGAACAACCCAGGGAAACTTGGGCTAATACCGGATAAGCCCTTACGGGGAAAGATTTATCGCCGAAAGATTGGCCCGCGTCTGATTAGCTAGTTGGTGAGGTAATGGCTCACCAAGGCGACGATCAGTAGCTGGTCTGAGAGGATGATCAGCCACATTGGGACTGAGACACGGCCCAAACTCCTACGGGAGGCAGCAGTGGGGAATATTGGACAATGGGGGCAACCCTGATCCAGCCATGCCGCGTGAGTGATGAAGGCCCTAGGGTTGTAAAGCTCTTTTGTGCGGGAAGATAATGACGGTACCGCAAGAATAAGCCCCGGCTAACTTCGTGCCAGCAGCCGCGGTAATACGAAGGGGGCTAGCGTTGCTCGGAATCACTGGGCGTAAAGGGTGCGTAGGCGGGTCTTTAAGTCAGGGGTGAAATCCTGGAGCTCAACTCCAGAACTGCCTTTGATACTGAGGATCTTGAGTCCGGGAGAGGTGAGTGGAACTGCGAGTGTAGAGGTGAAATTCGTAGATATTCGCAAGAACACCAGTGGCGAAGGCGGCTCACTGGCCCGGTACTGACGCTGAGGCACGAAAGCGTGGGGAGCAAACAGGATTAGATACCCTGGTAGTCCACGCCGTAAACGATGAATGCCAGCCGTTAGTGGGTTTACTCACTAGTGGCGCAGCTAACGCTTTAAGCATTCCGCCTGGGGAGTACGGTCGCAAGATTAAAACTCAAAGGAATTGACGGGGGCCCGCACAAGCGGTGGAGCATGTGGTTTAATTCGACGCAACGCGCAGAACCTTACCAGCCCTTGACATCCCGGTCGCGAACTCCAGAGACGGAGTTCTTCAGTTCGGCTGGACCGGAGACAGGTGCTGCATGGCTGTCGTCAGCTCGTGTCGTGAGATGTTGGGTTAAGTCCCGCAACGAGCGCAACCCCCGTCCTTAGTTGCTACCATTTAGTTGAGCACTCTAAGGAGACTGCCGGTGATAAGCCGCGAGGAAGGTGGGGATGACGTCAAGTCCTCATGGCCCTTACGGGCTGGGCTACACACGTGCTACAATGGCGGTGACAATGGGACGCGAAGGGGCAACCCCTAGCAAATCTCAAAAAGCCGTCTCAGTTCGGATTGGGCTCTGCAACTCGAGCCCATGAAGTTGGAATCGCTAGTAATCGTGGATCAGCATGCCACGGTGAATACGTTCCCGGGCCTTGTACACACCGCCCGTCACACCATGGGAGTTGGTTTTACCTGAAGACGGTGCGCTAACCGAAAGGGGGCAGCCGGCCACGGTAGGGTCAGCGACTGGGGTGAAGTCGTAACAAGGTAGCCGTAGGGGAACCTGCGGCTGGATCACCTCCTTTCTAAGGATGATCCTTCAGAGAGCTTCGGCTCGCTATCGGATCGTTTTAGAAACATTCAGGGGCCAACGGTTTCAGGATCGTTGAGCTCCATTGGCGGGATTTCGCCGTCTTCGTTTCTCTTTCTTCGCGGACGAACACGCGCCAGGGGCTGCGCTGTGCGATGGCGTCGGCGTCTTGCCGATCGCGCACGGCATCAAGTCTCTCGTGTCAGGGGCTTGTAGCTCAGTTGGTTAGAGCGCGCGCTTGATAAGCGTGAGGTCGGAAGTTCAAGTCTTCCCAGGCCCACCACTTGATCGAGTGCGTTTGCTCAACGAGATGCAAATCACCAACCGGCATGAAGCATTCGTCTTCTGGTACGGGGCCATAGCTCAGCTGGGAGAGCGCGTGCTTTGCAAGCATGAGGTCGTCGGTTCGATC
>CAWFLW010000003.1:0-157500 GCA_963816655.1 uncultured Alphaproteobacteria bacterium | reverse complement strand
CCTGGTCATCAAGTACTACGACAAGCTGTCGGACGCGCTCGGCGACGATCAGAACTGACGCATTCTCGATATCAATTCGATCGGCGGATCAAAAAAGAAGCCCCGGAGAAAATCTCCGGGGCTTTTCGTTATTTCGATGCGTAGCGATCAGGTGCGGGTGCGCATGCGCATCATGAAGCTGTCGTAGCCGAGCTCGGCGACCTGGTTCCAGGCATACGAATCATTGCGGAACGCAGTCAGACTCTCGTACATCTTCTTGAAGTGCGGATTGGATCCCGAGAGCTCGGTATAGATCTCGTTGGCCGCCTTGTAGCAGGCTTCCAGCACGTCCTGCGGGAACGGCCGCAGGATGGCGCCGGCCACCAGCAGGCGCTTCAGCGCAGCCGGATTGACGTAGTCGTACTTGCCGGTGACCCAGCTGAAGGTGTCGCGTGACGCCGTCTCGATCGCCGCCTGATAGTGTTTCGGCAGCCCGTTGAACTTCTCGGTGTTCATGACGTTGTGGCCCTGGCCGGTGCCTTCCCACCAGCCCGGATAGTAGTAGTACTTCGCGACCTTCACGAAGCCGAGCTTTTCGTCGTCATAGGGGCCGACCCACTCGGCGGCGTCGATGGTGCCCTTTTCCAGCGCCGGGTAGATGTCGCCGCCGGCGATCTGCTGCGGCACGCCGCCGACCTTGGCGATGATGGTGCCGGCAAAACCGCCGACGCGGAATTTCAGGCCCTTGAAGTCGTCAATCGACTTCATCTCCTTGCGGAACCAGCCGCCCATCTGCGCGCCGGTCGAGCCGGTCGGAATGGCGACCGCGTTGTATGGCTTGAGAAGATCGTTGAGCATCTCGGTGCCGCCGCCGAAATGCAGCCAGGCGATATGCGAGCGCGTGTTGAGACCGAACGGCAGCGACGTGCCGAAGGTGAAGGCGGGGTCCTTGCCCCAGTAATAGTACAGCGCCGTGTTGCCCATCTCGACCGTGCCGTTCCCGACGGCGTCGAGCACCTGCAGGCCGGGCACGATTTCGCCGGCGGCGAATGGCTGGATCTGGAATTTGTTGTCGGTCACATCGGCGACGCGCTTGCAGAAATATTCGCAGCCGCCGTACAGCGTATCGAGCGCCTTCGGCCAGCTCGCGGCCAGGCGCCACTTGATCTCGGGGTTCGACTGGGCGATCGCGGGCGATGCCACCGCGCTCGCAGCGAGACCGACGCCACTCACTTTCAAGAAATCACGACGTTTCATGCGCTTCCTTCCCTCCGTTGTGCCGATGCCTCGACGAGGGACAGCGATCTTGTGTCGCTTCGATCCGCCGACGGTCAGCGTTTGTTTTGTTATCTGAAACCTGGCTCCCGAAATCCCGATCGGGATTGGCGAAAACCGAAACCCTGAGACATTCCAGACTGCGCGCAGGATGGACAATTGATCCCCGGGAATCAAGGCCATAGCGAGGGCACATTCGGCCTGATCCCCGCACAACGCAGCTGCGAAGGGGAGCGTTGGCGGCAATATCTTGCACCAAAGTCGTAGGGCAGTACTGCCCGGCTGGCCGGACGAGCACCGCAGGCGTCAGGCTGCCGCGGCGGACGATCATCTGCTAGGGGAGAACGGTCCCGAATTTTCAGAAGGGTCGGAGTCTCAGCGATGGTTGCGATGGTTGCCAAGAAGGTCGTGGTCGCGGGCGCGACCGGTCTCGTTGGAAACGCCGCCTTGCGGCATTTCGCAGGCGCAGCCGGCGTAGAGGTGATTGCACTGTCGCGGCGCAGGCCGCGCGAGTTGTACGGCGCGCGCCATGTGCCGATCGATCTCACCGATGCCGCCCAATGCGCCGGCGCAGCGAATGAACTTGCTGGCGCCACCCATCTGATCTACGCGGCGCTCTACGAGAGTCCGAACCTGATCGATGGCTGGCGCGATCAGCAGCAGATCGACACCAACGACCGCATGCTGCGCAACCTGATGGCGGCGCTCGAGCCCGCCGCCCCCTGCGCTCAAGCATGTCGCGCTGCTGCAGGGTACCAAGGCCTATGGCGTTCACGTCCGCCCGCTCACCGTGCCGGCGCGCGAAGGCCGTTCGGAAATGTACGAGCAGCCGAACTTCTATTGGGCGCAGGAGAGTTTTTTGCGCGAGCAGCAGAAGGGCAAGGGCTGGCACTTCTGCATCCTCCGCCCGGTCCTGATCGTGGGCCTCGCGATGGGCGGCGCGATGGACCTGATCCCGCCGCTCGGCGTCTATGCCGCGATGTTGCGCGAGCAGGGCCGCGATCTCGATTATCCCGGCGGCGCGCCGCGGGTGGGGCAAGCGGTCGACGTCGATCTGCTGGCCCGCGCCATCGCATGGTCCGGCGAGTCGGATGCCGCGCGCAATGAAGCCTTCAACGTCACCAATGGCGATGTCTTCTCCTGGGAGAACGTTTGGCCGGCGGTTGCGGACGCGCTCGGCATGAAGCCGGGCAGGGCGGTGCCGTTGTCGCTGGCGCGGGAATCCATGAAATGGAGCGAGCCGTGGGACGAACTGCGGCGCAAGCACGATCTCGTCTCGCCTGCGCTTGCCGAATTCGTCGGCCTCTCGTTCCAGTATGCGGATTACAGCATGCGCTACGGCCAGGTCCAGGCCGGCCCGCCCTCGATCGTCTCGACCGTCAAGATCAACCAGGCCGGTTTCACCGAGATGATGGATACGGAAGCAATGTTCCGGAAATGGTTCGCGCAGGCGAAGGCGAGCAAGTTGTTGCCTTAAGCCTTCGATGCGAACGCCGCTTCCATCGCCTTGCGCGTCTTCACCGTGTCGTTGCCGGCGTCGAACGCGACGTCGCTCCAGCGTACGATGCCGCCATGGGCGACGTCGTTCTTGAGCTTGACACGATGGGCAAGGCCGATCGGCAGTGCGCCTGCCGCAAGACTCGCCTGCGCCGGCATCAGCTTGCCCCACACCGTGTAGCCGCCTTCGCCGTCGAGCATCTCGCCGGCGCGCAGGGCCTTCTTCGCGATGGCGACGACATCGCCGCGAAATCCCTGCGGCTGGCCGGTCGGCTCCTTGCGCAGCGCTGCGGACAGGATCGAGATGTTCAGCTCCAGCCCGATCAAATGATAGGGCTTGTACATCGCGGCATAGCGCCCGCTTAAGTCGGTCTTCAGCCCGTACTGCCTGAAGCAATCGGCGGCGTAGTCGTTCGGTGCTTCCAGCACGACATAGACGCCCCAGCGCAGGTCGCGGAACACCGGCCGTCCATCGCGCTCCAGCGACGACACCACTTCCACCACACCGGATTTTTCCAGCACGCCGCCGGCCTCGCGCGGCCGCATCACATGCGGCAGGTCGTCGACGCCGCAGGGCGGAAACAGGAGGCCGCCTGTGGGTACATCGAGCCCGGTGGCATTCGCAATCGCCGCCATCTCGATCGCGGACTTGGTGCCGTCGAGGAACGAGTTGAACATCTGCGGATTCATGCCGGCCGACTGCGCTTCGCCCGCCGTCAGCCCGTAATGCTGCCAGACGCCTTCGGGCGTTACGTCATGATAGGCGGGCAGATATTTAGTGCCCTTGCCGGCGGCGACGACGCGAAATCCCGTCGCGCGCGCCCAATCGACCATTTCCGCGGTCAGCGCCGGCTGGTCGCCATAGGCGAGCGAATAGACCACGCCGGCTTTCCGCGCCTCCTCCGCCAGCAGCGGCCCTGCCAGCACGTCGGCTTCGACATTGACCATCACGATATGCTTGCCGGCGGATATCGCGGCGCGCGCGTGGCGGATCCCCACGGCAGGATTGCCGGTCGCCTCGACGACCACCTCGATATTATCAGCAACAGCCTTGGCGCCGTCGGCCACGAACTGCGTCGCCGCGATCCGCGCATCGTCCCAGCCGACGGTGCGGCAGGCGTCCTTCGCGCGCTGCGGATCGAGGTCGACGATCACGGGCACCTCCAGCCCCGGCGTGTGCGGCACCTGCGACAGGAACATCGAGCCGAACTTGCCGGCGCCGATCAGCGCGACGCGGACCGGTTTGCCGGCGGCAGCGCGGGCGGAGAGAAGGTGGGAGAGGTTCATGAGGCGGCAATCCTGCAGACGAAGTCAGCGTAAGTTCTATCGTCATGGCCGGGCATAGCCGTTCGAAGAACGGCGTCGCTTCGCTCGCCTATGTCCCGGCCATCCACGTCTTCGGCTTACAGGGAGCAAGTCGTGGATGCACGGGTCAAGCCCGGGCTTGACGAGTGTTCTTGTGTGGCGAGAACGGAGCTACTCCGCCGCCTGCCGCGGCGCCCGCGCCAGTCGCACCAGCGCATCATCGGCCACCGTCTCGATCGGCGCAAAATCGCGGTGCGCGATGTATTCCGGCCGGGTGGGCGTGCGGATGTAGTTCGAGACCGCGTTCAAGGTCAGATATACGATCTTGCGCGGGTAGGGCGTGATGTTGCCGCTCGATCCGTGCACCAGATTGCCATGGAACATCAGCATGCCGCCGGCCTTGCCGGTGGGAGCGACGATGCCGCCTTCCTTGACGAGTCGCGTCACCGTCTCCTCGTCCAGCGTCCACAGCGGGTAGGACGTGGTTTCAAGGTCGTGCGAGGCCTTGAGGTCGCCGGCGTTCTGGCTGCGCGGCACCAGCATCAAGGGACCGTTGATCGGCATCACCTCGTCGAGGAAGATCGCGATGTTCATCGCGCGCGGCTCCGGCATGCCGTCGTCGCGCTTCCAGGTGCCGTAATCCTGGTGCCACTGCCAGACGTCCCCGGTAAAGGCCGCCTTCGCGTTGATCTTGAACTGATGCATGTAGACCTTTTCGCCGAACAGCTGCTCGATCGGGTCGATCATGCGCGGATGCCGGCCGAGAGCGCCGAAGCCGTCGTTATAGAGATGCGCGGCAAAGGCGGTGCGCGGCGCGCCGCTCTTCTCGCGCCACACCTCGGGGCGGTTGGCGTCGTAGATGTTGACGGCCTCGCGGGCAAGGAAGTCGACCTCTTCCTGGGAAAACAGTTCCGGCAGGAACAGCCAGCCTTCGCGATGGAAGAATTCGATCTGCTGCGGCGTGAGTTTCATGTTTTCCTCTCCCTCTTTTGTCATTCTCGGGGCGCGCGAGGAGCGCGATCCTCGCGCATCTCGAACCTTGAGCCTCGATCTCTCCGCGATCTCCGGGTTCGACGCTGCGCGTCCCCCGGAATGACGAACGTGCCTACGCGGCCTTGTCGCTTGCCTTCAATCGCTCTTCCGTCATGCGGCCAGCGCCCAAGCGCATGCGCCAGCGCTGCGGCTTCAGCCCCCCGCGCATTGCCTGACAGCATATGCGCGGCGATGGTCTCGTGTTCGCTCCAGGCGCTGTCACGGTAATCGAGTTCGGCGAGCACTGTCGCCATCGAGCGGCGCATATGCGGCCAGTGCGGTGCGATCATCTCCTCGATCGCAGGATTGCCCGCGAGCGCGTAAATGGCGCGGTGGAAATCCACATCGCGCGCGATCAGCTCGGCAAGCGTTGTCCTGGCGCTGATGCCGCGTCCGGCCTGCAGCGCCGCCTCGAGCCGCGCCCGGCCGGCTGTGTCGCTCTTCGCGCGCAGGGCGGCCAGTTTTGCGGCCAGGGCGTCAATCGCACCACGGACCTCGTAGAGCTGGCGGATGCGTTCGGGATCGAGCCTGGTGACTTCAAAGCCGCGGCGGCCGCTCTCGGCGACAAGGCCCTGCCGGTGCAGCAGATGCAGGGCGTGGGAGACCGGCTGGCGCGACACCCCGAGCCGGTCGGCAAGCTCGTTCTGCCGGATGCGCTGGCCCGGCAGCAGGCTACGGTCGATGATGGCTTCCAAAATCCGCCCGTAGACCTGGTCGATCAGGTTGGGGAGCGGGTCGAGCGGGATCATGGCCGGCCGTCCGGTTAGGAATACGGAATTCCGTATTCGAAGCTAGCGGTGCCCGGAAAGGCGGTCAAGCGAAAGATCATGCAACAAGATTGTTGCATGATCTCATCCTCCGGTCTAGGCAAGACCGATGGACCTCGACCGGCTGTTCCACGCGCTCTCGGAAACCACGCGGCGGCGGTTGCTCGACGAACTCGCCGAGCGCGACGGACAGACGCTGTTCGAACTGCACGTCCGGCTCATCACCTGGGAGCAGTCGAGCATCACCCGGCAAGGACTTTCGCGGCACCTTGCGGTGCTCGAGGAGGCGGGCCTGCTGCGGACCGAATGGCGCTGGCGCAGCAAGTACCACTTCCTTGTTCGCGCTCCGCTCGGCAACGCGTGGAAACTATGGCTTGGGCCTCTGGCGATGGGACAACACACAACAGGAGAAGATGCCCATGAAGATCGTGCTGACGAGCGTTCTGGTCGATGACCAGGAAAAGGCGTTGCACTTCTATCGCGACATCCTCGGCTTTGAGCTGAAGCACGACATTCCGCTCGGTGCGCACCGCTGGCTCACCGTGGTATCCCCTGAGCAGCCCGACGGGGTGGAACTGGTTCTGGAGCCCGATGAACATCCGGCTGCGAAACCGTTCAAGTCAGCGCTCATTGCCGATGGAATTCCCTGCACGTCATTCGGAGTTGAGGACGTTCAAAGGGAGCACGAACGGCTGGCAAAGCTCGGCGTCAGATTTACCCAGCCGCCGGTCAACATGGGACCGGTGACGACAGCAGTGTTCGAGGACACCTGCGGCAATCTCTTGCAGATTGCGCAGCGTCACTGAGCGCAGATTGGCTTGCCGTCTGCTCGGGTAGGCGTTCAGGCACGCATTCCGATTGCTGGCCGAAACGGTGGATCATCCTCCGGCGAGGGCGGCGTCGGGGCATAGTGATCGAATCGCATTGCAAACGAGGCGCGCCCCTCCGACATCGCGCGTAACGTGCTGGTGTAGCCGAACATCGTCATGAGCGGCACCTTTGCGCTGACGATGGTCGTACCGCCGCGCATGTCCTGGCCCTGGATTTGGCCGCGCCGCGAGTTGAGGTCTCCGATGACCGAGCCGGTGTAGCTTTCCGGGGTCGCCACCTCGACCCTCATGATCGGCTCGAGCAGCGCGGACTTGCCTTTCTGCAAAGCCTCGCGGAAACAGGCGCGCGTGGCGATTTCGAACGCCAGCGCCGAGGAATCGACGTCGTGATACTTGCCGTCGATCAGCTGGACCTTGACATCCATGATCGGGAAGCCCGCGACCACGCCCGAGGTAAGCACGCTCTCGATGCCCTTTTCGACGCCGGGGATGTATCCCCTCGGCACCGCGCCGCCGACGATCTTCGATTCGAACTCGTTGCCCATGCCGGGCTCGTTCGGCTCGACGATCAGGGTGACGGCCGCGAACTGGCCGGTATCGCCGGTCTGCTTCTTGTGGGTGTAGCTGTTCTCGACGCGCTTCGTGATGCGCTCGCGGAACGCCACCTGAGGCGCGCCGATATTGGCATCGATCCCAAAGATGCGTTGGAGCATATCGATCTTGACTTCAAGATGATCTTCGCTCGTTCCCTTCAGAAGAGTCTGGCCAGAGTCACGATCGGTCGACACCCGGAACGACGGGTCTTCGGCGGTTAGCCTGGCGAGCGCGATACGGAGCTTTTCATGTCCGTCCCTTGATCTGGGCTCAATCGCGATTTCGACCAGCAGGGAAACGCCAATAACGTCTTGCGGCATTGCTCCTCAACTACTTCCGTTTCCCCAACTCGGTCAGCATTCGCGTCATCAAATAGAGCCGCGGCACGATCGAGCCGGCGTCGATGTATTCGTCGCGGGCGTGATAGCCGAAGCCGGCGAGGCCAAAGCTCTCGACCACGACCGCCTTGCCGCTGCGGTTGGCGTAGCTGGCGTCAGTAGCGCCGCCGGTCATCTCGACGATGTCGAGCGTGCGGCCGATTTCGCCATAGATTTCCTTGCCCTCCATGGCGAGCAGGCGGCCGCGGTCGGTCGCCACGAAGGGCGGCCGCCCGACCTCGATGGTGATCGTGGTTTCGGTGTCGGGAACGAGCTTGTCCTTGACCTTCTCGTTCAGCGCGGCCTGCAGCATTTGCAGCCCGTCCTTGACGGTGACGCGGATGTCGGCGCCGGCGACCGCGCTCTCCGGAATCTGGTTGCGGACCTTGCCGGCCTGCGCGGTGGTCCAGTTCAACTGCGTGCCGGGAATGGATTTGGCGACCTCGCGGGTCTGCAGCAATTGATGGGCAAGCTCGATCAGCGCGTTACGGCCGAGCTGCGGCGCGGCGCCGGCATGCGAGGCGCGTCCCTTCACTTCCATCTTCCCGGTCGCGGTGCCGCTTGCGCCGAGCAGCAGCGCATCGTTCTTGGCGGCAGGTGCGGCCACCGTCGGCTCGCAGGACAGTACAAAATCATGCTGGTCGGCGATCTCGGCGATCAGCTCGCCCGAGCCGATCGAGCCGACCTCTTCGTCGGGATTGAACAGCACGGTGAGCTTTGCGAAATCCTTCCAACCGGATTCGTTCAGGATCTTCAGCGCATGCAGGACGACGGCGATGCCGCCCTTGTCGTCGGCAATGCCGGGCCCATAGATGCGCTCGCCGTCGACGCGGTAGGGCTGGCTCGCAAGGATGCCGTGCTCGTAGACGGTGTCCATATGCGCCATCAGCATCAGCTTCTTGTGCCCGGTGCCCTCGAAGGTGCCGATCACGATATCGGCGCCGGCGCCGCGCACGGTCTTGCGCCGCTCGGTTTTGGCGCCAAGCGCCTTCAGCCGCGCCTCGGTGAAAGCGGCCATTTTGGCGAGGCCCTCGACGTCAGAACTGCCGGACTCGATCATCACCATGTCGCGGAGCGTATCGATCAGTGCGGGTTTTGCGGCCTCGGCGGCGGCCTTCAGCTTTTCGTCGGGCGCCGCAATTGACGGCGCGGCAAGGATGATCCCGAGGAGGCAGGGCAGCCATCCGATTGTGCGCTTTTTCATGATTTCCTCCACGGCTGTTTTGGTGGCGAACCTAGCACCGCGCGGACGACGCTGCCACCGGCCGGCGACCACGGAATCTCAAGATCCAGCGCCGCCAGCCGTTCCGCATCGGCGACGGCCTCGATGCCCGCGGATGTCCGGAACCGGCTCGATGCAGCCGTGCGCCAGCTGTGCGGGAGGTCTGGGGAGAGAAATCCGCGCCCGCCGCGTGTGCCTGTGCTATGTTCGCGGCCGGGAGAAACCCATGGACCGACGGCAGTTCATTGCTGGGGCGACCGCGTCCGCATGCTGGCCATCGTTCGCGATGGCGCAACAGCCGAAAAAGGTTTCACGAATCTTCTGGGTTTCGACGGAATCGCAGCCTGATCCCTTCGTGGAGGGATTTCGCGAGGGGCTTCGCGAATTCAACTTTCTTGAAGGGCGCGACTACAACATCGAGCTTCGCTACGCGCCGGGAAATCCCGCAGCGCTCGCCACCGTCGTATCCGAACTCGAACCCCAGAACGTCGATCTCGCCGTGTCGAGCGGTCCCGCGATCCTCGCGATGCGGAAGGTGACCCGGATCCCCGTGTTGTTTGCGGTGAGTGGCGACCCGATCGACCTCGGCATCGTCAAAAGCATGGCGCGCCCCGAAGGCAACTTCACGGGAAGCACCTTCATGTCGAAGGATGTGGCTGCGAAACGGGTTGATCTCCTGAAGGAGATATTTCCAAATCTCCGCCGCCTTGCCGTACTGTCCAACAGCGTCCATCCCGGCGAGCGTTCGGAATGGCAGGTCACGCAACAGGGCGCACAGGCGCTCGGCATCGAGCCGGTCTACATTCCCTTCACGGGACCGCAGGAAATCGACAAGGCGTTGGCTGATCTTGCCACGACGTCGGCCGATGCGATGCTGGTTTTTCCGGACGGCGTGACAATGGTGCACCGGAAGAAAGTGGCGCAGGCCGCGATCGACCGCCGGCTGCCGTCGATGTTCGGTTGGGGTGAATATTGCGATGCCGGCGGACTTCTGAGCTACGGCGCAAATCAGCGCGCCACCTATGTGCGCCTCGCCGGATATGCGGTTCGGATACTGAAGGGCGAGAGCCCGAGCAATCTTCCGGTCGAGCAGCCGACCAAGTTCGAGCTTGTGGTCAATTTGCGGACGGCCAAGGCGGTAGGAATCGAAGTTGCCCCGTCGATCCTGCTGCGGGCGGAAAGAACGATCGAATAGCTGGGGCGCCTGCAGCTTTCCTTCTCCCACGAGGAGAGAGGAGACTGCACGCATCAATCCGCGAGAAACTGCATCACCACCCGGCAAAACTCCTCCGGATTGTTTTCGAACATCCAGTGGCGGCCGCCGGGAATGGTTGCGGTCTTGGCGTCCGCGATGTGGTCGGCCATCACGCGCCACATCGTCGACAACGCGCCCGTGGTGTCGGCGCCGCCGATCAGCAGCGTGGGCGTCCTGATGTCAGCCATATCGGTCTTGCTGTAGGGCTTGCGCGCCTCGTGCACCTGGCCGAGCAGGGTGAAGATGTTGTCGCGAAGCTGCTGCTTGGCCGCCGCCGGCAGGCGCCGCCATGCGCTTTCACCATCGATGGCCGTGACGAAATTCTCCAGCGCCCCCTCGATGTCGCCCTGTCTGACCTTGTTGACGGAGATGAGGATGCGCGCCGCCAGCGCCGACGGCGCGCCGGATGCGACGGCGGGATCGAGCGAGCTGTCGAGATCGCCGCCGGGCTCGGCCAGCACCAACTTGCGTAACAGGTCGGGTCGCTGCTGCGCGATACGAAAGGCAAGATGCCCGCCGCGGGAATGGCCCATCAGGTCGACCGGTTTCGGCGTGATCTGCTCGATGAAGCCGATGGTGTCGCTGACGTGCTGCGCCATCCGGTAATGATCGGTGACGGCGCCGTCCCAATGCTCCGGGAAGAAGTGCCGCAAGCTCACCGCGATCACCCGATGTTTTCGTGACAGCGGCCCGAGCACGGCATACCAGGTGCGGAAATCGCCGAGCGTGCCGTGGACACAGACCAGCGGCTGGCCGTGGCCCACTTCCAGATAGGGCATGTCGTATCCGTTGACCCTGATTGTCTGCATGTGGTTAGCCCGCCAGGAAGTCGAGCACGATTTGGGAAAAGGCCTGCGGCGCCTGTTCGAACATCGGATGCGTCGTGTTCGGGATCATCGCCGTCTTCGAATCCGGAACATGCGCCGCCAACGCGTGCAGCACCTTCGGCAGAAGGCCCTTGCTCCTCGCGCCGCCGATAAACAGCGTCGGCATGCTGATGGACTCCGCATCCGTCTTCGAGAATGGCGGACGATTGTCGCGGATCTGGCCGATCAAGGTAGTGGCGTTGTCGCGCAGCGGCTGCTTCATCAGCGGCGGCACGCGCTGCCAGTGGCCGGGGCCTTCCAGCGTATCGACAAAGACGGTCAACCCGCCATCGACATCGCCGGCCGCGATCTTCTCGGCCGAGGCGGTGAAATGCGCCAGAAGCGGCGAGGGGCCGCCCTTGGTGTCGGGGTCGAGCGTGATATCGAGTTCTCCACCTGGTTCGGCGAGGACAAGCCGGCGCAACAGGTCCGGCCGCTGCTGCGCGGCGCGAAACGCGATGTGGCCGCCGCGCGAATGACCCATCAGGTCGACCGGCCCGGCATTCAGCTTTTCGATGAAGGCGATGACGTCGTCGACATGCTGGTCGATCGTATAGGTGTCGCCCTTGCCGTCCCACTGCTCGGGAAAGAAGTGGCGCAGGCTGACGCAGATCACGCGATGGTTCGTCGACAGCGGACCGATCACACAGCCCCAGACACGAAAATCGTTCAGGGAACCATGCACGCAGACCAGCGGCGGCGCCCTCCCGGCCTCGCCCACGTCGAGATAGGCCATGTCGTATCCGTTGACGTGCAGGGTCTGCATTTTGGGCTCGGGCAATCCTGAGACAGTTGTCATGCCCGGGCTTGACCCGGGCATCCACGTCTTCCTTCGTTCGATAGAGCAAAAAGACGTGGATGGCCGGGCATAGGCGAGCGGAAGCGACGCCGTCCTTCGTCCGGCTAAGCCCGGCCGTGACGGGGAACTGTTGTGCAAGATTCCCGGAATCCGGGTGGATAGCAACAATTTCCAAGCCTAGATTTGGTCCAGCATTCAGGCTCGCCAGCGAGCTGAGAGAATATGGAGCGAGCCATGACCGGCCAGCAATTTACGATCTTTGACACCGCGATCGGCCCCTGCGGCGTGATCTGGGGCGAGCGCGGCATCACCGGCGTGCAACTGCCGATGGGCAGCGAGGAGAAGACGCGCAAGCGCATCCAGCAGCGCAACGGCGACATCCCGGAGGGGACGCCGTCGGCGGAGGTCCAGCACGCGATCGACGGCATGATCGAGCTGCTCGCCGGCAAGCCGAATGCGCTTGCCGACGTCGTGCTCGACCTTGACGACGTGCCGGAATTCAATCGCGGCGTCTACGATATCGCGCGGAAAATCCCGCCGGGACAAACCCTGACCTATGGCGACATTGCCAAGAAGCTCGGCGGCGTCGAACTGTCGCGCGACGTCGGCCAGGCGCTCGGGCGCAATCCGTGCCCGATCGTGGTGCCCTGCCATCGCGTGCTGGCGGCAGGCAAGAAGCCCGGCGGCTTCTCCGCCAATGGCGGCGTGGTGACCAAGCTGAAGATGCTGGCGATCGAGGGCGCGGCGGTGAACCACACGCCGAGTCTGTTTGATTGAGCTTCTGCTTCCCTTCTCCCACAAGGGGAGAGGGGAAGAGGTCGCCCACTCGCGGACGCTACACCGCCTCGCAGGAAAACCCGTCGCCCTTGCGGCGGATTTTTCCGACCGACGGCGAGGGGAAGTGCGCCGTGCAGCACAGCGTATCGGTGTCGCAGTAGCGCTCCAGGAAGCTGCGCCGCGTTTTCCCGGCGGCAGCCTGATCGACGTCGAACTTCACCGACATTTCCGGAAAGCGCGTCTGGATCGGCGAATGCATGAGGTCGCCGGAGAACACCGCCTCATCCTTAGCCCGGCCGAGCCTGAAGGCGACATGGCCGGGGGTGTGGCCCGGCGTCGGCAGGATGCGGACATGGTCGCCGATTGCATGATCGTCGCCGACGGTCTCGAAGCGCCTGGCTTCGACGATCGGCAGCACGCTGTCCGCGATAACGGGGATCGGCGTTTTGGCATGCATATCGATCCAGTAGTCGAACTCGGTCTTGCCGAACACGTAACGCGCCTTGGGGAAGGTCGGCACCCAGCGGCCGTTTTCCAGCTTTGTGTTCCAGCCGACATGGTCGACATGCAGATGCGTGCACATGACATAGTCGATATCACCGACCGACAAACCGGCGGCCGCAAGCGAGCGCATATAGGTGTCGTCGGTCTTCATGTTCCATTTCGGCCGCTGCGGCCGCGGCTTGTCATTTCCGATGCAGCTGTCGATCAGGATGGTGTGGTGCGGGGTCTTCACCACGTAGGACTGGAAGCAAAGGATCAGCACGTCGCTGGCATCGAGCGCCTTGGCCGCCTGCATCCACCCGCGGTTCTCCGCAAGCACGTCCGGCGTCAGCGTGGGCAGCATCTCCAGCGCCGGCAGGAAGGTGGATTCCTGCTCGATGATGCGGTGGATGGTGAGATCGCCGGCGGTGAATTTCAGGCTCATGCTCTTCCCTTGGGATGTTAGCGGGCGTCACGCACGGCTGCGATGACGGAATTGGCAAGAATATCCATGGCGGCGAGGCCTTCCTTCGGCTTGCCGTATTGAGCCGCGGTGGTCATCATGACGAGGTCGAGCTCGGGTACGATGAAGATGCGTTGGCCGCCCCAGCCGAACGCCGCCACCCATTTGACCTCGCGTCCGTTCGACAGCGAGCGCCCCATCCACCACTGATAGCCATAAAACATTGTGCCGCCGAAATAGCCGGCGGCCTGGAAGCGCGGCGTCGTCGATCTGTCGATCCAGTCGGCCGGGACAATCTGCTTGCCTTGCCATGCGCCGCGGTTCAGCACGAGCTGGCCGATTTTTGCGGCATCGCGCGGGCGCAGGCGAAGCCCGGCCGCGGCGGCGATCTTGCCGTTCTTGGGATAGCCTTTCCATTCGAACTCGGTGATGCCCAGCGGCTGAAACAGTGCTTCGCCGGCAAATGCCTGCAAGCTCTTTCCGGAAACGCGTTCGAGCAGATTGCCGAGCAGATCGGTTCCGCCGCCATTATAGACCCACAGCGTATCCGGCGGTGCGACGATCGGCTTTGACAGAATGTAGCGGAGCGGGTCCGGTTCGAAGACGAGATGCGGCTCGTCGTTTTTGAGATCGCTCCACGGCAGCGTTTCGTCCCACTGGATGCCCGACGACATCGTCAAGAGATGGCGAAGCGTGACGGCGTCCCATCCGGCCGGCAGCGGCGCATATTGCGGGAAGAATTTGGCGACGGGCTCGTCGGCGCTGGCGATCAGCTTGCGGTCGATCGCGATCCCCACCAGCAGCGAGACCACGCTTTTCGATGCCGAGCGCATGTCGTGCAGGCTGGTGGCGGTGAAGTCGCGGTGCGCCGCGGGCTCTCCCCATGGCTCGTCCATGCCGGCAAAATATTGCTCGAACACCAGCTTGCCTTGGCGGGCGACCACCACGGAGTGGATATCGCCGCCGATCAATTTTAGCCGCGCCGCGATACCGCACAGCCGCGCGCCATCCATGCCTGCGCTCTCCGGCGTGCCGAGGCTCCAGCCATCGTCAAGCGAGGCCGGCGAACCGCATGCGGACTTTTCCTGGCCGAGTGCCATTTCGTTTGACGCCTCCACTGCGATGCAAGCCGTCAGCGCGAGCAGGACAACAGCGCCGAGGCGCCGCACTGAATTGCTGTCCTCGCGCATGTTGCCGCCTCCAACAGACTACGCCGGCGGCGGCACCGAGACCTTGACCGACGGTCGCTGCAGCATCTTTTGATGGAACGCGTCGAGTTTTGGATAGGCTTTGCGCCAGCCGCAATCGGCAAAGCGGAAATCGGCATAGCCGAGCACGCAAGTAAGGCCGATCTGCACGATGTCGAACGGGCCCTTCAGCACGTCGTCACGGCTTTCGAACCGCGCCATGCCGGTCCAGGCCCGGTTCCAGTGGTCGTCGTTCCAGGCTTGCCATTGCGTGCCCTGCGGCCGCACCATTTTCTCGTAGCGGCACAGCAGCATGGAATCGAGCATGCCGTCGATCAGCGAATGATCCGTCTTCACCTGCCAGCGGCGCGGGCCGTAGGCCGGGATCAGTCGGTTGCCGCCGAGCTCGTCGAGATATTCGACGATGACGTAGGAATCGAGGATGACGTCGCCCTGGTCGGTGATCAGCACCGGCAGTTTCTTCAGGGGCGTGATCTTCGAATACTCGTCATTGGCCTGCCCGGGCGCCACCGTTGCCGGCGTGAATTCGATCTTGTCGATCAGCCCGAGTTCGATCGCGGCAATACGAACTTTTCGGGCAAAGGGCGAGGCGGGGGAGAAGGTGAGTTTCATCTCGGCATTCCCTTATTTCATCCTTCGTCATGGCCGGGCTTGGGCCCGGCCATCCACGACTTTGGTGCCGCGCGGTAAAGACGTGGATGCCCGGGTCAAGCCCGGGCATGACGACCTACCGTTGGTTGATGTCGGCGCTTACGCCGCAACAACCTTCTGGCTCTGCTCGCCGAGCCCTTCGATGCGCAGCGTGACGACGTCGCCGACACTGAGGAATTGCGGCGGCTTCATGCCGGTGCCGACGCCGGGCGGGGTGCCGGTGGTGACGATGTCGCCAGGCAACAGCGTCAGGAACTGCGAGACGTAGGAGATGCACTTGGCCATCGAGAAGATCATGGTCGAGGTCGATCCGGTCTGGCGGCGCTGGCCGTTGACGTCGAGTGACATCGACAGCTTCTGCACATCGGCGATCTCGTCCTTGGTTGCCACGAACGGCCCGACCGGGCCAAAGGTGTCGTGCGACTTGCCCTTGGTCCACTGACCGAGCCGCTCGATCTGGAAATTGCGTTCGGAGACGTCGTTGCAGATGCAGTAGCCGGCCACGTGATTCAGCGCGTCGGCTTCCGACACATACTTCGCGCGGGTGCCGATGATCGCGGCGATCTCGATCTCCCAGTCGAGCTTGGTCGAGCCGCGCGGCTTTTCAATCGCGTCGTTGGGACCGGAAAGCGCGGTGTTGGCCTTCAGGAAAAAGATCGGCTCGGTCGGAATTGGCGAGCCGGTTTCCTTGGCGTGATCGACGTAGTTCAACCCGATGGCGACGAATTTGGAGATGCCGGTGACCGGCGCGCCGAAGCGGGGATTGCCGGATACGGCGGGCAGGGAGGCCGGGTCGATTGCGGCGAGCTTCTTCAGCCCCTCGGGCGAATAGGCCGCGCCGTCCAGGTCCTTCACATGGGCCGAGAGGTCGCGCAACTGGCCGGACTTATCGATCAGGCCCGGCTTTTCCGCATCCTTGGCCCCGTAACGAACAAGCTTCATTTTTCAGCACTCCCTTGGTGGTTCTTTGTACTTGAAAGGCTTCTTGGAACAGCGCGGGCGGAAATTCAACTGGCCGCGGCATGTTGCATTGCAGGGCAGGGTCACGCGAGCGCGATAAACTTGAAGGCGTCGCCTTGGCGCTTGATATGGCCGGCGTTGAAGTGTCCGCCGATCACCAGCACCGGTTTATCGGCAAAGCGCGAAAACAGCTCCCGCCGGGTCGCCGGAGATTGCCTGGGGTCGGAATCCGCGGTCGACGACCAGTCGAGATGCGCCATCTGGCAGGGGTGGTGGGCGACATCGCCGGTGAGCAGGCCTTCCTCGCCATCGGAACGGATATGGATGCTCATATGGCCGGGGCTGTGTCCGGGCGTCGGGATCAGGGTGATCTCGTCGGTGAGTTTTGCGTCGCTCGGCACAAGGTCGGCCTTCCCTGCGTCGGCAATGGGTTTGACGGAGTTGGCGAAAACCGCGATCTGGGCCGGCTCCTCGCTGTGGTCGCGCCAATGCTCGAACTCGGTGCGGCCGAACACATAGCGCGCTTTGGCAAAGGTCGGCACCCACCGGCCGTCCTTCAACACCGTATTCCAGCCGACATGATCGACATGCAGATGCGTGCAGAGCACGGTGTCGATGCTATCTGGGGGAAAGCCGGCCGCAGTGAGCTTTTCGAGGAACGGATCCTTGCGGTCATTCCAGGTCGGAACGTTGCGGCCCTTTTTGTCGTTGCCAAGCCCGGTGTCGACGATGATCCGCCGCGTCGGCGTTTCCACCACCAGCGAATGGATCGACATCTTCAGCCGCCCCTCCTCATTGGCGAAATGCGGGATCAGCCAGGGCAGCTTCTGGATTTCCTCGTTGGTCGCCAGCGGCAGGATGAATCGCGTGCTGCCGACCGTCTCCAGTTCAACGACCTTTGTGATCTTGACCTTGCCGACCTTCCACTGCATCCCGCGTTTCCTCTTGTTCCTATCGCGCGCAATCGACGATGACGGTGCCGACCTTGTCGCCCTTCTCCACGGCAAGATGCGCCTGCGAAGTATCGGAAAGCGCAAACTGCCCCGCGATGTTGTGAATGCGAGGGCCCGCCACAAGCCATTTCGTGATGTCGGCTTGTGCGGCGGCGAGCAGCGGCGGCGGCAGCGCAAACAGCACCAGCGAACGTAGCGCGATGCACTTTTCCATCAGCTCGCGCATCGGCACCACCGGCGTGCGGTTGCCATTGGTGGCATAGACCGCAATCGTTGAATTCATCGCCATCAGCTGCAGCGTGGTCGCGATATTGCCGCCGAAATCGACGTCGACGACGCGGTCGACGCCGCGGCCTGCCGTGAACGCCATGGCCTTCGCCACCACGTCTTCTGTCTTGTAATTCACCACGAGATCGGCACCGCCAAGCCGCGCCTGTTCGGCCTTGGCCGCCGAACTCACGGTCGCGATCACCTGCGCACCGCCCCACTTTGCCAACTGCACGGCGTAGTGGCCGACCGCACCGGCGCCGCCGGTGACCAGCACGGTGTTGCCGGCAATCGATCCGTCGCCAAACAGGCACGTCCAGGCGGTCATGCGCGGGAATGCCGAGGGTGGCGCCTTGCGCAAATGACAGCCGATCCGGCAGCGGCGTCACCAGATGTTCGGCGAGCGCGATATATTCGCACGCCGTGCCGAAGGCGCGGCCGTTGCGCTGGCCGTTGAACAGCCAGACGCGCTGGCCGGCCTTAAGCCGCCTCACGCCGTCGCCGACCTGGTCGATAATCCCGGCGCCGTCGCTGTTTGGAATCACGCGCGGATATTCCATCGCGCGATAGCTGCCGCCGCGGCGGCCGACATCCGCCGGATTGACACCCGATGCCTCCAGGCGAATGCGCACCTCGCCGGGACCGGCGACCGGCGTCGGCATGTCGCCATAGGTGAGACCTCCGGCGCAGGCCCCGTTCGTTCGTACCAGACTGCCCTCACAGCGTGCCTGGAAACGCGCCGCCATCGAGCAGGATGTTTTGCCCGGTGATGAAGCCGGCCTTGTCGGCGCAGAGGAACGCGCAGGCGAGGCCGAACTCCTCGGGATCGCCGAAGCGGCCGGCGGGATTCTGCTTGGCGCGCTCCGCCATCTGCTGCTCCTGCGTGATGCCGCGCTTCTCGGCCTCGGCCTTGGCGGTGTTGCGCAGGCGGTCGGTGGCGAACGGCCCCGGCAGCAGGCCGTTGATGGTGACGTTGTTGATCACGGTTTTCCGCGACAGGCCTGCGATAAAACCCGTGAGCCCGGCGCGCGCGCCGTTGGAAAGTCCCAAAATATCGATCGGCGACTTCACCGCGGCGGAAGTGATATTGACGATGCGGCCGAATTTTCGCGACATCATGCCGTCCACCGTCGCCTTGATCAGCTCGATCGGGGTCAGCATGTTGGCGTCGATCGCCTTGATCCAGTCGTCGCGGGTCCAGTTGCGGAAATCGCCGGGTGGCGGGCCGCCGGCATTGTTGATGAGGATGTCCGGATCGGGGCAGGCCTTGAGCACGTCGGCACGCCCCGCGGGGGTCGTGATGTCGCCCGCGACTTCGGTGACGGTCACGCCCGGATTCATTTTGCGGATTTCGTCGGCGGTCTTCTTCAGCGCTTCTGTGCCGCGCGCCGTCAGCGTGACATGGACGCCCTCATTGGCGAGTGCGATGGCGCAGGCGCGCCCAAGACCCTTGCTGGAGGCGCAGACGATGGCACGGCGGCCTTTGATCCCGAGATCCACTGTTTCACTCCCGTATTTTTTGCATGATTTTGCGTTTGGACGGCCCGCACTGTAGCCAACCCGAGAGGCCCTGATAAGGGACCGGGGCGCGCAGAAATGCATGAGGGGGAAGAGAGGTGCGACTATGTCGCGGCGCCCTGGAGCTGTTGCTGCTTTTTCAGGCGTTCGATGGTTGCGGCGACGTCCGGCGGCAGTGAGCGAAAGCCGCTCGCGCCCGCCGCCGAGAACAGCGGCCGCAAATGTGAACCGTTGAGGAATGCCGGCTGGCGATTGACCGGCACGAGCTGGTCGAAGATCAGGACAAAGGAGGTCGCAACCAGGCAGACGCGAACAGCCCCGAGCGTGGCGCCGCCGAGCCGGTCGCCGATCCCGGCGCCAGGGCCGATCGCCTCATCCAGCGCGATGCGCGCCAGCTTTCCCAGCCCCATGCCGGCGGCGAGGAAGAGGCCGAAGAACAATATCCAGCTTTGCGACAGCGGCGAGGGGGACGAGCTGTTCAGATGCGGCGCAATCATCGACATCACCCACACCGCGATCGGCATCGCGACAAGGTAAGCGAGGATGGTGACGGCGCTGCGCAACAGTCCGGTACTGAAGCCGGTAACGATGGCAATGATCAACGCGAGAGCGACGACAAGATCGAAACTGTTCATGCAACACCCCGGGCGCGTGTTCATGCCGCAGGTTTGTTGAGGAACCGGCTTTGCGATCGCTAAAATTGTCTGGATTGCACGCGCTTCCCCTCTCCCCTTGTGGGAGAGGGTGGACGCGATGCAAAGCATCGCGGACGGGTGAGGGGTCTGTCTCCGCGGAAACAGACCCCTCATCCGTCGCGGACTTCGTCCGCGCCACCTTCTCCCACAAGGGGAGAAGGAAGAAAGCGGAAGCCTTCGCGCTAATGCAGCTCCGCCTTGATCATGTCGGCGGCCTTCTCGCCGATCATGATGGTCGGCGCGTTGGTGTTGCCGCCTATCAGGGTCGGCATGATCGAGGCATCGACCACGCGCAGGCCCTCGAGACCATAGACCTTGAGCTTGGGATCCACCACGGCCATCGGATCATTGACGCCCATCTTGCAGGTGCCGACGGGGTGATAGACCGTGTCGGAGCGCGCCCGCAGGATGCTGCGGATGTCGTCGTCGGTCTTCACGTCCGCTGTGAAGAGATCCTGCTTCTGCAAGCTCCGGATGGCGGGCGCGTCCAAGAGCCGTTTCGTCATCTTGAAACCGGCGACCATGGTCTCGACGTCGCGCTCATCGCCGAGGAAATTCGGATCGATCGCGGGCGCAGCCAATGGATCGGCGCTGTTCAGCCAGACGCTGCCGATGCTTTTCGGACGCAGCAGGCAGACATGGCAGGAGAAGCCGGTACCCCAGCGTGGCTTGCGGCCGTGGTCTTCCACCATGGCCATGCAGAAATGCAGCTGGATGTCGGGCAGATCGAGATCGGGCCGGGTCTTCAGAAAGCCGCCGCATTCGGCGACGTTCGAGGTCATCGGCCCGCGCCGTTCGCGCCGGTATTGCCCGATGCCCTTGAGGATGCGGCCGATGCCGCTCCACGACAGGCCGGAGAAGTAGGGCGCATCGGAAGCAAAGCCGAACACAAAGTCAGGGTGATCCTGCAGATTCTGCCCGACACCCGGCAGATGATGGACGCTGGCGATGCCGTGCTTGGAAAGCGCGGCTGCATCGCCGACGCCGGAGAGCATCAGCAGGTGCGGCGATTGGAACGCGCCGGCCGAGAGGATCACCTCGCGCCGGGCGCGCAGCACCTTCTTCTCCTTACCCTGCATGTATTCGACGCCGACGGCGCGCTTGCCCTCGAAGAGGATGCGGGTCGCCTGCGCCATCGTCTCGACGCGCAGGTTCGGCCGGTTGCCCATGTGAGGATGGATGTAGCCGCGCGCCGCGCTCCAGCGCTCGCCGTTCTTCTGCGTCACCTGGTAGACGCCGAGGCCTTCCTGCTCGGCGCCGTTGAAATCGTCGCGAATGCGGAATTGCGCCTCGCGCGCGCCCTGTAAAAACATCTCCTTCACCGGATTGTCGGACTGCAGGCCCGAGACGTTGAGCGGGCCGCCCTTGCCGTGATATTCGCCGTCGAGCTCGGCATTGTTCTCCGAGCGCTTGAAGTAGGGCAGGACGTCGGCAAAACCCCAGCCCGTGTTGCCGAGCGCGGCCCACTGGTCGTAGTCGGCGCGATGGCCGCGGATATAGACCATGGCGTTGATGGCGCTGGAGCCGCCGAGCCCCTTGCCGCGCGGCTGATAGCCGATGCGGCCGTTCAGCCCCTTCTGCGGCACGGTGTCGAACGCCCAGTTGTTGATCTTGCCCGAGAGCATCAGGATGATCGCGCCGGGTGTGGTGACCACCCAGTTGTCATTCTTGCCACCGGCATCGAGCAGCGCCACGGTGGTTTTGTTGTCCTCGGTCAGCCTTCCCGCCACCGCGCAGCCGCCGGAGCCGCCGCCCACCACCACGAAATCGAATGTATCGCTCACGCGTGTCCCCCTGTGTCTTCCTGGCCGGTTTTGGCGCAAACCTCCGCTTTTGCGCCCCATCTGGCAAGAGCGGTTCCATGGGGCGAATTTTCGAGGAAAAACAGGCGTTCTACCTGTCACAAAAACAGCAAAAGGAGCCCTTTGGGCCTTTCCAAAGGGGGCCGGCGTTGATACATACGCCTCGCACCCGCAGGCCGATGCCCGGGTTGCCTTCTCAGGAAGCCTCTGGAACTGATCGATCGGCGCCTTCGCGTTGACCGTTTTGCTTCCGGTCCGGCCCAACGAGAAGACGGAATACGTTGACGCGGGGTGGAGCAGCCCGGTAGCTCGTCAGGCTCATAACCTGAAGGTCATAGGTTCAAATCCTATCCCCGCAACCAACCGTTTTTGGAAGACCGAATGGCCCGCCTTTGGCGGGCTTTTTCGTGTGGGCTGTGGACGGCAACACGCTGCCGCGCCGGCGCAGGCAAGCGGACTATCGCGACGATTTGCGTCGCGCTTTGCCGGCAGCCGCTGTTTTTTTCTTCGCCGCGGGCGCGGACGCCGTCTTCGCCTGTTCGCGGCGGTCTTCGATGTGCCTGAGGTGATCAGACAGCTTCTTGCCTTCGGTCAGATTGTGCTGCTCGGAAAGGTGACCGCTCGCCTCGGCATCACCGGCGAGAATGGCATCCACGATTGGTTGATGCTGATCGATAATGGTCGAAATTTCGGCAACCAGTGCGTCGCTTGAGCGGATATACATCCTGATCTGCTGTTCAATCAGCGCGTATTGGGATGCCAGCCGCGTGTGGTCGGACATCTGGATGATGGTCTTGTGCAGGGCGAAGTCGGCTTCGGCGACCCGGCCCGGCGAGCCGCGTGTGCATTCCTTGGCCAGACCGTCGAATGCCCATTTCAGCCGCGAGGACTTTGTCGAGTTGATCGACCCGGCGACGAGTTGAGCCGCGAGCCGCTCGACCGCCGAGCGCAGCGTGTAGAGCTCCCAAACATCCCGGGACGACAACGACAGAACGGTCCAGCCGGTATAGGGCACGAGGTTGAGCAATCCCTCCTTGGCAAGCTGGTGCAAGGCGGTTCGGATGGTGGCGCGCGACAGGTTCAGCTGCTGGGCGATCTGAATCTCGGTGACGCGCGCGCCGGCGGGGATCGTTCCATTGACGATGGAGTCGCGCAGCGTGTCGGTCGCCTGCGCCTCCGCCGGCATCTTGACGACCGGGGGAATCCTCAGTCGGCCCATCTCTGTCTCCTGCAATCGGGGGCTGCCGCTCCCCCTGAAGTCTCGCATCTGTCCCTATCGTAGATCGTCGACTATTACAAAAAAATCGTGATGCAGCGGCGCTGCGGCACGGGCCGGATGGCTATCTGATTGGCATTGCTGGCTTGTTCGGTCCATTCCATGCCGGCCGGCGCAATCCGCGACCGCTTGCAGAATTGTCGACAATCGTCCATATAGCTATCCGCTTGCAGGGTGCTGGTGTATGAACGAAACGGCAAACACGCTTGTCGCGAACGGATCGTTGTCGGCCCCGTCTGCGCGAATCTCGAGCCAGGAGGCGTTGGCGCTGGCCAAGACCCATTACGGCATCGAAGGCCGGGTCCAGCGATTCGACACCGAAAAGGACGATACCTTCCGACTGACTTCGCGCGATGGCCGAAACTACACCCTGAAGATCGCGAACGCGGCCGAACATCGTCAGGAAATTTCCCTCCAGATCGATCTTCTTGCGCACATCGCCCTCGTGAATCCCGGGCTGCCGGTTCCGCGCGTGGTGGCCGACCGCGACTGTCGGATGCAATTTTCCTATGCCAATTCAACCGGCCAGACGCGCGAGGTGCATCTGCTCACCTATCTGGAAGGCGTTCCGCTCAGCGAGGTGACGACGGAAGCCCATGAGCGGGAGAAGGTCGGCGAGGTGCTGGGCACGTTGCGCCTGGCGATGGCCGGCTACGCGCATGCCGCCGACTCCCGGGAAATCGCCTGGGACGTCAAACACCTGCTGAAGCTCGCGCCACTGCTCGACGAAATCGCAGATCCGGCAAGACGCAGCTTGATCGAGACCGGCCTCGACCGCTTTACCTCGATCGCCGGCCGGCTCGCCAAATGCCGCACCCAGGTGCTTCACAACGATTTCAGCAAGTCGAACATCGTCATCGACAAGTCCGATGCGGGCTTTGTCACGGGCATTATCGATTTCGGCGATGCGGTGCGCACCGCCGTTGTCATCGATGTGTCCACGGCGTTGCTCAACCAGCTTCCGTCGCGGCCTGCCGAGTCTTTCTTTGCCCAGGGTCACGATCTGCTGCGCGGCTATTTGCGGGTCACGGACCTCACGGACGAGGAACTGCTGCTGCTGCCGCATCTCGTGATGGGGCGAGCGGTTGCACGTGCGCTGCTCACGATCTGGCGTGGCCGCCTGTTTCCCGACAACGCGCGCTACATCATGAGGAACACCGATCAGGGCTGGCACCAGCTGGCGTGGTTCATGGCGCGCCCGATCAATGATATTTCGGATGAATTTCTGCACACGGCGCGTCGGCAAAGGACAGCACGATGACGGATCAAGGCACCAAATCCCGCGGCAAGATGGTCAACGCGTTCGACCCTTCGACGCTTGCCAGCATGGGCGAGGCGGAGCGAGGGTTGATCGACCGCCGCAACCGCCTGCTTGGGCCGGCGTACCGCTTGTTCTACAAGCGGCCGGTCGAGGTCAGCAGCGCCAAGGGCGTGCATCTCTACGACCGCGAAGGGCGCGAGTATCTCGATGCCTACAACAATGTCGTGTCGGTCGGGCATTGCCATCCGCGCGTCGTCGAGGCGGTGTCCCGGCAGCTTGCGACGCTCTGCACCCATACGCGCTACCTGCAGGAAGGCATCCTCAACTACGCCGAGGACCTGCTCGGCACGTTCAACGGCGACGTCGGCCACGCCATGTTCACCTGCACCGGATCGGAAGCCAACGATCTTGCGATGCGCATCGCCAAGCATCACACCGGCAACAAGGGCATCATCATCACCGCGGAGGCCTATCACGGTAACTCGGAGTTGACCGCGGGCTTCTCTCCGTCGCTCGGCCGCAATTCGCCGCTCGGCCAATGGGTGCGCCAGGTGCCGGCGCCCGACTCCTACCGCCTCGACAAATCATCGCTAGCGCGCGTGTTCGTGGAGCACGTCGAAGCGCAGATCGACGACCTCGAACGGCACGGCGAAGGGGTCGCCGCCTTCATCGCCGACTCCCTGTTTTCATCGGACGGGATTTTTTCCGATCCGACGGACTTTCTGGCGCCGGTGGCCGCAGCGGTCCGCAAGGCCGGCGGCATTTTCGTCGCCGACGAAGTGCAGTCCGGCTTTGGCCGTTCCGGTGATCGCTTCTGGGGCTATCAGCGCCACGGCGTCGTCCCCGATATCGTGACCATGGGCAAGCCGATGGGTAACGGATTCCCGGTGGCCGGCATTGCGGTGTCGCCGGCGGTCATCGAAAAATTCGGCAACGACACGCGGTATTTCAACACGTTTGGCGGCAACAGTGTCGCCATGGCTGCTGCACAAAGCACCCTCGACGTCGTTCGCGACGAGGGCTTGCAGGACAACGCGAAGCGTGTCGGACAGATTATCCGCGACGGCTTTGGTGATCTTGCCAAGCGATATGAGCGCATCGGCGACGTGCGCGGCACCGGACTCTATGTCGGCATCGAGATGGTGACGGATCGCAAGACCAGGGAGCCCGATGCGGCGCTGGCTGCTGCGATCGTCAACGGCCTGCGCGAGCGGCGCGTGCTGATTTCCGCGACAGGTTTCCACGCCAACGTGCTCAAGATCAGGCCGCCGCTGGTGTTTTCCGCAAACGACGCCGCGCGTCTATTGGAGGAGACCAAAGCGGTGCTGGCAAAGGCGTAGCCGCGGCAAGCGAAACGCGCGGCAGCAACCTCGTGCGCCGACAATGCCGGCGCAACCATTGGGACTATGCCCTGCCATCAGGCGACGCGTGGTTGCTGCATGCCGCTCGGCAGCGCCCGCGAGACCGTGTTTTCACGGTGTGCGACAATGTCGACATTCCGTCGGCCGCGGCGCGAACTTGGAATAAAAGTCAGGCAGGAAGCCTGATTATTATTGTCGACAATCGTCCATTGTGATCTATCAATGGCGAGCGAGTGTGTCGAGTAGAACAGGGTCTCTAAAGCGTGCCGCAGATCGAACTCGTCAATGTTGAAAAGCGCTTCGGCTCGGGCTCCGGCTCGACGCTGGCGCTGTCCAGCATCAACCTTGCGATCGAGCGCGGCAGTTTCGTCTCGCTGTGCGGTCCGAGCGGCTGCGGCAAGAGCACGTTGCTCAGCATGGTGCTCGGCTTGCAGGATACGACCGCGGGCGAGGTACGCGTCGGCGGCGAGCGCGTCACAGCGCCGAGCATGAAGATCGGCACCGTGTTCCAGGACGCGAGCCTGATGCCGTGGCGCACCGTCGTTTCCAACATCCTCTACCCGATCGAATTGCGGAAGCTGCCGCAGAAGCCGTTTCGCGAACGCGCCATGGAATTGCTCGAGCTGACCGGCTTGCGCAAATTCGCCGATCACTATCCCGCGCAGCTTTCGGGCGGCATGCGCCAGCGGGTCGCGATCTGCCGGGCGCTGATCGGCGATCCCGACATTCTGTTGATGGACGAGCCGTTCAGCGCGCTCGATGCGCTGACGCGCGAGGAGATCAGCGTCGAGTTGCAGAGCATCTGGAGCGCGCGCGGCAAAACCGTGCTGTTCGTGACCCACAGCATCCGCGAGGCGGTGTTTCTCTCCGACCGCGTGATCGTGATGGGCCTCACGCCGGGACGGATCGTCGAGGAGTTCGCCATCGATCTCGAGCGCCCCCGGACCTTTGCGATCGAGACCCACCCACACTTCAACGAGCTGATCCATGAAATCCGCGAGTCGATCTCGCGGGGCAGGGTGCCAGCGCAACTCGTTGCGGCCGGATGAACCGATGGACAGTCTGAACAACCGCTCGCTCGATACTCGCTCCATGCCCGCGCTTTGGCGCGGATTTGTCGCGTCGCCGTTGTGGCCTGCGACGGTATTCGCCGCGTTGCTGGTCGCATGGGAGGTCTATGTTCGCGTCTCCGGCGTGCTGCCGATCATCCTGCCGGCGCCGTCGGATGTTGCGATCTACATGTGGAAGCAGCGCGTGCAGTTGCTGGAGAATGCCTGGCCCACGCTCTATCAGTGCCTGCTCGGCTTCGCGCTCGCGGTGGTCGGTGGCATCCTGATTGCGGTGTTGTTGACGCAGTCGAACACCATCAAGCGCGGCTTCTATCCGCTGGTGGTCGGTATCGCGCTGATCCCGAAAATCTCGGTCGCGCCGCTGTTCACGCTGTGGTTCGGCGCCGGCTCGGTCTCGCGCGTCTCGCTGGTGTTCTTTGTCGCGTTCTTTCCGATGGTGGTGAGCCCGGCCTCCGGCTTGACGAGCGTCGATCCGGCGCTGCTGCGCATGGCGCGCGCCTTCGGCGCGACGCGGCGGCAGATATTCTGGTCGCTGCGCGTTCCGACCGCGCTGCCCTACATCGTCGACGGCATGAAGGTGGCGATGTCGCTCGCCGTCATCGGCATCATCGTCGCCGAGTTCGTCACCTCCGATCAGGGTCTTGGCTATCTGATCGTGTTTGCCACCGGCCTGTTGAACACGGTGATGATGCTGTCGGCCATCGTCACCCTCAGCGTCATCGGGCTCGCGCTGTATTTTGCGATCGAACTGCTCGGCAAGGCGATCGTGTACTGGGAGCGGTAGCACTGTCTCAATCATCTGAGAGGGGAGTACGAACCATGGCTGATCTTCTTCATCGACGGGCGTTCAACAAGGCTTTGGCGGGAGTCGCGGCGGCTGCGGCGGTGCCGTCGTTCAGCGTCGTTTCCTGGGGGCAGAACCAGCCGACCAAGGTGCAGCTCACCTTGCCCTGGCTGCCGATCGGGTCCTACGCCGCCTTCATCGCGGCGCGCGATCTCGGTTACTGGCAGTCGCGCGGTCTCGATGTCGAGGTCTCGCGCGGGTATGGATCGGCGGATGCCAGCAAGAAGGTCGGCCTCGGCCAGTTCAATTACGGCGACGCCAGCTTCTCGGTGATGCTGCAGACGGTGGCAGGGGGCATGGATCTGGTCGGTCTCGGCCTGCACATGCAGGTCTCGCCGCTCGCGGTGTTCACGCTGAAGAAAAGCGGCATCAAGAGCCCGAAGGATCTCGAGGGCAAGACGATCGGCGCGACGCCGACGACCGGCGACTACCATATGTTCCCGGCTTTTGCGAAAGCGGCAGGCATCGACCGTTCCAAGGTCACTTTCCGCTTTCTCGACGGCAATGTCAGGGCCCAGACGCTGCTCGACGGCCGTGTCGACGCACTCACCGGCTACTACAGCACCGACGCCGCGCCGTTATGGACCGGCGGCGGCGACATCGACATCATGCTTTACCATAGTCAGGGCGTGCGGATGTACGACACCGGCCTCATTGCGTTGCGCTCGCAGATCGAGAAATTCCCCGAAGTGACCAAGGCGATCGTCGAGGGCGCGATGGAAGGGTTGAAATTCACTTACCTGAAACCGGAGGAGACGCTCGACCTCCACATCAAGGCGGTGAAGGAATTCCAGGGCAGCGACCGCAGCCGCGAAACGCTCAAGCACCAGATCGCAATCAACACCGCGCTCGGGCTGCATCCCGGGCCGAAGAAGAACGGGCTCGGCTGGTTCATGCCGGAAGAGGTGAAGTCGACCGTCGAGGTCGCCAAGACCTATCTCGAACTGCAGAAAGAGATCAATCCCGAGACCATCTACAGCAACAAATATCTCGGCACGGTCAAGCTGACCGATGCGGAGTGGGCGACCGTCGAGAAGGGCGTCAAGTCTTACGTGCTGTGGTCGTGACGGCGCGCGGGGCAAGGTCCCGCCCGTGATATTATAAGTGGGGAATGCGTGGTGGCGGTTTCGCAGTCGGTCCTGGTCTATTCGAAGTATCGGCACGACTTGCCGAAGTTCGAAAAGCTCTTGTCTCAGGCCTTGCCTGATATCGAGGTCAACTGCGCCGATACGCCGGAGAATGCCGAACGGTACTTCGCCGGCGCCACCGTTCTCTATGGCTGGGGCTTCCCGGCAGCGTGGCTGTCGCGGATGCCTCGCTTGCAATGGGTGCAGAAGATGGGGGCGGGCGTCGACGACATCATCGGCGCCTGGCCCGTTGATCGCGACATCCTGCTGACCCGCACGGATGGCAAGCTGATCGCAACCCGCATGGCCGAGTATGTGCTCGCCATGATTCTCGACCACAACCTTCAGCTCGATCATGCGCGCCGCCTGCAGGCCAGCCGCACCTGGACCTATTTCGAGCCCGGCAGGTTGAGCCAGTTGACGGTCGGAATTGCCGGCCTCGGCGAAATCGGCTCGGAGGTCGTCAGGGGTCTGCGGCCTTACGGCTGCAAGATCATTGGATGGCGGCGCTCCGCGGCGAACGCCGATCTCGTCGACAGGGTCTTCGTTGGTGATGGCGAGCTTCGCGCATTTGCTGGCGCTTGCGATGTCGTCGTGCTGGTGCTGCCGCTGACATCAAGCACCAAGGCGATCTTCAATCGCGACGTCTTTCAGGCCTGCCGGCCCCATGCCCACCTCATCAATGTCGGCCGCGGTGGCGTCATCGACGAGGGCGATCTGGTCGCAGCGCTCGACGGCGGGCAGCTTTCCCGCGCGAGCCTCGACGTCTTCGCGCAGGAGCCTCTGCCGGCTGATCACCCGTTCTGGGTTCACCCGTGCGTGGCGATGACGCCGCACGTCTGCGGACCGCTGATCCCGGGCGACGTGGCGCCGCACTTCGTCGCCAACATGAAGGCCTATCTCGCCAAAGCACCGATGAACAACATCGTCGACGTCGCACGGCAGTACTGAGCCCGTGGGCCACGACTGGAACTGAAGATGGCGCGAAGCGCAGCATGACGGAGGAAAAGCCTTGAGCGTAACATTGATCGAAAACGGCTATCTCTTGCCGATGCATTCGCGGGAAATCGTCGCTGACGGTGCCGTCGCGTTCAAGGATTCCCGTATCATCTATGCCGGCCCTGCTTCGGGGTTCGACCGCGCCAAGCATCGGCCGGACAAGGTGATCAACGCCAAGGGCAAGGCGATCCTGCCCGGCCTCGTCAACACCCACATCCATCTGGTCGGCGCCTACATGAAAGGATTGACCGAGGATGTCGCCGGCTCCGGCGATTCGGCCGGCCTCTACAAGCGCGGATTTCCTGTCGTCTGCTCGCTCGTCGAAGGCGACTATTATTGCGGCTGCATGACCCATGCGCTGGAGATGGTGATGAGCGGAACGACGACGTTCAACAGCACCTGGATCAACGAGCGCTTTGCGGCTCCCGCGGTGCGCGATCTCGGCGCACGCGTGGTGCTGAGCGAGTGGATCGTGGGTACCGACCTGCTGAAACTTTCGGCCAAGAACATGGAGCGTCCGTGGGATGAGGCCATGGTCCAGCGCGGGCTCGATAACGCGCAGGACCTGTTCGAAAGCTGGCACGGCAAGGCCGATGGCCGCATCACGACGCGAATCTCGCCCGGCGGACCCGGCTATCTCTCGGACAAGGGTATCGTGCAAGCGCGGGATCTGGCGCAGAAGCACGACGTCGGCATCAACATTCACATCGCCGAAGTTCCCGGCGAGACCGAGTTCGTCACCAAGCGCTACGGCAAGCGGCCGATGGAGCTCGGCCGCGATCTCGGCATCCTGACGCCGCGGACCGTCTGCTTCCACTGCGTCTACCTGAACGACTCCGACATCGACATCATGGCCGAGACCGGCGCGAACCTGTCGCACACGGCCTTCCACACCCCCAAGCGCGGATATTTCCCGCCGATGGAGAAGGTCTACAAGAAGGACGTCAGCGTTTCCTTGGGCAGTGACTGGTGTTCGAACGATCTCTGGAAGTTCATGCGCTCCGCGATCCTGTTTCCGCGCGTCAAGACCGGCGACGTCGGCATGATGGACGGCTACGACGCGCTGCGCCTTGCGACCGTCGGCGGCGCCAAGGCGCTCGGCATGGACAAGGACATCGGCACGCTCGAGGTCGGCAAGAAGGCCGACATCATCCTGCTTGATCTGTCGCAACCGTGGTACCGGCCGATCCGCCAGGCCGACCTCTTTACCAACATCGTCTTCAACTCCAACGGCGGTGACGTGACCGACGTCTTCGTCGACGGTGCGCATGTCGTTGCCGGCAAGCTGGTCAAGACCGTCAACGCCGGGGAGATCATGAACGAGTGCCAGGAGCGCGCCGAGCGCATCTGGGCCAAGGCTTTGCGAGACTGAAGGCTTTGAAAGACTGAGCTTTAAAGACTGACAGAGTACAGGGGAGCCGGATGCTGTACGACCACCGCTACTATTGCGTTCGATCGGGAACCCTCGGCAGGCAACTCGCGCTCTATGAGCAATTCGGCTGGGAGGCGCAAAGAAAGCACCTCGGAGATCCATTGGCGTTTCTCGTGACCGAAACGGGGAACGTCAATTCCTACATCCACATCTGGAAATACCAGGATGCCGAGGATCGCAAGCGCAGGAGAGCGGCGTTGGCAGCGGATCCTGCCTGGAAGAGCTATCTTGAGAAGGCGGCTGAAGCCGGCTACATCATATCCCAGCAGACCAGCCTGCTCGTCGACGCACCGTTCATGAGGGCATGATCCGGAAGCGCTGCTGGAGAAGAGTGCGTCCTTGAAAGTAGGGTGACGGGATAGACCTCCCTGAACCCGGCAAGGCATGACGGCATCCCGGGACGCCTCTCATGACGGAGTGGTACCTCGTCTGGATCGAAGGACCGCGCGGCCCCGAGCCGCAGAAATGGTCTTCGGAAGGGCTGTGGGGCCAGCTCGGCCGGCAGGACGTCATCGTTCGGTTTGCGCTGACGGATCGAGGAAGCGAAGCTATCGCTCGATCGGCTGGCGAGAGAGCACCCGGTGCCGGGGAAGTGAAGCTGCGGGCCCTTTCGTCGCCGATGCCGGCAAGGTCTTGCGTACTTCGGGTTCTTGGAGCCAATGTGGCGTCGTGGGGTACGTGCTTGCCAGGTCCTCTTTTTGGTTCTGGCGGAAATTGGCGAGGGCACCGCGGTCGACTACGATAAGCCGCAAGCGCAACGTCCGGGTCCTCCTTTAGTGACGGGAAGCGACATCATGAGGCTGGTTGTCGGTGTGGGCGTCGCGGCATTCGTATTCATGCTGGATGCGCTCGTCCTGGATTCGCAAGCCTTCGCGCAAGCCTCACCGGCCACACAAGCTGCCGGCCCTCGCTTTCGTGCTGACGGGCCGAATGCCGACGTGTGGGGCCAGAAGGAGGGGTACCCGAGCTGCAAGGGGCTTGCCTATATCGACGAAACGCGTTGCCGCGTCGGTGCGCTGAGCCGCTTCGATACGCTGTTTCCTGCGCGCACCATCCCTGCTCCGAAGCAGTCAGTCCAACTGGTGCGCGCAGCGAGCGAACCTGTCGTTCGCTATAATTTCGACGGGCAGGATCTGACGCTCGACGACTACCTCAATCGTCAGCCGGTTACGGGTCTCCTGATTGCGAAAGACAACACGATTCTGGTCGAGCGTTACCAATATGGACGCACCGACACGGATCGCCTGACCTCGTTCTCGATGGCGAAGTCCGTGGTGGCGCTGCTGATCGGCATCGCCGTGAAGGAGGGCGCCATCCGCTCCGTCGACGACCTCGCGGAAACCTATGTTCCGGGTCTTAAGGACACCGAATACGGCCGTACTCCGATCAAGGCGTTGCTGCTGATGGCGTCGGGTATCGCCTTCTCGGAAGATTACAACAACCGATCCGCCGACATCTACAAACTGGCCCGTCTGACGATCGAGCAGGACCCTGGCGGAAGCCTCAATGCGGTGAAGCAGTTCAACACCCGTCGCGAAGCGCCGGGTACGCGTTTCTCCTACGCGTCGTCGGAAACCGTAGTCCTCGGTCTCGTGCTCGCGGCCGCCACCAAGCGAACGCTGTCCGACTATGCCACCGAGAAGCTCTGGCAGCCGCTGGGTGCGGAGGCCGATGCGACCTGGATCATCGATGCCACCGGGCAGGAAGTTGCTTTCGCTTATGTCAACGCGGTGCTGCGCGACTGGGCGCGCCTCGGCATGATGCTGGCCAACCGCGGCACTTGGCAGGGCAAGACCGTCGTGCCCGAGGACTGGCTCGCAGCGTCGGCCGCGAATGCGCTTTGGCAGGATCCGCCGCTAGGAAAGTACGGCTATCAAATCTGGTATTCCGCCGACACTAGGCGATTCACGCTTCGCGGCCTGCGCGGGCAATATGTCTTTGTCGATCCGGATCTGAAGCTAGTTCTCGTGCAGACCGCGCTCAGCGGCGGCATACCTGAGTTCATAGAGCTGCTGGCGCTATTTAACGCGCTGAGGGCGCAGATGCAGTAGCTGTTTCGCGGAAGCAGCGCGTGCGAACACGCCGCGCCCACCGCTACTCCTGCACCAGCCGTCCGCCACCGAACAGGGTCGGGACATAGCGCGGCGCGCCGATCGCGGACATGAAGCGGTGCTTGGTCAGGACCGGATCGAGCGCGACCGGCGGGTGAACCACTTCGATGTCGGGTTGGGTCGATAGCACCAGCACGCGCGCGCCCTTGCCGGACGGGGCTGCGCCGAGCGCCGCGGCAAAAGCTTGCGGCGTTGCCACATTCTCGGAACGCGCGATGCCGGAGGAGCGGGCCAGTTGCGCGAGATCGAGCTCGGCATTGGTCAGCGCCTGGCCGCCCGAGGCGGCATGGACGCCGTTCTGGATCAGGACGACCGTGAGATTATCGGGCGCCACCGCGCCGATCGTGACCAGGGAGCCGAGATGCATGAGCAGCGCGCCATCGCCCTCGACGACGAACACCGGCCGATCGGCTTGGGCTACGGCAAGTCCGTGCGCCAGCGGCAGCGCCAGCCCCATGGCGTCCTCGACATAGAAATTCTCCGGCGCGTGATGCATGGCGGCCCACAGATAGGACGCGTTGCCGAGGCTGGTGACGACCAGCGCGTTGTCAGGCAACTTGTCCGCCAGCACGCGGTAGTAATCGGTCCTGCTCGGCCTTGTGTCGTTCACCATTGGACGTCCTCCCGCGACAGCAGAAGCGCAAAGGGGCACGACGCCTCCTCGGCGAAGGTTGCTGCCTCTTCGATCTGCACACCGATCGGGCGGTGGCGGTCGCAGCGCGCATGAGCAAGACCAAGCCCGCTGAAGACAGCCTCGGTCACGCGTCCCTTCGGCGCGTGGTAGAACACCGGGTCCTCGACGCTGCCGCGATACGACACCAGCATCAAAAGCGGAAACTGGTAGCGCTGCGCCAGCGAGACCATGCCGGCGCCCATAGAGAGCACGCCCGCATTCTGCACCAGCATGACGGTGCGCAAGCCCCCGAGCCGTGTGCCGCAGGCGATCGCGAGGGCTTCCTCCTCGTGGGTTGCACGCACCAGTCGCATCGTCGGCTCCTGCTCGATGCGCACGAGTATTTCGCCGAGCCAGCCGTCGGGGACGGCCACCGCAGCGCCGAAACCGAGGCGTTTCAAGGTGTCGAGCAGCTCGGATGGCCGATGACTGCCAGTGGTCGCACGCGTCTCCGCCATCAATCGCCTCCCAGGCCGCCACGCGGAAACCGTGGCGGATCAATCATCCTAATGTACGCAACATAAGCTCTATTGTCGACCTCGGTCGATTGGTGCAGACTGCCGCTCGCGAGATGCACTTCCGGTCTGGTTCACTTTGGCGAACGGAACAGAGGATTGAACATGAAACGTATTTTGCTCGCGCTTTTGGCTCTTGCTCTTGCTCCGATTTTTGTCCCCTCGCTCGCCGCGCCTGCCAAGGCGCAGGACAAGCTGGTCGTCAGTATCTGGGGCGGCAGCTGGCGCGACCTCATCGCCGAGACGGTCGCCAAAAAATTCACCGCGGAGACCGGCGTCGCGGTCGAATTCATCACCGGCGGCACTATTGACCGGCTTAACAAGGAAAAACTCGCCAAGGGCAGTCCGGAAAGCGATATCACCTTCACGACCTCGCATGTCGGCTGGCTCTACGCCAATGACGGCCTGTTCGAGCAGCTCGACCTGTCCAAGATCGCCAATGCCGCGAACCTCGCCAACGAGGCGCGGATCAGTCCGTTTCACCTCGGCGCATGGGCTTACGTCTACACGATTGGTTATCGTGCCGATCTCTTGGCGAACGCCAAGTTCGAGAGCTGGGAAGACCTGTGGAAGCCCGAGATGAAGGCCAAGATCGCAGGCCCGGATTTCGATCCCAGCCACATCATCGCCGTCTCCGCGCTGCTGTCGGGCGGCGATGCGGCGCATTGGGAAAAAGGCCAGGACAAGCTCAAGGCGCTGAAGCCTAATTTCAAGGCTTTCTTCACCAACGATGCCAACAGCCAGCAGTTGCTCGCCAGCGGCGAAACGCCGGTCCAGATCGTGCTGTCGATGAACGCCTATTACATGATGGGGCAGGGCGTTCCGATCAAGCTCGCAATCCCGAAGGAAGGCGCGGTTCTCGGCATCGACACCGTCGCCATCATGAAGGGCTCGAAGAAGGCGGATCTCGCCTACAAGTTCATCAACGCGCTCTATGACCCCGAGATCCAGGCTTCCATCGCCAAGATCAAGAAGGGCAGCCCCGCGGTGCTCAACGCCAAGCTTGACCCTGAAATAGCCAAGCTCCCGGGTGTGTTCACCACCGCCGAGCAATGGAAGCAGCAGATCAACATCGACGCCAAGCTGCGCGCCGAGAAGACCTCGGAATGGCGCAAGTGGTTTGCCGAGAACATCATGAACTGAGGAGCGGCGCGGGCGCACGGCTTTCCGCATGAATCAGCAACCCTTTCTTCGCTCATTCACCGCGCCCGCCGTGCTTTGCGCCTTCGGCTTCCTTGCCGCGATGGCGGCCGTGCTGCAGTTCAGCCTGCGGGCCTATGTGCCGGGATCGCTCGATCCCGGCGGCTTTACGCTGGCGAACTTCACCGATCTCTGAAGCCGCTCTATGCGCGGGTTTTCCGCGATACCGTCTGGATCTGTTTCCTGACCGCAACTGCAACCCTGATCGTGGGCTATCCGGTCGCCTACGCGCTGGTGCGCATGCAGAACGCGGTGTTGAAATCGATCCTGCTGGTCATCGTCGTCACGCCGCTGTTCCTCGGCGAAGTCGTGCGCACCTATTCCTGGATCATCGTGCTCGGCAATAACGGTTTCATCAATTCGGTATTGCGCGGCCTCGGCCTGATCGACCAGCCCATCCAGTTCATGTTCACCACCTTCGGTGTGGTGGTGGCCCTTGTCCATGTCACCATGCCGGTCATGGTGATCATGCTGGCGGCCGGCCTGTCGCATATCGACCGCGACCTCGAAAGGGCCGCCGACAGCCTCGGCGCCGGGCCGATCCGGACTTTCCTCACCATCACCCTGCCGTTGTCGATGCCGGGCGTGGTGGCCGGCGTCACCACCGCCTTTGCCTGGACGTTCAGCGCCTTCGCCACGCCGCAACTGATCGGCGGCGGCCGGGTCAACATGATCTCGAACGCGGTGTACCAACTCGGCTTTGCCAGCTTCAATTTTCCGTTCGCGGCGAGCCTCTGTGTCGCCGGCCTCGCACTCACCATCGTGGTGCTGTCGGCTGCTCCGGCTTGCCGCGCGTCCGCTCGAAGACCTCAGGCCGCACTAGATGCCCCAATCGACTTACCAGCGCTTGTTGGGTTGGCTCGGCAGGCTGGTGGTGCTGCTGATTCTCGGTTTCCTGATTCTGCCTGCCGCCGTCGTCACCATCGCCGCCTTCAACGAGAAAGCGATACTGTCGTTTCCGCCGCAGGCCTGGTCGTTGCGCTGGTTTGCCCGCGCCATCGAATACCAGGATTTCCGCGACGGCTTTCGCAACGGCCTGATCGTCACGGCCTGGAGTTCGACCATCGCGCTGCTGGTCGGGGCGATGTTTGCCTTCGTGCTGGACCGCTACGAGTTCCGCCTCAAGTCGGCGATCGAAGGCGTGCTGTTGTCGCCGCTGGTGATTCCGCATTTCACGGTGGGACTTGGTTTTCTCATCCTCGCCGCGCAGCTTGGCTGGGCGCGCGGCTTTGCCGTGGTGATCGTCTGCCACGTCGTGCTGGTGCTGCCGTTCGTGCTGCGCAGCGTCTATGTGTCGTTGCGCAATCTCGACCAGAGCCTCGAGCGCGCGGCCGCAAGTCTCGGCGCGCCGCCGTCGCGGGTGCTGCTGACCATCACGCTGCCATTGCTGCTGCCGGGACTGGTCAGCGGCTGGCTGTTTGCCGCCATCCTGTCGTTCAACGAGTTCACGGCTTCGCTGTTCGTCACTGCGCAGCGAACCCAGACCCTGCCGGTCGCCATGTACAACTACGTGCGGGAGTTCGCCGATCCATCGATGGCCGCACTTTCCGTCATGTACATCGTCGGCACCGCCGCGTTGATTACCTTCGCCAACGTCTTCCTCGGTCTCGGCAAGGTGCTCAAGATTGAACAAAGCCGATGAGAGTAGCGCCATGACAGAGCAAGCTCACGTCCCACCCGACGGTGACGTCGCCGTCCGGTTCGATCGCGTGACCAAGCGGTTCGACAAGACCGTTGCGCTGGACGGGGTGTCGCTGTCGATACGGCGCGGTGAATTCATGACCCTGCTCGGTCCGTCGGGCTGCGGCAAGACCACGCTGCTCAATCTTGCCGCAGGCTTCTTCAGCCCGGACGGCGGCGAAATCCTGATCGACGGCGAACGCGTCAACGACCTGCCGACCTACCAGCGCGGCATCGGCATGATGTTCCAGAATTACGCGCTGTTTCCCCATATGAGCGTGGCAGCCAACGTCGCCTACGGCCTCAAGGTGCGGCATGTTCCAAAGGGCGATATCAAGCGCCGGGTCGCAGACGCCTTGGCTCTGGTCAAGCTCACCGGCCTCGAAGACCGCAAGCCCCGGCAACTCTCCGGCGGCCAGCAGCAGCGCGTGGCCCTGGCTCGCGCGCTGGTGATCAATCCGACCGTGCTTCTGCTGGATGAGCCGTTTTCCGCGCTCGACAAGAACCTGCGGACGTCGATGCAGGTCGAGTTGCGCGACATCCAGCGCAAGCTCGGCGTCACCACCATCTTCGTGACCCACGATCAGAGCGAGGCCTTGAGCCTTTCCGACCGGCTTGCGGTGATGTCGGGCGGGCGCATCCATCAGCTCGGTGCTCCCGAAGAGATCTATCGCCGGCCCAGCGACCGCTTTGTCGCGTCCTTTATCGGCGACAGCAACGTGATGCGCGGTCACCTCGACCGCGCCGAGGGCGCCCACATGATTATTTCGATCGGCGCGGTGCGCATCAAGGTGCCACCTGGGCCGTTGCAGGGGATTGCGGCGTCAACACCGGTCGATTTGCATGTGCGGCCAGAACATCTGCAGGTGATCGAGGCGAGCCAGCCCTGCGCGCGCAGCGGCATCGTCGTAGCCCAAGTCTACCAGGGCGGACATGTCGACCTGTTCGTGGAGTGCGGGGGTGCGCCGCAGGAGAGGCTCTTGGTGCGCTCGGCTGGGCATCAAGCCATGGCGCGATGGCCGGTCGGCGCCCAGGTCGGCATTGCCATCGACACCGACGAAAGCGTCGCGTTCGCGGCTGCTTAACTGTTGGCGTCGATCACGCCGTCGATCAGGTTTTGATTGTACAACGCTTCGATATTGATGATTCCGGCCTCGCTCACGGTGCGGATGTCGCCGATCACGGCCAATAGCTGCTGGTGCGCGGCACGGGCGATCTTCTCGGCGTCGTCGCGCGACACCGCCTCGAAGCTGACGGTGCGGCCAGCGCCGCGCACGCCGAGGCGCGGCAAGTCGGCCGATATGACGGTGGCGATCTTCGGATAGCCGCCGCTGGTCTGCGCGTCCGCCATCAGAATGATCGGCAATTGCGAGCCCGGGACCTGGATCGATCCGGGCACGATGCCGTCCGAGACGATGTTGTAGTCGCCCTTGTGTTGCAGCGCCGGCCCGGCCAAGCGGAATCCCATGCGATCCGAGGCGGGCGTGATCGTGTAGGTGCCGCGCAGGAACGCTTCGATGGCGGCATCCGTGAAGTAGTCGTGTTGCGGGCCCAGCACCACGCGGATCGGCTGATCCAGGCAAAGCTCGCGGGGCGCGGCGAGCGCCGTCTCGTCGCGTAGTGCGACATCATCAGTGTATCCGTGCAGCGTGTCACCGCTGCCAAGCGGGCGGCCGGAAACACCGCCGAAGCCGGCGCGGGTGTAGGTCGAGCGGCTGCCGAGGCTAAGCGGCACGTCGAATCCGCCCTCGACGGCCAGATAGGCGCAAAGGGCCTCGCCGCCGAATTTGACGCGCAGGGTGTCGCCCTTTCGAACGCGCACCGTGCGGCCCGGCCGGATCGGGCGGTCGTTGCCGTCGATCACAAGGCTGTCGCCGCCCATCAGCGCGACGCGGGCTGAACCCGCGACGACCTCGAACACCGGACCGGAGCCCATGATTTCCAGGCACGCTGCACCAGGGCTGTTTCCGACCAGCGCGTTGGCAAGGCGATATCCATCGCGGTCGAGCGCGCCCGACAGCGGCACGCCGACGTGCTGGAAGCCACGCCGTCCCTCGTCCTGGATGGTGGAGTGGAAGCCCGGCGCGACGACGTTGAAGAGCGGGGTCACGCCGCGATCTCCGTGCTTGTTGGCACATAGTCGTTGCGCTCGACGGCAAGCTTGATGCTGGCGAATTGCTGCACCGTGACGGGCTGAAATTTTACGGCGTCGCCGGGGCTGAGCAGGGCGCCGCTGGCCGACCCCGGATCGAAGAAGCGCACCGGCGAGGTTCCGATCAGGTGCCAGCCGCCCGGGCTCTCGTAGGGATAGACCGCCGTCATGCTGGTGGCGATGGCAACCGAGCCAGGCGGGACCCGTGTTCGCGGATCGGTGCGGCGCGGCAGCCGCAGTTGCACCGGCAGATCGCCCATATAGGGATAGCCGGGCACGAAGCCGATCATGTAGACGTGGTATTGCGTGCCGGCATGCAGCGCCGCGACCTCGGCCGGCGTCAGCCCGGCGGATTTGGCGACGTCCTCGATGTCGGGCGCGAACTGCGGATCATAGCAGGCGGGAATCTCCCAAAGCCGCTTGTTGTGGGAAGCGGCCGCGCGCGTCTTCACCAGGGCGGCGACGGCCTGCTCCAGTTCCGCGCCTGTCGTCAGAAGGGAATCATAGTTGACGCTCAGCGAGCGGAAGGTCGCCGCCACCGCAGTCACGCCGGGCAGTTCGGCGGCCTTTACGGTTTCGGCAAGCGCCAGCACCCGGTCGCTGACCTTGCGGTCGATCGCGGAACCGAACTCGATCACCAGTGCGCTGTCCGCCGCCTGCAATATCCGGAAATCAGCCATCCGCGCGCACTCATGCCTGTTCGTGCATATTGATATTATAGTACCGAACATAGTACTATTGCGTCAAATCCGGGTTTGTCGGCGGGGCCGTCTACCGGGTCCGCGGGCGCGGCATCGGACACCGGCGGGGCTTGTGATGCGATGTGGAGAGCGATTCGCGTGACACGCCACCCGCATTGCTTTGACCTTGAGGTTAGCTATGATCGCCAACCGAGCAAGCTTCAGAAAAAGAGATGACGTGTCCAAGCTGTTGAAGGCATACGATCGCAGCAGGGTGCCCCTGTATATCCAGGTTGCCTCCGTGCTGCGTTCCCGGATTCAATCCGGGCAATGGGCAGCGGGGCAGAAGATATCCACGCTGGATGAACTCGAGCGCGAATTCGAGGTCGCGCGCGTCACCGTTCGCCAGGCCGTCGACATCCTGCGCGAGGAGGGCATGCTGCAGGCGCGCCAGGGTCTCGGCACCTTCGTCTCCAAGCGGAGCCAGGAACGGCACTGGGTCAAGCTTGCGACCAACTGGAACAGCCTGATCGCTTCGCTGAAGGACAACGTCCCGCGCCGTTTGTCGATCGATCACGATGCCGGCGTGCCCGATCTGGCGAGCGAAGACGGCGATCTCGCGTCGAGCTACGTCAAGCTGCGCAGCGTGCAGTATCGCAATGAAGATCCCTATTCCGTGGTCAATTTGCATCTGGCCCGCGAAGTTTTCGATCTCAACCCCGAGCGCTTCAAGGGCGCGGCCGCGCTGGTGACGATCGATGCCATGGACGAAATCACGCTGCGCGAGGCGCATCAGACGCTGACCATCGGCAGCGCGGATCCCGAAATCGCGGATCTGCTCAGGATATCGATCGGTGCGCCGACCATCGAAGCGCATTGCGTCGTCATCGATGACGGCGGCATCGCCATTTATGTCGGCGACATCACCTATCGCAGTGACAGCATCAAGCTGCAGGTCAACCTGCTGACGACTGAGGCGGCCGCCGACAGGAAACCGCGCAACGGGTTCAAGGCGGTCGGCCTGCCGCGACGCAAATCCGGCAAGCGGTAGCCGGCGGACGACGGCGAAGGCAATTTTCGTCCAGCCTGAGGCCCGCGCCGAGGGTCTTGCTATCATTCTAAAAATAGGATGAATTTGGCCAGTGACGTGGATGGCGTGACGCGGATGGTTTGTCTGGGGTGTTCGGTATGGAGCAGGGCGTAGGCGCACGGCTGCTGCGCAAGGAAGACGACCGGCTGATGCGCGGCCGCGGCGAGTTCGTTGCCGATATCCGTCTCGCCGGCATGCAGGACGTGGCGTTCGTCCGCAGCCCGCTCGCCCATGCGCGGATCCGCGGCATATCGATTCCGCCGCAATACAGGGACAGCGTCTTCACGTCAGCCGATCTCGATGGCGTCAAGCCGATCCGCGCCGTCTCGGCGCTTCCCGGCTTCAAGGTGTCGGAGCAGCCGGTGCTCGCCACCGGCAAGGTGCGCCAGGTCGGCGAACTCATCGCC
The DNA here is from genome assembly GCA_963816655.1 of uncultured Alphaproteobacteria bacterium. Lineage (GTDB taxonomy): Bacteria > Pseudomonadota > Alphaproteobacteria > Rhizobiales > Xanthobacteraceae > Bradyrhizobium. The sequence goes on along the minus strand of CAWFLW010000003.1, from coordinate 116,047 downwards.
ATGTGCGTCGGGCGAACCCGCGCCGAGGCCGAGGATATCGCGGCTTCCGTCGAACTCGATCTCGAGGAATTGCCGGCGGTGCACGACATGCTCGGCGCGCGCGAGCCGGGTTCGGCGCTGGTGCACGAGCACTGGGGCGACAACGTCTTTCTCGAAACCTTTGTCGACATCGACATCGACAAGGCGTTCGACGCGCCGATCAAGGTGACGCGCGAGATCCGCACCGCGCGGCAATCGATGGCGCCGCTGGAAGGGCGCGGCGTGGTGGCGACCTGGAGCAGCCGGCTCGAACAGCTCACCGTCTATTCGGCGGCGCAGATGCCGCACATCAATCGCACCGGCCTGTCGGGATGCCTCGGGCTCGATCACGGCAACATCCGGGTGATCTCGCCCGATGTCGGCGGCGGTTTTGGCTACAAGGGCATCCTGCTTCCCGAAGAGGTCTGCCTGTCGTGGCTGACGATGCGGCGCGGCCATCCGGTGCGCTGGATCGAGGACCGCCGCGAGCATCTGATGGCCGGCGCCAATTGCCGCGAGCATCACTACCTCATCACCGGTTATGCCGACCGCGACGGGCGGCTGCGCGGCATCGACTGCGAGGCGACGGTCGATTCCGGCGCCTACTCGTCCTATCCGTTCTCGGCCTGCCTGGAAGCAGCGCAGGTCGCCAGCATCCTGCCGGGCCCGTACGATTTCGACGCCTATCGTTGCCAGACCTGGTCGGTGGCGACCAACAAGTGCCCGATCCTGCCCTATCGCGGCGTGGCGCGCACCGGCGTCTGCTTTGCGCATCGAACTGGTGATCGATGCGATTGCGCGCGAAGCCGGGCTTGAGCCGCACGAGGTGCGTTTCAAGAATCTCGTTCGCCCCGAGCAGATGCCGTTCGACAACATCACCAAGAAGCATTTCGACAGCGGCGATTATCCCGAGGCGCTGCGGCGCGCGCTGGCCCATTTCGATCTGCCGGCGTTGCGGGCGCGCCAGGCCAAGGGCGAGGCGGACGGCCGCCTGCTCGGCTTCGGGCTTTCGATCTATTGCGAACAGGCCGCGCACGGCACTTCTGTCTATGCCGGCTGGGGCATTCCGATGGTTCCCGGCCACGAGCAGGCCACCGCACGGGTGACGCCGGACGGCGGCCTCGAACTGCGCGTCGGCGTCCATTCGCACGGCCAAAGCCTTGAGACGACGCTGGCGCAGGTCGCGTTCGAAATTCTCGGCATCGACGTCGCAAGGATCAAGGTGATCCTGGGCGACACGGCGCTGACGCCGTACTCGACCGGCACCTGGGGCTCGCGCTGCATGGTGATGGCGGGCGGCGCGGTGGCGAGCGCCTGCCGCGAGATCGAAGCCCGCGCCAGCAGATCGGCGCCAGCCTGCTCCAGGTCAAATCCGACGAAGTCAGGTTCGACGACGGCCACGTGGTCTCCGCCACCGGCCAGGTCAGCATGCAGGACATCGCGCGCGCCTGGTATCTGCGCCCGCAGGATCTGCCCGCCGACGTTGCATCGCGGCGGCCTCGAGGCGACCGTCGGCTACAAGCCCGAGCGCGATAGCGGCACCTTCAGCTATGCGGCGCATGCGGTGACGGTCGCGGTCGACCCCGAGATCGGCGACGTCGAGATCCTCGACTACGTCGTCGTCGAAGACGGCGGCAAGCTCGTCAATCCCATGGTCGTCGACGGCCAGATCTACGGCGGGCTCGCGCAGGGCATCGGCACCGCGCTCTACGAGGAGATGCCGTTCGACGCGAACGGCCAGCCGCTGGCCTCGACCTTCGCCGACTACCTGCTGCCCGGGCCGACCGAAGTACCCGAGCCGCGCCTCGATCACATGGAGACGCTCGCGCCTTACACGGAATTCGGCGTCAAGGGCCTCGGCGAGGGCGGCGCGATCGCGCCCGCCGGCTGCGATCGCCAACGCCGTCAACGACGCGCTCAAGGGCTTGAATGCGGAGATTCTGTGCTCGCCGATCACGCCGCGCCGGGTGCTCGAGGCGATCGCCGCCGGCAAGCTTGGCGGAGCGCGTTCGTGAAGCCGGTCGATTTCGACTACGAGCGCCCGCGGCGCCTCGCTGACGCGATTGCGCTGCTCGGCCGAAAGCGGCGAGCGCGGCAAGGTGCTGGCCGGCGGCCAATCGCTCGGTCCGATGCTGAACATGCGGCTGGTGCAGCCCGAGCTGATCGTCGACATCACCGCACTCGACGAACTGAAGCAGGTCGGGAAAGCCGGCGATCGATCTCGTGCTCGGCGCCTGCGTCACCCATGCCGATATCGAGGACGGCCGCGTTCCCGATGTGACCAACGGCGCGCATGCGCGCGGTCGCCGCGCGGCATCGCCTATCGCGCGGTGCGCAATCGCGGCACCATCGGCGGCAGCCTGACCAATGCCGATCCCGCAGCCGACTGGGTGTCGGCGCTGTCGGCGCTCGGCGCCGAAGTCGTGCGTGCGCGGCGCCGGCGGCGCGCGAACGATGGCCGACGAAGCCTTTGTCACCGGCGCACTGGAAACCGTCGCTGACCGGCGGCGAACTGCTGGAAGCGATCCGCGTGCCCGCGCATTCCGCCGGCGCGCTGGGGATATTACAAGACCTGCCGCAAGACCGGCGAATATCGCCCATGCGATCGGCGCCGTGCTGCTCGACCGTGCGCGCAACGTGTTCCGCGCGGTCATCGGCGCGACCGAACGCAAGCCGATGGTGCTTGCCGACGCACGCCCCTGGTTCGCCGGCAAGTGACGATCTCGCGGCACTTCGATGCGAGCCGCGGCGGATGCGACGTTGCGGGCGGCCGGCATGGCCGATGCCCTCGACAGGCAAATCCACATGGTCGCGCTGCGCCGCGCCATCGACAGGCGGCGGGCGCATGAACCAGATTTCGCTCAACATCAACGGCAAGCCGGTTTCCGGCCGACGGTCGAGCCGCGCACGCATCTCGCCGATTTCCTGCGCGACAGCCGCGATCTCACCGGCACTCATCTCGGCTGCGAGCACGGCGTGTGCGGCGCCTGCACGATTCTGGTCGACGGCGCGCCGGTGCGCTCCTGCATCACCTACGCGGTCGCCTGCGACGGCGCCGAAGTCGCGACCATCGAAGGCCTGGACGACGACGAGATCACGCGCGAACTGCGCGACGCGTTCCAGCGCGAGCACGCGCTGCAATGCGGCTACTGCACGCCGGGAATGCTGGTCTCGGCGCGCGATCTCGTGCTGCGCCTGCCCGACGCCGGACGAGCAGGAAATTCGCGTCGCGATGAGCGGCAACCTCTGCCGCTGCACCGGCTATGTCGGCATCATCCGCGCCATCAAGAGCGTGATCGCGGCGCGCCGCAGTCCGCGGCATCGCGCCGTCCCGGGCGGCGGCCGCACGGCGGTGGGCCCGGCAGGTTCGGGTCATGCTGGCGCTGAAACGTCGGAAACGCCCGGTGCGCGCCGCCGTGAAAGCGCCGCCGCAATCGGCACCGGACGCGAAATGGAAGCCGGTGATCGATCCGTCCTGGACGCCGCAGGCTTCGTTCGAGCAGACCTTTGTCGTGAACTATCCGCGTCAGCAGGTGTGGGACATGTTCGGTCGCGTCGAGGACGTCGCGTCCTGCCTGCCGGGCGCGAGCCTGACCGGCACGCCGACGCCGCAGCACGTCGAGGGACAGATCCGCGTCAAGGTCGGGCCGATCGCCGCCGATTTTCGCGGCGAGGCCGAAATCGAGCGCAACGAAAGCGAATTTTCCGGCCAGATCACCGGCGCGGGACGCGACACCAGCAGCGGTTCCGCGACCCGGGGCAGGATAAGCTATCGCCTGCGGCCGGTCAGGGATGACCGGGCGACAGAGGTCGCGGTGACGATCGGATATACCCTGACCGGAATGCTGGCGCAGTTCGGACGCGGCGGTATTGTGCAGGATGTCGCGGCGCGGCTCACGGCCGCCTTTGTGCAGAATCTGGAGGCGCGGCTGGGCGGCAAGGGCGCCGGCGATCTGCCGATCGCGGAGGCCGGCCTCGACGCGGGATCGCTGGTGTTTGGCGTGATCGCCGGAAGGATCAGGCAGTTCTTCGCGCAGGCTTGCTCGGCCGGCACGAATGACCAGCAACCAGAGGTATTGTCTTTCTAACAATAGTACCTTAGCCTTGGCGCTCTTTACCGGCGCCGCCACCGAGAGATGAACCATGACGATCAAGATCAATCTGAACGCCGACATGGCCGAGGGATTCGGCGCCTACGACATCGGCGACGATTCCGGCATCCTGAAAATCATCGGCTCCGCCAATATCGCCTGCGGGTTTCACGCCGGCGACCCCAGGACCATGCACCGGGTGATCACCGAGGCCAAAGCCGAACGGCGTCACCATCGGCGTGCATCCCGGCTTCAACGATCTCTGGGGATTCGGCCGCCGTCGCATCGACATGCGGCCCGACGATCTCGAATACATGGTCGCCTACCAGATCGGTGCGCTGCAGGCGATCGCGACCTATGCCGGCGTCAAGGTCACGCATCTCAAGCCGCACGGCGCGTTGAACAACATGGCGGCCGAGAACAGCGAGTATGCGCTGGCGATCGGCCGCGCCATCAAGACCGTCGATCCCAACATCATCTACGTCGCGCTGGGCGGCTCGGAGATGGAGAAGGCCGGCCGCAAGCTCGGGCTGCCGGTCGCGGTCGAAGGTTTCTGCGACCGCCAGTACGACGACGACGGCAACCTGACCTCGCGCAAGATTCCGGGCTCGGTGCTGAAGGATGCGGCCGCGGCGACCAGGCAGGTGATCGACATGGTCGTCGAACAACTTCATCACCTCGCGCAACGGCAAGAAGATTCCCTGCAAGGTGCACTCGCTCTGCGTCCACGGCGACGAGCCGACCGGCGTCGCGACCGCACGTGCCGTGCGCGAGGGACTCGAGAAGGCCGGCGTCAAGCTCGTGCCGCTGACCGAAATGACGCTCGACTGAGCGGCGATCACAGTCCCATCGCAGTAGGAAGCCGGCCATGAGCGCGAAGCCCGTTATTGCGATTCTGGGAGGCACCGGCGATCTCGGCTCGGGTCTCGCCAAACGCTGGATCGCGGCCGGCTATTCCGTCATCATCGGCTCACGTTCAGCCGAAAAGGCGCAATCGTTCGCGGCCGAGCTCGGTGGCGGCGCACGCGGCGACGACCAGGTCGGCGCGGCCAAGGCCGCCGAGATCGTGGTGCTGGCTGTTCCCTTCGCCAGCCACGAAACGACGCTGCTTGAGGTCAGGGACGCCGTTCAGGGCAAGATCGTCGTCGATGCCGCGGTGCCGCTGGTGCCGCCAAAAGTATCCGTGGTGCAGCTTCCACCCGAGGGATCGGCGGCGCAGATCGCGCAGACGCTGCTCGGCGACGGTGTGCGGGTGGTTTCGGCGTTTCACAATGTCGGCGCCACAAAACTGCATTCGGGCGGCCGCGCCGATTGCGATATCCTCGTTTTCGGCAACGACAAGGCGGCGCGCGACATCGTGATCGGACTGGCCAATGAAGTCGGTAATATCGGCATCGACGGCGGGGTGCTCGCCAATTCCGCCGCGGCGGAGGCGCTGACCTCGGTGCTGATCGGCATCAATCGCCGCTACAAGGTCCCGGGCGCCGGCATTCGCATTACCGGGCTTCCCGCACCCGTTCCGCAATGAGTGGGCATGATGGCCAAGAGCGTCACCTATTTTGCCGTTCCCGGGCTGCCGCTCATCAATCCCGGCGATGATCTTGCGGCGCTGATCGTGGCGGCGCTTCGGGCGGCTCAATTCGACCTTGCCGACGGACGATGTCGTCGTGGTGGCGCAGAAGATCGTCTCCAAGGCCGAAAACCGCTACGTCGAACTGAAGCATCTGCAGCCCTCGGCGACGGCAAGCGACCTTGCCGGCAAGACCGGCAAGGACGCGCGCTACATCGAGGTGGTGCTGTCGGAATCCTCGGAGGTCGTGCGCTATCGTCCCAATGTGCTGATCATGGCGCACCGGCTCGGCTTCGTGATGGCCAATGCCGGCATCGATCAATCGAACATCCAGCACCCTGCCGGCGAGGAGCGCGTGCTGCTGCTGCCAGAGGATCCCGATGGATCGGCAGCGTCGCTGAAGTCGCGGTTCGACGCGGCGTTCGGTGTAAATGTTGCCGTCATCGTCAACGACAGTTTTGGACGCGCCTGGCGCAACGGCGTCGTCGGCGTCGCGCTCGGCGTTGCCGGCCTGCCGTCGCTGATCGATATGGTCGGGCGCGCCCGACATGTTCGGTCGGCCGATGCAGGTCACCGAAATCGCCGTCGCCGATGAGATCGCCGCCGGCGCGTCGTTGCTGATGGGGCAGGCTGCCGAAGGCTTGCCGGTGGTGGTCGTGCGCGGGCTCGAGTTCGATGCCGCGCCGCGCCCGGCTTCCGCATTGGTGCGGCCGCGCGAACGGGACATGTTCCGGTGAGCGCGCATCCCGCATCAGGCTATCGCGGCCGGCCGGTGGTCGCATTGTGCGGCGGCGTCGGTGGCGCCAAGCTCGCGCTCGGGCTCGAGCGGCTGATCGGCGCGGACCTGACCGTCATCGTCAACACCGGCGACGACTTCGAACATCTCGGCCTGCATGTCTCGCCCGATATCGACACGGTCGTTTACACGCTGAGCGGCCTCAGCGATCTCGAGCGCGGCTGGGGACGCGCGGACGAGAGCTGGAATTTCATGGCGGCGCTCGAAGCCATCGGCGGCGAGACCTGGTTTCGGCTTGGCGACCGCGATCTCGCCATGCATATCGAACGCACCCGCGCGCTGCGCGGCGGGACGTCGTTGACGCAGTTCACCACGGCGACCGCCCGGCGTCTCGGGATCGCCGCGACCATTCTTCCGATGTCGGACGATCCCGTCGCGACCATCGTGAAGACGGCGGACGGCTCGCTGCCGTTCCAGCGCTATTTCGTCGGCCTGCAATGCGCGCCGGTGCTCAACGGCCTCGAGTTCAGCGGCGCCGAGCGGGCCACCGCTCCCGATCCGGTGCTGGCGGCGCTGCGCAATCCGGATCTCGCCGCTGTTATCATCTGCCCTTCAAATCCCTATCTCAGCGTCGATCCGATCCTGGCGGTGGCCGATATCAGCAACGCGCTCGATGCGGTGACCGCGCCGATCATCGCCGTGTCGCCGCTGATCGGCGGCAAGGCCGTGAAGGGGCCGACCGCCAAGATCATGGCGGAACTCGGCGTGCCCGCCGATTCGGCAAGCATTGCGCGGCACTACGGGTTCCTCGACGGCTTGATCATCGACGAGACCGATCGCGCGCAGGCAAGCCGGATCGATATCGACGTGCAGGTGGACGCGACATGGATGCGGAGCCTGGAGGATCGCGATAGGCTGGCCGCGAGCTGCCTCGATTTCGCAGCCCGCCTTGCCGCGCGAACCGAAGCAAGCGGAGTGACATGATGCAGATGCGCGTTGAACCGCCGGCGATCTGGGCCGTGGTTCCCGTCAAGCGGTTGAGCCTCGCCAAGCAGCGGCTGGCGCCGCTGCTGTCACGCAACGAGCGCGCCGAGCTGGTGCGGACCATGCTGCATGACGTGCTGACCACGCTGTGCGCGACGCCGGAAGTTTCCGGCACCATTGTCGTCACCGCCGATCCTGACGTCGCGAAGCTCGCAACGCTGTTCGAGGCGAGGGTGGTCGGATGACACCGCCGAAGCCGGCATCAATGCTGCCGTCATGCTTGGCCTGCAGGCGCTCGATCTCCTCGCACGCGGCCGTGATCGTTCCGGCTGACGTGCCGTTTGCGACCGCTGCCGACGTGCGTGCCGTTATCGGCGAACTCGGCCATTTCCCGATCGTGCTGGCGCCGGCGTCGTCGACGGAGGGACCAATGCGCTGGCGATGCGCCGGCCCGACCTAATCGCGCCCGGCTTCGGCGAGGGCAGCTTTGCGCGAGCATCAGCGCGCGCTCGCGACGCCGGGATCGCTTGTGCCGTGGTCAGGACCGAAGGCCTCGGGCGCGACATCGATTGTCCCGATGATCTGGCGGGCCGCTCGGAATTGAGAAAGTCGTCACTGACGACGGCGCTGCTGGCCGAATTTAATATCGCGGGCCGCCTTGGCATCGCCCACCTCCCACTCGCAAGCACGGTATCCGCAAGATGAATGTCAGCGCCATCATGCGGGATTTTCCGCTTGATCATCGGCTCACCCGCGAGGAGGCGCCGGGCTGGTTCAGTCGACGATCATCGAGGCCGCTGCTTGCCGCCGCGGCGCGACGGCGCGATGCCGCGCACGGGCGGCGCATCTCCTATTCGCGAAAAGTGTTCATTCCGCTTACCCAGCTTTGCCGCGACGTCTGCCACTACTGCACCTTCGCGCACGCACCGCGCTCGGGCGAAAGCCGCTTATCTCTCGCTCGACCAGGTGATTGCGATTGCGCGAAGCGGGCCGCAAGGCCGGCTGCAAGGAGGCGCTGTTCACGCTCGGTGACAAGCCGGAGCTGCGCTACAGCGCCGCCCGCAAAGAACTCGACCGGCTCGGGCATCCGACGACGCTGTCCTATCTCGCGGAAGCCGCAGGTGCGGTGTTTCGCGAGACCGGACTGCTCGCCACACATCAATCCCGGCCTGATGACGGGCGAGGACATCGACGCTCTGCGCAAGGTCTCGGTGTCGCAGGGCATCATGCTGGAGAGCGTCTCGGAGCGCCTTTGCGAAAAGGGCGGCGCCCATTTCGGCTCGCCCGACAAGATTCCCGCCGCGCGCCTCGAAACCATGCGTCTGGCCGGCGAGCGCAGCGTGCCGTTCACGTCGGGGATTCTGATCGGCATCGGCGAAACGCGCGAGGAGCGCATCGACGCGCTGTTTGCGCTGCGCGACCTGCACGACACGCACGGTCACATCCAGGAAATCATCATCCAGAATTTCCGGCCCAAGCCCGGCACGCGCATGGCAGAAGGTCGCACCGCCGAGGTCGAGGACCATCTCTGGACCATCGCCATGGCGCGTCTGATCTTCGAGCCCGCGATGAACATCCAGGCGCCGCCCAATCTCAGTCCGGGCGCGCTGCGGCCGGATGGTCGCCGCCGGGATCAACGACTGGGGCGGGGTTTCGCCGGTCACGCCGGACCACGTCAATCCCGAAGCGCCGTGGCCGCATCTGCGGGTGCTGGAGGCTGCAACCAAGGCCGCGGGCATGGAACTCGACCGAGCGGCTTGCGATCTATCCCGCGTTCGCCCGCGATACTTCGCGCTGGCTCGATCCTTCGCTTCGCAAGCCGGTACTGGACCGCGTCGATGCCGACGGCATGCCGCGGCTCGATGCGTGGTGCCCGGGACATGCCGGGCAATTGCCGGCGCGCGAACTCGATTGGCTCGGCAGGGCCGGCTCAGCGGTCGCCTCGAAAAGTCTTGGCCGCGTGCTCGCGCGCGCGCAGCGCGGCGAAGCGCTGGGCGAGAGCGAGATCGTCGAGCTGTTTCGTGCGCGCAGCGATGATTTCGCCGCCGTTTGCCGCGCCGCCGACGAGTTGCGGCGCGACGTCAACGGCGACGTCGTCAGCTATGTCGTCGACCCGCAACATCAACTACACCAACATCTGCTCGTTCAAGTGCCAGTTCTGCGCCTTCTCCAAGGGCAAGATGAGCGAGAATCTGCGCGGCCGGCCGTACGATCTCGAGATGGCTGAGATCGCCGGACGCGTCAGCGAGGCGTGGGCGCGCGGCGCATCTGAAGTCTGCATGCAGGGCGGCATTCATCCCGTCCTATACCGGGCGGAAATATCTCGAGATCTGCCGGGCGGTGAAGCGAGCCGTGCCGCAGATCCATCTGCACGCGTTTTCGCCGCTGGAGATATTCCAGGGCGCGCAGACGCTGGGCATTCCCGTGATCGACTTTCTCGGCGAGTTGAAGGCGGCCGGCCTCGGCACGCTGCCCGGCACGGCGGCGGAAATCCTCGACGACGAGGTGCGGGAGGTACTGTGCGCCGACAAGATCCGCACTGCGGCAATGGCTCGATGTGATGCGCGCCGCGCACCGCATCGGCCTGCGTTCGACGGCGACCATCATGTTCGGCCACATCGAGGGCTACCGGCACTGGGCGCGGCATCTGCTGCGGATACGCGAGTTGCAGTCGGAGACCGGCGGCTTCACCGAATTCGTGCCGCTTCCCTTCGTTCACATGGAGGCGCCGATCTACCTCAAGGGCCGGGCGCGGCCGGGGCCGACATTCCGCGAGGCGATACTGATGCATGCCGTGGCGCGGCTCGTGCTCAATCCGCTGATCCCGAACATCCAGGCGTCCTGGGTCAAGCTCGGCGCGGAAGGCGTTCGCCATTGCCTGTCGGCGGGTGTCAACGATCTCGGCGGCACGCTGATGGACGAAAGCATCTCGCGATCCGCCGGCGCCGCGCACGGCCAGGAGATGACGCCGCAGAACATGGAGAGCATCATCGCAGCCTCAGGCCGCATCCCGCGGCAGCGCACCACCGTCTATGGCGATGCGGCGGAGCCGATGCGGCAGCGTTCGTTCGAGGCGGCAGCCGCGCGGATGCAGGCCGGCGAACGCGCCGCGCAAGGGACGCTGGCGATCGGGCAGTGAGGGTGAATCCGGAGGGCCGATCTCGACATCCTATTTTACTAATGTTAGTATGACCGGATATGCCGCGCCGAGACGGCAGGGAAGCGGCAAAAAGGCGGGGAAAAAGGCAAGATATGTCGCTGGTGATGAATCCGGAAATCGTCGACTCCAAGCAGCGCTCACGCGCCATCGCGCGGGCGCGCGAGCTCGGCGTGGTGCTGCCGACCTTTTCGCAGCTGGCTGATCCGACGAAGATTCCCGCCTGTCCGTCGCCAAGACGCTTGCGACCGTCGCGCCAGACGAGCCGCGGTTCGAAAATCTCTGGCGGGTCAACTGGTACAATGCCGCCGACCGCACCAGCCGCGCCGACGTGCCGGGCTACATCGTGATCCCGGAAGCGATCAGCGGCGTCAAGGCGCCGATCGTCGTGCTGCTCGGCGACCGCTTTCCGATGATCGGGGCGCACAAGGTGCTGCCGGCCTATTCCGTGCTGGTGAGCCAGCTGGTGAGCGGCCGTTTCGATCCTGTCGGCCAGAAAGCGATCTGGCCGTCCACCGGCAACTACTGCCGCGGCGGCGTCTCGATTTCGCGCATCCTCGGCTGTCGCGGCGTTGCCGTGCTGCCGGCCGGCATGAGCCGGGAGCGTTTCGAGTGGCTCGAGAAGTGGGTGGCCGAGCCCGAGGACATCGTCCGCACGCCGGGCACCGAGAGCAACGTCAAGGAAATCTACGACAAGTGCGCCGAGCTGGAGCGTGATCCGCACAACGTCATTCTCAACCAGTTCTCGGCGTTCGCGAATTACCTCATTCACTATGCCTGCACGGGGGCTGCGGCCGACGCACGCCTTCAACGATTTCAAGGGCACCAGCGCGCGGCGGCTCGCGGCCTTTGTTTCGGCGACCGGCTCGGCCGGCACGATCGCGGCCGGCGACTACCTGAAGAAGCGGCACGGCACCCGCATCGCGGCGGTCGAGGCGCTCGAATGCCCGACCATGCTGAACAACGGCTATGGCGAGCACAACATCCAGGGCATCGGCGACAAGCACATTCCGCTCATCCATAACGTGATGAACACCGACATCGTGGTCGGCGTCTCCGACCGCGTCACCGACCAGCTCAATTTGCTGTTCGGCTCGGAGGCGGGACGCAAATATCTGCAGCAGCGCCGCAAGCTGGACGCCGGACTGGTTGCGTCCTTCGCCCATGTCGGGATCTCCGGCTACGCCAATATCGTCGCCGCGATCAAGCTCGCCAAGCAATTCCACTACGGGGCGGACGATGTCATCGTTACCGTCGCAACCGACAGCGGCGCGCTCTATGACAGCGAGCGCGACGAGCTACCGCAACAGGCATTTCGGCGGAACGTTCGACGAGGTCAATGCCGGCGAAGTGTTCGGCTCATGCCTGACCTCGGCTGCGACAGACAATGTCGTCGAGCTCACCGATCAATTGCGCCGCCAGATCTTCAACCTCGGCTACTACACCTGGGTCGAGCAGCAGGGCGTCAGCGTCGAGGATTTCGAGCCGCAGGCGATCGCAGTCGTTCTGGGACGGCATCGCCGACAGCCTGCCGGAATGGGACAGGCTGATCGAGCAATTCAACGCCGAGGCCTCAGGCTCGAACGAGGCGGGCACTGCAAGCAAGGCGAGAGCATGAGCGTGGTCCGGGATCGGGAGTTGGTGCAGCCATACGCGACCTTGCGGCAGAATCTGGCGCGGCGCGACCGCAGCCTGCGCGAGAAGGTGGTGACGCTGGAGGAGGCGGCTTCGTTCGTCAGCGACGGCGCGTCCGTCGGCATCGGCGGCTCGACCATGTCGCGCACGCCGATGGCGATGATCTGGCAATTGATCCGCGCGCGCCGGAAAGAACTCTCCTGCTCGCGCTGCATCATCTCCACCGATGGCGATCTGCTGCTGGGGTCGGGCGTCGGCCAATCACATCATCTCGAGCTGGTTTGCGCAGGGAATTCTGTGGGGCCTTTCCAAGGTGATGCGCCACCACATCGAGGGCGGCCTCGCGCGCTACGACGAATGGAGCCATATGGGCGTCGGCATGCGTTTCCGCGCCGGCGCGATGGGCGTGCCCTTCATGCCGATGCGCTCGATGCTCGGCTCCGACGTCGGCAAGCGGCGGCCGGAAGCCAAGGAATTCGATTGCCCGTTCACCGGCGAGAAGCTGCTGCTGGTTCCGGCGCTCAATCCGGATGTCGCGCTGATCCACGTGCAGCGCTGCGACGCCTACGGCAACGCGCAGATCGACGGCCTGCAGTTCATGGACATCGATCTCGCAATGGCCGCCAACCGCGTCATCCTGACCACCGAGCGCATCGTCTCCAACGACCAGATCCGCCGCGCGCCGGACCACACCAAGATCCCGTTCTTCTGCGTCGATGCCGTGGTCGAGGTGCCTTACGGCTCGGCGCCGCACGAATGCTACGGCGTCTACGAGCCGATGATGAATCATCTCGATGCCTATGTGAAACAGGTCAACGGCGATCCGGTCGGCGGCATGAAGAAGTACCTCGACGACCACGTCTACGGCCCGAAGAACTGGAACGCTTTCCTGTCGATGATCGGCATCGATGAAATCGTCGCGGCCAGCCGCAGGGGCAGGAGCATTTTCGATGACTGATAGCCTGCGCCATACCGCCTCCGAGACGCTGGCGATCCTCAGCGCGCGCCAGCTCCGAGGAAGGCCAGGTGGTGTTCGCCGGCATCGGCATTCCGCTTCTGGCCGCGACGCTCGCCCAGCGGCTGCGCTGTCCGGGGCTGACCATCCTGTTCGAGGGCGGCGTGATCGGCGCGTTTGTCGAGCCGGGCAAGCTGCCGCCGTCCACCAACGACCAGCGCTGCACCAAGCGCGCCAACATGGTGCTGGGCAGCGCCGAAGTGCTGCTGCTGCTGCAGCGCGGCTATGTCGATGTCGGCTTCATGGGCGGCGCCCAGATCGACAAATACGGCAATCTGAACTCGTCGTTCATCGGCGATCCCGACGATCCCAAGACGCGGCTGCCGGGCACCGGCGGCGGCAACGACATCTCCAGCCTGACCAACATGATCGTGGCGATGAAGCACGAGAAGCGCCGCTTCGTCGACCAGGTCGATTTCATCACCAGCCCCGGCTTTCTCCGCGGCGGCAAGACCCGCGCCGAAGGTGGACTGCCGGAGGGCGGCATGTTCCGCGTCATCACCGAGCTTGCCGTGTTTTCGTTCGACGATACGTCGCGCCGAATGAAGGTGCTCGCGCTCAACCCCGGCATCACCCGCGAGCAGGTTCAGGACAACACCGGCTTCGAGCTGATCTTCGAGGATCAGATCGACGTCACCGAGCCGCCGACCGAGCACGAGCTCACGACGCTGCGGATGCTCGACCCTGACCGTCTTTTCATCGCTTGAGAAAAAAGTACGAGAGGAAGCCCATGACCCTGCTGTCGAACACGTTCGGTATCGCCGCGCGCAACTTCACGGCCTATCCGCGAACTGCCGGACGCCCAGGCGCTCGTCGACTATGGCGTGCGTGTCGAGGAGCTCGGTTACGACTCGCTGTGGGTCTGGGACCACATCCTGCTCGGCGTCGATCCGCATTTTCCGATCCTGGACTCGCTGACGACGCTGACGGCGATTGCGGCGCGGACCAGCAAGATCAAGCTCGGCACCGGCATCCTGGTGCTGCCGCTGCGCAATCCCGTGGCGCTGGCCAAGCAGCTCTCCAGCATGGATCAGTTTTCCGGCGGGCGGCTGATCATGGGAATGGCATCGGGCTGGTACAAGCGCGAATTCGACGCCATGGGCATTCCGTTCAACAAGCGCGGCAAGCTGATGGACGAGAACCTCGAGATCCTCAACCGTCTGTGGACCGAGCCGATGGTCGACGGCAAATATCTGGCGCACGAGATTTCGGCGGCCGTGATGTATCCGAAGCCGCGGCAGCAGCCGCGCATGCCGATCCTGATCGGCGGCTATGTCGACAAGGTGCTGCAGCGCGCCGCCACGGCCGGCGATGGCTGGCTGACCTATTTCTATTCGCCGGAAGCCTTCACGAAGTCATGGGACAAGATCCGCGCCTTCGCCAAGGAAGGCGGCAAGGATCCCGACAAGCTCCTCAATGCCTCGCAACTGCCGATCATGGTCGGGCCGTCGAAGGCGGCGGTGCGCGACGAGATGATGGACTGGCTGAACAAGGAGTGGGATTTCCCCGAGCACAGCGATTGCTCCCGCGACAGCGCCATCATGGGCTCGGTCGATGAATGCGTCGAGCAACTGAAGGCGCATCTTGCGGTCGGCGTGCAGAAGATCATCTTCGTTCCCTACAAGTACCGGATGGATCAGGTCGAAACCATCGCCCGCGAAATCATCCCGCGGCTGAAAACAAAGTAGTGGCAGCAACCATGCCCGGTCAGCCGTCATGATCAGCGTTTTCGATCTGTTCAAGATCGGCATCGGCCCCTCGTCGTCACACACGATGGGGCCGATGAAGGCGGCAGCAATGTTCATGTCGTCACTCGACGACGCCGAGCGGCGGAAGCTCGACCGGCTGCAGGTGACGCTACTGGGTTCACTCGCCTGGACCGGCAAGGGCCACCATACCGACAAGGCTGTCATGCTCGGCCTCTCGGGCCTGGCTCCGGAATCGATCGACCCTGACGATGCCGACCGCCGCGTCGCCGACATCACGACGCACAAGCGGCTGCTGCTGTCGGACGGCGCATCGATCGCGTTCGATCCCGCGCGCGACATCGATTTCAATTTCGAGGAGCCGGCCCCGGTCCATCCGAACACGATCCGGTTTGTGGCGCTCGACCGCGACGGGCGCGAACTGGCAGCGGCAGACCTGGTACTCGCTGGGCGGTGGTTTCGTCCGGCGCGAAGGCGAGGCCGCGTCCTCCGCCGCTACCGAGGCGCAAATTCCCTTCGCCTACACCGATGCCGCCGAATTGATTGCGATGGGAGACCGTTCCGGCCTTACCATCGCCGAGATGGTGCGGGCCAACGAGGCGGTGTTCGCCGGCGATGCGGCGATCAATGCCAGGCTCGACCGCCTCGTTGCCGTGATGTTCGACTGCATCGAGCGCGGAATGCGCAACGACGGCGAGTTGCCGGGCGGACTGAAGGTCAAGCGCAGGGCGCGTGCGTTGCGAGCCCGCCTGCAGGCCGCGGAAACGCGCAACATCCGCAATTCGATTCCTGCGATGGATTATGCGAGCCTCTATGCCATCGCCGTCAACGAGGAGAACGCATCGGGCGGGCGCGTGGTGACCGCGCCGACCAACGGGGCCGCCGGCGTGATCCCCGCCGTGCTGCGCTATTATTCAGAGCATTGCCAGGACGCCTCGGCGGACGGCATGAGGATTTTTCTCCTGACCGGCGCGGCCGATCGGCGGGCTCTGCAAACGCAATGCGTCGATCTCCGGCGCCGAGGTGGGGTGCCAGGGCGAGGTCGGCGTGGCCTGCGCGATGGCCGCCGCAGGCCTTGCCGCCGCGCTCGGCGGCAGCAACCGGCAGATCGAGAATGCCGCGGAGATCGGCATGGAGCATCACCTCGGGATGACCTGCGATCCGATCGGCGGGCTGGTGCAGATCCCCTGCATCGAGCGCAACGCGTTCGGCGCGATCAAGGCGATCAATGCCGCATCGCTCGCGCTCAGCGGCGATGGGTCGCATCACGTCACGCTCGATCAGGTGATCCGCACGATGCGCGATACCGGAGCCGATATGCAGGCCAAGTACAAGGAAACATCGCGGGGAGGGCTCGCGGTCAACGTGCCGGACTGCTGAAAGAACTTGACGACGTACCACTGATGCACATGATACTAACATACCAAAAATAAGACGACTGTAGCCGGGAAGCGTGAAGTTGGCCGAACCCGGCACGGGGCTTGCAACACCAAACTCGCAAGCGCGAAGTTGCGATAAGCGAAGTTGCGATAGCGAAGTTCTGTACTCAAACGGAGGAAATAGACGATGGCAAACCACGCGAAGTTTCTGACCTCAATCGCGGCGATTGCGCTGCTGTCGGCGGGCCTCGCCGGACAGGCCGCTGCGCAGACGATCAAGATCGGCGTCAACGAACCGCTGACCGGTCCGTTTGCCGCTTCCGGCACCTACGTGGTCAACGGCGCCAAGATCGCCGCTGACGAGATCAACGCCAAGGGCGGCGTGCTCGGCAAGAAGATCGAGCTCGTGATCGAGGACAACAAGAGCAACCCGACTGAAGCCGCAGCCGTCGCCGAAAAGCTGATCACCGCCGACAAGGTGCCGGTGATGATGGGTGCCTGGGGTTCGAGCCTGACGCTCGCGGTGATGCCGAAGCTGATGGAGTACAAGGTGCCGATGGTGGTGGAGACCTCTTCCTCCGGCAAGATCACCACCAGTGGCAATCCCTATATCTTCCGCATCTCGCCGCCGTCGGCGGTGGAGGCCGCGGCCTTCAAGAGCATCCTGCCCAAGATGTCGGTCAAGAAGGCCGACTTCCTGGTCATCAACAATGACTGGGGCCGCGGCGCTGCCGAGGATTTCGGCAAGTTGCTGAAGGCCGACAACGTGCAGGTCGGCCTCGTCGAGACCATGGACCAGTCCGCTCAGGACATGAGCGCGCAGCTCTCCAAGATCAAGGCGACCGACTCCGACACAATCATGGTGACGACAGCGGTCGAACAACTCACTTTGCTGCTGAAGCAGGCTACCGCGCTCGGCATCAAGAAGCAGATCATCACCACGGGCGGCTCGCAGAATCCCGACCAGCTGATCGATCAGGCCGGCGTTGCCGCCAACGGGACCTACCACCTGACCACCTTCGCGCCCTGGTATCCGGATGACACGCCCAACCCCGAAGCCACCAAGTACTTCCTCGGCGAATGGAAGAAGCGCGGCTACAACTTCGCGGGCGCCACCGAGAGCTTCCGCGGCTATGACGGCATCCGCACCATCGCGGCTGCGATCGAGAAGGCCGGCAAGGCCGAGCCCGAAGCGATCACCGCCGCGCTGTGGAAGACCGAACTGATGGGCCTCAACGGCAAGATCAAGTTCGAGAAGCAGGGCCCGGAGGGCAAGGAAAGCGGCCAGAGCATGCCCAATGTCTACCTGATCAAGGTCGACAACGCGAAGGTCGTGCTGCCCAAGCTGTAAGCATCAAGCCGCGGCGTCGCTCCTTTCCGGAGCGCGCCGGCGGCCACTCACGTCATTGGCGCTCCGACCGTCAGGCCGGGCGCCGAAGTTTGGGCTGGACGGGATCAGATGACTGAATTTCTGCAACACATGATCAACATGCTGATCCTCGGCAGCACCTATGCGCTGCTTGGGATCGGCCTGACGCTGATCTTCGGCATCATGCGGATCGTGAACTTCGCGCATGGCGAGCTTTACGCATTCGGCGCCTATTTCGTCTACTTCGCTGCGATCCTGCTCGGCTTCAACTTCTTCGTTTCGTTGCTGATCGCGATCGTTGCCGGATGCATTCTCGGCGCGTTGATCGAGGTCGTGCTGCTGCGCCCGATGCGCGGGGCCGATATCGACACCACCATGCTGATCATGATCGGCGCGATGATCGTGATGCAGAACACCGAGCAATATATCTGGGGCGGCATCGCGAAGTCGGTCAATACGCCGTTTGCCGAAACGCCGCTGGTGATCGGGCCGTTCTCGGTGTCGCCGCTGCGGCTGTTCGTGTTCTTTGCTGCGCTCGCGTTGATCGGGGCGGCCTATTATTTGATCAACCGTACCAAGCTCGGCAAGGCGATGCGCGCCACCTTCCAGGATCGCGATACCGCTTCGCTAATGGGCGTCAATGTGCAGGCGATCTACATGGCGACGTTCGCCATCGGCTCGAGCCTGGCGGCGGCCGCCGGTGCGCTGCTCGGCCCGGTTTACGTGGTGTCGCCCCAGATGGGCAACATCGCATCGCTCAAGGCGTTCGCGATCGTCATCCTCGGCGGCCTCGGCAGCATCGGTGGTGCAACGATCGGCGGCTTCATCCTGGCTTTCGCCGAGGAGATCGGCGCCGGCTATGTCTCGTCGGGCTATCGCGACGCCATGGGCTTCCTGCTCATCATCGCGGTGCTGCTGTTCAAGCCGACCGGCCTGTTCGCGCGCTCGGAGCGGATCGGATGAGGCGGCTCTTGCCCTGGATCGCACTGCTCGCCGCCATATCGGTGCCGATGTGGCTGAAGGATCCCTATTTGCTCAATGCCTTCATCACCACGGGCATTTTCATCATCGCGGCCATGAGCCTCAATCTGCTTTTGGGCTACACCGGCCAGCTCAGCCTCGGGCATGTCGCCTTCTTCGGCATCGGCGCCTACACCAGCGCGTTGGTGGCGCTGGGCTTCGATGTCGAACTGCTCTTTGGCGTCCGCGTGGTGCATGAGCCCTGGCCGGTATGGCTCGGCTTCGTCTTTGCCGTCCTGGTGTCGGGCCTGTGCGGTTATCTGGTCGGCAAGCTGTCGTTCCGTGTTCGCGGCGCCTATTTCGTCATCGTCACCATCAGCTTCGCCGAGGTGGTGCGGCTGGTGGCGTTGAACTGGGTGGAATTCACCCAGGGCCCGCTGGCGCTGACCTCGATCCCGCCGATGACGCTCGGGCTGCCCGGCCTCGGCTTCTTCGATTTCTACAGCAAGCAGGCGAACTACTACCTGGTGCTTGCGGTGATGGCGGTCTCCTATGTGGTCATCAAGCGCCTGGTGAATTCGCGCATCGGCCGCGCCATGGTGGCGCTGAAGGAAAATGAATCGCTGGCGGTTTCCGTCGGCATCGACGTCACGCGCTACCTCGTGCTGGCAGCCATCGTCTCGGCCGCAATCGCCGGCGCCGCGGGCAGCCTCTATGCGCATTACCTGAAGATCATCGATCCCGACGTGTTCCTGTTTCTCTACACGGTCACGATGGTGATCATGGTGATTACCGGCGGCAAGGGCACGCTGGCGGGCCCGATCGTCGGCGGCCTCATCTTCGGCTTCATCCCGGTGATAGCACGCTCGTTCGCCGCGCCCGAGGTGCAGTGGATCCTGTACGGCCTGTTCATGATCCTGATCGTGTTCGTGCTGCCGCAGGGCATCGTGCCGGCGATCGAGAAATGGTTCGGCGTGAGGGATCAAGCCAAAGCTGCGCAGGATCAATTCAAGGCGCAGGATCAATCCAGAACTTCCGCGGCGGCCCAGACTCCGACAACGAAGGCCACGGTACAGGACGTTTGATGATGGATGCCGTTTCCAAGCAAACGAGGCCGGCGCTGTCGATCGAGCACGTCGCGGTGCATTTCGGCGGACTTGTCGCGCTTTCCGACATGAATTTCATCGTCAACGAGGGCGAGGTGGTCGGCCTGATCGGTCCGAACGGCGCTGGCAAGACCACGGCCTTCAATGTCGTCACCGGCTTTCTGCGGCCGACCAAGGGCGAGGTGCGCTATCGCGGCACGTCCCTGCATAACCTGAAGCCGCACGAGGTCGCTTCGCTCGGTCTGGCGCGAACCTTTCAACGCACAAGCGTGTTCCAGAGCGTCAGCGTGTTCGAGAACGTCATGATCGGCCTGCATCGTCGCGGCCGCTCGCGACTGATCGACACGTTGCTGTCATTGCCGCGCGAGCGTGAATCCGAAGAGGAATTGCGGGCGAGGGCTGCCGAGATACTCACGCTGGTCGGGATCGACCGCCGCGCCCGCGAAATGGCCGGCGTGCTCGCCTATGGCGAACAGCGGCTGCTCGGCGTTGCCCTGGCGCTCGCCACCGATCCCTCGATGCTGCTGCTCGACGAGCCGGTGTCGGGAATGAACGCGACCGAAACTGCGCGCTTCATGCAGCTATTGGAGCGGCTGCGTGGCCTCGGCATGACCATCCTGCTCGTCGAACACGACATGCCAATGGTGATGGGTGTGTCGGACCGGGTTGTCGTGCTGAATTACGGCCGCATCATCGCCGAAGGGCCGCCTGCCGCGATCCAGGGCAATCCCGAGGTCATCAGCGCCTATCTCGGACAGGGAGCCAGGAAACGTGCTCGAAATTAGCGAACTCGTCTGCTGCTACGGCAAGGTCGAGGCGATCAAGGGCATATCGCTGTCGATCAAGCAGGGGCAGCTCGTGGCGCTGATCGGCGCCAACGGCGCCGGCAAGAGCACGACGTTGCGCGCCATTTCCGGGCTGCTGCCGTCGGCCTCCGGCCGCATGACATTCGAAGGCGAGGACGTCAGCCGCTGCTCGGCACGCGAAATCCTGGCGCGCGGCATCGCCCATTGTCCGGAAGGCCGGCGGGTGTTTCCCGACATGACGGTCGAGGAGAACCTCGACATGGGCGCGTATCTGCGCCGCGATTCCGCAGGGATCGCTGGCGATCGCGACCGCGTGCTGACGCAATTCCCGCGGCTGGCGGAGCGGCGCAGCCAGGTGGCGGGGACGCTGTCCGGCGGCGAGCAGCAGATGCTGGCGATCGGCCGCGCCATCATGTCGAAGCCGAAACTGATGATGTTCGACGAGCCTTCGCTCGGGCTTGCCCCCAACATCGTCGAACAGGTGTTCGGGATCATCGAGGGCATCCGCCAATCCGGCACCACCGTGCTGATGGTGGAGCAGAACGCCTATGCGGCGCTCGATATGTGCGACTATGCCTATCTGATGGAAGCCGGATCGATCGTGCTGTCCGGCCCCGGCAGCGAACTGATCGACAACAAGCACATCAGGGCGGCCTATCTCGGCGAATAGAGGCATCCGAGATGGCCTGCCGGCGGTGCCAGACGGGCGCGCGTCTCCGCAGCCGAGTGCTCTCCGGCTCCGCTTACTGACCGTGGCTTTGAAATACGGTCTTGCACGCCGCGCTTAGTTTGGCGCGGTTCTGCTGCAGGCACTGCTGCACAGCGCTGTCGTTGCCTAGATCCTTGCGACAAAATTTTGAGGCGTCGCGTGAGCAGGCTTGCTGCTCCTGGGCCGTCCCTTGACGAGCGCCCTGGGCGAGCGCCGCCGAAGCGCCGGCACCGACGAGCAAAAGCACGAATAGCACACGCATGTTCATGCTCCTTAGCGGCTGGCCACCGTTCGAACGAACAGGTCGTTTCTCGCCGGCGCATGAAGACGGTCAATATGAAACAACGCCGTTACGAGCAGGACAGCGGTGAAAACAACCGTCGCCATTGCACTCGCTAACTGTTCCATCTCGCTCTTCCTTGCTCGAATAGAGAAGTCGCGGTCGCGCCATCGGTTCCAACTTGCGCCTGAGCGAGCGGTGCCTTTGTCCAAAAGTGAACACAACGACTGCCGAAGTGCGACGGGAACAAGTGGCAATCTGGAAGGTTGGATCGGCGTGGGCTTTAACTGAGGAGAGTAAAATGCCGGTATTATTGCTCTGGGCCGTTCCTACCGTGATCTTCGTGGGCGGCGTGGGTTATCTGCTGGTTCGTGCCGTTCACTAACTGCCGATCTAATCGGGAAAATACGGCACCCGCGATCCGTCGAAAGAAACACTGGAGGAAATACATGAAGAAGCTTTTGCTTTCCGGCGCTGTCCTGGCGTTCGCCGCCACTTCGGCCTTCGCGCAGACGACGGTGTCCACCGAGTACTATGTCGTGAGGGACGCGACGAGCAAGAAGTGCACCATCGTCGACAAGAAGCCGACCACCACAACGACCATCGTCGACAACGGCGTATTCAAGACCAAGACCGAAGCCGAGACCGGCATGAAGACCATGAAGGTTTGCACCGAAAACTGATCGGTTAGACCTCGCGGACCCTCGACGGGCCACCAAGGTCCCCGCTTTGCCGTCTGTCGAGTTCTCTGCGTGACCCCCGCCGGGCCTGCCCGGCGGGGTTTTTCTTTTTGCGCGGTCGATTTGCAGGAACGGCGCATGCAAATCCTCGTTGGGTCTGCAGTTCAAACGAGGCGCAAAAAAATGAAACACGTTCTATCGGCCTTCGCTGTTTGCTTGTTTCTGACAGCAACTGCCGGCGCAGGAGAAGTAACGACACCTTCCGGAAATTCTGACAAGGCTGACGGAAGATTGTTCGAAGCAAGTGTGGCCGCAATTCTCTCCATCGTGCCTTCGCAACGCGGATCAAGCCGTCGTTGTTCGCTTAATAACGGTCAGTCGCCGCTAACGCGGAACGATTGGTAGCTGCTCTACGTTTGCGTTCGTAAATAAACCCATGGAGAAACAAGTGATGAAGAAAGTAGTATTGGGAACGTTGCTGATCGCACTGGCTGGCTCGACTGGTGCCTTTGCCCAGAGCGGTGCCGCAACGGGTGCGGCGACCGGTGCCGTTGGCGGCGCCATCGTCGGTGGGCCGGGAGGCGCGGTTGTCGGTGCCACCGTCGGCGCAGTTGCCGGCGGTATTGCTGATGACACCCGTCCGCAGTTTCGGACCTATGTAACCGGCCAGCGGCACCCCTCGTATCGGTATGACCGCGAGGTACGTGTTGGCGCTGATCTCCCCAACAGCGGGGTGACGTACTATGAAGTCCCGCGGGAATATGGTGTCACCAAGTATCGCTACACCATCGTCAATGATCGCACCGTGCTGGTTGACCCCGGTACGCACCGTATCATTCAGATCATCGAGTAAAAAAGCCAACGGCCCGCTTCGGCGGGCCGTTTCTTTGTGGTGACCCTTTTTAGGTCTTTGCCGGTTCGGCTATCACGAAATAGTGTTCGTTTTAATAGAAATTTTGCCTTGCCTCGTCGGGCAAATCACTGGCACTGGTCCGCCCAGCCCGCGCCACCATGAGGGACGTTTGCGCGATCGTCACGTAACGTTGGCGCGGGTTGCGATGGACGCTGTGGCGTCAGGCAGGTCTCTGCCGGACGAAACGTCCGCAGCGTACGGCGAAGTCGTGTGGTCCTGGCGCCGCGACCGTGGCGTCTATTTTGCGGGAGGTATCCCGCAGACAACGGTGACAAAAAACGCCGCTCACCGGGGAGAGCACGAAGCAAACCGTAAAACCATTGCGCGGGGAAAGCCGGTGTGACTGGCTGAACTCGTGGTGACTTGCTGGTGGGCTTGTTTTTGTTGCCCCCCAGGCTGCGGGTGCGGTTGGCGCCCGGCTTTCCCTGCGCCCTCTCTTCGGAGCGGGACAACGAGACTGCAAAACCCGGACAAATCATGCCGCGGGAACGAAGGCGTTTGCGTCGCTCGGGCTCGTTGGATGGGTCGCTGTGCTCGCCGCCTATCGAGCCGACCACACCGCCAGTTGATAGCCATCGGGATCGACGAAATGAAAACGGCGACCACCGGGAAAATCATAGGCCGGCTTGACGATGCGCCCGCCGGCCGCCTCGATGCGGCGCTGCAGGCCATCGAGATCATTGGCATAGACAATGACCAGCGGACCGCCGGAACCCGCCGCCCGGCTGCGCGCGAAACCGCCGGTCAGACGGCCGTCGGCGAACTCGCAATAGTCGGGACCGTAATCCTTGAAGGTCCAGCCGAACGCCTCCCCGTAAAACTTCTTGGCGCGCGCGACGTCGGCGACATTGAATTCGACATAGTCGATGCGGCGGTCGTTGTCGGACTTCGTGGTGGCCATGTCGTTCTCCTGGTGGGGCGGCTATCACCGCCATCGCTGCTTGCCCCGGATATTTGCCGCTGTCTTGAACAAATCGGCCACATGCTATCTGCTGGCGGCCGGGGTTTGCTGCCAACAAATCGTGAGTTCACCATTTGAATCGGGCCGACAAAAACGAAATGGCGCAGTCAAAACTCGCGCAAACGGCAGGGATCTTTCGCGAAAGATTGCCGGCCGCCGCGCTGCGCCGTCACCTCGAACGGGTGTGGACCAACGAGCTTCACGGCCCCGCTGCGCTCCAGATCGTTCCGGACGGCTGCATCGATATCTACTGGACCGGCAGCCGCTTGCAGATCGCCGGACCCAATAGCGAGATCGTGACCGCGGCATTTGAAAAACCCGCCGACCTGTTCGGCGTTCGATTTCGCCCAGGTCACGCCACGCAATGGCTGGGGCTTCCCGCGCATGAGCTGCTCAACAGGCACCCTCCGCTCGAGGACATCTGGGGCAGGCGCGCCACGGCGGGTCTTTCCGACCGGCTGCGCGATACGCCTGATGCGTCCGCGGCGGCGATGACGCTGGAGCATTTCCTGATCGGGCGGCTTGATCGGGTGAAGCCTCCTGACGCGATCGTCGACGCAACGGTCGCTGCGGCGTCGCGTGCAGGCGGCAACGGCACTGCGATCGTCCGCAGCTTGACCGGCGAATATGGCTGGAGCGAACGGACGCTGCGG
Organism: uncultured Alphaproteobacteria bacterium; assembly: GCA_963816655.1. GTDB lineage: Bacteria > Pseudomonadota > Alphaproteobacteria > Rhizobiales > Xanthobacteraceae > Bradyrhizobium. Next base: position 91,319 of record CAWFLW010000003.1, on the reverse strand, counting down.
CGCCGCTGCCTCGATGCATTCGGCTACGGACCAAAGACGCTGCAGCGGATCCTGCGCTTTCAGCGTTTCCTGCAATTGCTGTCGGAACGCCGCGTGCCGCTGTCGATCCTGGCGATCGAGGCCGGCTATGCCGACCAGGCGCATCTGGCGCGCGAGGCGCGCCGCCTCTCCGGACAAAGCCCGAGCATGCTGACCTCAGAGCTGCAGCGCTGATGGGCCGATCGCACGGGACCGCGCGTGTCAGTGATCCACCGCCACCTTCAATGCCTCGGCGCGGATTTCCTCCACCAGCCGCTCCTTCAACGCGACGAATTCTGGTGTGGTCTTCACCTTGTAGGAGCGCGGATGCGGCAGATCGATCGTGATCTCGGCCTTGATGCGGCCGGGCCGCGCGCTCATCACGACGACGCGGCTGCCGAGGAAGATCGCCTCCTCGATGTCGTGGGTGACGAACAGCACGGTCTTCTGGTCGCGTTCCCAGATGCCGAGCAGCAATTCCTGCATCAGGGTGCGGGTCTGGTTGTCGAGTGCGCCGAACGGCTCGTCGAGCAGCAGGATCTTGGGATCGTTGGCAAGCGCGCGCGCGATCGCGGTGCGCTGCTGCATGCCGCCGGAGAGTTGCTTCGGCCAGTGGTTTTCGAAACCGGCCAGGCCGACGCGCTGAATGAAACCGTCGACGATCTTGCCGCGCTCGGCTTCGCCAACGCCGCGCTCGCGCAGACCGAAGGCGATGTTCTCGCGCACCGTCAGCCACGGAAACAGCGTGTAGGACTGAAACACCATGCCGCGATCGGCGCCCGGTCCCGCCACTTCGCTGCCGTCAAGCACGACGCGGCCGCTGGTCGGCCGGTCGAGCCCTGCGACGATGCGCAGCAGCGTGGATTTTCCGCAGCCGGAAGGGCCGAGAATGGTGACGAAGTCGTTGTTGCCGACGTCGAGCACGGTCGGCTCCAACGCCCGCGTCGGCGCATTGCCATGGCGCGCGGCGAAGGTGCGGGAGACCTGGTCGATCCGAAGCGCGGTCATGCCAGTCTCCACGGGAACAGCCAGGCATTGAAGGCCTTGAACAGGAAGTCCGAGACGAGCCCGATCAGGCCGATCACGATGATGCCGAAGATGATCTGGCCGGTGTTGAGCAGCGCCTGGCTGTCGGTGATCATGTGGCCGATGCCCGACGACGAGCCGATCAGCTCGGCGACGATGACGTAGGTCCATGCCCAGCCGAGCACAAGGCGGAGGATTTCCGCGATTTCCGGTGCGGAGGAGGGCAGCAGCACGCGGCGGATGATGCCGCTGTCGCTGGCGCCGAGCGTATAGGCCGCCTCGACGAGGTCGCGCCTGGTGTTGCCGACGGTGACGGCGATCATCAGGATGATCTGGAACACCGCACCGATGAAGATGACGAGCAGCTTTTGCAATTCACCGATGCCCGCCCACAAAATCAAGAGCGGAATGAAGGCGGAGGCCGGCAAATAACGCGCAAAGGAAACGAATGGTTCGAGAAAGGCTTCGATCGGCTTGTAGGCGCCCATCAGCACGCCGAGCGGCACGGCGATAACTGTGGCCAGCACGAAGCCGCCGACCACCCGCCAGACCGTCATGCCGATATCGAACAGGAAGCCGTGTTTGGTCAGAAGCTCGAAACCCTCGTTCACCATGGTCAGCGGGTTGGCGAGAAAGGTTTTCGAGACATAGCCGCCGAAGGTGGCCCAGGCCCACACCGCGACGAACAGGACGAAGAATGCAAGGCCGTAGGCCACGCGCTGCTTCGAGGTTACGGGTTCCAGAGGACGTAGCACGGGATGTTTCCCTCAAAGCGAAACGCTGGTCATGGAAGGTCCCGCTTCCTTCGGTCTCGGAAGCGGGACCAGTCCGGCGTGGTCCGGTGCTTACTTGATGAAGCTTGCGTCGTAGAGATCGTCGGTCTTCGGCACGGACTTGATGATGCCGATCTCGAGCAGCAGCTCGCCGGCTTCCTTGGTGAAGGCCTGCCATTCGCCGGCGAAGAACTTCTGGTTCGCGGCCTTGTCCTGCCAGCGCAGGTATTTTGCCGAGTTGCCGAACTGTTCGCCGGACTGCTTCACGTCGGCGCCCATCACCTCATAGGATTTAGCCTGATCCTTGGCGATGGCCTCGACCGCCTCGAAATAGCTGTCGGCCAGCGCCTTCGCGGCCTTGGGATTCTCGGTCAGGAATTTTGGGGTGCAGCCAAAAGTGTCCATGATCATGGGATAGTCGAGCGTGGTGGCGATGATCTTGCCCTTGTCGGGTGCGCTTCGTACCGTCGACAGATACGGCTCATAGGTCATGGCCGCGTCGTTCTGCCCGGCGACGAAGGCCTGTGCTGCCGCTGCCGGCTCCAGGTTCACCACGGTCGACGTCCTTGACCGAGAGGCCGTTCTTCTTGAGGAACCAGGCCAGCGTGAAGTAGGGCGCCGTGCCGGGGGCGGATGCGGCGACCGTCTTGCCCTTGAGGTCCTTGATCGCGGCGACGTCGTTGCGAACCGCCATGCCGTCGGCGCCGTAGCTCTTGTCGAGCTGGAAGATCTGCTTGGTGGCAACGCCGTTGGCGTTCCAGGAAATCCAGGTCTCGACAGTGGTCGCCGCGCACTGGATGTCGCCGGAGGCAACCGCAAGGTGACGATCCTTCTGCGGGATCTTCTTGATCGTCACGTCGAGACCGTTCTTCTTGAAGATGCCGGTCTCCTTGGCAAGGGTCAGCGGCGCAAAGCCGGTCCATCCGGAAATGCCGATGGCGACCTTGACGTCGTCGGCAAGAGCGGGTGCGGACACCAGAAGCGCGGTGGCTGCGGCAAATGTTGCAAATCTACGCGTGGTCATAGGGTTACGCATGGTCATGATCCTCTTGTTGGCTGGCAGTTGGCTTCCGGCTTTTCGTTGCTGCCCGTGGGGCAAGGCTATCGTGAATTTGGCAATTGTGCTGGACCGTTTTTCGCGCATTTTTTCTCCTCAACCGCCCCTGAAGCGGGCAACGAGCGTGTGGGACTCGCCGGGATAAATCAGCCGGACGGCGGTCAAGGTCCGGCCGCTGCGCCAGGTGCGGCGGTCGATCACAAGGCAGGGCGCGCCGAGCGCAATGCCCAGCGCCGCGGCGGCGGCTTCGTCGGCCACGATAGCGCTGATCGAATGCTCGGCTTCGGTCCATGGGACATGATGCAGCAGCCAGGAGCCCGGCGGCTCGATCGCAAAATTCGCTTTTGCGGCTTCCGGCACCGCCGCGAGATCGATCAGCCGGTCCTCGATGGCAAATGGCACCCCGTCGGCGCAGTGGCGGCAGGCGATTGCCACGACCTTTCCGGTCCTCTGCACGCCGAGACGGCTGCGATCCGTGGCAGTCGCGGTGCGACGCGCCGATTTGATCAGCTCGTAACGATAGCTGCGGCCGAGTGCGCTGATCTCGGCGCGAATATCGGTGATCTGCAGCACCGCCGACAGGAAATTCGGCCGGCGCACAAATGTGCCGGCCCGCCTGCGCCGCTCGATCAGCTCGGCCTGTGCCAGTTCCGACAACGCCTTGCTCACCGTCATGCGCGAGCAGCCATAGCGCACCATCAGCTGGTGTTCGAAGGGGATGCGATGGCCCGGCGGCCATTCGCCGGTCAGGATTCTCCGCTCGATGTCGAGCCGGATCTGCTTGTAGGTCGGCTTGCCCGATGGCCGTGGCTTGCGGCTTCTGACGGAGGCGGTCATGCCACGAGCCTCCGCACGGCCGCGTTGAAGTTTTCGCGCGACTTCTGGCGCAGCCGATGCCGCCCGCCCTCGACGACCTTGTCACCTCCGGCCCAGACGCAGTCGATGGCGCCTGCACCTGCAGCAAAGATCCAGCCATCGAGCACGGCGTCACCGCTGCGGCCGGCAAGCGAGGGATGCGTGACGTCAAGCGTCACGATGTCGGCGCGAGCTCCCTTCTGTAGTCCAACGACCGGTTGCGCCAGCGCTTGGCCGCCGCCGGCCAGCGCAGCATCGAACAGCGCGCGGCCGGTCGATGCCCCGAGACTGCCCGACAGCACATTGCGCTCGCGAAGCTTCAATCGCTGCGCATATTCCAGCTGCCGCAGTTCATCGGCGACGCCGACCAGCACGTTGGAATCCGTGCCGACGCCGAACCGCCCACCGGCGGCAACGAATTCGCGGGCCGGAAAGACGCCGTCGCCGAGGCTTGCCTCGGTGATCGGGCAGAGGCCGGCGACAGCGCCCGACTTGGCGAGCGCCTCGGTCTCCCCTGCGGTCATATGGGTGGCGTGGATGAGGCACCAGTGATGATCGACCGGCGCCTGCTTGAGCAACCATTCAACCGGCCGGGAGCCAGACCACGCGAGGCAATCATCGACTTCCTTGGTCTGCTCGGCGACGTGGATATGCACCGGCCCGCCCTCGGCCAGCGGCACGATCGCCGTCAGTTCATCCGGCGCCACCGCCCGCAGGCTGTGTGGCGCGATACCGACATTGGCTCCCGGCAGGCTGCGCACGGCCGCGCGCGAAGCCGCCATCAGCCTGGCAAACTGGTCGACGGAGCAGATGAACCGGCGCTGTCCATCATGGGGAGCGGCGCCGCCGAACGAACTGTGTGCGTAGAAAGTCGGCAGCAGAGTGAGGGCGATGCCGCTGGTCGCGGCCGCGCCCGCAATGCGCTCCGCCATTTCGGCGACATTGGCATAGGGTGCACCGTCACGGTCGTGATGCAGATAGTGGAATTCGCCGACGCGGGTAAAACCTTGCTCGAGCATCTCGGCATAGAGCAGCGTGGCGACGGCCTCAACTTCCTCCGGCGTCATCGAAAGCGCGAAGCGATACATCGTCTCGCGCCAGGTCCAGAACGTGTCGGCGACATTGCCGCGCGTCTCCGCAAGGCCCGCCATGCCGCGCTGGAACGCGTGGCTGTGCAGGCTCGCGATTCCCGGAATGGCGAGCCTGTGGCGCGCATCGTCCGCCGTCGGCGCCGTCCCGGTCGTGACATCAGTGATGAGGCCGTCCGCCAGCGTCACCCGCACGCCAGAGGCCCATCCTGTGGGAAGCAATGCGGATTCGAAATGCAGGCAGGGCATGTTGCAAACCGGCTGGACAGAATGGGCCGATCATATGTATAGACATATCTACGCGTCAAGCTTCTGCCGCCGGGAGTTGCGATAATGGCCGAGCGCTTCGATCGAATCTGGCATCACGCGCGGCTGGCCACGGTCCGGCGCGACCTGCCCGATCTCGGGGTGATCGAGCGCGGCGTGATCGCCATGCGCGATGGCCGTATCGCCTTTGCAGGCGCCCAATCCGACTTCCCCGCGGATGCCGAGGCGGCGCAGCGTATCGATTGCGAGGGGCGCTGGATCACCCCCGGCCTGATCGACTGCCACACGCATCTTGTCTATGGCGGCAACCGCGCTCACGAATTCGAGCTGCGCCTGCAGGGAGCGAGCTACGAAGAGATCGCGCGGGCCGGCGGCGGCATCGTCTCCACGGTTGCAGCGACCCGGGCCGCCAGCGAGGCCGACCTTGTGGCGAGCGCGCTGCCCCGGCTCGATGCGTTGATTGCCGAGGGCGTGACGACGCTCGAGATCAAGTCGGGCTATGGGCTCAATGCCGAGACCGAGATGCGCCAGCTTTCCGCCGCGCGCACGCTAGGTCGTAACCGGCAGGTCGCTATCCGCACCACGTTTCTCGGCGCGCACGCGCTGCCTGCCGAAGCCGAGGGCGACAAGGACCGTTATATCGACCTCGTCTGCGGCGAGATGCTGCCGGCGGTGGCGCGGGCCGGGCTTGCCGACGCCGTCGACGCCTTCATGGAAGGCATCGCCTTCTCCGGCGAGCAGACGGCCCGGGTGTTCCGGGCGGCCAAGGCGCTCGGATTGCCGGTCAAGCTGCACGCAGACCAGCTCTCCAATCTCGGCGGTGCAGCGCTGGCCGCGGAATTCTCGGCGCTGTCTGCCGATCATCTGGAGCACACCGATGCCGCCGGCGCTGCCGCGATGGCGAAGGCAGGAACGGTCGCCGTGCTGTTGCCGGGGGCGTTCTATTTCATCCGCGAGACCAACAAGCCACCGGTCGAGCTGTTTCGCAAGCACGGTGTGAACATGGCGCTTGCGACCGATTGCAATCCCGGCAGCTCGCCGCTCACCTCGCTGCTGCTCGCCACGAATATGGGCGCGACGCTGTTCCGCATGACAGTGTCCGAATGCCTTGCAGGCGTGACGCGCGAGGCGGCGCGCGCCCTCGGCATTCTTGGCGAGACCGGCACGCTCGAAGCCGGCAAATGGTGCGACCTTGCGATCTGGGATATCGAGCGGCCGGCTGAACTCGTCTATCGCATCGGCTTCAACCCGCTTCACGCGCGGGTATGGAGAGGGCAGTGAGCGGCCCGGACACAGCCATTGTGATTGCGCCGGGCCGGGTCGGCCTCGACGATCTCGCGCGCGTGATTGCCGGCGCGCCGGTAGTGCTCGATCCGTCATTCTGGCCGCGCGTCGAGGCGGCCGCAGCCATCGTCGCAACAGCCGCGCGCGGAAATGATCCCGTCTATGGGATCAATACCGGATTTGGAAAGCTGGCATCGAAGCGGATTGCCGCCGACCAGACGGCGTTGCTGCAGCGTAACCTCATCGTCTCGCATTGTTGCGGCGTGGGACCGCTAACACCGGAGCCGATCGTCCGTCTGATGATGGCGCTGAAGATCATCTCGCTCGGCCGCGGTGCATCCGGCGTGCGTCGCGAAATCATCGAGCAACTGCAGGCCATGCTGGCGCACGGCATTTGTCCGCTGGTGCCGCAGCAGGGCTCGGTCGGCGCTTCCGGCGATCTCGCGCCGCTTGCGCATATGACGGCGGCGATGATCGGCGAGGGGCAGGCGTCTGTCGGCGGGTCGATGTTACCGGCGCGCGAGGCGCTGGCTGCTGCCGGACTAGCGCCACTGACGCTCGGGCCGAAGGAAGGTCTGGCGTTGATCAACGGCACGCAGTTCTCGACCGCCTACGCTGTTGCGGGCCTGTTACGCGCCCACAATCTGGCGACGACAGCGCTGGTGACGGGTGCGCTGTCGGTCGACGCCGCCATGGCGTCGACCGCACCTTTCCGGCCGGAGATCCAGGCGTTGCGCGGGCATGTCGGCCAGGTCGCGGCGGGCAAAACCTTGATGGCGTTGCTTGAGGGCAGCGATATCCGTCTGTCGCATCTCGAAGGCGACGAGCGCGTGCAGGATCCTTATTGCCTGCGCTGCCAGCCGCAGGTGGCGGGTGCAGCACTTGACCTGCTGACACAGGCCGCCCGCGTGTTGACCATCGAGGCCAACGCCGTGACCGACAATCCGCTGGTGCTGGTGGAGACCGGCGAAATCGTCTCAGGTGGAAATTTTCACGCTGAGCCGGTTGCCTTTGCCGCCGACCAGATTGCGCTGGCGCTGTCGGAGATCGGCGCGATCAGCGAGCGGCGCATTGCAACGCTGGTCGATCCCGCACTGAATTTCGGCCTCCCGCCGTTCCTGACGCCCGAGCCCGGCATCAATTCCGGCTTCATGATCGCCGAGGTGACGGCAGCAGCCCTGTTTGCCGAAAACAAGCAGCGCGCCGCGCCGTGCTCGATCGATTCGACGCCGACCAGCGCCAACCAGGAAGATCACGTGTCGATGGCGGCGCATGCGGCGCGGCGGCTGTCCGACATGGCGGACAATCTCGCCACTATCCTCGGCATTGAGCTTCTGGTCGCAGCCCAAGGCATCCAGCTTCGCTTACCGCACCTGACCAGCCCAGCGCTTGCCGCCGTCATTGCGATGTTGCGCGAAAAGATTCCGGCGCTCGGCCCCGATCGCTACATGGCTGATGACCTCGCTGGGGCAAGCGCATTGGTCGAAGCAGGCAGATTGCCGGCCGCCGCGATCTCCGCGCTCAAGCACAACCCGTTTCCGACACTCGCCTGAAAGGTCACCTCGCATGAACCGCCGGCTGGACAATGAACGCATCATCCGAGCGCCCCTCAGGTAATTCCGCGGTCGGCGAAGCGACAAGTGAGTTTGCGCCGTCCGGATCGCGCTGACCTTGTCACAGCTGAGCTGAGGAGTGTCTTAATCTTTGAATTTACTGAGTAATCGGCTCTGACGACTGGCACGGTGACAGCGGCGACGGAGGACTCACGCTGAAATCACGATGTCCTGCGCAAAATTAGAGCAGCGAAGGGGTGGTTCAGGACCGTTCGCCAGTTGAGGAAAGCCATGAGTGCCGAATTGGTCATCTATTATCTCAATCGCGCGCCGGCCCACGATCCGGCGGAAGACACCGAATGGTTGTTTTCTGCCCTCGGTCAGTACACCGGCGCGGAGTTGCGCGAGTTGCTCTATACCGCGCAGGAACCCGACTTCTTTGAATTGATGCGGAGCCTGTTCGCATTGCCGGAACACAGCCGGTCGGTGCTGCTCGAGTTCCTGACGCGCCCTGACGCGAGACCTGTGCAGGCTGCCACCGAGCCGAACGGCCGGTGCACGCTTCAGCGCGGCACGCCGGAACATCAAGGGAAGCCCTCGCTCAAGATCGTCGAGTAGAAGCGACCGCATCTCGTGGGGGTGCCGGCCGGGCTGGATGTCCATGTCCGCTTGCCGGCCGATGAGAACTTCCGATGAGCGGGTGTCGCAGGCCGTCAGGCGACGCGCTGGCGTCGCCATCGGGATGCGGCGCGCCTACGCGCTGACGCGGATCGCCTCTCGCCGCATCGTCTCGCGCGCGGGGAAGAATTCGCCGATCCAATTGTGCCTGACGGCTTCGATGTGCCATGCCATCGCTTCGGCCGTGCCGGGCGCCGGATCGGGAATGTCCTTGCGGACCTCCCGGCCGTCCAGCCATCCGCAGCTGTGCGAATAGCGCGCCTCGCAGACCAGGCTGAAATCATCGCGTTCCTGCAGCAGCACGTAGCCATCGGCCGGAAAGAAGGTGCCGGCAAGTTCGATCTGCAGGGGTAGCTGGCGGGTCAGCAGGAACGTGCAGCTGCCTTCCGATCTGGATTCGGAGACCAGAACCCCCACCATGCTGTGGATTGGGCTGATCACCTCCGGAGCAAACAGCCCGATCGGGTCCTGCACCGGGCCTGCCGTTGCGATCGAAAGATACTCCCCGTCCGGCCCCCAGCGGCAGGCGATCAGCCATTCGCGGTCCCGGCTGCGCACCAGGGTTGGCTTTGCATAGTCTGACCGGGCAATATCGGCAGCCATGGCGATAACGAAGGCCTTCGCGGGCATGGTTTCCTCCGACCTGAACGAACATCTGAGTCGCTGCGAGAATCCCTCGCCTGACGTGAGAGCACCGTGAGCGGACGAGATGCAAAGCCTGTTTTCAAGCGCCGCTTCGTTACTGCTCGGTGAATTGCCCGAGGCGGCGCTGAATTCGGGCGCTCGGCGGCTGCTCGAGAATCTCGATTATGCGCTGCCGCCGGCGGGCGCGAACGAGGAGGCGCGGCATCGCGCGCGTCTGCTGCAGGCTGCGTCGCAATTTATTCGAATTTTCGAGTTGAGACGTTCCCGATGCGCCCGGGCTGGTTGCATTCGGCGCCGAAGTCGATCCGGCGCTGGCAGATGCCCTGCACGCCGGCAGCCCGCCTGTCGGCGTCTCCGGCGTCGGGTCGACCGTGCAGGAGGCGTTTCAGGGCTGTGTCGGCGAAGGCATCGAATATCTTTCACAGCTGTACAGCGGTGCGGATGCGCTGAGCCGGGACGACTGGACAGCGCAGGCCGCGGTGCTCGACCCGCAGGCGAACGCGTTGATTGCCGAACTCATGCGCACGCGTGTCTCTCTGGATACGCAGTTGTCGTGGGTTTCCGCCGTTCGGCTCATCGACGCCGGCCAAGTGCTGCTTGCCGGCGGACCTCTGTCTGCGGCGACCGCCCGGCTTGCAGGAATTTGCGCCGCCGTTTCCGTTGAGCACCGGGTCTGCTGCCGGCACCTCGTGGGACAGTGCGGCGCTGCACGGCTTGCTCGAATTGATCGAGCGCGACGCGGCAAGCCTGTGGTGGCGCGGCGGCAGGCGTGGCGGCGCAGTGCCGGCGACGGTCGAAGCCGAGGCCGAACGCCTGCTGCAAGAGCTTCGCGCTGGCGCCTCGTCATCGCGCCGCAGCTGGCTTCTCGACATCACGACGGATATCGGCATTCCCTGCATTGCTGCGCTCTCATGCCGGCCGGACGGACTCGGCCTTGCCTTCGGCCTCGCGTCGCGCCTGACGCTGGAGGCCGCAGCCCGTTCCGCCATATTCGAACTGTGTCAGATCGAGCTTGCTTACGCGGTGATCGAGGCAAAACGCAGAGAGCGCGGCGAGGCGGCGCTCAATGCGAAGGATCGCATCCATGTCCAGCGCGCGATTGCGATCGATGCCGACCAATGTGCGTTGCTGCATCCCGGCGCCGGGTGTCCGGAACATGTTTTCGTCGACCCGTCGGACAAGTCTCTCGCGCTGCGATCGATGGTCCGACGCCTCGGCGAACTCGGCATAAATGCTTACGGCCTCGATTTGACCCGCGCCGCGTTTTGCCATTCCCGTGGCGCGGATCGTGGCTCCGGCGCTCCAGGGCGAGCCCTCACGGATTGTGACAAGGCGGCTCGCAGACACGATTGCGCGAACGGGCGGTGGTGCGACTTATACGGGTGGCGTCGCTTTGATATAGCTTGACGTGGATGGAGCCTGCGGCAAGACTTTTGCAATGCGAAACAGCGCCACCGTTACGACAGTGAGGCAGCCGGCCTCCGCGCCCGATGGCGCGGCGCCACTGTCCATTTCGCTGGTGGGACGACTGGCCTTAAAGCTCGACGGCCGACCGGTGGAACTGCGAACGCGCAAGGCGGCCGCGGTCCTGGCTTATTTGGCGCTGTCTGAAACCAAGCAGGAAAGCCGGGAGCGGTTAGTCGGCCTGTTCTGGAGCCGATCGGACGAGGAAAAGGCGCGCGCCTCGCTGCGCCAGGTGGTCAAGGAATTGCGGTCCGTGCTCGATGAGGCCGGGTTCGCCGGCTTTACCGCCGGGCGCCTTTCGATCGGCATTGACGTCTCCCAGGTGGAGGTCGATGTCGAAAGCATTCTGCAACTGGCGGAAGGCGGGCTGATCCATCCCCTGCTTCTCAACACGAGGCGGCTCGACGAGCGGCTGCTGGAAGGAATGGACGATCTCGATCCTTCGTTCCGCGTCTGGGTCCTTGCAAAGCGCCAGACCATTCATGAAAGGCTGATGCGAAGTCTCGACGCCGCCTTGACGTCGACGAACATCTCCGTCGAGACCGGCAGGAAGGTTGCGGCAGCGATCGCCAATCTCGACCCGACGCACGAACAGGCCTGCTGCTGCCTGATGCTGGCGCATGCAGAAGACGGCGATACCGCAGGCGCGCTGCGCATCTACAAGGCGTTGTGGGAATTGCTGGATCGTGATTACGCCATGGAGCCGTCCATAGTGACGCAGGATCTCGTCGCCAGGATCAAGCTCGGTGACTTCGAGCGGCCGGCTGCGGATCGCAGAATTCGCAGCGAGGATGTCGATCCCGCCGTCGTCAGGATCAGGAATCCCGAGCGTCAGGAAGGGACACCGGCGGCAGGGACGGCAAGATTGCCGGCCAAACCACGCCTTCTGCTCGTCCCGTTCGCGATGCACGGTGTTGACAGCGATCGCACCCATCTCGTGCAGGGGTTCCAACTGCATCTTGCCGCCTCACTGGTGCGCTTTCGGGAATGGAGCGTCATCGATCGCCCGGTTCCGGCAACTGCCCTTTCGTCGACGGACGCTGCGCCGCGCTACTGCCTCGAAACCACGGCCTATCAGGCAGGCGACGAAATCAACATGGTCATGGTTTTGCGGGACGAAACCACGGGGATAGTCATCTGGAGCGAGGGTCTGCGGCTCGGTCTGGATAACTGGTTTGAGACCCAGCAACGCATTATCCGGCGGATCGCGACGTCGTTGAGTGTGCAACTGTCCGCCGAACGGGTCCGGCGGCTTTCCGGCGAGCCCGACGTGTCGCTTGACGTTTACGACCGCTGGCTCCGTGGCCAGAGCCTGATGTCCAAATTCGATCCGGAAAGCTGGCGCCGAGCCGTCGCAATTTTCAGCGAGGCGATCCGGGAAGATTCTACTTTCTCGCCTCTCTTCAGCGGCCTCGTTCAGTTGAACAATGTCGAGCATTTCGTGCACCCGGGGGTATTCCGCGACCTCCGCAAGGCGAGAGAGACGCTCGAGCTTGCGAAATCCGCAGTTCAGCTGGATCCGGTCGATTCCCGCGCGCACCTCTGTTGCGGCTGGTCCTACGTGATGGCGCTGAGAGAGGCGGAGGCAACGCCGCACATGGAGCTCGCCTGCGAACTCAACGACAACGATCCCTGGACATTGTTGTCCTGCGCGCTGTTCCACGCCTTCTGCGGATCGATCGAGCAGGCGCGGGTGCGGGCCGAACAGGCTCTCGCGCTGTCGCAGGTCCCGTCATATCTCGAATGGGGTTACCACGGAATCGTCCGCGTCCTCGGCGGCGACTATGCGGGTGCCATCGAGGCCTGCGATCGCTCGTATGAGGTGATCAAGACGTTGTCTGCGTGGCGGGCGGCGGCGCTTTATGAACTCGGCCACCAGGAGTTGGCGCGACAGGAGGCGCAGCGCTTCCTGAACGGGACGCGCTCGTTCTGGTTGGGACCCGACGCGCCAACTGACGCCGTAATCACGCGCTGGCTGCTGCAGGCTCATCCGATCGTAGGATCGCGGTGGGAGGCCCTGCGCAGCAGCTTGCGCGGCGCAGGGCTTCCGGTCGAGGGTATCGTCCAGCTATCCTTTTAGCAGATCATCAGGCGCAGACGCTGATGGTGTAGTCGCCGATCCGCTCGGCGTGCACCCGCAGGCGCTCCTCTTCCGGGATCACCGGATCGAGGCCATTGAACAGGCGCTTGTAGAACGGCGGAAGCGGGTAGGTCGAGCCGGGCTTGTTGAGCAGCGATTCGAAGTCCTCGATCATCACCTTCGGCGGCAATCGCACCAGGATGGTGTCCTGCTCCGAGGAAACGAATTCGATCTTCGTGAAGCGCTCGGGTACGGTCGCAAACACCTGCGCCTTCGCGAGTTGCTCCTTGAACGCTTCCATCGTGTCCGGCAGCGGATAGCTGTTCTCGTCGTCCATGTAATTGACGCCGGTGGCCCAGGTCTTGACCAGCTTGCCCCAACGCTCGTGGTTCGTGACTTGTAGCCTTTCGATCTGCATGTTTGACGCCTCCGGGTTGCGTGAAGCGGAACAATTTCCGTTTCACAAAAAAGCAGGCACGGCCTGTTTGAGATCAGCAATCTCGGCGGTGAACTCCACCAGTTGAGCCATGTCTTCGATGTCAGGAATTTCGCGGAAAACATTGGTTGAGTAATAATTTGCAGACAGGCCGGCGAGCTGCTCGGCAATCGGACGGCCGCCCGGCGAGACTTGCGCGCTCGCAAGCGCGCCAAACATCACCTCTGCGACAATGACCGAGCCCAGCGGGCCGAGGTGGCGGCCTTCCTGCGGCTGCTGCATCGCCTCGAACAGGACAAAGAACGGCAGCGGCGGATCGTTTGACAGCGTTTCGATGTCGGCGGCGGTGAGCTTGCCGTAGCTCGGCGCCGCAGCCAGCCATTCGCGCAAGCGCGCCACGCGGAAGGCGCGATCCGACAGCAACCTCGAGGCGGCGATGAACTGCGGCCTGCGCGCGGCGATCTCCGAGATCAATGCGTCGACCGACCACATTCCGGCCAGCGCCGAGCCGAACAGGTCGCGATAGAGCAGGCCCACCCGCGCGGTAGCGTCGAACGACGCGAAGATCTGGTCGTTGCCAAGCCCGTCACTGAGATAGGTGCCGATGCGGCGGCTGTAGTTCGGCCGCGATCCGTTGATCTCGAAGAAGCGGGACCACCGTATCATCCATGTCTCGTCAAGCGGCATATTGACGGGATCGTTCGCGGAGTTCTTCTCCAGCGTGTTGTAGAGGTCGTGGGTCGAGAGGTCGTTGATGCGGTACTCCGGCCGCACCATCGCGTGGCCGAACCGAAACGCGCCGTGCGAGAACTCGAACGGAATCTCCCAATCGCCCTGCGAGTCCGAGCGGCTGTCCAGAAACTGTGGCGCGGGCCCGCATAGGCCGCATAGATGCCGGATGCAGCACGCGCCGCATCACGTCCTTGCGCAGGATGTTCTGGTAGATCGCCGTCAGCGCGTCACGGGCGCACAGGAAGCGCCTGTGCGCGGCGTTGAAGCGCGCCGCCGCGCTGTTGGCGGGTTCGCGGCTGCGGATCAGATCGATCAATCCGTTATGCATCTGGGCAAACATCGCCGTCAGCTGGGAGATGATGGCATGATCGTCATTGCGGGGGTCGGCAATCAGCGCTTCGGTCAGGGCCGTGCGCATCCCCGGAATGCTGCGGTCGATGCCGGTGACGTTTTCGGATCCGGCACGGGCAACGTCGCGGAACGGGCAGGCATTGCCTGGCGCTTCCTTCCAGCGCATCCGGCCGAGCCGGAGTTTTGTGCGCCGGTCGTCATTCGGCGCATCCTGCGCATAGAGATGAGGTGATCCAACGGGCCCGCTGCCGTAGAGGCTCTCAAGCCGCAGCGGCGCGCGCCTTGCGTTGGCCGTGCCCGCCCCCAGCGTACCTGCGATCGAGAGCGGGATCGCGGAATGCACCAGATCATGAGCGACGAATTGAAGCAGGTAGGTGTAGCCCGAAGGGATCGAGGGATTTTCCCAGCGCTCGAGCGGACGGTCGCCAAGCGGGGTCCACTTCACTTCCTCGTCCATCCGCCGGGACAGGCGGCTCATCAGGTTGCGGACTTCCGGCAGATGAGCGGGCTCGTCGAGCGGGTCGATGCCGAAAGCCCGAAATCGCTGCGAAGCAAGGGGCTTGGCGAGGAAGTGCCGGAAGCCGGGAGCCGCGTCGCTCCGCGATTCTCCGCCGAACTCGAATCCGGCGTGTTTGAACGGGCATGCTTCGGCGCTACGCATTGCCATCAAAATTTCGCTCCATGGTCAGCGAGACTGCTGAGCACGTCGTGAAATTATCGTGATCTAGAAGCCTATTTTTGTAGTCATTCACAGCTTTGCTGAGAGGTGGAATCTTCGCTCTTGAATTGCGTATTTGCCATCTAGGCTATGTGTGATTGCAAGTGCGATCGTCGTGCATTTGTGCGTGACAACCGCCTGCATTCGGCGTAATACTTCGCATGCGAACTAATTGATGGATCGATCTTGGACCGCCGGCTGATCTTCCTTCTCAACGTGGCGCAGCGCCGCGTGCAGCGCTTCGTGGCGGCGCAATCGCCGAACGGGCGCGTCACCGCGGCGCAGGGCGGACTGTTGTTCGTGCTCGGGCGGCGCGATGGCGTGCTGATGGGCGAGGCGGGCGCAGCGCTCGACCTCGGCATGCCCGGCATCAGCGGATTGGTGGAGCGCGCCGTCGAGGCAGGGCTGATCGAGAAGCGCAGCGATCCCGACGACGGCCGCGTCTGGCGGTTGTGGCTGACGGCCGCGGGCCGCCGGGCGCTGGTGCGCGCCAAGGCGGGCGCGGCCGAACTCAATGCACGGCTGAGCGAGGGCTTTACCGACGCCGAGATCGACATCGTGGCACGCTGGCTGGTCAGCGTGCAGAACAAGTTTCCCAAAGGAGAGAACGAATGACAGACCACATCCGCATCGAGAACCGCGACAACATCCTCAACCTGACATTCGCGCGGCCTGAAAAGAAGAACGCGTTGACCAACGCCATGTATGGCGCGCTTGCAGACGCGCTGATCGCGGCGGAGACCGATCCGGCCGCGCGCGTCATCGTGATGAAGGGCGAGGGCGACATGTTCACCTCGGGCAACGACGTCGGCGAGTTCGCCGCCATCGCAGCCGGCGCCGTCCAGGGCGAGCGCCACGTCTCGCGGTTCTTGCAGGCGCTGGTGCAGTCGACCCGGCCGCTGGTTGCCGCCGTGCAGGGCCGCGCCGTCGGTGTCGGCACCACCATGCTGTTGCATTGCGACTTCGTGGTGCTGGCGGAAAATGCGCAGCTCTCGACGCCGTTCATCAATCTCGCCCTGGTGCCGGAGGCGGCATCGACCCTGCTGATGCCGCAGCGCATCGGCTATGCGCGGGCCTACGAGATGTTCGCGCTCGGGGAACCCATGGATGCCGTAACGGCGCGCGATGTCGGCATCGCCAACCGCGTGGTGCCGCTGGAGCGCCTGCACGCGGAAGCCGGCGTGATCGCGGCGCGGTTGGCAAAGCTGCCGGCCGGCTCGCTTTCCGCCACCAAGCGGCTGATGCGAAATCCGGCGGTGTTGAGCGCGCAAATCGGCGCGGAAAGTCAGATATTTGCCGAGCGGTTGAAAACGGCCGAGGCGCGGGAAGCCTTCACCGCCTTCGCCGAGCGCCGGGCGGCTGATTTCACCAAGGTCGCTTGACCTCTGCGAGGTATCCGCTCGCGGTGAAGTGGGTTGCCTGGGCAGCACCGGCGGTGCAGAAGGCTGCGGCATGACCTCGGTGTCTTGTCCGAAGCCGGAGTTCCCCGATGCCAGTGTGGACTTGCAAACAATGCGGCGCGCAGTTTGGCGAAAGCAGCACACCGCCATCGTCCTGCCCGATCTGCGAGGACGAACGGCAGTATGTGAACTGGAAGGGCCAGACCTGGCTCACCCGTGAGCAACTCGCGGAGGATCACAGGCTGGTCTGGCGCGACGATCTCGGCCTGACCGGCATCGGCCTCGAGCCGGACTTTGCGATTGCCCAGCGTGCGCTGCTGGTGCCCGACGCAGGCGGATGCGTGCTCTGGGATTGCGTGCCGCTGGCAACAGAGGAGGCTATCGCACATGTCCGCTCGCTCGGTGGGCTGAAGGCGATTGCGGTCTCCCATCCCCATTACTATGGCGCCGTCGCCGACTGGAGCGAGGCGTTTGGCGGGGTGCCCATCTATCTGCACGGCGACGATGCGCGATGGGTCACCCGGCCGCACAAGGCCATCCTTCCGTGGTCCGGCGACAGCCTCGCTTTATCCGACGACATCACGCTGCTGCGCACCGGCGGGCATTTTGCCGGCGGCACGATCCTGCATTGGCGCGCAGGTGCGCAGGGTCGCGGCGCGCTGTTGACCGGCGACGTCGCCATGGTGGCGGCGGACCGGCGCTCGCTCAGTTTCATGTACAGCTATCCGAACTACATTCCACTCAATGCGACGGCGGTGCGCCGCATTGCACGGGCCGTTGCACCGCTCGCCTTCGATCGCATCTATGGGGCGTGGTGGGGCAAGAACATCGCGACCGGCGCCAAGGTGGCCTTTGATTTCTCGGTACAGCGCTATCTCGACGCGATCGCGGATTGAGTGGCGCGTGACCGGGCTCGGCACTCTTGCGACCACGGATGGTCGCGCTATATCTGGACTTTCATTAAGCCCAACGAGCATCTGAGCTGCCCATGACCGATACCACGACCGCCTCCGAATCCCAACCGTTCCAGGCCGAGGTTGCCGAGCTGTTGCACCTGATGGTGCACTCGGTCTATTCGGAAACCGACATCTTCCTGCGCGAGCTGATCTCGAATGCGTCCGATGCCTGCGACAAGCTGCGCTATGAGGCGATCGCCGCGCCCGATCTGATCACCGACGGCACCACGCCCGAGATCAGGATCGTGCCGGACAAGAAGGCCAACACGCTGGCCGTGATCGACAGCGGCATCGGCATGGATCGTCAGGAGCTGATCGACAATCTCGGCACCATCGCGCGCTCCGGCACCAAATCCTTTCTCGCAAAACTCACCGAAGCCAAGGACGGCGCCAATCTGATCGGCCAGTTCGGCGTCGGCTTCTATGCCGCCTTCATGGTGGCCGAGCGCATCGTCGTCACCAGCCGTCGAGCCGGATCGAACGAGGTTTGGATGTGGTCGTCCTCGGGCGGCAGCGGGTTCGAGATTGCGCCGGCGGACGAGGAGGCGGCCGGCCGTGTCACGCGCGGCACCGAAATCGTGCTGCATCTCAAGGAGGAGGCAAAGAAATATCTCGAGACCTACGAGATCGAACGCATCGTCCGCAGCTATTCCGACAACATCCAGTTTCCGATCTTCCTGGTGCCGGAGGAAGGCGAGCCGCACCAGGTCAATTCCGCGAGCGCACTGTGGCAGCGGTCGAAATCGGAATTGTCGGCGGAGGACTACAAGCAGGCTTATCAGTCGATCGCGGGCGCCTTCGACGAGCCGGCGATGACCCTGCATTATCGCGCCGAGGGCCGGCAATCCTATGCCGTGCTGCTGTTTGCGCCGTCGACCAAGCCGTTCGACCTGTTCGATCAGGCGCGCAAGGGCAAGGTGAAGCTCTATGTGCGTCGCGTCTTCATCGCCGACGATGCCGAGCTGCTGCCGGCCTATTTGCGTTTCATCCGCGGCGTGATCGACAGCGAGGATCTGCCGCTGAACATTTCGCGCGAGATGCTGCAGAATAATCCACAGCTCGCGCAGATCCGCAAAGCGGTCACCGGCCGCGTGATCGGCGAACTGGAAAGCCTGAGCGAGAAGGAGCCGGAAGCGTTCGCAAAAATCTGGGACGCGTTCGGCGCCGTCATCAAGGAAGGTATCTGGGAAGATTATGAACGCCGCGAGAAGCTATTGGGACTGTCTCGTTTCACCACGACCGCCGGCGAGAAGCGTTCGCTGAAACAGTATGTCGACGATCTCAAGCCCAACCAGACCGACGTCTACTATCTGGTCGGCGACAGCATCGAGCGGCTGAAATCCAACCCCAAGCTGGAATCGGCCACCGCGCGCGGCATCGAGGTGCTGTTGCTCACCGATCCCGTCGACGCGTTCTGGACCTCGGCGCCGCTCGATTTCGGCGGCAAACCGCTGAAGTCGCTGAGCCAGGGCGACGTTGATTTCAGCCTGATTCCGCTCATCGACGACCGGACGGATCAGGGAGCGCCGGCCGCCGACGAAGCCATGACGATTGCCGTGATCAAGGATGCGCTCGGCGAGCGCGTGTCCGACGTGCGGGCCTCGCAGCGGTTGACGTCGAGCGCCTCGTGCCTCGTCGCTTCTGGCGAGGCGCGCGACCGTGCGCTGGAGCGTTTGCTTGCGCAGCACGACAAGGGCGCGGCGAAAAAGCCGATCCTGGAGGTCAATCTGAAGCATCCGCTGGTCGCAGCGGTTGCGCAAGCCGGGGATGCTGCAAAGGATCTGTCGCTGCTGCTGCTCGAACAGGCGCAGATCCTCGACGGTGAGTTGCCGGAAGACCCGGCGGGCTTTGCCGGAAGGCTGAACCAACTCGTGCTGCGCGGGCTCAAATCGTAAACCTGGCCAGCGAACCCGAATACAGGACGTCCCGTATCTGCTACAGCTTCCGGCAGCGGGATAGTTTGGCATGACCACGAACAGCGCACCCGGCACGGACAGTTTCTACAGCAGCATTGCGGTCTTTCGCGGCTTTTCCAGCCTGATGGACCCCAAACTCTATTCGCGCTTGCCGGACGACTGGGTGATCGGCGTTGCCGATATCGTCGAATCGACCAAGGCGATCGCGGCTCAGCGCTACAAGGCGGTCAACATGGCCGGCGCCGCCGTGATCGCCGCCGTCACCAATGCGCTTGAGGGCCGCGAATTCCCCTTCGTGTTCGGCGGCGACGGTGCAAGCTTTGCGGTCGCGCCGTCCGACGTGGCGGCCGCGCAAGAGGCGCTGGCGGCAACCGCGGTCTGGGTGAGTGAGGATCTTGATCTCGTCATGCGCGTTGCGCTGGTGCCGGTGTCGGCCGTGCGTGCGCAGGGACTGGACGTTCGCGTCGCGCGCTTCGGGCCATCGGCCAATCTGTCCTATGCGATGTTCTCGGGCGGCGGGATCGGCTGGGCGGAGGCGGCGATGAAGCGCGGTGAGTTCGCAGTTCCAGCCGCGCCCGCCGGCACACAGCCCGATTTGTCGGGCCTCTCCTGCCGCTTCGAGGAAATCCCGTCAACGCGCGGCGTCATGCTGTCGGTGCTGGTGTTGCCGGGGGGTGCAGATGCCGCAACCTTTCGCAAGACGATCGAGGACATCATCGGTCTCGTCGAGCGCAGCCCCGACGCCGGCCGCCCGGTGCCGGCAGGCGGGCCGCCGCTGCGTTGGCCGCCGCAAGGCATCGAATACGAGGCGCGCGCTGCGCGAGGTGGTCCGTTGCTCAAGCGTCGCGCGGTGGTGCTCGCGCTCACGTTGTGGGCCTATGCGGTGATGCGGCTAGGCATCAAGGTCGGCGATTTCGTGCCGAAGAACTATGTGCAGCAAGTGGTCGAGAATTCCGACTTCCGAAAGTACGACGACGGCTTGAAGATGATTCTCGACTGCACGGAAGAGCTGGAGAGGGCGTTGACGGAGCGACTCAAGGCCGCGGCATCAGCCGGCATCCTGCGTTATGGCCTGCATCGGCAGGATGCCGCGATGATGACGTGTTTCGTACCTTCGGTCATGCGCAGCGACCATGTGCATTTCATCGACGGCGCACGCGGCGGCTACGCCACGGCGGCGACTGCGCTGAAGGCGATGGCGGCCTAACACAGCGTTTTCAAAGCGGAGCCTGCCCCGCACTTGATGCGGGGTGGGTCCCGGTTCGCGTCAAGAGAGCGCGTCAAACGAGAGAGTCAGCGCCCGACGCGGGTCCAGGTCTCACCGCCGCAGATCACGCCGACACAGCCATCGACGCGCAGCGCATCGCCGCCGGCGAAGCTGACATGGCTGACATAGGTACCGCCGTCGTCGGCGTTGTAGATCTGGCCCGACCATCGGCCGGGCCCCGACGGGCGCATGGCGATGAACAGCGAAATTCCGATCACCGGACGCGATCGCAGCGCAGGATTGGGATTCTTGTCGTCAACCTGGGGACGACCCGTGGCGGGATCGATCGGGTCTTTCAGTCCGACGATGACGCCACAAATACCGCTGCCGCATTTCGTGACCCTGACCCGTGCGTCGCCCTTCTCCGTCAGCCAGACCCCGACGGGCTCGCCCGACTGCGCGCGGGCCGCAACGGTCCCGAGCAGGATCGCGATCGCCGCAACCATGAAACCGAATCTAGCCATGAAGCCCTCCCGGAAAAGCGGGGGTTCAATAGCAACAAACAGGAATTGTGCAATGCCGGAGTGCGGCTATCACGCGCGTGTCATTTTTCCCAGCGTGTCAGGCGGATCGAAAGCGCCGTGGTAAGCCCGAAGACGACCATTGCGGTGCCGACCAGGGCAAACAATGTCCATGCCGGCGCGCCTGCTGAGCTGAGGACCCAGCCACCGAGCGCAACCAGCACCAGGCGGACGGTGCCGGCGAACACCGGGCCGCCGACCTTGGTCGCACCCTGCGAGGAGAAGTAAAGACAGACCCCGGCGCCGAAGAAGCCGAAGCCGGGGCCCGCCCAATGGAAATAGGAGTTTGCCGCCGCGGTGACGCCGGGATCGCTGGTGAACAGCGAAACCCAGAGCTGCGGCGCGATCGCAACGACGAGCCCGATCAGCCCGACGAACAGGCCGGCGACAGCGCCCGCGATCCACGTCACGCGCCGCGCGCGCGCGACAAGGCCTGCGCCCATCGCCATGCCGACCATCGGGATCGAGGCGGTGCCGAAGGCGAACGCGATCGGGATCAACAGGAATTCCAGGCGCGAGCCCATCCCGTAACCGGCGAGCACGGTGGTGCCGAAGCCGGCGAGAATTTTGGTGAAGATCAGGATCGTCAGCACGCTCTGCAGCGGCGACAGGCACGACACCGCACCGACCTTGAGGATGTCGAGGAACATGTCGCGCTGGAATGCAAAACTCCGCAAGTTCAGCTTCAGCCGGCTGCGGCCGCTGACGAGGTACCAGGCAAGAAACAGCGCGCCCAGCGTGAATGCCAGGAGTTGGCCGGCGGCGACGCCACGCATGCCGAATTTCGGCAAGCCGAACAGGCCGAGCCCAAGTCCGCCGCCGACCACGACCTGCACCGCCGCGACACCGATCAGCACGATCGACGGCACGCGCATGTCGCCGGTGCCGCGCACGACGGAGGCAAACGTGTTGACCAGCCAGATCGAGACGGCGCCGGAGAACAGCACCTGCGAATAATACATCGCCTGTTCGAGCACTTCGCCGCGGCCGCCGAGCAGGAAATAGAAATCCCTGCCGAATGCCAGCATCATCACTGTGAAGAACAGGCCGGCGCCGCTGCCGATGATCGCGGCATGCAGCGCAAGATTGGCGGCGCGTTCGCGATTCCCCGCGCCGAGAGCGCGCGCGACCGCGGAGGACACGCCGCCGCCCATCGCGCCCGCCGACATCATCTGCGTCAGCATCACGAAGGGAAACACCAGCGCGATGCCGGCGAGCGGTTCGACGCCGAGGCGGCCGATATAGGAGGTCTCGGCCACAGCGACCAGCGCGGTGCCGAGCATCGCGATCGCATTGGGCAGGGCAAGCTTCAGCAACGTCGGCAGGATGGGCGCGGTCAAAAGGCTGTTGACCGGGGCCGCCGGCGGACGCGTGTCAACGGATGCTTCCAGGGTCATGCGTTACCGGCGGTGTGGCGGGCGTCGCGCCCAAGTATGAATGATGGTCAACATATTATGGCCGGATCGGGGAAAGGCCCACCCCCTGCGCGCGCAGGGGTCACCATGGCAGGCCGCATAGGTCGATCGTACCCTGGCGCGGCGCGCGGACGATGTCGAACACGAAGGGCGCCATGGCGTCGAATTTGATGCGTCCGCCGGGCTGTTCGCAGAAGATTTCTCCCTCAAAGGGGTGCCAGCCGCGCGACTGGTAGAACGCGAAATTGTGCGGCTCGCAGAACAGCAGTGCGAATTTGACCGTTTCATTGGCACGCATGGTCTGGACCGCGGCATCGAGCGCGAGGCTGGCATAGCCGTGGCGCCGGCAGTCTTCGCGCGTCGACACCGCGCCGATGCCGCCGATATGAACCTTCTGGCCGTTCCAGGTCACGGTGCGGAAATAGATACCGACATGGCAGGCGAGGCCACTGTCGGGCGCGTCGATCAGCACGCGCAAATCGGCATGGGCCCATTCGAGGTGACCCCATGCCGTCTTTTCCACCTTGTGCCACGGCCACACGGCTTTCATCAGCGGTTCGACCCGCGACCAGGAAGCGTCCCCGTTCAGGACGTCGATTTCGATGCTCATCGCGCCGGTCCTATGCCGAAAATGGGTGTATTGAAGCACCCTGGAACCTTCTATAAGGGGTTCCCGTTATCCCAAGTACCCCCATCATTTGCGGACATCACCCCATGACCTTCACGCTCCCGAACCTGCCTTACGCCCACGATGCGCTTGCGCCCTACATGTCGAAGGAGACGCTGGAATTCCACCACGACAAGCATCATCAAGCCTATGTCACCAATGGCAACAACGCGATCAAGGGAACGGAATTCGAGGGCAAATCCCTCGAAGAGATCGTGAAGGGCTCGTTCGGCAAGAACCCTGCGGTGTTCAATAACGCCGGCCAGCACTACAACCATTTGCATTTCTGGAACTGGATGAAGCCGAATGGCGGCGGCAGCAAGCTGCCGGGCCGGCTGGAAAAGAAGATCAACGAAGACCTCGGCGGCTTCGAGAAGTTCAAGACCGATTTCATCGCCGCCGGCGTCGGGCAGTTCGGCTCGGGCTGGTGCTGGCTCGCCGTCAAGAACGGCAAGATCGAGATCGCGAAGTCCGCCAACGGCGAAAGCCCGCTGGTGCACGGCGCCACCCCGATCCTCGGCTGCGACGTCTGGGAGCACTCCTACTACATCGACTACCGCAACCGCCGTCCCGACTATCTCAAGGCGTTCGTCGAGAATCTCGTCAATTGGGACTATGTGGACCAGCTCTTCTCCAAGGCCTGATCACGACTCTGATGCGATGCCGATAGACCAGATTCAGGAGCGGCAGCCGCAATGCGTGCCGCCCCGGAATGTCGTTCAGGGGCGCCGCAAGCTGAGCCATTTCGCGTGTCGCCGCCCTCGCATGGGCATCCCCGAGGCTCGCATGGGTGCGGCCGCCGTTCCGTTTGCGTCGCTGCGCAGCCGGGACTAAGCAGGGTTGGCCCCAATCACCGACCCGAAGCACTTGTCAGATTCCCCGCTCAAAGAGCCGGCCGACGATTCCGCCGACGCCGAGGCGCCGCCGCGCAAAAAGCGCAGGCCGATCGGCTGGTCGATGATCTTCATTGCCGTGCTCGTCGCCGTCTGTGTCGTGCTGGTATGGCGGCGCGACGGTGTTCACGGCGTCACGGAAATTCTCTTTAGCGATCTCGAATTGTTCGGCGGCATTCTGCCGCGCGTGCTGGCCGGCTGCCTGCTCGGCGCGTTCATCGCCGAAATCCTGCCGCACGAAAAAATATCGCGCGCGCTCGGGCCGAAATCGGGCCTGAAGGGCCTTTTGATCGGCACGGCGTTTGGCGCGATCCTGCCGGGCGGGCCGTTCACCGCCTATCCGGTGGCGGCGGCGCTGCTCACCGTCGGCGCCGATTTCGGCGCCACGATTGCGATGGTGGTGAGCTGGACGCTGATCGGCTACGGCCGCGCGGTGGCGTGGGAGTTGCCGATCCTGGGGCCCGATTTCACCATCTGGCGCATCGTGCTCTCGCTGCCGATTCCGATACTCGCCGGCGCGCTCGGGCGTTTCGTCTATGTCCGCCTCTATCCGAAAGGCGAGGTGGTGGAATGACCGCCGCGCTGTTCATCGATATCACCCTGTGGGGTTCGGTCGCCGTGCTTGCCTTCATGGTCTGGCGGCGCGGGCGCGTGGTGGCGCTGGCCTCCGCGCGCGAGGGCGCGATGGATTTCATCAACATCGTGCCGCGCATCGCGCTCGGCGTGATCGGCTCCGGCTACATCGCCGCCGTCATCCCGCCGGAGGTCATCACGGGCTGGCTCGGCCCCGACAGCGGCTGGCTCGGTGTGCTCGCGGCGACCATTGCGGGCGCGGTGACCCCGGGCGGCCCGGTGGTCGGCTTTTCCATCGGCGCGGTCGCACTGAAGGTCGGGGGCGGTACGCCCCAGGTGATCGCCTATGTGATCTCCTGGGCCCTTTTCGCGTTCCAGCGGCTGATTTTGTGGGAAATCCCCTTCATGCCGGCCAAATTCGTCTGGTTCCGCGCGGCGGTCTCGCTGCCGTTTCCCTTCCTGGCGGCGGCGCTGTCCATGGCCATCGGCAAGCCCTGAGGCGGGCGGCCAGATGGACTTGGGTAATGTTATAATATAACATTTTGGCATGGTTCACGCCCATTCCCACGGCCCCGGCCATCACCATGGCCACGCCCACAGTCACCAGCCATGACCCGGCGACCCCCCATCCGGCGCAGGCCGCGCCATGGTCGATCCTGCGCATGACGGTCGCAGCGCGGCTTGCTGCCGCGGTCGCGGTCAGCGCCGGGCTCTGGGCCATCGTGTGGCTGGCGATGAGGTGACGATGGCAGCCCAACTCACCTTCCGCGACGTCACGCTCGGCTATGACCGCCACCCGGCGGTGCATCATCTCGAAGGCGAGGTCGCCGCGGGCGCGCTGCTCGCCGTGGTCGGCCCGAACGGCGCCGGCAAGTCGACGCTGTTTCGCGGCATCGCCGGCATCCTGAAGCCGCTGGCCGGCACGATCGACCATGACGGGCTCGACATCCGCGACATCGCCTATCTGCCGCAGGTCGTCGACATCGATCGCAGCTTTCCGATTTCGGTGTTCGATTTCGTCGGCACCGGGCTGTGGCGGACAACCGGCTTTTTCGGCGGCATGGGCGGCCGCGAGCGCGAGCGCATTGGCGAGGCACTTGCCGCCGTCGGCCTCAACGGTTTTGAGAACCGCAATATCGGCACGCTCTCGGGCGGGCAGATGCAGCGCATGCTGTTTGCCCGCGTGCTGCTGCAGGATGCGCGCCTCATCGTGCTGGACGAGCCCTTCAACGCCATCGACGCCAAGACGTGCGCGGACCTGCTGATGCTGGTCAGGCGCTGGCATGACGAGAAGCGCACGGTGCTGGCGGCGCTGCACGACATGGAGCTGGTCCGCGCGCATTTTCCGGAAACCCTGCTGCTGGCGCGCGGGCCCGTTGCCTGGGGGCCGACGGCGCAGGTGCTGACGACCGAGAACCTGCTCGAGGCCCGTCGCATGTGCGAGGCCTTTGACGACAGCGCGGCTGCCTGCGCGGTCGACGCCAGGCCGTCGCAAGCCGCCTGAGCCGATCATGATCGTCGACGCGCTGATTGCGCCCTTCACCGAATTCGAGTTCATGCGCCGTGCGCTCGCGGCGGTGATCGCGCTGTCGCTCGGCGCGGCTCCCATCGGCGTGTTCCTGATGCTGCGGCGGATGAGCCTCGTCGGCGACGCCATGGCGCATGCGATCCTGCCGGGTGCTGCGATCGGCTTCCTGGTGTCAGGCCTCAATCTGTTCGCGATGACGGCAGGCGGCCTGATCGCGGGCTTTGCGGTCGCGATCCTCGCCGGCCTCGTCGCGCGCAATACGGAGCTGAAGGAGGACGCGTCGCTTGCGACCTTCTATCTGGTGTCGCTGGCGCTCGGTGTCACCATCGTTTCCGTCAAGGGCACCAATATCGACCTGCTGCATGTGCTGTTCGGCAATATCCTTGCGATGGACAACCAGACCTTGCTCGTCATTGCCTTCAACGCAACCATCACGCTGCTGGTGCTCGCCGTGATCTACCGCCCGCTGGTGATCGAATGCGTCGACCCCGTGTTTTTGCGCACCGTCAGCCGTGCCGGCGCGCCGGCGCATCTCGCCTTCCTCGCGCTTGTCGTCGTCAACCTCGTCAACGGCTTTCATGCGCTCGGCACCCTGCTCGGCGTCGGGCTGATGATCCTGCCTGCGGGCATCGCCCGCTTCTGGTCGCGCGACATCACCGGCATGATCTGCATCGCCGTCCTGAGCGCGATCGCTGTCGGGCTATGCGGGCCTCGTGCTGTCGTTCCAGGCCGGCATTCCCTCGGGCCCCGCGATCATCCTGGTGGCATCCGGGACTTTACCTGATCTCGCTTCTGTTCGGCAGTTGCGGCGGCCTGGTGCGGCAGGCCTTCCCCGGCCGCCATCTCGAAGCCTGATCATGCAGTGCCGTTCTCCGCAGCCGCTCTACTTTGCATGGGGTTGTTTTCGTCATTTTAGTTTCGGCACGGTGATGGCCCTGTTCGCCTGCGTCGCGCTGATCGCGAGCGCGCTGCCCGCGCACGCCGAACCGCTCAAGGTGATCGCGAGCTTTTCCATCCTCGGCGATTTCGTCCGCAATGTCGGCGGCGACCGCGTCGACGTCACGACGCTGGTCGGCCCCGACAGCGACGCGCATGTCTATGCGCCGACGCCGCGCGATGCGAAGAGGATTGCCGAGGCGCGCCTGATCGTCGTCAACGGGTTCGGGTTCGAGGGCTGGTTGCCGCGGCTGGTACAATCCTCCGGCAGCAAGGCAACGGTCGTCACCGCAACCGACGGCATCACGCCGCTTCGCCGGGGATCGGACGCGGATCCCCATGCCTGGCAGGCGGTCGACAATGCGAAGGTCTATGTCGCCAACATCCGCGTGGCGCTCTCGGCCGCCGATCCCGCAGGCAGCGAACAATTCCGTGCCAATGGCGATGCCTATCTCGCCAAGCTCGGCGCGCTCGATCGCGAAGTCCGCAGCGCCGTCGCGCAGATACCAGCGGCACGCCGCAAGGTCATTTCCACCCACAACGCCTTTGGCTATTTCGCCAGCGCCTACGGCATCGAGTTCGTCGCGCCGCTCGGCGTCTCCACGGAATCCGAGCCCAGCGCGCGGGATATCGCCGGGATCATCACCCAGATCAAACAAGCAAGGATTCCGGCGGTTTTTCTTGAAAATGTCAGCGATCCCCGCCTGATCCAGCGAATATCTGCCGAGACCGGGGCCAAGGTCGGCGGCACCCTGTATTCGGACGGTTTGACAGGCGAAAAGGGTGATGCCCCCACTTACATTGATATGGTCAGGCACAATATAAAGACACTAACGCGCGCGCTCGGCGACTAGGGGAGGGGCCACCCTTCCGGCCTGAGCGCCGAAAATCCCGCCTTCGGAGTTGTTATGGCAGAGCCTTCCAACCAAAAAATTCCCGTGACCGTGCTGACGGGCTATCTCGGCGCCGGCAAGACCACGCTGTTGAACCGCATCCTGTCGGAAAACCACGGCAAGAAGTACGCCGTCATCGTCAACGAATTCGGCGAGATCGGCATCGACAACGACCTCATCATCGGCGCCGACGAAGAAGTGTTCGAGATGAACAATGGCTGCGTCTGCTGCACCGTGCGCGGCGACCTCGTGCGCATCATGGAAGGCTTGATGAAGCGCAAGGGCAAGTTCGACGCCATCATTGTCGAGACCACGGGCCTTGCCGACCCGGCGCCCGTCGCGCAGACCTTCTTCGTCGACGAAGACGTGCAGAAGAATGCGCGGCTCGATGCCGTCGTCACGGTGGCGGACGCCAAGTGGCTCTCTGACCGCCTGAAGGATGCGCCGGAAGCCAAGAACCAGATCGCCTTTGCCGACGTCATCGTGTTGAACAAGACCGATCTCGTCTCCAAGGGCGAGCTTGCCGAGGTCGAGGCCCGCATCCGCGGCATCAACCCCTACGCAAAACTGCATCGCACCGAGCGCTGCAAGGTGGCGCTGTCGGACGTGCTGGAGCGCGGTGCGTTCGATCTCGATCGCATTCTCGAAATCGAGCCTGCTTTCCTCGAAGTCGACGATCATGAGCACGATCATCACCATCATGACCATGACCATCACCATCATGATCACGCCCACAGCCATGGCGGGTTGAAGCATTACCACGACGAGGAGATGCAATCGCTGTCGCTGCGATCAGACAAGCCGCTCGATCCGACGAAATTCATGCCGTGGCTGCAGCAGCTTGTCGCCAGCGAAGGCCAGAAGATCCTGCGCTCCAAGGGCATCCTCGCCTTCAGCGACGACGAGGACCGCTACGTGTTCCAGGGCGTGCACATGATGCTGGAGGGCGACCACCAGCGGAAATGGAAGGACGGCGAGCGGCGCGAGAGCCGGGTCGTCTTCATCGGCCGTGAATTGCCGGAGCAGCTGATCCGCGACGGCTTTGAGCGCTGCATCGTCACGTGATGAAAGAATTCGACCCCGGCGCATCCGCCTCCATCGCTTCGGTGACCGACCGCGTGCGGGAAGTGCCGCTCGGTTTTGCCGTCTCGGCGGTGCATTTCCTCGGCGAGCGCGCGTTCTTCGTCGGCACCGAGGAGAAGGTCGCGGCTGCCAGCACTTCCGGCGAGGTCTCGCAGACCGAGCTGCATTTCGGCGCCATCCTTTGCGCGGCCTCGGACGGCGCGCGCATTGTCAGTGGCGGCGACGACGGCAAGCTCGTCGCAATCAATGCCAAGGGCGAGACCTCGGTGCTCGCCACCGACGCCAAACGGCGCTGGATCGACAATGTCGCGCTGCATCCCGACGGCGCCTTTGCGTGGTCGGCCGGCAAGACGGCGTTCGTGCGCAGCGGCAAGGCGGAGGAGAAATCCTTCGAGGTGCCCTCGACCGTCGGCGGGCTTGCCTTCGCGCCAAAGGGCCTGCGCCTTGCGATCGCGCACTATAACGGCGTGACGTTGTGGTTTCCCAACATGGCGGCCAAGCCTGAAGTCCTCGAATGGGCCGGCTCGCATCTCGGCGTGATCTTCAGCCCCGACAACAAGTTTCTCGTCACCTCGATGCATGAGCCGGCGCTGCATGGCTGGCGGCTTGCCGACAACCGCCATATGCGCATGAGCGGCTACCCCGGCCGGGTGCGCTCGATGTCGTGGAGCGCTGATGGCAAGGGGCTTGCCACCTCGGGCGCCGACACCGTCATCGTCTGGCCCTTCGCCAGCAAGGACGGCCCGATGGGCAAGGAGCCCGCGATGCTGGCGCCGCTGCAGGCGCGCGTTTCCGCGGTCGCCTGCCATCCCCGGCACGACGTCATGGCCGCCGGCTACAGCGACGGCACGGTGCTGATGATCCGCTTCGAGGACAATGCGGAAATCCTCGTCCGCCGCAACAAGGGTGTTGCGATCTCGGCGCTGGCTTGGAACGCCAAAGGCACCTGGCTTGCGTTTTCCGACGAGGAAGGTGACGCGGGCCTTCTGGAACTGTAAGAGATCGCCCATCGGATTTTATTGGGGCATGATCTTTTCCGAAGACCGGTTTCCACCTTTCGGGATCATGCTCTCGGGGTCGCGGCGATGAAGTTCCTGACCACCTTCCAGACGGCCGATTTCCTGGACACGCTGATCAGCCTGGCCGTGGCCTTTGTGCTGGGCACGCTGATCGGGGCCGAGCGGCAATACCGCCAGCGCACCGCCGGCCTGCGCACCAACGTGCTGGTCGCGGTGGGCGCCGCCGCCTTTGTCGATCTTGCCATGCATCTTTCCGGCGCCGATGGCGGCGTGCGGGTGATCGCCTACGTCGTGTCGGGGATCGGCTTCCTCGGCGCGGGCGTTATCATGAAAGAGGGTATGGACGTGCGCGGGCTCAACACGGCCGCGACGCTGTGGGCCTCGGCTGCTGTCGGTTCCTGCGCCGGCGCCGACATGATCGCGCAGGCGGTGGCGCTGACCGCCTTCGTGCTCGCCGGCAACACGCTGTTGCGGCCGCTGGTCAACTTCATCAACCGTATCCCGATTGACGAGAAGGCCTCGGAAGCCACCTATTATTTCAAGCTGGCGGTGACGGCGCACGCCTTGCCTGTGATGCGCGATCGCCTGGTCGAGCAGCTGGAAGCCGCCAATTATCCGGTTGGCGATGTCGACGTGGTCGAGATCGGCGATGGCCAGCTCGAGATCGTCGCCACCCTGGTTCCGACCGCAGTCGATCCCAACGAGCTCAATGCGGTGGCGCTCGACCTGCAGAAGCAGAGCGGCGTACGCCACGCCACCTGGGAAGTGAGCACCCGCGACTAGTTCCGTCGCCTGCGACCCATTGCGCGGGAACATTGTTCCCCCCGCGCCGTTGCCCCCGCGAACAAATTTGCGGGGAACGACAATGTCAGCCGATGAGTGGAAACGAGTGAGTGGGCCGGACTGGCTGTTTGCGGTGGCATTGATCGCCGCAGGAACCGCGATCTCGGCGTTGTCCGTCGGCGAGATCAAGGCGAGCAAGCCGCACCAGCAGTTCGCGCAGGCGACCCATCCATCTTCGCCATCCGAGCCGCAAAAGAAGGACGCTGAACCGGAGTCAACGACCGGCACCGCGCGCCCGACCACGCCCGCGCCCGAACCGGCGCGTCCTGACGCCGAAGCGCAAAAGGCCGGTGCTGAGCCCGCGCTGCCGCCGGCGCCCGCCGAAAAGATCGCGCCGCCGATCAAGGAAAAGTAACCCGACGTACTGGCCGCCACTGCGGGCACGCGGCTTCGCATGCCTGGATTGTGACGTGGTTTTGACGTGTCTGCCGATTTTACCGTCTCGCCTGTGGTGCGCAGCCGCTCCATACTCGCGCGCACGCCAACGAGCACGGGGCATTCCATGAAGATCGACGACGTCCGCCGCACCGCCTATTCGATGCCGCTGACCAATCCCGCCTTTCCGATGGGGCCCTACCGCTTCTTCAACCGCGAATTCTTCGTCATCTCCTATCGTACCGACCCTGAGGCGCTCGCCGCCGTGGTGCCGGAGCCGCTCGAAGTGGCCGAGCCCGTGGTGAAGTATGAGTTCATCCGCATGCCCGACTCCACCGGCTTCGGCGACTACACCGAGACCGGGCAGGTGATTCCGGTTCGCTACAAAGGCGAAGACGGCGTCTATGTGCACTCGATGTATCTCGACG
Source organism: uncultured Alphaproteobacteria bacterium (assembly GCA_963816655.1). Lineage (GTDB taxonomy): Bacteria > Pseudomonadota > Alphaproteobacteria > Rhizobiales > Xanthobacteraceae > Bradyrhizobium. The sequence continues at coordinate 59,581 of CAWFLW010000003.1, read as the reverse complement.
ACGAGGCGCCGATCGCGGGCGGCCGCGAGCTCTGGGGATTTCCCAAGAAGCTGGCGCGGCCGAAGCTCGCGATCGAGAGCGACGCGCTGGTCGGCACCTTGCATTATGGCTCAGTGCTCTGCGTCAGCGCCACCATGGGCTACAAGCACCGCGCCGCCGACCATGATGCCGTGCTGAAGGCAATGAAGGCGCCGAACTTTATTCTCAAGATCATCCCGCATGTCGACGGCAGCCCGCGCATCCTCGAACTCGTGCGCTACACCATGGAGGACATCACGCTGAAGGAGGCCTGGAGCGGGCCGGCCGCGCTCGGCCTGTTCCCGCACGCGCTGGCCGACGTCGCCAGGCTCCCCGTGCGTGAGGTCGTCTCCGCGCTGCATTTCAAGGCGGACCTGACGCTGGGGCTCGGCACCGTGGCGTTCGATTATCTGGCCAAGTGAAGGGGACGTCTCCAGCAACCGTTCCTGCCTGCCTTGCTGGCGTCACGATATCTTTCTAAGGTTGTGTTGTTCATAACAATCGCCTTGGAGAGACAGCATGCCGTCGAAGATCGTCGATCTGTCAGCTCGCTCTAAAATTATCCGGGACGAGCCGTTCCATCTTCATTTCTGGGAATGCACCCCCGCCGAATATCTCGACTTCCTGCGCAATCCGCGAAAGACTCTGACCGGCATGGGAATCGAAATCCCTGCGGATTGCCGGATCGAGACCACCATCGAAAACCATGACTGGCTGGAAGCAAATACAAAGGGCCTGCAAGCCACCGACGGCCCCGTGATCATCTGCAACACCGGCGGCGGCAATGTCGGCAGGGCCGTCTATCGGATCATCAGCTTTGCGCATGTCCATGAGGACATCGGCAAGTACAAGAAGAAACTGCTTCACGGCGAAGATCAGCAAGAACAATAACGCCGGCTCTCAAGGAGCCGGCGCTGACTTTCGATTGTTGGCTGGCGCTGATGGATATCGCGAGATCAATCGGCGCTGGCGCGCTCAGCGCACCAGGATATTGCGGAATTGCCAGGGATCGCTGCTGTCGATGTCCTCCGGGAACAGCCCCGGACGGTCATTGAGCGGCGTCCAGTCGGTATAAAAACCCTTCACCGGACCGAGATAAGGCCGCTGGATTTCGAGACAGCGGCGGAAATCCATCTCGTCGGCTTCGACGATGCCGGCCTCGGGGTTTTCCAGCGCCCACACCATGCCGGCGAGCACGGCCGAAGACACCTGCATGCCGGTAGCGTTCTGGTAGGGGCAGATCCTGCGCGTCTCTTCGATCGAGAGCTGCGAGCCGTACCAGTACGCATTCTTGCCGTGGCCGTAGACCAGCACGCCGAGCTCGTCGATGCCGTCCTCGATCTCGTTTTCGTCCAGGATGTGCCAGCTTGGCTGCATCTTGCCGGTGGCGCCAAAGATCTCGTGCAGCGACAGCACCGCGTCGTTCGCCGGATGATAGGCGTAGTGGCATGTCGGCCGGTAAATCACCTTGTCGCCGTCGCGTACCGTGAAATAGTCGGCAATCGAGATCGACTCGTTGTGGGTGACGAGGAAGCCGTATTGCGCGCCCGGCGTCGGGCACCACGAGCGCACGCGGGTGTTGGCGCCCGGCTGCAGCAGATAGATCGCCGCACCACAGCCTTCGGTGTGCTTGCGGCCGTTGTCCGGCATCCACTTTTCATGGGTGCCCCAGCCGAGCTCGGCCGGCTGCATGCCCTCCGAGACAAAACCCTCCACCGACCAGGTGTTGACGAACACGTTCATCGGCTTCGGCTTCTTGGAGCGCTGGGTATCGCGCTCGGCGATGTGGATGCCCTTGACGCCGAGCTTGTGCGCGAGCTGGCCCCAGCCTTCGCGGCTCTTCGGCTCATTGAAGGGCGTGTTGGTGTCGCGCGCGATGTCGAGCAGCGCCTGCTTGACGAACCAGGACACCATGCCGGGATTGGCGCCGCAGGTGGAGACTGCCGTGGTGCCGCCCGGGTTCTTGTGCTTGGCGGCGAGCAGCGTCTCGCGCAGCGCGTAGTTGGAGCGCTTCTCGGGGCCGAGATTCTTGTCGAAATAAAAGCCGAGCCACGGCTCCACGACGGTGTCGATGTAGAGCGCGCCGATCTCCCGGCACATGGTCATGATGTCGACCGAGGAGGTGTCGACCGAGAGGTTGACGCAAAAGCCCTGGCCGCCGCCTTCGGTCAGGAGCGGGATCAACAGCTCGCGATAATTGTCCTTGGTCACGTCCTGCTTGATGAAGCGCACGCCGTGCTTCTTGGCGAGTTCGCCGTCCTCATGTGGATCGATGATGACGAAACGCTTTTTGTCATAGTCGAAGTGCCGTTCGATCAAAGGCAGCGTGCCCTTGCCGATCGAGCCGAAGCCGATCATGACAATGGGACCGGAAATCTTCGCGTGGATTTGCGAGCTCATGAAATGTTCTCCAGGGACGATGGGAGGCGCGAGGGCCGGGTTTCAGCTGCGCCGTTTTGCGGTCACTTCGATCTCGACCTTGATCTCGGGCTTCAGGAGGCCGGAAACCACCAATAGCGTGGCCGCGGGGCGGATCTCGCCGAACACCTCGCCGCAGACGGCGAACAGGGCGTCCGAGTCCTTGGCGTCGGTCAAGTAGTAGGTCGCTCGAACGATATCGGCCATCGCGAAGCCGCCTTCTTTCAGGGCAGCCTCGATGGTGTTGAAGCAGTTGCGTGACTGGCTCGTGACATCTGTTGGCATGACCATGGTGGCGTAGTCGTAGCCGGTGGTGCCTGCGACAAAGGCAAAATCGCCATCGATGACGGCGCGGCTGTACCCGGCGGTCTTCTCGAAGGGAGAGCCGGTGGAAATCAGGCGGCGTGGCATCGGGACCTCGATTTTTCGTTTCCGCGCGCGGTTTACGGGCTTTTCCCGGCCGCGCGCAACCCCCCGCAGTTCAGGGGAAAGCCGCGTGGCCGTGCCACTCAGGCGGCGAACACGGAGCGCAGCGCCCGCTTCGTGCGCGAACTCTTGCGCATGGACGGGGCCGCGCCGGTTGGCACGATCATGCCCCAGGCGCCACCGAGCGCGCCTTCGGCCAGTTCGAGGCCAAGCAGCCGCTCGCGCTCGAACGGGCCGGGCAGCGACAACGCGCCGGTCTTTGCGGCCGTGAAGCCGAAGCGGGCGTAATAGGGGGCGTCACCGAGCAGAATCACGGCGCGATGGCCACGCGCCTTCGCCGCCGCGAGCGCCTGGACCATCAGGGCGGTCCCGACTCCGAGCTTGCGGGAGGAAGCCTCAACCGCCAGCGGGCCGAGCACGAGCGCTCGCGCGCCCCCGGCGCTGACGTGCCACAACCGCAGCGTTCCCACCAGGCGGCCGTCAAGCACCGCCGAGAAGGCAAGCCCTTCGGCGGGCGCGCGTCCATCGCGCAGGCGCTGGCAGGTGCGCGCATGGCGGTTCTCGCCAAAGCAGGCATCGAGCAGCGCTTCACGGGCGACGACGTCCGAAGCTCGCTCCGCACGGATCGCGAACGGAGCGACTTTCGGGGTGAGGGCGATCCTGGTCTTCCGCAAGGCAGTCATGGCACGTCAGTCCCAGCGGCCGACGGCGCAAGTGCGCCGCAGCAGCGTTGTCAAATCAGCGATGTCAGGGGAGGGAGCCGGCGGACCGGCTCCCGACTAATCGGACCTCGAAGCGAGGTGGCTCAGATGTGGTAGGTCTTCAGCGGCGGGATGCCGTTGAAAGCCACCGACGAGTAGGTCGACGTATAGGCGCCGGTGCCATCGATCAGCAGCTTGTCGCCGATCTCGAGCGTCACCGGAAGCGGATACGGGCTCTTCTCGTACAGCACGTCGGCCGAGTCGCAGGTCGGGCCTGCGAGCACGCACGGCGTCATCTCCGCCCCGTCATGCGGGGTGCGGATCGCGTAGCGGATCGACTCGTCCATCGTCTCGGCGAGGCCGCCGAACTTGCCGATGTCCAGGTACACCCAGCGCACCTCGTCCTCGTCGCTCTTCTTGGAGATCAGAACGACTTCGGTCTCGATGATGCCGGCATTGCCGACCATGCCGCGTCCCGGCTCGATGATGGTTTCCGGGATCTGGTTGCCGAAATGCTTGCGCAGCGCACGGAAGATCGACCGGCCGTACTGCACGACCGGAGGAACGTCCTTGAGGTATTTGGTCGGGAATCCGCCGCCCATGTTGACCATGGACAGGTTGATCCCGCGCTCGGCGCAGTCACGGAACACGGTCGAGGCCATCGCCAGCGCCCGATCCCACGACTTCACCTTGCGCTGCTGCGAACCGACATGGAACGAGATGCCGCACGGCTCCAGCCCGAGGCGCTTGGCGAGGTCGAGTACCTCGACCGCCATCTCCGGGTCGCAGCCGAACTTGCGCGACAGCGGCCATTCGGCGCCAGCGCAGTCATAGAGGATGCGGCAGAACACCCGCGCGCCGGGGGCGGCACGCGCGATCTTCTCGACCTCTGCGGAGCAGTCGACCGCGAACAGGCGAATGCCGAGCGCGAAGGCGCGCGCGATGTCGCGCTCCTTCTTGATCGTATTGCCATAGGAGATGCGGTCCGGCGTCGCGCCTGCGGCCAGCGCCATCTCGATTTCCGCCACGGTGGCGGTATCGAAGCAGGAGCCGAGCGAAGCCAGCAGCGACAGCACTTCGGGCGCCGGATTTGCCTTCACCGCGTAGAACACGCGGCTGTCCGGCAAGGCCTTCGCGAAGGTCTGGTAGTTGTCACGCACGACTTCGAGGTCGACGACGAGGCACGGCTCGGTGTCGAGGCCCTCGCTGCGGCGGTTGCGCAGGAATTCCTGAATACGTTCGGTCATAGCACCCTCCAAACGGCCCAGCGACGGGACCCGTTCAAAATGATCTCGGACATGAGTGCTTTGGCGTAGTCGCACGATGGAGACGCGACGCAGCCTCGAACTCAGACCGTTTGTGCTGCCGTGGATTGGTTGGGAATTTCCCGCCCGCACACCTGGCAATGAAGGACAAGCCTTTTCAGTAGCCCGCGCCGGCGGTGGAATGCCGGTAGAGACCAAAAAAGCCCGATCCGTCGTTGCTTTAAGTCGCGTCCCCCGTTGAGAGCGGGGTGCGCCGGTTCGCCTCCGGCTGCCAGTCACGGTTGCAAAGGGTGGAGAGACCTTCATCGGCATCTCTTGAGAGAGATGCTGGCCGCTCTGTCTTTAGCGACCCTCGGTTCTTCATCCCCTTGGCGGCTGTCCGGCCTCTTGTCCGGATACCTACCGACTGACACACGACCACAGGCACGTGCGAAATTGGGCAAGCATGCAAATAAGTGTTTTGAGTTTGCTTCGCAACAATTTTTTTAGGCTGAGGGGAAATTTCCCTAACACAAGCTTTCGGCACGCAGCCGGCGGGGTGGAATATGAACGTCTGTTAAGATTTTCGCGCCGGCGCGGAAGTGAAGTTGTGCCTGCGGCACAGCGCTTTCTCAAATCGCGCGCGTTACGCGCGGCGCGTGAAGGGCTCGACGCGCTGGGCGGCGCGGACAAAGGCCACCATGATGACGACGCCGATGCCGAACAGCACCGCCTGCAGGATGTGCGCGCCGGTGTCGTCCAGACCGATGAGAATCGCCAGCGCCCAGCCGCCGGCAAAGGCCGCGCCGAACACCTCCGCGCCGATCAGGATCGCGGCGGAGATGACGGTGATGACGCTCGGCCAGGCAATCTGGCGGGCCTGAGTTGAGGCGGGCTGCGGGCTCATGGTCGGTCCTCTGTGCGGGCCGCAATCTCTCCGAAAAGGCCGCCGCTTACAAGCGCAAAAGGCCCAAAAATGCCGCATCGCGTGGTATAGAATCCCCCGTAAATTTGCGGCCAAAACAGGATTTGCTGATGTCTGAAACCCCGTCGATCACGGCTCCCTCGGAAGCGCGGGACAACCCGCTGCTCAAGCCCTGGCAGACGCCGTTCGAGACCCCGCCGTTCGACGCGATTGTCCCTGAGCATTTCCTGCCGGCCTTCGAGCAGGCCTTCGCCGACCACTCGGCCGAGGTCGCCGCCATCACCCACGATCCGGCGGCGCCGGACTTCGCCAACACCATCACGGCGCTGGAGCGCTCGGGCAAGCTCTTGAGCAAGGTCTCGGCGGTGTTCTACGACCTGGTCTCGGCACACTCCAATCCGGCGATCCTGGAGATCGACAAGGAGGTCTCCTTGCGGATGGCGCGGCACTGGAATCCGATCATGATGAATGCCGTGCTGTTCGGCAGGATCGCCATGCTGCACGAGAACCGCGCCGCGCTCGGCCTCACGGCAGAAGAGGTGCGGCTCCTGGAGCGGACCTACACACGCTTTCACCGCGCCGGCGCCGGGCTCGACGAGGCCGCCAAGAAGCGGATGGCCGAGATCAACGAGCGGCTGGCTCATCTTGGCACAAGCTTCAGCCACCATTTGCTCGGCGACGAGCAGGACTGGTCCATGGAGCTCGGCGAGGACGACTGCGCCGGACTGTCCGACAGCTTTCTCGCGGCCGCCAGGGCCGCGGCCGACGAGCGCGGCAAGGCCGGCAAGGCGATCGTGACGCTGTCGCGCTCCTCGGTGGAGCCGTTCCTGAAGAGCTCGGCCAGGCGCGACCTGCGCGAGAAGGTGTTCAAGGCCTTTGCCGCCCGCGGCGACAATGGCAACGCCAACGACAACAATGCCGTCATCGTGGAGATCCTGAGCCTGCGCGAGGAGAGCGCCAAGATCCTGGGCTTTGCGACCTACGCCGCCTACCGGCTCGAGGATTCCATGGCCAAGACGCCGGATGCCGTGCGCGGCCTCCTGGAGCGGGTCTGGAAGCCGGCCCGGGCGCGGGCGCTTGCCGACCGCGACGCGCTGCAGCGCCTGATCGCGGAGGAGGGCGGCAATTTCGCCCTCGCCCCCTGGGACTGGCGCTACTACGCCGAAAAGCTCAGGCAGGCCAAGGCCAATTTCGACGACGCCGCGATCAAGCCTTATCTCGTGCTCGACCACATGATCGAGGCTGCCTTCGACTGCGCCACCCGCCTGTTCGGCGTCACCTTCACCGAGCGCAAGGATATCCCGGTCTGGCATCCCGACGTGCGGGTCTGGGAGGTCAGGGGTCGCGACGGCAGCCACAAGGCGCTGTTTTACGGCGACTACTTTGCGCGGTCCTCCAAGCGCTCCGGCGCCTGGATGACCTCGCTGCGCGACCAGCAGAAGCTCGACGGCGCGATTGCGCCGCTCGTCATCAATGTCTGCAATTTCGCCAAGGGCGCGGACGGTCAGCCCTCGCTGCTGTCGCCCGACGACGCGCGCACCCTGTTCCACGAATTCGGCCACGGCCTGCACGGCATGATGTCCGACGTGACCTATCCGTCGCTGTCGGGCACCTCCGTATTCACCGACTTCGTCGAATTGCCGTCGCAGCTTTATGAGCACTGGCAGGAGCAGCCGGCCGTGCTGCAGCGCTTTGCGAGGCACTATCAGACCGGCGAGCCGCTGCCTGAGGACCTCCTGAAGCGTTTCCTCGCCGCACGGAAATTCAACCAGGGTTTTGCCACCGTGGAGTTCGTCTCCTCCGCGCTGATCGACCTCGAATTCCACACCCAGCCGGCATCCGCCAGCCGCGACGTCCGCGCCTTCGAGCAGGCCGAACTGGAAAAGATCGGCATGCCCACGGAAATCGTGTTGCGGCACCGGCCGACCCAGTTCGGCCACATCTTCTCCGGCGACCATTATGCGTCCGGCTATTACAGCTATATGTGGTCGGAGGTGATGGATGCCGACGCCTTCGGCGCGTTCGAGGAGGCCGGCGACATCTTTGACGCGGCCACGGCAAAGCGCCTGCACGACGACATCTATTCCTCCGGTGGCTCGCGTGATCCGGAGGAGGCCTATATCGCCTTCCGCGGCCGGGAGCCCGAGCCCGACGCGCTGTTGCGCCGGCGAGGCCTGCTGCAAACGCCCGAGGCGGCCTGAGATGAGGATGACGATGCTTCGGTTGATGGCGCTGCTCGCACTCGCGGGCGGCCTTTCCCTGGCCGCGCTGCCCGCGCAGGCGCACCCCCATGTCTGGATCACCGCCACGAGCGAACTGGTCTATGCCCCCGACGGCTCGATCACCGGCGTGCGCCACGCCTGGACCTTCGACGACATGTTCACGACTTACGCCCTGCAGGGCATCGAGACCAAGACCAAGGGGGTCTACACCCGCGAGCAACTCGGCGCCGCTCGCCAAGGACAATGTCGAGAACCTGAAGGAGTTCGGCTTCTTCACCTTCGCCAAGGCCGACGGCAAGAAGCAGAAATTCGAGGAGCCGACCGACTATTTCCTCGAATACAAGGATTCTGCGCTGACGCTGCACTTCATGCTGCCGCTGAAAGCGCCGGCCAAGCCGAAGCAACTTGCGCTGGATATTTACGATCCCTCCTTCTTCATCGACTTCAAGTTCGAGGACAAGGATCCGGTCAAGCTGGTCGGCGCGCCGGCGTCCTGCGAGATGAAATTCCAGCGGCCGGGCGACGCCGACGTGAAGAAACTCACCGAAGAGATGATCGCCAGCGGCGACCAGTCCAACTACGGCGCGATGTACGCCAACAAGATCGCCGTGACCTGCCCGTGAGCGAGAAATCCCGCCTCGCGCACCATCTTGCAGTCTTCATCATTGCACTTGCCGCCCTGGTGACGCTCGATGGCGTCATTCACGCGGTGCTGGCGCAAAATCCGTTCGGCGGGCCGCGCAAGCCGGCCGAGCCGCAGGTCGGCGGCATCGTCGGCTGGCTGCTGGCAAAGCAGTCCGAATTCTATCGCGAGATGTCCACCACCATCCGCGCCGCGAAGTCCGACGGCTCTGCGGTGTGGACGCTGCTCCTGATCTCGTTTGCCTACGGGATTTTCCATGCTGCCGGCCCCGGCCACGGCAAGGCGGTGATTTCCTCCTATCTGGTTGCCAACCAGGAGACCGCCTGGCGCGGCATCGTGCTGTCGTTCGTCTCCGCGCTGCTGCAGGCGCTTGTCGCGGTGCTTTTGGTCGGGATCGGCGCGTGGCTGTTGAACGTGACCGCACAAACCATGTGCGGCGCCGAAAAGGCCATCGAGATCGCAAGCTACGGCCTGATCGCGGCGTTCGGTGCCCGGCTGGTGTGGACCAAGGGCGGCGGCTTCATGCGCGCGCTGCAGGCGCCGCGCGCCGAGCCGGCCATGGCGACCGCCGCGCACCATCACCATGACCACGGTCATCACCATGACCACGGTCATCACCATGACCACGGCCACGACCACCACCATGGCCACGATCATGTCCATGACGAGCATTCCGGCCATTCCCACGGCCCGACGCCGGATCAACTCGCCGGCGCCGGCGGTTGGCGGCGCGGGCTGGGGGCTATCGTCGCGGTGGGCTTGCGGCCCTGCTCGGGCGCGATCCTGGTCCTGGTGTTCGCGCTGGCACAGGGCCTGTTCTGGGCCGGTATCGTCGCGACCTTCGTCATGGGGCTCGGCACCGCAATCACGGTTGCGACCATCGCTGTCCTTGCCGTCTCGGCCAGGGGCCTGGCGCAGCGGCTTTCCGCCGGCCGCGACGGCGGCGGCGTACTCGTGATGCGCGGCATCGAATTCGCCGCCGCCGGGCTGGTGCTGTTGTTTGGGCTGGGCCTTTTGTTCGGCTATCTCGCCGCCGAGCGGGTGACGTGTTTGTGAACGACGTCGTCATTCCGGGGCGATGCGAAGCATCGAACCCGGAATCTGAGATTCCGGGTCTGGTCCTTCGGACCATCCCGGAATGACTGAAGAGAAAAATTAAGCCGGCCACCAGCCTTTGATGACCGGCATGAAGAAGATCGCGAGGTTGATCGCAAAGCCGACGTTCCACAGGATGGTGCGAAGCGTCGGCCGGTCACCGAGATAGGTCAGCACATAGGCAAGCCGCACGATCAGGAAAAGCACGGCGAGCTCGTCGATCAGGCGTTGCGGGCCGTCGCGAAACTCGGCGAGCAGCACGGCGACGGCGAAGAATGGAAACGTCTCGATCCCGTTGTGGTGGGCACCCAAAGCGCGCGCCCGCAAGGGTTCACTGTAGAAATCGGGGTCGCGCGGCTTGCTGTTGTCAAAGACGCGGAAGCCGATCGCCTTGAACGGGGCAATCGTCAGCAAATAGAGCAGCACGGCTCCCAGGATACAGTATTCGGCGATCGTCATGGTTCCCCCGAACCTCGGCAAGATCGGAGAGTACCGAACCCCTCCTTGCCTTGACAAGGATCGGCCAACGCGCGAATCCACCGCCATGAGCGTGGTCGTCCCCCTCGGAAATGCGAAGAACGCGGCGGAAGCGCAGCCGGAGCGCGTCGGCGTGCTCCTGGTCAATCTCGGCACGCCCGACGCCTGCGACGCCAGGGGCGTGCGCGTGTATCTCAAGGAATTCCTCTCCGACAAGCGGGTGATCGAGGATCAGGGCCTGCTCTGGAAGGCGATCCTCAACGGCATCATCCTGCGCATCCGGCCGGCGCGCAAGGCGCGCGACTACCAGAAGATCTGGAATGTCGAGAAGAACGAATTCCCGCTGAAGACCATCACGCGCGCGCAGGCCGAAAAGCTCGCAGCCGATATCGCCGACCATGAACACGTGGTGGTCGATTGGGCGATGCGTTACGGCAACCCCTCGATCCGCTCCCGCATCGATGCGCTGGCCGGGCAAGGGTGCAGCCGGCTGTTGGTTCTGCCGCTCTATCCGCAATATTCCGCGGCGACATCGGCAACCGTCTGCGACGAGGTTTTTCGCGTGCTTGCCGACATGCGCGCGCAGCCGATCCTGCGGGTGAGCCCGCCTTACTACGACGACCCCGATTATATCGAGGCGCTCGCCGTCTCCATCAATGCGCATCTGGCGGCGTTGCCGTTCCAGCCGGAGCTGATCGTCGCCTCCTTCCACGGCATGCCGCAGAAATACGTCGATGCCGGCGATCCCTATCGCGAGCAGTGCGTCGCGACCACCGAGGCCCTGCGCAAGCGCCTCGGGCTCGATGCCGCAAAGCTGATGCTGACCTTCCAGTCGCGCTTCGGCTATGACGCGTGGCTGCAACCCTACACCGACAAGACCATCGAGGAACTGGCGAAGAACGGCACCAAGCGCCTCGCCGTGGTGACACCGGGCTTTGCTGCCGATTGCCTGGAGACACTGGAAGAGATCGCGCAGGAGAATGCCGAGATCTTCAAACACAATGGCGGCGAGCAGTTTTCCCTGATTCCCTGCCTGAACGATTCCGAGCCGGGCATGGATGTGATCCGCCAGCTCGTTTTGCGTGAGTTGCAAGGATGGATTTGAGCGGATGGATTTGAGTGCGTGGATTTCATGCGTTTGCATGCAGCGGGTTTCCGCGTCGCGAGCAAGCTGCCTTTAACCACATACACGGCGAGTTGAGACTGTCGTTTTCCCCAGGTGGAATGCCTACTTGGCTGCGTTCAAGGTCGCTACATCTGGCAACTTCGCATGCTCCGCCATACCTATGATGCAACAAGCGCCGGCTGAACCGGCCCTGCCGGTCGGCAGACAAACGCCAACGGCATCCGTTACATGACCCATGGCGGGGACGGGTTTTGCGGGAACGTCAACCTCCCGCATTGGAGGATTTATGAGCGGTTTCGACATTTTTGCTATCGCACTGGTACTTCTCGTCATCATCACCCTGTTCGCCGGCGTGAAGACCGTGCCGCAAGGCTATGACTGGACCATCGAGCGGTTCGGCAAATACACCCGCACGCTGTCGCCGGGTCTCAATCTGATCACGCCCTATTTCGACCGCGTCGGGCGCAAGATCAACATGATGGAGCAGGTGATCTCGATTCCCGAGCAGGAAGTGATCACCAAGGACAACGCCACCGTGACGGTGGACGGCGTCGCCTTCTTCCAGGTGTTCGATGCCGCGAAGGCCAGCTACGAGGTCTCCAATCTCGAACAGGCGATCATCGTGCTGACCATGACCAACATCCGCTCGGTGATGGGCGCGATGGATCTCGACCAGGTGCTGTCGCATCGCGACGAGATCAACGAGCGGCTGTTGCGCGTGGTCGATGCCGCGGTCTCGCCGTGGGGTCTCAAGGTCAACCGCATCGAGATCAAGGATATCGTCCCGCCCGCCGACCTCGTCGAGGCGATGGGCCGGCAGATGAAGGCCGAGCGCGTCAAGCGTGCCGACATCCTGCAGGCCGAAGGCGCGCGGCAGTCGGAAATCCTGCGCGCCGAGGGCGCCAAGCAGGGTCAGATCCTGCAGGCCGAAGGCCGCCGCGAGGCCGCGTTCCGCGACGCCGAGGCGCGCGAGCGTCTTGCCGAGGCCGAAGCCAAGGCGACGCAGATGGTCAGCGAGGCGATCTCCAAGGGCGACGTCGCCGCGCTGAACTACTTTATCGCCGACAAATACATCAAGGCGTTCGGCCAATTTGCGGACTCGCCGAACCAGAAGGTGCTGATGCTGCCGGTCGAGGCGATGAGCATGCTCGGTTCGCTCGCCGGCATCGGCGAGATCGCCCGCGCCACCTTCGGCGAGAGCGCAGCGTCCGCAACGGCAGCCGCGCGCCGTGGCGGCTCGGTGCCGACCACCCCGCCGCCGGCGCCGCAGCGTTAGCATTGGCAGAGGTCGTATCATGACCGAGATGTTCGTTACCCTTGGCACCTGGAACTGGCTGATCTTCGGCTTCATCCTGATGGCGCTGGAACTGATGGCGCCGGGTGTGTTCCTGTTCTGGCTGGGCTTGGCCGCGCTGCTGGTCGGGTTGCTGTCGTTTGTGGTCAACCCGTCCTGGCAGGCGCAGCTTCTGATGTTCGCGGTGTTTTCGGTCGCCGCCGTGCCGCTGTGGCGGCGCTTTGCGCTCAAATCGGGTGCGGCGAGTGTGAGCAATCCGTTCCTCAACAAGCGTACCGATGCGCTGGTCGGCCGCGAGTTCACGCTGGAGAAGCCGATTGTCGACGGGTCAGGTACGGTGCGGATCGACGACACCATCTGGCGCGTCGCCGGCCCCGATGCGCCTGCCGGCAGCCGCGTGCGGGTCGTGCGCGCCGACGGCGCAAGTCTGACGGTGGCGGTGGCCTGAGATTCGCCTCCTCCCACAAGGGAAGAAGGAAGGAGGCCGTGGCGCCCGTTCCTACTCCCGCTTCGCCCACCGCTCCGCAAACCGGTGCAGCGGCGCAAAATTCTGCGACAACTCCCTGCCCAGCGCCGTGAGGCGATAGCCATCGCCGGGCATCAGCTCGACAAATCCCGCCTCGCGCAATTCCGACAGCCGCGCCTGCATGATCGTCGGCGAGGCCTCGTCGCAGGCGGTGCGCAAGCCGCGCGAGGTCAGCGCGCGGTCCTCGCGCAGCTCCCAGATGATGCGCAGGGTCCAGCGCCGGCCCAAAAGGTCCAGCAACGCCATGATCGGCCGGCCGCTGCGCGAGCCGCGCACCGCCGGTTTTTTCATGGCTGGCATGAGAAGTCTCCGTTTGCCGCTTGCTACATATATTGTAGCGTATTGCTACAGTAATAGTAGCAAGGAGAAATCACCATGTCACGCCTCGCACCGCTGTCGCCGCCTTATCCACCGGAGATCCAGGAACAATTCGACCGTGTCATGCGCGGCGCGCCGCCGCTGGTGCTGTTCCGCGTCATGGCCGCGCAGCCGCGGGCCTGGGAGAAGTTTCGCGGCGGCAGCCTGCTCGACAAGGGACCGCTGTCGATGCGCGAGCGCGAGATCGTCATCGATCGCACCTGCGCGCTGAACAAATGCGAATATGAATGGGGCGTCCATGTCGCGGCCTTTGCGCAGGCCGCCAAATTCACCGCGGAGCAGATCCGCGCCACCGTGCTTGGCGGGGCGGATGCGCCGTGCTGGTCGGAAGCCGAACAGGCAATGATATCAGCCGTCGACGCGCTGCATCATCGCGCCACGCTTAGCTGAGGCGGAATTCGCCGCCCTCAAGGCCCACTACGACGATGCGAAGATTTTGGAGATCATCCAGCTCTGCGGCTTCTACCGCACGGTGTCGTATCTCTGTAACGCGCTGGCGCTGCCGCTTGAGACGCGACCGCCGAGCGACGAAGTTTCCGCTGATGAACGACTGGTGCTTGCGCTTCACGCCACGCCCGCCCGCAGCAGGTCGTGCAGGTGGATGATGCCGACCGGCTTGTCCGCATCGGTCACGATCAGCGAGCTGATCTTCGACGACATCAGCTTCAGCGCTTCGCTGGCGAGCGAATTGCTGGCGATGGTCTTCGGGTTTCGGGTCATGACGTCGTCGACCAGCGCGTCCGTCAGATCGGGACGCATGTGCCGGCGCAGATCGCCGTCGGTGATGATTCCGGCAACATGCCCGCGTGCGTCGACGATCGCGACGCAGCCAAAGCCCTTGGCTGACATTTCAACCACCGCTTCGGACATCCGCGTGCCCAGCGGTTTCAGGGGCACCGCGTCGCCGGTGTGCATGAGGTCGCTGGTGTGCTTCAGCATCGCCCCAAGCTTGCCGCCCGGGTGGAAGTTTGCGAACTCGAGCGCGGTGAAGCCGCGGCTTTCCAGCAGCGCGATGGCAAGTGCATCGCCGATTGCCGCCTGCATCAGCGTCGACGTGGTCGGCGCCAAATTATGCGGACAGGCCTCGCGCACTTTCGGCAGCTCCAGCACGATCCGCGCGGCCGATCCGAGCGAGGAGTCCGCGTCGGAGGTCACCGCGATCATCGGGATGGCAAAGCGCGCCGAGTAATTGACGAGGTTCTTCATCTCCGGCTGCTCGCCGGACCATGACAGCGCAAGGATCACGTCATCAGGCGTGATCATGCCGAGATCGCCGTGGCTTGCTTCCGCGGCGTGCACGAAAAAGGCCGGCGTCCCGGTCGAGGCAAGCGTCGCCGCGACCTTGCGGCCGATATGGCCTGATTTGCCGAGGCCGGTGACGATGACGCGGCCCTTGGCCTGCCGGATCAGCTCGACCGCCGCCCCAAACGACGTTCCGAGCGCGCCGCGCAACGCGGCGGCGAGCGCCGCAATGCCGTTCGAGCCGGCATCGAGCGTGCGGAGCGCCGATTGCACGGCGTCGAGGGATGCGTCGGGCGGCAACGGTTTCGGATTGGCCATCGCGGCTACTTAGCACGGTTGAGGCGGAGAGGGCGACGCGGAGCGCCAATCCTCAACGGCCCATTAACCATAATTGTTTTAACTCCATTAACGACGTTTTCGCGGGTCGCCGTGAATGCGTCGTGCAAGTGCATGGATTTGTTGGAGTATTTCTATCGTGGGGTCGGGTCCAGCAACGGGCCGGAGCAAGCGCGCGGGAACCCGTCGCGCGCTATTGCCATGTTGTTGCGCTGGCCACGTTGCTTCCCGCTCTCGCTGAAGCCCAGACCCTGACGTCGGACATGCTGCGCCCGGTGCGCAGCACCGTCACCGCACCACCGGACTCGCTGCTGCGCCGGATCGCGCCGGAGCGTGCAGGCGAGGCGCCGCAGCGTCCGGGCGAACCGCCGCCCGATGTCTCCGCGGAAGAGCGGCCGCGCAATCCCGACGAGCTCGCGCCCTCGCGTGTCGGCCGCATCCCGACTTACGGTGTGCCAGCCGCCAATGGTGCGTCCGGGCTCGGCTACGATTCGCTCAATCGCAAGCGCAAGCAGCCGAAATTCTATCCCGGCCAGGCGAAGCCGAAGCCGCCGATCGGTCCCGGTAGTGCCCCACCGCCACTGATTACGCCCGTGGTGAGCGGTCGCGCGCGTATCGCGCCGCCGCCGTCCGATCTCGCCAACAAGACGCCGCTGCCGCCGGCGATGGCCGGCACCATCGTCGGCCAGCCGGTGCGCAGGCGGCTTGCCATCGACAATGATCCGTTCGGCGCGGTCGGCGACTATGTCGGCAGTTTCCTGGTCAAGTCCGCAGTCGAGCTTTCCGCCGGCTACGACACCAATCCCGGCCGCCTCGCGGTGCCGCAGGGCTCGCCGTTCTACGTCATCGCGCCGGAATTTCTCGCCGTGTCGGACTGGGAGCGCCACGCCGTCGTGGCTGATCTGCGCGGCTCCTTCACCGGCTACGGCAACAATTTGACGCCGAACGCCAACGGCACGCCGCTGTCGGCGCCGCTCGATATCGACCGCCCGAGTTTTGTCGGCCACATCGACGGCCGCCTCGACGTGTCCAGGGACACGCGGCTGACCGGGCAGGGGCGCCTGCTGGTTGCCACCGACAATCCCGGCAGCCCGAACATCCAGGCGGGCCTCGCGCGCTATCCGGTCTACACCACCGTCGGCGGCACCTTCGGCTTCGACCAGAATTTCAATCGCCTGCAGGTCTCCGGCGGCGCCACCGTGGACCGCACCGACTATCAGTGGTCGAAACTGACCGACGGCACGTCGAGCAGCAACGATGACCGCAACTTCAGCCAGTATGGCGGCATCGGGCGCGTCTCCTACGAAGTGCTGCCCGGGCTAAAACCGTTCGGCGAGGTGCAGGGCGACACCCGCGTGCATGACCTCTACCTCGACCGCAATGGTTATGCGCGTAACTCCAACGGCGGCTACGTCAAGGGTGGTACGTCGTTCGAATTCTCGCGGCTCTTGACCGGCGAAATCGCGATCGGCTGGGCCGAACGCAACTATGTCGACGCGCGCCTCCCCCGCCTGCAGGGCTTGCTTACGTCAGCTTCGCTGGTGTGGACGGCGACGCCGCTGACCACGGCAAAATTCTTTGCCGACACGCAGCTCACGGAGACCACGCTGCCCGGCGTCTCTGGCATCCTGGTCCACACCTACAACTTCGAAGTCGATCACGATTTCCGCCGCTGGCTCACCGGCATCGGAAAATTCAGCTACGGCACGCTCGACTACCAGGGCGACGTCAGGCGCGACAAGACCTACTCGCTGTCAGGCGACCTGATCTACAAGATGAACCGCAACATCTGGGTCAAGGGCACGCTGCGGCGGGACTGGCTGGAGTCCAATGTGCCGGGCGCGAGCTCGAACTCGACCGTGGTGTTGGTGGGCGTGAGGCTGCAGCACTGAATGTCGCGAGGCGCACTGGTGCCTCATTTCTCCAACCGTCATACCCCGCGAAAGCGGGGTATCCAGTACGCCGCGGCGGACGTGACTTCGGCGAGGTCTCCGGAACAATGGGTCACCCGCCTTCGCGGGTGACGACAAGGTTGCCTTACCCCGCCAGCTCCGTCTTCCCCATCAGGAACGTATCGATCGCGCGGGCGCAGAGGCGGCCTTCGCGGATCGCCCATACCACGAGCGATTGCCCGCGGCGCATGTCACCGGCTGAAAACACCTTTGGCAGCGAGGTCTTGTAGTCGGCAGTGTTGGCGCGGACGTTGCCGCGCTGGTCGAGGTCGACGCCGAGCGACTTCAGCATGCCCTCGTGCACCGGATGCACAAAGCCCATGGCGAGGAGCACGAGCTCGGCGTCGAGGTCGAACTCGGTGCCGGGGATCGGCTTGAATTTCTCGTCGACCTTGACGCAATGCAGCTTCTTCACCTTGCCGTCGCTGCCCGAGAATTTTTGCGTCAGCACGGCGAATTCGCGGCTCGCGCCTTCCGCCTGGCTGGAGGACGTGCGCATCTTCAGCGGCCAGTTCGGCCAGGTGAGGGGCTTGTTCTCCTGCTCGGGCGGCGCCGGCATGATCTCGAGTTGCGTCACGGATTTCGCGCCCTGCCGGAACGAGGTGCCGAGGCCGGGCGTAGCACAGCCGAGAGGACGGGAGTGTACCGCCATGGATTCGAACGTTCGTCTTCAGCGCCACGCTCGGAACGCTCAATCTCGGCCTCGCCGGACTGCCCTGGCGGCAGGACGCGCCGCGTAAGCCGCTGAAGATCGATGTCCGCGCTCCCGAGATGCCGCTCTCCCCGTGGAACGCCCGGACTCTTTCCGGGCAGAGTCGTCGAGGTGGTCGATCCGCGCGATCGTCCCGCAAGCGCGTGTCGCAGCCGGCCGTCGGTGCGATGGTGGAGGCCGGCACGAAGGCGCTGACCGGTGAGGCCGCCGCCACGAATGCATGGGGACGGCTGTTCACGCCGTCGCGATCGTCGCCATCAAGGTCAATCCGTCCGGTGTTCCGGAGACGACGACGTCATAGCGCTGGTGCGGGAGGTGGTGCGGGCGCTGAATTCGGTGGGCGTCCCGAACAATAGAGCACCATCGTCGACGACCGGAACTCGAATCAGCTCGACGTGCGGCCGCCCGTGTGCGGCGGGCGACCGTGGTCGTCATCAGTGGGCGGTCGGCGGTGAAACACGAGCGGGTACGATCGGTGTTCTGCGAGATGGACCGCTTCGGCGAGCTCGAGACCCGTTCCTACCTGGTGAGCATCGTCTCCACCGAGGCGACGAAAGATCATCAACCGGCCCTGCGAAGGAGCACAACGCCTCGGGGTGACCGGCTGCCTCAAGAACCTCGCCTACGCGATCCAACGTCGCCGTGCAGCACGTCATCGAAGACAAGCACCGACGGCGTGATCGCGGTCATGTGCAGCGCCGCGCCGCTCAGGTCGAAGGCGGTCCTCAACATAATGGACGGTATTCGCGTCGCTAACCATAGCGGGCCGTTTGCGTGGAACCCCGAGTTCGGCGCAGACGCTGCTGTTCGGCACTGACCCCGTGGCCGTCGATCGCATCGAGCTCGAGATCGTGGAACAGAAGCGACGGGGAGGTCGGCGCGCCGTCGTTGTGGGACCGGAATCCCGATCACCTCGGGAGCAGCGCCGACATGCAGCGGTCGTTCATGAAGAGCCCGTTCTACAGGGAGCCTGGCCACATCAAGACCGCGTCAGAGCTGGGGCTCGGCAGCGAGGATCGACCGCCGACCGGTGGATCCCGCGTGAGCACGGACAGAGACACGAACTGACCACCGCCGGAAACGATCGGCGGGCGGCATCTTCGCCCGCCGCCGGTCGCCACCGAAGGACCTGGTGTGGAAACTGGCCATCCCCGAATCCGTCCGGTCGAGCCCGGTGCTCCGCGACGGAGTGCTGTTCGTGACCTGTCGCGACGGCTGCGTCGTACGCGCTCGACAGCAGGACTGGACGGGAACGCTGGAAGTTCCAGGCCGGCGCGCCGATCGACTCGACTCCTTCCGTCTCCGGGAATCTCCTCTTCTTCGGGTGCGACGACGGCGCTCTGGACGCCGTGGATCTCACATCCGGGCTGCTCGAGTGGCGCGCGGAGGGCGACGGACCGATCTGGACCACGCCCATCGTGCGAGACGACGCCGTCTATGCCGGAGTCGACCGATGGGACCTTCAAGGCCGTGGCACGGAGTACCGGCCGCACCCGATGGAACGCGGCACATGGAGGGGCGCATCTGCTCGACCGCATACGCGGCGGCGGCGCTGATCTACTTCGGTTGCACCGACGGCCACGTCTACGCCCATGGACAGTGCGTCTGGTAAGGACGCCTGGACCTATGTCACGGTGACGGCGTCATCGCGTCCCCGCCGTGGTCGCGGCATGGTGGTGGTGGGCTCCGAGGATTTCTACGTCTACGCACTCGATGCCGGAACGGGAGCCCTGCGGTGGAAATTCGAAACCGATTCCTCGGGATCGCGTCGTCGGCCGCCGTCGCGGACGGCCGCGTGTTCCTCGGCCGGCAAGGACGGCTGACGTGTACGCGTTGTCCTTGACGACGGGAAGGAAATCTGGAAGTCGAAGTCGCTGCGGACGATTACCGCCTCTCCGATGGCGAGCGACGAGATCGTGTGCATCCAGAGTTTCTACGGCTCTACGCAGGCCTACGACTCGAAGACCGGGGAAGAGCTCTGGCGCGCGAATCTTGGTGGCTCGCTCCAGTCCACGCCGATTGTGACCGACGAAGCCGTGTACCTCGCGACGTATCCGGGCATCGTCTATGCGCTCCGCTAGAGAAATGACGTTCGCGTTTGCATTGATACTGCTGGTGGTCTGTTCATCGCTGCCCGCCGGCTACACCGTCTCCTGTCCACCTGCAGCGCTATTGCATGGGGACGATGTTCGACATCATTGCCTACCACGCTTCGCGGCCCGACGCCGAGACCGCGGTGGAGCGCGCGATGGCCGAGATTGTCAGGCTCGACCAGGTGATGAGCGACTACAAAGCGGACAGCGACCTCTCGAAGTTGAACCGGGAGGGAAGCCGCGGATTCATGTCGGTGGAGCCCAGCGCTGTACGAAGTCATCGAACAGTCGTTGATGGTATCGAGACGAACCGGCGGTGTCTTCGACGTCACCATTGCACCGCTGCTGAAGGCGTGGAAAAGGGCCAAACTCGAGGGCCGGCCTCCCTCGGCGGCAGACATCGCCGCAGCCAGACGCTGTGTCGGCTACGACAAGATCGAGACCAGCAGTCCCGATCGCATTCGGTTCCGCGCTGATTGCGTCGAGATCGATCTCGGCGGGATCGGCAAGGGGTACGCAGTCGACCGCGCGATTGCGCTGCTCAAGGCGGCAGGCATCAACAGCGCACTCGTGAACGGCGGCGGCAGTTCCATTGCCTCGATCGGCGCTCCGCCGGGGGCTCACGGGTGGCCGGTGCGCCTGGGCGAATCCGCATCGAGCAGCACGACGCTGCTGTCTGCGCGATCGCGCCCTCTCCACGTCGCAGCAGAACCCGGTGGCGTTCCGATCCGCGCCGGGAGAGTTCGGCGAGATTCTCGATCCTCGTTCGGCCGCTCCTGCCGGGACGAAAGCGGCAGTGACGGTTGTCGCGGACAGCGCCACCCTGGCGGATGCGCTCTCCACGACGCTGGTCATCGTGCCCTTCGCGGATGCCGGCGGGAGTGCTGGCCCAGTTTGGCGATGTCTCGGCAGTGTGGATCGCGCCCTCTGGCGAGATGGAGGGGAGCTACCGCCCGTCCGGGCTCCACATGTCACATGCGCAATGACCAGGCGAGCGACCGGTCGGTCTCACGCACCCGGTTCATGCTGCGCCTCGCCGTTGTCGGCGTCGCTCTCGCGACCGGCGCTGTATGCCGCCACGCCGGCCGCCGCGGAAGTGCTGATCCGGTGGGACGAGGCCGAGGTGCCGTCCGCGGCGAGTCTCGGTATTTCCACGCTGGTGATTCCGGCGGAAAATGCCGCCGCTCTCCGAAGCGCCGTTGCCCGCGGATACCGCGTGTATGTGGAGGTCGCCGCGCGTGCTCTGACGGTCTTCGTCCCTCCGTCGGATGGGTTCGCGGGCGTCGTCGTGCGAGGGCCGGCGTCATCGCAGCAGCTGGCCCTTCTCAGGTCGCGCGTAGGACGGCGCGGGCGAGTCATCACGCTCGACGAACGCGGCAAGTGGCCGCACATACGCTCCAACTGGGTCACGCGCAACCGGGACGTGCTCCAGGTGTCGAACCGATCGGCGCAGCCCTGGATTGAGAGCAACGCCGCTCTGATGCGGATCGTCCGCGCCGACCCGCCAAAGCTCCGCTGGCACAGGCCTCGGCCGGCGAACCGGTCAGCGTGTTCCTCAGCTACTCCTGGCAGTCGGAGACGCAATCGGCACTCGACGACGGGCCCGGGCCCGACGACTATCTCGTCGCGATTGCCGAAGCGGGCAGCTTCGGTGGCGATCTGCTGCTGCCGCTCCACAAGCGCTTCGAGAAAGAGCTGCTCCTCGGTCTGCCTCAGGCACGCGAGGCGTGGCAGGGGATCCAGCGCTACCTCGCGTTCTACTCGTGGGAACTTCCGTCGCGGTATGCGCCGACCGCGAACATCGGCGTGGCGACCGCGGATCCGGTCGCATGGTTCGAGGTGATGAACCTGCTCTCGCGCCACAACCTTCCATTCCAGCTGATTGCGCCAGTCGGCTTGTCGGCGGCCGCTGCCGCCCTCGATCGTGGTGATCGCGCTCGATCCGCCCACCGCGGCTCAGTACCAGGTGCTGGACGCATTTGCGCGCAAGGGTGGAACCGTCGTACTGGGCGTGACCACGGCTGTCCGGTTCGCAGTCGGCCTCCCCGCGTCCATGGGCGTCCTTGCCGCCGCTCCTGTCGTCCGAGGAACGCGTCACCTACGAGGTGGGGGACGGGCGCGTCATCGAAGTGCGCAACGGCATCGCCAATCCGGACAAGTTCGCGTTGGAAATCCGCGAGGTGCTCGGCCCGGCGCGTCGGCCCATCGACATCTGGAACGGAATCACCGTCGTGGCCGCCCCGTTCAGGGATCCGGACGGAGGTCGAATGCTGGTCACGGTGCTGAATTACGCGCACCAACTGCTCCCGGTTCAGCTGCGTATTGCCGGCAGCTTTCTCACTGGTGCAATACGAGTCACCCGGGGAACTCGCGACACTGCTGCCGTACCAGCAGCGGGACGGGTTCACGGAAATCGTGGTGCCGGCGTTGCGAACCGGTGGGCGAGTATTTCTATCGAACGGCCCTTGACTCGACTCTCGCGCTGCGCCATGGTTACGCCAATCGAGCGACCCATACTGAGTTACAGTAGCGCGCCCGGCCGGCATCCCGCAGCCGCGGCGAGTCTGAAACTCACCCATTTGCGCCTCCGGAGGAACCATGAAGCCGTCAAGGTTTGTCCTGCTGCTGTTAGCGTTCGGACTGTTCCTGCCTGTCGCGGCATCGGCGCAGACCGGGGCCGCGACCCTCACCGGCATCGTCACCGACCAGAGCGGCGCACCGGTCCCCGGCGCGACGGTGACGGCCACCAACCAGGCGACGAACGTCGACTACACGGCCGTGTCGAACGACGCCGGCAACTACACCATCACGTCGCTGCCCGTCGGCGCCTACGTGGTCAAGGCGGAACTCGCCCGCTTCAAGACCGCGGCGACGAAGCCGATCCAGATGGAGGCGCAGCAGATCGGCCGGCAGGACTTCAAGCTCGAACTCGGCGGTCTCGAGGAAACGGTCGAAGTCAGCTCGGAGTCCCAGGTGCTGCAGACCGAATCGGCAACCGTCGGCGAGGTCATCTCCGGCACGACGCTCACCGCGCTGCCGCTGAACGGCCGCAACAGCGGTCAGCTCTCACTCCTGCTGCCCGGCGTCGTCACGCCGAATCCAAGCACGTTCACCGGGTCCCGCAATTTCGGCGGCGGCCGTCCCTATGTGAACGGCAATCGCGAACAGACGAACAACTACACCATCGACGGCGTCGACATGAACGAGTCGATCGACAACCTGGTGGCGTACCAGCCGAGCCCCGACGCGCTCGCCCAAATCAGCGTCGAGACGAACAACTACGGCGCGGACACCGGGAACGTGGCCGGGGCCGTGATCAGCAACGTCATCAAGTCGGGAACGAACTTCGTGCGCGGCAACGTGTTCGAGTTCTACCGCGACAGCAGCATGGACGCGAACTCGTGGGCGAACAACCGGTCGCACGCGGCGAAACCGGAGCGCACGCAGCATATCTACGGCGCCACGCTCGGCGGCCCGATCGTGAAGAACAAGTTGTTCATCTTCGGCAACTACCAGGGGACGCGGTTCGACGCGCCCGGGTCCGAGACGATCTCGGTTGCGCCAGAAGCCTGGCGACGCGGAGACCTTTCGAGCGTGACCGCGACGATCAAGGATCCCGTCACCGGGGCGGTGTTCGCCGGGCAACCAGATTCCGACGAGCCGCATCAGCCCGATTGCCGCCGCGCTGCTCAACAACACGAACCTGTACCCGCTGCCGAACCGGACAGTCACAGGCGTCACCGGCAACTACGTCGGCGAGACGCTGACGACGAACCGTGCCAACCAGGGAGATTTCAGGACCGACTGGAACACCTCGACCAAAGACAAGGTGTTCGGCCGGTTTTCGTTCGCCGAGTACCAGGCGAAGACCAGCAGCGAGCGATGCCGCTCCTCCTTGGCAGCCAGACGGACGCACCGTTTCGGAACGTGGCGGTCAACTGGAACCGGGTCATGAGCCAGTCGCTCGTCAATGAAGTGCTGGTCGGGTTCAACCAGATCACGATCGTCGGCGCGACGACCGACTGGGCCGGGCATCGGCGACGCCAATGCCACGTTCGGCATCGCCGGCGGGCAGCCGATTGCCGGACTGAGCTCGATTGGTTTTGGTGGCGGCCTCACGTCACCCGGGGCCGGCGCCAGCGACACCGATACGCTCGACCGGACCTACCAGATTCAACGAGAAGCTCACATGGCTGACAGGACGACACTCCGTCAAGATCGGGCGGTCAGCTGCTGCACTACGTGCAGCGCCGGTTCTACGCCGGCAACAACGGTCTTCTCGGCCTGTTCACCTACTCGCGGTGCATTCACCGGATTTGCATTCTCGGATTTTCTGCTCGACCAGGTTGGCACCAAGGGGCGAGGCAGCTCGGCGGCGCCGTGGACGCACCTGCACAATCGCAGCGCCCTCTACGTGCAGGATGACTTCAAGCTCAACCCGGCGTTCACGCTGAACCTCGGGATGCGGTGGGCCTACACGCAGCCGGTGGTCGAAAAGAACAACCTCCAGTCGAATTTCGATCTGAAGACCGGTCAGCAGATCCTCGCCCAGGACGGCAGCCGCGAGAGCCGGGCGCTCTACAAGTCGTTCTCCAAGGGGTTCGAACCCCGACTCGGCTTCGCCTGGCATCCAGGCGAACGCTGGGTGATGCGAGGCGCCTACGGCATCTCTCAGTACATGGAAGGAACGGGGGCCAACCTGCGGCTGCCGCTCAACCCGCCGTACTTCTTCGAGTCGAACGTGACGCTACGACGCGACGACCGGGCGGCGGCCGCCTGGGGACTGGTTTTGCCGACGTGCGGCCGCTCGACCAGCCGTCGGGCCAGGTGCGTGCGTGGGACCCGAACCTGCGCCCGCAGTTCACCCAGCAGTGGAACGTCTTTGGCGAATACCTGCTCACGTCGTCCACGTCCGTCAACGTGGGGTACGTGGGGCACGACGCGAAGCACCTGGTCACGCCGGTCGAAGGCAACCAGCCTCTCCCCGGCGTCGGCGACCCTGCGACGTGGGCGCCGACGCAGACACGGCGGCCGTTGTACGCGACGGCGCCGCTCATCACCAACATCTCGACGACCGCCGCGCGCGGTAAGAGCGATTACAACGGCCTGCAGGTCAGCCTCCGGCAGCGGGCTTCTCACGGCGTCGAGTACCTGGCGTCGTATACGCTCAGCCGGACCCGGACCAACAACCTGGGGTATTACGGCTCGGGCGGTGTTCAGGCGGAAGGCGCCTACTGGATGAATGCCTACGATCCGGAAGCGAATTACGGCCCCGCGTTCTTCGATGCCCGGCACAACTTCGTGCTGTCGGCCAACTACGAACTGCCATACGGGCGCGACCGCAAATGGGGCAACGACGCGCCGACGCTGATGAATGCGATCCTGGGCGGCTGGAGGGTCAGCGGCATCTTCCAGGCTCGATCGGGCTTCCCCATCACCGTGACCGATGGTCGGAACCGATCGCTCCAGGGCACGCGCGGGAACGAGCGGCCAAATTGTATCGGCGACCCGACGCCGTCCGACCAGACTCTCGACCACTGGCTCGACATCAATGCATTCGGCATCGCGCCGCTTGGCACGTTCGGCAACTGTCCCATCGGAGTCGCGCGCGCACCGGGCTACAAGAACATCGACCTCACCCTGGCAAAGCGCTTCAGCCTCGGCGGCGAACGGTCGTTCGAAGTTCGCGCCGAGGCATTCAACCTGACGAATACACCCAGCTTCAGCCCGCCGGCGCGGGACATCTCGAACGTGAACACCTTCGGCACGATCACGAGTACCGTCAGCACGGCGCGGACGGTGGAACTGGTGGCGAAGTTCTACTTCTGAGTGACTCCCGCGTTAGCCGGGGTCGCGGTGCAATTCGCTGCACTCCGGCCCCGGACCTTGCGGGGCGTCAACGGCCATCGGCTCGTGATAGGTCGAAGAGCTGACGGTCAAGGCCGGGCAGGTTGTGTGGGATCCCAACGGCATGTCGCGGCCGTTGTGGAACGATGTGCCGTAGGCGCGACCAATATGGGCACACTCATCTCGTAAGTGCTCGAAGGCACCGCGCGCGGCGGTTCCGGCCGTACGAGTCGGATGAGTCTTCCCAATCCAGTTCAGGGAGGGCCGGATGCTGCGACGCCTATCGTTGTTCTATGTCTTGCGTTCTTGCTCGCTACCGACGCGTTGGCGCAGCTCGCCTCCCAGACGGCGCTCGTCGGCACCGTAACGGACAGCGCCGACCTTGTCGTGCCGGGCGCCCAGGTGGTGGCGGTCAACACCGGCACGAAAGACACCTACGAGACGACGACGAACACGGACGGCTACTACAGCATCCAGTTCGTGCGCAGCGGCACCTACGACATCACGATAACGGTTGTTGGTTTCCAGACGTTCAGAGCGACCGGCGTCGAAGTCGGGAACAACCAGGTCACCCGAACCAATGCCGTCATGAAAGTCGGAGCACTCGCTCGAATCGGTAAGCGTCGAAGCGAAGGCGCAGGTTCTCGAACACCGACAGCGCCGTCGTGTCGGAGACGATCGGGCAGCGGGCGGTGGTCGATTTGCCGGTGAGCGGCCGCAACGTCTGGAGCCTGGCGAGCACCACGCCCGGCGTGCTCGGCGGTCTGAACAGCGACATCGGCCTGAGCTTCCGCGGCGCCGGCCAGCGCGAAATTCAGAACAGCCTCTCGCTCGACGGGATCAGTTCTTCCTCCAACCTGCTCGCCGCGACGAGCATGCGGCCGATTGCCGATGCGGTGACGGAGATTCAGGTGCAGACCGGCAGCACCTCGGCCGAGTACGGCTCCTATCTCGGCGTCCATGTGAACGTCGTCACAAAGAGCGGCAGCAACCAGCTTCACGGCTCCGTCTTCGAGTTCTTTCAGGACGACGCCCTCGACGAGCGTGGGTACTTCGAGAATCCGCGCCAACCCGAAGAACCCCCGGCGCCGCAATCAGTTTGGATTCCAGGCCGACGGCCCGGTCGTCATTCCGAAGCTGTACGACGGCCATAACAAGACATTCTTCATGGGGGCCTACGAAGGGCGTCAGAGGAGAGGCGATCTTGAGCCCGTTCGCGGTGGTGCCGACCGCTCTCATGAGGCAGGGGAATTTCTCTGAAATATCGACTCCGATCAGAAATCCCCTCACCGGCCAGCCTTTCGCCGGCAACATCATTCCGCCGTCGATGCTGTCCCCTGTGTCCCTGAACCTGCTCCAGTACTACCCTGCGCCGACGGCGCCGGGCACCGCGAACAACTACCAGGCGACGAGCGCGAATACGGACAACGTCGACCAGACGCTGGTTCGAGTCGACCAGAACATCGGGAACAAGGTGCGGCTGTACGTGCGCCACAACTGGCACGACAGCTTCAACAGCAACGTCTTCAACAGCGCGATTCCAGTCACCGAAGTCACGCAGCCCCGCGTCAACAAGAACTCGCTGTTCACGTACACGCACACCTTGCGCCCGAACCTGGTCAACGATTTCCGGATCGGTTACCACCGCATCGATTTCGACACACTCAACTACTTCGCCGTGAATGGCATCGAGTCTGCGGGCGCCGACCTCGGCATTCCGGGGTTCGACGGCGATGTGAAGTACAAGAACCCCGGGCTTCCGAGCATCAACGTCAGCAACTTTGCGACCCTTGGCGTCAGCGGCTCGAATTGGTACCAGTTCGACACGACGTTTCAGGCCTCGAACGTGATGGCCTACATGCGCGGGTCGCACAACGTGCGCGGCGGATTCGACCTGCGGCGGCTCGCGACCGGACGCCGCGCCGCCAACGACCCGCGAGGGCTGTTCTCGATTCAACGGCGACATCAGCGGGTATCCGATGGCGGACTTCATGCTGGGGATGCCGCGGACCGTCATTCCGCCAACCGATCAGATCCAGGGTCACGTCGGCGGCTGGCGAAACGGGTTCTTCGTCAACGACGTGTGGCAGGCGGCCAGGAACCTGACTCTCAGTCTTGGTCTCCGGTACGAGATGAATACCCCCGTCCAGACCTACGAGGGGCTGGCCACCATGCTGGCCGAAGACTTCGAGACGATCATCCCGGCCACGCTGCCGTCGAAGGGCTTTCAAGTTCACGGAATCGAATAACCGCGACTTTGCCCCACGCCTCGGCGCCACCTACCGCCTCGGAGAGAAGACAGTCGTTCGCTCCGGGCTTCGGGATCTACTACAACCCGAACCAGATGAACTCGTTCACGTTCCTGACGAACAACCCGCCGCTTGCGGCGGTGACGACGTTCACGTCGGATCCCGCGAATCCGACGTTGTCCTTTGCGAACCCCTCCGGGCCCGTTGGCCCGGCCGGCACGTCCGGATGTCATCTCGCCGACCCGGAAACTGCCGAACGCACGGAAGGACCAGTGGAGCCTCGACATCCAGCGTGAGCTCTGGCGCGGCGCGGCGCTCGACCTGCAGTATGTCGGCTCGCACACGAGCCACCTGGATCGAAGCTTCTTCAACAACACGCCGCAGCCCGGCGCTGGTCCGGTCGATCCGCGTCGCCCGAGCCAGAAGTTCCGCGACCGTCGCATCATCCAGAACGATCTCGAAGCCGACTACGATGCGGTTACGATCATTCTGCGCAAGCGCATGAGCTTTGGCCTCCAGGCTGACGCGCACTACACGTGGTCGCGCACGCGGGACATGGCCACGCACTCGAACGGCGGCGGCGCGACGATGGACAACTACGACATCTGGCGCGACTACGGTCCGGCGAACTGGGACATCCCGCACCGGTTCGTCGCCAGCTACATCTACGACGTGCCCTTCCTGAAGAATTCGTCGCAACCTGTGCTGAAGTACGTCGTGGCTGGCTGGCAGATCGGCGGAGTGACAACGGTCCAGAGCGGGTCCCCGGTCAACGTGACCTTCGGCCGCGACATCGCCAACATCGGACGCACCGGGCTGCAGCGTCCCGACCTGGTCGGGTCCGGTTCCTCATCTGAATTGTCAGCCCAACTCGACCGGGACCACGGCAGTGTCGCAACTCGAGCTCGTCAACTGCTTCGATGCCTCCGCGTTTGCGTTTCCTGCGGCGTTCACGTTCGGGAACGCGCCCCGCAACGTGCTCCGGGGACCGAAGTTCTCCAGCACCGACCTGTCGCTGATGAAGACTGTGCCGATCGGGGGCGGGATGCGCTTCCAGTTCAGGGCCGAGATCTTCAACGTGTTCAACACCGTGAACTACGGCAATCCCGAACGCATCGCTCGACGCTGCGGCGTTCGGGCGGATCACGACCGCCGGAACCATGCGCCAGGTGCAGCTCGGCGGAAAGCTGCTCTTTTGACGTCAGCGAGGCATAGGCTGATGCGGACACGAACATTCCTGGCGGGCGCCGGATCTGCAGTGGCGCTCATCCTGACGCTTGCGGCGCAGGGTAATGCGCCATCGCCCCGCAAGGAGGTCTATCGCAAGCTCACCCCGACGTCGAAAACCGTGGAGGGTCGGCCTCTCTACAGCCCGGAGCTGTCGTTTGGCAACATGGTGTTCGTGTCCGGCAAAGGGCCGGGCACGAACTTCAAAGGCGACATCACCGCACAGACCAGGAACGTGCTGGACCAGATTGAAGAATCCTTGAAGCTGGCCGGGTCGTCGATGGACAAGGTGCTGAAGGTCAACGTCTACCTCACCGACATGAACAACTTCGCCGGGATGAATGCCGCATACATCGACCGCTTCGGAGACACACCGCCTGTTCGTACGACGGTTGCCGTGACGGCGATTCCCGACGGAACGCTCGTCGAGATCGACTGTATTGCGTACCGTTAGGAGACTCGCGTAATGTCGTGCCGCCATCTGTCGTTCCTGTCGCTCATCGCCCTGTTGCTGATGTCACCAGTCACCGAGTCGCCCGCCGCTGGACAGGGAAGCGCGCCGGCGCGCCCCGAGTTGCAGGTGCGGCCGACGGACGACTTCGAGGTCACCGGCGCCGGCGACAATGCCGCCTGGCGCAAGGCGGAATGGACGGCGCTCAGTCGTCGTCAGCCGGACGGCCTGCCCTACGATTCGCGATTCAAGGTGCTCTACTCGAAGACCGGACTGTATTTCCTCATGGAGGGAACCGACCGCAAACTCACCGCCACCATGACGGAAGACTTCATGGACCTGTGGCACGAGGACGTGTTCGAAGTCTTCCTCTGGCCGGATCAGCGCTCGCCGATTTACCTGGAGTACGAGATCTCGCCGCTGAATCACGAACTCCCGATCCTGGTTCCCAATTTCGGCGGGCAGTTTCTCGGCTGGCGCCCCTGGCATTTCGAGGGCGAGCGGGCCACCCGGAAAGCGACCAGCATCATCGGCGGGCCGAAAACGTCGGGAGCTGCGATCGAAGGCTGGCGGGCCGAGTTCTTCATTCCCTACGCGGTGATGAAACCACTGCAGAATGTGCCGCCAAAGGCCGGCAGCGAGTGGCGCGCCAACTTCTACCGGATGGACTACGACGACGGCAAGGCGACGCAGTGGGACTGGGCGCGAGTGGGCCAGAGCTTTCACGAATACGAGAAGTTCGGCGTATTGCGCTTTACCGACCGCTGACGTTCCTGCTCGCACTTTCTTTCGAGGAGTTGGCCCATGAGTGAAACGACCATGACCCGCCGAGAGTTGATCCGGAGAGGCGGCGCACTCGGTGGTGTGCTGGCCTTCCCGAACGTGCTCGGCGCGTCCGGGCAGACCGGGCCAGCGGCGCTGGTTTCGGATTCGGCCGCATCGACCGGCCTCCGCGCCGGTCCTGATCTCTACCAGTCCATAGGCGTTCGGCCGTTGATCAACGCGCGGGGCACGTTCACGATCATCAGCGGGTCGACGATGCTGCCGGAAGTGCGGGCGGCGATGGACGGGGCGGCGCAGAAATATGTGCACCTCGATGAACTGACAGAGGCGGTTGGTGCGAGGCTCGCGGCGCTGACGGGCGCCGAGTGGGGGCTCGTGTCGAACGGCTGCTCGGCTGGCCTGACACTCGCAACCGCGGCGTGCGTTGCCGGCGGCAACCCCGACCTGCACGTCCGGCTGCCGAACCTGAGCGGGTTCCCGAAGGACGAGGCCATCATCCCCGCGCACTCGCGCAACGTCTATGACGCCGCGCTCCGCTCCCTGGGCGTACGGGTCGTCGAGGTCACGACCCTGGCGGAGTTCGAGGCGGCGCTCGGCCCGCGAACGGCGATGATTTACATCCTTGCGGGTCCGAACGCAGACGACAGTCCCCTCAGCGTGAAGGCGATTGCGCCGCTCGCAAAGGCGAAGGGCGTTCCCATCCTGGTCGATGCCGCGGCCGAGATCCTGACGATCCCGAACGTGCACCTGCAGAATGGCGCCACTCTCGTGGCGTACAGCGGCGGAAAGTGCCTGCGCGGGCCGCAGACCGCGGGCCTGCTCCTCGGGCGTAAGGATCTCGTTCGGGCCGCCTGGGTCCACAGCGCGCCCCACCATGGCGTCACTCGCTCCTTGAAGGTGGGCAAGGAAGACGCGATCGGCATGCTGATGGCCGTCGAGATGTGGGTCAAGCGCGATCACGAGGCTGAGTGGAAGCGGTGGAATGGCTGGCTCGATCACATCGGCCAGCGCGTTGCGGCGGTGCCGGGCGTGTCGACGGCGGTGTCGCAGCCAAACGGGCTCTCGAACCGTACGCCGTCACTGAAGATTCTGTGGGACCGTCAGAAACTCGGGATCACGGGGGAAGCCGTCGCCCGCCTGCTGCTCGACGGCGACCCGCGCATCACGCTTGACGCCGCTCGTAACGCCGGCGAGCCCAGGGCAGACCGGCGTGTCCGTGACCCCGTACATGCTCGCCCCTGGCGACGAACGGGTGATCGCCGACCGCCTGTTCGCAGTGCTGTCAAAGCCTCCGGCGCAGCCGCCGTCGACCGCGCCAGCCACGCCGGTGATGGACTTGACCGGACAGTGGAACGTGCGCATCCAATATGCCGCGTCGACGTCAAACCACGTGCTGCACCTCTCGCAGAAGGGTAACGACCTCGGCGGGTTTCACCAGGGCGAGTTCATGACCCGCGAAGTGACTGGAACGATTGACGGCGACGCGGTCCGCATCCGCAGCGCCTACGGCGAACAGCACGGAGACGCCGTCAATCTCACGTTCACGGGAAAGGTCAGCGCAGACCAGATCGGCGGAGCGTTGGACATGGGTGAATACCTCGGCGCGACATGGACGGCCACCCGCCGCGGACGCCCGGAGGATCAGCTGATGCCTGAATCGACGAACCCGCCGAAAGGTAATGGCGGTGCGGGAAGGTGGCGTCACCTGAATGGGCGGACGCTGCTGGTTGCGGTCTGCCTCGCCCTTGTGGTGCCTTTTGTTGCCATCGCCGCACGCCAGGCAGCACCACCCGCAAGCCCGAAATACGATCTGCTGCTCCAGGGCGGGCACGTCATCGATGCGCGGAACAACCTGAGCGCCGTCCGCGACGTGGCGATTGCAGGCGGGAAGATTGCGGCCGTCGGCACCAGGCTGAATCCCGCCGATGCCGTGAAGTCAGTCAACGTGGCGGGACTCTACGTCACCCCTGGCCTGGTCGACATCCATGCACACACCTATGCCGGTACGGGCGAGCGGCGGTCCTATGCGGGCGACAACAGTGTTTACCCGGATGGATTCACTCTGCGCGTTGGCGTGACGACGGTTGCGGACGCCGGGTGCGCCGGCTGGCGAAACTTCGAGGACTTCAAACAGCGAGTGATCGATCGCTCGAAGACCCGCATCCTCGCCTTTCTCAACATCGTCGGGAACGGCATGCGTGGCGGGGCGTATGAGCAGGACCTCGCTGACATGGAGGCGAAGCCCACCGCCGACATGGCGCGCCGCTACCCCGGGCTCATCGTCGGCATCAAGACCGCGCATTACGCGGGACCAGAGTGGGCGCCGGTCGAACGGGCAGTTGAAGCCGGAACGCTTGCGCAAGTGCCGGTGATGGTCGATTTCGGCACGAACAGGCCCGAACGGCCGCTGAGTGAGCTCGTCACGAAGAAACTGCGCCCCGGCGACATCTACACCCATGTTTATTCGGGACTACGCGGCGAGCAGGATGCCTCCGGGCACGTCAACCCTGCGCTCCTCGAAGGGCGGAAGCGCGGCGTTATTTTCGACGTCGGGCATGGCGGCGGCAGCTTTCTGTGGCGCATTGCGGTGCCGGCGATCAAGGAAGGGTTCGTTCCCGACTCGATTTCGACCGACCTTCACATCGGCAGCATGAATGCCGGCATGAAGAGCATGCTCAACGTGATGGACAAGTTTCTCGCGATGGGGCTCTCGCTGGACGACGTCGTCGCGCGGTCGACCTGGAACCCGGCACGCGAGATCAAGCAGGACGGCTGGGTCATCTCTCGGTCGGGCGCCGTCGCCGACGTCGCGGTGCTGCGACTCGAACGCGGCAAATTCGGGCTCGTCGACATGAACGGCGCGCGCATGGACGCGACGCAGCGGCTCGCGTGCGAGCTGACGTTGCGCGACGGCAAGGTCGTGGACGACGCCAACGGAATCTCACGGCCAGAGTGGCGGACCCTGCCGCGGCTACGGCCAGGTTGGCGATGCACGATGGACGGGCTCAACCCGGCGCCCGTCAGGAGGTGACGAATGTCGGATTCGAATCGACGGGCGTTTCTGAAGAAGGCGCCTAAGGTGCGCGCGCTCGCCGTCGATGACACCGTCACGCTCAACGGCACGCTCTTCGGCATTCGCGACGCGACGCAGATCGCGCTGTTCGATCACGGCAGGACGACGCGCTTCGATCTCGCCGGTCATGCGGTCATCCATACGGCGCCCAACGTGAAGCGGGTCGCGCCGTCGCCCGAGAATCCCGCGGGCTACGCGCCGATCTGCGTCGGCACGACGACCAGCGCGCGGATGGAGCGCTTCACGCGGCCGCTGATGGCGAGCCACGGCGTTCGCATCGTCATCGGCAAGGGTGGCCTCGGTGCCGATTCGGCCGCGGCGTTCCGGGAACTGGGCGGCGTCTATCTCGCGATCATCGGCGGCGCGGCAGCGCTCGAGACGACGTGGATCGAGGCGATCGAGGACGTCGATCTCGACGATCTCAATCCGGAAAGCCTGTGGAAGTTTCGCGTCCGCGGGTTCGGTCCGCTGCGGGTCGCCATGGACAGCCACGGGAGCAAGCCTCTACGCCGCCGTCGACGCCGAGGCCCGGGCGAAGCGGGCGGCGGCACTCGCCGCGCTCGGCGTCGGTTCGCGCCGGTGACGCGTCGCTGCGCGGTGCGCGCATCCGGACGCTGCGCACCGACGTCCTGATCCTCGGCGCGGGCGGTGCGGGACTCTTCGCCGCGCTGCACGCGCACGCCGCGAATCCCGCGCTCGCACATCACGATCGCGGTCAAGGGACTGCTCGGCAAGTGCGGCTGCACGCGGATGGTGCAGGGCGGCTACAACGTCGCACTGGCGCCCGGCGACTCGGTCGAGCGCCATTTCATGGACACGATCGAGGGCGGCAAGTGGCTGCCGGACCAGGACCTCGCGTGGACGCTCGTCACCGGCGCCATCGAACGGATTCACGAGCTCGAGAACGAGCTCGGCTGTTTTTTCGACCGCAATCCCGACGGCACGATCCACCAGAAGGCGTTCGCCGGCCAGACGTTCGACCGCACGGTGCACAAGGGCGACCTTACGGGCATCGAGATCATGAACCGACTCGCGGAGCAGGTGTGGGCGCGCGGCATCGGAGGCTCGAGGAGCATCGCGCGCTCGACTTCATCGCGGCCGCCGGGAACGAAGGCGGCCTCGCCGGCGTGCTGCTCGTCGACATCCGCAACGGCGAGTATGTGTTCGCGCAGGCGAAGGCCGTGCTGCTCGCCACGGGCGGCGGCCCGACGATGTACAGTATCACACCCCGTCCGGCGACAAGAGCTGCGACGGCATCGCGATGGCGCTGCGCTTCGGGCTTCCGCTGCGCGACATGGAGATGGTGCAGTTCCACCCGACCGGACTGCTCGCGGGCCCGCACACGCGGATGACCGGCACCGTGCTGGAGGAAGGCCTGCGCGGCGCCGGCGGCTACCTCCTCGACGGCGACGGCGAGCGGTTCATGGACCGTTACGACCCGCGCGCGCGAGCGCGCGACGCGCGACATCGTCTCGCGCGCGATCGACACCGAAATGCGAGCCGGACGCACGACCCCGAACGGCGGCGTCTACCTCAGCATGGGCCACCTCGGGCCGGACAACGTGCGCCGGCAGTTCAAGGGGATGGTCGAGCGCTGCGCCGATTGCGGCTTCGATCTCGCGGGCGGGCCGCGTCGAGGTCGTTCCCACGGCGCACTACATGATGGGCGGCGTCGAGTTCGCTCCCGACTGCACGACGGCGATTCCGCGGGCTCTTCGTCGCCGGCGAGGATTCGGGCGGCGTGCACGGCGCGAACCGGCTCGGCGGCAACGGCGTCGCCAATTCGACGGTCTTCGGCGGCATCGCGGGCGACGAGATCGCGGCGTGGATCGCGCAGGAGGGCGCGTGGCGCGAGCCGGATGCCGCGGCGCTCGACGAGGCGCTCGTGCGGGCCGAGGTGCCGTTGCGGCCCGGCGCGGCGATCCGTCGCGCATTGGAATCGATTCGCGAGCGTCTGTACGACCTCGATGTGGGACGATGCCGGCATCGTGCGCGACGCGGTGCGGCCTCGCTCGCGCGGCGCAAACGCTCGAATCGCTCGACGAGCGAGCTCTCCGGCATCGGCCTTCCCGACGGAGCGAGCGTTCGTTCAACCTGACGTGGCACGACGCGCTCAACCTCGCGAACCTCATCGCCGTGTCGCGCGTCATCGTTCACGCGGCCACGGCACGCGAGAATTCGCGCGGCGCGCACTATCGATCGGACTTCCCCGACGACGGCGATCCTTGCGGCGTCGACGTTCGTTCGCGTCCGGCAACGCGACGGCCGACTCGCGACGGAAGCCGTGCCGGTGCGCTTCACTCGCGTCGCGCCCGGGCGCGACGCTGCGCGTGTCCTAGACTTGCCCCCAGTCGGGCGCGTCGCCATGTGCTACGGCGAAGTCACGCGCCACGGGTAGCCGAGCGTCCGCCCACTGCGCTCGTTCCTTCGCGAGCAGATAGTCGGTCAACGGATGCGCGGCGAGCCAGCGGCGCGAGATGCCGAACCGGATGTCGCGCGCGACCTTGAGCGTGATGCGCGGCACCGCCGATCGCGGTGCGCGCGTGGTGGACGAGCACCGCGAGGCGCAGCGCGAGCACCGCCGCGCGGACGTCCTTGCTCGCCGAGGCTGCCGGCGA
Source organism: uncultured Alphaproteobacteria bacterium (assembly GCA_963816655.1). Taxonomy (GTDB): domain Bacteria; phylum Pseudomonadota; class Alphaproteobacteria; order Rhizobiales; family Xanthobacteraceae; genus Bradyrhizobium. The sequence continues at coordinate 23,505 of CAWFLW010000003.1, read as the reverse complement.
CCTTCGCGAGCCGGCCGCGACAGCCGAAGACGAGCAGCGCGAGGCGGCCCTGCTCGCCGGCGGAGAAGCCCGGCATGTCGGCGTTCTGCAGGATGTACGCGCCGTGCTTGTGGAAGCCGTCGTGCGATATCGACATGCCGACCTCGTGCAGCCGTCCCGCCCATTCGACGAGCTTCGCGAGCGTCGCGTCGGGCGACGCGACCGCGCGCCGGTAGAGCGCGGCCGCGAGATCGCCGACGCGCAGCGCCTGCGCACGATCGATGCCGTAGCGCGCGATGAAGCGCTCGACGGTGGCGGCGCGCGCATCCTCGTCGATCGTGCGCCCGAGGAGGTCGTAGAGCACGCCGAGGCGCAGCGCGCCGCCGACGGGATCGATGCGCTCGATCTTGAGCTCCGTGACGGCGGCCGCCATGATGGCGAGCCCGCCGGCGAGCACGGGCGCGCGCTCGCCCTTGAGCGCATTCGAGCTTCAGCCGCGAGACGTGGCCGGCGTCGAGCATGTGCCGGCGCAGCCGCGCGAGGCCCGCCGGCGTGATGCCGCCGCCCGAAAAAGCGTTCTGCTCGAGGATGTCGGCGAGCGCCACCGCGGTGCCGGACGAGCCGTAGGCCTCGCGCCAGTGCGCCGGGCCGAACGCGCCGCGCGATCGCCTCGATCTCGGCGCGCGCCACGGTTTCCGCCGCGTCGAGCGCCGGCCGCGGTGATCGTGCCGTCGCGGAAGAAGCGCTGCGTCATGCCGACGCAGCCGATCGTCAGCGACTCGAGCCGCTCGGGCTCGAGGCCGCGGCCGATGATGAACTCGGTGGATCCGCCGCCGATGTCGATGACGAGCCGCGGCCGCGATCGACGGCGGCAGCTCGTGCGCGACGCCGAAGAACGTGAGCCGCGCCTTCCTCGTGGCCGCTGATGACGTCGATCGGAAAGCCGAGCGTGCGCTCGGCGCAGCGCCAGGAACTCGCGCGCGTTCTTCGCGACGCGGAACGTGTTCGTCGCGACGACGCGCACCGCCGCGGGATGCAGCCCCGACAGCCGCTCGCGAAAGCGCGCGAGGCAGGCGAGCGCCGCCTTCATCGCCGGCGGGCTTGAGCCGGCCCTTGTCGTCGACGCCGGCGCCGAAGCGCAGCGTCTCGCGCCAGGTGTCGAGCTGATAGATCTGGTCGCCTTCGACGCGGCCGATCTCGAGCCGGAAGCTGTTCGAGCCGAGATCGACGACGGCCAGTAGTGCGATCGGACTTGCGTTCGCGCATGCGGGGCAGGGCGGTGGGGAGCGCGCGCAGAGGGTAGCAGAAACGGCCGTTTCGCCGCGTGCCTCGGCGCTCGGGCGGCCCGCTGTAATATATGCGTCATCGCAGCGGCCACAAACTGCCCAGTTCCCGTGCCGGCCGCCGCGACGCTGCGGCTGCCGTCGATGAATCCATCACCGTCCGTCGCCGATCAATCGCGAGCTGTCGCAGCTCGCATTCAACCGGCGCGTGCTCTCGCTGGCGCAGGACCCCGCCGTTCCGCTGCTCGAGCGGCTGCGCTTCCTGTGCATCGTCGGCAACAATCTCGACGAGTTCTTCGAGATTCGCGTCGCGGGCCTCAAGGAGCAGCTGCGCGCGCAGCTCGCCGCCGCCGGGCATGACGCTGCCGGGGCTGCGCGCGCTGCTCGGCGATCATCGGCGACGAGGCGCGGATGCTGGTCGCCGAGCAATACCGGCTGCTGAACGAGGCGATCCTGCCCGGCGCTGGCGGAGGCCGGCATCCGGCTGCTGCGGCACGGCGACCGCAACGCCGAGCAGCGCGCGTGGGTGGCCGACTACTTCCAGCGCGAAGTGAAGCCGCTGCTGACGCCGATCGGCCTCGATCCCGCGCATCCGTTTCCGCAGGTCGCCAACAAGAGCCTCAATTTCGTCGTCGAGCTCTCCGGCCGCGACGCGTTCGGGCGCGAAACGACGATCGCCACCGTGAAGGCGCCGCGCCTCCTGCCGCGGATCATCGCGCTGCCGCGCGGCGTGTGCGGGCGCCGACAACGCGTTCGTCCTGCTGTCGAGCGTCATTCACGCGCACTCGCACGAGCTCTTCGGCGGGCGCGAGATCGTCGGCTACTCGCAGTTCCGCGTGACGCGCGACGCCGACCTCTGGTTCGACGAGGAAGAAGTGAAGAACCTGCGGCAGGCGCTCGAGGGCGAGCTGCCGCAGCGCCAGTTCGGCCTGGCGGTGCGGCTCGAAGTCGCGGCGGGCTGTCCCGACGAAGCTCGCGCAGTTCCTGCTGCGGCAGTTCGACTTGACCGACGACGACCTGTATCGCGTCGACGGTCCGGTCAATCTCGCGCGGATGTCCGCGCTCGATCGATGCCGTGTCGATCACCGGACACGAACTACCGGCCGTTCGTGCCCGGGTCTTCCCGACCGGCTGCGGGATTCGACCGACCTCCTGGCGACGATCCGCCAGCACGACGTCCTGCTGCACCATCCGTTCCAGTCGTTCGATCCCGTCGTCGAGTTCATCCGCAGGGCCGCCGACGATCCGGACGTCGTCGCGATCAAGCAGACCGTCTATCGCACCGGCGTCAACTCGGTGCTGATGGAGGCGCTGATCGATGCGGCGCGCCGCGGCAAGGAAGTCACCGTCGTCGTCGAGCTGCTCGCGCGCTTCGACGAGGAAGCGAACATCAACTGGGCGGAGAAGCTCGAGCAGGTCGGCGCGCAGGTCGTCTACGGCGTGTTCGGGCTCAAGACGCACGCCAAGCTCGCGCTGCTGCTGCGCCGCGAGAACGATGCGAAGGGCAGGACGCGCCTGCAGTCGTACGCGCATCTCGGCACCGGCAACTACCATCCGCGCACGGCGCGGCTCTACACGGACTTCGGCCTGCTGACGGCCAACAAGGCGATCTGCGCCGACGTCAACGACGTGTTCCTGCACATCACGAGCCTCGCGAAGGCGAAGCGGCTGCAAGCACCTGCTGCTGGCGCCGTTCACGATGCACGACCGGCGTGCTCTACGCGATCCGGCCGCGAAGCGCGCAACGCGCGCGAGGGCAAGCCGGCGCGAATCATCGCCAAGATGAACGCGCTGATCGAGGAGGCCGTGATCCGCGCGCTGTACACGGCGTCGCAGGCGGGCGTGCGAGATCGACCTCATCGTCCGCGGCGCGTGCGCGCTGCGGCCGGGCGTCGAAGGGATTCTCGGAGAACATCCGCGTGCGCTCGATCGTCGGCCGGTTCCTCGAGCACAGCCGGATCTGGTATTTCGCGAACGACGGCGCGCGACGAGGTCTGGCTCGCGAGCGCCGACTGGATGGGACGCAACCTCTTTCGCCGGATCGAGGTCGCGTTCCCGGTGCTCGATCCGGAGCTCAAGGCGCGCGTGATCAACGAGGGATTGAAGCCCTATCTTGCCGACAACTGCGATGCGTGGGTGCTTGCCGGCGACGGCACCTACGCGCGGCTCGAAGGTGTCGCGCCGGTCGCGCGCCGCGCGCCGCGCAGCAGCGAGCTGGTCGAGCGGCTGGCCGAGCAGCCCGAGCCGGACACCTGATAGCAAGGAGCGGCAACATGGACCTCATTCTCTGGCGGCACGCGGAAGCCGAACCCGGCGAGCCCGACCTCGGGCGCCGCCTGACGGCGAAGGGCATCCAGCAAGCCGAGCGGATGGCGAAGTGGCTCGATCGGCACCTGCCGGCGACGACGCGCATCCTGACGAGCCCGGCCGATCGCGCGGAGCAGACGGCGCATGCGCTGAAGCGCAAGTATCGCGTCGTGCCCGGAGCTCGCGCCGGGCGCGCTCGGCGTCCGCGGTCCTGGCCGCGGCCGGCTGGCCGGACGCGCGCGAGCCCGTGCTCGTCGTCGGTCATCAGCCGACGCTGGGCGAAGTCGCGGCCTTCCTGCTGACCGGCGACGAATGCGCCGTGGAGCGTGCGCAAGGCGGCGGTCTGGTGGCTGTCGAACCGGGTTCGCGACGGCGTGTCGTCGACGGTGCTGAAGGTCGTCATCGGCCCCGACTTCGTCTGACGCGATCCGCCGCTACGGATCGCGCGCAGTCGTCGCGGCATCGATCGTACGCTCACGCCGTCGTCGAGCAGCGTTCCCCGGCACTTCGCGCTGCCGCACCGGCAGGCGTACTCCGGCGCGCTCCCGCTTGGTCAATCGGCCTTCGATGTTGAGCCGGTAGTTGTAGCTGAGCTCCTCGCCGGCGCGGATCGTCCGCTTCGCCTTGATGAAGATGCGGCCCTCGGCGTCCTCGATCGGCTCGCAGTTCGGATCGCAGGAATGATTGATCCACCGCGCCGCATTGCCGCGCACACCGGCGTCGATCACCCTGCCGTCGTCGAGCTCGAACAGGAACGTGTGCGCGGAATCGTCCGGATCGCTGTGCGACCGGCGCAACGCCTTTCGTACGACGTGCGCTGCCCCTTGTACTCGACGATCACCGTGCCCTTGCGGATCGTCTTCGTTGCGAAAACGCCGCGGCCGTGGATGCCCGAGCTGCGGACCGCATAGGATCGGCTTTTCTTTTCCGCCATCAGACGCGCTGCTCCTCGATTGGTCGATCGCGAATGTCGGTCGTGCTGCAAAGCGCCGGAAACCGGCTGCGCTCCGCGCCGCGCGACTAGCGCGACATCTTGTCGCTGATTTTCTTCAACGCGTCGATGAGGCCGTTGACGCCGGTCTTCGTCAGGCCTTCCTTGTCGACATCGAACTCGATCAGCAGTCTCTTGTTGTCTTCGGACAAGTGGCAGGTGATCGTGCCGTCCCTGCCAAGATCGAACTCCTTCTTCCTGCTGCCAGCCATGACGCGGCCTCCGTCGAAATGAACGTCGTCATCGTACCGCAATGCGCCACGGGAATTGTTACAGCCGGACGCTGTCGGCATGGATTCGACGGTGCGCTGCAGACACCGTCACTGACGCGTCACATTGGTGCGCTACGATCGACCGCGGTATCGGTGTTCGTCGACGTCGAGGTTTCCCAATGACCAGGCACGCGTCTTCCGCGCCCCGTCGCAATCGTGCTGGGCTGCGGCGACGTCGGCTCCGCAGTGGCATTCGCGCTGCATCAGGCCGGGCTCGCGGTCGTCCTCGCGGACGAGGCCGATCCGTCCTGGCATCGGCGCGGCATGGCGTTCACCAACGCGTGGTACGTCGGCAACGCGGAGCTCGACAGCGAGGGCGCGTGCTTTTGCGCGTCGCTCAAGAGCATTCCTTCGATTCTCGCGCGGCGGATGATCGCGGCGACGACCTGGTCGTGGCCCGGCGTCGCGGCCGCCCTCGAGCCTGAGGTCCTCGTCGATGCACGCGGGAGCAAGCGGCGCGGCGCCGAATCGCTGCGCGGCCGCGTTCCGATCACGGTCGGAATCGGCTCGGGCTTTGTCGCCGGTGGAAACGTCGATTTGGCGATCGGAGATCCGGAGGAACGGCTGCGGGGTGGAGCGCGCAATCGCCCGGACATCGTGGTCTCGCGGACGGCTTTCGCGCCGCCGTCGATGCTCCCGCCGCAGCTTGGTCGTCGAGGCGCGGACGGCATGGACGGTTCATGACCGAGCGGCGGATCGGCGACGCCGTGCGCGCCGGACAGGTCGTCGGCGGCCTCGGCAACGAGGTCGTCGGGCGCACCCAGCGACGGCGTGTTGCTCGGGCTTGCCGCGCGCGGTGCCCGCATCGAGCCGGCGACCTCGCTCGTCGAGGTCGATCCCGAGGGCTCGCACATCGCTGCTACGGCGTCCGGCCGTGGACTGCGACGGCTTGCCGCGAGCGTCGTAGCGGAGCTTGCGGAGCGCATCGAGCGTCCGCCGAATGGCCGCTTGCGGCGAGCCGGCGTTGCACGCTCCTCGCGAGCCCTGACGAAGCCGATTCGGATGCGTCCCGCGCACACGGTGACGGCGCGGTCTGTCATCCGCTGTAACACGCCACCGCAACAATCAGCGATCCGCAATCGAAAGGAAAGAACATGCGCAAGTATCTGATCCAAGGAGTCCTCGCCGCCGCGACGATCGCGTTCGGCATTTCGACCGCGACGGCGGTCGACATCACCGGCGCCGGCGCGACGTTTCCGTACCCGATCTACGCGAAATGGGCCGAGGCCTACAAGCAGAAGACCGGCGTCGGAATGAACTACCAGTCGATCGGCTCGGGCGGCGGCATCGCCCAGATCAAGGCCAAGACCGTCGACTTCGGCGCCTCCGACATGCCGCTCAAGCCGGAGGACCTGCAAGCCGCGGGACTGATGCAATTTCCGGCGATCATCGGCGGCGTCGTGCCGGTCGTGAACATCGAAGGCGTCGCGCCGGGCGCGATGAAGTTCACCGGGCCGGTGCTGGCCGACATCTATCTCGGCAAGATCAAGAAGTGGAACGAGAAGCCCATCGCCGATCTCAATCCCGGCGTCAAGCTGCCGGACGAGCTGATCACCGTCGTGCGCCGATCGGACGGCTCGGGCACGACGTTCATCTGGACCGATTACCTGTCGAAGGTGAGCCCGGAATGGAAGGAGAAGGTCGGCGCCAGCACGGCGGTGTCGTGGCCCGAAGGCGTCGGCGGCAAGGGCAACGAAGGTGTCGCCGCCTACGTGCAGCGGATCAAGGGCTCGATCGGCTACGTCGAGTACGCGTATGCGAAGCGCAACAAGATGGCGCACGCGTCGGTGCAGAACAAGGAGGGCCAGTTCGTGCAGCCCGACGACGACACGTTCCAGGCGGCCGCGGCGTTCGCCGACTGGAAGAACGCGCCGGGCTTCTATCAGATCCTGACCGACCAGCCCGGCAAGACGAGCTGGCCGATCACCGGCGCGAGCTTCATCCTGATGCAGACAGAAGCAGGACAAGCCGCAGAATGCCGCCGAGGTGCTGAAGTTCTTCGACTGGGCGTTCAAGAACGGCCAGAAGATGGCGTCCGAGCTCGACTACGTGCCGATGCCCGAAGGCGTCGTCAAGCTCATCGCCGACGCCTGGAAGGTGCAGCTCAAGGACAGCGCCGGCAAGTCGATCCTGTGAGTTGATCGCCACGCGACTCGCATTCCTCCTGGCAGTAGCATCTTTCTTCCTCCTCCAGAAGAAAGCCTTCGGGCCGCGAGCGCGTTCCTCGCGGCCGCTTTTTTGGTAGGGTTTATCATGTCGACCACCTTGGCCGCACTGCAACCCGCCATGACCGCCACGATGGATCCGCGCGCCGAGCGCGAGCCCACCCCGCCGCCTGCGCGGCGCGGCGCGGCGCCGTGGCAGGATTGGCTGTTCGAGCGCACGACGATGTGCTTTGCGCTGTTCGTGCTGCTGACGCTCGTCGGCATCATCGGCGCGCTCGATGTGGACGGCGATCCCCGCATTCCAGAAGTTCGGAATCGGGTTCTTCTTCACCGATGTCTGGGATCCGGTGAAGCTCAAGTTCGGCGCGCTCGCCCCGATCTACGGCACGCTCGTCACGTCGGCGATCGCGCTCGCTGATCGGCGTGCCGGTCAGCTTCGGCATCGCGCTCTTCCTGACCGAGATGTGTCCCGTCGTCCTCAAGCGCCCGCTGGGCACGGCGGTCGAGTTGCTCGCGGCGATTCCGTCGATCATCTACGGCATGTGGGGACTGTTCGTCTTCGCGCCGGTGTTCGGCGACTACGTCCAGCCGCTGCTCACCAGGATCTTCGGCGACCTCTGGATCCTGGGGCCGCTGTTCCAGGGCGCGCCGAACGGCATCGGCGTGCTGTCGGCGGGCTTCATCCTGTCGATCATGGTCATTCCGTTCATCGCCTCGGTGATGCGCGACGTCTTCGAGATCGTGCCGCCGGTGCTCAAGGAATCGGCGTACGGCATCGGCGCGACGACGTGGGAAGTGGTCTGGAACATCGTGCTGCCCTACACCAAGGTCGGCGTCATCGGCGGCATCATGCTCGGTCTCGGCCGCGCGCTCGGCGAGACGATGGCGGTCACGTTCGTCATCGGCAACGCGTACCGGATCAGTGCGTCGCTGTTCGCGCCCGGCAACTCCATCGCGTCGGCGCTCGCCAACGAGTTCAACGAAGCGGCGGAGCCGGTCCACCGCGCGTCGCTGATCGCGCTCGGCCTCGTGCTGTTCCTGCTCACCGTCATCGTGCTCGCGTGCTCGCGGCTGCTGCTGGCGCAGCTCGCCAAGGGGGAGGGCAGGAAGACATGACGCGCCCTCTACCGCAAGCGGCTCTTCGTCAACCGGATCAACCTCGTGATGTCGCTTGGCACGATGGCGTTCGGCATGACGTTCCTGCTGTGGATCCTCTGGGTGCTGTTCGCCAAGGGCTTCGCCGCGCTGTCGCCGACGCTGTTCACGCAGACGACGCCGCCGCCGGGCTCGGCGGGCGGGCTCGCCAACGCCATCTACGGCAGCGTCATGATCGTCTTCGTCGCGACGTTCATCAGCACGCCGATCGGCATCCTCGCCGGCATCTATCTCGCCGAGTACGGCAAGAACGGCTGGATCGCGCGCGTCACGCGCTTCATCAACGACATCCTGCTCTCCGCGCCGTCGATCGTCATCGGGCTCTTCGTCTACACCGTCTACGTGGCGCAGGTCGGGCACTTCTCCGGCTGGGCGGGCTCGTTCGCGCTCGCGCTGATCGCGATTCCCGGTGGTCGTGCGCACGACCGAGAACATGCTGCACCTCGTGCCCGAGCAGCTTGCGCGAGGCCGCCGTGGCGCTCGGCGCGCCGATGTGGAAGGTGATCCTCAAGGTGACGCTGAAGGCCGTTCGCGGCGGCGTGATCACCGGCATCCTGCTCGCGGTCGCGCGGATGTCGGGCGAAACCGCGCCGCTGCTGTTCACCGCGCTCAACAACCAGTTCTGGAGCGCCGACATGAACGCGCCGATGGCGAATCTGCCGGTGGTGATCTTCCAGTTCGCGATGAGCCCGTTCGACGACTGGAGATTGCTGGCGTGGGGCGGCGCGCTGCTGATCACGCTGACCGTGCTCGTCATCAACATCCTGGCGCGCACGGTGTTCCGCCAGTCCGCGGTCCGCTGACGATGGGAATTCCGAGGGAGAAGACGATGAATTTCGAAGCCGTCGCGACGCGGCCGAGATCGACGGCAGCCGGAGCGCGCGAGCGCCGCCCGAAGATCTCCTGCCGCAACCTCGACTTCTACTACGGCAAGTTCCAGGGGCTCAAGAACATCGATCTCGACATCGCCGAGCGTCGCGTCACGGCGTTCATCGGTCCGTCCGGGCTGCGGCAAGTCGACGCTGCTGCGCACGCTCAACCGGATGTATTCGCTCTATCCGGGGCAGCGGGCGACCGGCGAGATCATCTTCAACGGCCAGAACATCCTCGATCCGGGCGTCGACCTCAACATGCTGCGCGCCAAGGTCGGCATGGTGTTCCAGAAGCCGACGCCGTTTCCGATGTCGATCTACGACAACATCGCCTTCGGCGTCAGCCTGTACGAGAATCTGTCGCAGCGGGACATGGACGAGCGCGTCGAGTGGGCGCTCACCAAGGCCGCGATGTGGGGCGAGGCCAAGGACAAGCTGAAGCAGAGCGGGATGGCGCTGTCCGGCGGCCAGCAGCAGCGGCTGTGCATCGCGCGCGCGGTCGCGGTCAAGCCCGAGGTGCTGCTGCTCGACGAGCCGACCTCGGCGCTCGACCCGATCTCGACGGCGAAGATCGAGGAGCTCATCACCGAGCTGAAGGAGGACTACACGATCGCGATCGTCACGCACAACATGCAGCAGGCGGCGCGCGTATCCGATTTCACCGCGTACATGTACCTGGGCGAGCTCGTCGAATTCGGCGCGACCGACACGCTCTTCCTCAAGCCGAAGCGGAAGGAAACCGAGGACTACATCACCGGACGGTTCGGCTGAGCGCCGGCTCACGGCGCCGAGCGCACCAAGGAATGCCGCGATGAACGAACACACGCACAAGCAGTTCGACGCCGAGATGGAGGCGATCCGCAGCGGCGTCCTCGCGATGGGCGGACTCGTCGAGACTCAGCTGAATCGCGCGATCGCGCTGCTCGAGGCGCGACGACGAGGAGGCGATCGATCAGGTCGGCGCCGACGAGAAGCAGATCAACCAGATGCAGGTCAACCTCGACCAGATGTGCAGCCAGATCATCGCGAGGCGCCAGCCGACGGCGATCGACCTGCGCTTCGTGCTGATGATCACCAAGATCGTCAACGAGCTCGAGCGCGTCGGCGACGAGGTGAAGAAGATCGCCTACAAGGCGGCGCAGATCCGCGGCGCCGACCGGCTGAGCCGCGTGCGTCGCTACGACGTCGTCCGCACCGCCGAGCGCGCGCGCGAGATGCTGCAGATGGCGCTCGACACGTTCGCGCGGCTCGACGCCGCGCGCGGCCGCCGAGGTGATCGACCGCGACGAGGAGATCGACGCCGCGTTCCTGGCGATCATGCGCCAGCTCATCAGCTACATGATGGAGGACCCGCGGACGATCACGGCGGCGCTCGAGATCGTGTTCATCGCGAAGTCGATCGAGCGCATCGGCGATCACGCGAAGAACATCGCCGAGGCGGTCGTCCAGGTGGTCAAGGGCATCGACGTCCGGCACGCGTCCGCCGAGCAGATCCGCGCCGAGGTCGCCGAGGAATGAGCGCCGCCGTGGCGAGCGCGCGACCGAGTGATGCCGCCGGTCCTCGTCGTCGAAGACGAGCCTGCGATCCGCGAGCTGCTGAAGCGTCAACCTGGTCGACGCGGGCTACGAGGTCCGCGCCGTGCCCGATGCCGAAGCCGCGCAGCGCGAGACTCGACGAGGCGCTGCCGACCTCCTGCTGCTCGACTGGATGCTGCCGGGCAAGTCCGGCCTGCGTGCTCGCGAAGGAGCTGCGCGGCGACGCGCGCACGCGCGAGCTGCCGATCATCATGATCACGGCGCGCACCGACGAAGCGGACAAGGTCGCGGGCCTCGAGGCCTGGGTCGACGACTACGTGACCAAGCCGTTCTCGCCGCGCGAACTGAAGGCGCGGATCAAGGCGGTGCTGCGGCGGCGCGCGCCCGAGGCGGCGCAGGAGCCGCTCGCCGCCGGCGCGCTCGAGCTCGATCCGGCGACGCACCGCGTGACCGTCGACGGCAGGACGGTGCCGCTCGGTCCGACCGAATTCCGGCTGCTGCGCTTCCTGCTCGCGCGTCCCGAGCGCGTCCATTCGCGCACGCAGCTGCTGGACCACGTCTGGGGCGATCACGTGTACATCGAGGAGCGCACCGTCGACGTCCACATCCGGCGCCTGCGCCTGGCGCTCGAGCCGTTCGGCCAGGACGGGCTCGTCGAGACGGTGCGCGGCAGCGGCTACCGGCTCGCGGTGCCGCGCTAGCGATCGCGCCGCGGCGGCCGCACTGGCATGAGTCCCGTCGTTCTCGCCGGCATTGGTGCGCCGGTCGCGGTCCTGGTCGCTGGCGGCGCTCGCCGGCGCTCGCTGTTCGGCGCGATCTGGGCGGCCGCGGTGCTCGCGCGTCGGACTCGTGCGTGCTCGTCGGCGTCCATCTCTGGCAACTCGATCGGCTCGACGCGCTGGGCCGATGCCGAGCTCGACACCCCGGTGCCCGAGGCGCGGGCGCGTGGGGGCTCGCGTTCTCCGCGCTCTATCGGCGCGTCCGGTCGCGCGACGCTGCGCCAGCGCGATCTCGCCACGACGATCGAGCGATTCCGCAGCGCCGTCGAAGCGCTGCCCGAAGGCATGGTGATCCTCGACGCGGCGAACCGCATCGAGTGGGCGAACGTGCGCGCGCAGGCGCACCTCGGCATCGATCTCGCGAGGGACGCCGGCCAGCCGCTGCTCAATTTCGTGCGCCAGCCGGAGGTCGTCCGCTATCTCGAGGCGGGCGATTTCACCGACGCGGTGGTCGTCGACTCGCTGCGCGAGCGCGGGACGACGCTGTCGATCCAGGTCGTTCCGTTCGGCGTCGACGAGCGGCTGCTGATCAGCCGCAACATCACGCAGCTCGAAGCGGTCGCGCGGATGCGCCGCGACTTCATCGCCAACGTCTCGCACGAGCTCAAGACGCCGCTGACGGTCGTCTCCGGCTTTCTCGAAACGCTGCAGGATCTCGAGCTCGAGCCGCGGCAGCGCACGCGCTACCTGCAGCTGATGGCCGAGCAGGCGAAGAGCATGCAGCGCCTGGTCGACGACCTGCTGACGCTGTCGGCGCTCGAGAGCGAGCAGAACGCCCGTCGCCGAAAGCGCGTTCGACGTGCGTGCCGCTGCTGCTCGAGGTCTCGGCCGACGCGAAGGCGCTGTCGGGCGGCCGGCACGCGGTCGCGCTCGACATCGGCGAGCCCGCGATGGTGACCGGCAATCGCGACGAGCTCGCGAGCGCGTTCGGCAATCTCGTGAGCAACGCGGTCCGCTACACGCCGGACGGCGGGACGATCACGCTCGGCTGGCGCGTCGACGACGAGGGCCGCGGCGTGTTCAGCGTCGACCGACACCGGCATCGGCATCGCGCCGGAGCACATTCCGCGGCTGACCGAGCGCTTCTACCGCGTCGATCGCAGCCGCTCGCGGGCGACCGGCGGCACGGGTCTCGGGCTCGCGATCGTCAAGCACGTGCTGCTGCGCCACCAGGCCGAGCTCGACGTGATGAGCGAGCTCGGGCCAGGGCAGTCACGTTCAGCGTGATGCTGCCGGCGCGCGCGGCGTCCGTCGCGCGCACGCCGACGCGCCGACGGAGCCGCGTCGACCGAGCCACCGCTGCGTGCGCCGACGCGTCGGCTACCAGTAGCTGAGCGCGGCGCGGAAGAGCGACTTCAAGTCGTCGCGCCCGACGTCCTTCGGCGCATTGCGGATCACCCGATACTGCGGCTCGGCGCCGGTGGCGAGCGCATCGAGGTGCGACGCGTCGAAGCCGAGCGCCGTCAGGCCGTTGGGCATCGCCGTCGCGCGCATCAGCTCGATCACGCGGCCGGCGAGCACGTCGCCGGCATCGGCGTCCGTCGCGCCGCGCGTTTCGGCGCCGAGGCACTGCGCGCCGTGCAGATGCCGCTCCGGGACAGCACGGCGCCGTGAAGCGCCACACCGACGGATTGTTGAGCACGACCGCCATGCCGTGCGGCACGAGCGTCTTGCCTTCCGGATAGCCGTCGCACGTGCCAGTCCTTGCGTCGAGCCCGACACCGCGTACGACAAGCCGTGCGGCAGATGGCAGCCGGCGGCATTGAACGCGATGCCGGCGAGCATCGCCGCGTACATCATCTCGGTGCGCGCCTCGGTGTCGGACGCATCGTTGACCGCGCGCGACGAGAAACGTGCCGACGATCTTGAGCGCCTCGGTCGCGAGCATGTCGGAGAACGGATTCGCGCCCTGCGACACGGGCCGGTCGACGCCCTTCGCCGGATTGAGCCGACGCGGGTACGCGCGCGCGGTCAGCGATTCGAGCGCGTGGCTCATGCAGTCGAAGCCGGTCGCGGCGACGGCGTTCTTCGGCAGCGTCGCGGTCACGGTCGGGTCGATCAGCGCGACGTCGGGAATCAGGCGGCGCGAGATGATGCCGGTCTTCGCGTTGAGCGAGCGCAGGTCGAAGATCGCGATGCCGGTCGTCTCCGACCCGGTGCCGGAGGTCGTCGGACACGCGATGTGCGGCTTCACCGGCCCCGGCACCTTCTGCCCGCCGCCGATCGGCGCGTTCACGTAGGTCATGAACTCCGCCGGCTGCGACGCGTACAGGTTCGCCGCCTTGCAGGTGTCCATCACCGAGCCGCCGCCGACCGACACGTAGCCGTCGAACTTGCCGTCGGCGGCGAAGCGCGTCGCCTCCTGGAACGACGCGTCGGTCGGCTCGATCGCGACGTCGCTGTAGACGGCGGCGTCGACGCCCGCGGCCGCGAGCGACGCCTTGCACGATCGCGACGTACTCGCTCGGACGCGAGCCGCGGGTCGGTGAAGAGCGCGACGCGCTTCAGGCCGAGCTCGCGCGCGTTGTCGCCGGCTTCGGCGAGCACGCCGCGGGCCGAACGTGAACGTCGGCATGCCGACGGTGAACCCGCGATCGCTGCCTTCGACGGCGGCGAAATCGGCGTGGCAGCAGGACATGGTCGGCTCCTTCGGTGCGGGCAATGAGCCGTTGCGATTATCGCAGCGCGCGATCAGCGGGCCGTCGGCGAGGATCATGTCGGCGATCTTCTCGGCGATCATCACGACCGGCGCGTTGGTGTTGCCGGAGACCAGCGTCGGCATGATGCTGCAATCGACGACGCGGATGCCGTCGAGGCCGTGCACGCGCAGCTCGTGATCGACGACCGCCAGCGGATCCGACGCCGGCCCCATCTTGCACGTGCCGGACGGATGGAAGATCGTGCCGCGCGGTGTTCTTCGCGAATTCGAGCAGATGCGTCGTCGCTCGTCGCCTCGGGCCCGGGACGATACTCGCCGGCGACGTACGGGCGCGAGCGCGCGCGTCGCCGCGAGCGCTCGCGCGAGCCGGATGCCGGCGACGAGCGTCGCGCGGTCCTGTTCGGTCGACAGGTAGTTGGGCTGCATCGCCGGTGCGCGCGAGCGGGTCGGGCGACTTGAACCGCACATGACCGCGCGACTCCGGCTGCAGCTGGCACACCGACATCGTGAACCCGGAAAACGCGTGCACCGGCGATCCGGCCATGTCCGACGACAGCGTCGCGACGTGGAACTGGACGTCGGGGCGCGTCAAGCGCGCGAGTCGGTGCGCGCGAAGATGCCGCCCTGGTTGATGCCGACCGCCATCGGGCCGCGTGCGCGCGAACGCGTACTCGATGCCCATCGCGAGCTTGCGCCACGGCGAGCTGCAGGATGTCGTTGGTCGTGATCGGTTTCGTGCAGCGGAAGATCACGCGCGCCTGCAGATGGTCCTGCAGGTTCTCGCCGACGCCGGCGAGCGCGTGGACGACCGGGATGCCGAACTCGCTGCAACAGCGCGGGCGGGCCGACGCCCGAGAGCTGCAGGAGCTGCGGCGACTGCAGCGCGCCCGCGGCGAGAATCACCTCGCGCCGCGCGCGTCACGGTCACATCGCGGCCCGCCCTGGCGGTAGACGACGCCGGTCGCCTTGCGTCCGTCGAACAGGATCCGCGTCGCGTGCGCCTCGGTCTCGACGCGGAGGTTGCGCCGCGCGCGCGCCGGGCCGCAGGTACGCGGTCGCCGTCGAGCAGCGCAGGCCGTGGCGCGTCGTCAGCTGGTAATAGCCGATCGCCTTCCTGCGTCGCGCCGTTGAAATCGTCGTTGCGCGGAATGCCGATCTCGCCGCCCGCCGCGATCAGCGCTTCGATCAGCTCGTGCTTCGCGCCGATGTCGGATGCCCACAGCGGCCCGTCCGCGCCGTGCCACGCGGTTCGCGCCGCGGACGTTGTGCTCGAGCTTGCGGAAGTAGGGCAGCACGTCGTCGTAGCTCCAGCCGGCATTGCCGAGCGCCGCCCAGTGGTCGTAGTCCTCGCGCTGGCCGCGGATGTAGATGAGCCCGTTGATCGCGCTCGAGCCGCCGAGCGTGCGCCCGCGCGGCCAGTAGATCTCGCCGGCCGTTCATTCCCGGATCGCGGCTCGGTCTTGAAGCACCAGTTGTAGACCGGGTGGAACATCGTCTTCGCGTACCCGATCGGGATGTGGATCCACGGATAGCGATCGGCGGGACCGGCTTCGAGCAGCAGCACGCGAGTGGCGCCCGTCGGCGGAGAGCCGGTTCGCGAGCACGCAGCCGGCCGAGCCCGCGCCGACGATCACGTAGTCCCAGGTGGTCGATGGTCATGGACGGAGGCGGCGATGGGCTATCGGTCAGCGCGGCGATGTTGCGGCTCGCCGCAACGTCGGCAACGGCAGTCGGCGTCGGAGCACGGGTGCAGATTTCACGAATACCGCCCGCGACTCAGCGATGGTGAGCAGAGGGCAGCATCGCTTGCCTTCAGAATGGCGCCGTGCGCATTGCGTCGGCCAGGCACATGGCCGTGTTCGGGACAACGACTTGGCCTGAGGAAGCCACTGTCGAGCTCGGTTCTGGCAGACCCAAGCGCTTGGTCCGACGAAGCCGTTTGACCATGGGAACGGAAATTGCTATCATCGCATGTTTCGTCGGAGGGGTTCCCGAGCGGTCAAAGGGAACAGACTGTAAATCTGTCGGCTCTGCCTTCGAAGGTTCGAATCCTTCCCCCTCCACCAATCATGATCGAGGCTCGAGGGAGACAGGGGATCGGTTCGGCGCTGCGGCGACCGCGAGCGTTCCGGCTCTGTCGCTCGATGCGCGGGTGTAGCTCAATGGTAGAGCAGAAGCCTTCCAAGCTTACGACGAGGGTTCGATTCCCTTCACCCGCTCCAAGGGATCTGGCAACGAACGGGAGTACGCGAACTGCAGGGCTTGTCGCGGCAACGGACAGAGCCCATGTAGCTCAGTGGTAGAGCACTCCCTTGGTAAGGGAGAGGTCGAGCGTTCAATCCGCTCCATGGGCACCAGGAATTCGACGCAATTCGGCAACACATCACCGCATCTTTGCATCGACGTCTGAAGGAGTCTTGAAAAATGGGCAAGGCCAAATTTGAGCGGACGAAGCCGCACGTGAACGTGGGGACGATTGGTCACGTGGATCACGGGAAGACGACGCTGACGGCGGCGATGACGCTGGTGCTGTCGAAGAAGTACGGTGGGGAGGTGAAGGCGTACGACCAGATCGACAACGCGCCGGAGGAGAAGGCGCGGGGGATCACGATCAACACGGCGCACGTGGAGTACGAGACGGAGAAGCGGCACTACGCGCACGTGGACTGCCCGGGGCACGCGGACTACATCAAGAACATGATCACGGGTGCGGCGCAGATGGACGGCGCGATCCTGGTGGTGAGTGCGGCGGACGGGCCGATGCCGCAGACGCGGGAGCACATTCTGCTGGCGCGGCAGGTGGGGGTGCCGTTCATCGTGGTCTACATGAACAAGGCGGACATGGTGGACGACAAGGAGCTCCTGGAGCTGGTGGAGCTCGAGGTGCGGGAGCTGCTGTCGAAGTACCAGTTTCCGGGGGACAAGACGCCGATCGTGATCGGCAGCGCGAAGATGGCGCTGGAAGGGGACACGAGCGAGCTGGGGGCGGGGTCGATCTTCAAGCTGGCGGAGGCGCTGGACAGCTACATTCCGCAGCCGACAGCGGCTGATCGACGGGCCGTTCCTGATGCCGGTGGAAGACGTGTTCTCGATCTCGGGTCGGGGGACGGTGGTGACGGGGCGGGTGGAGCGCGGGATCGTGAAGGTGGGGGACGAGCTGGAGATCGTGGGCCTGAAGCCGACGCTGAAGACGGTGTGCACGGGGGTGGAGATGTTCCGCAAGCTCCTGGACCAGGGGCAGGCGGGGGACAACGTGGGCGTGCTGCTGCGGGGCACGAAGCGGGAAGAGGTGGAGCGTGGGCAGGTGCTGGCGAAGCCGGGCTCGATCACGCCGCACACGAAGTTCAGCTGCGAGGTGTACGTGCTGTCGCAAGGAAGAGGGTGGTCGGCACACGCCGTTCTTCCCGGGGTACCGGCCGCAGTTCTACTTCCGGACGACGGACGTGACGGGGAGCTGCGTGCTGCCGGAGGGCACGGAGATGGTGATGCCTGGGGACAACATCGGGATGACGGTGACGTTGATTGCGCCGATCGCGATGGAAGAGGGGCTGCGCTTCGCGATTCGCGAAGGTGGCCGCACCGTCGGCGCCGGCGTCGTCGCCAAGATCATCGAATAGTGGAAGTCGATTAGGCCAGTAGCTCAATTGGCAGAGCGACGGTCTCCAAAACCGTAGGTTGGGGGTTCGATTCCCTCCTGGCCTGCCAGCATCCGGCGGCAGGCGGCAGCATTCGAGAAACCGGGAACATGGTCGACAAGCTAAAAATTGCTTCTGGCGGTGGCGTGCGTGGTCGGCGGCGTCGCCGCGCTACTACTACTTCGCCGACACGGCGCTCGTGCTGCGCGTGCTGATGGTGATGGGCGGCCTGATCGCCGCCGGCGCCGTCGCGTGGCTGTCGACGCCGGGCAAGGAGTTCTTCGCCTTCGCGCAGGAAGCGTGGCAGGAAGCCGGCCGCGTGTCGTGGCCGACGCGCAAGGAAACGATGCAGACCACGGCGATCGTGTTCGGCTTCGTCGTGATCATGGCGCTGATCCTGTTTTCGATCGACACGACGCTCGCATGGATCGTGAAGCTGCTGACCGGGCGGGGCGAGTGATGACGGCTGCAGGCAAGAAGTGGTTCGTCGTCCACGCCTACTCGGGTTTCGAGAAGAGCGTGCAGCGGGCGCTGATCGATCGCATCAAGCGCTCGGACATCGCCGACCAGTTCGGCAAGATCCTGGTGCCGGTCGAGGAAGTGGTCGAGATGAAGGCCGGGCAGAAGGCGATCAGCGAGCGCAAGTTCTTTCCGGGCTACGTGCTGGTCGAGATGGAAATGACCGACGACTCGTGGCACCTCGTGAAGAGCACGCCGAAGGTCACCGGTTTCGTGGGCGGCACGGCGAACAAGCCGACGCCGATCACGCAGAAGGAAGTCGACGCGATCCTGCGGCAGGTGCAGGAAGGCGTCGAGAAGCCGCGCCCGAAGGTGCTGTTCGAGATGGGCGAGGCGGTGCGCGTCAAGGAAGGACCGTTCACCGACTTCCACGGCAACGTGGAGGACGTGAACTACGAGAAGAGCAAGCTCCGCGTGTCGGTCACGATCTTCGGCCGCTCGACGCCGGTGGAGCTCGATTTCTCGCAGGTCGAGAAGGCGTGATCGTCGAAGCCGGGAGGACGCGCATCTGCGTGCGGATCCGCTCGAACCCAACAGGAGAAACGTCAATGGCGAAGAAAGTCGTCGGCTTACATCAAGCTGCAGGTGCCGGCGGGCAAGGCGAATCCCAGCCCGCCGATCGGTCCCGCGCTCGGACAGCGCGGCCTCAACATCATGGAATTCTGCAAGGCCTTCAACGCGCAGACGCAGAAGGTCGAGCCGGGCCTGCCGATCCCGGTCGTGATCACGGCGTACGCCGACAAGAGCTTCACGTTCATCATGAAGACTCCGCCGGCCACCGTGCTCATCAAGAAGGCGGCGAAGGTCGAGAAGGGCAGCCAGAAGCCGCACACCGACAAGGTCGGCAAGCTGACGCGCGAGCAGGCCGAGGAAATCGCCAAGACCAAGATGCCCGACCTCACCGCCGCCGACATGGATGCCGCCGTGCGCACGATCGCGGGCAGCGCCCGCAGCATGGGCATCACCGTCGAAGGAGTGAAGTGATCATGGCCGCCGCACAGAAGACTCCCAAGCTGTCGAAGCGCATGCAGAAGGTCCGCGGCAAGGTGGACCACGCCAAGGCCTACTCGGTCGACGAGGCGCTGAAGCTCGTCAAGGAAACCGCCGTCGCCAAGTTCGACGAATCGGTCGACGTCGCCGTCAACCTCGGCGTCGACGCGAAGAAGTCCGACCAGACCGTGCGCGGCTCGGTCGTGCTGCCCGCCGGCACCGGCAAGAAGGTGCGCATCGCCGTGTTCGCGCAGGGCGACAAGGCGAAGGCCGCGCAGGACGCCGGTGCCGACATCGTCGGCTTCGACGATCTCGCGGCCAAGGTCAAGGAAGGCTTCATGGACTTCGACGTCGTGATCGCGACGCCGGATGCGATGAAGGTCGTCGGCCAGCTCGGCCAGATCCTCGGTCCGCGCGGACTGATGCCGAACCCGAAGGTCGGCACGGTCACGCCCGACGTGGCTACGGCGGTGAAGAACGCGCGCGCGGGCCAGGTCCAGTACCGCACGGACAAGGGCGGCATCGTCCAGTGCACGATCGGCCGCGCGTCGTTCGAGCCCGAGCAGTTGAAGACGAACCTGCTCGCGCTGATCGAGGCGCTCAACAAGGCGCGGCCGCAGGGCACGAAGGGCATCTATCTCAAGAAGATCAGCGTCTCGAGCACGATGGGCGCGGGCGTCCGCGTCGACACGTCGACGCTCGCGCAGCAGGCGCCGGCGTGACGCACACGGAATTGCAGTCGAGCGATCGAAGTGAGCGAAACGAATAGCAGCATTTGAGGGAGCGCCGCTACGAGTGGACAGCGCGGTGCCGGAAGGATCGATTTCCGGTCTCCGCCTTCCGCCACGGCGGCGAGCCGTCAAAGACCGCAGGGGCGTTCAAGGCTTAATCGAAAGTGGTCGTTGGAAGGCGCGGCAGCGCAGTCGCCGCGCGCCGAGCCGCCGCAGCCGAACCCGGCGCAGATGGTGTCCCTAGGACAGGATTTTCCTGGCGTAAGGTCACCGAATCCTCGTCCCGGCAAGCATGCGGGACGGCAAAGTATGGAGGTAGACCTTGGGTCTGAATCTGGAGCAAAAGCAAGCGGTCGTCGCGGAAGTCGCGAAGCAGGTCGCGGGCGCCCAGGCCATCGTCATGGTCGAGAACCGCGGCATGAAGGTCGCCGACATGACGCAGCTCCGCGCGAAGGCGCGGGCGTCCGGCGTGTATTTCAGGGTGGTCAAGAACACCCTGGTGCGCCGGGCGGTCGAGAAGACGCCGTTCGCGAGCGCTGGCCGAGTCGATGGTCGGTCCGCTCGCGTACGGCATCGGTCCCGATCCTGTGGCGGTGGCGAAGGTGCTGAACGACTTCGCCAAGGGTCACGACAAGTTCGTGATCACGGGCGGCGCGATGCCCGGCCAGACGATGTCGGCCAAGCAGATCGCGGCACTCGCGGACCTGCCGTCGCGCGACGAGCTCATCGCGCAAGCTGATGGGCACGATGCAGGCGCCGGTCGCGAAGCTCGTGCGCACGATGAACGAGGTGCCGTCGAAGTTCGTCCGCGCGCTCGCCGCCGTCCGCGACGCCAAGCAGCGGCGCAGGCCCGCTGCCTAAGCCATTACCCAAACACCAATCCCAACGATTCAGGAGAAAGCAATGTCCGCAGTCCAAACCGAAATTCTCGACAAGATCTCGTCGATGACCGTCCTCGAGCTCTCCGAGCTCATCAAGGCGATGGAAGACAAGTTCGGCGTCTCCGCCGCGGCCGCCGTTGCCGTCGCGGGTCCCGCCGCCGCCGCCGCCCGGCCGCCGCCGCCGAGGAAAAGACCGAGTTCACCGTCGTCCTCGCCTCGTTCGGCGAGAACAAGGTGAACGTGATCAAGGCGGTGCGCGAGCTGACCGGCCTCGGCCTCAAGGAAGCGAAGGACCTGGTCGACGGCGCGCCGAAGCCCGTCAAGGAAGGCATCTCGAAGGCCGACGCCGAAGCCGCGAAGAAGAAGCTCGAGGAAGCCGGCGCGAAGGTCGAAGTCAAGTAACGAGGCATCGCATCATAGGCATCAGCGTTGCAGGGTCACGGGTACACGGCATCGGTGTTGCAGGGCCACGGGCGGCACAAGCCTTCGGGCTTCATAACCCAGGCGCCCGCCGGCTTGCGCCACCCGTGGCCCTGCAATGCGACGTTAGTGCCATGTCGGCACTGAGGTCTTCGGAGTTGGCAGGATGCGTGTGGCGCGAGGGCAAAGCCCTGCGGGCGCCTGAGTTATGAAGCCCGAAGGGCCTCTGCCCTCGTCCGCCGCAGCTGAGCAAGTCTCGCGACGAGACCACGATTGAGAACTGAGAAGTAGCCCCAACCTTCGCGAAGGCGAAGAAGAGCGGATTGGCGACAGTCCTCTCTTCTTTGTCTTCTGAAGCGACTGCAGAGGACAGGCATGGTCGGACGTCGCCTGCATCACGAAAGTGACGCGAGCGCCGTCGTCCGCCAGCGGTTGGTAGAGGCCAACCACCACGCCAGGGAGTGCAATGCTCCCGACCAGTCTTTCCGTTAATCGGAGAATTGAATGGCGACTGAAGTGACGACCGTGCAACCGTATTCCTTTACCGAGAAGAAGCGCATCCGGAAGAGCTTCGCCAAGCGGGCGAGCGTGCTCAAGGTGCCGTTCCTGCTCGAAACGCAGCTTTCGTCGTACCGGGCGTTCCTGCAGGCGGACACCGCGCCCGAGTCGCGCAAGAACGAAGGCCTGCAGGCCGCGTTCACGTCGATCTTCCCGATCTCGAGCCACTCGGGCAACGCGCGGCTCGAGTACGTGAGCTACTCGCTGCTGCCGCCGGCGTTCGACGTCACGGAATGCCAGCAGCGCGGCCTCACCTATTGCTCGGCGCTGCGCGCGAAGGTGCGGCTCATCCTGATGGACAAGGAGGCGCCGAAGGACACGGTCAAGGAAGTGAAGGAGCAGGAGGTCTACATGGGCGAGATTCCGCTCATGACGGACAACGGCTCGTTCGTGATCAACGGCACCGAGCGCGTCATCGTCTCGCAGCTCCATCGCTCGCCCGGCGTGTTCTTCGAGCACGACCGCGGCAAGACGCACAGCTCCGGCAAGCTCCTCTTCTCGGCCCGCGTGATTCCGTACCGCGGCTCGTGGCTCGACTTCGAGTTCGACCCGAAGGACTTCCTGTTCTTCCGCGTCGACCGCCGCCGCAAGATGTCCGTGACGACGCTCCTGAAGGCGATCGGCCTCACCAACGAGGACATCCTCAAGCAGTTCTTCGTGTTCGACACGTTCCACCTGTCGGCCAAGGGCGCGCAGCTCGAATTCGTGCCCGAGCGCCTGCGCGGCGAGATGGCGCGCTTCGACGTGCTGGGCAAGGAGCACAAGGTCATCGTGCCGCGCGACAAGCGGATCACCGCCAAGCACATCCGCGAGCTGGTCGAAGGCGGCGTCAAGAAGCTCGCCGTGCCGAACGACTACATCGTCGGACGGGCGCTCGCCACCAACATCGTCGACAAGGCCACCGGCGAGGTGCTGGCCAAGGCCAACGACGAGATCACCGAAGAGCTTCTGCTGAAGCTGCAGGAAGCGGGCGTCGCGTCGATCGAGACGATCTACACGAACGACCTCGACCAGGGCGCGTACATCTCGCAGACGCTGCGCGCCGACGACACGCCCGACCAGACCGCCGCCCGCGTGGCGATCTACCGGATGATGCGCCCCGGCGAGCCGCCGACCGAGGATTCGGTCGAATCGCTGTTCAACGGACTTGTTCTTCGCCCCCGAGCGCTACGATCTGTCGGCGGTCGGCCGGATGAAGTTCAACCGCCGCGTGGGCCGCACCGAGCTCACGGGTACGGCGACGCTCACCAACGACGACATCATCGCCGTCATCAAGATCCTGGTCGAGCTGCGCAACGGCCGCGGCGAGATCGACGACATCGACCATCTCGGCAATCGCCGCGTCCGTTCGGTCGGCGAGCTCGCCGAGAACCAGTTCCGCTCCGGCCTCGTGCGCGTCGAGCGCGCGGTCAAGGAGCGCCTCGGCCAGGCCGAGAGCGAGAACCTGCTGCCGCACGATCTCATCAACGCGAAGCCCATTTCCGCGGCGATCAAGGAGTTCTTCGGCAGCTCGCAGCTGTCGCAGTTCATGGACCAGACGAACCCGCTGTCCGAGATCACGCACAAGCGCCGCGTTTCCGCGCTGGGGCCGGGCGGCCTCACGCGCGAGCGCGCCGGCTTCGAAGTGCGCGACGTGCATCCGACGCACTACGGCCGCGTCTGCCCGATCGAGACGCCGGAAGGCCCGAACATCGGCCTCATCAACTCGCTCGCGCTGTACGCGCGGACGAACGAATACGGCTTCCTCGAGACGCCCTATCGCAAGGTCGTGAA
>CAWFLW010000002.1:0-160637 GCA_963816655.1 uncultured Alphaproteobacteria bacterium | reverse complement strand
GATGCCAAAGGCGATGCGGGAGCAGGTGCCGACCGCGAACTTCTTCCAGCGCGGCGGCTATGAACGCAACCCGGTGGCGGTTCGCCAC
Source organism: uncultured Alphaproteobacteria bacterium (assembly GCA_963816655.1). Classification (GTDB taxonomy): domain Bacteria; phylum Pseudomonadota; class Alphaproteobacteria; order Rhizobiales; family Xanthobacteraceae; genus Bradyrhizobium. Next base: position 160,549 of record CAWFLW010000002.1, on the reverse strand, counting down.
AACACGGTGGCGAAGCTCTTGGCGGTGACCGACGAGCGGATGGATTTCAACAGCAACAAGCCCGGCGCCGTCGAGCTGGCGGGGGCGTTTTAAGTACCCGTCGTCCCCCGGCGAAGGGCCGGAGACGCGAGCATACCGCGTGAGGGGTCTATCGTCCGCGGCGATGCCCTCGCATGACGCCGCACTGCAACAATGACCCCTCGTCCGGCTATGGGTCGCCACCTTCTCCCCAGGGGACGACGGAAGACGGCCTCAATTCGTCCCGAACATGAACTTGCCATCGCCCTCGAGATAGGGGCCGGTGCGCATGTAGAGCTGACCGTTCTGGCCGATGAAGAACAGCGTGCCCTTTGGCACCTTCTTGGCGCCCTTCAACAGCGTGCCGGCGTTGCTGGTCCCCATCTTGTAGGAATGGGTCTTGCCTTCCTTGTCATAGGCGTAGCCCGTGTCGGGCTTCAGCTCCCAGGGCGTCGCGCCTTGCGCGAAGGCCGGAGCCGATAGCGCCGTCATCGCGGCTGCGATCAACAAGGTCCTGGTCGAAAATCCCGTCATGGTCATGCTCCCCTCTAATTTCGCGTCTGGTCGCGGCCCCATCGCTTCTTGAACAAATCACGAACGCTGTTACTCCGTCAATACGACCTGCGTCAGCAGTGCATCACGCCGGATTTGCCACTTTGTGATTCCCCGCCCGTCGCTTCGCGACTATCTTGCCTCCAGGGCTTATAACCAATCCATTGCCTCAAAACCTCCATAGGATGATTCGGATGAACCACGTCATGAAAACCTGCCTCGCGCTTGCGCTCTCTTTCATGACGCTGGGCTCGATGGCCGCGGCCGACGATTTCAAGCTCGTCAGCAACCAGCGCATCGCCTGCGGAAGGGGGCTTGCCGCCGGCAAGCTCAACACCGCGACCTGCAGGTCCTACGCTTATCTTTTCAACGTCAAGACCTCGGAATATTTCCGCTGCCAGATGACGCTGGCGCTGACCCGCGACAACAAGGAAGTCATCAACGTGCAGGCCGACGGCAACTGCGCCAAGCGGCCCCGCATCTTCGACAAGGACTCCAACTACTCCTTCGACGCCACCGAGACCGAGCCGCCGAACACCAATTCGTTCTTCGGTCCGGGCGGCTATGCAGTGTGGGCGAGCGACAACACCAAGCAGCAGGTGCGCGGCTGCATCATCATCGCCTCCGGCCTCGGATCGGACGTGTCGAAATGCCTCGACATGACCTTCCAGTGAGCTGAGCGGCGACATACGCCTGTGGCCAGCCGCCGGCCAGCGCAGCTCTGCCGCTCCTGGCTGTTCCTGGAAGGCGCCAATGAAGCCGTCTTGCAGCGCGCTGCCGAAAGCGGCGCCGATGTGCTGATCCACGAACTGGAAGATTTTACGCCGCCGGCACTGCGTCCGGTGGCGCGCAAGCTGGCGCCCGAGATCTACGCGGCATGGCGCGCGGCCGGCGTGGTGGTCGCGGTGCGCGTCAATCCTCTCGAGCAGGATGGTATGGACGACCTTGAGGCCGTGATGCGCGGCCGGCCGGATATCGTGGCGCTGCCCAAGGTCGCCGAACCGCATCATGTCGTCCGCCTCGATGAAGCGGTGTCGCGCTTCGAACGCGACTACGGCATCGCCGAGGGGACGACGGCGCTGTTGCCCAATATCGAGTTCGCGCGCGGGCTGGTGCAGATCGGCGCCATTGCGGCCGCGAGCCGCCGCACCGTCGGCCTGTTGCTGGCGTCGGAAGACCTTGCCGCCGATCTCGGCGCCGAACGCGGGCCTGATGGCCTCGAGCTCGCCTATTGCCGGCAACGCTTCATCGTCGAGTGCCGCGCTGCAAATGTGGTCGCGGTCGATTGTCCCTTTACGTTCAGCGATGCCGACGGCGTTGCGCGCGATACCCGTCTTGCGCGCCGGCTCGGCTATGGCGCCAAAAGCCTGGTTGACCCCGCGCACGCGGCCATCGTCAACGGCGTGCTGACACCCGGCGATGATGAGCTGCGCCGCGCCCGTGCCATTGTGGCGGCATTCGAGGCGGCACGCGAAAAGGGCAGTGGCCGGGTCGAACTCGACGGTGCGCTGGTCGAGGTGCCGACCTATTCCAATGCGAAGCGGCTGATCGCGCGGGCGCAAGCGCTGCGGCAGTTTGCGCGCTAAAGCGAGGTGACTTTTCTTCGAGCCGTCATCTCGCTCCAGCTTTTCTGTTGAGCATGATCTCCGCGCAAACGCTTCGCATTTGTCGCGAGGGAAAACCGCCGCATACTTTTCCGGATCATGCTCTAGCCGCTACCCACCGACGCCTTTTTCCTTGAAATACTTCAGCGCGCCGGGATGGAACTGCACCGGCGATCGGTCCTGCACCTGGTTGTCGAGCGAGAAGCTCTCCGCCTCCTTGTGCACCTTGACGATATCGTCCTTTTTCTCGACCAGGGTCTTGGCGATGGTGTAGGCGTCCTCGTCGCTCATCCGGTTGCCGGTGACGATCAGATTCCACACCTCGGCGACGTCGCAGTCGGTCTTGTAGCCGGGGTAAGTGCCGGCCTTGATCCGGCTCGCGCTGTAGAGCTTGCCGTATTTGGCATTCATCTTCTCGACGATGTCGGCGTGGTCGATCAGCTTCATCTTGAGGCCTGCCGTGGTCGCGAGGCTGGAAATCGCCGCAGTCGGGATGCCGCCGACCCAGAAGAACGCGTCGACCCTGCGGTCGATCAGGGCATTGGCCGACTCGGCGACGCTGAGCCGCTCACGTTTGATATCTGCGTCCTTGTCGAGGTCGACGGCCGCCAGCGCGCGCGACGCCATGATCTCGGTGGCGCTGCCCGGCGAGCCCGTGGAAACGCGCTTGCCCTTGAGATCGGCGAGCGTCCGGATTCCCGTGTCCTCGCTCGTCACCACATGCATGCGGTTGGGATAGACGACGAGCAGGGTCTGCAGCGCCACCTTGTTATTCTTGAACTTGTCCTGGCCCTGCATCGCATCCATGGCGGCATCGGCCATGGTGAAGCCGAGGTCGCTCTGTCCGGCCGCGATCAGCTTGATGTTGTCGACCGAGCCGCCCGTCACTTCCACGGTGGCATGCAGGTTCGGCAGCGCCTTGGCCAGCACGCTCGCGACCGCGCCGCCGAGCGGAAAATAGACGCCGCCGGGATCGCCGGTGCCGATCGCCAGTTGCTTTTGCTGGGCCTGTACGACGCCGGCCAACACCGCGCCTGCGAAAAGCGCCAGTGCGAGGGCGGTCGCAATCTTCTTCATGGTCTTTCTTGGTGCCATGTTCGCTTGCTTCCAGACTGCTCGATCACCGACGTGTTGGCAGTCACGTTTCGACCGGCTGCATTCTTGAACTCAGCCTATCGCTCGATTACGGCCTATTGACGCCTTTTTGGGCAGGCGTTGCAAGGGCTGTCCCAGTGTCCATCGCAAAGAAATGACCGTGGCCCGGCAAGTCGCGGTCATCAGAAAGAAGCATTAGTTGAAGCCTTTAGCCGCCGACGCCCTTCTCCTTGAAGTATTTCAGCGCGCCCGGATGGAAGGGAATCGGCGAGCGATCCTGCACCTGGTTGTCGAGCGTGAAGCTCTCGGCTTCCTTGTGGACCGCGACGATGTCGGCTTTCTTCTCTACCAGCGTCTTGACGATGGTGTAGGCGTCCTCGTTGCTCATCTTGTCGCCGGTGACGATCAGATTCCAGACCTCGGTGATCGCGTTGTCCTTGTCGTAGCCGGGATACGAACCGGCCTTGATCTTGCTCGCCGTATAGAGCTTGCCGTATTTGGCGTTCATCTTCTCGGCGAGGTCGCCATGGTCGATCAGCTTTAGTTTCATCCCCGGAGTTGCCGCAAGATCGGTGACGGCGGCGGTCGGAATGCCGCCGACCCAGAAGAAGGCGTCGATCTTGCGATCCTTGATGGCGTTGACGGATTCGGCGACGCCGAGCCGTTCGCGCTTCATGTCCTTGTCCTTGTCGAGGCCTGCGGCTTCGATGACGCGGAACGCCATGACTTCGGTGGCGCCGCCGGGCGAGCCGGTAGAGACGCGCTTGCCCTTGAGGTCCGCCATGGTGTTGATGCCGGTGCCTTCGACCGTCACGACATGCATGCGGTTGGGGTAGACGACGAGCAGCGCCTGCAACGGCACCTTGCCGCTCTTGAACTTGTCCTCGCCGTTCATGGCATCGAGGGCGGCATCGGCCATGGTGAAGGCAAGCTCGCTCTTGCCCGCGCCGATCAGCTTGAGATTGTCGATCGAGCCGCCGGTGACTTCGGCGGTGGCCTGCACGTTGGGCAGGCTTTTCGACAGCACGTTGGCGACCGCGCCCCCGAGCGGGTAATAGACGCCGCCGGTGCCGCCGGTGCCGATCGACATGGTCTTCTGCTGCGCATAGGCGATGCCGGCGAGTCCAGCGGAAAGCGTAACGGCCAGGATTGCCGCGGCTTTTATTCTTCTTGTCATGGTCGTTTTCTCCTCAAATTGTCGGTGCCGGTTGCGGCGTACGCGTTCTAGCCTGCCACAGCAGTACGCCGAGGCCGATGATCACGCCCGGCAAGTAAGTGTAGCTGATGTCGCGCCCGATCAGCCATTCGACGATCGCCTCAATCAGGCTCGGGAATACCAGCAGCAATCCCGATAGCAGAAGTAGCCCACGCTCAACCGGCGTATTTTGTCGCAGCGCCCAGTTCTGGGCGCAGGCCGCCAGCGCGATCAGGCCGAAGGTCGTCTTGATCGTGATCTCGACGATGTCGATCCATGAGCCATCCTTGGGGATCTTGAGCAGCAGGCCCGGTCCTTGCGGGTCGAGCACGAACACGAACGGCACCAGGAAGGCGGGCAGGGTGTATTTCCAGGACTGCAGCGTGGTCTTGTAGGGATCGCCGCCGGTGATCGCGGCCGCGGCAAACGGCGACAGCGCGGTCGGCGGCGACACCTCCGACAGCACCGCATAGTAGAAGATGAACATGTGCGCGGCGTAGTCGGGCACCCCGAGCTTGACCAGCGCGGGCGCGGCGATTACGGCGCAGATGATGTAGGACGCCGTCACAGGCACGGCCAGGCCGATGATCCAGACGATCAGCGAGGTGTAGATTGCCGTGAGCAGCAGGCTGCCGCCGGCATAACTGATGACAATGGAGGAGAATTTCAGCCCCAGTCCCGTCAGCGTTACGATGCCGACGACGATGCCGGCGCAGGCGCAGGTGGTCGCGGCATTAAGCGCGCCGATCGAGCCGTCGGCCAGCGCCTTCACCAGTTTCTTCGGCACCAGTGCGGTGTCCTTGCGCAGAAAACTCAGCGCGAAGGTGACGGCGGTGGCATAGAACACCGACAGCGTCGCCGAGTAGCCGATGACCATGAACACGACCACGGCGAGCAGCGAGATGAAGTGGAAGCCGTAGCGCATCGTCATCTGGCCGAGCGTCAATTCGGGCACGAACGACACGTCCTTGGTGCCGAACTTTTTCGCGTCCAGCTCCACCATGATCAGCAGCGACAGGTAATAGAGGCAGGTCGGGATCGTCGCCATCCAGATCACGTCGAGATAGCTGATCTTGAGGAACTCGGCGATCAGGAACGCGGCCGCGCCTAACACCGGTGGGGACAGGATGGCGCCGAGACCGCCGGCCGCCAGCAGTCCGCCGGCGGCATTCTTCTCAAAGCCGGCCTTGGCCATCATCGGATAAGCCACAGTGCCGATCATCACAGTGGTGGCGACGCCTGAGCCCGAGGGGCCGCCGAGCAGGAACGACGACAGCACCACCGTGCGCCCGGCGCTGTTCGGCTTGCCGCCCATCAGGGCGAGCGAGAAGTCGATGAAGAATTTTCCGGCGCCGGAATGTTGCAGGAAGGCGCCATAGATCGTGAACAGGATGATCAGTGTCGCGGACACGTCCACGGCGACGCCGAAAATGCCTTCGAGCGTGATGAAGAGATGGCCGACCAGGCGCGCCAGGTCGTAGCCGCGATGGGTCCAGGGCGCCGGCAAATGCGGACCCAGCATCGCATAGGCGATGAAGAACAGTGAGACCACGGGCATGATCCAGCCGGTGGTGCGTCGGGTCGCCTCCAGCACCAGCACGATGAAGACGATGCCGACGATCACGTCCCAGCGCTCGGGCACGGCGGCGCGGTCGGTGAAGTCGTCGCCGCCCCACAGCGCATAGACGATGGTGGCGACCGCAAAGATGCCCGGCACGACGTCCCACCAGCGCACGCGGTTGCGGAAACGCGTCGCCAGCGGAAACAGCAGGAAGCTCAACACCAGCGTGAAGGCGACGTGGATGTAGCGTAGTTCCTGGGTCGGAACGATCGCGTAGGCCGCATAGAGGTGAAACAGGCTCATCGTCACCGCGATCGCGGTGGAGATCCGCCCGGGCCAGCCCATCAGCCGGTTGGCTGCGCCTTCCTCGGCCTCGACAAAGGCTTCCGCCTTTTGCAATGCCTCGTCGGAGACGACGATGACCTCGTCGTCAGGCTTGCCCTGCATTGGCTGATCCACCGCCATGCTTCCCCCCAAGGAATGAGGGCCTCGGCCGGGCCCTTCCAAGCCCGCATTGAGGCTACTTTGGTGAACTGTGGCAAGGGGCTTGCGGTTACCGGCCTTCGGATAGGAGGGAACCGGGGCGCCTTGCAAAAAAGCCGGTCAGCCCTTCACTGTTCGGCGCAATGAAGCAGTTGACCCCCGACCCCTGTGCGGTCATTTTCCGGCGCGTTCTCAAGGGGAAATTCATGCCAATTCGCATCAGACTGACCGCGCTTGCGGTCGCTTCCGCCGTTCTTCTTCCGGCGCCATCAGCCATGGCCCAGGGGTTCATCAACGTGCTCACTGGCGGTACGTCCGGCGTCTATTATCCGCTCGGCGTCGCGATCGGAAAGATCTACGGCGACAAGATTGCGAACGTGAAGACGCAGGTGCAGGCCACCAAGGCCTCGGTCGAGAACCTCGTGCTGCTGCAGCAGGGACGCGGCGAGCTCGCCTTCACCCTGGGTGACTCCCTGAAGGCCGCTTGGGACGGCGACGAGGAGGCCGGCTTCAAGACCAAGCTCGACAAGCTGCGCACCATAGGCGCCATCTATCCGAACTACATCCAGATTGTCGCCACGGCCGAAAGCGGTATCAAGACGCTCGCGGACCTCAAGGGCAAGAGCCTGTCGGTTGGTGCGCCGAAATCCGGCACCGAGCTCAATTCGCGCGCCATCCTTGCGGCCGCCGGAATGAGCTACAAGGACATGGGCAAGGTCGAGTATCTGCCGTTCGCCGAATCCGTGGACCTCATGAAGAACCGCCAGCTCAACGCCACCCTGCAGTCGGCGGGCCTCGGTGTTGCCTCGCTGAAGGACCTGAGCACCTCGACCGAGATCACCGTCGTCTCCGTGCCGAAGGCGGTTGTCGACAAGATAGGCCCGCCCTTCGTCGCGGTGACGATCCCGGCCAACACCTATAATGGCCAGGACAAGGACGTGCCGACCGCCGCCGTCATCAATTACCTCGTGACCTCGTCGGCGGTATCAGACGATCTCGCCTATCAGATGACCAAGCTGGTTTTCGAATCGCTGCCGGAACTTGCCAACGCGCATGCCGCCGGCAAGGAGATCAAGCTCGAGGCGGCTGCCAGCGGCAGCCCCGTTCCGCTGCACCCCGGCGCGATCCGCTATTACAAGGAAAAGGGCCTGATCAAGTAAGGCTCCGTTCGCTCATGCGACGTCATGCCCGGCTACAGCCGTTTGAAGGACGGGGGCGCTTCCGCTCGCCTATGCCGGCATCCACGTCTTGGAAGGGCGGATTAAGGCGTGGATGGCCGGGACAAGCCCGGCCATGACGGACAGGCCGAGTGATATAAGCGAACAGGGACGGGGGAAACACGAGATGCAGCAGGCCGAGGGCGCCGAAGGTCCGGTCAAGGTCGAGTTCGACAATTTCGAGCACGGCTTTCCGGATGGCTTTGGCCCCAATGTCTGGGGCCATCTCGCCTATGCCGTCGCCATCGCCTTTGCGGTGTTCCAGCTCTACGTCGCGGCCTTCAACTATCTGCCGAGCCAGGTGGTGCGCGGCGTCCATGTCGGCTTCCTGCTGCTGCTGACCTTCGGCCTGATCGGCAACTTCACGGCCAAGACCGATTTCGGCCGCGCGCTCGGCTGGATCGTCGGTGCGGCAGGCTTTGCCTGCGGGCTGTACCAGTGGATCTTTTACGCCGACCTGATCGCACGCGACGGTGATCCGACCCATATCGATCTTGCGGTCGGCACTCTGCTCGCGGTGTTGATCTTCGAAGGCACGCGGCGGCTGATGGGGCTCGCGCTGCCTTTGATGTGCGGCGCCTGTCTGCTCTACTGGTTCTTCGGCCAGTATCTGCCGTCGCCGTTCAATCATCGCGGCTATGACTACGACCAGGTGATTTCGCATCTCTCCTTCGGCACCGAGGGCTTTTACGGCGTGCCGATCTATGTGTCGGCGACCTACATCTTCCTCTTCATCCTGTTCGGCTCGTTCCTCGAACGCGCCGGCATGATCCAGCTCTTCACCGACGTCTCGCTCGGCCTGTTCGGGCGCACCCGCGGCGGACCGGCCAAGGTCGCAGTGTTCGCCTCGGGCATGATGGGCACCATCTCCGGCTCCGGCGTCGCCAATGTCGTCACCGTCGGCCAGTTCACGATCCCGCTGATGATCAAGTTCGGCTATCGCCGCGCCTTTGCCGCCGGCGTCGAGGCGACAGCCTCGATGGGCGGACAGATCATGCCGCCAGTGATGGGCGCGGTCGCCTTCATCATGGCCGAAACGCTCGGCGTGCAATATTCGGAGATCGTCAAGGCCGCGGTGATCCCGGCGATCCTCTATTTCGCCTCCGCATTCTGGATGGTGCATCTGGAGGCCGGCAAGCACGGCCTCGTCGGCATGAAGAAGTCGGAGACCCCGAGCGCCTGGAAGGCGCTGGTCAACCGCTGGTACCTCGTGCTGCCGCTCGCCGCCCTCGTCTACATGCTGTTTGAGGGCTTCACGCCGCTTTACGCCGGCAGCATGGGCCTTGCGCTGACGGTGGCGCTGATCCTCGGCGCCAGCATCACGCTCGGCTTCTCCAACACGGCGCTGCGCTACATCTTCTGGATCGGCCTTGCGCTGGTCGTTGCCGCGGTGTCGCGCAACGGGCTCGAGATCGTTCCGGTTGCCGGCGTCGTCGGTCTCATGGTCCTGATCGCGTTGCTCTCGCGCGGCGGCCGCGCCACGCTCGCCGCCTGCCGCGATTCGCTGGCCGACAGCGCCAAGTCGGCGCTGACCGTCGGCATGGCCTGCGCCATCGTCGGCACCATCATCGGCATGATGACGCAGACCGGCGTCGGCACCATCTTCGGCAGCTGGATCATCGGGCTCGGCGCCAAGAGCCTGTTCCTGGCGCTGGTCATGACCATGCTGCTGTCGATCCTGCTCGGCACCGGCATCCCGACCATCCCGACCTACATCATTACCGCCGCCCTGGCTGCGCCGGCGCTGGCCAAGCTCGGCGTGCCCCTGATCGCGAGCCACATGTTTGCGTTCTACTACGGCATCATGGCCGACCTCTCGCCGCCGGTGGCGCTGGCCGCACTTGCCGCGGCGCCCATCGCCAAGGAAAACCCCGACAAGATCGGCTGGGAGGCGATGCGCATCGCGCTCGCTGGCTATGTCATCCCCTTCATCTTCGTCTATTCGCCGGCGCTTGATGCTGCAGGCCGGCGATCCCATGGCGGTCAAGCTCGGCTTCTACGGCGCCGTCGCGCTCGCCACCTTCAAGGCGCTGGTCGCGATCGGCCTGTTCGGCATCGTTGCCATCGGCTTCCTGTTCACGCGGCTGACCTGGATCGAGCAGGGCGTCGCGCTCGTCGCCTCGCTCTGCCTGCTCGGTGAGTTCGAGTTCAGCGACACGCTCGGCTTCGTGCTCGCCGCAGCCGTCGTGCTATGGCAGTGGCGGCAGCGCGGGCGCAACACGGTGGCGCCGGCTTGAGCCTGTGTCTTGCCTCCGCCGGCGTCGTGAAGGCGCTCTCGGTCGCGGCCTTCACGCTTGTCTGGACTCACTCGATCGAGAAGGTCGAATGGCAGGAGGACTGGCGCATCACCGCTCGCGGTCTCGAACTGGTGGAGGCGCGGGTCAAGGGCAGTGGCGCCGGCATGGAGCCACCACCGGAAGCGCGGCTGATGAAGGGGTGGTTTCGCTGGCGCCCGAACCGTCCGGTGATGCCGGAAGTGATCCTCGGCAATTCGGGCGCCGCCGGCGAATGGCGGCTGTGTGCGGACGGCAAATGCCGCACGCTGTCGGACATCCTCGGCCAGCCGGTCGGCGCCAATGCGACGGCGATGCGCGCATGCAAACAACAATAGCGACAACAGGGAGAAAGCGATGAACCGCCTCAAGGGAAAGGTCGCCATGGTGGTCGGCGCGGGCTCGATCGGGCCCGGTTGGGGCAACGGCAAGGCGACCGCGGTGACCTTCGCGCGCGAGGGCGCGCAGGTGTTTTGCGTCGACCGCAATGGTGCTGCGGCGGAAGAAACCGCAGATATCATCAAGTCGGAGGGCGGCAAGGCGCTGGCCTTCACCGCCGACGTCTCGCGCGCCGCCGAGGTCGAGGCGATGGTAGCGGCATGCCTGAAGGCTTATGGCCGCATCGACGTGCTCGACAACAATGTCGGGATCGCCGAGATGGGCGACGTGGTCGAGGTCACCGAGGCGGAATGGGATCGTGTGTTTGCCGTCAACCTGAAGAGCGCGTTCCTCGCGATGAAGCACGTCATTCCCGTGATGCAGAGGCAGGGCGGCGGCTCCATCATCAACATCTCCTCGATCGCCTCGATCCGCCATCTCGGCATCTCCTATGTCAGCTACGGCACCTCAAAGGCCGCAATGAACATGATGACCAAGACCACCGCCGTGCAGTTCGCGCGCGACCATGTCCGCGTCAACGCAATCCTGCCGGGGTTGATGAAGACGCCGATGGTGGCGCAATCTGCTGGCCTTGCCGCCAGCTATTCGGCCGGCGATGTCGAGGCGATGTGGCGCGCCCGCGACGCCCAGGTGCCGATGGGTCACATGGGCGACGCGTGGGACGTCGCCAACGCCGCGCTGTTTCTGGCGTCGGATGAATCGAAATACGTCACCGGCATCGAGCTGATCGTCGACGGCGGCATCACCGTGAAGAGCTGAATTTTTCGTCCCCGCAGGGGCGGGGACAACGAGGTGTGCGGGCGCGCTATTGCGCCATCGCCAGAATGCCGCCTGCAAACGCGTGCCACGCATGCGTCTCGCTAACAGGCAAATTGAGCAGCTTGATCGCGACCAGCACGATGCCGCCGATCACATAGACCCGGTGCGGCCGGCCGCGGGTGCGCCAGTCGTGCACCATGGCGACAACCAGCAGCAGGCAGGCGAGCAGCGCCGGCGGGATCGCCACCACGACCGGCGGCGGACCGGGCGGTCCGGGAGGGGCGAGGAAGGTCATGAACCAGCGGGCGATTGCGGCATCGAGGATCGAGATGCCGGCGAGCAGCATCAGCCGCTTGTGCGTCTCGGGCCGGCGCACGGCTGAGATGCCGAGCGCAAACACCACGGCAAAGAACAGGATGCCGCTCAGCGGCACGATCGAGAACGCGATCCCCGCATCGGCCTGGCCGACCGCGACGGCGCGCTTCATCGAGGCGACCGCCGCCAAGAATCCGAAGATCGTCATCGCTGTCGCAAGCGACACCCCGACCAGTCCGACCGAGCGATGCCGCGCAATCTGGCCTGACGATGCGAGCCAGGCCTGGAACACGAAGAACACCGACCAGGCGAAGAAGACAATGCCGTGGATGTGGAGCACCGGCGGTATCGCAAGCGATCCTCTTGCCATCGGCACGAAATAGGTGGGCGCAAAACCCAGGAACGCGACGGCCGCGCAGGCAAGCGCCATGTGGAAATAAAAATATCGCGCAGGCGACGCCACCGTGGCGCGTACGCGACGGTCATCGGTCATGATCGTCATGAGGATTGTGTCTCGCAAAGCAGCATAGGGTTCACCGATGATGAAATTTTCGCCGGGCGCGAATCCGTGAGCTTGATCACGGTCGGCTGATTCTTAACAGAGCCAGCCGATTAATCACGTCATGCTTCCGCCGGAATTGGCGGCTGTCGATATGACCTGTTGCTGTTACGGTGCGTGCATGCCGATGGTGTGGTGCTGGGTACTCGTAAAGATTGTGGCTGCGTTGGCACTGTCGGCGGCGTTGCCGTTTGCCGCGTGGGCCACCGGCGTTGAACCCGGCAAGGATCCGCAGGTCGACCCGGCGCCATGCGTGGCGGCAGCCGCAGCAAATGACGACGCCAGGATCGTGCCGCTGTGCAGCGTGCTGATCGACAATGAGAAGACGGCGAAGGCCGACCGCATCAAGGCGCTGATCGCACGTGGCGGCACCTTCGAGCGCAAGGAAATGTACGACAGCGCCATCGCCGACTATGGCGCGGTGCTGGGGCTCGATCCAACACTTGCGGATATATTCAATGCCCGCGGCGAACTGTGGCGCCGCAAGGGCGACCGGCCCAAGGCCGTTGCCGACTTTGGCGCGGCGCTGAAATTGAACCCCGAACACCCGGCGGCCAAGGCCAACCACCGGTCGCTGGCGCAGGAGCTGGAGCGTGTCGGCGCGCTGAAAGCGGTCGAAGGCAAGCCCAGCTTCAACTGTGCGACGGCGCGCCGCCCGGTCGAGAAGGCGATCTGCGCCAGTCCCGAACTCGCCAACCTCGATCGCGACGTTTACGGATCATATGCCCGGGCGCTTCAGGAAGCGCAAAGTCCGCGGCAGGCGCGCGACCTGCGCCGCGCGCAGGACGTATTCATCGCCCGCCGCAACGTGCAGTTCGGCAAACCCGGCTACGACCTGCAAAAAGCCATGCGCGAGCGGCTGCAGCGCATCAACGGGGTCGACGGGTACTAGCATGATCCGGAAAAATGGGTACCGGTTTTCCCTCGCGACAAACGCGAAGCGTTTGCGCGGAGATCATGCTCAAACAAAAGGCCCCGCTAGCCGAATGTCGCAGTGATTTCGGCTTGAAACGCCGCTGCTTCCCGTGACAATAGCCGCAAGAAAATACGGCAAGGTTGATCGGGATCATGGCCGAGAGCGTCAGTGCCGTTCAGGTCTGGCCGTGACGGACGATCGCCGGTGGGCGAGCCGAAGGGAGCGAGCCATGAACATTCACGAAAAGAGCCGCTATCACGAGGTCTACGCGCGCTCGCTCGCCGACCCCGAGGGCTTCTGGGCCGAGGCCGCGCGCGAGATCGACTGGATTGAGCCGGCGAAGAAGATTTTCGATCCCTCGTCGGGCGCCTATGGCCGCTGGTTTTCGGGCGGCGTCGTCAACACCTGCTACAACGCGCTCGATCGCCATGTTGCCGGCGGGCGCGCCAGCCAGGTGGCGCTGATTCACGACTCGCCACTCACCAACAGCATCACGAAGTTTACCTATGCCGAGTTGCTCGACGAGGTGAAGACGCTTGCGGCCGTGATGCAGGATTTCGGCGTCGCCAAGGGCGACCGCGTCATCCTTTACATGCCGCTGGTGCCGGAAGCCGTGATGGCGATGCTGGCTTGCGCGCGGATCGGCGCGGTGCACAGCGTGGTGTTCGGCGGCTTCGCCGCCAAGGAGCTCGCTACCCGCATCGACGACGCCAAACCGAAACTGATCTTCTCGGCGAGCTGCGGCGTCGAGCCCGGCCGCATCGTGCAATACAAGCCGCTGCTGGACGAGGCGATCACCCTTGCCGGCGCAAAGCCTTCAGCCTGCATCATCCTGCAGCGGCCGCAGCATGGATGCGACCTTGTCGCCGGTCGCGACCACGACTGGGCGAGCCTGCGCAAGGCCGCGATCGCAGCGAAGAAGTCCGCGCCTTGCGTGCCGGTGCTCGCGACCGATCCGCTCTACATCCTCTACACGTCAGGCACTACAGGAATCCCGAAGGGCGTGGTGCGCGACAATGGCGGGCATCTCGTTGCGCTGAAATGGTCGATGTTCAATCTCTACGGCGTCAAGCCCGGCGAAGTCTGGTGGTGCGGCTCCGACATCGGCTGGGTCGTCGGCCACAGCTACATCGTCTACGGCCCGCTGTTCCACGGCGCGACCACGATCATGTACGAGGGCAAGCCGATCGGTACGCCCGATGCCGGCGCGTTCTGGCGCGTGATCGCCGAGCACAAGGCCGTGGCGTTGTTCACCGCGCCGACCGCATTCCGCGCCATCCGCAAGGAAGACCCCGAGGGCAAGTTCATCCGGCAATACGACCTGTCGAAATTCCGCACGCTGTTTCTGGCCGGCGAGCGTGCCGATCCGCCGACGGTGGAATGGGCGGAGCAGCAGCTGAAGGTGCCGGTCATCGATCACTGGTGGCAGACCGAAACCGGCTGGTGCATCGCCGGCAATCCGGTGGGCCTCGGCCAGCTGCCGGTCAAGCACGGCTCGCCGACGGTGCCGATGCCGGGCTACCAGGTCGACGTGGTCGACGAAGCGGCCAAGCCCGTTGCGGCGGGCACGATGGGCTCGATCGTCATCAAACTGCCGATGCCGCCGGCCTGCCTGCCGACGCTGTGGCAGCAGGATGCGCGCTTCAGGGAGGCCTACCTCACGGAGTTTCCCGGCTACTACAAGACCTCGGATGCCGGCTACAAGGACGAAGACGGCTACGTCTGGGTGATGGGCCGCACCGACGACATCATAAATGTCGCCGGCCATCGTCTGTCTACCGGCGGCATGGAGGAAATTCTCGCGTCCCACGCCGATGTTGCCGAATGCGCCGTGCTCGGCATCAAGGATGCAATCAAGGGCGAGGTGCCCTGCGGCTTCCTGGTCTTGAAGGCGGGCGTGTCGCGGCAGCCTGCCGAGATCGAAAAGGAGATCGTGGCGCTGGTCCGCGAAAGGCTCGGACCGGTGGCAGCCTTCAAGCTCGCCATCATCGTCGGCCGTCTGCCGAAGACGCGATCGGGGAAAATCCTGCGCGGCACCATCAAGAAGATCGCCGACGGCGACAACTGGACCATGCCGGCGACCATCGAGGACCCCAAGGTGCTGGACGAGATCGGCGACGCGCTGAAGGGCAGGGTGTGACTTGGTCCCCGTCATTCCGGGGCGATGCGGAGCATCGAACCTCAGATGCGCAATTGCGCATCGGGGAATCTCGAGATTCCGGGTTCGCCTCTTCGAGGCGCCCCGGAATGACGGAGATTGCCTTTATTTCGATGGATTGCCGGGTCAAGCCCGGCAATGACGAAATGTAACGAACGGCCCAAAATGCGCGTCCATCTCGCACTGCTCCTCATCGCCCCCATGCTCGCCGGCTGCCTCGAACGCGGCCAGCCCGTGATGGTCGACACCTCAGCCGATGACGATGCCTATTGCCGGAGCAATTCCGCCGCCGGCTCACCGCAATACGTCGCCTGCCGCAAGGACCGCGACGTCCAGCGCGGCAACGCCAACGCTCGTACCGACCGCGCCCAGCGCAACCTCGCCGAACAGATGCTCAACAATCCGGTGCGGCCGTAATTGCATGATCCGGAAAAGTGGGTCCCGGTTTTCCGATTGAGATCATGCGCACGAAAAGGTGGAGACAAGATCATGAACGAAGACAATTTTAACAACAGCCTGCGTGGCTTCCTCAAGAAGGTCGGCATCACCTCGCAGCGCGAGATCGAAAAGGCCGTGCGCGACGCTGTCGCAGGCGGCCGCCTCAAGGGCAACGAGAAACTGCCGGCGAAAATGGTGCTCACCATCGGCGGCGTCAGCCTGACGCACGAAATCTCGGGCGAGATCGAACTCGGATAGGTAAGATCGTAGCGCGGGCGAATTGTGCCGGAACCCGATTCCGCTTGTCAGGTCATCTCCGACACTAAATACTTGGCGTGCAACCGGTTTTCATTGAGGAAATCGGCGCGCGGGAAAGCGAACTCGAGCGGCGATTCCGCGGAATTGCGTGTGATCAGCAGGCGTGCACGATGAGTTTGCAAGTGACATCGACCGGTGCGCCCCCGGCGCATTCGCGTCTGTCATGGCGGCCGTGGGCCGTATCAATCTCGGTCGCGATCGTTTACTTCCTCGCAGCCCGGCTTAGCCTCGCCTTGCTCGACAAGGCCGACGGCGTCGCGCTGTTCTGGCCGGCAGCAGGCGTGGCCACTGGAACCCTTGTGGCATTCGGTGCGACCATGCGGTGGCCGGTCGTCATCGGCGTGGTCGCCGCCACTTTAGCGGCCAACTTGCTCGGCGACCGCAACCTTGCCAGCACCGCGTTTTTTTCGGTGGCCAACGCTGCGGGCCCCGTCATTGCCGCAGGGCTCATCCAGCGCTTCCATGGCGCCCCGTTCGAGCTGGACGAGTTGCGTCGCATCCTTGGCTTCTTCGGCGCCACCATCCTTGCGGCGCTCGCGAGCGGTATCGTGGGCACGTTTGGATTCCTGTACTTTCACGCCTCGACTTCAGCCGCGGTGACGATATGGCGTCACTGGGTCGTTTCCGAGTCGCTAGGTACCATCACGGTCGCGCCGCTGGTGATCGGGCTCGCTTCATTCCTGCGACATGCGCCGCCAAAGCGCGAAATAGCCGAGGGGACCTTCGCGCTTGTGATCGTGGCTACGCTAAGCCTGCTCCTGGTCGTTCTGCCGAATGAGCCGTGGACGATCGAACTGGCGATTGCAGCGCTTTCTCCGCTGTTCGTGTGGATCGCGGCCCGTGTGCGCCCGGCTTTTACGGCTGTCGCAACATTCATGTGCACGATCACCATTGTGTGGACGACGATATTTTCCGTCGGCCTCTTTGGCGACGTGCGGTTGCCGATCGAGGAGCGCGTCCTGTCTGCCCAGGCGACAATTCTGGCCACGTCGTTCGGTGCGCTGGTCCTGGCGGCCCTGTTCAGCGAGCGGCGAACTCACGAACTCGCGATCCTCGAACGCGAACGCCGGCTGGAGGAAGTGCTTCGCGCCGGTGGCGTGATCACCTTTGAGTTTGACCTTCGCGCCGGCCAGATAACACTAAGCCCAAATGCCACGGAAATCCTGGGCCTCGGCGCGAAACAATCTCTCACCAGCGCGGAGTGGGTGGAACGGGTGCATCCTGACGATCGCGCGTCGATCGCGGCGCGCCTTGACAGCGCCGATGGCGAACAGCGCTCGCAATCGATGATGTTCCGATTCCAGCGGCCCGATGGCCGCGAAGTCTGGCTGGAAAAAATCGCAGTTACGCACCTGGACTCAACGGGAAAGCCGGCACGCATCAATGGGCTGATGACCGACGTGACGGAGCGCAAGCGATTTGAGGAAGAGATATCCCGCGCCTGGAAATCGGCGGCAATGGCGGATCAGGCAAAGTCCAGCTTCCTGTCGGCCGCCAGCCACGATCTGCGGCAGCCATTGCAAACGCTGAAATTCCTGGCTGCGACACTCGAACCGCACCTGCCGGATGGGGAGGGCCGCGGCCTCTTGGGTGGGATGGGGCGGTCGCTCGAAACCATGTCGAGCATTCTGTCGAGCCTGCTTGACGTCAATCGACTGGAAGCCGGCAATCTCCGTCCGTCGAAAAGCGACTTCGCGATCAACGCGGTGTTTGACTCCGTGGAGGCGGATTTCCTCGGATCGGTTGCGGAAAAGGGGTTGCGATGGCGCGTGGTGCGTTCGGAGCTGCTGGTCCGCAGCGACAGGAACATGCTCGAGGCAATGCTGCGCAATCTGCTGTCGAATGCGATACGATACACGGACCGCGGATCAATTCTCCTGGGCTGCCGGCGCGCGGGTGACAATATCCGGATCGAGGTCTGGGATAGCGGCATCGGCATCTCGCAGCAGCAACTGGGTCTCATATTTCAGGAGTACTACCAGAGCGCGGAGGGCGCCGAGCGCGGCGGCCTCGGATTGGGTCTGGCTATCGTCAGACGCATCGGGGAAGTGCTGGAGCACAGGATCGACGTGCGCTCCACGCCGGGCAAGGGCACCGTGTTCTGGATCGAGGTGCCGCGCGGAGATGCAAACCAAATTGCTCCTGCACGAGCCCGGGCTCCGGCGTGGCAGGGGGGTGACCTTCCCGGCCTCATTCTCGTCGTGGAAGACGAGACGAGCGTGCGCACCTCGCTAAGTCGTCTGCTGAAAGCGAAAGGCATGCAGGCGATCGCGGTGGCAACCGCTGACGATGCGCTGGCTCAAATCCAACAACAGCAACTCCGTCCCGACTTCCTGATATGTGACTACAATCTTCGGGGATCGGTGAACGGTGTCGACACCATCAACGTCCTGCGCGGGGCGCTTGCCTGGAACGTACCAGCCATCGTCATGACAGGTGACACCCGGTCGAAAGTCGTGGACTCGATTGCTGCACCTCGCCATTTCGGTCCTGATCAAGCCGTTCCTGGCGGACGATCTGCTTCAGCACATTTCGCAGCTTCACAATGGATCGGTTCCGCACGATCCGAAGGAGCCCGTCGAAGTGTGAGCGTGTGCATGGCGATGCCACGGAGGTCGGTCCGATTTGCTGACGGCGCGTGGTCCGCCCAGGTCGATCTCCCAAAACAAAAACGCGGCAGGTTGCCCCACCGCGTTTCCAAAACTCCACACCAGTCGGAGGAGTCCCTACTCCTCCTCCGCCTTCTTGCCGCCGATCGTCTTCAGCTTGGCGAACACGGCGTCGACATTGAGATCGTCGCGCTGTTTCTCGGTCGGCTCGAGCTCGGGCTCCTTGCGGGTAGTCTCCGAGGCCGGCAGCAGCGTGGCGCCGCCGTAATTGGCCGGCACCGGCTTTTCCTTGGCCGCGCGCTGCACCTCGAAATCGAGTTCGATCTGCGAACACAGGCCGAGCGTCACCGGGTCCATCGGCGTCAACGTCGAGGCATTCCAGTGGGTGCGGTCGCGCACGCTCGCAATCGTGGTCTTGGTGGTGCCGACGAGGCGCATGATCTGCGCATCCTTCAATTCGGGATGGTTGCGCACCAGCCAGAGGATAGCGCTCGGCCGCTCGTGGCGACGCGACACCGGCGTATAGCGCGGGCCCTTCTTCTTGGCGGCCGGCGGCAACACCACCTTGCTCTCTTCGAGGCGCAGCCGGTATTCGGAATCCTTCTCGCCCTTCTCGATCTCCTCGCGGGTCAATTGCCCGTTCGAAATCGGGTCCATGCCCTTGATGCCCTGGGCGGCGTCGCCATCGGCGATGGCGCGGATTTCCAGCGGGTGCATCTTGGTGAAGTCCGCCACCTGGTCGAAGGTGAGGGCGGTATTATCAAGCAGCCAGACGGCCGTTGCCTTCGGCATCAGCGGTGCGTTGCTCATGACAAATCTCCTTTGCGCTTCGCCCACCTCTTGGAGGCGAAACCGGGGGTCATCAACGATGACGGGGAATTCGGCCCCTTATAAGCCCTGAGGGGCAAAAGGCGCAATCCCTTCGGAAAAGTGCCTTGACACGGCTTAAAACCAGTCCCAAGTCCTTATGCGAATTGGCCGTTCCCCGCCCGCCGGCAGGGGGTGATTCGGCTCCGGAAATTGCCCTGATGTCAGCCAAACCAGCCTTGAGAATCGTGCTTTGTTCACCCCGCGGCTTCTGTGCCGGGGTGGTGCGGGCCATCGACACCGTGGAACGGGCGCTCGCCATCTATGGCGCCCCGGTCTATGTCCGCCACGAGATCGTCCATAACAAATACGTCGTCGACAGCCTGAAGACCAAGGGCGCGATCTTCGTCGAGGAACTGGCCGAGATTCCCGACAATACCAATGCGCCGGTGGTGTTCTCGGCGCACGGGGTTCCGAAGTCGGTTCCGGCCGAGGCAAAATCCCGCAATTTCTTTTCGCTCGATGCGACCTGCCCGCTGGTCACCAAGGTGCACCGGGAAGCCGCGATCCATTTCAAGCGTGGTCGCGAGATCCTGTTGATCGGGCATTCCCATCACCCGGAAGTGGTCGGCACGCTCGGCCAGTTGCCGGTTGGCGCCGTGACCCTGATCGAGACCGCCGACGACGCCAGGACCTTCACGCCGAAGGACCCCAACAATCTCGCCTTCGTGACGCAGACGACGCTGTCGATCGACGACACCGCTGAAATCGTCGCGATGCTGAAGGAGCGTTTCCCGAACATCTCCGGTCCGCACAAGGAAGACATCTGCTACGCCACTACCAACCGCCAGCTCGCGGTGAAGAAGGTAGCGCCGGTCGTCGATGCGCTGATCGTGGTCGGTGCACCGAATTCGTCGAACTCGCAACGCTTGCGCGAAGTGGCCGAGCGCGAGGGCTGTCCGATTTCGGTGCTGGCGCAGCGCGCCAGTGACATCGACTGGAAGCGTTTCGAGGGCATCAAGACGCTGGGCATCACCGCGGGCGCCTCCGCGCCGGAAGTAATCGTCGAGGAAATCATGGGCGCGTTCGCCGAGCGCTACGAACTGCATGTGGAGACGGTCTCGGCCGCGGAAGAGAACGAGTTCTTCCCGCTGCCGCGTTCGGTGCGGCCAGACGCAGCTTGATCCGAGAGCGGCCTGATCCGAGAGCAGCCTGATCTGAGAGACACTCCATGGCGGTTTACACCGACGTTGCCGCCGAAGAACTCGCGGAATTCCTCAAAGGTTACGACATCGGCGAATTGCTGTCCTACAAGGGCATCGCCGAGGGTGTCGAGAATTCCAACTTTCTGATGCACACCTCTAAGGGTGCGTTCATCCTCACGCTCTATGAAAAGCGCGTGGCGGAAGATGACCTGCCGTACTTCCTGTCGCTGATGGCGCATCTTGCCGAGCACGGCGTAATCTGCCCGCAGCCGGCCAGGGATCGCAGCGGTGCGGTCTATTCCACGCTCGCGGGCCGGCCGGCCGCGATCATCAATTTCCTCGAAGGCATGTGGCCGCGGCGGCCCAACGTGGCGCATTGCACCGGCGTCGGCGAGGCGTTGGCGAAGATGCACCTGGCGGGAGCCGACTTTCCGCTGGTGCGCAACAACCCGCTGTCGGTCGTCCGGCTGGCGTCCGCTGTTCGAGCGCGCCGCCGAGCGCGCCGACAGCGTGCAGGCGGGGCTGCGCGATTTCATCGCGCGCGAGCTCGACCATCTCGAGGCGCGCTGGCCGGCTGACCTGCCGCTCGGCGTGATCCATGGCGATCTGTTTCCGGACAACGTGTTCTTTCTCGGCGACAAGCTGTCGGGCCTGATCGACTTCCCGTTCTCCTGCAACGATATCCTCGCCTATGACGTCGCGATCTGCCTCAACGCCTGGTGCTTCGAGCCCGATCATTCCTTCAACGTCACCAAGGCACGCGCGCTGCTTGAATGCCTATGGCCGCACCCGGCCACTCTCGGCTGCCGAACAGAATGCGCTGCCGCTGCTGGCGCGGGGTGCGGCGCTGCGCTTCCTGCTGACGCGGCTGGTCGATTTCCTCAACGTGCCGCCAGGCGCGCTGGTGAAGCCGAAAGACCCGCTGGAATATGTCCGCAAGCTGCGCTTCCAGCAGGGCGTCGCCAGCCTCAGCGATTACGGCGTCACGCCGGCAGGATGCGCTGCTTGAGCGAAAAGCCGCACGTGACCGTTTTCACCGACGGCGCCTGTTCCGGAAATCCCGGCCCCGGCGGCTGGGGCGCGATCCTCAGGTTCGGCGAGGTCGAGAAGGAATTGAAGGGCGGTGAGGCCCACACCACCAACAACCGCATGGAATTGATGGCGGCGATCTCGGCGCTGGAGGCGCTGAAGAAGTCGTGCGTGGTCGACCTCACCACCGACAGCCAGTATGTGCGCCAGGGCATCACCGCCTGGATCCACGGCTGGAAGAAGAACGGCTGGCGCACGGCGGACAAGAAGCCGGTGAAGAACGCCGAGCTGTGGCAGCGGCTCGACGACGCGCTGAAGCCGCATGAGGTGCGCTGGCACTGGATCAAGGGCCACGCCGGCCACGCCGAGAACGAACGCGCCGATCAATTGGCGCGCGAGGGCGTGGCGATGGCGAAGTTGAAGGGGTAAGGCGCAGCTCTGCTCTGCTCGTCATGGCCGGGCTGATCCTAGCTCAGCTGTCGTTGCCCGGCTTGACCTGGCGACCCAGTACGCCGCGGCCTATCGATCAATCGCGAGGCCTCTGGAATACTGGATCGCCCGCTCCCGTGCGCAATTGCGCACAAGGCGGGCGATGACGAGTTCTCGATGTGGAAGCTTGGGAGCCTACAGCTGCCCCAGCAGCGTATCGCCGCCGGAGACCTCGACCTTGCCCGGCGCAGGCTCGATGTTGAACTTCTTCACCGTGCCGTCCTCGACCAGCATCGAATAGCGCTTGGAGCGGATGCCGAGCCCGTTGCCGGAGGCGTCCAGCTCCATGCCGATCGCCTTGGTGAAGTCGGCGTTGCCGTCGGCGAGGAAGACCGCCTCGTCACGCTGGTCGGTGTCGCGCTTCCAGGCGTTCATCACGAAAGCGTCGTTGACCGAGACGATGGCGATGGCGTCGATGCCCTTGTTCTTGATGGCATAGGCGTTGAGGAAGATGCTCGGCAGATGCATCTTGTGGCAGGTGCCGGTATAGGCGCCGGGCACGGCGAACAGCGCGACCTTCTTGCCCTTGAAAATGTCGTCGGTGGTTTTGACCTGCGGACCTTCCGCCGTCATCACCCGAAACTTCGCTTCCGGCAGCTTGTCGCCAACTTGGATCGCCATCTCGTTTTCTCCCTGAATGAGCGGATTGTGTCTTAGACCGGCCGGCCGGCCGGTACAATATTGCGAGCAGCGAAAACGGCAATGACCCGTTTTCACTGTTGCGTCATCAGCCGGAAAAGCCGCCTCCGTCGAGAAAGGCCTGTTCTTCGGGGGTGGTCGCCCGGCCCAGCAGCTGATTGCGATGCGGGAAGCGGCCGAACCGGCGCACGATGTCGGCGTGGTCGAGCGCGTATTTCAGGTTGTTGGTGTTGCCCGCCTTGCGGAAAAGCGCGACGCAGCGCTCCTGGTCGGAAAGCTGCTCCGAATGCATGAAGGGCATGTAGAGGAATTCCAGCAGCGCCGGGTCGATCCGCGCGTCGACGCCGCGATCGATGGCGCGGCCGGCGACCTCGCGCGCCATTGCATCGCTCGCATAGGTGCCGATGTCGCCGCGAAACATGTTGCGGGGAAACTGGTCGAGCACGATGGTCAGCGCCAGCGCGCCGTCGTCGCTTTGCTCCCAGGACGACAATTTGCCGGCCGCCGCGTCCTGCCAGAGGCCGAGATAGCGACGGCGCACCTCGTCATCGAAGGCGACATCCTTCTTGTACCAGCGGTCGCTGCCGGCCTCGCGCCAGAACGCGAGGATGTCGGCAGGCGCCACGGTGCGAGCGTCAGTCACGTCGGCGGCCGCTCGCACGCCTTTGGGCCGCCCTCAGGCGGCCGCCGCCTTCTTCTCGTCGCGCAGCTCGCGGCGCAGGATCTTGCCGACATTGGTCTTCGGCAGGTCGGTCCTGAACTCGATCTGCTTCGGCACCTTGTAGCCGGTGAGCTGCGTACCGCAATACTTGATGACGTCCTCGGCGGTGAGGTTCGGATCCTTCTTGACGATGAAGGCCTTCACCGCCTCGCCGGATTTCGAATCCTCCACGCCGATCACGGCGCATTCCAGCACGCCCGGGTGACTGGCGATCACTTCCTCGATCTCGTTCGGATAGACGTTGAAGCCCGAGACCAGGATCATGTCCTTCTTGCGGTCGACGATCTTGGTGTAGCCGGTCGCGTCCATCACGCCGATGTCGCCGGTGCGGAAATAGCCGTCCGCCGTCATCACCTTCGCGGTCTCGTCCGGCCGGTTCCAGTAACCGGCCATCACCTGCGGACCCTTGGCGCAGATTTCGCCGGCCTCGCCGAGCGGCACTTCCTTGCCGTCGTCGTCACGGATCGAAAGATAGGTCGAGGGCACGGGGAGCCCGATCGTACCCGAGAACTGCTCGATGTCGGCCCGGTTACAGGTCAGCGTCGGCGAGGTCTCCGACAGCCCATAGCCTTCCGACAAGGTGCAGCCGGTGGTCTTCAGCCACTTCTCGGCAACCGGCTTTTGCGTCGCCATGCCGCCGCCGTTGGAGATTTTCAGCTTGGAGAAATCCAGCTTGTCGAAGCCGGGCGTGTTCAACAGGCCGTTGTAGAGCGTGTTGACGGCCGGGAAGAAGCTGACCTGGTACTTCTGCAGCTCCTTGACGAAGCCGGCCATGTCGCGCGGGTTGGGGATCAGCAGATTGGTGCCGCCGGCGCGCAGTCCGAGCAGGTAACACGCGGTCAGCGCGAAGACGTGATAGAGCGGCAGCGCGCAGACGATGATCATGTTGTCGACGATCGGCGGCTTCTTCAGCGCCGGCTGCAGCCAGGCATCGTTCTGCAGCACGTTGGCGAGGATGTTGCGGTGGAGCAGCGTCGCGCCCTTGGAAACGCCGGTCGTGCCGCCGGTATATTGCAGGAAAGCGACGTCATCGGCGGTCAGCTTGCGGCTTGTCCAGTTTCTTGCCGCGGCCGGCTGCGAGCGCATCGTTGAAGGTGACGGCGCCCGGGATCGACCACGGCGGCACCATCTTCTTCAGCTTGCGGACCACGAGATTGACGATCACGCCCTTGAAGCCGAGCAGGTCGCCCATGCTGCCGACGATGACGTGCTTGACGGCGGTCTTGGCGATCACCTGCTGCACGGTGGTGGCGAAATTCTCCAGCACGATGATGGCCTCGGCGCCGGAATCCTTGAGCTGATGCTCGAGCTCGCGCGGGGTGTAGAGCGGGTTGACGTTGACCACGGCGTAACCGGCGCGCAGCACGGCGGCGGTCGAGACCGGGTACTGCAGCACGTTCGGCATCATCAGCGCGACGCGGGCGCCTTTTTGCAGGCCCTTGCTCTGCAGGTAGGCGCCGAGCGCCTGCGACATCTCGTCGAGATCGCGATAGCTGATCGACTTGTCCATGCAGATGAACGCTTTGCGGTCGGCGAACTTGGTGAAGCTCTCCTCGAGCAATGCGACCAGCGACGAATACTGGTTGACGTCGATGTCAGACGGCACGCCAGGCGGATATTGCTTGAGCCAGATACGCTCCATGGGTCTCTCCCCTCGAAACTTCGGAAATTATTTGTTTTGCATCCCGCCGGATGTCCGGGATGGCCTTGTTTCCGGCAGTATTGGCAATGCGGCAGAAGATGGCAAGCGGCTGCGCGTTATCGACGCATCGAAGCTGCGATCACAAATCCGGGTTAGCGGCGCAAAAGCCCCTTAAAATCAAGGCGGGTTGCAAATCAGGGGCCGTTGCAAATCAAGGGGAGGTTGCGCCGCTCAGCTGGCCGGCTTGGCTTCCGGCTTGGGCTTTGCCGCCGCCGGCTTGGCCGGCTTGGGCGCTGCCGCCGCGGCGGGTTTGTCCGCAGGCTTGGCGGCGCCGTCCGGCTTTGCCGCGGCATGTTGCAGCTTGGGCTTTGCCGCTGCGGCAGGCTTCGCCTCGGGCTTTGCGGCCGGCCTGGCTTCCACCACCTTGGGCTTGGCGTCCGCCTTCGGCTCGGCGCCGGCATCGGGCTTCTTGGCGGCGACGCGCGCGCGCTTGCCGCGGCGCGTGGTCTGCTGGTTCGAATCCGTTGCCACGGCCGCAATCAGCGCCGTGCCGGACTTCTTCGGCCCGGTATAGACCACCATCGGCTCGCCGACCGGGTAATTCGCCGTCAGCATCTCGGAGGCTTTCGGCATCGGCGCCTGCAGGCCCGCGGCGAAGAAGGTTATCAGCCGCTTCGCCGCCGGTCGCCGACGCACCGCCGCCAGCGGCGGCCACCGTCATTGAACGCATCGTCCTCGTCGCTGGCCGGCCGCTTGCGCTTGCCGTTGCACATCTCATCGCGCAGGTTCGGCGGATTGGCATCGATCGGCGCAAGACTTTCCACCGAACCCATCGTAGGCCTCAGCCACGACAGGCCGTTGGCCCCGCCGAAGCCGCGCTCCAGCAGTTGCGCGGCGCGTACGGCGCGCGCTTGCCCGGAGGAAGCACCCAGCACCACCGCGATCAATCGCCTGCCGTTGCGCGTCGCTGACGCGACGAGGTTATAGCCGGAGGCGCAGATGAAGCCGGTCTTGAAGCCGTCGGCGCCTTCATAGTGTCCGATCAGGCGGTTGAAATTGTTGGTTACCCTGCGGCCGAAGCGGATCGAGGGGATGTGCATGAAATATTCGTATTCCGGCAACTCGCGGATCACCGCGCGCGCCAGGATCGCGAGATCGCGCGCGGAGGTGACCTGGCCGTCCGCCGGCAGGCCGTTCGGATTGACGTAGGTGGTTTGCGTCATGCCGAGCCGCCTGGCGGCCTGGTTCATCAATCCGGAAAATCCGTCGACCGAACCGCCGACGCCCTCGGCGAGCACCACGGCCATGTCGTTGGCCGACTTCACCATCATCATGGCGAGCGCATTCTCGACGGTGACCAGCGTGCCCGGCTTGAAGCCCATCTTCGACGGCGACTGCGAGGCTGCGACCGGCGAGACGACGAGCGATCTGTTCGAGCGTGAGGCGGCCTTCCTTGACCGCCTTCAACGTCACATAGGCCGTCATGATCTTGGTGACGGAAGCCGGATACCACGGCATCGTGGCGTTGTCGGCCTGCAGCACGCGGCCGCTGTCGGCCTCGACCACGAGCCAGGCTTCGGCTTGCGCGACACCTGACGTGGCGACAACAACGGCCGCAGCCGCGGCAATCGATTTCAGCGGCGAACTGCCAAGCAACGAGCGAATGAATTGCACAATCCGATTCCGGTCCTTTGAGACCCGCCCCGAAAGAGGAGGTCTTGAGTGTGACTTACGGGTTTCAAGCGTGTCCGGCGCCGTCGCATGCGGCTTCGGCAACCTATACCGGCTTGCTGTTTGAGAACAGAGGCTTGGCTGGCTAATTGGTGGACGAAATGGGCTGAATTTCGGCGAGTTTAGCCTGGAATTTCAGCGCTATCCGTCTTTGGTGCCTCCACCGAGGCCCGCGCCTGTTCCTGCACCATGAATTGGGCACGCGCGAGTTCCGCAAAACGTCCGCCCTTGGCTACCAATTCATCGAAAGTTCCACTTTCGATCACGCGGCCGTTGTCGAACACCAGGATTCGCGTGGCGTTGCGGATGGTGGAGAGGCGGTGGGCGATCACGAAGGTGGTGCGCCCCTTCATCACCTCATCCAGCGCCGCGTTGACCTTGGCCTCCGTCACCGCATCGAGCGCGCTGGTTGCTTCGTCCAGGATCAGGATCGGCGGGTCTTTCAGGAGCGCGCGCGCAATCGACAGCCGCTGCCGTTCGCCGCCGGACAGCATGCGGCCGCGCTCGCCGGCATGGGTGTCGAATTTCTTCTCCCCGCGCTCGATGAATTCCAGCGCCTGCGCGCGCGACGCCGCAAGCCGCAATTCTTCGTCGGTCGCATCCGGTTTGCCGACGCGCAGATTGTCGGCGATCGAGCGGTTGAACAGCAGCGCTTCCTGGAACACCACGCCGATGTTCCGCCGCAGCGCCGTCAATTTCAGCGCGCGGATGTCCATGCCGTCGATCTTGATCAGGCCGGACTGCGGATCGAAGGCGCGGTGCAACAGCGCGATCGCGGTGGATTTTCCGGCGCCGGTCGGGCCGACCAGTGCGACGGTCTGGCCGGGCAGCGCGGTGAAGGAGAGGTCCTCGACCGCCGGCCGCTTGCCGTCATAGGAAAACGACACGTCGTTGAACTCGACGAGGCCGGACAGCCGGCCCGTGTCGACCGCGCCGGGCCGGTCGCGCACCGCTGGCACCGCGTCCAGCACGTCGAAGAACTGCTGCAGCCGCGGCGCTTCCATGAACACGCTGTTGATGAAGCCCACCACCTGTTCGAGCTTCTGGATCAGCATGGTGGCAAACGAGACGAACATCACGATCTCGCCGACCGTGGTGAGGCCCTGGGCATGCAGCGAGATGCCGACGGTGAAGATCGCCAGCACCGTGATGGTGGTGGAGGCGCGGGTGATCACTGTCACCAGCGCCCACCAGGACAGAACCGGCATTTGCGCCGCGAGCAGCTTGTCGGCAACGAAGCGCAGCCCCTGCACCTCGGAATCGATGCGCACGAAGCTCTGCACCAGCGCGACATTGCCGAGCGCGTCGGAGGCGCGCGCCGAGAGGTCGCTGTAATGCTCCTCGACCTCGCTCTGCATGCCGTAGGTCTTGCGCACCACCAATGTCGTGAGCACGGTGAAAACGACGCAGAGCGCGAACAAGAGGACCGCCAGCCGCCAGTTGATGTAGAGCGACAGCGGCAGCAGCACCACGAGCGACATGATCGCGGCAAAATGTTCGCGGAAGAAGCCGAGCCACACCCGCCACAGCGCGTCCGTGCCGCTCAGCATGGTCTTCATCAGCGTGCCGGAATGGGTGCCGGTGTGGAAGGTCAGCGGCAGCTGCAGGATGTGCTCGAAATAGTCTGTCAGCACGGCCTGGCGGTGGCGGTGCGCCAGCCGGTCGGCATGCAGCGCCACGACAGCGCTGCAGACGATGGTGAACAGGCCGAAGACCGCCCATGCGCCGACAAGCGGCCAGGGCGAGTTGGTGGCGAGCAGGCCGGTGACCGGACGGCCCGACATCACGTCGATGATCTTGCCGAACAGCACGGGTTCGGCGAATTGCGCGCCGGCCAAAAGCAGATTGGCGACCGCCAGGATCCAGCCAAGCCGCGCCTCCTTGCCGAGCAGCTCGAGCACGCGGGTATAGAGACGGAGCATGGACATGCGGCAGGGACTCGGGAACCGGGACAGTGGCGTGAACTTGATCTAATCAGGCTTCGCCGGGGCGAGACAAGCGTTCGCTTGGCTTTTGCTCAGTTGATCAGCCGGCCGTTGAGCGGGGGCAGGTAGCTGTCGTCGAAGATATCGGCCGCCGTCGGCCGCTTGCGGAACTTGAAATCGTCGGCGATCTGGTCGATCGATCGCTCGAACCTTGTGGCGTCGATGCCGCCGAGCCCGTTGCGCCTGGCCTCCGCGGTCAGGATGTTGTCGCGCAGGATCACGCGCAATCGCTCGAGTTCAATGTCGCGGTTGCCGCCGTCCATCCGGCTCACCACTTGCTCGATGGCGCGGCCCGGTTCCTTGACGCTCAGGTGCAGGCCGCCGATCGCGGCGCGCACAAAGCCCTTCACCGCTTCCGGCTTCGTTGCGGCGAAGGCAGGGTTGACGATGACGGCAAAGCCATAGGACTCGCAGCCATAGTCGGCGAATTTCAGCAGCACGAGGTCGTCGGCCGGCACGCCGCGATCGCGCAAATTGATCCCGGACAGATACGAGGAGCCGGTGACGGCATCGACCTGGCCTGCCGACAGCATCGGCTCGCGCACCGCGCCGCTGATCACGCTCCGCTTGATGCCGGCGAGCTTGATGCCGTTCAGCTTGGCGACCGCGGGCCACAGCTTGGCGGCCGGATCGCCCTCGACGAGGCCGAGGCTCTTGCCCTCGAGCTCGGCGAGCGACTGGATACCTCGGCTCTTGCGCGCGATGATGGAATAGGCGGCGCGGTTGAACAGCACGAACACCGCCTTGGCATGCGGGCCGTCGGCCTTCTCCTTGTCGAGATGCCGGATCAGCGTATTGATGTCGACCAGCGCAAGATCGCTGCTGCCCGACGTCACGCGCGCGATCGCGTCCGGCGAACTGGCTGCGGCGCCGATGGTGACGGCGAGGCCCTCATTGCCGAACAGGCCATTGACCTGCGCCATCACGAAGGCAGCGGCGACCGCATCGATCGGCCGGTCGAGCGTGAACTGGACTTGTATCGGTTGTTTGTCGTCGGCCGCGCCGGCGCCGTCACACGCGAGGCCGCCGAGGCCTGCCAGCAGGCCCAGGATGAAGCGGAGTGCGTGGGTCCGACTGACGCGCATTTGAACTGAACCACGAGAGGGCAGGGCGATACGGCCGCGCCGGTCACCTTGAATTCATGACACCGCCGCGGCCCGGCTATTCTCCGAGGTCTAGTCTGAACGGGCGATGACTGCCATCCTTTCGTCGCCGGCGGTCGTTTTTTCGTGACCGGCGTTGTACCCGCCTTCGGGAACCCAATATGCATGAGATGGTTAGCTAACGAAGGCCTGCCGCTTGGCCGGCTGCCACGGAGGATGTGAAATGTTCGCGCAAAGAGCTTTGATCTCCCATTTGGGCCGCACGGCCATGATCGCCGGCGTTGCCGCGATCGTGCTGACCGCGGTCCAGCCGACACCGTCGGTTGCCGCGCCGGCTGCAAAAGAGAAGGGCCTGACGGCAGCGACCGGCACCAGCGGCGCGACCGATTTCAGCGCCCAGCGCCGCCGCTACTATCGCGGTGGTGGTGGAGCGGCCGCGGCCGCCGCCTTTGCCGGCATCGTGGGCACAGGGATCGCCATCGCAGCCTCCCGGCCGTACTATGATTCATACGGCTATTACGGCGGCCCGCCCGTCGCCTATTACGAGAGCCCCGGCTACGGCTATGGCTACAACCCCTACTATTACAATCGCAGGCCCTATGTGGGCGGCTACAACACCGGCCAATACTGGTAATCGCTCCCCGGAAGTAACCAGGCTGATCGA
This sequence comes from uncultured Alphaproteobacteria bacterium, assembly GCA_963816655.1. GTDB lineage: Bacteria > Pseudomonadota > Alphaproteobacteria > Rhizobiales > Xanthobacteraceae > Bradyrhizobium. The sequence goes on along the minus strand of CAWFLW010000002.1, from coordinate 130,065 downwards.
ATTTATTCCGCCGGCCAATGCGGCCGGCGGAAATTTCGCTTTTGAAGCCGTATGTTAACTCGTTGTGGAACCGTTTCGTTTAAGTTCGGGCCATGAGTGATTCGCTCGAACGGCTCTATCTGGCGGTCATCGCGGCCAAGGATCTTGATCCGGCGACTTCGCGGACCGCGAAGCTGTTTCAGCGCGGCCCATCCAAGATGGCCAAGAAACTTGCCGAGGAAGCCATCGAGGTCGTGATCGACGCCGTGAACGGCGACGGTGAGGCCGTGGTGCGCGAGAGCGCCGATCTCCTCTATAATCTGACCGTGCTCTGGGCTTCCGCGGGCGTCCGCCCGCAGGATGTCTGGCGCGAAATGGAGCGCCGCGAGGACCTCCTGGGCATCGCTGAGAAGATGCCGAAATCGACGGTCAAAATGCCCAAGGCCACGGGCGGACCGGCGTCGCGGCGACGAATTGTCGCGCTGGAAGGCCGCGCGCTGCGCAAGCGCCACTAACCACCCCGCATTTTCCGTACCCCCCGGCATGGACAAATCCGCGCCATGATGGTTCATCGCGCCCCATGCTGAGACGAATTTACGACTGGTTCATCGCCGCCGCCGACAAGCCCTATGCGCTCTGGATCATGGCGGCGGTCTCGTTCGCGGAAAGCTCGTTCTTCCCGATTCCACCCGATGTGATGCTGCTGCCGATGTCGCTGGCGCGGCCGAAGCGGGCATGGTTCTTCGCCGCCATCTGCACCGTCTCCTCCGTTGCCGGCGGCTTGGTCGGCTATGCCATCGGCGCGCTGCTCTACGACTCGATCGGGCAGTGGCTGATGCACATCTACAATCTCACCGATAAGGTCGAGACCTTCCGCCAGTCCTATGCGGAATGGGGCGCCGTCATCATCCTGCTGAAAGGGCTGACGCCGATCCCCTACAAACTCGTCACCATCACCTCGGGATTTGCCGGCTACAACATCTGGCTGTTCATCCTGTGCTCGATCGTCGCCCGCGGCGGGCGCTTCTTCGTGCTGGCCGTGCTGCTCAACCGCTACGGCGATGTCATCCGCGCGGAACTGGAAAAGCGGCTTGGACTTTGGGTGGTGATCGGGACCGTCGTCCTTGTCGGCGGATTCTATATCGCATATCGATTGGTGTAGCGCTGGAGCTCCCGCTCCCCGGGGGGACCCCGCGCCCCAGGGTAAGCGTATGCACTGCCGTATGCACGATCGGATCCATCGACGTTTCGGAACATGCGCCGCCGGTGTTGCAGCGATCGCCGTGATGCTGATTGCGGCCACCGCCTGGTCGCAGAGCGCGCCGCCGCCGGCCCTCGGCGTACAGTCGCCGGCGCAGCAATCCGCGCCCACACAGCCGCCTGCGCCACCGGCGGCCGAGCAACCGCCGCCGCGTGAAGAAAATCCCGGGTTGATCAACGAGCTCGGCAAGCTCTGGGACAAATCGATCTCGGCGCTGCCGAAGATCAAGAGCTCCGTCCGAGACGCTCGACGAGATCAAGGGCGCGGGCGAAGGGCTGACCAGCATCGCAAAGCCCTCGATCATGGTGACGGGGCGCGCGGCCTGCGCGGTCGCCGCCAACGGCGCGCCGGATTGCAAGCTAGGGGCCGACCGGCTGTGCCAGAGCAAGGGTTACAAGGACGGCAAGAGCCTCGACATCGACGCCGCCGAGAAATGTTCCGCAAAGGTCTACATTCCCGGGCGCAAGCGCGAGCCCGGCGATTGCAAGATGGAAAATTACGTCATCAAGGCCTTGTGCCAATAGTGTCGGCCGACGCCGCTACAGCGTCGCAAGAGCAGTCAGGAGTGCCCATGAGCCGCACGGAGCAGGATTTCCTCGGACAGCGCGAGATCGGCGACGACATCTATTACGGCGTCCAGACCATCCGCGGCAAAGAGAACTTCCACATCACCGGCATTCCGATGAGTCAGGAGCCTTACTTCGTGAAGGCGCTTGGCTACGTGAAGAAGGCCGCAGCGATGGCCAACCGCGATCTCGGCGCGGTCGACACCAAAATTGCCGAAGCCATCATCGTCGGCTGCGACCGCGTCATTGCCGGCGACATGATGGACCAGTTCGTCACCGACTTCATCCAGGGCGGCGCCGGCACCTCGACCAACATGAATGCCAACGAGGTCATCGCCAACCTCGCGCTGGAATCGCTCGGCTTTGCCAAGGGCGACTACCAGCACGTCAGCCCCAACGATCACGTCAACTACGGCCAGTCGACCAACGACACCTATCCGACCGCTTTTCGCCTCGCGCTGATCCTGCGGCTCGAGAGCTACATGACTGCGCTGCGGCAGCTGCAGGAGGCCTTCTTCGCCAAGGGCAGGGAGTTCGACGGCGTGCTGAAGATGGGCCGCACCCATTTGCAGGATGCGGTGCCGATGTCGCTCGGCGCCGAATTCCGCGGCTGGGGCACCACCATGGGCGAGGAAGTCGATCGCCTCTCCGAGGCGCGTGCGCTGTTGCGCGAGGTCAATCTCGGCGCAACCGCGATCGGCACCTCGGTGACGGCGGCGGCGGGCTATCCCAAGCTCGCGGTCCGCCATCTCAGCGCGCTCACCGGCGTCGATTTCGTGCTGGCCGGCGATCTCGTCGAGGCGACTTCCGACACCGGCGCCTATGTGCAGCTGTCGGGCGTGCTCAAGCGCACCGCGAGCAAACTGACAAAGATCTGCAACGACATTCGCCTGCTCGCTTCGGGTCCGCGCGCCGGCTTCAACGAGATCAACCTGCCGCAATTGCAGCCGGGCTCGTCCATCATGCCGGGCAAGGTCAATCCGGTGATCCCCGAAGTCGTCAACCAGACGAGTTTCCTGGTGATCGGGCTCGACACCACGGTGACCTTGGCCGCCTCCGCCGGCCAGCTCCAGCTCAACGTGATGGAGCCGGTGATCTCGTTTGCGCTGTTCTTCTCGATCCGCACCATGGAGCGCGCGGTCAACAGCCTGCGCGAGAACTGCGTAGTCGGCATCACCGCCAACGAAGAGCACACCCGCAACATGGTGCTGAACTCGCTCGGCATCGTCACGGTGCTCAAGCCCTTGCTCGGCTACAAGCAATGCGCCGAGCTCGCCCGCGAAGGCTACAAAACCGGCAAGTCGCTGCATCAGATCGTGGTGGTCGAGCGCAAGCTCCTCACCCAGGAGAAGTGGGACGAGATGTTCTCGTTCGAGCGGCTGATCAATCCGGACATGCAATAAAGGCCGGGCATGTCCCGCGCGGCGTGAAAACGCAATTGCCGCGATTGCCTTGTTGGTATGATGTCTGGCATTTTGTGCCGCGCATCCCTCCAGACAAGTCCAAGGATTCCAACGCCGATGTCCATGCCCGCTTTGTTCAAGGGCCGCCTGTCGATACCCGTGATCGGGGCGCCGCTGTTCATCATCTCAGTGCCCGATCTCGTGATCGCGCAGTGCAAGGCCGGCGTGGTCGGCTCGTTTCCGGCGCTGAATGCCCGCCCGGCCTCGCTGCTCGACGAGTGGATTGCGCGCATCAAGGAAGAGCTCGCCGCGCACGACAAGGCGCATCCGGATCGTCTGTCGGCGCCGTTTGCGGTGAACCAGATCGTGCACAAGTCCAACAACCGGCTCGATCACGATCTGGCGCTCTGCGAGAAATACAAGGTGCCGATGCTGATCACCTCGCTCGGCGCGCGGGAGGACCTCAATCAGGCCGCGCACAATTGGGGCGGCATCGTCTTTCACGACGTGATCAACCAGAAATTCGCCCACAAGGCGGTCGAGAAGGGCGCCGACGGCCTCATCCTCGTTGCGGCCGGCGCCGGAGGACACGCCGGCACCATCTCGCCGCTCGCCTTCGTGGCGGAAACCCGCGCCTGGTATGACGGCCCGATCGCGCTATCGGGCGCCATCGGCAATGGTCGCGCCATCCGCGCCGCGCGCGTGCTCGGCGCCGACTTCGCCTATATCGGCTCGGCTTTCATCGCGACCAAGGAAGCCAACGCGGTCGAGGCCTACAAGGAAATGGTGACGTCCTCTTCCGCCGAAGACATCGTCTATTCCAACCTGTTCACCGGCGTGCACGGCAATTATCTCAAGCCCTCGATCGTCAAGGCCGGGCTCAACCCCGAGGAGTTGCCGACCTCCGATCCCTCGAAGATGAGCTTTGGCACCGATGCGTCCGGCGAACGCGCCAAGCCGAAGGCGTGGAAGGAAATATGGGGCAGCGGTCAGGGCGTCGGCAGCATCGGCAACATCATGCCCGCCGCCGAACTGATCGGGCGCTTCAGGAAGGAATATGAAGAGGCGGTCGATCCGGCGCTGGCGTAGGCAACATCGATGTTGCGCGCCGCTCTTTGAATGCGTCATGCCCGGGCTTGTCCCGGGCATCCACGTCTTTGTTACGCGGCAAGGAAAGACGTGAATGGCCGGGACAAGCCCGGCCATGACGTAGTTCGCGCTACTCCAGCTCGATCGCCTGGTACTTGCCGTTGTCGTCGATGGCCGTGCCCCAGACCTTGTGCGAGGCCTGATGTTCGGCGCGGCCGTAGCCGAGCTTGGTGCCGAGCCCGAGATCAAGCTCGCGCATGGCCTCGAGCGTATCGATGAGCTTTTCGGTGTCGAGATGCGGGCCGGCCTTCTTCAGCGCCTGGATCAGCACGCTGGCCGCCACATATCCCTCGAGCGAGACGTAGTCGGCTGCCTCACCGGGGAAATATTTGACGAGCGCGTTCTTGTACTCCAGCACGATGCTGGAATAGCCGGACACGGCAGGCACCACCTGGGTCACGATGACGCCGGAGGCGTAGCGCGGTCCAAGCAGCATCAACTCGTCGGCCAGAGCCGTTGAGCCGACAAACGAGACGTTGGTGTAGGCGAGGCCGGGGACGGCATCGCGGGTCTTCTCGATGAACTTGGCGCAGGCCCGGTAGGTCGCCGACCATCACAACGGCCTTGATCGGGTTCTTCTGGGCCTTCAGCTGGGCGACGGCGTCGTCCACGTCGACCGTGTTGCGCTTGTAGCTGAGCCGCAGGATCGCCCCGTCGTTGACGCCGAGCGTCCGGAAAGCCTTGGCGACCCCGGCATATCCGGCATCTCCGAAGGAGTCCTGCTGCGCAAATACGGCGATCTGCTTCGGCTGGATCTTGCGCATCTTGACGAGGTAACGGACGGCAGCGTCGGTTTCTTCGACGTAGCTGGCGCGATAGTTGAACACATAGCGATCGGGCGGATCGTTACGCAGCACGTTGGCGCCGGTGAATGCGCCGAAGAACAGCATCCTGCGTTCGAGCGCATAGGGCACCGCAACGACCGCCGTCGGTGTTCCGACGTTGCCGATGATCCCGAACACCTGGTCCTTTTCGTAGAGCTGCTTCATCGCCTCGGGCGTCCGCGCCGGCTCATAGCCGTCGTCGGCGGCGTGCAGCCGCAGCATCCGGCCGTCGACGCCGCCGGCATCGTTGACGCGATTGAACGCGGTTTCGATGCCGAGCTTCATCTGGCGCCCGAGCTCTCGCGCGGAACCGGAGAAGGGCGCGGCGATCCCGAACCGGATCTCGCGGTCGGTCATGCCGCGAACCACAGGCGCAGTCGGCGCAACGGCGCCGGTGGGCGTGTTGGCGGCGAGCACCGGTGCCGGCATCGGGGCGGCGACGGCCTGCGAGGTCCCGATTGTGGTCGATGCGCCGGAGCCGGCGATCGACCTTTCGAGATCGGCGAGCTGGCGGTCGGCCAATTTGCAATCGGTCCTGCCCACCGCCACGGCCGTGCGACCGTCCATGATGCCGCGATCGAGCGTTTGCGTCAGCTCGGTACGATCTGCCTCGTTGGCGGAAGCCTCCTTGATGACGACTGTGAACTTGTCGACCACCGTCTGCACGCGCGACTTGGCGATGTCCTTGCAGGTCAGGCCGGAGCCCAGCACCGCGCCGACGCGGCCTGCAAGATCGCGCAACATGTCGATCTTGTCGCCCGGTGCTGCGCCTGCCGGCGTGGCCAGCAGGATACCGACCAGCAGCGCGGCGTGCGACAGCGAGCCGGACTTCCAAAGTGCAATCGGCTGAAGCCGGCGTTGAAGCATTGTCATGTTTGCCCCCTCTCGGGTGGTGCGTGGGTCAATTTTCTGGTCAAAGTCTCTGATCAATTTTCTGATCATTGTTTTTCTTGGGCTTCCGCCGGCTTCTGCTGCCATTGCATGAATTGCTTCAGCAACGCGTCCGTCTCTTCATGGCTGACCGGCGGGCCGGCTTCGGAGGATGTGAGGATCGACGGCAATTCGCTCGGCGGCTGTACGTCCTGGCGCCTCGTGGTCTGTTCGGCTCTCGACATCGCGGCCCGCAGCGAATCGATCGCTGCGGCGGACGACGTGTCGGCGTTGTGCTGCCGCAACGAAGGGATAACGATGACGAAGAGCAGTGCGACGAACGCGGCCGCGCCTGCCGCAGCGGCGACGCGGCCGACCGCGGTCAGCAGCGCCCAGCGCTTATCCGGCTCGGCCTCTTCGGCTATCTCGGGATCGAGCGGCAGCGAGGAATCGTCGACCGCGGTCTCGATCTGCGTATCGAGCGTCGTATCGGTGATCGAGGTCGCGAGCGGTCGATACGCGCGGGCCTCGTCCGGGTTGGGCGGCCGCGCCGTATCCACGTCGCGCGGGACACGCGCTGCGTAAAGGGTGGGGTCGAAGTGGGTCGACGGGTTTTTTGGGTCAGCTGTCGCGTTCATGCGCCTACCTCTGACGCGTGACTCTTACTCTTTCATCGAATCGGTCGATAAAATTCTCTGCGCGTGCTTCTGCGCACGCTCGACCTGTCGGCGTCCTGATTGATCGGCAAACCTCGAATGAAGAAGTTGAATCAAATCTCCGCCTGAGATGGCGGCGTTTTCCGCTCGATCTCTTCCTTCTCCCCTTGTGGGAGAAGGTGGCGCGGACAGGGTCCGCGCCGGATGAGGGGTCCCTATCCGCGGAGGCAGACCCCTCACCCAACCCTTTCCCACAAGGGGAAAGGGAGCCCTCGCATCGCTGCGTCCCCGACGCATTCCCTGATGGTTCGATGTCCGGTCAGGCGATGAGGCGTCTTTAAATGACATGCAGGCATCACAGACATGCCCAATTGCCGCCATGGGATATTAAGCATTCGTTAACCACGAGCTTCGATTGGTAACCTTCCAGTAAGAAAGGTCGAATCGAGCCATGGACCGTGATGTGGACGCTGACGTCGAGCCCACCCGCCAACTGGTTCGCCTGCGCGGCCGTTCCTACCTCGCCTTCGTGTTCTGCCCGGTCGTGCCGATCATCGACTGGCTCAAGGAAATCGACGCGACGCTCGCCCGCTCGCCGGGCTTTTTCGTCGGCAAGCCGGTGGTGCTTGATCTCTCCACCCTCGATCTGTCCGGTTCGGCGATCTCGCATCTGGTCGTGAGCCTGGAGAGGAAGAGCATTCGCGTCCTCGGCATCGAGGGGTGTGAGGCCGCGCGGCTGAACTCCAGCCTGCCGCCGCTGCTCAGCGGCGGGCGCAATTGCATGGTGGCGCAGGTCGAGCCGGAAAAGCCCGAAGTGAAGCCGCCGCCGAGTTCGCTGCTGCTCGACAGTCCCGTTCGCTCCGGCCAGTCGGTCGTCTTCCCCGACGGCGACGTGACCGTGCTCGGCTCGGTCGGCTCCGGCGCGGAGATCGTCGCCGGCGGCTCCATCCACGTCTATGGCACGCTGCGCGGCCGTGCGATGGCCGGCGTCAACGGCAATCCCGCCGCGCGCATCTATTGCCAGAAGATCGAAGCCGAGCTGCTCGCGATCGACGGTTTTTACCAGACGGCGGAGGAACTCGATCCCGCCCTGCGCAATCGTCCGGCGCAGGCCTGGCTCGACGGCAATGTCATGCGGATTACGCCGCTTAGTTAGTCGGTTGATTTGAACAGTGGGAGATAGCGAGATGGCCAAGGTTCTGGTTGTGACGTCGGGCAAGGGCGGGGTCGGCAAGACCACCACCACCGCAGCTGTCGGCGCGGCGCTGGCGCAGAACGGCAAGAAGGTCGTGGTGGTCGATTTCGACGTCGGCTTGCGCAATCTCGATCTGGTGATGGGCGCCGAGCGGCGCGTCGTGTTCGACCTCATCAACGTCGTGCAGGGCGTCTCGAAATTGTCGCAGGCCCTGATCCGCGACAAGCGGCTGGAGAATCTCTGGCTGCTGCCGGCCTCGCAAACCCGCGACAAGGATGCGCTGACCGAAGAGGGCGTCGGCCGCGTCATCTCGGAGCTGCGCGAGACCTATGACTGGATCCTGTGCGACAGCCCGGCCGGCATCGAGCGCGGCGCGACCCTGGCCATGCGCTATGCCGATGAAGCCATCATCGTCACCAATCCGGAAGTCTCCTCGGTGCGCGATTCCGACCGCATCATCGGCATGCTCGACGCCAAGACCGTCAAGGCCGAGAAGGGCGAGCGGGTGGAAAAGCACGTGCTGATCACCCGCTACGACCCCGCGCGCGCCGCCCGCGGCGAGATGCTCTCGATCGAGGACGTGCTGGAGATTCTCGCCACGCCCCTGCTCGGCATCGTGCCGGAGAGCCAGGACGTGCTGCGCGCCTCCAATGTCGGCTCGCCCGTCACCTTGAACAGTCCCGCCAGCTCGCCGGCGCGCGCCTATCTCGACGCGACGCGGCGCCTGCTCGGCGAAACGATCCCGATGTCGGTGCCGACCGAGCGCGTCGGCCTGATGAACCGCCTGCTCGGACGGAGGGCGGCATGAGCGTGAAACTGTTTCGGCTGTTCGGCCGTCCCGCTGCTGCCTCGGCGACCGTCGCGCGCGAACGGTTGCAGATCCTGCTGGCGCATGAGCGCGGCCTGCTCGGCCAGCAGCCGGATTTGCTGTCGCGCCTGCGCGAGGAAATCCTCGCAGCGGTATCCCGGCACGTTGCACTCGATCCCGACAAGGTTATTGTCAGGATGGAACGGGGCAAGGATATCTCGACTCTCGAAGTCGACATCGAGCTCCCCAACGGGCTCGAACCGGCGCTCGCGGCCGCGGGTTGACGGGCTCTCGACCTGCCTCGCCGCGATGATGTCCATCAATGGAAGCCATTTTTCGCGTCGACGGCGCCAATGTCGTTACCGGGCCCGGCGCCGCCGGCCCCTGGGACCCCAACATGCAGCATGGCGGGGCGCCCGCCTCGCTCGCGGTCTGGGCGGCCGAGCAAATCCCGACGGCCGCGCCGATGCGGATCGCGCGCGTCACCATCGATTTGATGCGCCCGGTGCCGGTCGCGCCGCTGCGGCTTGAAACCGAGGTGCTGCGCGAGGGCCGCAAGATCCAGCTTTGCGCGATAAGATTGTACGCCAACGACGCGCTCACGGTCGGCGCCACCGTGCTGAAGATCAAGCTGCAGAGCGAGCCGCTGCCGGACGATGTGGTCATGCCGACGCTCGATGTGCCCATGCCCGAGCAGTCCAGGGTCGAGCCGCAAAGCAGTCCGTTCGGCGAGGGCATGACCATCCGCGCCGCGCGCGGCCGTTTCGGCGGGCCGGGTCCGGGCGCGATCTGGTATCGCATCGACCGGCCGCTGGTTGCGGGATCGCCGGTCTCGCAGGCGATGCGCGTGGTGGCGGCTTCCGATTTCTGCAATGCCTCGAGCGCGCTGGATTTCCGGCGCTGGACCTTTCTCAACGCCGACCTCACCGTCAGCATGGCGCGCGAGCCGGTCGGCGACTGGATCTTGCTCGACGCGGAATCCTGGATCGGCCCTGATGGCGCCGGCATCGCGGTGGCGCGGCTTGCCGATACGCGCGGCTATTTCGGCCGCTGCGTGCAGAGCCTCGTCATCGCGAAGCGCTGAGCCGGCGCTTTTTCGTCTCGCGCGACTGTTCGATCAGCAACGCCGCCGTCTCGCCGGCAGCCTCGACATAGGCGACGTCGCGGTGGATCAGCATCACGGTCGCCGCACCATCGAGCAGGATCACGATCTGCCGCGCAACCCGGCCCGCGTCACGCACGTCGTCGCGGGCGAGAATGTCGGCGAGCCAGGCCTCGAACTTCTTCTTGTGCGCGGCGCCGGCCTTGATCGCGGGATGGCCGGGCGTATTGGCGAGTTCGGCGATGGTGCGCAGGAATCCGCAGCCGCGCCAGCGAAGGCGTGTCGGCCGCCTTGCCGAATGAGGCGAACAGGCCGCGCACCTTGTCGGCGCTCGAGCCACTGCTCTCGGCAAACCAGCGCGCGTAATACATAAGCGTCGGCTGGTCGCGCGAGGCGAGATAGGCCGCGATCAACTCGTCTTTGGTCCGGAAGTGATAATAGAGCGTCTTCTTGGTGATGCCGGCCTTCTCCGCCACCGCATCCACGCTCGTGGCGCGCAGACCCTCGCTGTAGAACAGCTTGGTCGCGGCCGCGATGATGCGCTCGCGGGTCCTGGTCCCGTCCATCGGCATGCCGGCAAGGTATACTGACTAGTGAGTATACGCAACGCCGTGAACCCGGTAGGCCTCGCGCTCCGAACAACCGATGTCCGAGCCGAGGTCATGTCCGAATCCGTGCTGATGGAAATCCGCGGCCAAGTCGCCGTCCTCACCCTCAACCGCCCCGAAAAGCTCAACGCGCTGAGCTACGCACTGATCGACCGGCTGATGCGCCTGCTCGACCAGGTCGAGGACGATGCGAATCTGCGCGCGGTGATCCTGACCGGCGCCGGCGACCGGGCGTTTTCGGCCGGCGCCGACATCAGGGAGTTTTCCGAGAGCGTTCGCCAGGGCCCGGACGCTGGCGATACGCGCCTTCGTGCGCCGCGGCCAGGGGCTGACCGCGCGGATGGAGGCGTTTTCGAAGCCAATCGTCGCCGCCGTCAATGGGCTCGCCTATGGCGGCGGCTGCGAGATCACCGAGGCCGTACATCTGGCGGTCGCCAGCGACACCGCCACGTTCGCCAAGCCCGAGATCAATATCGGCATTCCCCCGACCTTCGGCGGCACGCAACGGCTGCCGCGCCTTGCGGGGCGCAAGCGCGCGCTGGAATATCTTCTGACTGGCGATGCCTTCACGGCGCAACGCGCCTACGAAATCGGTCTCGTCAACCGCGTCGTGCCGTCCGCCGAGGTGATGCCCGCAGCTTTCGACCTCGCCGCGCGCATCCTGCGCCACTCGCCGCTGACGGCCGCGCGCATCATCAGTGCCGTCACCCGCGGCCTCAACGTCTCGATTGCGGAGGGGCTTGCGATCGAGGGCGAGCAGTTCGCCCGCATGGTGCCGACGCATGACATCCGCGAGGCGCTCGATGCCTGGATCGAACGGCGCAAGCCGGAATATCGGGGCTGCTAGACACACCTTGACCCGGCGTAGAATTGCGTTAGCGATTCCGCCCATGATGAACACGGCACGGCCAACGCTCCCCCTGACCGGCGGCTGCTGCTGCGGCGCGATCCGCTACGAGGTCACCTCGTTTCCGCTGCTGCTCTACACCTGCAACTGCACGGATTGCCAGACCGCCTCCGGCAGCGCGTTCGGCCTCAGCCTGCCTGTGCCGAGCAAGGCATTCCGGATCGTGCAGGGTGAGCCCAAGGCATGGCGCCGCAAATCGCCGCTCGGCGTCAACGTCACGGGGTGGTTCTGCGCCACCTGCGGGGCGCGGCTTTATGGCGAACGGGAAGGGCGCCCCGAGGCCGTGAACCTGCGCGCCGGCACCCTCGACGATACAAAGTGGCTAGTGCCGATCGCCCACATGTTCACGCGGAGTGCGCAAGGCTGGGTCGTGCGATCCGACGGCGTCGAATGCTTCGACACTGCGCCAAAGGATTTCGTTGCGCTCGCGCAGCAATGGCGCACGATGTGGCCGGAGTTTTTTCCGGCGAAGCCGTAGGAGGGGATATCAGCCGCCGTCATGGCCGGGCCTGTCCCGGCCATCCACGTCTTACTTTCCGATGGGATCAAAGACATGGATGCCCGGGTCAAGCCCGGGCATGACGAACTTACCCGTTCGCCGATCCAAGGCCTAATTCGCCACGAACCACCAGTCCTCGTCGTAGCGCACGAGCTGGCTCGGCGGCTTGTCCTCGAACTCGAAGAAACTTTTGGGATCGCCGCCCGGCGGCACGCGCAGGAAGCCGGTGAAATAGTGCTTGAGCCCGCGCGAGGTCAGAAACAGCACATAGACGCCGTCATCGGTGTCGTCGATCACGATGTCGTTGCCGCCGGCCGACACGTTCGGCGCACCCGCTCCCAGTTTGATCAGGTTCTTGTTGCGGCCGACATTGGGAGACAGCTCGCCATTCTCGACCCGCTCGACGATCCGCTCGCGGTCGGCGCGGTGGGTCCAGAAATTGTGCTTGAGATAAATCGTCTGCAGCGGGGCGTATTGCAGCGCCAGTAGCGTCGCCGCGCAGATCGCAAACGGCAGCGCGAACTTCACGCCGTCCTTGCGGATGCGCAGCAGTTGCGATGCCGACCACACGAGGCAGGCGAAGAACAGCAGCGCCGCCAGCGGCACGATACCCATGATGACGACGCCGGACGGAAAATCCGCCATCGACAGCTCGAACGTCGCGATCAACAGCGTCACCAGCGCGACGACGGTGGCCGCCAGCACGCCGGCGCGAACCGAGGGCGGGCTTGCCGCCATTGTCGTGTCCGTTGCCGCCATCGGCGTCGCGCGCATCCTCTGCAAAAAGCCGGCCCTTAACGCGCCGTTAACCAAGTCAGTCCCAACAATAATCCGACCCGACCGCCCGCCGCCATCGCCGGGCACCGCCGGGACAGGGGGAGCGACATGGACCTCGAGGCGCTTTTCGCAAAGACCCCGGCCACCGTCGAGGAGATCACCTGGCGGGTCAAAAACGCGCTGGCGCGGCACCCGCGCTGCCGCAATGTCGAATTCGACATCATCAGCATGCCTCCGACCCGCCGGAGCAACTGGACGGTCTCGCTCCGCTCGATCGCGCCGGATGCGCTGTTTGAGGCCAATGAGATCGTGGCCGACATCCAGGAAGCCTACGATTTGGCCGCTTTTGCCTGATTTCGGGCTGTTTCAGCCCGTTTTCGGCAATTTTGCTGTTTACCAATGCTTGGGACGGCTCTGTTAAGCCTTAATTCACCCTCACTTTTCGGGACATTGCGTCAGGCGATCGGCGGAAATGGAGACCTTCTTGACTCGGGGCATCACGATTGTCGCACTGACCTGCGTTCTGATTGCCGCTGCGGCCGCGACCAGCATCCTTGGGCGTGACAGCGTTCCCGCCGCGCCCGCCCAATACGCCGATGGCCACCGTCGCCAAATCCCCGGATTCCAACCGCCAGGCCAAATCGGACAAGCTCGCCGTGGCAACGTTCGCGCTCGCAGCTTTCGAGCCGCAAAAAGCCCCGCCGCTCACCGAGCCGTTGCGCCAGGCCTATGCCGCTGCCGGCCCAGCCGATCTTGTGCCCAGCGTTTCCGCCCCCGTCGCCGCTGCGCCGGTCGCGCCGCCGAAGCCGAAGGTCGCCGCCAAGCTGCCGGTCCAGAAGAACTATGCCCTGCTCAGTGACGTGCAGATCGCCGGGCATCAAGGAACGGCTGAAGCTGTCGCCCGATCAGGAGTCCTATTGGCCGGGCGTCGAGAAGGCGTTGCGCGCCATCGCCCGCAAGCTGCCACCACCAAGCAGGCAGATCCCGCTGCCGGCATGCCGCCGATCGATCCGGACTCCGATGAAGTGCAGCAGTTGAAATCGGCGGCGATGCCGCTGTTGTTCCAGCTCCGCGAAGACCAGAAAAACGAAGTGCGCACACTCGCCCGCATCATCGGTCTGGAACGCGTTGCGTCAATGATCTGAGCGGCTTCGCTGATCCCGAAAAGCGGGAACCGGTTTTCGGAAAAGATCATGCGTAAAGTATCGCATGATCCCGAAAAGTGGGAACCGGCTTTCGGAAAAGATCACGCGTAAAGTAAAGTAGTTCCGCTCCATCACATTCTTCTGTGCCGGAACAATCGCTTTCCCTCGCACGTTGCCGCGTGAGAGGGAGACGAACCATGCGCACGACCACAGCCTTTTTTGCCGGCATTGGAACCGTGATCGCGGCGATCGCCGCGGGGCTCGGCGGTGGCCTTCTGCTCGGTGACATCATGAGCCCGCAAGCGCCGAAACATCCAAGCAGTGAGGTGACACGGCTGGAACAGCGCAGTTCCCAGCCGCCGATATCCGCAATGAACAGCGCATCCCAGCCGGTGCCATATCTCGCGACGTCACAGGTTGCCGCGACCATTGCCGAACCGACGGCGCAACCGCAGGCGGAAGCGCCCCCGTCGCAGCCGCAACAGCCGACGGCGCAGCCGCAACAGGCATCGACGCGCCACAACGGCCCCATCGCAGCCGCAACAGGCAGTGGTCGCAGCCGGCCGACGCCAAGCCTGCGCTGTCAGCGACGCAGCCGGTCGCGGCGACCGAGCCGCCCGCCGCCAAAGAGCGCGCTGCGTCGGACAATTCCTTATGCCAAGGCGCGCGACTGCCGATCTGAAGCGCGAGGCGCGCCGCGCCGAGGATCGCCGCAAGGCCGAGCGCCGGCAGCAATGGGCCGAGAAGCGGCGCATGAAACCGCGTGAGGACGATGAGCTGCGCGACGTCGAGGCGAGCGTGAGGGAGATGACCGAACAGCGGCCGCTGTTCGGCGGGCCGCGCTTCGGCGCACGCATCGGCCTGTTCGACGACTAGGGCAGTATCCCCTGCCGCATTCCCTGCGGTTCCATTCAGCAGGGCGAGTGCACGACGTGCGCCCGTCTGGCGGTGCGCCCGCGCTGGCGCAGATAGATCTGTCGCACGCAAAATCTGTTGCACGTTGGAAAATTCTGGACCTAGATTGCGCCGGGCAGGGTCACCTTCTCGGGGAGGGTTCAAACATAAATCCCAGCGGAACTGTCTTTCCACCCGATCTCATCCAGCTGATGAAGGCCGTCGTTGAGGACGCCTCGGCGTCGCTTCCCGAAGCCAAGCGCACATCTGCGATCAAGGCCGAGATGGCTTGCCATGTTCTGGTGGCCGCCGGAAAGGGCGAGCGCGATCCGCAGGTGCTGAAGACATTGGCGATGGGCAGTCTGGTGGACTGTACGCACTACTCTCACGACATCTCGCCGGAACGCCGGGTGGTCTAGACCCGCAACGGGATGCTCTGCACGCATGTGGCCGCGCGCCTGCCAAGGCGTCATGCCACGCGCGCTTTTCAACTCAGCCCGCATTCTTCCGCGTCAGCCCTTCGAGCAGCAGGTCGAATTCGGCGAGCGCCTCCTTCAGAACCTTCTTCGGCTGCGGCGCGCGCGCAATTGCCATCGCCGCTTCCGACAGCGCGCCGAGGATCATGTGCGCCAGCATGTCCGGCGATCGCTCCACCATCGCGCCTGAGGCGATGGCGCCCTTCAGGCCGTTGCGCAAGGCGGCGAGCGTGTAGCGCAATTCGATCTCGCGCAGTTCGTCGAGCGACAGCACGGCGCGCGCATCGCGCAGCACGATTCGTTGCACCACGGGATCGAGGCACGCCTCCAGGAAGGCGCGGCAGCCGGCGTGCAGGCCGCCCAATGCATCGCCTTGCGCCTGCGCCACCTTCATCAGCCGCGCCGTCAATGCGGCTTCCTCGATCTCGAACACCGCGCGGAACAGCGCCGCCTTGTTGTCGAAATGGTGATAGAGCGCGCCGCGGGTGACGCCGGCGGCCTGCAGGATGTCTTCGGTGGCGGTTTCGGCAAAGCCGCGCTTTGCAAAGAGGTCGCGCGCGGCAGCAGTCAGCAGCGCCGTGGTCGCGGCCGAGCGCTCGCCCTGCGTCTTGCGGGCCTTCTTGCGGGCGGGACCGTCGGGCTTGGTCATGGAAATCAAGCATATAGCGGCATCGAAAAATTCTTGACAGCGGCCGGGCCGTCTTAATATACATACAGACAGTATGTATCTTATAATGGAGGATGCCATGACTGCCAACGACGCTATCGCCACTCATCTTTACCGCTCGCCCCTGTTGGGCTCGCCACGCATGGTCCGGGTCAAGGCCGGGGAGATCAGGGTGTTCGACCGCGGCAGCGGCCCTGCGGTGGTGTTCGCCCACGGCTGGCTCGGCAACGCCAATCTCTGGCGCAAGGTGGTCGATCGTCTTGCCGCCGGCCATCGCTGCATCGCGCTCGACTTGCCGCTCGGCGCCCATGGCACGCCGGTCGATCCCGATGCCGACCTCACGCCGCCGGGGGTTGGCGGCATCATCATCGACGCCATCGAAGCGCTTGGCCTCAAGGACGTCACGCTGGTCGGCAACGATTCCGGCGGCGCCTATTCGCAGATCGGCGTCGCCGCACGCCCCGAGCGCATCGCGCGCCTGGTGCTGGCATCCTGCGAGACGCCGGATGATACTTTTCCGCCGCCGCCCTTCACCAACCTGCCGAAGGCTGCGCAGTCCGCCGAGTTCCTGAAGTCGGCGATGCAGGGCCTGCGCACCCGCGAGGGACGGATGCAGCCGGTCACCTTCGGCCAACTCATCAAGCATCCGATCGAGGACAAGGTGTTCGACGCCTACGCGCTGCCGGCGATCGAGGATGACCGCATCCTGCATGACGTTGCGAAAGCGATGCGGTCCGCATCGGAAACCCACACGCGCAAGGCGGCCGAAATACTCAACCGCAGCTTCATCCGGCCCGTGCTGTTTGCCTGGGTCGCCGACGATCCGGTGTTTCCGCTGGCGCATGCGCGGGCCTATGCCGCAAAATTTGCCGACGCCCGGGTCGAGCTGATCGAGGATGCCTTCAGCTTTACGGCCGAAGACCAGCCCGAACGGTTGGCCGCGCTGATCGCGACCTTCATTGCGGAAACGCCGGTCCACGCATGAGGACCGAGGTGACGCCACGCGAGCGCCTCGGCGTCACGCCGCCTTACGAACTGTGTGACGTCGGCGGCATCTCGATTGCCTTCCGTCAGACAGGCGAGGGGCGCGACATCGTCTGCCTGCACGCCATCGGTCATGGCGGCAGCGACTTTGATGCGGTGGCGCCGGCGCTGGCGCGGCGCCACCGTCTCACCCTGATCGACTGGCCCGGTCATGGTCATTCCGGTGCCGATGCGGAGCCGCCCGGCGTCGCGCGCTACGGCGAACTGCTCGCGGCCTTCATTGCCCGGCAAGGTCTGACCAACGTCATCCTGATCGGCAATTCCATCGGCGGCGGCGCGGCTATCCACTACGCCCACCGCGCGCCGGACAATGTCGCGAGCCTCGTGCTCGCCAATCCCGCGGGCCTTGTTGCGGTGACGCCGCGGACGCGGCGCGCTCTGTGGGTGATGGAAAAGTTCTTTGCCGCCGGCGTGGCGCGGCGCTGGTGGTTCACCCCGCTGTTTGCACTCTATTACCGCCTGGTGCTGCCGCGTGCGCCCGCGCGAGCGCGCCGCGACGCCATCATCGCCGCCCGCTTCGAGATCGCGCCGCTGCTCGCAAAAGCCTGGCGCGGCTTTGGCAAGCCGTCCGCCGACCTGCGCGCCGAGGCTGCCGTGCTGCGCTGCCCCGTGCTGTTCACCTGGGCCATGCGCGACCGCTTCGTCCGCTACGACCTCTGCCGCGACGCTATCCGCGCCGTGCCGGGCGCGCATCTGGAAAAGTTCGACGCCGGGCATTCGCCGTTTCTGGAGATGCCGGAGGAATTTGTGAAGGTGGTGGAGAAGTTCCTGGCGGCATAACGACGATCAAACCCGACGCGTGCCGCACCCACCGCCCTCATCCTGAGGAGTTGCGCAAGCGCGGCGTCTCGAAGGACGGCCGCGGGCGCCACTCTCTATGGGGAGGGTGTTGCAAATTCAGCACGACGGGTAAATCACCAATTCCGGTTTTCGTAAGGCGTGTCAAGTCCTGAACTAAAAAATATTCCTCTTTCCAGAATACCCAAATCAGTGGCATATACTCCCCCGTTCCGGTCCGTCCAAAGGGGACGTATCGCGCGATCGTCACGTACGTCGGGCCGGAATGCGATGGACGCAGCAATGCGGCGCTTTCTTCTGGCGCGACGACGGCAAAGCTGCGTACGGCGAAGTCGTGTGGTCCTGGCGCCGCGACCGTGGCGTCTATCCGTCCCGCCTCGTAGCGGGTTCGGCAACGGTGACAAAAAACGCCGCTCACCGGGGAGAGCACGAAGCAAACCGTAAAACCATTGCGCGGGGAAAGCCGGTGTGACTGGCTGAACTCGTGGTGGCTAACTGGTGGGCTTGTTTTTTGTTGCCCTCCAGGCTGCGGGTGCACTCGGCGCCCGGCTTTCCCTGTGCCCTTTCGTCAAGAGAGGGACAACGAGATTGCAAAACCCGGACAAATCGTGTCGCGGGAACGAAGTCGCATGTCTCACGTCGCAAATTTTCGGGCTACTGTTGCCAACAGCAATGTATGATCACATTCTACCGCAGGTCAGCCCAAGCGATCTTCGATCGGTCACGTACACATGCCAAAATTCCTTCGCATCGGAGTCCATCAGTCGAACGTCTCCGGATACACATCAAAAGCATGGTGGGTGCGCCGGGTTGGCTCGACGATTTTCCTGAAGTGGGGCGCCGTCGAGGTCCATGGCGTCGGAGATGGGCGAAAGGTTTACTGGACGCTCCCCCCGCAGGCGAAAACAGTTCGTTGCGGCACGGCGCAGCGTGCCAAGGACTATGAGAAAGCCGCAGTCGCGCGGCGACGCAGCCATCGCTACGAACCGCTGGCTGCAAGCATTGCGATCCGGCGCCGGCCTGCCAAGCGTGGCGCCGAACTCGCACCGGCGCTCGCGACGATCCTGGTTGTCGATATCGTCCGGTCCACCGAAACCGCCGCGCGGCTCGGCGATGCGCGTTGGACACAGGTGATGAAGCACTATTACGCCGCCGTCCGCAGGGAGCTGAAGACCTTGCGCGGAAAGGAGGTCGTGACGACGGGCGACGGGCTGCTCGCGACGTTCGCGGCGCCGGCGTCAGGGGTTCGTTGCGCGGCCGCCATCCGCGAGGCCGTGCGCACGCTGGGGCTGGAGATCAGGGTGGGGCTGCACGCGGGCGAATACAAGGTGAGCGGGGCCGACGTGATCGGCCTCGCGCTTCACATCGGAACGCGCGTCGCCGCCAAAGCGCGTGCCGGCGAAGTGCTGGTCTCGAGCGCGGTCAAGGATCTGATGGCGGAGTTGAAAATCAGCTTCAAGGATCGCGGCGTTCACCAACTCAAGGGCGTGCCGAAGCGGTGGCGCCTGTACCGCGTCGAACATTGAGGTGTGTTGCAAGCTCCGCTGCTTCGCTACGAGAGATTTGAGCTGGCTGCGCCAAGCGTAGCTGCGAAGCAGCGAAGCTTGGTGCCCCTGGCCGGAATCGAACCAGCACTCCTTGCGGAACTCGATTTTGAGTCGAGCGCGTCTACCAGTTCCGCCACAGGGGCCTCCGGTCACAAGCCAAGGGGGCCGGTGGCGAAGCCGGCGGAATATAGCGGCGGGCGGCGGCCGGTCAACCCGCGCGGAAGTGATATTGGCCGCCTCGACAGCGCAGTTTTCGCGCGATACCACGGGCCTCCCAGCCCATCCTGGAGAACGACGTGACGCTCGCCGCTGCCAGCCCGCCGCAACAGGGCATTGCCGCCAACCCTGCGCTTGCGGCAGCGCTTGCCATCACGCTGATTGCGGCCGCGACGCTGGCCGGCGCCTGGTTCTTCGAACTGGTGCTCGACATCCGTCCGTGTCCGCTCTGCCTCGAGCAGCGTTACGCTTATTACCTCGCGGTCCCGCTCGGCGCGCTCACGGCATTTGCCGCCTCGCGCCATGCGGCGCGGCAACTGCTGATGGCGGCGTTCGCGATCCTGCTCGCGGCCTGCCTCGCCAATGCCTGGCTCGGCGGCTATCACGCCGGCGTGGAGTGGAAGTTCTGGCCGGGCCCGACCGATTGCTCGGGGCCGCTGGTCGATTTCGGCAAGGCCGGCAATTTGCTGGAGCAGCTCGACAAGGTGAAGGTGGTCCGCTGCGACGAAGTGCAGTTTCGTTTCCTCGGCCTTTCGCTCGCCGGCTACAACGTGCTGATCTCGCTGCTGATGGCCGCGGTCGCGCTTTGGGGTTTTGTCGGCTCGGCGAAGCGGGTCTGATTGCCCCTCATGGCGAAGGTCTAATCGTCCACGTCTTCCTGCGGCCGTCCGAACAGATGGACGATGCCCGGAATCGTGATCGAGACGAACACAAAGCGCGACAGATGATGCGCGCCGACAAAGATCGGGTCGATGTGCAGCGTCAATGCCAGCGCCAGCATGGCGTCCATCGCGCCCGGCGCGAAGGCCACGACGATGTCGGAGAATTTCACCTGCGTCGTTGCGAGCAGCACGCTGACGAAGATCGCCGAGATCAAAATCGCGACCGCGAACGAGCCGAGCCCGGCATTGACGTGCTGGCGCAGCGTCGACAGCCGCATGCGGGCAAAGCGGCTGCCGATCAGCGCGCCGATGCCGACCAGCGCAATGTTGCGGAGCCACGGCGGCAGGCCGCCTTCGACCAATCCCGTGCCGTGCAGCACGCTGGAGGCGAGCATCGCGCCGAACATCCAGCTCGCGGGAAATCTCATCAGGCGCAGCACGAGCGCGACCGCAAGCGAGCCTCCGATCAGGGCCGCAAGGCCGAGCGGCGAGGCGATGTCGGTGGGAAGAGCCGGCGGCGTGGCGGCGGCAATGCCGGTGATCGCAAGCAGCAGCGGCAATGCCGCGGTCAGGATGATGACGCGGATGGTCTGCACCACGGCGATCCCGGCGACGTCGGCGCCCTTCTCGGCGGCGAGCAGCGTGATCTGCGACAGCGCGCCGGGGCTGCCGGCGAGCAGCGCCGAGGTCGGGTCCCAGCCATGGACGCGCTGCAGATAGAGGCTGGAGCCGAAGGTCGAGCAGAAGGTGGCAAGCGCCAGCATGCCGATGGTCAGCGGATAATCGCCCATGTGCTGGATCAGCTGTCGCGACACCAGCGCGCCGAGCGATATGCCGAGCAGAACCAGCACGGTTTGAGTGATGGCCGGCGGCAGCGCCAATTGCCGGCCGCCGATGGCAGCGATGCCGCAGGCGATCATCGCCCCCGAGATCAGGCCGCCCGGCAGGCCGGCCCACAGGAACAGCACGCCGCCAACGGTGCCGATGGCGAGCGTTTCCAATACGCGCAAAAATTCGGCGCGATCGGGCAAGCTCGAGGCAAACGAAGCGGGGAGCAGGGACACGCCGCCTTATGGCAAATCCGCTTTCGCCGGACAAATGCGCATATGCGGTGCAGCAATGCACCGCGCTCACCGTTGCGGACGGCAAGCGCGGTGTCACCGAGATCTTTCGGCTCAGCAGCCGCCCACCCGTCCGCGGCAAGCCAGCGGCGGTTCGCTGCCGCCGCCTTGCGGACCGTAGTGCGGGTGGTGCCTGTAGCCGTCGGGATAGAAGGGGAGATGGGACGCCCGCGTCGGTTGGCCGGACTGATCACTGGTCTGGAGCGGATCCTTCGGCGATTTCTTCGGCGGATCGTCGGCACCGCCGCCGTCGCTGTCGATCGGCTTCTTCCAGTGCGAGCCCTTGGTGTGCTCGAGCCCTTCGGCGCTGAAGCTGCGTCCGCTCAGAGCGGAGCTGCGGGCGTCGGCGAAGGTCTGACGACTTCCAAGCGACGACGTCGTGGAGATATGGCTGTCGGCACCACGGGACATTGTGGTCGGCGAGGTGCTTCCGCCCAACATGCCGGCGTTGGCCGGCGAGGCGAGGGTGGCGAGCGCAAGCAATGCGCTGCCAAGGGTGAGAGACTTGGTCATGGCTGGCTCCAAAATGACGATCCGAATAATAGTCAGTCTCTTCCGAATAACAGTCGGTTCATTGAAATATATTCCGTTGTAAATTCAATAGGTTCGATAATCGTTCCGAATAATTCGGCGATGTAGCCGGCCTGTCTGAACAGGAGATGAACGTTAGGTCAGAACAAACCAAGAATATTTTTGCGGGAATCGCGCGTGGCGCATTGTCGCACTTTGTGGCTGCGCTACGATAGGGGCCCTCCAGTAAATGCCCCCCAGGGAGACCAAGGATGACGATTAAAGCCAAGTTGTTGTGTGCCGTTGCGGTGACCGGTTTCGCCGCGTTTGTTGTCGCCGCGCCGGCGCAGGCGCTGACCTCGCAGGAATGCAGCGCGAAATACCAGGCCGCCAAGAAGGACGGTTCGCTCGGCACGCAGAAATGGAATGATTTCCGCAAGGCGCAGTGCGGCGCCGACGCGACGCCGGCCGCTGCCGCGCCCGCACCCGCGGCGCCGGCAAAGGAAGCCAAGAAGGAAGCTGCGCCGGCGGCCGCGCCTTCGGGCCCCGCCGTGTTCCCGACCGCGGTCAATCCGAAATATTCCAAGGAGAGCGAAGGCAAGGCGCGCATGCACACCTGCGTCGACCAGTACAACGCCAACAAGACCAGCAATGCCAATGGCGGCATGAAGTGGATCCAGAAGGGTGGCGGCTATTACAGCGAGTGCACCAAGAAGCTGAAGGGCGCCGCGTAAGCGTCCACAACGCGACGGCGCGAACGATCACAACGCGGCCGGCATCCCCGGCCGCGTTGTCAATTGTCGTCCTCGACCAGCTTGCCGGCCGATTTCGCCACCAGCTGCGCGCGCTTGCGTGCCCCTCGTTCGAGGAACAGCAAGCTCTGGCCGAAGATGAAACTGTAGAACAGGAAGGCCTGCGCGTCGGCCTCGTCGGCCTCCAGGCCGGTGGCGCGATAGAGCTGCCCGACATTTTTCAGGCGCGCGGCGTCGACGCTGGCGACAGCGCCTGCGGCTTTTTCGTCGCTGCGCGCCCATTGCCGGATCGCAAGCTCGATCGCCATCGCGTCCGTATTCATCCGCTCCGAATAGAGGCGGATCAGCACACGCAGCCGCTCGCGCGCGGTGACGCCGTCGAGGCTGGTCTGCGCCTCGATCGCGGCGATGCGCCCGGCGCTCCAGGTCGCGAGCATGGCTTCCAGCAGCGCCGCGCGATCCCTGAAGCGACGATAGAAGCCGCCCTTGGTGACGCCGAGGTTCTTGGCGAGCACCTCGACCCGCACCCCCTCGACGCCGGAACGAGCAAGCTCGCCGAAGCCGGCCTCGATCCAGATGTCCTGTTTGCCATCAGCCATACGTCTCACCGATTCTCGATACGGTGCCGTATTGCTAACCCGCCGCCGCCCTGATACGCTACCGTATCAACAATCGGGCTCGAGACAATTGCGATGGCGGAGGCGACCTATCGCGGCACGGTCTATCCGTGGCAGTGCGACCATATCGGCCACATGAACATCATGTGGTACGTCGGCAAGTTCGACGAGGCGAACTGGAACATGTTCGCGCGGCTCGGGCTGACGCCGAGCTACCTCAGGCAGAGCGGCCGCGGCATGGCGGGCGTGCAGCAGAACATCAGCTACAAGCGCGAGCTGTTCGCCGGCGACATCATCGAAGTCACGAGCAAACTGCTCGAACTCCGCGACAAGTCCATCCGCTTCCTGCACGAGATGCGCAATGCCGAGACCGGCGAGATTGCCGCAACCTGCGAGATCACGGCTGTCCATCTGGACCGGCAGGCGCACAAATCGGCGCCCTTCGAGGACGCCATTCGCGCCATCGCCGCCAGTCACCTTTCGCCCGAAACCGCAGTGGCATGACCGCGATGTCGTCCTTCTCGCCGAAGAACCCGGAATTTCGCACGATCGCCGCCGACACCTTTGGCCGGCAGCAGGCGATGCGCACGCTCGGTATTTCTATCGCAAGGCTCGAACCGGGCGAGGTCGATCTTGCGATGGATTATTCGACGGCACTGACCCAGCAGAACGGCTTTGTGCACGCTGGCATCATCACCGCAGGCCTCGACACGGCCTGCGGAATTGCCGCCTTCACCCTGATGCCGGCCGGCTCCGATATCCTCACCGTGGAATTCAAGACCAACCTGCTGGCGCCCGCGAGTGGGGAGCGCTTTCTCTTTCGGGCCATGGTGGTCAAACCGGGCCGCACGCTGACCTTCTGTGAGGCGCGCGCCTTTGCGTTGCGCGATGGGCACGAGCACCTGATCGCGACCATGAGCGGTACGCTGATGGCGATGGCGCGGCGCGAGCCCGGCTTGGCGGCGGAACGGACGTTGTCGCCGGCCTGACAGGCCGGCATCTTGCCTTCGATTGCAATGCAGCTTCATGCTGCCGCCATGGCGATCCCTGGAAAATTCTTCTAGGGTCGCCTGGCAGCAGATGAGTTTTTCACCTTGATCCTCACAATAACGCAGGGCGCGCTGGGACTGGCCTCGGGCGCACTGGTCGGCTTTTCGCTCGGGCTGGTCGGCGGCGGCGGCTCGATCCTCGCGGTGCCCTTGATGGTCTATGTGGTCGGGGTGCCCGAGCCGCATGTCGCGATCGGCACCAGTGCGTTTGCGGTCGCGGCCAATGCCGCGCTCAACCTTTCCAATCATGCGCGCGGCGGCACGGTGGTGTGGTCCTGTGCGCTGATGTTCGCGGGCGCAGGCATTATCGGCGCCTTCGCAGGCTCCGTGCTCGGCAAGATGATCGACGGCCACAAGCTGCTGGCGCTGTTTGCGCTGATCATGCTGGTGATCGCCGCGCTGATGCTGAAGACGCGTGCGCGCGTCGGCCTGCCCGACGTGACGATGGACTGGTCCAACATGCCGGCGATCGCAGGCCTCGGGCTTGCCACCGGCACGGTATCCGGATTCTTCGGTATCGGCGGTGGCTTCCTGATCGTGCCGGCACTGATGCTGGCGACGGGCATGCCGATCATGAATGCGGTGAGTTCCTCGCTGGTCGCGGTGACGGCGTTCGGCCTGACCACGGCGGCAAGTTACGCATGGTCGGGGTTCGTTTCCTGGGAACTGGCCGCTCTGTTCATCGCCGGCGGCTTCGGCGGCGGGCTCGTCGGCACCCGCGCAGCCCGCACCCTCGCGGAACGGCGCGGTGCACTCAACATTGTGTTCGCCGTCGTCATTATTGCGGTGGCGATCTATATGCTGGTGCGTAACTTATCCCTATCTTTAACGTAGAATCCTGGACGTAGAACAGGTCGGGCCTTCCTGACCGCGCGAGATCGGACATGACGCAATCCAACAAGGCCGGGACCAACCCGGCGCCCACCCGCCGCCGCGTACTCGGGCTGCTCGGCGCGGGCGCGACCGTGCTCGGCGTGACGTCACGCGCCGCATTCGCCCATGACGATGACGAGAAGGTGCTGACCGAGGCGCTGGTGCTGCGCGATCCCGAGGTGCCGGTGATAGGCAATCCCGCGGGTGATATCTCCATCGTCGAATGGTACGATTACAACTGCCCTTACTGTCGCAAGGTCGCGCCGGAACTGCGCCAGGTGGTGCAGGACGACGGCAAGGTCCGCCTCGTTCTGAAGGACTGGCCGATCCTCGGCGAGGTCTCGAAAATCGCGGCGCGGCTGACACTCGCCGCCAAGTACCAGGACAAGTACCTGCCTGCGCATGAGGCCCTGATCGGCGTCAGCTCCAGATTGACAGAGCCGCGCGTGCGCGAGCTGATCGCGGGCGCCGGCGTCGACATGGACCGCCTCAACCGCGATCTCACGACCAATGCCAAGGCGATCGACGCGACGCTTGGGCGCAACAACGATCAGGCGCTGGCGTTTGAATTTCGCGGCACGCCGTCGTTCATCGTCGGCAAGTATCGGGTGCCGGGCGTGCTGAGCATGAACGAGTTCGAGAAGGTCATCGCCGACGCGCGCAAGGCGAAGATGGGCCGCTAGTCTCCGTAAACGAAAAAGGCGCTCCCGCCGGGGCGAGAGCGCCTTTGTCGATGCGCGTTATGCGCAGTTACTTCGACGAGATCTTCACCCAGTCCTCATGGGCGCGCGTCTTCAACGCCTTCCAGTCAGCGGCAGCGACGTCCCAATTGACGATGGTGCGGTTTGCGCTTGCGACCTGGCCATTGGCGACGCTCGATGTCTGCATGGAATCATAGATATAGACGCCGCACACCAAAAGTAGCGCGCCCAGTATCATTCCAAAAAAGGTCTGCATGACATCCTCCTGTTGCCGCCGATAACGCGGAGCCACAGGATTCGTTCCGCTATCGCAACGAGGCGAAATCAAACGCCGTTCATCCACTGCAGCACCACCGCATTCATCTCGCGCGGATAGCAGTGGCTGAGATCCTCGAGCTCGCGATAGGTCACGCTGGCGCCGGCGGCGGATAGCAGCCTGCTGCGTTTGTCGCGCGGTCTGCACCGGAAACATCCAGTCGAGCTTGCCGTGGGTGATGTGGATGGGCAGGCCCTGCAGGCGATCGGCATCGGCCATCTCGGCCATCAGCGGATGGAAGGTGGCGGAGACCGGCGCCAGATGCGTGAAGGGCGAGGCGCCATCGAGGCCGCTGACATAGCAGAACGTGCCGCCGTCGCTCATTCCGGTCATCAGCATGCGGGCGGGATCGATATTCCAGCGCGCGCGCGCGGCTTCCAGAATGCGCATCAAATTGGGCGTGTCGGTGTCGTCGCCCATCAGTGCCCAGGTCGTCTTGTCCGGCGGTTGTCCCGTCGCGGTCGGCGCGATCAGGATGGCGCCGTGGCTGCGCGCGTCGCGCAGCCAGCTCCACAGAAAACCGCGGCCGTTGCCGCTGCCGCCATGCAGCGCCATCACCAGCGGCCAGCGGCGATCCGGCGTGTAGTATTCCGGCACATAGATCGAATAGCCGCCGCGGCTGCCGGGCTCGTTGTCGACATGCATGATGCCGGTGTCGTCGTTCGCCGGCCGCGCAAGGCGCTCCAGCAGCGCCTGGTCATCGCGCAGCGGCGGGTCGACGAAGAACTGGCTCACCGGCGGCAGCTTGGCACACAGCGGATAGAGCGCTTCCTGGGCTCGCGGCAGATGGCGCAGCGCGCGGAACACGGAGACGAGGTCGCCCTGGCCGTTCTCCACCAGGCGCAGGCCATCGAAGGCGGCAAGCGTCGCATCGCTCGCGGCCTCCAGCGGAGCCCGGATGTCAGCGAAATCCGCCGGCCATTCCGCAAGCTTGCCGCGCACGGTCCGCAGCGCGTCATCCGGCGTGCCGGCGGCCTGCATCACGCGGCCGAAGTCCGGTGGATGCAGATGGCGCCCGACGAAGCCGAGCGCCTCGAGCGACTGCAACAGCGGCGGCAGCACGGCCACGATGTCGTCCACCACGGCCTCGCTCATCCCCGCTTTCCAATCTTGATTTGCTAGTGCAGCCGCGGCGCCTTCAGGAGTTTGGTGCGGTCGATCGAGGTCAGCGTGACGTCGAAGGTGACGCCTTCATGATAGACGGTGAGCGGCACGTCGACGCCGGCCGGCCCCAGCGCCCATAATTTGCGCCACAGGGTGTTCTGATCGGCGACCCGCTCGCCGTTGACGGCGAGGATGACGTCGCCGGTCTTCAGCTCGGCGCGCGCCGCCGGCCCGCGACCGGCGATGCCGACGATCACCACGCGGTTGTCGATCTCGGTGGTGTACATGCCAAGCCAGGGCCGTGCCGGCTTGTTGACGCGACCGAACTTGCGCAGATCGCCCAGGATCGGCTTCAGGAGGTCGATCGGGATGATCATGTTGACGTGCTCGGCCTTGCCCTCGCGCTCGCGTTCGAGCTGCAGCGAGCCGATGCCGATCAATTCGCCGCGCGGCGAGATCAACCCGGCGCCGCCCCAGTTCGGATGCGCGGGGTAAGTGAAGACCGCCTCGTCGAGCAAATATTCCCAATAGCCGGCGAATTCCTGCTTGGCCACGATCTGGCTTGCGACTGAACGGGTTCGCCCGCCGGCGCCGCCCACCACCACGCGATCGCCGATCCTGGCATCAGCCGAGCTGCCGAGCGGTAGCGTCGGAAGTCCAGTGCGGCCGAGCGCCTGGACGAGACCAAAGCCGGTCTCGGAATCGGAGCCGAGCGCATGGCCTTCCACCACGCGGCCGTCGCCGAGATGCAGCCACACCGCCTCGGCCTCAGTGATGAGATAGCCGACCGTCAGCACCAGGCCGTCGTCGATCAGCACGCCATTGCCGGCGCGCTCGGTGCCGAGCGTTTCTGCGCTGAATGCATCCTGCGGAACAATCGAATGCAGACCGACCACCGAGGTGAGTGCCGCATCAAGATCGAAGCCGTAATCGCCGGAACGAGGCTGGAATGCCGGCGGCACCTTCCATTCAGCCAATGAGGGCATGGAAAATCTCCTTGTCCTGCTGGTTGTCTTGCGGCGCGGCCGCCGATCGGCGCGTCGTGACAGCTAATCTATGTTGCAAATTCGCGTCTTGAAAGGGCTACGTAAGGTGAGGGCGATCAATCCGCCTTGACCTTGGCGCGCGACGGAAAAATCCTGAAAGCGCGGTCATCTTTTAGCCATTGGGCGCGTTCATCGCGCAACAAAGTGCGGCGAACCTTGCCCGAATCATCGCGCGGGGAGACTGCAACCGTCTCGAAGCTTTCCGGGTGCTTGTAGCGGCTGAGCCTGTCCCCAAGAAAATCGCCCATGCCGTCGGCGACGGCTTGCGCATCGGCGGCCTCGTTGAGTTCGAGGATGGCGTGCACGCGCTGGCCGAACTCCGGATCGGGCAGCCCGACCACGACGCAGGAGCGCACGCCGGGATGCTCGGTTATGGCGGCCTCGATCTCGGCCGGATAGATGTTGGCGCCGCCGCGCAGGATCATGTCGGCGAGACGGTCGCCGAGATAGAGATAGCCTTCGGCATCGAGTCTTCCGATATCGCCGAGCGACTCCCAGCCGTCCGGCCGCCGCTTCGGTTCGGCGCCGAGGTAGTGATAGCTGACGCCCGGGCCGTCATTGGGCAGGAAATAAATCTCGCCGGTCTCGCCCGGCGCGACATCGTTGCCGTCCTCGCCGATGATGCGCAGCTGGCTGCCGTCGCCGATCTTGCCGACCGAACCTTTGTGCGCGAGCCATTCCACGCCAGAGATCACCGTGCGGCCTTGCGCCTCGGTGCCGCCATAGAGCTCGTAGATGCGCTCCGGTCCGAGCCATTCGATCCATTTCTCCTTCAGCCAGGGCGGCATGGGTGCTGCCATGTGGAACACGATCTGCAGGCTGGAGAGGTCGTAGCGGTTGCGCACTTCCTCAGGCAGCGCCCAGATGCGATGCATCATGGTCGGCACGAAGTTGACCCATTGCACGCGGCTCTTCTCGATCAGCCGCAGCGTTTCCTCGGCGTCGAACTTCACCATGCCGGTGACGCGGCCGCCGTAGAACAGCGCGGTGTGCGACACGATGAACGGCGCGTTGTGATAGAGCGGCCCGGGATTGAGCAGTGAAGCGCCGGCCGGCTGACCGAGTGGCGGCACGGCCGCGGGATCGGTCACCGCGGGTTGATGATCGAGGATCACTTTGGGGCGCCCGGTCGAGCCGCCGCTGGTCATGGCCTTCCAGTAGCGCGCCACCGGGTTTTCCAGCGGTTCGTCGGACATGCCTTCCGGGACAAAATCGATGGGCAGTGAATTCGACGCATTCCAGTCGGCCTGGCCGCCGACCACCAGCGACGGTTTCAGAATGTCGAGCACCGCCGCGGCCTCGCCGCGGGGCAACCGCCAGGTCAGCGACGTCGGCGTCGCGCCGCACTTCCACACCGCAAATGTGGTTTCGAAAAACACGTTGCTGTTGGGCAGCCCAATGGCGACGAAATCGCCGGGCTTGACGCCCTTGGCGGCAAAGGCCCGCGCGCGGCGGTTGGCGTTACGCTCGAGCTGCTCCCATGTGATCGCATCATTACCGTGGCTGACGGCAATCGTATCGCGCGGCTTGCGCTCGGCATACCAGCGCGGCACGTCGGCCATCGGGATCAGCATGAGGCGTTTCCGTCGTGAGGCGTCTTGATTGACGCGCTTGTGCACCGTGCGAGGCAGCATGCCGCGCCGTCGCGCACTTCACCAACAGGCGCTGTTGCGAGTCAAGACGCGTTGCATCGTGGCGCGCGTCGCGCCGGACGCATGGTGCTGCGCCGCCGCTAGGCGGTATCATCGAAGCTGGTAAAATGTTCTATTCTACAGCGATCGGGAGCCGTGCATGGACAACCGCAGCGATATCTGGCTCGGCGTTGACGCGATCAAGCCGCGTTTCGTCGCCTTGAGCGACAGGGTCTGGGGCATGCCCGAAGTGTGCTACACCGAGGCGCGCTCGGCTGCCGAACATCTCGCCGAACTGCGCCATCAAGGTTTCCGCATCACCGAGAATGTCGCCGGCATTCCCACTGCGCTAGTGGGCGAATGGGGTGAGGGCGGTCCCGTCATCGCTTTCCTCGGCGAGTATGATGCGCTGCCCGGTCTCAGCCAGGAAGCAGGTGTGGCGGAGCCCCGCCCGATGGAGACGGGAGGCCATGGCCACGGTTGCGGCCACAATCTGTTGGGCTCGGCCGCGCTGCTGGCCGCCACCGCCGTGAAGGATTGGCTGGCGGTTCACAAGACGCCGGGTCGCGTGCGCTACTATGGCTGCCCCGCCGAGGAAGGTGGTGCTGCGAAAACCTTCATGGTGCGTTCGGGCGCCTTTGCCGACGCCGACATCGCCATCACCTGGCATCCCAACAGTTTCTGGGAGGTGGTGGTGACGCCGTCACTGGCCAACACGCGTGCCGATTTCGTTTTCACCGGGCGGGCATCGCATGCAGCCGCCTCGCCGCATCTCGGCCGCAGCGCGCTCGATGCCGTGGAATTGATGAATGTCGGCGTCAACTATATGCGCGAGCATATGCCGAGCGACGCCCGCGTTCACTATGCCCTGCTCGATACCGGCGGCATCGCCCCCAATGTGGTGCAGGCCCATGCCCGCGTGCGCTACTCGATCCGCGCGCGCGATCTGCCTGGGATGAACGAGCTGGTGGCGCGCGTGCACAAGATCGCGCAAGGCGCGGCGCTGATGACCGAAACCAGCATGGAGATGCGGATCATTTCCGCCGTCTCCAACGTGCTGCCCAACACGCCGCTGGAGCAGGCGCTTCACACCATCATGGAAGAGCTCGGACCGCCGCGTTTCGACGAGGCGGATGAAGCGTTCGCCGCAAAGATCCGCGCCACGCTGACCGAGAAGGACATCGCCTCCGTCTATCATGCGATCGGCATGGAACCGACCTCCCGCCCGCTCGCCGATTTCATCGTGCCGCTGGAGGCGAAGCGCAACCCGCTGATCGGCTCGACCGACGTCGGCGATGTGAGCTGGGTGGTGCCGACCGTTCAGGTTCATGCCCCGACGGTCGCGATCGGCACGCCGTTCCACACCTGGCAGATCGTAGCCCAGGGCAAGACGCCGGCTGCCCACAAGGCCATGGTGCAAGCCGCCAAGGCGATGGCTGCTCTCGGCGTCAAGGCGCTTTGCGAGCCGGATCTGATCGCCGCCGCCAGCACCGACCTCAAGAAGCGCACCGCCCGCACGCCCTATGTCAGCCCGCTGCCGGACAATGTTTCGCCGCCGCTGGATATGTCGGTGGACTGAAGCTGACCGTCCGCTTGAGCGACCCGCCTACGGATCGAGCTCGGTGTCCCAGTACAAATAGTCGAGCCAGCTGTCGTGCAGATAGTTCGGCGGGAACAGCCGGCCGTTGCGGTGCAGCTGGTGCACCGTCGGCGCGTAGGGCGCCTGCCGCGGAAACATCCGCGCCTGATGCGGCGTCAGATTGCCCTTGCGCAGATTGCAGGGCGAGCACGCGGCGACGACGTTCTCCCAGGTGGTGTGGCCACCTTTGCTGCGCGGGATGATGTGATCGAAGGTGAGGTCCTCGGCCGATGTGCAATACTGGCAGGAGAAGCGGTCGCGCAGGAAGACGTTGAAGCGGGTGAAGGCGGGGTGGGTGCTCGGCTTGACGAAGGATTTCAGCGAAACGACGCTCGGCAGCTGGATCTCGAAGCTCGGACTTCGCACCGCCCTGTCGTAGTGCTCGACGATGTTGACGCGGTCGAGGAACACCGCCTTGATCGCGTCCTGCCAGGACCAGAGCGACAGCGGGTAATAACTCAGCGGCCGGAAATCCGCGTTCAGCACCAGTACCGGCCAACCACCTTGCGAGACATGCGCGTTCAAGTAACGCTCCCGGCCTCCATATACGCTGCGAAGCAGCATGAGTTGACATACTACATGCAGCGTGACGGGATTGTGAAGAGCATTGAGGGGCTTATCCAGCCGGCTTGAGGCCTGAATGCAGGCCGGCCGATCGCGCTTGGCAGGCTCCATTGCGGCAAAACAATGATTCGGAGGGCGCATGTCCTGGAGGCTTTCGACCGCTGCAGGGATCCTGGCCGCACTCCTGCTCGAGCCTGATCGCGGGTGAGCCCGCCGCGCGCCCAGCCCTATCCGGCGCGCCCCATCACCATCATCGTGCCGTTCGCCGCCGGCGGCGCCACCGACACGCTGACGCGGTTTCTGGCCGAACAGATCCGCCCGGTCCTCGGCCAGCCGATCGTGATCGAGAATGTTGCCGGCGCCGCGGGCACCATCGGCGTCGGCCGCGCGGTGCGCTCGGCGGCCGACGGCTACACGCTCTCGATCGGCACCTCGACCACGCATATGCTGACCGGCGGCCTCTACAATCTGCAATTCGACCTGTTGAAGGATCTCGAGCCGATCATCCTGATCGGCAGCGAACCATTGCTGATTGTCGGCAAGAAGAGCCTGCCGGCCGATGACCTGAAGGGGCTGATCGCCTGGCTGAAGGCCAATCCCGACAAGGCCTCGGTCGGCATTGCCGGCGTCGGCGCCACCGGCCATCTCACCGGCATCTCGCTCCAGCGCGAGACCGGCAGCAAATTCGCGTTCGTGCCCTATCGCGGCAACGGGCCGGCGATGCAGGACCTGCTGGCCGAGCAGATCGATTTCATGATCGAGCCGGCGTCGAACTTCAAATCGCTGCTCGGCGCCGGCAGCGTCAAACCGTTCGCGATCACCGGCAAGGCGCGGCTGAAAACCTGGCCGAACATCCCCACCACGGACGAGGCAGGCTTGCCGGGCTTTGTCGTGAACGCTCTGGTACGGGCTGTGGGTGCCGAAGGAGACGCCGAAGGACATCATCGCGAAGCTCAACGCCACCATGGTGCAGGTGCTGGCGAGCCCGCAGGTCACAGCAGCGCTTCGAGGAACTCGGTATCGAGATTTCGGCGCCGGACCGGCAATCGCCGGAAGCGCTGCGCGTGTTCCAGAAGCAGGAAGCCGAGCGCTGGTGGCCGATCATCAAGGCGTCGAATATCAAGGTGGAGTAGACACCGTCACTCCGGGGCGATGCGCAGCATCGAACCCGGAATGCGAGATTCCCCGATGCGCAATTGCGCATCTGTGGTCTGGTGCTTACGCACCATCCCGGAATGACTGGAGGCTTCGACGCGTCGTTCCTCGCAATGACGGTGCGAGACGGCGCTACACCTTCTCCAGCTTCTGCAAACACCGCTTCACCCGCACATGCGCGGGCATCTCGGTGTCCGGAAAACTCGTCTTCCAGTCGGTGACGCCGACCTCGCCGACATAGATGTCGCCCTTTCGAATCCAGCGCGATGCCGTGTGGCGCGATGAACTTGCCGACCTCGAGGCCGGGGCCCTGCTCGCCGCCGAGCTTTGCGATGCGCTTGCCTTTGGCGTCGACGATCGACAGCCGCGGGCCGAGATTGGGCACCTTGCGGTTGACCGGCATGCCCGGGCCGAGCTCGCCGATGATGAAATTCGGCTGCTTGCCGCCGCCGCAACAGCACAGCGCGCAGGGCCGGTGCAGATTGTTCCACTGCGTCTCGTATTTGCCGTTGCCGTCGAACACCTGCACGCGATGGTTCTCGCGGTCGGCGACATAGACCCAGCCGTCGGCATCGGTGACGATGTTGTGCACGATGTTGAACTCGCCGGGCTCGCTGCCGGGCGCTGCCCCACGTCTTCAAAAGCTTGCCGTCGGGCGAGAATTTGTGGACGCAGGCATTGCCGTAACCGTCGGAGACATAGATCTCGCCCTTCGGCGACAACGCGGTATGGGTGCAGCGGTGGAACGGCTCGCCGCTCATGTAAGGCGTGGGCTTGTTCGGAATGCCGATCGTCAACAGCACCTTGCCTGATGTCGAGCACTTGCGCACGGTGTGGTCGCCATCATCGGTGCAATAGAGATTGTCATCGGCATCGATATGCAGCCCGTGGGCGCGAGAGAACACGCCTTCGCCCCAGCTGGTGATGAAATTTCCCTCGCGATCGAACACCACCATCGGATGTTCGCCGCGGTTGAAGACATAGATGCGGTCCTTGCTGTCGACAGCGACGGAGGCGACGTCGGTGAGCTGCCAGCCGTCCGGCAGCTTGCCCCAGCCCTCCACCACGCGGTAGCGATGCTCGCCCGCGCCCAGTATTGCCGGCATGTGTGCGTCCCCCGTTTCACTGTCATTCCGGGGCATGCGAAGCATGAACCCGGAATCTCGAGGTTCCGGGTTCGATGCTGCGCATCGCCCCGGAACGACGTTGTCATCTACTCCGCCATCTCAGGCGTCGGCGCCTGGAGCCGCGGCAACAGCCCTTCCTCGATCGCCTTGATCTGCAGCGCGAGCTGTTTTGAGCCGATCCGGCACTGCGCCAGCCCGCCGGCGATGAACCAGAGGCCGGGCTGGCCGGTGCGTACATACATGTTGCGCAGCTCCTCCGTGTCGCCAAAGCCCCAGATGGTGCCGACGCGAGCGGTGACTTGGGCGCCGAACAGTTTTTGCACCAGTTCTTCCTGCGGCCGGTAGCCGGTAGCGAGCACGATCAGGTCGGCGGCAATCGTCTCGCCGCTCTTCATCCGCGCGCCTTCGGCGGTGAAGGTGTCGATGTCGGCAAATTGCTTTAGCGCGATCTCGCGCCTGACGATGCAGGTCGGAGCAACCGACGTTGAAATAATAGCCGCCGCCGCGGGTGAGGTATTTGAACTGCCAGCCGGTGTTGTCCTCGCCGAAGTCGAGCTTGAAGCCGACCTGGCGCAGGCCGTCGAGCAGGTCCTTGTCGAGGGCTGCTGATTTGTCCGACGTCATCGCATGGCTCTTGCGCGCGAGCTTGAGCGGGATCGACACCGCGATCAGGTCGTTATCCTCAAGCGTGCCCTCGTTATAGGGCGAATAGACCAGTTGCGCCGAGGGCTCGATGCTGACCACCAGCGTCGAGGAGCGCTGCACCAGCGTCACGTCAGCGCCGCTGGAATAAAGGTCCTGCGCGATGTCGTGGCCGGAATTGCCGGTGCCGATGACGATCGCGCGCTTGCCCTTCCAGTTCTCGCCATCGTCATAGCCCGAGGAATGCACGGCCTTGCCGGTAAAATTCTTCAGGCCCGGGATGTCGGGAATGTTCGGGATGCCGGATACGCCGGTCGCGAGCACGACATGGCGCGGATGCATGACGCGCTGCTTGCCGTGCCCGGCGCAAGGTCACGGTCCAGCGGCCTTCCTTCTCGTCATAGCTGCCGCCTTCGAACTCGGTTTCGGTCCAGAAATTCAGCTCCATGCCGTCGACATAGGATTCGAACCAGTTGGCGAGCTTGTCCTTCGGGATATAGGTCGGCCAGTTCGGCGGGAACAGCATGTAGGGCAAGTGATTGACCTGCACCTGATTGTGCAAGGTCAGCGCGTGATAGCGCTTGCGCCAGTTGTCGCCGATCCGCGCCATGCGGTCGACGATCAGCGTATCCACATTGAGCTGCTTCAATCGCGCGGCGATGCAAAGGCCGGATTGCCCGCCGCCGACCACCAGCACGGTCGGATCGCGATCGGCATAATCATTGGCGGCCTTGCGCAGGTCGAGCCAATTTGGCCCGCGGAAGTCGCGCGAATAGGCATTGCCGCGCGGGCGCGCGACGCCGACTTGCTCCTCAAAGCCTTTCAGCTCCTCCAGCGCGGTCAGCAGCGTCCATGCCTTGAGGCGGCTGCCGTCAGCAGTATCCGGAATCAGGCGGATGATGCCGTCGCCGCGGCCGATTCCGGTTTCGAACTTGAAGATCGCCTCGATGCACTCGGTGCCGGCGCGCATCACCTTCCGTGGCGCGGCGCGGTCGGGATCGATGGCGAAGCCTGAGGGCGCCTTGGACGCAGCCTGCGCCTTCAGCGTTTTGAGGATCGCGTCGCGGCCGTTGATGGTCTGTAGCGTCCAGGACAGCGCCAGCGCATCGCGCCAATAGCTGTCGGGATGGAAGAGTTTCTTCAGCGCACCGTCATCGGACGTCGCAAGCGCATTTTCAAACGCCGCCAGCCAGCTTTCTGCGGCAACCGCAATGTCTGACGTCTTGTCGAGCATGCGTTTCTCTCCACCGGCCCTCTCGTGCGGCCTGGTCCTTTCCAACAGCCTATACCCATTCGGGAGGGCGCCAAAAGGTGCGTGGAGCGCAGGCGGCTATTCCGCCAGAGAGAGGATGTGGCCCTCATCCGGCGGAACATGGCCGTTCAAGGTATTGAGATAGACCTGCTTCACCGCGGCCGGTCCGCGGCTTTCGGTCACCTTGAGCCATAGGTCGAGTTTCGGCGCAAAGCCGGCCCACGCCGCGCCAAAGCGCTGATCGACGCCGCCCGGTCCCCATTCCTTCGCCCGCTTGCGGATCTGGTCTGGCGCGAAGAACCAGCTCGGCTTGGCGCCCGGCAGCTCCGGCTCATTGGGGTCCGTGCTGCGGTGGGTCAGGCCAACGCGTCCGGAATATTTCATCTGGCCGCCGAAATGGCGGTGCAGCGACTCGCGCAAGCCGCTGTTGCCGGCCATGTCGACATAGGCGACCGGCGTTGTCGTCGGCAGTGAGGTGACGCGGTCATAGGTGACGACCTCGTCATAACAGCCGAGCGATCGCACGAAGGCGACATTGGACGGCGAGGTCAGCCCGATCACGCGCACGTTCCCGCGTGCGTGCAGCAGATGGGCGAGCCCGAACGCGGTCTTGCTGGAGGCGGATGAGAGCAGCACGGCTTTGGCGCCGAAGAAATCGTTTTCAGCGAGGAAGTCGTCGACCAGGAACGACAGCATGAACAGCGGCCGCAGCAGCGCCTGATAGTCGCCCTGCCGGCCGGCGAAAGCGGGATCCCCTGTCACGCGCCTATAGGCGTTGTAGACCGGCGAGACCCCCTGGCGGTGCGCGGCGCCATCGCTCAGGCCGCGCTTGTTGACGTCGACAGCCTCGATCACGAGATGGCTCGCCATCGGGAAATAGCCGAACAGGGTTTCACCTGTCTCGATGGCAGGATGTTTCGAGGCGATCACCTCGCCAAATCCCCATACCGGCACATTGCCGTGGCCATCGGGCGCCGGAAAGAGCTGCCAATACTTCAACTGATCGCCGAGCACGGCATAGGTGATGTTGTTGGCGGTGAAGGCAAAGCGCGTCACCTTCACCAGCAGCGCCTCGTCCGGCAGCGCGTTGCTATCGGGCAAGTCCGCCCCGATCACCTTGGTCAGTTGCAGGTCGTCGCGCGCCACGACAAAATCGGTGGACTTCATGATGCTCTCCTGCTGACGACGGTGACCCTTTGCTACGGACACACAATGCGCGCAACCGCAACAAAGTTTGAAACGGTGTTTTAAGCTCGGTGGCTCAAGTTTTTCCCGCGATCACGCCCTCGCGCTTCTTCAGCACGCGGTAATAGGCCCACCATAGATGCGCCGCCGCGCCGCGGTAGGGGCGCCAGGGTTCGGCGAGCGGGATCATCTGCTTGGCATTCGGCCGTGCCTTCAGACCAAGACCGATCTTGACGGCTTCCTGCACCGCGATGTCGCCAGCGGGCCAGGCGTCGCCATGGCCGAGGCAGAACAGCAGATAAATGTCGGCGGTCCACGGGCCGATGCCGTGCAGCGCGGTGAGCGTGTTGTGCGCGGCATCGACGTCTTCATACGTGAGCACATCGAAATTGAGCCGGTCGGCGGCGATTTCGCGCGCGAGGTTCTTCAGCGTCTTGATCTTTGCCCCGGACAGACCGAGTTGGCCGAGGCGGTCGGTTCGCGCCTTCCGGATGGCGTGATGATCGAATGGGTCGAAGGCTGCCGAGAGGCGGCCCCAAATCGCCGCGGCGCTCGCGGTCGACACTTGTTGCCCGCAGACGATATGCGCGAGCCCCGCAAAGCCCGGCTCGCGTTGCCGCAGCGCCGGCATGCCGGTCGCAGCAAGCACCGCTTTCAGCCGCGGATCCTGCTTCACCAGCGTCTGCATGGCGTCTTCGAGGTCGGATTGGGTTTCGAAGTGGACCAACATCCGGGAAGCTTACTCGTTCGTCGTCATATTGAAGAAAACGCGAAGTCTCACGCCGGGAGCTGAAGGCTGTCTAACCACCGGTCGAACAACTCTCGATGCTCCGGCTTGCGCAAACGAGGATACATGGCGCGGACCTGCGATTGGCGAAGACCGGGATGGACGGCTTCAATGCGCTTTAGCAGCTTGTCGGCGTCTCCGCTTCGCTCTCGTTGACGCGCAAAGTGCAAGGCGTCCAGCAGGGCACCCAGATTGTCGGGGTCAAGCGCAAGCAGCCGGTTTACGCTCGTCTGCAACTCCTCCTGCCGTCCCATCAGAAAGAAGGCCAAGCTAGTGCCTGGCAGGACTTGCGTGACAAGCGTGACCCTGTCGAGCGGATTGAGCCGCTCGGCGCGGTCAAGGGCCTCGCAGGCCCGCTCCGGCTCACCCATTATGTT
Organism: uncultured Alphaproteobacteria bacterium; assembly: GCA_963816655.1. Classification (GTDB taxonomy): domain Bacteria; phylum Pseudomonadota; class Alphaproteobacteria; order Rhizobiales; family Xanthobacteraceae; genus Bradyrhizobium. The sequence continues at coordinate 91,564 of CAWFLW010000002.1, read as the reverse complement.
CCAGATGAAGCCAAGAATTCCCCAGGCCATGGCGACATTCGGATTGAGATGGGCAGCCCGCTCCGCAAGAGACATAGCTTGCTCCAAATCGTCGCCGAGCGACATGACAACGGCGGCGCAGCGCGCCAGCACCAACCCGTCGTCGGGAGCGAGTTCGGCGGCGCGGGCTGCAAGTTCCAGCGACTTTGACAGGTCGCTTTGGCTGAGATCCTTACCGTGAAAAAGCCGTTGGATCACATAGCTCGCCGCGAGCGAGGCGAGCGCCGGAGCGAAATTCGGGTCAAGGGACAGCGCCTGAGCGTATTCCTCCTTGGCTTCCGCAACTGCGGCAGGAGAAAATTGGAAGAGCAACGCGTTGCCGCGAAGATATTTGTCGTAGCAATTCCATGTGCTGCGCGGCTTGCGACCTGCAATGTCCATTTCGGCCTGCAGCAGTCTTGGCAGAATCGCGCCGACCACGCTTTGGGCCACCTGGTCCTGCAACTCGAAGACGTCGTCGAGCGCGCCGTCGATCTTGTCGGCCCACAAATGCGCGCCGGTAGAGGCTTCGATGAGCTGACCCGTGATGCGCACGCGTCCGTCGGATTTGCGCACGCTGCCCTCCAGCACGTACCGCACGCCGAGCTCATTACCGACCTGCTTGATGTCGACCGCTTTACCCTTATAGGTGAACGACGAATTTCGCGCGATCACGAACAGCGACTTGAAGCGCGCCAGCGCGGTGGTGATTTCCTCCACCATGCCGTCGGCAAAGTACTCTTGCTCGGCATCGCCGCTCATGTTCTGAAACGGCAATACGGCGATAGAGGGCCGGTCCGTGATTGCAGCCAGTTCGGCCTGCGGGCTGACGACTGACGCCGATGGCGCGCCTGACCGGACCGCATAAAGCCTCACCGGCCTATCGATATTCTTCAGCGACTTCTCGCCGAGATCGTCGAAGGCAAACGCCGTCTTGCCCCGCACCTGTCGGAAGGCGTCGTCGGACAGACATACGCCACCCGGCTGACACTCGTTTTCAACCCGAGTGGCGATATTGACGCCATCGCCGAAGATGTCGTCACCATCAATGATGATATCGCCGACGTTTATGCCGATGCGGAGCATGATTTTCGGTGCGGCGCCACCTTCGAGCCGGGCCATCTTCTCTTGCACGGCTATCGCGCAGGTGACGGCGTCGACGGCGCTGGCAAATTCCGCGAGCAGGCCGTCCCCCGTGGTCTTGACGATGCGCCCTTTGTAGTTGGCGATGGCGGGATCGATTGCTTCGCGCCTGACGGACTTCAGGGCTTCCAGCGTTCCGACTTCGTCGGCCCCCATCAGACGGCTATAGCCGGCGACATCGGCCGCCAGAACCGCCGCCAGCCGTCGCTCGATGCGCCCAATCGTCACGAACCACCCGGTGAGCCGATCCTACGGCGGCATCAAAGCATGGGTGCCGGGTTCCTGCCAGCAAGATCAGCCTGCCCGAATTGCCCGCCGAACGTTGGTCCGCTTTACTCGCGAGATGGAAGTGATGCCACCACCCGTTTTCCGATTTGCGCCGAGCCCGAATGGCTTTCTCCATTTGGGTCACGCTTATTCGGCGCTGCTCAATTTCGATCTGGCGCGGCAAAGCGGTGGAAACCTCCTGCTGCGCATCGAGGATATCGATGCGACGCGCTGCCGGCCGGAATTCGAGGAGGCGATTTACGAAGACCTCGCCTGGCTTGGCATTAGCTGGCAGCAGTCGGTGCGGCGGCAATCGGCGCATTTTGCCTGTTATCGCGCAGCACTCGCCAAATTGCAGGCGATGGGCCTGATCTATCCGGGTTTCGAGAGCCGCGGCGAGATTGCCCGCATGGTGGCGCAGCGCGAAGCCGACGGGCCATGGCCGCGCGATCCCGATGGAGCGCCGCTCTATCCCGGCGCGGCGAAATCATTATCGCCGGTTGAACGCCAACGGCTGATCAGCTCGGGCGCTCCTTTCGCGCTGCGACTCGACATGGCGGCGGCCATCGCCCGCGCCGGGCGTCTCACCTGGCAGGAGCAGGGCGCGGGCCCCGCCGGCGAGACCGGGACGGTGACCGCGCGGCCTGAGGCCTGGGGTGACGTCATCCTGGCGCGCAAGGAAACGCCGACCAGCTATCATTTGTCGGTCGTGATCGACGATGCGCTGCAGGGCGTCACCGATGTCGTGCGCGGCGAAGACCTGTTTTGGTCGACCAGCGTGCACCGGTTGTTGCAGGCGCTGCTGGGGCTTCCGCAATCCGCCTACCGCCACCACCGCTTGATCCGCGACGAGGCCGGGCAAAAGCTCTCCAAGTCGAGCCACGCGACGGGCTTGCGCGAATTGCGCGGCGGCGGCGCCAGTTCCGCGGACATCCGACGCCTGGTCGGCCTGCCGTAGTTTTTCGGGGGTCAACGCCACAACCCTGCCGTGACTCCGCCCGCTCGGCCATGCCATGCTCGTTGTTGCGGGATAGGGGAATCATGGCGAAGGGGTTGCGCGGGAAACGCAAAGCGCCGCCGTCAAAGAAGCGGCCACCAAAGAAGAGGCAACCGAAGAAGCGCACCTTGGCCAAGGCAGCGAAGGCCAAGTCGCGCCGGCGCACGGCGCACGGTCAGCACGGTGGAGGCGGCGCTCGCCGCCTTTGCCCATGAGGTGCGCACGCCGCTGACCGGCATCCTTGCGATCTCAAATCTGCTTGCGACCTCCGACCTCGACGAGCGCGAGCGGCGCTGGGTCGATACCATCAAGGCCGGCGCCGAGCATTTGGCGAGCCTTGCCACGCTGTTCGTCGATGCCGCGCGCAGCCGCGGCAGCCATGCCGTGCGGCAGGATCTGTTCGACCTGCGCGCACTCGCCCGCAGCGTCGGGGATTCGCTCGCCGGGCGTGCGGCCGCCAAGGGCCTGCAGTCAGAGGTCGACATTTCCGAGAAGCTGCCGGCACTTGTGGTCGGCGATTTCGTGCGCCTGCGTGCCGCGCTGGAAAACCTGATCGACAATGCCGTGAAATTCACCGAAGCGGGTGGCGTTGCGCTGTCGGTCACGCCGGCCCGCACCATCAACGGCAAGGCCGGCATCGCCTTTGCGGTGTCCGACAGCGGCATTGGGCTCTCGTTGAAGGAGATCGAGCGTCTGTTCCGACCGTTCTCGCAGGCCAATGTCTCGATCGCAGCGCGGTTCGGCGGCGCGGGCCTTGGCCTGTCCTCGGTCAAGCAACTCGCGCGCGCGATGGGCGGCGACATCATGGTCGCCCCGCGCAAGGGCGGCGGCACGACATTCACCCTGATGGTGACGCTGCCGCTCGCCAAGGCCGCAAGCCGCGCCGAGCAGGCCGATGGCGAGGCGGTGGCGACCTCAGCGCCGCTGCGCCTGCTCAGCGTCGAGGACAATCCGTTCGGCCGCGTGGTGCTGAACGCGATCCTGACCGAACTCGGCCATCACACCGAATTCATCGGCCGCGGCGAGGCGGTCGCCGAGCGCCTCGCGCAGGGTTCGTTCGACGCCGTATTGATGGACATGGTGCTGCCCGGCATCAGCGGCGTCGAGGCGATCCGTCGCATTCGCGGGCTCGGCGCCCCGCTCGGCCAGATCGCGATCATCGGCATTTCCGGCCGTACCGAAGACGAGGCCGCCGCGCGCGCGGCCGGCGCCAGCGCCTTCCTGGTCAAACCTGTGTCTCCGCGCGCTTTAGCAACTGCGCTGCTTGAAGCGACACGCCGTGCGGCAACCGCGACTTGATGATCGCGGCATTGAGCTCGCCGCCATAGACGAAGATCGCGGCGATGGCATACAGAAACACCAGCGCGATGATGACCGAGGCCAGCCCCGCATACATCGTCACGTAGTTGGTGGCGAAACGCGTCAGATACTGGCCGAACACCACGCCCGAGATCAGCGAGGCCACCATGGTGAAGATGATGCCGGGCAGGATCTGCAGGAAGCGGCGTCGCCCCGCCGGCAGCCACATGTGCAGGATGAACAGCGCAACGACCAGCGCGGAAATGGTGACGCCGTAGCGGGCATAGAACAGGAACCGCTCGTTGCTCTCGATGAAGAACGGAATGTGCCGCCGCGCCGTTTCAAGCATCAGTGGGCCGAGCACGATCAAAAACGCCATGGCGAGCGAAGTGAAGGCGGCCACCAGCGTGTAGCCGATCGACTCCAACCGCAACCAGTACCAGCGCCGCGGTTCGGCCACCGCATAGGCGCGGTTGAGTGCGACCCGCAGCGCTTCAACGCCGTTGGAGGCGAAATAGAGCGCGAGCGCAGCACCGATCGTCAAGATGTCGCTGCGCGTGGTAGTCAGCACGTCATGCACCTCGCTCGACAGCGTGTCCGCCACTTGCTTGGGCCAGGTCTCCAGCAGTAATCCTGCCGCCTGGTCGGCGAGCTCCTTGGAGCCGAAAAAGCCGGCCAAGGAGGTCAGCACGATGAGGAACGGAAACAGCGCCATCAGCGTCGACAGCGCGATGTGGCTTGCGATCGCCCAGCCGTCATCGGCGAGGAACGTGTAAAACGCATCCTCCACGACGTGGTAGACGTAGCGAATAGCCTTCACCAAAATCCCTGCCTGCAGCACGCCGGTTCAACCGGTATCAGCGCTAGCATCTGATATTATTGAACTAAAAGCCAGATCGTTGCAGAGGCCTGCGGTGTGTGGAAGTCGGCCGGGTGCGGTGTTATGTAGCGGCGATGGCATCTTTCCTCAGTTCGATTCTGCTGCCGGTCGCGGTCGGCGCCGTCGCGGTGGTCCTGCTACTTGGCCTCATCAACATGATGAGGGGCGGCTCGCCCAACCGCTCGCAGAAGCTGATGCGACTGCGGGTGCTGCTGCAGTTCATAGCCATCGTCATCACCATGCTCGCGGTCTGGGCGATGGGCAAATAGAGCTTGATCCGGAAAAGTGGGTACCGGTTTTCCGATAAGATCAAGCTCAAACAATGAGATGAGATCATGATGCGCCGAGCGCATCATTGATCGAGGGGACACACATGGTCGTGCTCAATCGCATCTACACCCGCACCGGCGACGACGGCACCACTGCGCTTGGCAGCGGCGAACGCCGGCCGAAATATGATTTGCGGGTTGCCGCCTACGGCACCGTCGATGAAACCAACGCGGCGATCGGCGTGGTACGGTTGCATCTCTCATCCCGGCCGGAACTCGAGCGCATGCTCGGCCTGATCCAGAACGACCTGTTCGATCTCGGCGCCGACCTCGCGGTGCCCCAGCGCGACGGCAAGGCTGAGCGGCTGCGCGTGCTGTCGAGCCAGGTCGAACGGCTGGAACATGACATCGATTATCTGAACGAAAAACTGGCGCCGCTGACGTCCTTCATCCTGCCCGGTGGAACACCGGCAGCCGCATACCTGCATGTCGCCCGCACCATTTGCCGTCGCGCGGAAAGGATTATGGTGGAACTCGCTGCCAAGCCGGACGAGCCGGTCAGCGAGGCTGCCATACAATACATGAATCGGCTGTCGGATTTCCTGTTCGTCGCCAGCCGTTCGGCCAATAATAATGGCGCCGGGGACGTGCTCTGGGTACCCGGCCAGAACCGCTGAAAGCTTGGTTTCAGAGCCAATATTTGGCCTTACGCGCGTTGACCGGGGGGGACCGGCGCTTTAGGTTCCGCGCCCGAGCCAACCAATACCCAAAATTGAAGCGAAAGAGGATCGATGAAGGTTCTTGTGCCGGTAAAGCGGGTCGTCGACTACAACGTCAAGGTCCGCGTCAAGAGCGACGGATCGGGCGTTGAGCTCGGCAACGTCAAGATGTCGATGAACCCGTTCGACGAAATCGCCGTCGAGGAGGCGCTGCGCCTGAGGGAAGCCGGCAAGGCCACCGAGGTCGTCGTGGTCTCGATCGGTCCGGCCCAGGCCTCGGAAACCATCCGCACCGGTCTTGCCATGGGCGCCGACCGCGGCATCCTGGTGAAGGCCGAAGGCAATGTCGAGCCGCTCGCGGTTGCCAAGATCCTTAAAGCCATCGCTGACGCGGAGAAGCCGGGGCTCATTATTCTCGGCAAGCAGGCGATCGACGACGACTTCGAACCAGACCGGCCAGATGCTGGCCGCGCTGCTTGGCTGGGCGCAGGCGACGTTCGCCTCCAAGCTCGAGGTGGACGGAAGCGACTTCAAGGTGACGCGCGAAGTCGACGGCGGCCTGCAGACGATCAAGCTGAAGGGACCGGCGATCGTCACCACCGATCTTCGCCTCAACGAGCCGCGCTATGCCTCGCTGCCCAACATCATGAAGGCCAAGAAGAAGCCGATCGACGACAAGAGTGCGGCCGATTACGGCGTCGATCTCACGCCGCATCTCGAAATCGTCAAGACGTCGGAACCGCCGGGCCGCAAGGGAGGCGTCAAGGTCAAGGACGTCGCCGAACTGGTGTCGAAGCTCAAGACCGAAGCCGGGGTTCTCTGATGACCACGTTGTTGATTGCTGAACACGAAGCAGGCCACCTCAAGGACGCCACCAACAAGGCGCTGACGGCGGCCTCCCAGCTCGGTGGCGACGTGCATGTGCTGGTCGCCGGCGGTTCCGGCGCCAAGGCCGCCGCAGATGCTGCCGCCAAGCTCGACGGCGTCAAGAAGGTGCTGCTCGCCGAGGGCGAGCCTTACGCGCACGATCTCGCCGAGCCGCTTGCCGCGCTGATCGTGTCGCTTGCCGGTAGCTATGATGCCTTTGTCGCACCCGCGACCTCGCGCTTCAAGAACGTGATGCCGCGCGTCGCAGCGCTGCTCGACGTCATGCAGGTGTCGGAGATCATCAAGGTGGTCGCGCCCGACACCTTCGAGCGGCCGATCTATGCCGGCAACGCGATCCAGACCGTGAAGTCCAAGGACGCCAAGAAGGTGATCACCGTGCGCACCTCGACCTTCGCCGCCGCCGGCGAGGGCGGCAGCGCGTCGGTGGAGAACGCGGCGGCGGCCGCCGATCCCGGCCTTTCGTCGTTTGTCGGCGAGGAAGTCGCGAAAAGCGACCGCCCCGAACTGACGTCGGCCAAGATCATCGTCTCCGGCGGGCGTGCCATGCAGAGCCGCGAGAACTTTGCCAAATATATCGAGCCGCTTGCCGACAAGCTCGGCGCCGGTGTCGGCGCCTCGCGCGCGGCGGTCGATGCCGGCTATGCGCCGAACGACTGGCAGGTCGGCCAGACCGGCAAGGTGGTGGCTCCGGAGCTTTATGTCGCCATCGGCATTTCCGGCGCGATCCAGCATCTTGCCGGCATGAAGGACTCCAAGGTGATCGTCGCCATCAACAAGGACGAGGACGCGCCGATCTTCCAGGTCGCCGATTACGGCCTGGTCGCCGATCTCTACCAGGCGGTTCCGGAACTCACGGAAGCACTGGCCAAGCTCGGAAAGTAACGATGATTGCACCGGCCGGATGACTGCACTCCGGCCGGTGTCTATATCTGGGGACGGCAGATTTGGGGGACGGGCGCGCAAGGCGCGCGCCGTTCCAGTGGATGATGAGATGACGGTGACAGTCAAGAAAGTCGGCGTAATCGGCTCGGGCCAGATGGGCAACGGCATCGCGCATGTCGCAGCACTTGCCGGTTTCGACGTGGTGATCAACGATATCTCCCCCGACCGGCTCAAATCGGCGATGGCGACCATCAACGGAAATTTGTCGCGCCAGGTTTCCAAGAACATCATCACCGAGGACGCCCGCAAGGCGGCGCTCGGCCGTATTGCCTCCACCGAGACCATGGATGGCCTCGCCGACTGCGATCTCGTGATCGAAACCGCGGTCGAGAAGGAAGAGGTCAAGCGCAAGATCTTTCACGACGTCTGCGCGGTGCTGAAGCCGGAGGCGATCGTCGCCTCCAACACTTCGTCGATCTCCATCACGCGGCTGGCCGCTTCCACCGACCGCCCGGAAAAGTTCATCGGCATTCATTTCATGAATCCGGTGCCGCTGATGGAGCTTGTCGAATTGGTCCGCGGCATTGCCACCGACGACTCCACCTTCGATACGTCGAAGGCGTTCGTCGCCAAGCTCGGCAAACAGGTCGCGGTATCCGAGGATTTCCCGGCCTTCATCGTCAACCGCATTTTGCAGCCGATGATCAACGAGGCGATCTACACGCTCTATGAAGGCGTTGGCAATGTGGAAGCGATCGATGCGTCGATGAAGCTCGGGGCGCATCATCCGATGGGTCCGCTCGAACTCGCCGATTTTATCGGCCTCGATACGTGCCTCTCGATCATGCAGGTGCTGCACGAGGGGCTCGCCGATTCCAAATACCGGCCGTGCCCGCTGCTCGTGAAATACGTCGAGGCCGGCTGGCTCGGCCGCAAGACGCAGCGCGGCTTCTACGACTACCGTGGCGAGAAGCCGGTTCCGACGCGCTGATTTTGACCTCGAGCAAGATTCCGTAGGGTGGGCAAAGCGAAGCGTGCCCACCTTTTCTATTCGTGCGCGTGAAGGTGGGCACGGCGCAAGGGCGCCTTTGTCCACCCTACAAATCTCCGCGCGAATACGCGCAGCGCCACCATGGTGAAATCTCGTTAACCCTCTGCGGGTAGGGTGCCCGCGGGATTTTTCGGGGTACCGCGTATGGACATGATGGCAATGGTTTCAAGCATGCTCGCGATGCAGGCTCAAAACACCCAGGGGCAGATCGCTGCCACCATCATGAAGAACAATGCGGACGCGGAGAAATTCGCGGTGCAGACCCTGCTCGGCCAGCCCTCGCAGGCCAATCTCGCCGCCGGCGTCGGCGGCAGCGTCGACAGGCTCGCCTAGCCCAAACCTAAAACCCCGCCTTTGCCGGCGCCACCGCCGCCTTGATCAGCTTGACCGCGTCATCGCTTGCCCACTCGGCGGGACCGGCGATGGTTGCGATTTCGCAGCCCTGGGCGTCGACGAGCACGGAAGTGGGCATGCCCAGCGCCTTGCCTATGTTCTTAAGGTCCTGAAAAACCTTGGCTTTCTGGTCGTGGAAATAGGCGATCCGGGTCAGCTTGCTCTCTTTGAGGAAGTTCTTCGGCTTTTCGGGGTCGCGGGTGTCGATATTGACGGCGACCACCTCAAAATCCTTGCCGCCGAGCTTGGCCTGCAATTCGTCCAGCGCCGGCATTTCCTTCCGGCACGGCACGCACCAGGTGGCCCACAGGTTCAACAGCACGGTTTTGCCGCGCCAGTCGGACAGCTTTTTCGGCTTGCCGTCGGCGTCGTCGAAGACGAGGTCCGGCAGCCGCAGGGGCGTCGTCGCCATGGTCAGCGCCGCCACCTCGCCATGGGCAAGCGGCGCGATCTTCTTCGCCAGATCGACAGCGCCTGTGCAGGTGGAATCGCCGCTCGTGCCGCGCTTCAGCCCGCCCATGCCGTAGAAGGCGGCCAGCCCAATCAGGGCGCCGGCCACGACCGTACCGATCGCCACCGGCAGGCGGCGCATGGGAACGGGGAGGGGCGAGGGCTTTTCCGGCATAGGGTTTGTCATTCCATGTCAGTTTCGGCTATGCAGAGCAATATTACGGAGCGGAACCGGCCCGGCGTTTCGCGCAAGCCACGGCAAATAGCAAGATACGAGTGAAGTCATGAGCAACAAGATGTGGGGTGGGCGGTTTACCGGGCGCCCCGACGCGCTCATGGAGGAAATCAACGTCTCCATCGACGTCGATCGTCACATGTATGCCCAGGACATCGCCGCATCGAAGGCGCACGCCGCGATGCTGGCCGCGCAAGGCATCATCACCGCAAACGATGCAAAGAATATCGCCAAGGGTCTAGACACGATTTTGTCAGAAATCGCCAAGGGCGATTTCGACTTCAAGCGTGCGCTCGAAGACATCCACACGAACGTCGAGAGCCGCTTGTCCGAACTGATCGGGCCTGCCGCGGGGCGGCTGCACACCGCGCGCTCGCGCAACGACCAGGTGGCGACCGATTTCCGTCTCTATGTCCGCGACATCATCGACGAGACCGAGGCGGCGCTGGCTCAATTCCAGCACGCGCTTGCCACGCGCGCGCTGGAGCATGCCGGCACCGTCATGCCCGGCTTCACCCATCTGCAGACCGCGCAGCCCGTCACCTTCGGCCATCATCTGCTCGCCTATGTCGAGATGGTCGCGCGCGACCGCGGCCGCTTTGCCGATGCGCGCAAGCGGCTGAACGAATCGCCGCTGGGTGCGGCGGCACTTGCCGGCACCTCGTTCCCGATCGATCGCGCGGCGACCGCGAAGGCGCTCGGCTTCGAGCGGCCGATGGCCAACTCGCTCGATGCGGTGGCCGACCGCGATTTCGCGCTGGAGACGCTGTCGGCAGCGGCAATCTGCGCCGTGCACCTGTCGCGCTTTGCCGAAGAGATCGTGTTGTGGACCTCGCCGCTGGTCGGCCTTGTTCGCCTGAGCGACAAGTTCACCACCGGCTCCTCCATCATGCCGCAGAAGCGCAACCCGGATGCGGCCGAACTGGTGCGCGCCAAGACCGGCCGCGTCATTGGCGCGCTCACAGGTCTCTTGATCGTGATGAAGGCGCTGCCGCTCACCTATCAAAAGGACATGCAGGAGGACAAGCAGGGCGCGATGGAGGCTTTTGCGGCACTGTCGCTCGCGATCCGCGCCATGACCGGCATGACGCTCGACCTCGTGGCGGACGAAGCGAAGATGATGGCCGCCGCCGGCGAAGGCTACGCCACCGCCACCGATCTTGCCGACTGGCTGGTGCGGACGCTGAAAATGCCGTTCCGCGAGGCTCACCACATCACCGGACGAATCGTCGTGCTGGCCTCGGATAAGGGCGTGGCGCTGCACGAACTGCCGTTGAAGGCGATGCAGGAGGTCGAGCCGAAGATCACAGCCGAGGCGCTGAAGGTGCTGTCGGTGGAATCATCGGTGAAGAGCCGTACGAGTTTCGGCGGCACCGCGCCGAAGAATGTGGCGGCGCAGGCCAAAGCCTGGCTGAAGCGGCTGGAAAAGCAGCGAAAGTAGGGCTCTCTTCACAAATTTCGCTGCAATTTCATGGTTGTCCAGGTCTCGCCAGAACCGGGCAATCTTTGTATGGTGCGGCCCACATTGGGGATTTTCGTCGTGAAGTCGAATTGGCGCCTCACCCCCGCGGGGTGGGCCATCATTGTTCTGAGCGCGTCGGCGCTCGTGCTCGGCGGTTGCGGCCGCAAGGGCCCGCTCGACCTGCCGCCGAGTGCGATGAACTCGTCGGCGGTGGGATCTGAGTCCGACGACGATCGCGTGGCCCCGCCCGGCGCCACCAATCCCGGCTACAGCGCGGAGGGCGGCCCCGTCGCGCCCAAAGGCCGTAAGAAATCGTTCATTCTCGATCCGCTCCTCGGCAATTAAGCTAGTTCCACCATGAATCATTTCGACTATCGCAACGGCGTGCTGCACGCCGAGGCGGTCAGCCTGTCCGAGCTTGCCGATGCCGTCGGCACGCCGTTCTATTGCTACTCCAGCGCGACGCTGGAGCGGCACTACCGCGTCTTCACCGAGGCCTTTGCCGGCGAGAAGACGCTCGTCTGCTACGCCATGAAGGCGAACTCCAACCAGTCGGTGCTGCGCACGCTGGCGAAGCTCGGCGCCGGCGCCGACGTGGTGTCCGGCGGCGAGTTGAAGCGCGCGTTGCTCGCCGGTTTTCCCGCAAGCAAGATCCTGTTTTCCGGTGTCGGCAAGACCGAAGCGGAGCTGCGCGCAGCGCTTGCCGCCGACATCCTCTGTATCAACATCGAATCCGAGCACGAGCTCGAACTGCTGTCGCGCCTCGCCGTGGAAGCGGGCAAGACGGTGCGCATCTCGGTGCGCGTCAATCCCGATGTCGATGCCGGTACCCATGCCAAGATCTCGACCGGCAAGTCGGAGAACAAGTTCGGCATCCCGATCGCGCATGCGCGCGCCGTCTATGCGCGCGCCGCAAAGCTGCCGGGGATCAAGATCACCGGCGTCGACATGCACATCGGTAGCCAGATCACCGACCTCAGCCGGCTGGAGACCGCCTATCGCATCCTGTCGGACTTCGTGCATGTGCTGCGCGCCGACGGCCACACCATCGCGCACATCGATTTCGGCGGCGGATTGGGCATCCCCTATCACAGTGATCGCGAGGCGCCGCCCGCGCCCGACGTCTACGCCGCCATGGTCAAGCGCGTCACGCACAATCTCGGCTGTACACTGATGTTCGAGCCGGGCCGGCTGATCGTCGGCAACGCCGGCATCCTGGTTACCCGGGTCATCCACGTGAAGCATGGCGACGGCAAGAATTTCGTCGTCATCGATGCTGCGATGAACGACCTGATCCGCCCGACGCTGTACGAGGCGCATCACGACATTCTGCCGGTGCGACAGTCCGCGCCCGGTGCGGCGACGCTGACCGCCGACGTCGTCGGCCCGGTCTGCGAAACCGGCGACTACCTCGCCCTCGACCGCAAGCTGCCCGAGCTGCAAGCCGGCGACCTCATCGCCATCATGACGGCCGGCGCCTATGGCGCAGTGCAGTCCGGCACCTACAACACGCGGCCGCTGGTGCCGGAAGTGCTGGTCAAGGACGATCAATTCGCCGTGGTCCGCCCGCGCATCGACGTCGACGCGCTGATCGCGATGGACCGCACCGCGCCGTGGTTGTGAGCGCAGCGGTCGTCGCGTAACGTCTGTCGTCCCGGCGAAAGCCGGGACCCATAACCACAGTCGATTGTTGTTAGAGTGCGCTGGAGCCGCAACCTCCGCAAAACGGAATCCTGTGGTTATGGGTCCCGGATCGCGCTCGCTGGTCGCTCGCTTGTCCGGGACGACAGCGGAGATCACTTCGCCGCGTGCGGACCCTTGCCACCGCCGACGATCACACCGGCCGCCTTCTCGATCGGCTTGATCGCCTCGGTGAAATCCGACTCCGCGCCCTGATCGGCGATCACGGTCTCCCAGAGCCGGCCGACCGCTTCTGCCACCTCCATCGACAGCCCGAGCGAGCGCATCTCTTCGACCGCCAGCCGCACGTCCTTCACCATCAGGCCGGTGGTGAAACCGAAATCAAAACTGCGCGGCAGCACCGCGCGGGGAAACTTGTCGCGGCTTGCCGTGTTCATGCCGGAGCCGGCATTGATGACGTCGATCATCACGGCCGGATCGAGGCCCGACTTCACGCCCATCACCACGGCCTCGGACGTCGCCACCATCGCCGTTGCCGACAGGAAGTTGTTGGCGAGCTTCATGGTCTGTCCGGAGCCGGGCTTTTCGCCGATGAAGAACACCTTTCCGATCACGGACAGCGCATACTGCATCACCTCGAACTCGGCCCGCGGGCCCGACACCATCACGGCGAGCGTGCCTTTCTCGGCGCCGCCGACGCCGCCCGAGACCGGGCTGTCGATCTGCACGATGTTTTTCTTCGCCAGCAAGCCGTGGATTTTCACCGCCATCTGCGAGCCGACGGTGGACAGATCGATGAAGCGCTTGACCTTCGCGCCCTCGATCACGCCGCCTTTGCCGGTCGCAACCTCGAGCGAGGCCTGCAGCGAGGGCAGGCTCGCCATCACGGTCTCGACCTTGTCGGCGACGTCCTTTGGTGAAGCGCCCGGTTCGGCGCCGAGCGCAACGAGCCTGTCCACCGCCGCCTTCTGCGTGTCGAACACAATAAGCTTGTGGCCGGCCTCGATCAGGCGGCGGGCCATCGGAAGACCCATTTTCCCGAGGCCGATGAATCCGATTTCCATGGTGAATGTCTTCTTCGTCGTTTCGAGCGAAGCTGCGCGCCGCACACTCGATGTCGTCCCTGCGAACGCAGGGACCCATAACCACAGCGTGCGTTGTGGCGCGCGAGGGAAGCTCGAATTCCCGTCCACTTCGCTCCTGTGGTTATGGGTCCCGAGTCGCGCTTCGCTTGCCCGGGACGACAGACTACCCCTTATCAATCTCCGCAAACACTTCGCGCGCGATCCGGAAACTGTCGACTGCGGCCGGCATGCCGGCATAGATCGCGACCTGCATCAGGATCTCGCGGATTTCGTCCCGGCTGACGCCGTTGGTGAGAGCGCCCTTCAGGTGGGCGCGCAGCTCGTGCGGGCGGTTCAGGATCGAGATCATGGCGATGTTGAGCATGCTGCGGGTCTTCTTCGGCAGTTCCTCGCGGCCCCACACCGCCCCCCAGCAATATTCGTTGAGCAGGTCCTGGAACGGCGCGTTGAAGCTGTCGACGTTCTTCAGCGCGTTCGAAACGTAGGCCTCGCCGAGCACTGCTTTGCGAATCCCCAATCCCTTGTCGTACAGTTTCTGGTCCATGATGTTTCCTTACGCTTCCTTGGCGTTTCCCTGGTCGTTCGGGCGGGAAACTACGGGGTCGCGGCAGGACAGTCACGCCTTCGTGTTATGCTTAATTGGGGTGGGATACCGTGCTGGAACGGGTGCCTCACGGCCGCCGTTATGATAGGCTCATGCTTCGGGCAACCCGGAGATTTTGTTGAACGGCGCCACACCCGATCCCACACCGCCCGCGCGCGAGCCGGACGATGTCGCGCGGCTGAAGCTGGCGCAGGCGCTGCAGCGGGCTCAATATGCGATCGCGTGGGAACGCGTCTGGCCGCATCTGGCGCGCCTGTGCACCCTCACCGGATTATTCCTTACGCTGTCCTGGGCCGGATTGTGGTTGTCGCTGCCGTCAGTGGTGCGCGCCTTTGCCCTGCTGCTGTTTGCCGCAGCCGCGATTGCCGCCCTGATTCCGCTCGCACGCTTCCGCTGGCCGACCCGCGAGGACGGGCTTGGCCGTCTCGATCGCGGCACCGGCATCCGTCACCGCCCGGCCACCGAGCTGACCGACACGGTCAAGACGGCGGACCCCGTTGCGCTGGCGCTATGGAAGGCGCAGCGCGAGCGCACGCTGGCCTCGATCGCGCGGATCCGCGCTGGCCTGCCGTCGCCGCGGCTTGCGCTGCACGATCCCTGGGCGCTGCGCGGACTCGTCGCGGTCATGATGGTCGCGGCCTGGGTTGCCGCCGGCGACGAACGCGGCTTGCGCCTTTCGTCCGCCTTCGACTGGAGTGGCGTGCTGACGCCAACCAATATCCGGGTCGATGCCTGGGTGACGCCGCCGAACTATACCGGCAAGCCGCCTATCATCCTGTCGGCCGCCAACAAGGAAAGCACGCTGCCGGCAAGCGGGCCGCTGCCGGTACCGGCGGGCAGCATCGTGACGGTGCGCTCCAGCGGCGGCACGCTCGACGTCGTCGCCGGCGGCGGCGTGAGCGAGCAGGCCGCGGCCGAGCAGGCCCCCAAGGGCACCAACGAACGCCATTTCAAGGTCGCCAGCGACGGCACCGTGCAGGTCCGTGCGCCGTCCGGCCAGCCGCAGTGGAAATTCGCCGCGACGCCGGACCGCGCGCCGACCATTTCGCTGGCCAAGGATCCGGAGCGTCAGGCCCGCGGCTCGCTGCAACTGGTCTACAAGATCGAGGATGATTACGGCGTCACCGAAGCCCGTGCGCAATTTGCCCCGCGCGCGACCGACGGTGCGAAAGCGGCGGCTTCGCCGCGGCCGCTGTTCGAGCCGCCGCAGTTCGGCCTCGTGCTGCCGAATGCACGCACCCGCAACGGCGTCGGCCAGACGGTGAAGGATCTCACCGAAGACCCTTATGCCGGCGCCGAGGTGACCTTGACGCTGACGGCCAAGGATGAAGCCGGCAATACAGGCACGAGCGAGCCGTTCAATACGCGTCTGCCCGAGCGTCTGTTCACAAAACCGCTGGCGCGGGCGCTGATCGAACAACGCCGCATCCTCGCGCTCGACGCCAACCAGAACGGCCAGGTCTATGCCGCGCTCGATGCGCTGATGATAGCGCCGGAACTGTTCACACCGGAGGCCGGGCATTATCTCGGTCTCTACAGCGTGGCGCGGCAACTCGAGGCCGCCCGCACTGATCCCTTGCTAAAGGACGTGGTGGCAAGCCTTTGGGCGCTCGCCGTCACCATCGAGGACGGCAACATCTCCGACGTCGACAAGGCGCTGCGCGCGGCGCAGGAGGCGTTGAAGCAGGCGCTGGAACGCGGCGCCAGCGATGAGGAGATCAAGAAGCTCACCGAAAATCTGCGCGCGGCGCTGGACAAGTTCCTGCAGCAGCTCGCCGAACAGCTGCGCAACAATCCGCAGCAGCTGGCGCGCCCGCTCGATCCCAACACCAAGATGCTGAGCCAGCAGGACCTGAAGAACATGCTGGATCGCCTCGAGCGCCTGTCGCGCTCCGGCGACAAGGAAGCGGCCCGTCAATTGCTCGAACAATTGCAGCAGATGCTGGAAAACCTGCAGATGGCGCAGCCCGGGCAGGGCGACAGCGAGATGGAGCAGGCGCTCAACGAGCTCGGCGACATGATCCGCAAGCAGCAACAATTGCGCGACAAGACGTACAAGCAGGGCCAGGATTCGCGGCGCGACCGCATGCGCGGCAAGCAGCCGGGCGACCAGAGCATGGGCGACCTGCAGCAGGACCAGCAGGGGCTGCGCGACCGCCTGAAGAGATTGCAGGACGAGCTTGCCAAGCGCGGCATGGGTCCTTCCCAGCGCGGCGAAAAGGGGCCGCGCGGCGAACAGGGTCAGCAAGGCCAGCAAGGTCAGGGCCAGCAGGGCGATCAGGGCGACGGTGAGGATGGCCTTGATCAGGCCGACGGCGCCATGGGCGATGCCACCGGCCGGCTCGGCGAAGGCAATGCCGACGGCGCCGTGGACTCGCAAGGGCGCGCGCTCGAAGCGCTACGCAAGGGCGCGCAGAGCCTGGCTGAATCCATGCAACAGGGCGATGGCGAGGGCCAGCAGGACGGCCCGGGCAACCGTGCCGGCCGCCAGCAGAGCGGCGGCAACCAGTCCGATCCGCTGGGCCGTCCCCTGCGCGGGCGCGAATTCGGCGACGACTACACGGTCAAAATCCCCGGCGAGATCGACGTGCAGCGCGTCCGCCGCATCCTGGAAGAACTGCGCCGCCGCCTCGCCGATCCCTCGCGCCCGCAGATCGAACTCGACTACATCGAGCGGCTGCTCAAGGATTATTGAGGTTCACGCTACTGGCATCCACTAGCACGGTCCTCATCCTGAGGAGCGCGCTTGCGCGCGTCTCGAAGGATGGCCACAGGCGACACTGTGGCCTCGTGCTTCGAGACGCGCGGCGTTGCCGCGCTCCTCAGCATGAGGGTCTCCACCGTCATTGCGAGCGAAGCGAAGCAATCCAGCTTCCTTCGCGGCGACAAGAAAGCTGGATTGCTTCGTCGCTTCGCTCCTCGCAATGACGGCGCCCTTCAATACCCCCGCCTGCGATCCACCACATTCTCCAGCGCGCCACCGGCCTCGAACCGCGCGATCTGCTGCGCGACATATTTCGAGATCTCATCCGGATCGGTGTCGGCTGCATTGTGCGGCGTCAGCACTACGTTGGGATGATCCCAGAACGGGCTGTCGGCCGGCAGCGGCTCGTGCTCGAACACGTCGAGCGAGGCCGCGCCAAGCGTACCGTCGGCAAGACAGGCGAGGATGTCGGCCTCGTTCTGCAGGCCGCCGCGGCCGGCGTTGATCAGGACCGGCGCGCCGAGCGGGCCGTTACGGCCAAGCTTTTCGAATACGCTGCGACCCAGCACGTGGCGTGTCTCCGCGGTCAGCGGCAGCAGGCAAACGAGAATGTCGGTCTGGCGCAGGAAAGCATCGAGCCCTGCTTCGCCGTGAAAGCAGGTGACGCCCGCGATCTGCTTTTCGCTGCGGCTCCAGCCCGAGAGGCGAAAGCCGAGCCGCCGCAGGATATCGGCCGCGTTGGCCCCGAGCGTGCCCATTCCCATGATGCCGACGGAGACGGCATTTGCCGCCCACTGAAATTTCGGCTGCCAGCGCTTTTCCTTCTGGGATTGCCGCAAGTATGGCTCCTGCCGGTGGTGCATCAGCACATGCAGCACGACATACTCGGCCATCCGGTCGGTAAGGTCGGCGACTGCAACCCGCACCAGCGGCACGTCGGGCAGCGAGTGGTCCGCCATCAGCGCATCGACGCCGGCGCCGAGATTGAAGATGACGCGCAGATTGGGAAAGCCGGCCAGATCGCCCGGCTTCGGCTTCCACACCGCTGCGTAATGCACCTCGGCCGGATCGAAGGTGGTATCCGGCAGCAGAACGACCTTGCGGTCGCGGCATACCTCGTCGAAGCGGGTTTTCCAGCGTGCGGGCGACCAGTTTTCCGTCCCGCCATGGACCAGGATGGCGAGGGCGCCTTTTGTCATTGTTTTACCTCAGGTTTTCGGGTCAAGCCTATGCGTGATGATCATCACATAACTGGACCGGCTGATGTCATAGGGTCCTGCCATCAAACAAGGGAGACTTCACATGCGCAAACTGATCCTCATCACCGTGCTGATGCTGGCCTCCGCCTCGGCCTTCGCCGGCGAGACCCGCAGCCTGACGCTCGCTTCCAACGATGTGACCACCGTCAGCCAGCCCACCCAGCCGATTGTAGACCGCGCCGCCGTCCGTGAGGTCTCGATCAAGCTCGCTCAGGCCGCCGCACCCATGACCACCCAGGTCCAGTCGGATGCGCCGACCCAGACCACCACGACACAGGTCCAGACCCAGGCTCCGGTCCAAACTCAGGCCGCCACGACCACGACGACCACCACGACCGCGGACACCAAGCCCGCGACCACCAAGTCCTCGACCAAGACGACGCGTCGCGAATCCGATGAACACAAGGCCCGCCGCATCGCCGCCAAGTATGGCGTGTCCTGGTAAGCCTGCTCGCATCTCCTGAAGTTCGCTGAAGTTCCCTTGGCCACTTCCTTGGGCGAAGCGGAAGAAACCTCAAAATTTCTTCCGCTTCGCTGTCGGCTTTGGGCATATTCCCTCGTCTTCAAGACGGGACATGATCTGGAAAAGCGGGTACCGGTTTTCCCAGCGACAAGCGCGAAGCGTTTGCGCGGAGATCATGCCCAGGCATGATCCGGAAAAGTGGGTACCGGTTTTCCGGTCCAGATCATGCCCAAAAAGGGAAAGTTGCCTGCCACATGATGTACGCCATCCTCTGCTATCACGACGAAGACACGGTCGGTTCCTGGAGCAAGGAACACGATGCCGCGGTCATGAAGAAACTTGCCGTCGTGCAGGACAAGCTTGCGAAACAGGGGCGGCTCGGCCCGGTGGCACGGCTGCTGCCGACCACGGCGGCCACCACGCTGCGCAAGGATGATCCGCCGCTGGTGCTGGACGGCCCCTTTGCCGAGACCAAGGAGCAGTTGCTCGGCTTCTACCTGGTCGATTGCAAGAATCTCGATGAAGCGCTCGATGTCGCGCGCGATCTCGGTGCGGCCAATCCCGGCGGCACCTACGAGATCCGCCCGGTCGGCGTGTTCAACCCGGGGAGAACTGCGACGTGACCGACACCGCCTGGATCGACACCGCGCTGACCTCGGCGCGTCCCCAGGCGGTCGGTGCCCTGCTGCGCTACTTCCGCAATCTCGATACCGCGGAGGAGGCGTATCAGAACGCCTGCCTGCGCGCGCTGAAGACCTGGCCGCAAAATGGCCCGCCGCGCGATCCCGCCGCCTGGCTGATCATGGTCGGCCGCAACGTCGCCATCGACGAGGTCCGGCGCACCCGCAAGCAGCAGGCGCTGCCCGAGGAGGACGCGGCGATCTCCGATCTCGGCGATGCCGAGCAGGAACTCGCCGAGCGGCTCGACGGCTCGCACTACCGTGACGACATCCTGCGGCTGTTGTTCATCTGCTGTCATCCGGATTTGCCGGCAACCCAGCAGATCGCGCTCGCGCTGCGCATCGTGTCCGGCCTTACCGTAAAGCAGATCGCGCGCGCCTTCCTGGTCAGCGAGGCCGCGATGGAGCAGCGCATCACGCGGGCGAAAGCGCGCGTTGCGGAAGCCAAGGTGGCGTTCGAGACGCCCGGCGCGGCGGAGCGCAGCGAGCGGCTCGTCTCGGTCGCCGCCATGATCTATTTGATCTTCAACGAGGGCTATTCCGCGAGCGGCGACACCGCCGAGATCCGCAGCACCCTGTGCGAGGAAGCGATTCGGCTGGCGCGGCTATTGCTGCGGCTGTTCCAGAGTGAGCCCGAGATCATGGGGCTGACTGCGCTATTGATGCTGCAGCATGCCCGCGCCGCCGCGCGGTTTGATGCAGACGGCGCCGTGATCCTGCTCGACGACCAGGACCGTTCGCTGTGGAACAAGGCCATGATCGCGGAGGGTCTTGCGCTGATCGACAAGGCGATGCGCCATCGCCGCAGCGGCCCCTATCAGGTGCAGGCGGCGATATCAGCACTGCATGCCCGCGCCGAAACGCCCGACGAGACCGACTGGACCCAGATCGAACTGCTTTATGGCGCGCTGGAAGTGATGCAGCCATCGCCGGTGGTGACGCTCAACCGCGCCGTTGCGGTGTCGAAAGTGCGCGGGCCGCAGGCGGCGCTCGACATGATCGAGCCCTTGGCCGCGCGGCTGTCGAACTATTTCCATTACTTCGGCGTGCGCGGCGCATTCCTGATGCAGCTCGACCGCAACGACGAAGCGCGTGTCGCCTTCGACCGCGCCATTGCGCTCGCCAACACCTCGGCGGAAGCGGCCCACATCCGCATGCATCTCGACCGGCTGATGCGCGACAGCGCGCCGAAGAGCAAGGCCGCGAAGTAGCAGCCGAAAAAATTTCACGCGAGTAGTCGGATCGGCACAACCTCGTTCGTCCTAGGGCCGTAACATCATCAAGCCCTACGGAGCCGACCATGCCTGCCCTCGCTGACACTGCGATCTCGACATCCGCCCGCTGGACCGGCCGCGTACTGAGCGGTCTTGTCGTCGCCTTCCTGCTGTTTGACGGCGCCATCAAGCTCGTGCCGCTGCCGATCGTCACCGAAACCATGGACAAGATGGGCTGGGGCGCCAGCGACAATCTCGCGCGCGGCCTTGGTCTCATCACGATCGTCTGCACATTGCTCTATGCGGTGCCGCCGACCTCGATCCTGGGCGCGATCCTGCTCACCGGCTATCTCGGTGGCGCGATCGCAGCTCATGTGAGGATCGACAGTCCGCTGTTCACGCACACGCTGTTCGGGCTCTATCTCGGCCTGATACTGTGGGGCGGGCTCTGGCTGCGTGACGGCAGCCTGCGGTCGCTGCTACCGTTCCGCCGCTGACTTGTTCGCCGCTGCCTTGCCACGCCACGCATATACCTTTACGGAGCCAGCCATGCTTACGACAATTGCCATCATCGCCGTTGTGATCGCGATCGCGATTGCCATCGTGCTCATCCTCGCCGCTACCAAACCCGATACGTTCCGCATCGAACGCAGCGTCACGATCAACGCGCCGGCCGAAAAGGTCTTCGCGCTGGTCAACGACTTCCAGCAATGGCGCGGCTGGTCGCCCTGGGAGAACAAGGACCCCGACCTGAAGCGCACCTATAGCGGCGCCGAGCGGGGCAAGGGCGCGGTCTACGCCTGGGAGGGCAACAAGAATGTCGGCTCCGGCCGCATGGAAATCCTCGATGCCGCGCCGTCGTCCAAGGTCGTCATCAAGCTCGACTTCATCGCGCCGTTCGAGGCCCACAACACCGCCGAATTCACAATGCTGCCGCAGGGTAACGCTACCAATGTGCACTGGGTGATGCACGGTCCCTCGCAGTTCATGTCCAAGGTGATGCAGGTGTTCGTCAGCTTCGACAAGATGATCGGCAAGGATTTCGATGCACGGCCTCGCCAGCATGAAAGGTCTCGCCGAGAAATAACCGACAGCGGAGTCAACGATGCAGGTCAATCCCTATCTTCACTTCGACGGCAATTGCGAAGCTGCGCTCAAGTACTATCAGAAGGTGCTCGGCGCCCGCATCGAGGTGATGGTGCCCTATGAGAGCGGTCCGCCCGACATGCCGACGCCGCCGGACTACAAGAAGAAGATCATGCACGCCAAGGTCACGATCGACGGCGAGGTGCTGATGGGCTCCGACGCGCCGCCCGGCCACTTCCAGAAGCCGCAGGGCTTTTCCGTCTCGCTGCAGGTCGAGGACCCCGCCGATGCCGAGCGCAAGTTCAAGGCGCTGGCCGAAGGCGGCACCATCAACATGCCGTTCGGCAAGACATTCTTCTCGAAGGGTTTTGGCATGTGCGTCGACCAGTTCGGCGTTCCCTGGATGGTGAACTGCCCGGCGGAGATGTGAGGCGCGAAGATTTGCACGGGTGGGTTTGCGAAGCGTAGCCCGCCCCTGTCTCGACGCTGAGACCGTGGGTTACGCCTTGCGTCGTCGCTCGTTGAGCGACCGCCCTTGTAATCGGCTAACCCACCGCTACGAACCAAGTCTACCGGCAGCTCGGATAGATCGCCGCAAGGTCGCGCCCGCGCAACAGCAGCATGCGCGAGGTCAGGCCGCCACGGCGGCTGATCCAGTTGCGCACCGGCGCCGGATAGGCTTCCAGCACCGCGCGTGAGGCTTCCGGCTCGGCATACAGCCGCCCGCGGTTATCCATCGAGCGGGCGGCGTGGAAGCCGAGCACGGCGCGCCGGGTCACGCAGATCCGCTCGTTCGGCACGGTCATCAGCACCAGCGTGCAGGCCGACAGGCAAGGCCCGTCAATCACCACCCGCTCGCCGGTCTGCCGCACGCGATCGAACAGCTCGATGAACGGCCCGACCTGCCCGCCCGGGCTTGAGAGGATGCGCACGTCGCTGTGCGCCGGCGCGGCCGCCGCACACAGCACCAGCATCGCAACAATAATTCGCATCAAGGTCATGACTTCGTTCCGTGATCACGCTCGGCGCTAACCGGCCTCCTTGTCGGAAACGCCGGCCTCGGCAAAGGTTGCCATGCCATTGTGGCAGGCCAGGGCCGCGCGCAGCAACAGCACGGCAATGGCAGCACCCGAAGCCTCGCCGAGCCGCATGCCGAGATCGAGCAGCGGATCGAGTTTCAGCGCTTCAAGCAGCGCGCGATGGCCGGCCTCTGCCGAGGCATGCCCGGCGCGGCAATGATCGAGGAATTTTTCGTTGACCCGCCACAGCGGCAGCACGGCTGCGGTCGCGACAAAACCGTCGAGCAGCACCGGGATTCGCCGCTGCCGCGCCGCGAGCACGGCCCCTGCGATTGCCGCGAGTTCCCGCCCGCCCATCCGTGCCGCCACCGCGAGGGGATCGCCGAGCGCGGGCTGATGAAATTGCAGCGCGGCTTCGATCGTCGCGCGCTTTCTGCCAAGCCCCTGGTCGTCGACGCCGGTGCCGCGCCCGGCCCATCGCGCGCCGCCGCCGAGCAAGGCCGCGCACAGCGTCGCCGCCGCCGTGGTGTTGGCGATGCCCATTTCGCCGACCACAAGCAGGTCGCACGCGTCTGGCACGGTGCGATAGCCGAGTTCGATCGCTTGCAGGAATTCGTCCTCGTCCATCGCGGGCGCGGTCGTGCAGTCGCGTGTCGGCTGCTCGAGCGCGATCGGCTCCACCTTCAGCGTCGCGCCGGCCAGCGCCGCGAGCTGGTTGATGGCCGCGCCGCCTGCATCGAAATTGGCCACCATCTGCGCCGTCACCTCGGCCGGATAGGCCGACACGCCGCGCGCGGCGACGCCATGATTGCCGGCGAACACCGCAATCGTGATGTGGTCGAGCCGGGGATGCTCGCGGCCTTGCCAGCCGGCGAGCCAGATGGCGAGTTCTTCCAGCCGGCCGAGGCTGCCGGGCGGCTTGGTCAGAACCTGCTGGCGGCGCGCAGCGGCCTCGCGGCTGTGCGAATCATCGTCAGGCAAGCCGCGACAAAGCGCACGCAGATCATCGAGTTTGCTAAACTGCATGCGATTCCTTTCAGCATGATGGCCGAAAATGCGGACCGGCTTTCGGACGAGATCATGCGCAACCACGAGCGGCGCAAGCTAATCGATTCCTGAGGGCTCGCCACCATGAATGAATGGCTTGACGATTTCAAAACTTCGGTCGCGTTCCTGACCAGGCTGCCGATGCCGCATCCCGACGGCGCGATGCCGGGCAATTTCGTGCGCGCGCATCGCCTGTTTCCCGTCGTTGGCGCGTTGATCGGCCTCGCCGTCGGGCTCGTCTGTCTCGCGTTGCGCAGCGCGGGCCTGCCTGATCTTGCCGCCGCGGCGCTCGCGCTCGGTGCGGGCGCCATCCTGACCGGCGCGCTGCATGAGGATGGGCTCGCCGACGTTGCCGACGGCTTTGGCGGTGGCAGCGATATCGCAGCAAAGCTCGAGATCATGCGGGACAGCCGGCTCGGCACCTATGGCGCCTTGATTCTCCTGGTCGGTTTTGCCGCAAAGCTCTCGGCGCTGTCGGCGATCCCCAATTCACACGTCGTCACCAGCCTGATCGCAGCGCATGCGCTCGGACGAGGCATCCTGCCGGCCATGTCGATGAACATGCCCTACGCGCGCAAGGACGGGCTTGCCCGCAATGCCGGCCGGCCGGATGCGGCGACGGCCGCAATCGCGCTCGGCATCGCCTTCGTCATCGCGCTTTTGGCGCTGTCCTTTGCCAACGCGTTCTGGGCCGCGCTTGCCTGTGGTCTCGTCGCGGTCTTCATGAGTTGGCTCGCCATGCGTCAGATCGGCGGCCAGACCGGCGACGTGCTGGGCGCGGCCGAGCAGGTCGCCGAGACTGTCGTGCTGTTGCTGCTTGCAGCAAAGCTGGGTTGACCGCCCATGAGCGCCGAGACGCATCTCTGGCTGATCCGTCATGCGCCGGTCGATGGACCGCGCGGCGTGATTCATGCGCCCGACGCGCCGGCGGACCTTTCCGACGCTGAAACCTTTGCCGCGTTGCAGGCGCGGCTGCCGGCGCAGGCTTTTGCGGTGTGTAGCCCCGCGCGCCGCACGCGGGAGACCGCGGCGAGGCTCGGGCTCGTGGCCAACGAGGACGCAGCCTTCCGCGAGCAGGATTTCGGCGCCTGGACCGGACGGCGGCACAACGATCTGACAGCCGAGCTTGGCGCGGCCTACCGCGAATTCTGGAAGTCGCCCGCCGGCAACCGCCCGCCCGGCGGCGAGAGCTTTGTCGACCAGATCGCCCGCGCGCGCGGCGGGCTTGCAGGCCTGCCGGCCGGCGACGTCGTGCTGGTCGTACATTCCGGCACGGTCCGTGCCGTGCTTGCGATCGCGCTTGAGCTAGCTCCCGACAGCGCGCTCCGCTTCGTCATCGATCCGCTGTCACTGACCCGGATTGACCGCCTCGCCAACGCCTGGCGTGTCGGCTGTGTCAACGTTGGTCCGTAGCCAAGCCGTGGGGTAGGCAAAGCCAACGGGTCGCGCGAATGCGCGCCCGATGACAGGCTCCGTGTGCCCATCTTCAAGAGCACGCCAATGAAGGTGGGCACAGCGCAAGCGCGCCTTTGCCCATCTGACAAATTACCTTGCTCGGGGGCCTCCCTCAGCCGTTCCTTCTTTCTCCGCGCAGGGTCGGCAGCCCAATGCCGGCGGCGTCGAAGCCGCCGTCGACGGCCAGCACCTGCCCGGTGATGTAGCTCGCGCGCTCGCTGCACAGAAAGAAGATCGCTTCCGCCAGCTCCTCTTCGAGCCCATAGCGGTTGAGCGGAATGGCGTCGTGATAGTCGGCGCGGATCTCCGGCGTGTGCACCGCCTTTGCCATCGCGGTCTCGACCGGGCCGGGCGCCACCGCGTTGACGCGGATGCCGAGCGCGGCGAGTTCGACCGCGAGCTGCTTGGTCAGGTGCGCGAGCCCGGCCTTGCTGGTGCCATAGGCCGCACGCAGCGTTGAGGCGCGCACCGCCGAGATCGAGGTGATATTGACCACCGCGCCGCCGCCAAGCTCGCGCATCAGCGGTGCGGCCGCCTTGGTGCAGAGGAACGGCCCGGTGAGGTTAACCGCCAGAATGCGGCTCCAGTCGGCATCCGAGGTTTCCAGGATCGGCGCAAACACCGCGACCCCGGCATTGTTGATCAGCGCATCGAGCCGGCCGAACCTGCGGCTCACCTCTTCGATTGCGGCGGTCACGCCGGCCGCATCAGAGACGTCGCAAACCAGCGCCAGCGTGTTTTCCGGACTGGCGATGGCAGTGACCGCATCACGCAGCAATTCGCCCTCGATGTCGAGCAGCGCGACGCGCCAGCCTTCGGCCAGGAAACGCTTTGCGGCAGCAAGTCCGATGCCGCGCGCGGCTCCCGTCACAAGTGCGACTTTTTGCGGGGAGGAGGGCATGCGCGGGCACCAATGTTCGAAATTGCGTTGCTGCGCTCCCTAGCACGAAAGTGCGGCGTCTGCTTTGCTGTTTGGCCATCGCAGGGGCCGGGAAAGGCAAGCCATGAAGATCATCGAGCCGAGGGACTTGGCGCTGGAACAATGGCGGCCGGGGGTTGAAACCCGCATGGTGGTTTCGGCGCAGGGCGGCGCCGCGGCGCTCTGCATCTTCGAGCAATGGATCGCGCCCGGCCATGGCACGCCGACGCACTGGCATCCCGGTCGAGGAGGTGCTCGACGGTGCGCGAGGGCGAGGCCGAGATGTGGCTGGACGAGGAGCGCAGCCATCGTCTCGGCCGGCCAGTCGCTGGTGGTGCCGGCGCGCCGCCGTCACGGCTTTCGCAATTCCGGCACGACGACGCTGCACATCCACGCCGTGCTGGCCTCGGCCGTGTTCGAGCAAATGCCGGATGGTGCGAGCGAGATGGTAAGGCGGTGGGTGGGTTAGACCTCAAAGAGCCGTAGGGTGGGCAAAGCGCAAGCGCCCTTGATCGAGGTGAGCGAACCCACCACGTCGCCGCCACAGGTCATATGAGGTAACTCATGTGCTTGTTCCGTCCGGATTTTTTCGAACAAATCCACGGCGATTCCGTAGAAATGCCTGCGTGGTCATACGGTGGCTGCGGATGATAATTTTTGGGCAGCCGGTCGCTGGCGCGCTGTTTCCGAGGGAGGACGCATCGGACGATCGCGCGAATTTGTCCATCGAGCAGCGCAAATGCGCCGCCATTACCTCCGAAATAATTTCGCCGGACATGTCGGTGTCACAAGACGTCGTTCGTCTTGGAAGTGAGCGCCGGACAGCCGGCCGGTCCAACGGTTCCTGAATGGAGCGTGCGATGCGATTCATGGTGATTGTCAAGGCGAGCAAGGATACGGAGGCCGGCGTCATGCCGAGCACGGAACTGCTGACGCCAATGAACGCGTTCAACGAGGAAATGGCCAATGCTGGCGTCATGAAAGCGGGCGAGGGCCTGCATCCGACGTCGAAGGGCGCTCGCATCAAATATTCGGGAGGCGGCAAAGCCACGGCGCTCCGTGGTCCGTTCGATTTCACCAGCGAACTCGTTTGCGGCTTTTGGCTGATCGAGACCAAATCGATGGACGAAGCGATCGCGTGGATGAAGCGCGCACCATTCGAGGCCGGCGCCGAGATCGAGATCCGCCAGGTGTTTGCGGTCGAGGATTTCGGCGAGGCCGTGACGCCGGAACTGCGTGAGCGCGAAGCGCGCCTGCGTGCCCAGGTCGGAAAATAACGTTACGAAACAGAGGACCCCCACCATGCGATTCATGATGCTGATGATCCCGTTCGGCTACGAGACCGCGCCGCCTGACGTGAAGCTCGACCCCGAGCAAGTCGCCGCGATGATGCGCTACAACGAGCAGCTTCGGGATGCCGGCATCCTGATCACGCTCGATGGCCTGCATCCGCCCTCGATGGGCGCGCGGGTCTCCTTTGCGACCGGCAAGCCTGTCGTTACCGACGGCCCCTTTGCCGAGTCCAAGGAAGTGTTGGGCGGCTACTGGATGATTGAGGTCAACTCCCGCCAGGAGGCGATCGAATGGGCGAAGAAGTGCCCGGGTTCCGAAAACTGCGTCATCGAAATCCGCCAGGTGCAGGAGATGGAGGATTTTCCGCCCGACGTGCAGAAAGCCGCCAAAGGTTTTGCCGAAATGCGCAGCGGCAACCCGCGCTGATCACACGCAACGCAGGAGAGAACTCATGAGCAACGATACTTATCTCGCCGTCTTCCTCGGCAGCCAAACCAGCCCGAAATTCGCCGCCTGGAACGCACTGTCGCCGGCCGATCGGCAGGCGAAAGAGCGCGAAGGCATTGCGGCCTGGCAGGCCTGGGTCGCAAAGCACCAGGGCGCGGTTCTCGAGATCGGCGGGCCGCTCGGCAAGACCAAGAAGGTCGATGCCGAGGGCGTCACCGACATCCGCAACGAACTCGGCGCCTTCACGGTCGTGCGCGCCGCCTCGCACGAGGCTGCCGCCAAGATGTTCGAGAACCACCCGCACTTTTCGATCTTTCCCGGCGAGCGCGTGGAAATCATGCCGGTGCTGCCGATTCCGGGCGGTTAACGTTCATTAACAGACGCGGCCGCGCCTCGCGGCTGCTAGTGACCTTTGCAGCCGGCTCATGTAAGAGTCCTTCACATGAGCTGGCGCAAGGATCAACGCCGCGGCGAGCGCGGCTATCATCACGGCAACCTGAAGGAAGCGCTGCTGCAGGCAGCGCTCGACCTGATCGCGCAGAAGGGCGCGGCCGGGTTCACCTTCGCTGACGCCGCGCGCATGGCCGGTGTCAGCCCGGCCGCGCCTTACCGGCATTTCCGCGATCGCGACGAGCTGTTGTCCCAGATCGCCCAGCGCGGTTTCGAGCAATTCGAGCAGCTCTTGACCCTGGCCTGGGACGATGGCCGCCCCGACACCGTCAGCGCCTTCGAGCGGGTGGGGAAGGCCTATCTGAAATTCGCCCGCGAGGAGCCGTCGTACTATTCGGCGATGTTCGAATCCGGCCTGCCCGTCGATGCCAATCCGACGCTGATGGCTGCGAGCGAACGCGCTTTCGGCATTATCCGCGCAGCCGCCGAACGCCTCGCGGCACTCGCCCCGCCGGGCGTGCCGCGGCCGCCGGCGATGATGATGGCGCTGCACATCTGGTCGATGTCGCACGGCGTCGCCTCGCTGTTCGGGCGTGGCGATGCCGCGCGCCGCAAGCTGCCGATGTCGGCGGAAGATCTGCTTGAAGCCGAAGTGCTGATTTACTTGCGCGGTCTCGGCTTTCCGACCGATCGCAGACCTTCGAACGGCGCCAAATCATCGGAGCCGCCGCCGGTGCCGCCATCGGATGCGCCTTCAGGTCCCTGGGGCCGCGCGAAATAAGATTCCAGAAAATAAGTTGGCGGACGCCCCCGGAGGCCCGCTTGACAATCCCGACGGATCGGCTATCTATGTAAATGTTATTTACATTCACAACGGCGTGATCGCCGTAATGGAGAAGGGAAATGGCCTACACCGCAGATGTCAA
This sequence comes from uncultured Alphaproteobacteria bacterium, assembly GCA_963816655.1. Taxonomy (GTDB): domain Bacteria; phylum Pseudomonadota; class Alphaproteobacteria; order Rhizobiales; family Xanthobacteraceae; genus Bradyrhizobium. Next base: position 62,379 of record CAWFLW010000002.1, on the reverse strand, counting down.
TCGCTGGCGCGGCCCGACCCCGGAGGGGGAAGCCTACCATCGCCCGCGCATGCTCGATTCGCCCTGGCATCCGGGCTGGATCGCCGTGACGGTCCTCGGCTTCATCATCTGGTGGCCGATCGGACTTGCCCTTCTCTTTTTCACACTCGGGAGCAGAAAAATGGGTTGCTGGAGTCACCACGATCAGGGCCGCTGGGCCAACAAGATGGAAAAGATGCAGTACAAGATGGACCGCATGCGCGGCCGCATGGAGCGCGGTGGCTGGGGTTTTGGCCCGCCGACTTCGGGCAACCGCGCCTTCGACGAATACCGCACGGAGACGTCTGCAGCGCCTGGAAGAAGAGCAGGTCGAGTTCAGGAACTTCCTTGAGCGCCTGCGCCACGCCAAGGACAAGGAAGAGTTCGACGCGTTCATGGCGCAGCACAAGACCCGCCCGACGCCGCCGAACGACCAGCCGCAGGGCTAACTTTCATCAACTAGCCTCAGGCATAAGCCCCCCATAAGTCCTGAGGGTAACGAGCCGCCCGTTTGCAAAAGCAGACGGGCGGTTTGCTTTTTCGGGGTGCGGAGTACGGGTGAAGCATCGTGTCCAAAACGCAAAAGACCGCCGGGTTGAGCCTCAGCGGTCTTAAGCCGCCCCTTGCGGGGCAGGTGCGATCGTCACGCTCGGATAATATCGGCCCGCCCGCGATTCGCGTCAAGCATTTGACGCCCGGGCCTTGTCACCTTTCTTCGTCATTCCGGGCGCGCCTCTTGGCGCGAGCCGCGGAATGACGGGGAGGCGGGGTTTCGCTGGCGCTCAACCCATCCTACATTTGGCGGTGTTGGCGAGGAGGGCGACATGGCTTCAGCGCAAGATCTCTGGCAATCGATCCGCCGCGAGGCGGAGGAGGGCGCAAGCCGCGATCACATTCTCGGCAACTCGCTGCAAAAATCCATCCTCGTTCACCCCGATCTCGGCAGCGCGCTCGCCTTGCAGATCGGCGAGCGGCTCGGGGCCAGGGATGAGGATCGCGCGCGCTTCACGCGCGTTGCATCCGAAGCCTTCGCGGCCTCGCCCGATCTCGTGGAAGCTGCAGGCTGCGATCTCGAGAGCATCGCGTTGCACGATCCCGCCATCACGACGCTGCTGCCGCCGCTGCTCAACTACAAGGGATTTGTCGCGCTCGAGGCGTGGCGCGTTTCGAACTGGCTCTGGCAGCGCGGCCGCCGCGACTTTGCGCTGTTGATGCAGAGCGCCTCGTCCGAACGGCTGCAGGTCAGCATCCACCCCTCGGCCGCGATCGGAACGTCGGTCTACCTCGACCACGCCACCGGCATCATCATCGGCGCCTCTTCGATCATCGGCGATGACGTGACGATCATGCAGAACGTCACCATCGGGCGGAAGCACGACGATCCCGTGCACAGCCCCCGGATCGGCCGCGGTGCGCTGCTGGCGTCGGGCGCAACCGTGATCGGCGATATCTCTATCGGCGACCATGCCAAGGTCGGCGCCGGCGCCGTCGTCACGCATGACGTGCCTGCCGGCTGCACCGCCGTCGGCGTGCCGGCGCGGCTGACCAATTGCCCGGAGACGGCGATCCCGGCGTGAGCGCTCTCTCGCAAATTTAACGTCGCAACGACCGCCCTCATCCTGAGGAGCGCGCTTTCTTGCGCGCGTCTCGAAGGATGGCCACAGGCGCGCATCCGCCTCTTTATGAAGGCGCGCTCGCTGCCACCTTTGCCGCTGCGAAGCTTCGCTGCAGCGCCGCCCCCTTCACGAGCGCAAAGATCGCCGGGATGACGATCAGCGTCAGCAGGGTCGAGGAGACCATGCCGCCGATCATCGGCACCGCGATGCGCTGCATGATCTCCGATCCGGTGCCGGTGCTCCACATGATCGGCAAAAGCCCGGCCATGATGGCAACCACCGTCATCATCTTCGGGCCGCACCCGCTCGACCGCGCCCTCCATGATGGCTTCGTGGAGGTCGCCGCGGCTGAGCGCTCGTCCTTCGGCAGCGCGGCGCTTTTCGATCCCAGCCAGAGCCTGGTTGAGATACATCAGCATCACCACGCCGGTCTCGGCGGCGACGCCGGCCAGCGCGATGAAACCGACCGCAACCGCCACCGACAGGTTGAAGCCGAGCCACCACATCAGCCAGAATCCGCCGACCAGCGCGAACGGCAGCGAGAGCATCACGATGACAGTCTCCGTGACCGAGCGGAAATTGAGGTAGAGCAGCAGGAAGATGATCAGCAGCGTCGCCGGCACCACGATCTTCAGCCGCGCCATCGCCCGCTCGAGATATTCGTACTGGCCGCTCCAGAACACGTAATAGCCGGGCGGGAACTGGATGCTCGCCTGCACCGCGCGCCGCGCATCGGCGACATAGCCGCCGAGATCGCGGTCGCGGATGTCGACGTAGATGTAGGTCGCAAGCTGGGCGTTCTCTGTCCGGATCGTCGTCGGGCCGCGCGTCAGTTGAACCGTCGCCACCTCCCCGAGCGGCACTGCGCCGCCTGCCGGCATGGGGACGAGGATGTCGCTTGCGATCTTCTCCGGATTGTCCCGCAGGTCGCGCGGATAGCGCATGTTGACCGTGAAGCGCTGGCGTCCTTCCACCGTCGTCGTCACGGTCTGTCCGCCGAGCGCCGTTGCAATCGTGTCCTGCACGTCCTGGACCATGATGCCGTAGCGCGCCAGCGCCGCGCGGTCCGGCACGATCTCGAGATAGTAGCCGCCGATGTCGCGCTCGGCATAGGCCGAGGAGGTGCCGGGCACCGTCTCGCAGCACCTGCTCGATCTGCCGAGCGAGCCGGTCGATCTCGACGAGGTCGGTGCCGATCACCTTGACGCCGACCGGCGTGCGGATGCCGGTCGACAGCATGTCGATGCGCGCCTTGATCGGCATCGTCCAGGCGTTGGAGACGCCGGGAAACTGCAACGCCTTGTCCATCTCGGCGATCAGGCCGTCGACGGTGAGGCCGGCGCGCCACTGCTCCTTTGGCTTGAGGTTGACGATCGTCTCGAACATCTCGGTCGGCGCCGGATCGGTCGATGTCGAGGCGCGTCCGGCCTTGCCGATAGACCGAAGCGACTTCCGGAAACGACTTGATGATCCGGTCCTGGGTCTGCATCAGCTCGGCCGCCTTGGTCACCGAGATGCCGGGCAGCGTCGTCGGCATATACAGCAGCGTGCCCTCGTTGAGGCTCGGCATGAACTCGGTGCCGAGCTGCCGTGCGGGCCAGATCGTGACGGCAAGCACGCCGATCGCGAGCAAGATCACCAGCGATCTTGGCGCGCAGCACGCCGCGGATCAGCGGCCGATAGATCCAGATCAGGAACCGATTGATCGGGTTCTTGTGCTCGGGAACGATTCGCCCGCGCACGAAGATCATCATCAGCGCCGGCACCAGCGTCACCGACAGCAGGGCGGCCGCCGCCATCGAGAACGTCTTGGTGAAGGCGAGCGGGCTGAACAGCCGTCCCTCCTGCGATTCCAGCGTGAAGATCGGCACGAACGAGACGGTGATGATCAACAGGCTGAAGAACAGCGCCGGCCCGACCTCGGACGCGGCCTCGATCAGCACTCGTGATGCGCGGCTTGCCCGGTTCGGCGCGCTCCAGATGCTTGTGCGCGTTCTCGATCATGACGATGGCGGCGTCCACCATGGCGCCGATCGCGATCGCGATGCCGCCGAGGCTCATGATGTTGGAGCCGATGCCGAAGAACTTCATCGCGCCGAACGCCATCAGCACGCCGACCGGTAGCATCAGGATGGCGACCAGCGCGCTGCGGACATGCAGCAGGAAGACGATGCAGACCAGCGCGACGACGATGCTTTCCTCGACCAGCGTGTGCTTCAGCGTCTCGATCGCGGCATAGATCAGCTTCGAGCGGTCATAGACCGGCACGATCTCGACCGACTTCGGCAGGCTCGAGGCGATCTCCGCGAACCGCTTCTTGACGTTGTCGATGACATCGAGCGCATTCATGCCGAAGCGCTGCAACACGATGCCGCTGGCGACCTCGCCCTCGCCGTTGAGTTCGGTGATGCCGCGCCGCTCGTCCGGGCCGAGTTCGACGCGGGCGACGTCGTGCAACAGCACCGGCGTGCCCTTGTCGGTCTTCAGCACGATGTTGCCGAGATCGTCGATGCTCTTGAGATAGCCCTTGCCGCGGATGACGTATTCGAACTCCGACAGCTCGACGGTGCGGCCGCCGACATCGGCGTTGCTGGCGCGGATCGCATCGCGCACCTGCTGCATGGTGATGCCGAGATCGCGCATGCGCTGCGGATCGATCACGACATTGTATTGCTTGACGAAGCCGCCGACGCTCGCGACCTCGGCGACGCCCTCCGGCCTTGGCGAGCGCGAAGCGCAGATTCCAGTCCTGGATGGTGCGCGTCTCGGCGAGGTTCATCGCCTTGGACATCACCGCATATTGGTAGACCCATCCGACGCCGGTCGCGTCCGGACCGATGGTCGGCGTCACGCCGGCCGGCAGTCGCGAGGTCGCGCCATTGAGAAATTCCAGCACGCGCGAACGCGCCCAATAGATATCGGTGCCGTCCTCGAAGATCACATAGACGAACGAGACGCCGAAGAACGAGAAGCCGCGCACCACCTTCGACTTCGGCACCGTGAGCATGGCCGTGGTCAGGGGATAGGTGACCTGGTCCTCGATCACCTGCGGCGCCTGGTCCGGATACTCCGTGTAGACGATCACCTGGGTGTCGGAGAGATCCGGAATGGCATCGAGCGGCAGATGGGCCAGCGCCTAGATGCCGGCCGCAACCGCAAAGCCGGTGCCGAACAGCACCAGCAGCAGGTTGCGGGCCGACCAGGCGATGACGCGAGCGATCATTTGTGCGCTCCGTGATCTGGCCGGTTCGCTCCGCCTGCGGGCCGCCCGTCTCCGCAAATCCCTTCAACGCCGCCTTGAGATTGCTCTCAGCGTCGATCAGGAAGTTCGCCGAGGTGACGACGGCCTCGCCTTCGGCGACGCCGTCGCGTGATCTCGACATGGCCGCCGCCACGGCGGCCGAGCTTGACCTCGCGCGGCTCGAAGCGGCCTTCGCCCTTGTCGACCAGCACGGTCTGCCGCGTGCCGCTGTCGAGCACCGCGCTTTCCGGGACCGTCAGCACCGCGCCCGGCGTGCCCGTCTCGATCTCGGCATCGACATACATTTCCGGCCGCAGCACCTCGTCGGGGTTGGGCACCTCGATGCGGATGCGCGCGGTCCGCGTCTGCGCGTTCAGATGCGGATAGATCAGCGCCACGGTGCCCGTGAAGGTCTGGCCGGGGAGCGCGCGCGGCCTGATGATGACTTTCGTGCCGGTGCTGATCTGCGCGAGATCGCGTTCCGCGACGTCGAGCAGAACCCAGACGACGCGATGATCGGCGATCCGGAACAGCACGTCGCCGGGCGCCGCCCGCATGCCGTTCACGGCGTTGCGTTCGAGAATTTCGCCGTCCTGCGGCGCGAGCCACGGAATCGAGAGCGAGATTTCGCGCGTGCGTTCGAGCTCCCTGATGGCGGGCTCGGGCATCGCAAGATTCTCCAGTCGGCGGCGGGCGCCCTTCAGCGCCTGGCCGGTGGCGCCGGCATTGATCGCGGAAAGATATTCGGCGGCAGCGCTGAAAGCGCGGGGCTGTACACGTTCATGAGCACCTGCCCCTTGTGAACGTGCTCGCCGGTCGTGACGTTGGCGACGCTGTCGACAAAGCCCTCGAAGCGCAGCGTCGACAACCGAAATGCGCCGTTCGTCCTCCTGAACGGTTCCGGGCGCCCGAATGATCGAGCGGACAGGCTGGCGCACCACCGGCTCGGATTTGGCGCCGGTGCGCTGGATCTTGCCTGGCGACAGTTTTATCGAGCCGTCGTCAGCGTCCTCGCCTTCATAGACGGGGATGTAATCCATTCCCATGGAGTCCTTCTTCGGCACCGGCGAGGTGTCCGGCAGGCCCATCGGATTGCGGTAGTATTTGATCTTGCGCGGCGCTTCGCCCGCCGGCTGCGCCTTGGCCGACTTGGCGATGTCTGCGAATTGCAGGCCGCCATCCATCGCAAGCAGGCCCGCAAGGGCGATTGCCGTCAGCGCGACCGCAAGGGCGCGCACAAATCCAAACGTCATGTGTATTGTCCTCGAAATGTCTGATGAGCCGCGCAGGCGGGCTAGCCTTCGCGAGCGTCAAGCGCGGGCGCGGGTAGCGCCGGTCAGACGTCGTTTCGAGGAGGATGGTCCGGTGGATGGCCGGCAAGGCCTTGCACCCACACATCGTCGCGGGCCGCGAATGCCTCGCGCAGCGGCTCGCGCGTCACAAACGCAGCTGTCTCGGCCGGCAGCGGGATCGAGGTCGAGAGCATGCAAAGCGCCATCAGGGGGCAGGTGGCGCAATCACCGGCGATGCCTTCGTCGGGGCAGCACGGCATGTCGCCCGGCGTCGCGTGCGTATCGCCATCCATCGCGTGCATGTCGCCGGCAACGGAGGCGTGCGGCTTGGCAAACGACGCCGCCAGCGGCGCGGACACCAGTCCCGCCGCCACGGTGAGCGCAATCACCCATCTGGAAAGCCGCCGCAGATTCATGCGTTCCTTTTGTCACGCCCGCCGGCAATCGGCAAACAAGGTTTGCTGTCACGTGGGCAAATCAAGTTGATCAGATCGGCTGCGGCAGCGCATTGATCTGGCCCAAAAACTCCGCCGCAGGCGTCGCGTAATTGAAATTCTCTTGCGATTTCAAGCTGATTTGAGTCGTCCGGTCCGGCGGCAAAATAGTCGCGCCGATTAGTCTGGGCGAATATGGCAGCACACCCGCACCGCGCGTCGACCTCGCGGTTGCTGTTATAGTGTTCGTAAATGCGACCGCCCGGTTCTGACTTGTCACCGCCTAACACCGGCGTTAACTAGCCTTATGGCGACAAACCTTGCAGCTCACCTCGGCACCGAACGCCCGCGCATCTTGCGTGGCGTGCTCGCCGCGTTGATCTCGCTCGCGCTGGTGCTGTCGTTCTTCCACGGCTGCTGTCTTGATGGCGACGAAGGCTCGCCGACCGTCGCGGCCGCACAGGCGAGTTGCGATGTCTCCGGCAAGGTCGGCATGCCGCTCCGGCGCCGCATGGCGACCATTGCCTTGCGCATGTCACGTCTGTCGTCCCCGCAGGACAGCGCCGTCGCAATCGAATACGTCACGCGCTTCGCATCGCCTGGTCGCCATGCTCGCGCCCGAGACGGCCGACCTAACCTCTCCCTTCGAGCCACCCCGCGCCTGATCCGGCCCTGACGGCCGATTGTCCTCTGCCGCCGGTCGCGCCGGGGCATCCCTCGCTTTGATCGATCGAGCATGCGCGCAGGCCGCATTGGCCGCGCGCCGCGGGAAGGCGCAGATGAAACGAATTCTTCCTTTTTGCTGCCGGCATGGCCGCCGGCATCGCCGCGATTGTCGCGGTCGCGGCGACCACCGGATGGCCGGTGTCACTGAATACACGCCACGACCATGCCGAAGCCGGCCCATGCCGCCAAGGACGCGCACGGCCACGAAGACGGCCCGCCGCGCATCGCGCTGTCAGAACGAGCAGATCGCCGACGCCGGCATCACGCTCGCGGAAGCCAAAGGCGGCACGCTTCGACGCCATTTCCTCGCGCCGGGCTCGCTGGTCCCCGACGCCGATCACGTCGCCCGCGTCTCGGTGCGCGTGCTCGCCACCGTCGCTGAATTGCGCAAGAAGCTCGGCGACAGCGTCGAGCAGGGCGAGATGGTCGCCGTCATCGAGAGCCGCGACGTGGCGGACGCCAAGAGCGAATATCTCGCCGCCCGCGTCACCAACGAGTTGCGGCAGACGCTTTACGACCGGCAGAAAGTGCTGGTCGAAACCCGCGCGGTTTCCGAGAACGAGTTCCTCCGCACCCAGCTCACCGCCAACGAGGCTCAGATCAAGCTCGACGGCGCGCGGCAAAAACTGTTCGCGCTGGGCCTGTCGGAAAGCGAGATCGCCGACCTGCCGAACCAGCCGCCGGAAAGTCTGCGCAAGCAATATTTGCGCGCGCCGATCTCGGGCCGCATCTCCGAGCGGCGCGTCGATCTCGGCGGCCTGATCGGCCGCGAGGGGCAGGAGAGCGAGCTCTTCGTCATCGTCAATCTCGACAACATCTGGGTCGATCTCGCGGTCTCGCCCGAAGACATCGCCTCGGTGCGCGAGGGCGCAGCCGTCAGCATCCGCGCCATCGGCATCGACGGGGAAGTGAGCGCGAAAATCATCTTCGTCAGCCCGCTGCTCGACCGCGAGACGCGCAACGCGCGCGTCATTGCGAGCCTCCCCAACCCCGACCACCGCTGGAAGCCCGGCACCTTCGTCACCGCGGAAATCCCGCTCGGCGACGACGCCTCCAAGGTGATCGTGCCGCGCAAGGCGCTTCAAACCATCAAGGGCACGCCGACGCTGTTCGTGCGCGACGACGACGGCTTTGAGGCGCGGCAGGTGCGCACCGGCCGCGAGGACGACGACGACGTCGAGATCGTGAGCGGGCTTGCGCCCGGGCGAAACCTATGCGGTCGCCAACACCTTCACGCTGAAGGCCGAGCTGGAAAAGGCCGAAGCCGGAAGCACGAACACTGACATGATCGAGCAGATCATCGATTTCGCCATCCGCCGCCGCTGGATTGTCGTCGTCGCTCGGCGCCATCGCGGCCGTGCTTCGGTGCCTATGCGCTGACAAGGCTGCCGATCGACGCGGTGCCCGACATCACCAACAAGCAGGTGCAGATCAACACCATTGCGCCGGCGCTGTCGCCGGCCGAGATCGAGAAGCAGATCACCTTCCCGATCGAGACGGCGCTTGCCGGCACGCCGGGCCTCGAAAGCACGCGTTCGCTGTCGCGCAACGGCTTTTCGCAGGTCACCGCCGTCTTCACCGAGCGCACCGACATCTATTTCGCGCGCCAGCAGATCGGCGAGCGCCTGACCGAAATCCGCGCCCGCCTGCCGCAGGGCATCGAGCCCCGGATCGGGCCCGATCTCGACCGGCCTCGGCGAGATCTACATGTGGACCGTCCACTTCGCCGAACAAGCCGGCCGAGCGCGACGGCATGCCCGGCCTGCAGCGCGACGGCCGCTTCCTCACGTCGGACGGGCAGATGCTTGACGAGCGAAATCGAGAAGAACGCTTATCTGCGCACCGTGCAGGACTGGATCATCAAGCCGCAGGTCAAGATGGTGACCGGCGTCGCCGGGGTCGATGCTATCGGCGGCTATCTCAAGCAATACCAAGTCAATCCCGATGCAGCGAAACTGATCGCGCTCGGCCTTACCTTCGCCGACGTCGCGAAGGCGATCGAGGCCAACAATGTCAGCCGCGGCGCCCGCTACATCGAGCGCAACGGCGAAGGCATCGTGGTGCGCTCCGGCGGCCGGCTGGAAAATATCGACGAGCTTGGCGCCGTGGTCGTCACCACCCGCGGCGGCGTTCCGGTGCGTGTGCGCGACCTCGCCGCCGTCTCGATCGGCGGCGAAACCCGCACCGGCAGCGCCAGCGAGAACGGCCGTGAAGTCGTGGTCGGCACCGCCTTGATGCTGATCGGCGCCAACAGCCGCACGGTGTCGTCCGCGGTCGATGCCAAACTGCGCGCCCTCGCGCCGAACCTTGCCGCCCGGCGTCGAGGTCACCACCGTGCTCGACCGCACCCAGCTTGTGGACGCTACCATCGGCACCGTCGCCAAAAACCTCACCGAGGGCGCGCTGCTGGTCATCGCCGTGCTGTTTCTCCTGCTCGGCAATTTCCGCGCCGCGCTGATCACGGCGCTGGTGATCCCGCTTTCGATGCTGATGACCGCCATCGGGATGTGGCAGGGACGGATCAGCGCCAACCTGATGAGCCTCGGCGCGCTCGATTTCGGCCTGATCGTGGACGGTGCCGTCATCATCACCGAGAACAGCCTGCGCCATCTCGCCGAGAAGACAGCGCGAGCTCGGCCGCCCGCTGACTCAGCGAGGAGCGGCTCGCCACGGTGCGCGCGTCCACGGTCGAAATGGTCAAGCCCAGCCTCTACGGGCAGGCGATCATCCTGCTGGTCTATGTGCCGCTCCTCACCTTTACCGGCGTCGAAGGCAAGATGTTCGAGCCGATGGCGCTGACCGTGATCCTCGCGCTCGCCGCGGCCTTCGTGCTCTCGCTGACGCTGGTGCCGGCGCTGATCGCCATCAGCCTGTCGGGCCGCGTTCAGGAGACGCGAGAACCGTTTCGTCGTGGCGTTGAAACGCGGCTATCGCCCGCTGCTGCGCTACGCGATGGCGTCGCCGCTCCCCGTCATCGCCGCGCCGTCGTGCTGTTCGCCATTGCCGTGTTCGGCTTCGCCCGGCTCGGCCAGGAGTTCATCCCCTCGCTCGACGAGAAGAACATCGCGATGCACGCGCATCCGCATTCCCATCGACCGCGCTGACGCAGTCGCAGGCGATGCAGCTCGCCGTCGAGAAAACGATCAGCCGCTTCCCGCAGGTCGCGTTTGTGTTCTCGAAGACCGGCACGGCGGAGATGGCGAGCGATCCGATGCCGCCGAACGCGTCCGACACCTTCATCATCCTGAAGCCGCGCGAGGCATGGCCGGATCCGTCGATGACCAAGGAGGCGCTGATCGAAGAGATCGCGAAGGCGGTCAATCTCCTGCCGGGCAATGTCTACGAATTCACCCAGCCGATCCAGATGCGCTTCAACGAGCTTTTGGCCGGCGTGCGCGGCGACATCGCGGTGAAGATTTTCGGCGACGAGTTCGAGCCGATGCTGCGCGCCGCCAATGATGTTGCGGCGAATCTGCGCGGCGGTGCGCGGCGCTGTCGACGTCAAGGTCGAGCAGATCGCGGGTCTTCCGGTGCTGGAGATCAAGGTGGACAAAGCCGCCATCGCGCGGCGGGGCCTGAGCGTGTCGGCGGTGCAGGACGTGATCGGCGCGGCGGTCGGCGGCCAGGAGGCCGGCGTCATCTTCGAGGGCGACCGCAGTTTCGAGATCATCGTGCGCCTGCCGGAAAGCGTGCGCGCCGATCTGGAGGCGCTGAGCAATCTGCCGGTGGCGCTGCCGAAGGCGACGCCGAACGCGCCGGTGCAGACCGTGGCGCTCAATCGCGTCGCGAAATTCTCCTTCGCCGAGGGGCCGAACCAGATCAGCCGCGAGAACGGCAAGCGCCGCATCGTCGTTACGGCCAATGTGCGCGGCCGCGACCTCGGCTCGGTCGTGGAGGAAGCGCAGCAACGCGTCGCGCGTAACGTAAAACTGCCCGCCGGCTACTGGATTACCTGGGGCGGGCAGTCGGAAAATCTCGCCGCTGCGCGCCAGCGCCTCGCCATCGTGGTGCCGGCCTGCTTCGTGATGATCTTCCTGCTGCTATTGAGCGCGATGGGCTCTGCGCGCGACGCGCTGCTCGTGTTCAGCGCGGTGCCGCTGGCGCTGACCGGCGGCGTCTTTGCGCTGTGGCTGCGCGGCATGCCGTTCTCGATCTCGGCCGCCGTCGGCTTCATCGCGCTGTCGGGCGTCGCCGTGCTCAATGGTCTCGTCATGCTGAGCTACATCCGCCAGCTACGCGAGCAAGGCATGCCGCTTGGGTCGCGCCATCGAGAAGGGCGCACTGACGCGGTTCCGGCCCGTCATCATGACGGCGCTCGTGGCCTCGCTCGGTTTCCTGCCGATGGCGTTTTCATCGGGCACCGGCGCCGAGGTGCAGAAGCCGTTTGCCACAGTCGTCATCGGCGGCCTGATCAGCGCCACGCTGCTGACGCTTGCGGTGCTGCCCGCGCTCTACGTACGCTACGGCCGCGCGGCCGAACGCGCGCCGGCGGAGCAGGGCATGGTCTCGCCGGGCCCGGCGGAATGAGGTGTCATCACGTTGTGTCATCATTTCTATTTTCACGAATTCGTGAAATCGAAAAATTTACCTTGTGTCGTCGGGCAAATCAGGGGCACCACTTTGTCCATCTCACCCGGTAAAGGGACGGATCGCGATCGTCACGAGACGTGCGGTGGGATGCGATGGACGCAGGCGCGCCGACGGCGAAGGGCGCTTGTTCTGCGTACGGCGAAGTCGTGTGGTCCTGGCGCCGCGACCGTGGCGTCTATCCACGCCGGCCCGTGCTGGCGTGGCAACGGTGACAAAAAACGCCGCTCACCGGGGAGAGCACGAAGGAAACCGTAAAACCATTGCGCGGGGAAAGCCGGGATGTCTCGGCTGTACCTGTCTAATCCGTGTGCGTTTTCTTTTCTCATTGCACACGGTGCTGCGGGCGCAGTCAGCGCCCGGCTTTCCCTGCGCCCTTTTCTCACGGAGAGGGACAACGAGATCGCAGAACTCGGGCAAACCATGTCGCGGGAATGCCTTCGGCTGTTTGAAAATTCAATCGTCAAACTCAACTGTCGTGCCGGGCAAGCGAAGCGCGACCCGGGACCCATAACCACCGGGTTAAGTTGCTTGGAACGGCCGGAGCCCCATCGTGTCTCAGCAAGGCGCATTCGTGGTTATGGGTCCCGGCGTACGCCGGGACGACAGCGGAGAGCGCATCGCCCCGCGGAGCTCCAAGCCCCCCGGGTTCCATCCCGCCGTAACCGTTTGCCTGCGGCCATAATTCCCGCCCCCAATTCCCCTTTGGTAACCTCGCATTAACCCAGATTATCGTTTGGTTAGGAGCGTAAAGTCGCGCGGGTCAGCCTTCGTTTTGACATGTTGGCAGGGGAATTCCGACCCGGCTTTGGACGGGCCCCATACGACACAATGAAAGCTGTTGCGCTGGCGCATGTCGCCACGTCGACGCGTGGCTGTGAAACCGGCAGCCATTTGCTCCCGGATAGCTTGGGACCGAGCATGATCCGAAAATGAAGCAGATCATGCTCTGCACAGGAGTGGGGTGCGATGACGGCGCGAACTGGCGTCATCATCTCGTTCCGTTGAGAGGATATCGCTGATGGATCCCGCCGCACTGCCGATGCCGGCTGCCGACGTATCGCTGATCGCGCTGTTCCTGCAGGCGCACTGGGTGGTGAAGGCGGTCATGATGGGGCTGCTCGCCTGCTCGGTATGGGTCTGGGCCATCGCGATCGACAAGATCTTCCTCTATTCGCGCACGCGCCGCGCCATGGACCGATTTGAGCAGGCCTTCTGGTCTGGACAATCGATCGAGGAACTCTACCGGTCGCTGTCGGCCAAGCCGACGCAGTCGATGGCGGCCTGCTTCGTCGCGGCCATGCGCGAGTGGAAGCGCTCCTTCGAGAGCCAGTCGCGCTCCATTGCCGGCCTGCAGGCGCGCATCGAGAAGGTGATGAACGTCTCGATCTCCCGCGAGGTCGAGCGGCTGGAGCGGCGGCTCCTGGTGCTGGCGACCGTGGGTTCGGCCGGGCCCTTTGTCGGCCTGTTCGGCACGGTCTGGGGCATCATGTCGAGCTTCCAGTCGATCGCGGCCTCGAAAAACACCTCGCTGGCGGTGGTGGCGCCGGGCATTGCGGAGGCCCTGTTTGCCACCGCGATCGGCCTGATCGCCGCAATTCCGGCGACAATTTTCTATAATAAGTTCATCTCCGAGGTGAACCGGCAGGCCCAGCGGCTGGAGGGGTTTGCCGACGAGTTTTCAGCCATTCTTTCGCGCCAGATCGATGAACGGGCATGATCCCGAAAAGTGGGAACCGGTTTTCAGACAAACGGCGTGAGGAACGGCGGTATCATATGGTGGTAACGGCGGTGGGCACCATATCATGGCAATGAACATGGCAGGTTCCTCGGGCGGCGGTGGCCGCCGCAGGGGCCGCAAGCCCGTGATGGCCGAGATCAACGTCACGCCCATGGTGGACGTGATGCTGGTGCTGCTCATCATTTTCATGGTGTCGGCGCCGCTGTTGACGGTCGGCGTGCCGCTCGATCTGCCGCAAACCCAGGCCAAGAGCCTGGAGCAGGACAAGACGCCGCTGCAGCTCTCGGTCGACATCAAGGGCAAGATCTTCATCAACGACACCGAAGTGTCGATGGCCGAGCTGATCCCGAAATTAAAGGCGATTACGGAGGCCCGCGGCGGTATGGAAGAGCGTATATATATGCGGGCGGACAAGAAGGCCGATTACGGAACCGTGGCCAAGGTGATGGGGCAGTTGTCGGGTGCGGGGTTCAAGCGCCTGGCGCTGGTCACCGAAGTGGAGCAGGGATCCTAGAGAGCCGTGAACCTGAACGTCGACAAGACGCTTGTGGCCTCGATTGCCCTGCACGTCCTCGTGATCGGGTGGGGCCTCGTGTCGTTCTCGACCAGGGCCTTTGAGTCGACGCCGGAAGAGTCGCTGCCGGTCGACATCATCTCCGCCGACCAGCTTGCGAAAGTCACCGCCGGCATGAAGACCGGCAAGAAGGAAAATCCCAAGCCGATGGTCGAGAAGGTCGCGGAAGCCAAGCCCGTGGACGACGCCGTCGGCAAGATCAGCGAGAAGCAGCCGGTCGTCACCGATACCTCGCCGCCGCCGCAGCCGAAGGTCGAAGAGAAGCCGGTCGAGAAGAAGCCCGACCCGCCGAAGCCGGTTGCCGAGCAGAAGCCGAAGGAAGAGGCCAAGCCCGACGAAAAGAAGCCGGAGCCGCCCAAGGTCGATCCGATCGCCGAAGCGCTGAAGAAGGAAGAGAAGAAGCCTCCGAAGCCGCAGGTCGCGGCGGCAAAGCCGCCCGAGCAGGCCAAGCCGAAGACCGAACGTCCGTTCGACCAGTCCAAGATCGCAGCGCTGCTCGACAAGCGCGATCCTTCGCGCCAGTCGATCACCGGCGAAACGTTGAACTCGAACGCGGCGCTCGGCACCGCCAAGGGCCGCGCCGCCGACAACTCCGCAACCTGGGGCTCGATGTTCCGCCACCAGGTGGAAAACTGCTGGAAGAAGCCCTATGGCGGCGTCGAACAGGAGCGGCCGGAAGTCGCCTTCAACATCCGTCTGACGAAGGAGGGCAAGCTGGAGGGCATGCCGGTGCAAGACGGCACGGCGCCGACCGCCTACGCCCGCGCCTATTCGGAAAGCGCGCTGCGCGCGATCATCCAGTGCCAGCCGTATAAGTTGCCTGCGGCATATTTCGACGAATGGAAGTCCTTTACGCCGGTCTTCCAGGAGAGACCGCTTTGAACGCGCTCGCGTGCCCGTGCCCCCTTTTCAATCCAGGCCGAAGTGACCGATGACCGACAAAGATAAACTGTGCGCGACGCTGTTTCGTCCTGACCGCCGGCAGCTCATTTCCGGAATGGCGGCGCTCGGGCGCCGCCATGGGGCTTCCGCTTCGCGGTGCAGAGGCGCAGAAGCGCATCACGATCACCGAAGGCGATTTCGCGCCGCTGCCGATCGCGATCCCGAATTTCTCGGCGGGCACGCCGGGCGATAGCGAGGTCGGTGTCGGCGTCACTCAGGTCATCACCAACAATCTCAAGCGCAGTGGGCTGTTCGCGCCGATCGATCAGGCTGCCTATATCGACAAGGCGGTCAATTTCGATGCCCCGCCGAACTTCCAGAACTGGAAGACCATCAACGCGCAGGCGGTCGTGGTCGGCCGCATGACGCGGATGCAGGACGGACGCCTCAGGGCGGAATTCCGCCTCTGGGACGTCAACACCGCGCAGCAGCTTGCCGGGCAGCAATACAACACCACGCCGGAATCCTGGCGCCGTATCGGCCACATCATCTCGGATCAGGTCTACGAGCGCCTCACCGGCGAGAAGGGCTATTTCGACAGCCGCGTGGTGTTCGTCGACGAGACCGGTTCCAAGGAACGCCGCGTCAAGCGGCTGGCGCTGATGGACCAGGACGGCGCCAATGTCCGCTATCTGACGCGCGGCAACGATCTCGTGCTGACGCCGCGCTTCTCGCCGTCGACCCAGGAAATCACCTATATGGAGTTCGGCCAGGGCGACCCGCGCGTCTATCTCTTCAACATCGAGACCGGCCAGCGCGAGATCGTCGGCAATTTCCCGGGCATGTCGTTCTCGCCGCGCTTCTCGCCCGACGGCCAGCGCGTGATCATGAGCCTGCAGCAGGGCGGCAACTCCAATTTGTTCGTGATGGATCTGCGCTCGAAGACCACGACGCGCCTGACCGACACCCCGGCGATCGACACCTCGCCGTCCTATGCTCCCGACGGTTCGCGGCTGTGCTTCGAATCCGACCGCGGCGGCAAGCCGCAGATTTATGTGATGCCGGCAACCGGCGGCGCGGCGCAGCGCATCTCCTACGGCGAAGGCAGCTATTCGACGCCGGTGTGGTCGCCGCGCGGCGACTACATTGCGTTTACCAAACAGGGCGGCGGCCAGTTCGCGATCGGCATCATGAAGACCGACGGCAAGGACGAACGCATCCTGACCTCGGGCTATCACAATGAAGGCCCGACCTTCGCGCCGAACGGCCGCGTGGTGATGTTCTTCCGCGAGCCCGGCGGTAACTCCGGGCCGTCGCTGTACACGGTCGATATTTCGGGGCGCAACGAGCAGCGCGTGCCGACCCCGGGCTTCGCCTCCGATCCGGCGTGGTCGCCCCTGCTGTCGTGAGGCACGGGGCCAATCTCACAAGATCGTTAATCGGCAAACATTGCCTAGCATGCTGATTTTTCATGCAGATTTCCGGCATTTGATACGAAAAACAATGACTCGCTAACCCTGTTTTCTCAGAAAGGCTTCACTTGCTGCCGGTAGAACTACGCACCAAACAGGACGCGTGCGCTGCCGATGCAGTTGGTCGATCAAAAAAAGCGAAGCGGTCGGGATGAGTTGGAGCCCGCGCTCTATGCGGCGCTGATCGATTCGATGTGCCAGAATTTCTGGCCAATGTTCATCGGCACGCTGTGCACCGCGATCGCCGCCGTCATGACGGCGGTGAAGACGGGCAACTTCTGGCTTTGGCCCGTCATGGTGGCGATCGTCAGCATCGGCACGGTCCGCGCCTTCCAGATGCGCAAATACGAACGGCGCACGACGACGCTGTCGTTCGACCAGGCAAAGCACTGGGAACCGCGCTACGCGATCGGCGCGCTGGTCTACGCTGCCGTGCTCGGCGTCTGGTGCTTCATCACCATCTACGGCAACGACGACACGATCGCGCACATGGTCTGCGTTGCGGTGACGATCGGCTACACCGCCGGCGGCGCGGCGCGCAATTACGGCCGCCCGTGGCTGATTCAGTATCACGTCCTGCTCGCCTGCGGACCGATGTCGCTCGCGCTCGCGCTGCATGGCGGGTTCTACTATGTCGGCCTTGCCGTGCTGCTGGGGCTGTTCTTCGTCGGGCTCAGGGGCATCAACCTCAGCCTGCACGCGATTTTCGTCAAGGCGCTGACCTCGAGCTTCCGCGAGGCTGCGCTCGCCGGCCAGTTCGACACTGCGCTCAACAACATGCCGCATGGTCTGTGCATGTTCCGCGCCGACAGCCGGCTTGCCGTGATGAACCACCGCTTCGTCGAGATGATGCAGCTGCCTGACGACTTCGTCGAGCGCGGCGCCAGCGCGCGCGACATCATCGACGCCTGCGTCGCGGCCGGGTCGGTTTCGGCTGCCAGCGGCAGGATGATCCTCGCCGAGATCGAGAACACCCGCGCCCGCGACATGATCACCACCGATCCCGATGTGACGCGCGGCCGCTCCCTGTCATGGACGTTCCAGCCGATGGCAGGCGGCGGCGCGGTCGTGCTGCTCGAGGACATCACCGAGCGGCGCAACGCCGAGGCGCGCATCACCCATCTGGCACGCTACGACGAGCTCACCGCGCTGCCGAACCGCCTCAATTTCCGCGACGAAATGGGGCGCCTGCTGGCAAACCAGCGCAACGCCGAGCAGATGTCGGCGCTGCTGTTCGTCGATCTCGACCAGTTCAAGCAGGTCAACGACACGCTCGGTCACCCCTGCGGCGACCAGCTGTTGTGCGCGGTGGCGGACCGCCTGCGCGAGATGCTGCGGCCGGAGGATTTCGTCGCCCGCTTCGGCGGCGATGAATTCGTCGTGTTCCAGCAGAACATCCATTCGGCTGAGGACGCCGCCGTGCTGGCGCGGCGCATCGTCGACCGCCTCAGCGAGCGCTACAAGATCGACAACCACCTGGTCGAGATCGGCGCCAGCGTCGGCATCGCCATGGCCTCGCGCGGGGTTTCCGCCGACACGCTGCTCAAGAACGCCGACATGGCGCTGTATCGCGCCAAGGCCGACGGCCGCGGCACCTTCTGCTTCTTCCGCGACGAGATGGCGCAGACCGTGGAAGCGCGCCGCATCCTCGAACTCGACCTGCGCAAGGCGCTCGCCAACGAGGAATTCGAGCTCTACTTCCAGCCGCTGGTCAACCTGAAGTCGGGACGCATCTCGACCTGCGAGGCCCTGCTGCGCTGGAACCACCCGGTGCGCGGCACGGTATCGCCGGTCGACATCATTCCGGTCGCCGAGGACATGGGCCTGATCGTCGATCTCGGCCGCTGGATCCTGCGCAAGGCCTGCATGGAGTGCATGAAGTGGCCGGAAGCGGTCAGTGTCGCCGTCAACTTCTCGCCGCAGCAGTTCCACCAGCGCGATATCCTCGGCGAAGTGCGCTATGCGCTCGAGGTCTCGGGCCTGCCTGCCGACCGGCTGGAGATCGAGATCACGGAATCCTCGTTGCTGCGCAACACCCAGCTCACCCATGACGTGCTGTCGCAGCTGCACGCGCTCGGGGTGCGGATTTCGCTCGACGATTTCGGCACCGGCTATTCGAGCCTCTCCTATCTGCACAACTTCCCGCTGCAGAAGGTCAAGATCGACCGCTCCTTCCTCGAGGGCATCGACACCGACCGGCCGCTCACGCTGCTGCGCGGCGTGGCGCGGCTCTCCGCCGATCTCGGCATGGCCGTGGTCGTCGAGGGCATCGAGACCAACGAGCAGCTCGAGTTGATCAGCGCCGAGGGCACCGTCACAGAGGCCCAGGGCTATCTGTTCAGCCGGCCGGTCCCCGCCGTGCGGGTCCGCCAGCTGCTCAATGCCTCGCACGGCCGCCGCGAGCTCGACGAGCATGAGCAGCTGCAGCTCGTTCCTTCGCGATCCATCGCCTGACAGTTGACGGCGCAAGAGGATGATTTTCTCCACTACTTGCGAGGGTTGCAATTAACCCTAATGTGGCGTTGGCTTTGCAATCGCGTTAAGAAGCTGTTAAGGTTTTGCATCACTCGCGGAAGTTGATCGGAACTCGCCTTGGACGTCGTAAGGAGTATACGTATGCGGTCCCCGGCCGAAGCGACCCCCACGGACTTTGGACGGGGTTCAGACCTTCTCGAACACGTCGACTACCGCCTCGCCCGGACACCCTCGGAAAAGGAAGAAATCTACAACCTCCGCTACCGCGCCTATCTGCGCGAAGGCGCGGTTCAGGAGTCGGCCGAACAGCGCGTCACCGACCAGTATGACGACCTGCCCAATTCCTGGACCTTCGGCGTCTTCCTGTTTGGCGAGCTCTACAGCTCGGTCCGCATCAGCGTGCTGACCTCGGAATTTCGCGAGTCCTGCTCGGCCGAAGCCTTTGGCGAGCTGCTTTTCCCCAGGCTCGACCGGGGCGAAGTGATCATCGACCCCGCACGTTTCGTCGCGGATCCCGACAAGGTGAAGCGTTTCCCGGAACTGCCCTATGTGACGCTGCGGCTCGCCTATATGGCGTGCGAATATTTCAACGCCGATCTCGGGCTCGCCATCGTGCGCGCCGAGCACCAGGCGTTCTATCGCCGCGTCTTCCTGCACGAGACCATCGCGGAACCGCGCATGTTCCCGGGGCTTTTCAAGCCGGTCGGGCTGATGGCGGCGGACTTTCCGCTGCTGAAGGAGAAGGTGTTCGAGCGTTACCCGATGATGCGCTCGACCGCATTCGAGCGGCGCATGCTGTTCGAACGCCCCGGCGCGCCGCAGCCGTCGGCCGGTCTGGTGGTGGCCTCCCAGGACGCCAACTCGATCGTTCCGCAGAACTGACAGCCTACAGAACTGATAGCCTACAGAACTGACAGCCTGCTGATGGGACTTCCCGGACGGGGATGCCGCGGCCAGGCCGCCCGCCCGGTGGAGGGCCGCAAACCGTTGCCGGCTTGCCTCGGTCAGCGATTTTTCGAGCACAAATGCCGCCTGAACGGGCATTTCCGCGCGCTGGCAGCGCTTGCCTTCACCATCGCGCCATATTTACAAATCATTAACTATCGCGGTCGCTTTTCGCGGGTTGCCAGCATTTGAGCGGTCCCGGCAACACCCCATCAAGGTTGACGGAACGTTCGCTTAACCAAGGCCCTGTAGACCGGATGGCAGTGCGAAAAACGTGAGCGTGGAGGCTCCCGAATGAAATATCAGATGCGTATCCTCCAGGGTTTGAAGCTGGCCGCTGTGCTGGCCGTGGCGCTGTCGATGGGCGCCTGCGCCAACAAGAACGTCGGCTCGGATGCGATGGCGAGCGCGGCGACGCCGGGCAGCCAGCAGGACTTCGTGGTCAATGTCGGCGACCGCGTCTTCTTCGAAAGCGACCAGACCGAACTGAGCCCGCAGGCGATCGCGACCCTGGAGAAGCAGGCGCAGTGGCTGCAGACCTACAACCGTTACGCCTTCACCATCGAAGGCCACGCCGACGAGCGCGGCACCCGCGAATACAACATCGCGCTCGGCGCCCGCCGCGCCCAGTCGGTGCGTTCGTTCCTGGCCTCGCGCGGCATCGACGCGAGCCGCATGCGCACCATCTCCTACGGCAAGGAGCGCCCGGTCGCGGTCTGTAACGACATCTCCTGCTGGTCGCAGAATCGCCGCGCCGTTACCGTGCTGAACGCCAGCTCGTAAAATTCGCAGCTTGGGGTGAGTTTGGAGCCGGCGCCCATTGGGGCGCCGGTTTCATTTTGTTGATCTAACCGATGCCGAAAGCCCTTTGTTCCAGTCACAATTCTGGCGTACTCCGACTTTCATGTGATTCCCGCTTGTCGCGCCGATTTCGCCGTCAGGAAACCATGTCATCCAGACTTTACAAGACACTCCCTGCCGTGGCGGCTGCCGCGGTTCTCGTCATCGCATCTCGCCGCCCTGGCCCAGGACCCGGACCTTGAGCTGCGCATCCAGCGGCTGGAGAACCAGCTCCGGCAGGTGACCGGCCAGAACGAGGAACTGCAGTACCGCAACCGGCAGCTCGAGGAACGCCTGCGCCAGCTCGGCGGCAGCTCCGCTGGAGCGCCCGGCGCAACGCCGCCGCTGGCTGCCCAGCCCGGCGTCGCAGCGGTGCCGCCGGCGCAGCAGCCTCCGGCCACCCGGCAACCGCAGCCGGGCTATCCGCAACAAGGCGGCTACCAGCCGCAGCCGCAGCAGAGTGGCTACCCGCCACAGCCGCAGGGCCGCTACGAGCAGCCGCAGATCGCGGCACCCGCGCCGATCATGCAGGAGCCGGCGCAGCCCGCAGCGGGCAACCGTCGCCGCGGCGATGCCTTCGATCCCAGCCAGAATCCGAACGCGCCCGGCGCACCGCGCGCGCTCGGCGGCGGACAGATGCCGATCAGCAACGAAGCCGCCGTCGGCGCTCCCGGCGGTCGCGGACCGGGCGAGCCGCTTGACCTCGCCGGCACCAGCCCGCGTGCACCGGCCGGAGCGGTGGCCCCGTCGGCGGCGCCGCAGCAAAGCGCCGCGCTGACCACGCTGCCGCCCTCGGCGACGCCGCGCGACGAGTTCGACCTCGGCATCGGCTACATGCAGCGCAAGGACTATGCGCTGGCCGAAGAGACCATGAAGAATTTCGCGCAGAAATATCCGAACGATCCGCTGGTCGCGGACTTCGCAATACTGGCTCGGCGAAAGCTATTTCCAGCGCCAGCAATATCGCGACGCGGCCGAAGCCTTCCTCGGCGTGACCACCAAATACGACAAGTCGGCAAAGGCCCCCGATGCGCTGCTGCGACTCGGCCAGTCGCTGGCTGCGCTGAAGGAGAAGGAGGCCGCCTGCGCCGCCTTGGCGAGGTGACGCGGAAATATCCGAGCGCCTCCGCCGGCGTGAAGGCCGCCGTCGACCGTGAGCAGAAGCGGGTTAAGTGCTAAGCAGGCGATGACGGAGCCGGACCGGCTCCCCATCGATGGCGGCCCATGCCCGGCGACGACCATTCTCGATCTCGGTTCAGCGCAGGCGAAGCAATTATTCGCGCCGTGGAAGGCCCTCCGGCGCTGGTGCTGGCCGTCTCCGGCGGCCCGGACTCCGTTGCGCTGATGTGGCTTGCGGCGCGCTGGCGCCGCGGCCTGAAGCGCGGGCCGCGTCTGATCGCCGTCACCATCGATCACGGCCTGCGCACGGATGCCGCGCGTGAGGCGCGCGACGTCAAGCGGCTCGCGAAGAGCCTCGATCTCGAACACCGCACGCTGCGCTGGACCGGCGCGAAGCCGAAGACCGGACTGCCGGCCGCGGCGCGCGAGGCGCGCTACGCCCTGCTGGCCAAGGTCGCGCGCACGCAGTGGCGCCACGCACATCGTGACCGCGCATACCAGGGACGACCAGGCCGAGACGCTGCTGATGCGGCTGCTGCGCGGCAGCGGCGTCGCGGGCCTTGCCGCCATGGCGCGCGAGAGCGAGCGCGACGGCGTGCGGCTGGCGCGGCCGCTGCTGGAAATTTCCAAGGCGCAGCTCATCGCGACGCTGGCCAAGGCCCGCATCGGCTTTGCCGACGATCCGACCAATCGCGATCCCGCGTTCACCCGTCCGCGGCTGCGCGCGTTGATGCCGGCGCTCGCGGAGGAGGGCGGCGATGCGCGCAATCTGGCGCGGCTGGCGTCGCGGCTGGCGCGCGCCAATGCCGCCGTCGAGGTGCTGGCCGACGGCGCCGAGCGCTATCTGATGTCTGACGGATGGCGCCGCCGCGCTCGGTGGCTTCGATGCGCGCGCCTTTGCAGGCTTGCCCGAGGAGATCCGCCTGCGGCTTCTCAAGCGCGCGATCGACCGTTGCGGCACATGAGGGCCCGGCGGAACTCGGCAAGATCGAAGCCCTGCTGGCCGCGCTGGATCATGCGATGGCCGCAGGCGCGAGCGCAGGCTGAAGCAGACCCTGGCAGGCGCCGCCATCAGCCTCGCCAAGGGGCGAATCCGCGTCCAGCCGGCGCCGCCGCGCCGCCGCGGCGGGCCCTGAGCCCGGATATTGTCGCCAATATCGACGCCGGGCCTTAACCACCCTCGGAACCAATGCCTGAAAACCGCGGATTTACCGCCATTATTTCAGCGGGAATTGCGCTAGGATGCGTTAAATAGTCCTGTGCCGTTCCCTTGGCATCAAGGGGCGCGCCACCTAAATTGTATCGCAGGCGAGCGGGGGAATCCCTCGTGGCACCCGGGGTTTACTGCCAAGGATATAAGGCCGCGATCCGCGCGACCACGAAGGAAAGTCGATGAACGCCAATCTGCGCAACTTCGCCCTCTGGGTCATCATTGTCCTGTTGCTGTTGGCGTTGTTCACGCTCTTCCAGAATCCCGGTCAGCGCTCGTCCTCGCAGGACATCTCGTTCTCGCAGCTCTTGAGCGAAGTCGACCAGAACGCACGTCCGCGACGTCGTGATCCAGGGGCCCGAGATTCACGGCACCTTCACCAACGGCTCGAGCTTCCAGACCTATGCGCCGAGCGACCCGACGCTGGTCAAGCGCCTCTATGACGGCAAGGTCTCGATCACCGCCAAGCCGCCCGGCGACAACGTGCCGTGGTTCGTGTCGCTGCTCGTCTCCTGGCTGCCCTTCATCGCGCTGATCGGCGTGTGGATCTTCCTGTCGCGGCAGATGCAGGGCGGCGCCGGCAAGGCGATGGGCTTTGGCAAGTCGCGCGCCAAGATGCTGACCGAAGCGCATGGCCGCGTCACCTTCGAGGACGTCGCCGGCGTCGACGAAGCCAAGCAGGACCTGCAGGAGATCGTCGAATTCCTGCGCGACCCCGGCAAGTTCCAGCGCCTCGGCGGACGGATTCCGCGCGGCGTGCTGCTGGTCGGTCCGCCCGGCACCGGCAAGACGCTGATCGCGCGCGCGGTCGCGGGCGAAGCCAACGTGCCGTTCTTCACCATTTCCGGTTCCGACTTCGTCGAGATGTTCGTCGGCGTCGGCGCCTCGCGTGTCCGCGACATGTTCGAGCAGGCCAAGAAGAACGCGCCCTGCATCATCTTCATCGACGAAATCGACGCGGTCGGCCGTCATCGCGGCGCCGGTCTCGGCGGCGGCAATGACGAGCGCGAACAGACGCTCAACCAGTTGCTGGTCGAGATGGACGGCTTTGAAGCCAATGAAGGCGTGATCCTGATCGCGGCGACCAACCGGCCCGACGTGCTCGATCCTGCGCTGCTGCGCCCCGGCCGTTTCGACCGCCAGGTGGTGGTGCCGAATCCGGATGTCGGCGGCCGCGAACAGATCCTGAAGGTTCACGTCCGCAAGGTGCCGCTGGCGCCCGACGTCAACCTGAAGATCATCGCCCGCGGCACGCCCGGCTTCTCCGGCGCCGACCTGATGAACCTCGTCAACGAGGCCGCGCTGACCGCGGCCCGCCGCAACAAGCGCATGGTGACCCAGTCCGAGTTCGAAGAGGCCAAGGACAAGGTCATGATGGGCGCCGAGCGCAAGTCGCTGGTCATGAGCGAGGAAGAGAAGATGCTGACCGCCTATCACGAGGCCGGTCATGCCATCGTCGGCCTCAACGTCGTTGCCGGCATTCCCGTGCACAAGGCGACCATCATTCCGCGCGGCCGCGCCATGGGCATGGTCAAGTTCCTGCCCGAGGGCGACCGCTACTCGATGAAGTACAAGGAGTTCACCTCGCAGCTCGCGGTCGCCATGGGCGGCCGCGTCGCCGAGGAGATCACCTTCGGCAAGGACAACATCACCTCCGGCGCCTCCAGCGACATCCAGCAGGCGACCAAGATGGCGAAAGCCATGGTGACGCAGCTCGGCTATTCCGACGAGCTCGGCACGGTGGCCTATGGCGACAACCAGGAAGAAGTGTTCCTGGGCATGTCGATGGGCCGCCAGCAGAACGTCTCGGAAGCGACCGCGCAGAAGATCGACGCCGAAGTGCGGCGCCTGGTCGAGGAAGGCTATGAGACCGCGCGGCGCATCCTGACCGAGAAGAAGAAGGACTTCGAAATCCTGGCGCAGGCGCTGCTCGAATACGAGACGCTGACCGGCGAGGAGATCACCGACGTCATCAACGGCAAGAGGCCGAACCGCGAGTCGGTGCTGGAGCCGACCGGCCCGCGCACCTCGGCGGTGCCGCCGGCCGGCAAGCCGCGCCCGCGTCCCGATCCGGACGCCGGCCTGGAGCCGCAGCCGCAGGCGTGATCAGTCATGGCCGGCTATTCCGGCAAGTCGCTGATGCAAAAGCTCGGCCTCAAGCCGGGCTTTTGTATTTTTGTCGACGGCGCACCCGCGTCCTATGACGAGATCGTCGGCCCCTTGCCCGACGATATCAGGATCGCGGCACGGCTGAAGCCGCCGCTCGATGTGGTCCACATCTTCGCCACCAACGCTGCGGCCCTGCGCAAGAAACTTCCGGCCTGCCGCGAGGCGATCGCGCCCGACGGCATGGTGTGGGTGTCGTGGCCGAAGAAATCCTCGGCGTGGTGACCGACGTCAGCGAGAATGTGGTGCGCGACACGGCGCTGGCGCTCGGCCTCGTCGACATCAAGGTCTGCGCGATCGACGATGTCTGGTCCGGACTGAAGCTCGTGATTCCGCGCGATCAGCGGCAGGCAAAGCCCGCGGCGGCAAAGCGCGGCCGTTAGACGCGCAACGATGCCGCGAGGCTCGACCACCTCAGGGAGTTCGTGATGGCCGTCATCGAATGCGATGTCCCCGCAAGCAGCGCGCTGGATCGCGCGATGGTCGGCGCGTCGGACTTTCGCGATTCCTACCGGGTCCCGCTTGCGCATCCGGAGCGAGGCATGGCCGAAATCTTCTTCGCCGTGTTCGGACACACGCCGCTCTGGATGAAGGCGATGCTGATCCTGCGCAACGCGCTCGCGCGGCTTGCCGGTCTCGAAGTCCCCGCGGTCGCCGAGATCATGACGCCGGAGGTCCGGAACACATACCGTGTCGGCGACAAGATCGGGCCGTGGCCGGTGTTCTTTGTCGGCGACAACGAGATCATCGCCGGCCGCGACAACAAGCACATGGATTTCCGGCTGTCGGTGCTGAAGGTCAACGACGGTCAGGCTGCGCACGTGGTCGTCTCGACGGTGTGCTCGGTGCACAATCTGTTCGGCAGGATCTATCTCTTTTTCATCGTGCCGTTCCATCGCGCCGGCGTGCGGGGATTGCTGGCGCGGGCCGTGCGGGCTGGACGGCTGTGAGAGGCCGCTCGCAAGTCATTTCCTGCTTCGCCACTCGGCGATGGTCATGATGTCGGGCGCCTCGCCATAGGCGTGGGTCCAGGAGTCGACGGACCACTGCCCGCCATCGGCCGCTCTCGACGATGACTGGCGTCGTATGCGGCTGCTTGCCGTCGATGATAAATCCGCGCGACACGGGTTCGCCGACCGCGGTGGAATTTCATCAGCTTGTTCGCGTTCGAACAGCCGCAACAGCTCGGTGATGTTGGCGGTCAGGTCGATGCAATCCATCTGCGCCGGGCCCGACTTCGTCGTCGCGCTGGCATAGGCGATGCGGTTGACGGTGCCGGCGACCTTGCCGCTCTCGCGGTCGAACCAGGCGACGATCTTCGCCAGCGCCTTGCGCTCGTCCTTGGCTGAACGCGCCCTGCCGAGCGTGCCGCGGATCAAGGACAAGCCTGCGCCGGCGTCAGCACGAACTGGTTGCGCTGGGCGCAGCCGAAGCCGTGACAGATGGTCAGGATGCGGCGAGGCCTCGGTGCTGAGCGACAGATCCTTCAGGAACGTCGCGCCGCCGTCGGCCGCGCCGGCCGGCGAGGTCGCAGCGCCGGCCGACGCGGCAATCAGGAAATTCGCCAGGAGAGATCGAGATCGAAGCGACATGACGAAATGAAGTGATCACTCAATGCAAATCCTACTGCCGGATTCTTGCAAGCCGGCGACCGCGGCGCAATCGGAATTTGGTCATGGCATCCATGATTTCATCGTGGCATGCTCGCCGACGTCGAGATCGCGGCCAACCGCGGCCGATTGCGGGCGAACAAAACAGGGGAGGGGCCAATGCTTCCCGTTATCCCAGTGCTTCCCGTTATGATGCGTTCCGTCGTCAGGTCTTTTGCCATCGCCGCCTGCACCGTGCTGGCGCTGCCGGCGGGCTCGCTTGCCGCCGAAATGCGCGGCGTCACCGCCACCGAAATCAAGATCGGCCAGACCATGCCCTATAGCGGCCCGGTTTCGGCATTCGGCGCGCTCGGCAAGGGCGAGGTCGGCTATTTCAAGATGGTCAACGAGCGCGGCGGCATCAACGGGCGCAAGGTCAACCTGATCTCGCTCGACGACAGCTACGCGCCGCCCAAGACCGTGGAGCAGACCCGGCGGCTGGTCGAGAGCGACGAGGTCGCGCTGATCTTCTCCTCGATCGGCACCGCGCATAACACCGCGATCGCAAAATACCTGCAGAGCAAGAACGTCCCGCAGCTCTTCCTCGCCTCCGGCGCCTCGAAATTCGCCGACATCTCCGCAGTTCCCGCAGGCTACCGTCGGCGTGCAGGCGCCGTTCCGCTACGAGGCGCGGCTCTATGCGCGCTATGCGCTGGCGAAAAATCCCAACGCAAAGTTCGCCGTCATCTCGCAGAACGACGATTATGGCCGCGACTATCTGCTCGGTCTGAAGGACGTGCTCGGCGAGAAATACGATTCCGTCGTCACGGCGCGACCTACGAAATCCAGGATCCGACCATCGATTCGCAGATCGTCAAGCTGAAGGCATCCGGCGCCGACGTGTTCGTGATCGCCGCGACGCCGAAATTCGCGGCGCAAGCGATCCGCAAGGCGTTTGAGATCGGCTGGCGGCCGATGACGTTCCTGTCCAACGTCGCGGTGTGGATTTCCACCGTGATGGAGCCGGCCGGCGTCGAGGCCGGCACCGGCATCCTGTCGACCGCCTACGTCAAGGATCCCGACGACCCCGCCTGGAAGGACGATCCCGGCGTCAAGGCATGGCGCGAGTTCATGGTCAAATACGTCCCCGACGGCGACCTGCACGACACCAACTATGTCAACGCCTACAACAGCGCGATGGTGCTGGAAGCCGTGCTGAAAGCCTGCGGCGACGATCTCTCCACCGAGAACATTCTGCAAGCAGGCCTATTCGATCAAGGATCTGGAATTGCCGATGCTGCTGCCCGGCATCAAGGTCAATACGTCGGCGACCGATCACGTGCCGGTCGACCAGATGCAGTTCATGCGCTTCAACGGCAAGACCTGGGAGCGTTTTGGCGAGTTGCTGACCGGGAATTGATAGCCCGGCTCCCTCAGCGCGTCGTCCCCGCGGGCACTCGCGGCTGGGACGACGGCGGTCGAGATTTCCGCCAAACCTTAACAAATCTTCAACGCAGTCCGGCCTATTGCTGGAGGACGCGTCGCGCCGGCTTCGGGCGCGAAGAGGGACCCTGCATGGCCACGGCATCAACGGCTCCGATCACGCATTCCGATCCGCGCGGCCGATTCCGGCGGCGCTGGTGAAAGCCTGCTTCGTGCTGTTTTTGATCAACGCCGTGTTTTTCCCGATCGCATTCTTCGCGCATGGATGGATCTACGACGACAAGGGACTCGGCATTCCGACCGACTTCGTCAATGTCTGGGCGGCCGGCAAGCTCGTGCTCGACGGTCACGCCGGCGCTGGCCTATGACTGGGACATCCAGAAGAAGGTCGAGATCGAGGTGCTGGGCCGGATTCCATCGGATATTTCGCCTGGCACTATCCGCCGCCGTTCCTGTTCGTCGCATGCGCTGCTTGCGCAGTTTCCCTATGCCGGTCGCCTATATCGGCTGGCATGGCGATCAGCATCGTACCCTATCTCGCCGTCGATCGCGGCATCGTCGGACGCGCCTTCGGCCTGCTGCTGGCCATCGCCTTTCCGATGGTGTTCACCAACACCCTGGTCGGGCAGAACGGCTTTCTCACCGCCGCGCTGATCGGCGGCACGCTCTATCTGATGCCGGTGCGCCCGGTGCTGGCCGGCATTTGCCTTGGGCTGCTCAGCTACAAGCCGCAATACGGCCTGCTGTTTCCGATCGTGCTGATCGCAGCCGCGCAATGGCGCGTCTTTGCTCTGCCGCCGTCACGACGATCGTGCTGGCGTTCGTGTCCTGGCTCGCCTTCGGCACCGACAGCTGGCAGGCGTTCTTCGCACTGGATGCCGATGTTCTCGCAGGCCTTCCTCAGCGAGGGCACGGCGCCATGGTGGAAGCTGCAAAGTCACTCTTCTCGACTGTGCGCTATCTCGGCGGCGCCGAACAGCTGGCTTGGGGCCGTGCAGTGGGTGCTCACGGCATCGCGTTGCGGTCACGCTGGTGCTGATGTGGCGCAGCCGCGTGCCTCTACACGCTGAAGGCCGCCGCGCTTGCGACCGGCACGCTGCTGGTGACGCCCTATCTCTTCATGTACGACGTGATGGTGCTGGCGATTCCGGTCGCCTTCCTGGTACGCGTCGGACTGAGTCGCGGATTCCGACGCCACGAACTGCCGGCGCTTGCGCTGGTCGCCGCGCTGTTGATCTCATACTCTTCGTGGGCGCCCCGACCGGCTTCGCCGCAACGCTGGTCGTCGCAGGCCTTGTTCTGTACCGCTGCCGTCACAAACGTGTCACCGACGCGTCGACGCAACCTATGCGGAACGACGAATTAATACGGATTTAGGCCTGCCCGTTTACCTTATGCCAATCGCGCCGCGGCAAATTGGCCGTTGGTCCCGCCGTGCCGGCGGGGCAACAGGTAGGTGCGGCAGATGACCCTGATCGCGGCGGCGGGTTCTCCCGGCAAATTTGATGCTTCGATGATGACGCGGCTGCCCGGCCGCTGGCTGTTGCTCGCCGCCTACGGCCCGCGCGCGCGGCGTCACATGGTCACCGCGTGGGCCGCGCTAGCCTGCTTGGCTACAGTCGATGCGCTGTGGCTGCAGTTTTCGCATTTGAGCTTCGCACCCAGCAATCTCGATAGCCTGGTCCGGCTGGTGGCGTACATGGCACTTGCTTTCGGCTTCTGCGGATTGATCGCCTATCGCCTCGACGGCGAGGCCCATCCGGTCGGCGTCGCATTGCGCGAGATCACGCGACGCATCGAATTGTTCTGCAACGGTGCGATGGTTTTCTCGCTGCTGGCGGTTGCCGTCATCACCTGCTGCTGCCTCGGCGCCGGCGCGGCGCTGCCGCTGCAGGATGCGCAACTCGCGCAGATCGATCGCGCAATGGGCTTTGACTGGGTCGGCTTTGTCGGATTCACCAATTCCAGCGCGCTTGCGAGCTGGCTGCTGGTCAAGGCCTATCAGAGCACGCCCTACATGCTGGCCTGGACCATGTTGTGGTTTTGCCTGTCCGGGCAGGGCGAGCGGCTCGCCGAGTTCCTGGCGATCTCCTGCCTGACCTCGGTCGGCATCATGATCGGCATGATGATCATGCCTGCGGCAGGCGCCTATGCCTATTACGACATCCCGTTGTCGGCCTATGACAAGATCGGCGCAGGAAGCGGCATGTGGCACCACGACCTGCTGACGGCGCTGCGCACCGGCAAGCTCACGGTGATCGACTTCAACACGCCCAACGCCAACTGTCTCGTCACCTTCCCGTCGGGCCACACCGTGCTTGCCATTATCATGACCTATGCGCTGCGCGGCTCACCATGGACGTTCGTCCCGGCGTTGCTGGTCAACGGCGCCATGCTGGTTTCTACCGTCCCCCATGGCGGGCATCATGTGTTTGACCTCGTCGTCGGCGCGGCTATCGCCGTTTGCGCCATTGTCCTGGTCCGGCTGCCACTGCGGGCCCGAACATCCACGCTGCCGGCTCCTTCCGGTCTCGGCCTGCCAAGGGTCTGATTCCGGCTTGCATTGCCTGGGCTACCGCAGCGGCTGCCTCCCAAATGGTCAGGCTGACATCACAAATCCGTCTTGTCAGCCACCCTGAATAGTTGTTCAGTTCTTGATGTCGGTTGGCGCTCAGCTCAGCCGCTCAAGAATTAGTGCGAGGCCTTCCTGGAAAGGCCCGCGCGGGACGGGAAACGCGCCATGGTCTATCGGCGGACCCATCAGGTCGTGAAGCGGCTGGCCGCGCGGCGTAGCGCGATCCTGGCGGCTGCGCGCGATGCTGCCGCCGCGGGCGGCATGGCGGCGGTGCAGATCGCGCCCGTCGCTGTCCGCGCCAATGTCGCCGCCGGCACCGTCTATCGCTACTTCCCCTCCAAGGCGGACCTGATCTCCGAATTGATTGCGGAAGTTTCCCGCGACGAACTCGCCGCGATCCGCCGGGCGTCGGATGCGGCACCCGGCCCGTCATCGGCATTGGCCGCTGCCGTCACCACCGTTGCCGTTCACGTGTTGTCGCAGCGCAAGCTCGCCTGGGGTATTCTGGCCGAGCCGGTCGATGTCGACGTCACGGCCTCGCGGCTGGCGAGCCGCCGCGAGATCGCAGGCGAAATCGCAGCACGCATCGATGCGGCAGTGCGCGCGGGCCATCTGCCAGCGCAGGACACCGCACTCGCTGCCACCGCCCTGCTCGGCGCACTGCATGAATCTCTGGTGGGGCCGCTTGCGCCCGACAATATCGATGACCCCGCAAAGCTGCGCGATGCGGTGCAGACCGTGACGCTGCTGGCGCTGCGCGCCGTCGGCGTGATGGATGCGCGTGCGCGTGGGCTCGTGGTGCAGGCGGTGCTGCCGGCGAAGGCGCTGGTCGGGGCCTAGCGCAGGATCCCGACCCGAAGGGCCGCGTCAGCGCAAAGCGGACGCCGGTTTTCGCACAGGATAATGCTCATCACGATTTAGGTTTGCCTTCGCCGTCCGGCCCTGCGACGGTCGCGATGCGCACCATGTTGGTGGTGCCGGCAATTCCGAGCGGCACGCCGGCGACGATGATGACGCGCTGGCCGGCATTGGCAAAACCGTCGCGGAAGGCGATCGAGCCCGCGCGATCGACCATGTCGTCCTGGTCGTGCGCGTCTTCGGCGACGACGCAATGTACGCCCCAGACAAGCGACAATTTTCGTCCCGTCGCCAGGTTCGGCGTGATCGCGACCACCGGCGGCTTCGGCCGCTCGCGCGCCACCCGAATGGCGGTAGAGCCCGATGAGGTCCAGCAGATGATGGCGGAAAGCTCCAGCGTCTCGGCGATCTGGCGTGCGGCATCGGCGATCGCATCGCCCACCGTCTGCTCCGGCTCCATGCGCTGTGCCGAGAGCACGGAGCGATAGGTCGGATCGCGCTCCACTTCCTCGCCGATGCGGTTCATGGTGGAGACGGCTTCAACCGGGAATTTGCCGGCGGCGGATTCGGCCGACAGCATGATGGCGTCGGCGCCCTCGTAGACGGCGGTCGCGACGTCGGACACTTCGGCGCGGGTCGGCACCGGGGCCTGGATCATCGACTCCAGCATTTGCGTCGCGATCACCACCGGCTTGCCGGCACGCCGCGCCATCCGCGTCATCTGCTTCTGCAGGCTTGGTACGCGCTCCAGCGGAAGTTCGACGCCGAGATCGCCGCGCGCCACCATCAGCGCGTCGGATACGCTGAGGATGTCGCCGAGGCGGTCGATCGCCTGCGGCTTCTCGATCTTGGCCATCACCGCCGCGCGGCCGCGGATCATCCGCTTGGCCTCGTTGACGTCCTCGGCGCGCTGCACAAAAGAGAGTGCGATCCAGTCGATGCCGGTCGTCACCGCAGCCTCGAGGTCCTCGCGGTCCTTTGGCGTCATCGCGGAGACCGGAAGGTCGGTGTCGGGCAGGCTGACGCCCTTGCGGTCCGACATCTTGCCGCCGATCACCACCCGCGTCACTGCGCGCTCGGGCGAGGTTTCCTCCGCGATCAGCCGCACCTTGCCGTCGTCGAGCAACAGCGCATGGCCCGGACGAAGTGCTGCGAGGATTTCCGGATGCGGCAGGTGCACGCGGTTCTTGTCGCCGGGCGTCTTGTCCGAATCCAGCGTGAAGCTCTGGCCGTTGTTGAGCTGCACCGCGCCCTCGGCGAACGCGCCGAGGCGCAGCTTCGGACCCTGCAAATCGACCAGGATGCCGATCGGGCGGCCGTAGCTCGAACTCGACATTGCGGATAGTCTTGACCAGCTCCCGCATCTTGTCATGCGAGGTGTGGCTCATGTTGATGCGGAACAGGTCGGCGCCGGCCTCGAACAGCTTGCGGATCATCGCGCTGTCTGAAGAGGCCGGACCAAGTGTCGCGAGGATCTTGATGCGGCGCAGACGTCTCATTGTTTCCTTCCGGGCGCCGGTGACAGGCCGGGCGCGCCCGGCGTTCCCGCCGGCGGGTTGGGCATGCCTGGCAGGCCAGGCCCGCCGGGGCCCACCGTGCCGGGGATACCCGGCACGCGCTGGGAGGGTTGCTCATTGGCTTCGGTGAGCTGCACGGTCCAGGAGCGCTGCTCGCCGGTGTCCACCTCGAAATAGCCGGTGCGGTCAAAACCGCGCGCCAGGCAGTTCTCGGTACCCTTGATGGTGAATTCCTTGTCGCGCGAACACATGAACGCCTGTCCCGACCATTCGCCGCCGCGATCGTAATCGAGGGCGTAGATGTAATAGAACCGCGCGACCAGCGTGCCGCGCAGCAGCGTCTCGCAACTGCGCGACGACACATTCCACCACCCTTCGGTGGTCCAGCCGTCGGCATCCTTGTAGCCGAGTGCGATGCCGACCCGGCTTGACGTGTTGTTGCAGAGACGAAAATCCGCGAGCGCCGGATTGTTCCAGAGGAACGCCGCCGCAAGCGCCAGCGCCGGCGCGAGGCCTGCGGGCACGGGGATTGAAGGGGGACGGGCAGGAGGGGAGGCTTTTGCAGTCATGCAGGCAAGCTATCTCAATTTATTGACGATTTCGCGCGCGCCGGGTGGAACTGTCAACGGCGGAACGGCCGTTTTTGCGGCAAATTGGCCGGGAAGAGCGCCGCGTTAATGTGCCGTTTTGAGCCGCGATGTGGCAAAATCGCGGGCCAGTTCCTAACTGGGCAGGCAGACAAAGCGCAAGGGACCGGCCATGGCGATCGACGACAAGACCCGCACCGAACTGGAAGCAGCCGTATTCCGCCGCCTGGTCGAGCATCTGCGCGGCCGCACCGACGTGCAGAACATCGAGCTGATGAATCTGGCGGGCTTCTGCCGCAACTGCCTGTCCAACTGGATGAAGGACGCAGCCGACGCCAGCGGCGTCAGCCTTTCCAAGGACGACAGCCGCGAGGCGGTGTACGGCATGCCCTACGAGACCTGGAAGGCGAAATATCAGGGCGCCGCCACGCCCGAGCAGATCGAGGCGATGAAGAAGGTGCACCCGCACAATCACTGAGGGCTTATCCACGGCTCTTTTTGCGCCAGCCACCTTCCTGTGGGCCGCGCTGTGGATGACGTGATGCTTCCTTGACGGAAGCCGCCGCAAAATCGAGGGTCGTTTCAGATGTCGTGCGCGAGCCCGCGCGCGTCTGATCTTCAACCGTCAGTTCCGTCAAGGAGTACACGATGGCCACGTCTGCCGCCGTCCAGGAAGCGCCCGCGACACGATTTGCAAAAGACCAGCTCAAGGCCATCATCGAGCGCATCGAGCGGCTGGAAGAGGAAAAGAAGACCATCTCCGACGACATCCGTGACGTCTATGCCGAAGGCAAGGGCAATGGATTCGACGTCAAGGCGCTGCGCACCATCGTCCGCCTGCGCAAGCAGGACGCCAATGAGCGCGCCGAGCACGAAACCATCCTGGAAACCTATATGCAGGCGCTCGGGATGATCTGAGGCGGTAGCCTCACTGGTTGCTGCATAATCGCTGTCGTCCCTGCGTAAGCAGGGACCCATAACCACAAATGTTTGGGATAGAGCGCGCTGTGGCCACAGCGAGCATCATTACGTGCGCCTGTGGTTATGGGTCCCCGCTTTCGCGAGGACGACAGCTGAGTTTGCGGGAGAGTGTGCGCCTTAACGCAGCGCCGCGGTGCGCAGGACGAACGACGTCGTCTCGAGCCGCGCGGTGGCCGAACCGGTAAAGCGGTCGGTGACGAGCCCGAGCGTCGGGTCGTCGGAGAAGGTCATCGCCACCATCGCCTGCGGCTTGACGAAGAAGCGCGCGCAGCAGGGTCAGGTCGGAATCGCCGAACACCGTCACCGACATCGAGGTGCGAGGCGCTCGGGGCCAGCATCATCACGCGCATCCAGACGTCGCTTGCGCCCTTGGACGCGGCGAGCCGGGTGGATGTGGCGATCACGCTTCCCTGCAGGTTTGGCTGGCCCTGTCCGCCCTTGGCGACGACCGTGGTGACGTCGTTGACGGCCATCGTGTTCTTCGACGGGGTGGTCGGGCGCGAGCTGCGCGGGATCGGCGCGGAGGCGGCGACAACGTTGGAGCGATCGACCGGCGAGGCGGCGGCGGGCGCGTAGGCGAGCGCCTTGTTGAAGTTGTCGCCGACGCTGGCGGTTGCTTGCGGATCGGCTGAGGCGACCGCCCTGCGGGCGTTGAGGGCGGCAATTTGGGCCGGGCTTGCCTGCTGCGGGGCGGAGACGTTGTCCCAGAAGCCGCGGGCGTTGATGATGTCGGCGGGCGATTGAGGCGCGGCGGCGGCTTGCTGCTTCGGCTCGGATTTCTCGGCGGTGGGAGTGGCCGGCGCAGGCTTCGGTACAGGGACCATCTTGGCGTCGGCGGAAGCGAGCTGCAGGGTGGCGGCAGCGGGCTTGGCGGGCTTCTCAGCCGGTTTATCGGCCAGCTTGGCGGGTGCAGCGGCGACCGTGATCTTGGCCGGCTTCTCGTTCTTGGCCGGAGCGGGCGCCGCGCCCTCGTCATCCTCGTCGCTGGCGGCGGACTTGCCCTTGAACAAGGCGGCCAGGAAGCTCGGCTTGCTCGAGCCCTGCGTCTCTCCGCCGTTGCCGCGGCGCTCGATGTCCGCCTTGGCGAGCTCATAACCCTTCAGCGGGCCGCTGGAGGACTGGTGCACGGTGCGACCGTCCGGGAATACCTTGGCGAGCTGGTCATGGCGACATGCGCGGCCAGTGCCGGATGCTGCCGGTGTCCAGATGCACGAAGGGCGAGCCCGAGGTCGGGTAGAAGCCGACGCCGCCGCGCTGCAGGCGCAGGCCGGCGGCGCGAACGTCTGCCAACGCCGCGCCCGGAATGTAGAAGTCGATCGCGTGGCCGAGCATGTGCTGGCTGAAGCGGGCCACCCCGGAGGAGCGGCGGCGCAGCATCGCGTTGGTGGAGGGGGAGCGGTAGGAGGAGATGATATTGATCGGCTGCTTGCCGTCGACGTCGCGGTAGACCTCCCAGAGGATGTCGAACAGCCGACGATCCATCTCGGTCTTTTCCTGGCTGCGCCAGTCGCGCAGGAAGTGGTTGAGCTGCTTCAGCGCCTCTTCGTCATAGCGCCCGTCGCGCTTGAAGGTGACGGTGAGGTCTTCGTCGGAATGGGTGTGATGGAAAGTGAGGGTGCGGGTCTCGTTGAGTGCGGTGGCGTCGCGGACGGCGCCGGCGCCGGCAAGGAGCAACAGCGAGGCGAGGCCAGCGCAGGTGCCGACACGCGGCAAACGCAGCGGTTTGTAATGGCGCGCGAAATCAGCCAGCACTATTGAAGCCCACCCAAAGGACGACGACCGATCGATGTGGCCCTTTCGCAACCCCGCGTGGCGAAAGAGCGTGAACGCAGTCTTAATGCGGGAGGGTTAACCAAAGATTTACCATCCCGCACCCCAAGTCGGCTTTAACCTAACCCGCCGAGTGTGGCGAAAAAGTGCCCGCGGTCCATTTCCAGGTGGAGAATGGTTAACGTAAACGGCCCCGTTCAGCGGAACGAGGCCGTTGATTTTGCTTGTCTTTTTGAAGCGACCCGCGGCGGGCTGCCGTTAACGGGTGATCACCCGGCGCTGCTGCTGTTGCTGCTGCCGGCCAATCGGGGCGGGCGGCGTCGGTGGCCCGAACAGGCGCGAGAAGAAGGACGGTCCCCGAATAGCCGTCATTGAATGCGACGTTCGACGGGATCTGCGAGCCGTTCGGCCGCGCATACGCTCGGGTTGGCGCGGGCGACCACGTTTTCAAGGTCCCTGCCGCGGCACCCTTCATCAGCGCGATCATGGTGGCGTCGCGGCCGTAGATGTCCTTGCGGATCTGCAGCTTGCCGGCGTCATCCACGAAGGCGGTCTGGTAGGTGATGTTGACCGGGATCGTGCGTCGGGAATTTCAGGTCGATCTCGCTGTGGCCGTACATGCTGCGGATCTTCTCCGGCGTGTAGCCGGCGCTCCGGCATCACGATGTTGAGCAGCGTGGACGCGTACTGGTCCGGGTTCTGCACGCGCATGCAGCCGTGGCTGTAGGCGCGCACGTCGTGGGCGAACAAATTCTTGTCCGGCGTGTCGTGCTGATAGACCAGGAACTTGTTCGGGAAGTTGAAGCGGACGCGGCCGAGCGCATTGGCCTCGCCCGGCGGCTGCGAGATGTGGATCGAGCCGTCGCGGTTGCGCTCCAGCCGCAGACCCATGCGCTGAAGCACGGTCGGATCCTGCTGCAGCGCCGGCAGATATTCGTTGTAGATGATCGACGGCGGCACGTTCCAGGTCGGATTGACCGTGATGAACTTCATCGTCTCCGTCAGCATCGGCGTTGCATGTGAGCCCGGCTTGCCGGTCACCACGCGCGTGGTCCAGACCTGTCCGCCGTCCTGCATCACCTTCAGCGTGAAGTCGGGGATGTTGAGGATGACATAAGCGTCCTTCAGCGCGGCCGCGCCGAGCTGCCGCGGCAGCCAGCGCCAGCGCTCCATGTTGACCAGCACGATGTCGATGGTCTTGTCGCGCTTCGGGCTGTTGATCGCCTTCACTGTCTTGTCGTCGAGCACGCCGGTCGGCTTGATGTCGGCGCCGTCCTGGAACTTGCGGACGGCAGCGGCGACCTTCTCGTCGTACTTGTTGTCGTCGGGATTCTCGATGCCGAGCTTGGCGCGCAGTTGCGGCACGCGCGCATCTTCCGGCGTCACCGCCGGCTGTTTCTTGTTGCGCGGGCTTGTAGGTCAGCGCCGGGCCGTCGGCGATGGTAATGACGGGACCGTCGCCCTGGCCGCGCAGTTCGGCGAGCTTTGCCTTCAGCTCCTTGTAGAGCTTGTGCGGCGGATTGTAGCTCTCCAGCGCGGCGGAAGCGTCCTTGGCGCCGCTGACATTGGCGAGCACCTCGGTCGGATCGGTCGGATGCTCGGGAAAGAGGATGTCGTAGGACACCTGCGAGTAGTGCATGCGGCCGCTCTGCGCGTGGCGCGCATAGTCCAGCATGCTGGAGGTGAGCTTCAGCTCGGCATCGGCCAGCGCCTCAGGCGAGGTCGCCGCAGCGAAATCCGGCACCGGATAGTCGCTGACATTGAGGCCCTCGGACGCGGCGTCCTTCAATCGCGCGATCACGCCCTTGGCGGTCGCGGTCAGGCCGCCTGCCGTGGTCCACAGCGGCGCATATTCGCGTGCGGAGTAGAATTTCTCGACCGTCTGGCGCTCACCCTTGCGATCGAAAGCGCGCAGGTTCTTCGCCGCCAGCTGGTCGCGCAGCTTGTCGGCGACCGGCTGATCGGCTGCCGGTACGGTGCTCGCCGCCTTCACCGGCTCGGCGGCGGGCGCCGTCGCGGTGGTCGCAGGCGCAGTCGTTGCGCGGTCGTCGCGGGCGGAGGCGTTGCCGCGGTCTCGCTCTTCGGCGCTTCCACAGGCTTTGTCTCGGTCGCAGGCGCAGCCGCGGTCACGGGCGCGGCGACGGTGGGCTTGGGTTCAGCCGGCTTGGGCAGCACGATCTGCTGGGGCGCCATCGCGGAGGTCGCATCCAGCTTGAAATCGTCGGCGGTCGGCGGCGGAACGTTGGCGGGCTGCGGCCGCGGGATCGCAGCATCAATGGCAAGCTCGGCGGCGCTGGCGCGCGGCGTATCGGATTGGGCCAGGGCCGACGTCGCTGACATCGCGAAGAATGTCGCGGCGACGGCCATCAGGACGCGGTCAAAGCCGCTACGGCCCATCGAACTATCACGCATCGTCACACCCCCTTGGGCGAAAACTGTCCCGGCAGCGAGACAGATCGAATATCGTTTGTCACAGCTTGCGCGAATGCGCGGCTCGATCCTTGTAGTGTCCGTACGCCTGCATGCAACGATTCAACGCAGACGATACATGTGCCCGTCTCATGCAGCTAGCAGAGGCCGGGCTACTCACGACAAACTGACCTCAAACGACCCCTTTTTGTTCAGGATTGCGCGCTTTTGCCACGCTGGCAGACGTTTGTCTGTCACCTGCAAGCCACGGTTCGAAGGTTCCGGGCGCGCGCGTGGCTCTCAGGAGGGCCGCCACCACAGCGCCATAATTCCGTCTGGTCTCAGTTCGCCTCATCGGCATTGCCGCTCTCGTCGGCGGCGGCCTCATCGAGTTTGCGATAGAGCGTCGAGCGGCCGATCTTCAGCCGCCGTGCCACCTCCGACATCTGCCCGCGGTAATGCGAGATCGCAAACCGGATGATCTCGCTCTCGAGCTCCTCCAGCGGCCGGACTTCGCCGGCGCTGGTCAGCATCGGCAGCGTACCTGCCGCCGGCAACGGCGCGATCGGTATTTCATTACCTGACACCATGGACGGCGCGGTGGACGGCGCGATCACCAGCGGCTCGGCAGGCTGGATCATTGACGGGGCGTGGGCTGCGGCCTGTGGGAAGTCGGCAAGGCCGAGCTGGTCGCCCTCGCTGATGACGACGGCGCGGTACACGGCATTCTCGAGCTGGCGGATATTGCCCGGCCATTCGAGCTGCGAAAGATGCGCCATCGCTTCGCCATTGATCGCGGTGATCGGACGATTCTCCTCGGCGCAGAAGCGGGCGAGGAAATGGCGCAGCAGATGCGGGATATCCTCGCGGCGCGAACGCAGCGGCGGAATCGTCAGCGGCAATACATGCAGGCGATAGAACAGGTCTTCGCGGAATTGCCCGCCCTTGACGAGGTCCAGAAGCTTGCGATTGGTCGCCGAGACGATGCGGACGTCGACCTTCACGGGCTTGCGGCCGCCGACCGCCTCCACGGTGCCTTCCTGCAGCGCGCGCAACAGTTTTACTTGAGCCGCGAGCGGCAGTTCGCCGACCTCGTCGAGGAACAGCGTGCCGCCCGAGGCTTCGACGAATTTGCCCATGTGGCGCTCGGTGGCGCCGGTGAAGGCGCCCTTCTCATGGCCGAACAGGATCGACTCCACGAGATTGTCGGGGATGGCGCCGCAATTGACCGCCACAAAGGGCTTTGCCTTGCGCTCGCTGCTGCCATGGATGGCGCGGGCGAACAGTTCCTTGCCGACGCCGGATTCGCCTTCGATCAGCACGGGGATCGACGAATTCGCCGCCTTCTGCGCGGTGCGCAGCACGCCCGCCATCGCCTCGCTGCGGGTGATGATGTCGGCGAAAGTCAGCCGGCCTTCGCGGCTGTGGCGAATGCGTTGCAATTCACCCTTCAGCGCCGAGGTGTTGAGCGCGTTGCGCAAGCTGACCTGCAGCCGTTCGATGCCGGCCGGCTTCACCACGAAATCCTGGGCGCCGGCGCGCATCGCGGAGACGACGTTGTCGATACCGCCATGGGCGGTCTGCACGATGACGGGGAGATTGAGTCCGGCGTCGCGGATTTTCGCCAGCACGCCCATGCCGTCGAGGCCGGGCATCACGAGGTCGAGCAGGAGCGCGTCGATACCCTGACCCCCTTGGCCGTCCGTCCCGGTCAAAAGTTCGACAACGGCATCGCCGGAGTCGACCACGACGGTTTCATAGCCGCATTTCTGCACCATGTTCTCAACCAGGCGACGCTGTACGGCGTCGTCGTCGGCAATCAAAATGGTGGCAGCCATGGCATTCCCCGCACGTTACAACTATTTGTCCCGAATCGGGGCACTGTCGCCGATGCCGATTAATGCCCTCTTAAGGCTTGCCGTCCCGCCCGCTTTCCGCGCCCGCGATTTCTGAACACAGGTTTCAAGCAAGATGACCTCGCGCTCTTCCGCACTTCGCAAGACAAACGCTTCCCGCAAACCGGCCGCCACGAGGACAAAGGCAAAGCCCAATGCGGGCAAGCTGCCCGAGTGGAATCTGGCCGATCTCTATTCCGGGATCGACGCACCGGAAGTGGCGCGTGATCTCGCAAAGATGGATGCCGATTGCGTCGCGTTTGAGACAGACTACAAGGGCAAGCTTGCCGAATTTACGGCAAGGGACGGCGGCGGCGGTCTGGCTCGCGCAAGCGGTGCGGCGCTACGAGGCGATCGACGACCTTGCCGGCCGGCTCGGCTCCTATGCCGGGCTGATCCGCGCCGGCGACAGCGTCGATCCCGCGATTTCAAAGTTTTATGGCGACGTGTCCGAGCGGCTGACGGCGGCCTCCACACATCTGTTGTTCTTCGGCCTCGAGCTCAACCGCGTTGACGATGCCGTGATCGAGCGCGCGATGCAGACGTCGGAACTCGGCCACTACCGCCCCTGGATCGAGGATCTGCGCAAGGACAAGCCCTACCAGCTCGAGGACCGCGTCGAGCAGCTATTCCACGAAAAGTCCCAGAGTGGTTACGCCGCCTGGAACCGGTTGTTCGACCAGACCATCGCAGCGCTCCGCTTCAAGGTCGGCGGCAAGCAGCTTGCGATCGAGCCGACGCTGAACCTGTTGCAGGACCGCGCCGGTGAGAAGCGCAAAGCGGCTGCCAATGCGCTCGCCAAAACCTTCAAGGATAATGAGCGCACCTTTGCGCTGGTCACCAACACGCTCGCCAAGGACAAGGAGATTTCCGATCGCTGGCGCGGCTTCAAGGACGTCGCCGATTCACGCCATCTCAACAACCGTGTCGAACGCGAGGTGGTGGACGCGCTGGTCGCCTCCGTGCGGGCTGCCTATCCAAAACTGTCGCATCGCTATTACGGCCTGAAGGCCGGCTGGTTCAAAAAGAAGAAGCTGCCGCATTGGGACCGCAACGCGCCGTTGCCATTTTCCGCCACCGGCAGCATTGCCTGGCCGGAAGCGCGCAACATGGTGCTGTCAGCCTATCGCGGCTTTTCGCCAAGAATGGCCGACATCGCCGAGCGTTTCTTCACCGACCGCTGGATTGACGCGCCGGTACGGCCCGGCAAGGCCCCGGGCGCCTTCTCGCATCCGACCACGCCGTCGGCGCATCCTTATGTGCTGATGAACTATCAGGGCAAGCCGCGCGACGTGATGACGCTCGCCCACGAGCTCGGTCATGGCGTGCACCAGGTGCTGGCGGCAAAGAACGGTGCGCTGATG
This sequence comes from uncultured Alphaproteobacteria bacterium, assembly GCA_963816655.1. Classification (GTDB taxonomy): domain Bacteria; phylum Pseudomonadota; class Alphaproteobacteria; order Rhizobiales; family Xanthobacteraceae; genus Bradyrhizobium. Next base: position 20,053 of record CAWFLW010000002.1, on the reverse strand, counting down.
GCGCCGACGCCGCTGACGCTTGCGGAAACCGCGAGCGTGTTCGGCGAGATGCTGACTTTCAAGCGGCTGTTGTCGGAGACCAAAAGCGCGAAACAGCGCCAGGCGCTGCTTGCCGGCAAGGTCGAGGACATGATCAACACGGTGGTGCGCCAGATCGCGTTTTATTCGTTCGAGCGCGCGATCCACAACGAGCGCAAGAACGGCGAACTCACGGCGCAGCGCATCGGCGAACTCTGGCTCAGCGTGCAGGGCGAGAGCCTTGGTCCCGCGATCGAGATCAAGCCGGGCTATGAGAGCTTCTGGATGTACATCCCCCACTTCATCCATTCGCCGTTCTACGTCTACGCCTACGCGTTCGGCGATTGCCTCGTGAACTCGCTCTACGCGGTCTACGAGCAGGCATCGGACGGCTTTGCCGAACGTTATCTCGACATGCTGGCCGCCGGTGGCACCAAGCACTATTCCGAACTGTTGAAACCGTTCGGGCTCGATGCCAGGGATGCCAAATTCTGGGACGGCGGGCTGTCGGTGATTGCCGGCATGATCGACGAGCTCGAAACCATGGGCTGACCGGTTACGTACCGGGTAGCGTAATGGGGCAGCACGAGTGGAGGAACTCATGTTCAGCTCACCGACGCGACGCGCTGTACTGGGAGCGGGGGCCTTTGCGGCCGGGTCGCTGCTCGGCATCGATAGTGGTTTCGCAGAGCCGCCGCTGCCGCCGACGCCCGCTTGTCGCGACGGCGACGAGGCAACCTTGCCGCAGACTGCGGGGCCATTCTTCAAGCCGTCATCGCCTGAGCGCGTCGATCTGCTCGAGACCGGCATGGCCGGACAGAAGATCGAACTGATCGGCTTCGTGCTCTCGCGCGGCTGCAAGCCGCTGGCGGGCGTGCTGATTGATTTCTGGCAGGCCGACGACAAGGGCCGCTATGACAATTCCGGCTTCCACCTGCGCGGACATCAATTCACCGACGCTGACGGGCGCTACCGGCTCAAGACCGTCGTGCCCGGCAATTATGACGGCCGCACGCGCCACATCCATGTCAAGGTGCAGGCGCGCGGCGGCGGCGTGCTGACGACGCAACTCTATTTCCCCGGCGAGCCTAAGAACCGTTCCGACAGCCTGTTCCGCACCGAGCTTGCGATGCGGACCGCCAAGAATGAGGGATGGCTCGCCGGCCGTTTCGACTTCGTGCTGGCCTAGCGCGCGATCCGGAAAAGCCGGTCGGTGGCCGGCTTGTCGAAGCCAGAATCTCGCGGCGGCTGCGTCGTTCTTCCAGTCAGCGCATTTTCAGGCCGCGTTCGAGACCGGGTTGGAAACGCTGCTGGCCGGGATTGAGCGGGCGCATCCGGGGGCAGGTGAAGTGAACGAGGACGGCCTTCTCAGCTGGATCGGGGATAATTGGCCTTCGGAATGAGCCGATAAGGCCGTGGCATACTGCCTGCACGCCGTTGCCCTGTTGGCCCGATTGCGGTATTGGCTCGCAAGATCAGACTTTTGACTGACTGGGGACTTGAGATGGCAGACCATAGCGAAGTGGCCTACAGCACCGCCGACGGCAACGACTACGAAGCGCATGAGCAGACCTATGAGGGCTTCATCATGCTGGTGAAGTACGGCACCGCTTCCGTCATCCTTATCGTTGCCCTGATGGCGATTTTCCTGACCTGATCCCGCGATCGTTGCGCCGCCTCAAGCGCGGCGTGGCGCGACGCCCCGCGTGCCGGCCACAAACCGGTATCCATCCTTGCGGAAATAGCGCTAGCTTGTCCGTGCGCGAGCCGCGCGGCGCTGGAGGCCTCATGAAGATTGCCGTTGCCAGGGAAATCGACCCGTCCGAGCCGCGGGTTGCGGCGTCACCCGATACCGTGAAGAAGTTCAAGGCGCTCGGCGCCGAGGTGGCGATCGAACCGGGCGCCGGCATCAAATCGGGCCTGCCGGATTCGGAATTCATCGCTGTCGGCGCCACGGTGAGTGCCGATGCGCTGAAGGATGCCGATATCATCATCAAGGTGAAGCGGCCCGAGGCTTCCGAACTGTCGCAATACAAGCGCGGCGCGCTGGTCATCGCGATCATGGACCCCTATGGCAACGAGGCCGCGCTGAAGACGATCGCCGATGCCGGCGTCGCGGCCTTCGCGATGGAACTGATGCCGCGCATCACGCGCGCGCAGGTAATGGACGTGCTGTCGTCGCAGGCAAACCTCGCCGGCTATCGCGCCGTCATCGAGGGCGCCGAATCCTTTGGCCGCGCCTTCCCGATGATGATGACGGCGGCGGGCACTGTTCCGGCCGCAAAGGTGTTCGTGATGGGCGTCGGCGTCGCTGGCTTGCAGGCGATTGCGACCGCGCGCCGGCTCGGCGCCATCGTCACCGCAACCGACGTACGGCCCGCCACCAAGGAACAGGTGGAGTCGCTCGGCGCCAAGTTCCTCGCTGTCGAGGACGAGGAGTTCAAGAACGCTCAGACCGCCGGCGGCTACGCCAAGGAAATGTCCAAGGAGTATCAGGCCAAGCAGGCTGCGCTGACTGCCGAGCACATCAAGAAGCAGGACATCGTCATCACCACCGCGTTGATCCCGGGCCGGCCCGCGCCAAAGCTGGTGTCGGCCGAGATGGTGAAGTCGATGAAGCCAGGCTCCGTGCTGGTCGATCTCGCGGTCGAGCGCGGCGGCAATGTCGAGGGCGCCAGGCCCGGCGAGGTCGTCGATCTCGATGGCATCAAGATCGTCGGCTACACCAATGTCGCCGGCCGCGTCGCGCAGTCGGCGTCCAGCCTTTATGCGCGCAATCTGTTCATTTCATCGAGACCATGGTCGACAAGGCCAGCAAGACCCTCGCCGTGAATTGGGACGATGAACTGGTGAAGGCGACCGCGCTGACCAAGGAAGGCGCCGTCATCCATCCGAACTTCCAGCCGAAATAAGGAGAACGCCATGGAGCATCTCGCGCAGGCCGTCGATCCCTTCGTGTTCCGGCTGTCGATCTTCGTGCTCGCCGTGTTCGTCGGCTATTTCGTGGTGTGGTCGGTGACCCCCGCGCTGCATACGCCGCTGATGAGCGTGACCAACGCGATCTCCTCGGTGATCGTGGTCGGCGCGCTGCTTGCGGTCGGCGTTCCCATGATTTCTTCCGGCTCGGGCTGGGCGCGCGGTTTTGGCTTCGTCGCGCTGATCTTTGCCTGCGTGAACATCTTCGGCGGCTTCCTTGTCACCCAGCGCATGCTGGCGATGTACAAGAAGAAGGTGAAGTGAGCGGCGTGCGCCTCGGGATGGCGGAGACAAAGGGGAAGCTGAGATGAACGCCAATCTGGCAGCAATTCTGTATCTCGTGGCGGGTGTGCTGTTCATCCTGTCGCTGCGCGGACTTTCCAGTCCCGCCACATCGCGGCAGGGCAACCTGTTCGGCATGGTCGGCATGGCGATCGCGGTCGCCACGACGCTCGCGAGCCATCCGCCGGCCGACAAACTCGCCTGGACCCTCGTCATTCTCGGCATTGCGATCGGCGGCGCCATCGGCGCGGTGATCGCCCGCCGCGTGCCGATGACCTCGATGCCGGAACTGGTCGCCGCCTTCCACTCGCTGGTCGGCATGGCCGCGGTGCTGGTCGCCGCCGGCGCCTTCTATGCGCCTGAGGCCTTCGATATCGGCAAGCCCGGCGCCATTCACGCCTCCAGCCTGATCGAAATGTCGCTCGGCGTCGCCATCGGCGCGCTGACCTTCACCGGCTCGGTGATCGCGTTCCTGAAGTTGTCGGCGCGCATGAGCGGTGCGCCGATCATCCTGCCCGGCCGTCACATCATCAACATCGCGCTTGCACTTGCGCTGGTGTTCTTCATCTACGGCCTGGTGCGTCTCCGGCAGCGCGCTCGACTTCTGGCTGATCACCATCATCGCGCTGGTGCTCGGCGTGCTCATGATCATCCCGATCGGTGGCGCCGACATGCCGGTCGTGATCTCGATGCTGAACTCCTATTCCGGCTGGGCCGCGGCCGGCATCGGCTTCACGCTCGGCAATTCCGCGCTGATCGTCACCGGCGCGCTGGTCGGCTCGTCCGGTGCGATCCTGTCCTACATCATGTGCCACGCGATGAACCGCTCGTTCATCTCGGTCATCCTCGGCGGTTTTGGCGGCGAGACGGCTGCCGCTGCCGGCCCCGGCGGCGAGCAGAAGCCCGCGAAACTCGGCTCGGCGGACGATGCCGCCTTCATCATGAAGAACGCATCCAAGGTCATCATCGTGCCCGGCTACGGCATGGCGGTGGCGCAGGCTCAGCACGCGCTGCGCGAAATGGCCGACACGCTGAAGAAGGAAGGCGTCGAGGTGAAGTACGCCATTCATCCGGTCGCCGGCCGCATGCCCGGCCACATGAACGTGCTGCTCGCCGAGGCCAACGTGCCCTATGACGAGGTGTTCGAGCTCGAGGACATCAACTCCGAATTTGCGCAGGCGGACATCGCCTTCGTGATCGGCGCCAACGATGTCACCAATCCTGCCGCCGAAGACGACAAGACCTCGCCGATCTACGGCATGCCGGTGCTGCAGGTCTGGAAAGCCGGCACCGTGATGTTCATCAAGCGCTCGCTGGCATCAGGCTATGCCGGCATCGACAACCCCCTGTTCTATCGTGACAACACCATGATGCTGCTCGGCGACGCCAAGAAGGTCACCGAGAACGTCGTCAAGGCGATGTAGGGCAACGCGCGAGGCGACCGTGGCCCTGAACAAGGAATGGCACCGGTCGCATCGCATGCCGCCAAAAGCGACGCGCGACCAGCGCATCGAATGGCACGCGGCACATGCCGTCGTCCTGCGGCTGCCGTGCCGTTCCCCGAAAGCATCAGGGCCGAGGTCGAAAAGCGGCAAACCTCCGCGCAAGCGATAGCGCGCCAATGACCATCCTGAAATGGGCCCTGATCGTGCTTGCCGTGGTGTATCTCGGCGGACTTGCCGCGCTCTGGCTGCTGCAGCGCTCGGTGCTGTTTCCGATTCCGACACGCGAGCGCGTCACGCCTGCGGCCGCCGGTTTTCCGCAAGGTCGAGGAACATGTGCTGACCACGGAGGACGGCGAGAAGATCATCCTCTGGCATATGCCGGCAAAGCCCGGCCGGCCGGTGGTGCTCTATTTTCACGGCAATGGCGATTTCCTCGCCGGCTTTTTCGGACGCTTCCGCGATCTCGATCGCCGACGGCACCGGCTTCGTCGTGCCGGCCTATCGCGGTTATGCCGGCTCGAGCGGTGCGCCGAGCGAGGAGGGGCTGCTGAGGGACGCAGCCGCGGCCTATGCCTTCACCACCGCGCGTTACGACACCGACCGGATCGTCGCCTGGGGCTTTTCACTTGGCACCGGGAGTAGCGGTCGCGCTGGCTGCGGAGCAGAAAATCGGAAAACTGATCCTGGAGGCGCCCTACAGCTCGATTGCCGACGTCGCGGCATCAGCCTTTCCGATTTTTCCGGTCCGGGCTTTTGCTGCGGGATTCTTTCCGCTCGGACCTGCGCATCCGGCAGGGTGCATGTGCCGTTGCTGGTCATGCACGGTGCGAACGACCCCGCCATTCCCATCGTGTTCGGCGAGCGGCTGTTTGCGCTGGCGAACGAGCCGAAGCAATTCATCCGCTTTCCCGATGGCGGCCACATCGATCTCGATCAATTCGGCGGCATGACGGCGGCGCGACAATTCATCGGCGCACCGGGCGGCTAGACGAATGCTAGAGTCGGCTGAAATCATAGGGGACGCAGGGAATTTCGCATGAGCGCACACGGGCCGATGCCGCGATCGGCATGGATTTATCCGGCGCTGGGGCTGGTGCTGTTCGTTGCCGCCACCGTGAGCGGCTATGTATTCGCGCCGTCGGCCGGCGGGTGGCTGTTCGCTGCCGTACTGCTGATCATCCTGTTCGGCACTGTGTTTGCCGCCGTCCATCATGCCGAGATGATCGCCGAGCGGATCGGCGAGCCGTTCGGCACGCTGCTGCTGACCATGGCGATCACCATCATCGAGGTGGCGCTGATCACCACCATCATGCTCGGCGACAAGCCGGCGCCGGCACTGGCGCGCGATACGGTGTTTGCCGTGGTCATGATCGTGTGCAACGGGATCGTCGGCCTCTGCATCTTCATCGGCGGCATCCGCTACCGCGAGCAGGATTTCCAGGTCTCAGGCGCCAACGCTTATCTCAGCGTGCTGTTCATGTTCGCGACCATCACACTGATCATGCCGAACTACACCCTGACCGCGCCGGGCCCGGTCTATTCCACCGCCCAGCTCGCCTTTGTCAGTGTCGTGACCCTGCTGCTCTATGCGGTGTTCCTCTATACCCAGACCATCCGCCATCGTGACTATTTCATCGGCGGCGCCGGCGACGCCGCGCACGGCGAACCCCTGTCCGATCGCATGCTCGGCATCAGCGTCGCGTTGCTGCTGCTCGCGTTGCTCGCGGTGGTGCTGCTGGCCAAGAAATTCTCGCTGGTGGTCGACGTCGTCACCGCCAAGATCGGCGCCCCGCCGGCCTTCGCCGGCGTGCTGGTTGCGGTCCTGATCCTGCTGCCGGAAGGCGTTGCCGCCGTTGCGGCTGCGCGCAAGAACGACCTGCAGAAAAGCATCAACCTCGCGCTCGGCTCATCGCTTGCCACCATCGGGTTGACGATTCCGGCAGTCGCCGTTGCCGCTTACGCCCTCGACAAGCAGCTCGTGCTCGGGCTTTCCAACCAGGACATGGTGATCCTGCTTTTGACCTTCATGCTCAGCATGCTCACCTTCGGCACCGGCCGTACCAACATGCTGTTCGGCATGGTCCACATGGTGGTGTTTGCGGTGTTCGTGTTCATGGTATTCGTGCCCTGAAGCATGATCCGGAAAAGTGGGTACCGGCTTCCGTTAAAGATCATGCTCAAACTTGAGCAAAGCGAAAGAAACGGGGAGAACAACATGCTCAGCGCAAAGTCCGATGTTCAGGTTGATACGGAAGAGGTGCGTGTCACCGAATGGCGATTGGCGCCGGGCAGCGCCACCGGCCATCACACTCACGGCATGGACTATGTGATCGTGCCGGTCACCGCAGGCGAAATGACGATCGTGGCGCCCAATGGCGATCGCTCCAAGGCCCAGCTCGCGGTCGGAAAATCCTACTTCCGCAAGGCGGGCGTGGAGCACGACGTGCTGAATGAATCCGCCAGCGAGATCGTCTTCCTCGAGGTCGAACTGAAGCCGTAGTTCCATTGCGGCAGGGGCCGGCTCGCACCTCCGACGCACCACCCGGGGCCGGGTACAGCCATGACCGATCGGCCCCCGATCATGGGCCGACGCCGCTAATGTGATCGTTCCTCTGCATCGGTTCTGCACGATTGCCACCGATCTGTCGCAGTTGATCCCTCAATGTGCCTCAAAGTTCCCGCAAATGGACGGGGTCGGGAGTGGCCGGGTCATGCTGCACTATGTGAAGAAATTTGCGATGGAGATCGTGCCCTCGGTGGCTGCGACCATCATCGGGGCCTACATCGTCAACCACTATATCGCCGCCAAGCCGGCCGCCGATGCCCCGGCGGCTGCCGTCGTGTCCACCGCCAAGCCGAAGTCCAAAGCCGAAAGCAAGGCCGACCCAAAGGTCGAGGCCAAGGTCGACGCCAAGACCGAAACGGAGGCCGGACCAGGCGGTGGGCCCAAGGCTGACGAGCAGACCGACCTCGCCGCCATCCCGGCATCCGGCGTCAAGGCCAAGGGCATTTCCGAGAAGGCGATTCTGGAAAAGAACGCCGCTGCCGAGAAGGGTGTGGTGGTGGAGAAGCCGGCGGAGAAGGTCATCGACAAGCCGGCCGAGACGACCGCGAGCCTGCCTGTCGAACCGCGGCGTCAGCCGCAGCCGCCGCGCGAAAGGGCGACAGCAAAGCTCGCGCCCGGCCCGGTGCAGCCGGTCGTTGCCACGGTGCCCTCTGAGTCTGCAGCTGCGCAGGAAGAACGCCGCGACGCCAACGATCTTGCCCGCGCCGCGATCGAGCGGCTGCGCGGCAGCGAGACCCCGCGCGCGCCCGAGCCCGCCCGCGTGCAGGAAGACGCCGCGTGCATCGACCGCAGCGGCGCCGCCAGCGCTTGGCGTTGTGAAGCCGCTACCGCCGCCGATCGTCGTCGCAGCGCCGTCGGAGAATCCCGACGCGGCAGCGACGAGGCCGCCTTATGCCGCTCCCGCGCGGTCCGACGATCCGGCATCGCGCCCGACGCCGCCTGGCGAAATCCCGACCGCGCGGCCGCCGCTTGATCTGCGCGCCGAGATGGTCGCAGGCGCGCCACGCGAGCGTACCAGCGTCGCCGAAGACATGCTGTCGGCGGCGAAAACGATGTTCCACGCCGTCCTGCCGAAATAATTCCAGGATCTGCCTTAGCCGCCGACCCGTGCGAGCCCGTGGCGCGCGGCGTCGTCGCGTGGGCGGATTGCGATGGCGCGGCTGTAGGATGCTGCCGCCTTCGCCTTGTCGCCGAGCCGTTCGTAGGCGAGACCGCGCGTCGACCAGGCTTGCGCGTTGTTCGGCTCGGCCTGCACCGCCTCGTCGAGATCGATGGCCGCCTCCTTGACCTTGTCGAGTGCCAGATAGCTGGTTGCGCGCGCCACCAGCGGGTCGGCGCGTTGCGGCGACAGGCCGTGCGCGGCGCTGAAATCCGCGATCGCCTCGGCGTGCTGTTTCTCGCCCTGATAGACCAGGCCGCGGCCATAGAGCGCCTGCAAATTGTAGGGGTCGATCGCGAGCGCCTTGGCGAACGCGGCCTGCGCTTCGGCGCTCTTGCCGGAGCGGGCCAGCACCTGCCCCTGGGCTGCAAGGCCTTGCGCGTCGCTGACATTGTCCGCGCTGATTTCCGCGGTCGGGGTCGCCTGCGGCTTCGGCGCAGCTTCCTTATCTGAGAGCGAGAACGAGCCAAGGTCGAACGAGCAGGCACAAAGCCCGACCGCAAACAGCGCGGCGACGCCTGCCGGGACGATGCAGCGCGCAGTTCGGAAGATGGCATTCGACGTCAAAACGGCCATGCCGGCGGTCGGCTCCCGCATCTCATGTCGCAGTGGTAGCCGAGACGAAGACAAAATACACGCGTCAAAACAGATGCATGGGCAGGCCACCTCCGCGCCTCGGCGTGCACTTCTGTCGCCAAAGACTGGCCCAAAACCAGCGGGCTTCAATCGAGGAGGGGCCTCAAAAACAAAGACGCGGACCGCAAGGTCCGCGTCTTGATATCAAATCCTGCGAGAACGCTTAGCGCGGACCGCGGGGACCACCGGCACCGCCACGGCCACCGCCGCCCGGACCGCTGCGATCGCCGCCGGGACCGGCGCCGAATGCCGGCTTCGGCTTCATCGGCAGCAGGCCTTCGCGCTGCAGCTTCTTGCGCGCCAGCTTGCGGGCGCGGCGCACGGCCTCGGCCTTTTCGCGGGCCTTCTTCTCGGAGGGCTTCTCGTAGTGGCCGCGGAGCTTCATCTCGCGGAAAATCCCCTCGCGCTGCATCTTCTTCTTCAGCGCCTTGAGGGCTTGATCGACGTTGTTATCGCGGACGAGAACCTGCACGCGGCATCCTCTTTTGATGTGATCGGTCTGGAATTCTGGCAAAGCCAAAGGGCGGCAAAGGCCTGCCTCTTGACCCTAGGCGCGCGCATGTATCAGACAAATGCTTTAATGTCCACCTGCGCCGGGCGTTGGGATACCGGAAAATCGCGCCATTTCGCCCCGATCACGGGGTTTTTGACCGCATCGGGCCGACCTGCGTCACATGCCCCATTTTTCGGCCCGGGCGCGCCGGGCCCTTGCCGTAAAGATGCACGGTGGCGCCGGGAACCGAGAGCCACTGCGCGTAGTCGTCGATGTCGTCGCCGATCAGGTTGGTCATGGTGACCTCGCCGTGGCGCACCGGCTTGCCGAGCGGCCAGCCGGCAATGGCGCGGATGTGCTGCTCGAACTGCGAGATCGTGGCGCCGTCGAGCGTCCAGTGGCCGGAATTGTGCACCCGCGGCGCGATCTCGTTGACCAGCACTTTCGCGCCGTCTTTTTCCTGCACCACGAACATCTCGACGGCGAGCACGCCGACATAGTCCAGCGCGGTTGCGATCTTTTCCGCTACCGCGCGGGCTTGCGCTGCGAGCGCATCGGGAATGTCGGCCGGCGCGCGCGAAATCTTCAGGATGTGATCGCGATGCTCGTTCTCGGTGACGTCGAAACATTCGACGTCGCCGTCGGCGGAACGCGCCGCGATCACGGAGATCTCGCGCTCGAACGGCACGAACGCTTCGAGGATCGCGGATCTGGTGCCGAGCTCCTGCCAGATCTGGTCGATATCGTCGCCGTCGCGGATCATGGCCTGGCCCTTGCCGTCGTAGCCGAAGCGGCGGGTCTTGATGACGGCGGGAAGGCCGATTTTCGCGATTGCCGCGCGCAGGCTTTCCGGCGAGGACACGTCGGCATAGGCAGCGGTGCCGATGCCGAGCCGGACCACGAAATCCTTCTCGATCAGGCGGTCCTGCGTGGTTTCCAGGATCTTGTGCGCCGGCAGCACCGGCTTGCGCGCGGCGAGCACCATGGCGGTGGCGGCCGGCACATTCTCGAATTCGTAGGTGATGACGTCGACATCATTGGCGAACAGTTCAAGCCGTTCGACATCGGCATATTCGGCGCAAGTCGCGTTCAGCACGACGTCGAAGGCGGGCGAGTCCGGATCGGGCGAGAACACCTGGCACTTCAGGCCGAGCCGCGCCGCCGCCATCGCCAGCATCCGGCCCAATTGTCCGCCGCCGAGGATTCCGATGGTGTCGCCCGGCTTCAGCTTCACGCGATTCGAAGCCGTCACGCCGCGCCCTCCGGGCGTTCGGCGACCGCATCGGTCTGCTGCTTGCGCCACGCCGCAAGGCGCGTGGCCAGCGCCGGATCGTTCAGCGCCAGCACGCTTGCGGCGAGCAGCGCTGCGTTGATCGCACCCGCCTTGCCGATCGCGAGCGTGCCGACCGGGACGCCGGCCGGCATCTGCACGATGGAGTAGAGCGAATCGACGCCCGACAGCGCCTTGGATTCGACGGGCACGCCGAACACCGGCAGCTCCGTCAGCGCCGCCGCCATGCCGGGCAGATGCGCCGCGCCGCCTGCGCCCGCGATGATGACCTTGAAGCCGGCGGCCTTGGCGCCCTTGGCAAAGGCAAACAGCCGGTCCGGGGTGCGATGGGCGGAAACGATGCGCTTGTCGCGACGCCACACCGAGTGCGGCGAGGGTCTCGGCGGCATGGCGCATGGTTTCCCAGTCGGACTGGCTGCCCATGATGATGGCGATGGGGGCGGTCATGAGGTCAATTCTGTCCGGGAATCCAAAAACATAGGCCGAGTATAGGGTCGGCCCGGGGTTGATCCAAGGCGTGGCAAGGGGTTGGGAATGGACTATCCTGTCTTGGTGAATCCCGGCAAGCCTTCTTGAGAAGATGCCCAAGCGAAAGAAAACCAGAGCTGTGGCGTCGAAGGCTGCAAAAGGCCGCAAATCGGCTGCGGACGGGCGAAAAACCGCTGGCCCCCGGGGTCCGAATCGTGCGGCGGCCTCGGGAGCTGGCAAGCCCAATGATGGCAAGCCGACCGTGCAGCGGCTGCGCCGGGAACTGGCCAAAGCCCTGGCCGAGATCGAGCAGCTCAAGTCCTCCTCGGAGACCGACTTCCTGCTCGACATCCTCAACCGGCGTGGCTTTGAGCGCGAGCTCGCGCGTTCGATCGCCTTCATCAAGCGTTATCAGGCGAGCGGCGCGCTGCTGGTGCTCGATGTCGATCGCTTGAAACCGATCAACGACGCGTTCGGCCATGCCGCGGGCGATCAGGTGCTCAAGGCCGTCGTCAAGACGCTGCTCGGCCAGGTGCGCGCCTCCGACGTGATCGGCCGGCTCGGCGGCGACGAGTTTGCGCTTCTGTTGTGGAATCTCAGCGAGACCGATGCGCGCGCCAAGGCTGCGGCGCTGGAAGAGGCGATCGACGGACTGTCCTTCGATTTCGGCGGCCGCACGGCGAATGCCGGCGCCTCCGTAGGCCTGGCGCTGCTCGACGGCCACTCCGACATGCGCATCGCGCTCGAACAGGCCGACAGCGCGATGTATGTGCGCAAGGCGCAGCGGCGGCATGAAGCGCCCGGCGCGTAGAGCATGATCCGGAAAAGTGTGCAGCGGTTTTCCGAAAATATCATGCTCAAGCAAAAAACTCGCGGAGTATCTCCTCGCGCCGCAGGGTGAATGCTTATCTGGGCACGATCCTGATCGGAAAGCCGCTGCCCACTATTCCGGATCGTGCCTTAGAGCCCCGCGAGATCGTCCGGCACGTTGCCGAATTTGCGCAACAGATGCGCATCGCCGAACTCCCCCATCATGGGATCGCCGCTGCGGCTGAAGGCCACCGCTCCGATGCTGCCGGGGGTCCGCGACAGCATCTCGGCGCGGCGCAGCGCAGTGGTGGCGCTCTGGCACTCTTCCGCATTGCCCGCGACCATCTCGCCGCTGTCGTCCTGCAGAAATGGCAATGCGACGTAGTAGGTGACGTTTGCCATGGTTGACCTCCTGATCAGGCGGCGCTGCTTTCCCGATGCGCCGCATGGTTCGGCGCACAGCCGGCGGCCACCGCCGCCTGCAGTTCCGCAAGCTCGGTTTCCAGGTACTCGTTGGCCATGATCAGCGCCTTGATCGTGCTGCGCAGGTTGCCGTCGCACATGGCGATCGCCTGATCGCAGGCCTTCTCATAGTGGCTGACCTCGGTAAAGACTGGCGACGCGGACATGGCTGAAACTCCCCGGTTGGCTGCCTGCTATGTTCTCTTTTTGTTCTCTCGGAGTCAATATGGGTCAACAGGAGAGCCGCAAGATTTTCTGGAACGCAGGATTTTGGAACGCAAGACGTCTGGAACGATTGTCCGGGACGGGCGTTGTAGCGGCGCTTGTACAGACTTCCACCACCCTCTTGGCCCCAGTCCGCATCAACGGGCTGGGGCCTTTTTTGCGCGCCGCGAAGCCCGGCTTCTCGCGCGGACCCGGGTTGTGCAGGCCTGATTGTGGATGTCGGGGACAAGCCGCCGCGCGAGGGAGAGCTCGCCGCCGGACCTCCGCCCGTCGAGAACGCCTCAGGCGATAATGTCGGGGGTAATCTGGTCTTCGATGAAGGCGATACGGTCGCGCAGCAGCAGCTTGCGCTTCTTCAGGCGCTGCAACCGCAACAAATCCGGCGCCGGCGACTGATGCAGCGCATCGATCGCCGCGTCGAGGTCGCGGTGTTCCTGCTGTAGCCGTGCGAGTTCGGCCTGCAGTTCGCGCTCATCTTCGTCGGTCATGGTGTACGTTAACTAATCAGCACGATGAGGTTGTGAACGATTTCGCAGCCGCGGCTGCCGCAAATATCGTCCTTGCCAGCCTGCCGCGCAAGCCGACCCGGTTCCATACTCACGATTGATTACAGATGATCCCGAAAATATGAGAGCGGCGTTTTTTCGATTCCCATCGACAGATTCCCAGTCTGGTGTAGACTTGCTCATCCGGATCGAATCTGAGGTTTCCACCGAGGAGGAATGCGAATGGCAATACAGGCCCATCTCGTTGAACTGGAACGCAAACACAGGTCTCTCGAAAGCGAATTACACGAAGCGCTCCTTCACCTCTCCACAGATGACCTGCAAATTGTCGAGTTGAAGCGTCGAAAGTTGATGGTCAAGGACCAGATCGAACGGTTGAAGTATACCGCGAGCGACACGGTCCACTAACAAGACACCGCCACTGAACAGACGTCCTAATCAGGATATCGCAAGGCCAGTCCCTTGCCGTGGATGAGCGTGTGCCGCTCATCCGCGCAAGGGATTTTTATTGTGCGATCTGTTGCGCAGATGCGCGCGCTTGCTCAAGCCGAAGCCATCGCGTCGACATGTTCGGCGATCGCGAGCGACGACGTCAGCCCGGGCGACTCGATCCCGAACAGGTTGATCAGGCCCGCAACGCCGTGCTCGCGCGGTCCCTGCATCACAAAATCCTGCCGCGCCACCGCCGGCGGCACGATCTTCGGCCGGATCCCCGAATAGCTCGGCATCAGCGCGCCATCGGGCAGCGTCGGCCAGTATTTGCGGATCGCCGGATAGAAGCGCGCCGCGCGCGCCGGATCGACGGCGTAATCGATCTGCTCGACCCATTCGACATCGGGCCCGAAGCGGGCCTCGCCTGCCATGTCGAGCGTGAGGTGCACGCCGAGCCCGCCGGGCTCCGGCACCGGATAGATCAGCCGCGAAAACGGCGCCCGCGCGCTGCAGCTGAAATAGTTTCCCTTGGCGAGATAGGCGGCGGGAATCGTGTTCCAGCGGCATCCCTGCGATGCTGCGCGCCACGGCCGGCGCGCCGAGCCCGGCGGCGTTGATCAGGAGATCGCAGGCGAGCGTCATCGGCGCGGCACCGCCGGTCTCGAGCTCGATCCGGCCGGCAGCGGCCCTGGCGCGGATCAGCGGCGTGTGAAAGGCGAACGCAGCGCCGGCCGCCTCCGCCTCGCCTTGCAGCGACAGCATGTAGGCGTGGCTGTCGATGATGCCGGTGGAAGGTGAGAGCAGCGCGGCGTCGCAGTTCAACGCCGGCTCCAGATCCCGTGCGGCCGCCCCCGACAGGGTCTGCATGTCCAAAACGCCGTTGGCTTCGGCATGGGCGCGGATCGCCTGCAGCTTTGCGGTCTCCTCCGGCGTGGTGGCGACGATCAGCTTGCCGCAATTCCGGTAGGGGATGCCGTGCTCGTCGCAGTAGCGATAGAGCGCGATCTTGCCGGACACGCACATCCGCGCCATCCAGCTGCCGGCCGGGTAGTAGATGCCGGCATGAATGACCTCGCTGTTGCGCGAGGAGGTCACGGTGCCGATGCCTTCGGCCTCTTCCAAAACGATGACTTCGCGGCCTGTCCGGGCGAGCCGCCGCGCCACCGCGAGGCCGATCACGCCGGCCCCGACAACCACGCACTCGACCTTGTCCATCAGCGCTTCAAACCCGCAAGGATTGCCGCGCAATTGGGTCGTGGCGGCATCGATTTCTTGTCACTTCGTTAAGCACGGCCGGCAGCCAAGCCATTGGTTTGTCTCGCGGTCGATCGCCATGAGGCGATATTAGTGAAGCATTAATCACGTCAGGGCAATTGCCGCAATTTGAGTCGCATTTTGCAGTTGCAAGGGTACGCGTTTACCCGATCCAAACCCGTCAAGCCAGACACTCCGGCGCTGAAATACGCAGGTGACTGATGGCTGGCAAGAATTGGCAGGCAGGCAGCAAGAACTTGATTCCTGCTACGGCCTTCGTGTGCCTTGTCGCCGGCGCTTGCCCGCTTGTGGCCGCGCATGCCGCCTCGCGTGACTTCGCGCCTGCGAGCTATGTCGGTTCGTTCGATCCCAACCTGATCTGGGAAGTGCTGATCGGCGGCATCGTGGTCGCTTCCTTCTTCGGCGCGATCGCGATCTGGGTGGTCGCGGCGCTGCGCCGCGCCAAGCGCTCGCAGCTGCGGCGCAATGCCTTCATCAGCACCGCGCTGAACCACCTCAACCAGGGCGTGGTGATGACCGATCAGCGCGGGCGGGTCATCTTCTGCAACGACCGCTATCTCGAGATCTACGGGCTGGCGCGCGCCGACCTGCCGCGCGACATGACCGGCCGCGAGCTGCTGGCGCTGCGGCAAAAGCGCGGCGTGCTCGATGTCAGCGTCGATGATTTCTACAGCCGTGCCGCCGAGCCGGACGGGCTCGTCACCGAACTGCCCGACGGCCGCATGATCCTGGTCAAGTATTTCGACGCTGCCCAATGGCGGATCGGTCGCGACCCATGAGGACTGCACCGAGCAGCGCCGGCTGTCGCGCAAGCTGTCGTCGACCACGCAGTTCCTGGAATTGGTGCTCGACAACGTGCCGGTCTGCGTCGCCGCCAAGAACATCGAGGACGGCCGCTATATCTTCGCCAACCGCGCCTTCGAACGCTTCTCGCGCTTCTCGCGCGACCACATCGTCGGCAAGCGCGCCGATGAAATCTTCAAGCACGACACTGCGGTCGCCATCGTCAAGGCGGACGAAGCCGCGATTCACGCCGTCGAAGGCCATCACCGCAATGAATTCCATGGTCGAGCGCGGATCGCGAGAAGCGCATCCTCGCCTCCAACCGCGTGGTGGCGCGCAACGAGAAGGGCGAGCCCGAGTTCCTGATCGCGCTGTTCGACGACGTGACCGACCGCCGCTCGCTGTCGCGCGAACTGGAGAACACCAAGAAATTCCTCGAACTCGTGGTCGACAACATCCCGGTCGCGCTGATCGTGGAACGCGTCAGCGACGGCCGTTATCTGCTCGCCAACCGCAGCGCTGAAACCATCCTCAATCGTCGCCGCGAGGACGCCACCGGGCTCACGGCCGGCGACATCTTCAACCCGCGTGAGGCAAAACTGATCGTCGCGCGCGACGAGGCCGCGATCAGGAAGCGCAGCCTGCTCACCGAGGAGCATCCGATCTCGACCAAGGACGGCCTGCGGCTGTTCCTGACCCGCCGCATGACCGTGCTCGACGATGCCGGCGAGCCGCAATACCTGATCAAGACCCATGAGGACGTCACCGACCGCCGCCAGACCGAATTGCGCATGGCGCACATGGCCTATCACGACGGCCTCACCGACCTGCCGAACCGCGCCGCCTTCCTGCAGGCGCTGGCGCAGATGATCGAGGCCTGCGCCGGCACCGACGAGGAATTCGCCGTGCTCTGCGTCGATCTCGACGGCCTGAAGGAAGTCAACGACGTGTTCGGTCACGCGACCGGCGACAAGGTGCTGGTCGAAGTCGCCCGTCGCCTGCAGGAGACGGCGCGCGGCGGCGTGGTGGCGCGGCTGTCCGGCGACGAGTTCGGCCTGATCATCGACGGCAAGCAGCCGGAGGCCGGCCAGGCGCTGGCGGCCCAGCTTGCCGAGGCGTTGGCAAATGAATTCCAGATCGACGGCAAGGCGGTGCGCACCGGCGTCACGACCGGCATCTCGGTATTCCCGCATAACGGCGCGGACGCGGCCTCGCTGCTCGCCAATGCCGGCGCGGCGCTGTTCCGCGCCAAGCAGAAGTCGCGCGGCACCATCGGCGTGTTCGAGCCGGAGATGGATCAGCAGATCCGCGACCGCCGCGTGCTGCACCAGGATCTCTCGGTCGCCATCAAGAACGGCGAACTGTCGTTGTACTATCAGCCGCAGGCCTCCTCTGGCCCCACCGTTGCCACCAGCGAAGTCATCGGTTTCGAGGCGCTGGCGCGCTGGATGCATCCGCTGCGCGGCTTCGTCTCGCCCGTCGATTTCATTCCGCTCGCCGAAGAGAGCGGCCTGATCGTCGAGATGGGCGAATGGATCCTGCGCGAGGCCTGCCGCGAGGCGGCCTCTTGGCCGGTGCCGCTGCAGGTCGCGGTCAACCTGTCGCCGGCGCAGTTCATGCACGGCGACGTCGTCAGTCTGGTGCATTCGATCCTGCTCGAGACCGGCCTTGCGCCGGGCCGCCTGGAACTGGAAATCACCGAGGGCGTGCTGATCGAGGATTTCGACCGCGGTCTGGCGCTGCTGCGGCGGCTGAAGGCGCTCGGCGTGCGCATCTCCATGGACGATTTCGGCAGCGGCTATTCCTCATTGAGCTACCTGCAGGCCTTCCCGTTCGACAAGATCAAGATCGACCGCGCCTTCGTCATCAACCTCGGCAAGAACAAGCAATCGGCCAACATCGTGCGCGCCGTCATCGACCTCGGCCATGGCCTTGAGATGTCCATCGTCGCCGAGGGCGTGGAAACTGCCGAGCAACTCGCTTTCCTGGCCCAGGAAGGCTGCGACGCCGTCCAGGGCTATCTGCTCGGCAAGCCCGCCCCGATCGGCCAATATGCGGCCCTGGTCGGCCGAAATCCCGCCAATGCCATGGAGCCCGCGCGCAAGACCGGCTAAGGATGATGCGATCAGACATTCTCTTTGCGTTCCTCTTCCCAAGCGTTGCGTATGGCGGACTACGATCTTGCAATCCTCGGCGGCGGCCTCAACGGCGCGAGCGTGGCGCGTGACGCCGCCGGGCGCGGCCTGCGGGTGCTCCTGCTCGAGCAGGGCGACCTCGGCTGCGGCGCCTCGGCGGCCTCGCCACGGCTGATCCATGGCGATTTGTCGGTGCTGGAGCGGCGCGACTTCCTGCGGGTCCGCACCGCGCTTTCCGAGCGCGATGTCTGGCTGAAGATCGCGCCGCATCTGGTGCGGCCGCTGCGCTTTGCGATTCCTGCACACGCCGACGAGCGGCCGCCCTGGGTGCTGCGGGCCTGGCTATTGCTCTACGACCGCCTTGGCGCGCGACGGCCGCTGCCTGCCTCGGAGACGGTCGACGTCACCCATCACCCGGTCGGCGACGCCCTGAAGCGCCCGTTCGGCACCGCGTTCGAATATTCCGACTGCATCGTCGACGATTCCCGCCTCGTGGTGCTGAGCGCCGTCGATGCCGCCGAGCGCGGCGCCGACATCCGCACCGGCGCGCGGTGCGTCCGGGCCGACCGCACCGACGTCTGGCGGCTGGTCATGATCGATCGCGGCCATCGCCGCGTTGTTTCCGCCCGCGCGCTGGTCAACGCCACCGGCGCCTGGACAGCCTCGGTGGCCGACACCGTGCTGCGCGTGCCATCTCCACCGCTCGGCACCACCCAGATCAACCAGATCGTGGTGAAGCGGCTGTTCGACAGCGACAATGTCTATATTTGCGTTCGAGCAGGGCATCGGTGGCGACCGTCGTGCCCATCTTCACCGCGTCTATGACGCCCGCGGCAATCGGCTCGCCCGGCGCCAATCCCAGCAACTGCCTGATGCCGTGCACCGCGGCGTCGGCGTAGCGTTCGGGGTTCTCGGACAGCAGCTTTGCCGTCAGCAGCGCGCCGTCGGGTTTGCGCGCGACGATGTCGGTGAACGTGCCTCCGCGATCGATCCAGAACTGCCATTGCCCGATTGTCGCCATGCTGTTCACTAGTGTACTTTACGGCAGGAACTCGACCTTCAATGCGCGGCGGGAGCATTCCCAAGCCGGGCCCACAGGAGACACCCGATGAAACAAACAATCGCTCTCGCCGCCGCGTTCGGCCTGGCGCTTGCGCTGCCGGCCACCGCGCAAACAAAGTGGGACCTGCCCACCGCTTATCCCGCGTCGAACTTCCACACTGAGAACATCATGCAGTTCGTGGCCGACGTCGACCGCACCTCGGGAGGCAAGCTCAAGATCCAGGTCCACCCGGCGGCCGCGCTGTTCAAGGCGCCCGAAATCAAGCGCGCGGTTCAGGGCGGCCAGGCGCAGGCCGGTGAAATCCTGCTCGTCAACTACGAAAACGAGGACCCTTTCTACGGCCTCGACGGCATTCCGTTCCTGGCAACTTCCTACGCCGAAGCGGCGAAACTCTACAAGGCATCGCGCAAGGCGCTCGACGACAAGCTCGCCAAGCAGGGCATGAAGGTGCTGTACACGGTGCCGTGGCCGCCGCAGGGCATCTTCGCCAAGAAGACGCTGGCGTCGGGCGCCGACATGAAGGGCCTCAAGTGGCGCGCGTACAGCCCGGCCACGTCGAAGATCGCCGAGCTGGTGGGTGCGCAACCGGTGACGGTTCAAGCCGCGGAGGTGTCGCAGGCGCTGGCCACCGGCGTCATCGACTCCTACATGTCATCGGGCGCGACCGGGTTCGACTCAAAAACCTACGAGTACCTGAAGGATCTCGACCTCCAGATTCAGGCGCGCGCCTGCCGAAGAACGCCGCGACCGCTACGAAGGCCTTCGATGCGCTGGACAAGCCGACACAAGCCGCGGTCCTCAAGGCCGCGGCCGAAGCCGAAGCGCGCGGCTGGAAGATCTCGGAGGAGAAGACTGCCTGGTACACCGACCAGCTGAAGCAGAAGGGAATGAGCATCGAGAAACCGTCGGACCAACTTACCGCGGACCTGCGCAGGGTGGGCAACTACATGCTGGCCAAGGGCAGGGCGCAAGGCCGGCGACGACGGCAAGAAGGTCATCGACGCCTATCGCGTGCAGCAGTAGGTCCG
>CAWFLW010000001.1:0-21872 GCA_963816655.1 uncultured Alphaproteobacteria bacterium | reverse complement strand
CGTGTTGTTTGCGGCTGAAATAATGCCGTGGCATCCGGCGGCATTCGTGCCGCTGGCGATCTAGAACCGCTGCTCAAACGGAGGACGCGCCCGGCCATGAGCCTCACACCGCTCCTGAACGCCGCGCCCGCCATTCCCCTTCATGCCGCGGCCGCGATTGCAGCGTTTGCGCTTGGACTGGTGCAGTTGCTGGCGCCGAAGGGGACGCTGCCGCACCGGACGCTCGGCTGGATCTGGGTGGCGCTGATGGTGGTCGTCGCTGGCTCGTCGTTCTGGATTCATGAAATCCGGCTGGTGGGTCCGTGGAGCCCGATCCATCTGCTGTCGATCTTCTCGCTGGTGATGCTGGTGGTCGGTGTCCTTGCCGCGCGGGGCCACAATGTGAGCCGGCACAAGAAGACGATGGTGTCGATTTTTGCCGGCGCGCTGATCATCGCGGGCTTCTTCGCCTTCATGCCCGGGCGCATCATGCATGCGGTGGTTTTCGGGCCTTGAGGAGGGGGATTCGAAAGAGGAAAACCGGTACGTTTGCGTGGCCTGTTTCAAGCCGCCGAAGGGCCTTTCGGCCCACCCCGTAAGTCCATGAAAAAACAAAGGGAAAAACCCCTTTCCTCGACCCTTTAAAGATGGTTTGAAAGCCCCAAATGGGCTATATGATTCGCGACTAAAAACGCACGGAATTCCCTTTGTCCGATACCGAAGATGACAAGCCCGGCGAACCGCCGGTGCCATCAGATATTCGTCCCGTATCCATCCTCGACGAGATGAAGCGCAGCTACCTCGATTACGCCATGAGCGTGATCGTGGCGCGCGCGCTGCCCGATGCGCGCGACGGCCTGAAGCCGGTGCACCGGCGCATCCTCTATGCGATGCACGAGAACGGCTTCGAGTGGAACAAGGCCTACCGCAAGTCGGCGCGCATCGTCGGCGACGTGATCGGTAAGTACCATCCGCACGGCGACCAATCGCGTCTACGACGCGCTGGTGCGCATGGCGCAGGAATTCTCCATGCGCGTGCCGCTGATCGACGGCCAGGGCAATTTCGGCTCGGTCGACGGCGATCTGCCGGCGGCGATGCGTTACACCGAAGTCGCGCCTCGCCAAGATCGCGCAGTGCCTGCTCGACGACATCGACAAGGACACGGTCGACTTCCAGCCGAACTATGACGGCTCGGAACGGGAGCCGGTGGTCCTGCCGGCGCAATTTCCCGAACCTGCTCGTCAACGGCGCGGGCGGCATCGCGGTCGGCATGGCCACCAACATCCCGCCGCACAATCTCGGCGAAGTCATCGACGCCTGCACTGCGCTGATCGACAATCCCGCCATCGCGATCGACGAGCTGATCGAGATCGTGCCGGGTCCCGATTTCCCGACCGGCGGCATCATCCTCGGCCGCCAGGGCATCCGCTCCGCCTATCATCTCGGCCGCGGCTCGATCATGATGCGCGGCAAGGTCGCCGATCGAGACGATCCGCAAGGATCGCGAGGCGCATCATCGTCACCGAGATCCCCTACCAGGTGAACAAGGCCACGCATGATCGAGCGCATCGCCGAACTGGTGCGCGAGAAGAAGATCGAGGGCATCTCCGACCTGCGCGACGAATCCGACCGCGACGGCATGCGCGTCGTCATCGAGCTCAAGCGCGACGCCGTGCCCGACGTGGTGCTGAACCAGCTCTATCGCTTCACGCCGCTGCAGACGAGCTTTCGGCGCCAACATGGTGGCGCTCAACGGCGGCCGGCCGCAGCTGCTGAACCTGAAGGACCTGCTGACGGCCTTCATCGACTTCCGCGAGGAGGTCGTCACGCGCCGCACCAAGTTCCTGCTCAACAAGGCGCGCGACCGCGCCCACATCCTGGTCGGCCTCGCGATCGCAGTCGCCAATATCGACGAGATCATCCGCGTGATCCGCACCTCGCCCGATCCCAACACGGCGCGCGACACCCTGATGTCGCGCGACTGGCCGGCGAAGGACGTCGCGCCGCTGATCACGCTGATCGACGATCCGCGCCACCGCATCAACGCCGACGGCACCGCGCGGCTGTCGGACGAGCAGGCGCAGGGCGATCCTCGATCTGCGCCTGCAGCGCCTGACCGCGCTCGGCCGCGACGAAATCGCCGAGGAGCTCGACAAGCTCGCCGTCGAGATCAACGACTATCTCGACATCCTGCGCTCGCGCGTCCGCGTGCAGACGATCGTCAAGGACCGAACTCGCCGAGGTGAAATCGGAGTTCGCCACGCCGCGCAGCACCGTCATCGTCGAGCAGGAAGGCGAGATCGAGGACGAGGACCTGATCCAGCGCGAGGACATGGTCGTCACCGTGTCGCACGCCGGCTACGTCAAGCGCGTGCCGCTGTCGACCTATCGGGCGCAGCGCCGCGGCGGCAAGGGCCGCGCCGGCATGCAGACGCGCGACGAGGATTTCGTCATCCAGCCTGTTCGTCGCCTCCACGCACACGCCGGTGCTGTTCTTCTCCTCGCGCGGCCAGGTCTACAAGGAAAAGGTCTGGCGGCTGCCGATGGCAGCGCCCAAGCGCGCGGCAAGGCGCTGGTCAACATCCTGCCGCTGGAGCAGGGCGAGCGCATCACCACCATCATGCCGCTGCCGGAGGACGAAGCGGCCTGGGCCAAGCTCGACGTGATGTTCGCCACAACGGGTGGCACCGTCCGCCGCAACAAGCTGTCGCGACTTCGTCGACGTCAACCGCGCCGGCAAGATCGCCATGAAGCTCGAGGAGGGCGAGTCGATCGTCGACGTGCAGATCTGCACCGAGCACGACGACGTGCTGCTGACCGCCGCCGGCGGCCAGTGCATCCGCTTCCCCGTCACCGATGTGCGCGTCTTCAAGGGCCGCACCTCGATGGGCGTGCGCGGCATCGCGCTTGCGGAGGGCGACAAACTCATTTCGCTCGCCATCCTGCGCCATGTCGAGGCGACCTCGGACGAGCGCGCGGCCTACCTGAAGATGCGCCGCGCCATGGCCGGCGAGGGCGGGACCGAGGAGACAGCCGACACCGAGGCCGAGGTGGCGTCGGACGTCGCGACGATCTCGCAGGAGCGCTACGTCGAGATGTCGGCGGCCGAGCAGGTGGTGCTGACCGTGTCCGTCAACGGCTACGGCAAGCGCACCTCGTCCTACGAGTACCGCACGACCGGCCGCGGCGGCAAAGGTATCGTCGCGATGAGCGTCAACGATCGCAACGGCAAGCTGGTGGCGTCATTCCCGGTGGAGAACACCGACCAGATCATGCT
Organism: uncultured Alphaproteobacteria bacterium; assembly: GCA_963816655.1. Classification (GTDB taxonomy): domain Bacteria; phylum Pseudomonadota; class Alphaproteobacteria; order Rhizobiales; family Xanthobacteraceae; genus Bradyrhizobium. Next base: position 18,615 of record CAWFLW010000001.1, on the reverse strand, counting down.
GGTGACCGACCAGGGCCAGCTGATCCGCTGCCCGGTCGAGGACATCCGCATCGCCGGCCGCTCGACGCAAGGCGTGATCGTGTTCGACACCGCCGAGGATGAGCACGTCGTCTCGGTCGAGCACATCGGCGAGGAAGGCGAAAACGGCGAGAACGGCAACGGCGGGTAGTTCCTCCTGAGGCCACAGACGGGCCTTCATCCTTCGAGACGCGGCTCGCGCCGCTCCTCAGGATGAGGTTTGAGCACTCAGCTTCGCTGTTGGCGTCGACCTTGAGTGACAGTCTTTGCTCGCGTCCTTCGGGGCGCCTGCCAACCCGGGCCAAGCTGTCCTTTAAGCTGCGTCGTCGGCAGATCCTCGCCGTCGACCCACAGCCCGAAAATCGACGTCCAGCATATCCTCATCAAGCATCGCGGCGTCGCCGCCGATGTCGATGAGGACCCGCAGCTTCGCTGGCTCCACGACGATCGTGTGCAGCGTTTGGGCACCGTTGCCATAATTGTGGAAGGCCGGCGAGACGGAGAAGTTCGGCAGCGGCTTCGAGCTGGAAGTGGTGAAGGTGCTGCAGGGCTACGCCATCGAGGCGGTGACAATCCCGCTGTCGGGTTTGGTGGCAGGCTTCGCCGGCGACATCGATGCGGTGCTGACAAGGCAAGATATTTTGACTAACCTTCAATGCGGGCCATCAAGACCGGGTAGAACAGGGCCCACGCGAGGAGATCGATGAGCACAGTAAAAAGCGCTCTGGTCCAGAAGAGTGGCGCCCTGATCCATGTTCGTTCCGGCGACATGGTCATCGAAGCCCTGCGCCAGATGCGCGAACACCGGGTCCGGTCGGTGCTGGTTATCGACGACGACGTGCTGGTCGGTATCGTGACCCAGGGTGACTGCGCCATCAAAGTGCTGCTGCCCGGGCTCGATGCGAAGCAGACGCCGGTGAGCCAGGTGATGACGGGCAACCCGGTGACGGTCAAGCCGGACGATCCGCTGCAAGGCTGCATGGCATTGATGGCTGCGCGCGGTTTTCGCCATCTGCCAGTGCTGAACGCGGGCAAGGTCGTGGGTGTGATCTCGATCGGGGACGTCGTCAAGGACATCATCCGGGAGTTGGAGCACAATGTGGACGACCTGATGGGCTACATCATGAAGGACGGCCCCGGGGGCTGACAGACGAACCGCGGTGCCGTCGCCCCGTCCGCGATCCTGCGGCGGACCTGGTTCTTCTGCAATTGAAAACCGCTCGCCGAGGTGGTCTAGCCGCCGCCACGCGAAGGGTAGTTTTCTTCTCTCGCGCAACAGACTTTGATTCAGCCCGGCCCCTGCGGCCATTTTTTATGTCAGCAATGCGTCAGGCGGCCGCCGCGATCGCCCGCTTCACCGTCATCGGATGCCACCGCCTAGTTAAGTGATCTGCTGAGAAATGACCGCTTGTGGCCCTTAGCTGGCAGCCGCACCTTCTTGCGGAGAAACGCCTTGCCCTTGCGCGTCTCGGCAAAGGCATCGGCCTGCGCGCGGCCGACCTCGTACGGCGTGCCGCGACACTGCACAAAGCTGACCCGGAGCGTCTTGGCAGCGGACGCCATCGTGTGCCTCACGAGGCCCAGATTCGAACGCGTGGACTGCTGTCTCTATACGGTAGCGCCGCCCGTATGCGGGCATGTGAAGCCATCGATATACACGTGGCCGCTAACCGGATAAGACGATAGCCCCATAGGGGGTCGGGGCAATCGAATGAAGCGGCGTGCGTTCATTGGTCTCGTCGGAGGCGCGGCCGTGTGGCCGCTCGCCGCGCACGCGCAGCAACCGGGCGGGCAAAAGCGTGTCGGGATATTGATGGGTACGGCGGATGATGCCGACGGGCAGGAGCGGCTCGCGGGCTTTCGCCAGGGTCTTCAGGATCTGAACTGGGTTGAAGGCCGCAACATTCGCTTCGACGTTCGCTGGGGCGCAGGCGATGCAGAGCGCACCAAGGCGTACGCCACTGAGCTGGTTGGCCTTGCGCCGGACCTGATACTGGCCACGAATACGCCGACGGCACGTTCGCTCAAGCAGGCAACCGAAACCGTGCCGATCGTTTTCTCAGGTCTCGCCGATCCGATTGCCGACGGCATCGTCACGAACTTGTCGAGCCCGCCAGGCAACATTACCGGCTTCACTAGTTTTAGCGCTGCGATTGCAGGAAAATGGCTGGAGCTGCTCAAGGAAATAGCGCCGGCTACCGATCGCGTCGCCGTCATCTACAACCCGGACACGGCGCCCTACAAGATATTCCTCCCCGTCATGGAAACGGTGGCGCCGCAAATGGCGATCAGGCTCGTTCATGCGCCGGTCACCGACAAGGAGGCCATCGAAAACGCGATCCGCGCCGCCGCTGGCGCGCCTGGCCGCGCGCTTATGGTGATGCCTGACGTTTTCACGGGTGTGCACCGTCAGATGATTTTCGACCTCGCGATCAGTGGCCGTTTGCCGACCGTGTGTCCGCTCCGGCTCTTTACGGCGGCCGGAGGTCTGGTGTCCTACGGTTCCAAATTCGTCAGCCTGATGCGGCAGGCGGCGTCCTATGGCGATCGCATTCTGCGAGGCGAGAAACCGCGCGATTTACCGGTACAAGAGCCAACCCAATATGAGCTCATCATCAACCTCAAGACCGCCAAGGCGCTTGGCCTCACGGTCCCCCCGACGCTGCTTGCCCGCGCCGACGAGGTGATCGAGTAGTGTCGCCCGCTGGCACACAGCGGACGCGACACGTCGAGCCGAATGTCCGTAGTGCGCCGCGTATTTTCGCAAGGAGCAAACCATGATCACCAGGCGACATTTTTCACTCACACTGGGGGCGCTGGCCGCCGCAGTGGCAAGGACCGGGGTTGCGCACGCCCAGTCATATCCGACCAAATCCGTCCGTGTGGTTGTGCCGTTTCCGGCAGGCGGCTCGACCGACGTCGGCGCCCGCCTCATCGCCGAGCACATGTCGCGGGCATTCGGCCAGCAGGTTTACGTCGAGAACAAGTCGGGCGCCAATGGCACGATCGGGATCGAGGACGCAGCCAAGAGCGCGCCGGACGGCTACACCATTCTTGTCACGACCGATTCGGTCGCCAGCAATCCACACGTATTCAACTCCAAGGTCGATCCTTCCAAAGATCTGTTGCCGATCATCCAGCTTTCACGCCAGCCCATCGTGTTGGCGGCCCATCCTTCGCTCGGCGTCAGCTCGATCGCCGAGTTGATCGCGCTGGCAAAGAAGCAGCCGGGCTTGTCCTACGCGACCGGAAGCGGTGCGGGATCGGCGCAGCACATGGCGGTGAAATGGTTCGCGCAGATCGCCGGCATCACGCTCGAGCAGGTGCCCTATCGCGGCGGTGGCCAGGCGATCAACGATCTGATCGGCGGCCACGTCAAGCTCGGGTCGCTCGGATCGACGCCGCTGATACCGCACTACAAGGCAGGTACGCTGCGCCTGCTCGCGCAAACGACCAAGACTCGCTCACCAAGCCTTCCCGATATCCCAACCTATGAAGAGGCGGGGGTGAAAGGACTGGTACTCGACCAGTGGCTCGGCGTGTTTGCGCCGGCCAGAACCCCGCCGGAGATCGCGGCTCGCCTTAACGTCGAAATCAACAAGGCCATTGCCGATCCGGCGGTACGCAAGAATCTGTTCGACTCGGCGCAGGAGCCGATCGGCGGAACAAGCGATCAATTCGCCACCCTGGTTCGCGAGGATTACGCGACGTTCGGGCGACTGGTGAAGGACCTCGACATCAAGGCCCAGTAGCGAGCAAGCCAAATGCCATTTTCCACCTATCTTCCCGAACGGATGGGAAGGATCACGCTGTCTCCGGCCGGCCCCTTCATCGCGGGCGCGCATGTCGAACTGACTCTGGTGTACACCGCGGGTACTTTCGGCATCGACGACACCGGGATGGTCAAGATCTCGTGGCGGACCACATCCGACATGAGCAAGCCGCAATTCGACAAGCCGCAGGCGGCCAATTTCACCACGGTGGAAGCCAGCAATGGCGCCAAGCTTGAAGTATGGTTCGACCGGCTCAACGTTCGTCCGTTTGCCAACACGCTGTTGATACGGGTGGGACGCGGCTATCTGCGCGAAGGCGATACGCTGACGGTTCGTCTGGGCGATCGCAGGCAGGGCTCGCCCGGTTTCCGGTTGCAGACCAACGTCGAGGCCAATGTGGAGCTGAAGACGTCGATCGACGCGTTTGCGACCTACGAGTTCTGTGAACTTCCGGTGCAGCCCGCCTTCGATCTCGCGCCGGGGCCGGTCGCGAGCTGGAAAGCAATCCTGCCATCGCTCGCAGTTGTCGGGGAGCCGTTTCGTCTCGCCATCGTCGCCGAGGACAAATGGGGAAATGTCACGGCCGACGCCAGCCAGGATTTTGGGCTTGTATCGTCGCATCCGATACGCGGGCTGCCGGCCCGGCTTGAGATCAAGAGCGGCGACGGCCCACATGTCATCGAAAACCTCGTCGCCGGATTGGAGGGCGATCTCGACATTCGCCTGATGGCAAACGGCAAAGAGCTGGCGCGTGCCAATCCGCTGCGTGTGGTGCGAGAGGCTGCGCTGCGCCGCTATTGGGGCGACCTGCATGGGCAGAGCGGCGAGACGATCGGGATGGGAACGGCCGATGCCTATTTTCGCTATGCGCGTGACGCCGCATTCATCGACATGGTCGGTCACCAGGGCAATGACTTCCAGATCACCGACGATTTCTGGAAGGAGCTCAACCGTCTGACAGCCAAGTTCGACGTTCCAGGGCGGTTCGTTTGCCTTCCCGGATACGAATGGTCGGGCAACACCGGGATGGGCGGCGACCGGAATATCTTTTATCGCCACGAAGGACGGCCAATCAGACGCTCGTCGCACATTCTGGTCGAAGGCCAGACTTCGACCGATGCCATCTACACCGCCGACGCGCTGTTTCGCGGGCTGGAAGGCGAAGATGCCATTGTCATCGCGCATGTCGGCGGGCGTTACGCGGACGTGAAGTATGCCCACGATGGCCGGCTGGAGCGCGCCGTCGAGGTTCACTCAACATGGGGAACCTTTGAGTGGATTCTGCATGATGCGTTCGAGAAGGGTTATCGTGTCGGTGTCGTGTGCCACAGCGACGATCACAAGGGGAGGCCCGGCGCGACGCGCCCGGGCGCGTCCAGTTTTGGCGCGATCGGTGGCCTTACCTGTTACTTCATGCCGGAGCTGACGCGCGATGCGTTGTTCGAGGCACTGCGACAACGGCGGCACTACGGGACATCGGGCGCCCGGATCTTTGTCGATCTGCTCGGCTCGTTCGACCACCCCGTCGTCGGCTTCTCGGAGGATCCGCAGCTCGGGCCGGCCGCTGAATTTCCGGTTCAGCAGGCGGTGATGGGAAACATCATTCGCCCCGGCCGCACGCCGATGCGTGTTACGGCCGAGGTGATTGGAACCGCGCCGATCGAGCGTGTCGATGTTCTGCACGGGACTGTGGTCGCACAGACGTTTCGTCCCTACAGCGCCTCCGATCTCGGCCGGCGCGTGCGCGTGTTGTGGCAAGGCGCCGAATATCGGGGCCGCGGCCGCGAGACGCAGTGGGAGGGCAAGCTGACGGTCGCGGGCAATCGCATTGCGCGATTTGCGCCGGTCAATTTTCTCAATCCGGAGCGGACGGTGCGGGAGACGGCAGCCGCGACGGCGCTGGCGTGGAGTTCGGTTACGACAGGTAATCTGGCGGGCATTGACCTTTGGCTCGACGAAGCCGACCGGGGCACGCTCAGCATCGAGACCAATATCGTCTCGGGGACGGTGGAACTTGCCGCGCTCGCCGACGGCACCATCGCGCTCGACGGTGGCGGCCTCGGCCGGCAGCTGAGCATTTACCGTCTGCCCGAAGCCGACTTCAGCCGGCACGTCAAACTCGATCATGTGGCAAGTTTTGCCGGCGGTGCAGATCTGCCGGTTTACCTGCGCGTGACGCAGGCCGACGGCCATCAAGCCTGGTCAAGTCCGATCTATCTCATAGAGTAGACTTGCAGCGTCGCGCGCTCTAAATCTCGATCTCCGTCCCGAACTCCACGACCTGCCGCGTCGGCACGCCGAAGAACGCGGCCGAACGTTCGGCATTGCGCTGCAGGAAGGCGAATACGGTCTCGCGCCAGACCCACATGCCCGGCACATCCTCGCGCGGGATGATGGTTTCGCGGCCGACATAGTAGGTGATGTCGGAGAGATCGATGCCCGGCAGCTTGCCCTGCTGGCAGGCGAGCACCAGTCCGTCATAGAGCGTCGGGTATTGCATGAAGCCGTAATGCAAGATCACCCGCGTGATGCCGGGACTGACCTCGATTATTTCAGCGCGGTCCTCGTCGGCGATGTGTGGCGACTCGGCGATCAGCACCGTGGCCAGGATCACGCGCTGGTGCAGCACATGGTTGTGCTTGACGAATTGCGTCAGCGCGAGCGGAACGCCCTTCGGCATCGAGGCCATGAACACGGCGGTGCCGGGTAGCCGCGCGTGGCATTTGTTGACGGCGGTTTCGATCAGGTCCTCCTCGGGCTGGCGCAGCGCGCCGCGCGCTGTCTCGACCAGCCTGACGCCGCTGCGCCAGGTCAGCATCAGGAAGGCGACGACAGCCGCCAACACCAGCGGAAACCAGCCGCCTTCCATCAACTTGGTCGAGTTGGCGGCAAAGAAGATGCAGTCGATGACGAAGAAGAAGCCGTTGACCGGAATTACGATGGCTGGATGATAACCCCACTGGAGCGCAACCAGAGCCGCAAGCAGCGTGGTGATCGCCATCAACAGCGACACGGCAATGCCGTAGGCGCCGGCGAGTGCATCCGATGTGCCGAAACCGATCACCGCGCCGAGCGTGGCGGCCGCGAGCATCCAGTTCACCAGCGGCACGTAGATCTGCCCCATCGCGTGGCTGGTGGTGTGCTGAATATGCATGCGCGGCAGAAACCCGAGCTGGATCGCTTGCTGGGTCAGCGAATAGACGCCGGAGATGATCGCCTGCGAGGCGATCACGGTTGCGACTGTGGCGAAGGCGACCAGTGGATAGTGCGCCCAGTCCGGCGCGAGCTGGTAGAACGGGTGGTCGATCGCGCCGGGATCGGTGATCAGCACCGCCGCCTGTCCGAAATAGTTCAGCATCAGGCCGGGCAGGGCGATGCCGAACCAGGCAAGCCGGATCGGGATACGGCCGAAATGCCCCATGTCGGCATACATCGCTTCGCCGCCGGTGACCGCAAGGAAGGCGGCGCCGAGGATTGCAAAGGAAACGTGAAAATTCTCGTGGATCAGGAAGTTGAAGGCATAGAAAGGATTCACCGCCGCCAGCACTGACGGCACCTGGACGATGCCGTGGATGCCGAGCAGTCCGAGCACGATGAACCAGGCGAGCATCACCGGCCCGAAGATGCGGCCGATGACGCCGGTACCATGCTTCTGCATGACGAACACGCCGACGAGAATGACGATGGTGATCGGCACCACCGCGGGCGCCAGCCAAGGCGCGTCGACCTTCAGTCCTTCGATGGCGCTCAGCACGGAAATCGCCGGCGTAATGGCGCCGTCGCCATAGAGCAGGGCGGCGCCGACGAGGCCGACCACGAGGAGCTGCGCGCGCCATGTGCCGGGCTTGGCATTGCGCGCAGACAATAGCGCGAGCAGGGCTACGATCCCGCCTTCGCCGCGGTTGTCGGCGCGCAGAATCAGAAGCGCGTATTTGATCGAGATGATCAGGATCAGCGCCCACAGGATCAACGAGACCACGCCGAGGACGGCCGCAGATGTCAGCGTACCGCCGTGGGACGTAGCGGCCTTGGCGGCTTCCTTCATCGCATAGAGTGGGCTGGTGCCGATATCGCCGTAGACGACGCCGAGTGCGCCGATCGTGGCTGCTACCGGGATTGCGCCGGAAGCGTGGGCGGAATCGGCTGACGTCGCTGTCATGGACTGGCCTCCCGAAACGCGATCGCGCCCGCCCCGTTGTTCGAGCCGGGCGCGATCAAGCGTCAGTCTGCGACGCCGCATCGCAAATTGCCATCGCGATTTGTCGTGCGGTACGCGAATGTCCGCGTTGACTCTGTTGGCTTCGGGCGAGTGCGGGCGGGCGGTTATTGCGCGGGAAAACGAAAATCCCCGGGGGGCATCCCGGGGATTTCGACTTGGAGCAACGTGGGAGGTTACGAGGTATTCTGTTGTGGTTATGGCGTACGGTCAGCGGTGACGAGGCGGGCCTCACGTACAACATTCTTGGTGCCGGTGGTGCGCAGGCAGGTGGCTTCGAAATTCGGCCAGGCATTCTGCGAGCAGTCGCGGCCGACCTGTTTGATGTCGAGGCGGTCACCCTTTGCCAAAGCCACCGGGACGCTGGCTTCGACCTGCGGCGCAAAACCGGGAAGCACCGTGAGCCCGGCTGCGATCAGCGCGGCAAAGGCTACGGCGGAAAATGCCTTGATCATGACTGTCCCCTGTCATGGGCCCCCAAAGACCCGTCGTTTCGTTGGGTGGACTAGTAACCAAGCTCGGTTTCGGGACGTCTTCGCCAATGGGGAAAATGGTTTCGTGAGGCAGCATCTTTGTTTCGTCGGCTGCGGTGGGACGAAACAATGCCGCCCGCCCATGGCTGAAACGGGCGTCTGCTAAGCTATTGAATTATCGGTAAAAACGGCGCTGTACGGCCGCCGATCGGGCCGGCAACCTTGCCGCGCTGCCCGGAGCAGGCTAGAGGGTCTTATGTCCCGCATCGCGCTTTATCCCGGTTCCTTCGATCCCGTCACCAACGGCCATCTGGACGTGGTCCGCCATGCCGTCACCCTCTGCGACAAGCTGATCGTCTCGATCGGGGTTCATCCCGGCAAAAAGCCGCTGTTTTCGACCGAAGAACGCCTGGCAATGGTCCGGGCCGTGTTCGAACCCGTGGCCAAAAAGGCCGGCTGCGCCTTCGACTGCAACACCTATGACAATCTCACGGTGACGGCGGCGCAAAAGGCCGGCGCCACCATCATGATTCGCGGCCTGCGCGACGGCACCGACCTCGACTACGAGATGCAGATTGCAGGGATGAACGAGACCATGGCGCCGGAGGTGCATACCGTGTTCCTGCCGGCTTCCGTCGCGGTTCGCCCGATCACCGCCACACTGGTGCGTCAGATCGCTGGCATGGGCGGCGACGTCTCCGCCTTCGTTCCGCCGGCGGTCGCCAAGAGCCTCAAGACGAAATTCGGCTGACAGCCGAGCCTTTCCCTTCATCTGCATCTCGGAGATTTCATGATCCGCGTTCTCGCCCTCTTCGCCGCGCTGGTATGCGCGGCTCCCGCGCTCGCGCAGCCTTTGCCGGCCAGTCTCGACAAGGCCAATGCGATCGTGATCGACACGTCAAAGGGCCGCATCGTGATCGCGCTGCGCGCCGATCTCGCCCCCAAGCACGCCGAGCGCATCAAGCAACTGACGCGCGACGGTTTCTACAACAACGTGCCGTTCCACCGGGTGATGGACGGCTTCATGGCGCAGACCGGCGACGGCGAGAAGTTCAACGGCATCGGGCGCGTCGAAATACCCGATGCTGAAGCAGGAGTTCTCCTCGACGCCCTTCAAGCGCGGCACGGTCGGCATGGCCAGGCGCGGCGACAGTGTCGACAGCGCCAACGCGCAGTTCTTCATCTGCTTTGCCGAGGCCTCCTTCCTCAACAACCAGTACACGGTGATCGGCGACGTCGTGCAGGGCATGGACGTCGTCGACAAGCTGAAGAAGGCCCCGCCGGGCTCGAGCAGCGGCAGCGTCACCGATCCCGACAAGATGGTGAAGGTGCAGGTCGCATCAGACATCAAGTGAAACGACATGGCACAGCGCGGCAAACCCTGGCTTTGGTTTGCAGTGGCCGTGCTGATGACGGCGCCGATGCCGGCGAGCGCGCAGCAGATCGACACCCTCAAGGAGATATTCGAACGGCTGCGCAGTTGCTGGAAGCCGCCGCGGCCGTTCGCAAGCAGGCCCGGTCGATGTGACTGTCATGGTGAGCTTCAGCCGCGATGGCGCCATCCTGGGCCGGCCGCGGATTACCTTCGAGACGGAGGGGGCCGCTGACAATGACCGGCTCGCTTACCGGATCGCCGTGATGGAGGCGTTGCAACGCTGCACGCCGTTGCCATTTAGTGAAGGACTGGGCGGCGCAATCGCCGGCCGGCCCCTCGCTGTCAGATTTTGGACACGCAAGACGCCACCCAAACCAGCAGAGAGACGAGCATGGCTGACACCGAAAATACTTTGATCCTCGAGACCACCCAGGGCCCCGTGACCATCGAAATGCGCCCGGATGTCGCGCCGGGCCACGTCGCACGCATCAAGGAACTGGTGCGCGAGGGATTTTACGACGGCATCGTGTTCCACCGCGTGATCGAGGGCTTCATGGCGCAGACCGGCTGCCCGCAAGGCACCGGCACCGGCGGCTCCGGCAAGAAGCTCAAGGCCGAATTCAACAAGGAGCCGCATGTGCGCGGCACCACCTCGATGGCGCGCGCGGCGAGCCCCGATTCCGGCGACAGCCAGTTCTTCATCTGCTTCGACGATGCCTCGTTCCTCAACGGCCAGTACACGGTCTGGGGCAAGGTCACGTCGGGCATGGAGAATGTCGACAAGATCAAGCGCGGCGAGCCGGTGCGCGATCCCGACAAGATCGTCAAGGCGCGGATGGCCGCGGACGCGGCGTAAGTATGACCGTCATTCCGGGGCGATGCGCGAAGCGATCGAACCCGGAATCTCGAGATTCCGGGTTCGATGCTGCGCATCGCCCCGGAATGACGGTGCTGGGTAACGCATGCGCACCGATCTCTTCGACTTCGAACTGCCGCCCGAACGCATCGCGCTGCGCCCGGCATCTCCGCGCGATTCCGCAAAACTGCTGGTGGTGCAGGGCGACGGCGAGCTGCGCGACGGCCAGGTCTCGGACCTGCCGCAATGGCTCGAGCCGGGCGATCAGCTGGTGGTCAACGACACCAGGGTGATTTCCGCGCAGTTGAAAGGCCGCCGCATCGGCCGGGAGACCGAGCCGAAGATCGAGGCCACCTTGATCAAGCGGCTCGACGGTTCGCGCTGGCAGGCGCTGGTCAAGCCGGCCAAGAAGCTTGCAGTCGGCGATAGCGTCCGCTTCGGCAATGAGGGGAAGGTCTGCCTGCTCGGCCATCTCGATGCCGAGGTCGAGGCCAAGGGCGCCGAGGGCGAGGTGACGCTGTCATTCTCCTTCCACGGACCGATCCTGGACCAGGCCATCGCCGATCTCGGGGCGACGCCGCTGCCGCCCTACATCGCTTCAAAACGCACTCCCGACGAGCAGGACGCCGCCGACTATCAGACCATGTTCGCGGCGAATGAAGGCGCCGTCGCCGCACCGACTGCGGGCCTGCACTTCACGCCCGCACTCGAAGCCGCGTTGGCCGATCGCGGCGTGGCGATCAACCGCCTGACGCTGCATGTCGGGGCAGGGACGTTCCTGCCCGTGAAGGTGGAGGATACCGCCGAACACCGCATGCACGCCGAATGGGGCAGCGTGTCGGCCGAGGTAGCGGAAAAACTGAACGCGGCGCGCGCGAAAGGCGGGCGCATCGTTGCGGTCGGCACCACCTCGTTGCGGCTGCTGGAGAGCGCGACGACGCAGGACGGCGTCGTCAAGCCGTTCGCCGGCGAAACCTCGATCTTCATCACGCCCGGCTATCGCTTCCGCGCGGTCGACATCCTGCTCACCAATTTTCATTTGCCGCGCTCGACGCTGTTCATGCTGGTCTCGGCCTTTGCAGGGCTGGATGCGATGAAGCAGGCCTATGCGCATGCGATTGCGGGCGGCGTATCGGTTCTATTCGTATGGCGATGCGTGTTTGCTGTTCAAAGCGCGGCAGCAGCAGGCAGTCGCCCCCTGAAACAGGCGCCGCTCGGCGACCTGATGCGAGTACCAGGACCGGTTGACAGGGTTCCATCGTCGTTCGGTCAGTCGGCGAACTCCTTTTCATGCAGCCATGCCGTGTGGCGCGACGGCTTCTTGGTCCGGCTCCATTCCTCGATCATCGCCGGACCGGCTTCCTTCATGCGCTTCATCTGCTCGGGCGTTGTGGTCCAGGCGGCGAGCTCGAGCCGGTGGCCGCTCGGATCGAAGAAATAGATCGACTTGAAGATGGTGTGATCGGTCGGGCCGATGACATCAACTCCGCGCTGCCGTGCGCGTGCCTTCACGCTGTCGAGTATCTCGACATTCTCGGCCTGGAAGGCGATGTGCTGCGTCCATTCCGGTGTATTGGGGTCCCGTCCCATCGGTGGCGAATTCGGCAGCTCGAAGAAAGCCAGGATGTTGCCCATGCCGGCATCGAGAAAAATATGCATGTAGGGATCGGGCGCCTTGGTCGACGGCACCTTGTCTTCGGCAATGGCGCCGACAAGGTCCATGTCGAGGATGTCCTTGTAGAACGCTACGGTCTCTCCGGCGTCCTTGCAGCGATAGGCGACGTGGTGGATCTTCTGAACAATACTCATCGGTTCCTCCTGAGGGCCAATTTGCTTGCGCAAATTAGTAACCGATGTTACTAATTCAATATTGATCTGGATCAAATGGCGGGAAAAGTTCGTACCAGGAGCACATCGATCCGGCGCGGCGTCAGCCGGGCGGCGGCATCTGCTGCAGCGCTCGACCTGCAGCAGTTCCTGCCTCATCGCCTTGCCGTCCTGGCCGACCAGGTGTCGCGCGCGGTCGCTGCGATCTATCTCCGAGCAATTCGACCTGTCGCGCGAGGAGTGGCGGATACTAGCCGCCCTCGGGTTGCACGGCGAGCTTGCCGCCACGAGCATCGAACGCATCATCACCCTCGACAAGATGCAGGTCAGCCGCGCCATGCAACGGCTCGAGGCGCGGGCACTGATCATGCGGCGCGCCGCCACCGAAGATCGGCGCAGCAAGTGCGTGCGGCTTACCGACGTCGGGCGGGCGCTCTACGCGGAAATCGTGCCCCGCGTCAAAGCGCGCGAGAAGGAAATCCTGCAGGGCGTTTCCCGCGCCGACGCTGCCGCGCTCGACCGCATCATCAATCGACTGACCGCGGCGGTTAAGCGCATGCAGCCGTGACTGCGCGCCTCACGCCATCGCGCGCTGCGGCAGCAACTCCGCAATCTGGATCGCATTCAGCGCCGCGCCCTTCAAAAGCTGATCGGCGGCGACGAACATCGAGATCGAATGGCCGGAGGGATCGCTGAGATCCCGGCGGATGCGGCCGACCAGCACATCGTCCTGGCCGGAGGCATCGATCGGCATCGGGAAATAATTCCTCACGCGGTCGTCGACGATCTTCACGCCCGGCGCGGCCGCCAGGATCGCGCGCACCTCGTTCTCGCTGATCGGCTTCTCGCATTCGAAGGTGATGGCCTCGGAGTGCGCGCGCAGCACCGGCACGCGAACGCAGGTGACGCCGACGGCGATCTTGTCGTCCTCGAAGATCTTGCGGGTCTCGTTGATGACCTTGGTTTCCTCGTCGTTGTAGCCGGTCGCGGGATCGATCGCCGTGTTGTGGTTGAACAGGTTGAAGGCGTAGGGGTGCGGCATCACCTCGCGGCGTGAACGGCCTCGCCGTTGAGGTGCGCGCGGGTCAATTCCACGAGTTCGTCCATCGCGGCGGCGCCGGCGCCGCTGGCGGCCTGGTAGGTCGAGATGATGACGCGCTTGATACGGTTCTGCTGATGGATCGGCCACAGCGGCACCAGCGCGGTGATCGCCGCGCAGTTCGGATTGGCGATGATGCCCTTGTGCTCGCGGATGCGGCGGGCGTTGATCTCGGGGATCACCAGCGGCACGCTCGGGTCCATCCGGAAGGCCGAGGAATTGTCGACGACGACGGCGCCGGCCTTGACCGCAACCGGCGCGAACTTGCGGGAAATGCCGCCGCCCGCCGAGAACAGCGCGATGTCGACGCCCTCGAAGGCGCGCTCGGTGAGCTCCTCGATCACGACAGGCTTGCCGCGGAATTCGACCGTCTTGCCGGCCGAGCGGGCGCTGGCCAGCGCCTTGAGCCGGCTGACGGCAAAGCCGCGCCTGTCCATGGTGGCGATGAATTCGGCGCCGACTGCGCCGGTGACGCCGACAATGGCGACGACGGGATCGTTATTCACTTGGCTCTCCGTTTTGTTTGGGTATTAGGCAATAAAAAAGCCCCGGACCTTTTCAGGCGGGGCTTCGGTGAAGTTGATGCGACCTAGTTTACGACGCGCGCATGCCTCCCGAGCCCCTGGCGGGCTTGGTGGTTTTGGTCGTGGTTTTCGCGGTCATGGTCATGGCGCGGACTTATGCGGCAGGGATTGGCCGCCGTCAACGGCCTGTACCAGCGAAAATCGCCGCCAACATGGTTGAATCCTGCATGGCTGACGCGTCATAAGCCCATGCATGAGCCTTCCCAATCACTTCGAACTGCTGGCAAGCGACGGCACGGCGCGCACCGGGCGCCTGACGACGCCGCATGGCGTGGTGCGGACGCCCGCCTTCATGCCGGTCGGCACCGCCGGCGCGATGAAGGGCATGCACTGGCGCGAGGTGCGCGAGGCCGGCGCCGACATCGTGCTCGGCAACACCTATCATCTGATGCTGCGGCCCGGCGCGGAGCGGATCGCAGCGCTCGGCGGCTTGCAAAAATTCACCGGCTGGAACGGGCCGATGCTGACGGATTCCGGCGGCTTCCAGGTGATGTCGCTTGTCGGACCTGCGCAAGGTCAGCGAGCAGGCGGTGACCTTCCGCTCGCATATCGACGGCGCCAAGGTCGAGCTGTCGCCGGAGCGCTCGATCGAGGTGCAGCTTCTGCTCGGTTCCGACATCGCCATGCAGATGGACGAATGCGTGCGGCTGCCGGCCGAGCGCGCCGACATCGAGCGCGCGATGCAGCTGTCGCTGCGCTGGGCCGAACGCTCGCAGCGCGCGTTCGAAAGCGCGCCTGAGGGCCGCATGCTGTTCGGCATCGTGCAGGGCGGCGACGTGCCGGAGCTGCGCAAGACCAGCGCGCGCGGGCTGGTCGAGACCGGCTTCCACGGCTATGCGATCGGCGGGCTCGCGGTCGGCGAACCGCAGGCGGTGATGCTTGCGATGATCGAGGCGACCGCGCCCGAGCTTCCCGCCGATCGTCCGCGCTACCTGATGGGCGTCGGCACGCCCGAGGACCTGCTGGAAGCGGTGGCGCGCGGCATCGACATGTTCGACTGCGTGATGCCGACCCGTAACGGCCGCCACGGCATGGCCTTCACGCGCTACGGCCAGATCAATTTGCGCAATGCCCGCCATGCCGACGATCCGCGGCCGCTGGACGAGGCAAGCAACTGGCCGTCGACGCGCAACATCTCACGCGCCTATCTGCATCACCTGGTGCGCGCCGGCGAGACGCTGGGCGCGATGCTGCTGTCGGAGATCAACGTCGCCTACTACCAGCAGCTGATGCAGGACATTCGCGCGGCAATAGCGAACGGCACGTTCGAGGATTTTAGAAGCAGAACGCGCGCCGAATGGGCGCGCGGTGACATCGCTCCGAGGTGAGCGTCTATTCTCGATCAGTTACACGCGAACTTCTTCACCGAATGCTTGGTGACGAAGCCGTAGCCGCAGGTATCGCAGGTCCAGAGATAACGAGATGATGTGGTCGTTGAGATAGGCAGAAGCTTCCGCTGCCACCATGGAGTCCGCACACACCGGGCAGGTGGGAAGATCGCACCCGCGCGGATCGGGTTGAGACGCGACGGTCGACATGACTTCAGCAACTGCTGCCATCCTGACCTCCTTGCGTTCTGAACCGGGGACAATTGCCTGATGCACGATCGCATCAGTCAAACGCCAATCATGCTCGCGACCAAAGTATTAAACGACCTCTTTGACGATGTCGCAACACAAATGCGTTGATTTCGTGTGATTTCCGAATTCTGAGCGTTTTGCGTTGCAGCGAACAGCCTGTTCCAGCGGTTGCATCTTGCGCGGCCGAGCGCGCTGCACCTAAGTAGGGAACAGCTTCACCCTCCCGCACATATTCGGCCACAGGAGTCCCGCGATGGACGCGCCGTCACCCAACGCTGCACTGCACCGTCCCGGGCGCGGCCGCGTTTTCTCTTCCATCGTCGATGCCATCGGCGACACGCCGATCGTCCGTCTGAACAAATTGCCGAAAATGCAAGGCGTCGACGCCACCATTCTCGCCAAGCTGGAATACTTCAACCCGGCCGCGAGCGTGAAGGACCGCATCGGCGCTGCCATGATCACGGCGATGGAGAAGGCGGGAATCATCAACGCCGACACGGTGCTGATCGAGCCGACTTCGGGCAATACCGGCATTGCGCTCGCCTTCGTCGCCGCCGCGCGCGGCTATCGGCTGAAGCTGGTGATGCCGGAATCGATGTCGATCGAGCGCCGCAAGATGCTGGCGTTTCTGGGTGCGGAGATCGTCCTCACCCCGGCGGCGCAGGGCATGAAGGGCGCGATCGCCACGGCCGAGGAGTTGATCCGCTCCACGCCGAATTCGGTGATGCCGCAGCAGTTCAAGAACCTCGCCAACCCCGAAATCCACCGGCGCACCACGGCCGAGGAAATCTGGAACGACACCGGCGGCAATATCGACTTCTTCGTCGCCGGCGTCGGCACCGGCGGCACCATTACCGGCGTCGGCCAGGTGCTGAAGCCGCGCAAGCCCTCGCTGAAGATCATCGCGGTCGAGCCGGAGGAGAGCCCGGTGCTGTCGGGCGGCCAGCACACGCCGCACAAGATCCAGGGCATCGGCGCCGGCTTTATGCCTGACATCCTCGACCGCTCCGTGATCGACGAGATCGTCAAGGTCAACAGCGCCACCGCAATCGAAACCTCGCGCGCGCTGGCGCGCAACGAGGGCATTCCCGGCGGCATCTCGTCGGGCGCGGCGATCGCGGCCGCACTCCAGATCGGCAAGCGGCCGGAAGCCGCCGGCAAGACCGTGCTTGCCATCGTGCCGTCGTTCTCGGAGCGTTATCTTTCGACCGCACTGTTCGAGGGGATCTGACCATGGCCGATCAGCCGCCGCGCCGCCCGCGCACCCTCAACGACGCCCGCACCGAGGCGGAGGCCGCGTTCAAGAAGGCCACCGCCAAGGTCGCCGAAGCGCCGCCGAAGAAGAATGTCGTTCCCGGCGCGAAGGAGCAGGTGACGTTGCGACTCGACCAGGACGTACTGGAGCATTTCCAGGCCGGCGGCCCGGGCTGGCAGGATCGCATCAACGACGCGCTGCGCAAGGCCGCGGGGAAATAACTGCTGCGGTCCCTGATCGGGAATCAAAAAGCCCGGGATCGTTCCCGGGCTTTTCGTTGTTCGTTACTGGGTGATCAGCGCAGGACACCGCCGACGACGCCGCCCATGAAGCGGCCCATGGCGGCCGGATCTGCACCGCCGCCGCCGCCGCTGTGGCGCGGAGCAGGCGCTGCGCCACCGCCGCCGCCACCTCCGCCGCCACCACCACTGGCACGCTGCGGCTTGCGCGGCGCGGGCTTGTCATCGTCATCGCTGCTCGATGCCGTGGCGGGCTGGGTCGCGACGATTTCCGACAGCAACGCCCTGTGCTGCAGCTTGTTGAGGTAGCCGCTCTTCGGATAACCGCGGGCGGCCTGCCAGCGGGTGATCACGTTACGGGTATCCTGGCTAAAGGCGCCGGTCACCTTGGTGTCGAAGCCGAGACCGTTCAGCCGGCGCTGCACGTCGCGGCGCAAGCCCTTGTCGAGGCCGATCTGGTCCTCGGTGAGTTGGGTCGCATCCTCGGTGAACACGGCAGGATCGACGCCGGCAGACAGGTTACGCGTGGCGTCGGGCTTGATGGCGGTGCCCTGCTCAATGGAAGCGATGCGCGTCTGGGCCAGCGAACGGAACTGCCCGTTCGGGTAGTTGGTCAGATAGGCCCTGAGCTCTTCGGCCTTGTTGGAGTCTTTGATCGAGCGCCAGAACTCGACTTCGACCTCGGAATTTTGCACGGCGGCGACTTGTGCGGGTGCCGGCGCGGCGGCCGTGCCGGGCGCGGCCGGCGCGGGAGTGCCGTTGAGATACACCGAACCGATCAGGTTGGTGTGGCCCCAGGGCAGCTGACCCTTGTTGGTCTCTTCGTTGACCTGGGCGCGGACCTTGGTCATGGCCTGCTGGATCTCGACGCCGGGCTGGGTGATGTTGGCAATCAGCGCGCGCGTAGAACGGACTGTTGCCGCCTTCGGTGCCGTCAAGCGCGGTCTGGCCCGGACCGGTCGCGAACGCAATCAGCGTGCCTTCACCGGACTTCATCTCGGCAAGGCCGGTCTGCACGTTGACGCTGCGGGTTGCCGAGTTCGACTTGATCTTGGCGGCGAACGGATTGTCGCGGCAGGCGTCGAGGAACACCAGCTTGACCTTGGCGTCACCCATCGTCTGGTCGAGCGTGAGGTCGATGTTGATGGCGGCGCCGAGTTTGACGTCCATCTCGGATTTGATGTCGGCGTCGATCGGCAGCAGATAGTTGGTGCCCGAGATCGCGATGCCGTGGCCGGCGTAGAAGAACAGGGCGATGTCGGCGCCTTGCGCCTTCTTGCCGAAGTCGAGCAGCCGCCTCCGTCATCTTGTCGCGCGTCA